>MPCW01000009.1 GCA_001874325.1 Flavobacterium sp. MedPE-SWcel | reverse complement strand
AATCATAATAAATAACATATATATATTTATCATTTTTACATTCTTTATTTAAATTAAAAAAAATTAATACTTATTTATTTCTATCACTATCCTTTAGTAACTTATTCGCAAATTTAGCTATTGATTCAGTAGTAAAACCATCTTGTTTAGCTATAAAAATAAAACCATTAATCGTGCCTTCGACATTAGGTCTAACAAACCCAAAATACCTTTCTAACGTATAAGCCCGAGCTTCCATCATTGATTCTAAGTGAAGACTTACAATGCTTCCTGGAACCTATTGAGAATCCCAACGATTAAAGTTCCCTACATTGTGATCCCAAGCGTGCATTCCTTCATGTAAAAGATCATAAAATAATTTCTTCTTTTCGGCTTTTAAGGTAATTGACATGACTCTACTAAATTTTAAGTTTAGTACTAATCATATATTACATCTAAACTATTTAAAACTTTGATTTTGCCATCTATCACGGAAATAGAATAAATATGACCTGTACTAAACATAGTGAGATAATTATGAGAATTATTAACATCTCCTTTATTATCTAATAACTCAAACTCAATTGTACTCCCTTGTTGTTTCGAAAAATATAAGTTGAACTTTCCATTTTTATTAGAGTTAATATTTCTAAGCTCAGTACTTATTTTATTATCAAATAAAAATTTTCTATCTATATTTTCAAGAGAATCTAATATCTGATGTCCTCTCTGAGAGTTCTTACCTTTTAGTAAATCTTCACTAAAAGTTATTCTAGAAATATAAAACAAAGTATCAACAACATATACTCCTTCAGTTTTATAAGGCTTTATATTTTTGATATACTCTAGAGCTTTAAAATAATCATATTTATCTCTTGGCTTTACTGAACAACTCAAAATGAAACCTAATGAGAGTATTAAAAATATTTTTTTCATGATCAATTATTTTATATAAATAATCATACTATTTGTTGGAGGGGTATCATCATCATTAAGGTATTTTGAAGCGCTACTATTAAATGGAATATATTATAAACAAAAAAAGTAGTTAATGATATACTAACTACTTTTTACTTTTCAAGATTATTTAAATTGAATGTTATTACATTTATTTTCTTCATACCACTTTAACCATCCTTCTTTGTCTTTTTCAAAGATTCCTAATGGATAAGTACGAGCATAATTATTCATAGAATTAAATGAAACATGAGTATATTTTGATATGAATTTCAGTGAACTATCAAAACTCTCATTCTTTACCTTTGTCATTTGATCCTCAATATTTTTAATATTTTTAAAAAATTCAGTCTTAAATTCTTGATTTTCATTACAAGAAGATTTTTTTCCTATTGAAGAGCATGAGATGCATAATAAAATTAAAATCGTGTAAATTTTCATAATTTATTTAAATTATTATCCATGACCTACTTCTATTGTAATCTATTTAAACAATCAATAATACTTCGTACATTTAAAGAAGTTTTCATTATTTTATTTATAACAAAAATAAGACTTAAAGATATTTAAAAACAACCTAATTAAGATAATGTAAATTAGAAAATCTAACTATCCATTCTCCTCTTTCAGATAAAAAAACATATAATATCTTATATTTTTCTTTAATGTGTATATCAAAACATGTTTCTTTTGTTTTAGATTTAATCTTCAAAATAGGAAGTTCGGTATCCTCAGAATAATTATAATCAAAAAAATCATTTAAATTATCATGATTATCATCTATGTTCAAATGCTTATGGTAATATAACTTTCCATTCACAAAAACCTCGATATCATCATTGTATGACCCAATGAAATACACTGTAAAAGATTTTAATTTTTTATTAACTGGTATACTACCAGTTCTATTTCGATAATCATATTGTAAGGTAACTGTATCTGGACATGTTAAATTTTGAGCTTCTTCTAATCTAGCTTTACAACTCGTTAATAAGAATACAAGCGAAATAATTATAAAACTTCTCATTTCTTTAAAGTTTTAAAGGTGTTATTTGTTCTCTAATTAAGTTGTCAATAAAATATAATTGACTAGGTATTGTACTAGTACCAGGATTTCTAACATTATTTTTGACAGGATTGGCACTTGAATTCATTATATTATTTTTAATTGTCTTTTTTTAACTCCCTCGTCACCTTGCTTTATATCACTTATAGTATCCGTAGACCCCAGGGGATATAATCCTGCTGCATGTCCAACTTCATGTGTAAAACTTCTAGATATCTCAAATTTTCTTCTAGATTTACCATCAATACTACCTATAACATCAACTCTTACCTTTTGCTTCTGCCCAATATATGTTGATCAATCTCTACATTTTCAAAGTATTCATAAACAGGTTCTACATTTATCAAAGTCACTGAATAAGCATTTAAAGGGTCATTAGTATCAATAAATACATAAAAGCAAAGAATGCACTTTAAAACCTTTAGATTATTGATTTTAAATAATTTAAAAAGTTTTTATTGGCCATCAACTAATTTGAACCATTACTATTATCAGGATTATTTCTGTTGGGGCGTATTGAACTAATTTTCACAAACATTAACAGACAAATCGCCATAACAACAATAAAAATAATTGACGTAAAATCAAATCCCTGATTTTGAAAAGGATTCATATTAATCAATAATAATGAAGCACAAGTAATTATATAAAATAGGAATTTTTCAATCAAATATCCATTTACAATATCAAATCTATATTTTAATAACTTAAATTTGGTATACACTTTTTCATATTCAAAGTTTATTCTAGCATATATTGCATATATCACAATTAAACTTGTTATAACACTTGACAAAATATAGTATATCATATCTATTCTATTTATAATATTCATAAGCATCATATATAAAAAAACAAATAGTGAAGAACCATAAATTATCCTAATCGGCTTTTTTTTTAAAATATTCATCGTCATATTTTATTAATTTGCTAGCATTATTGTGGCAGTTCGTCCTATAATTTTTGCTTTATCAGCCTTATAATATTCTTCTACAGTACCTGGAGTTAAACCCATTACTGCCATTATTAGCCCATCACCTTTAAGAAGGTCTTGTAGTTATCCAAACGTGAGTATTCGAAATAACAATAGTAATAAACTTTTTTTAGCATAAGATGTGTTTTTTAATAAAACAAAAGTATTTATATTTTAAATACTTAGTAAATATTTAACATGAAAATACTGTTAGAGATTGTAATGTATTTTAAATATTAATCTGATAGTGATTAATTATCCTCAAAATCACAATATCAAAAACTAAAAAAATATCAGCCCTATTTTTATTTATTATTGTTTATACTTTTTTTATAAACAGATATATAAAATATAAACAGTATATAAACAGAGAAAACCCCATATTTACTGGCATTTTCCTTGTGTTTATACTTATTACATTTAAAAGTATAAAATACCATTTAGGGGGATTGAAAAAAAACAAGCCCTACTGGTTGTATATCCTTCATATGAGAGAAAGGAAATAAGGTGTAAGTATAAAACCTCTAGTGCGCCATTTGCTAAACGCAAAGGGCTTTACTAAAGGTTTTATACTTACTGTTTTTTATCATTCCGCTAACCGCTTCATATTTACCACTACCCCAATACGCCCCCATATTTTATTTAACAATCTGATTTTTAATCGTTTGTATTCGATTAAAAATTACTGTCGAGGTCACAAAAAAAGCGATTAAATTATGATATAATTTAATCGCTTTTTTAATATATAAACCGTATAAGTTATAGTTAATTATTATCTTGAATGAATAATTAACTTATCTTATTCAAGACAAAGTGTTTCTAATTAATCTTGAAATAATTTAGAATCTTTTTGATATATCGGTTCTTTATACTATAGACCACATGTCCTAATATAACTCTCTTTGGCTAATTGCTTAGGGTATAATACTTTTAATACACATTATAAAATATTAATTTTACAATGTTTCTCTATCCTAAACAAAGTTTGTATTATACACACAAGTAGTTATTTGATTATTATCCCCCTTGTTGAAGAATACTTTCTTATTATAAAAACTATAAGATATTAATCATGAGAAAAAAAGAGTTTATAGATTTACCAATTAAAAGTATTGATAATATTCTTAATAAAGATATTTCGAAGTTTGAAATTGAACAACTAACTGGAGATAATAATGGTGAACAGATTATAGTAGAGCCTCATAGACATGATTTTTACCATATTATGTATATAAAAAATGGTATTGGAAAACATTCAATAGACTTTAAAACCTATGATATTGAACCAAATATGATGTTTTTTGTTTCTCCAGGACAAGTACATTCTTTAGAGACAAGTATTGATACTGAAGGTTATGTAATTTCTTTTGATTCTGGTTTTTATCATTTAAGTGATAATTTTCAAAAACTTTTAGATTATCCATTTTTCCACTCAATAAGCAACCTTCCCGTTATCCATTTAAATGAGATTAATAATAAAATACAGCCTGTATGGGACGAACTCTATGAAGAGTATAACTCTAAAACAACTGATAAAAACAATATGTTGCGAGCATTATTTGAAGTTTTACTCATTAGAGCATCTAGAGCATATGAAAAACCAATTGAATCAGTAAAACCCGCATATCTAACATATCAATTAAGAAAATTAGAAACATTAATTGATGTCCACTTTAAAGAATATAAATTATTAAATGATTATGCCGATTTAATGCATATTTCTCCTAGACACCTTAATAGTTTATGTAAAAAAGCCTTAAACAAAACCGTAATGAGCTTAATACATGAGCGTACTCTAACAGAGGCAAAACGTTTATTGCTATTTACAAAAAACTCTGTTACAGAGATAGCTATTGAATTAGGTTTTACAGATACTTCATACTTTATGAGGTTCTTTAAAAAACATACATCTCTTACAGCCGACACTTATCGTAATCAAAATAATATAGTCTAAATTACCTTTTGTCCTTAATTAACTCCTAATTATCCACCATACGCAGATATCGTAAAAGATAATTTTGCTCATCACTAAAAGAACAATTTGTGAAAGGTAAAATATCTAGTAGAGCAGCTATGGCTGTGGTAATAGCTAATATGATTGGAACTGGTGTTTTTACAAGCCTTGGTTTTCAATTAACTTCAATAACTAATACATGGAGTATTATATTTCTCTGGTCGTTAGGCGCTATAATGGCAATAAGCGGAGCGTTATCATATGCTGAATTAGGTACAAAATTAACTCGTTCAGGTGGCGAATATCACTTTCTATCAATTGTATATAATAAGTTTATAGGTTACCTCTCTGGTTGGGCTTCTTTAACCGTTGGTTTTGCAGCTCCAATAGCGTTAGCTGCAATGGCAGCAGGTGCATATACTGAAAGGTATCTTAACTTAAACGGTAAACTCATTGCTTCTCTTCTAATCGTTGGAGTTTCTTTTTTTCATATGTTTAATTTGAAGAAAAGTAGTCAATTTCAAAATATAACCACATTTATAAAAGTAATAGTTATTCTTGCCTTTATTCTTATAGGTCTCTTTACTTCTTCAGAAGTATCATCATTTGACTGGAGTAATAATTGGCAAAATGAAATCTTTCTACCCTCTTTTGCTATATCCTTAGTTTATGTTTCCTATTCGTTTTCAGGATGGAATGCTGCTTCATATATTGTCGATGAAATAAAAGATGTAAACCGTAACCTCCCTATAGCTCTTATAGGGGGAACTTTACTAGTAAGTGTTCTTTACTTAGTACTTCAAATCATTTTTTTAAAACAAGTACCTATATTCCAATTAAAAGGTCAAGTAGAAATAGGTCAAATAGTAGCAGATACAATTTTTGGAAGTATAGGTGGAAAAATCATTAGCAGTTTAATTGCTTTCATGCTCATATCTAGTATTAGTGCTATGGTGTGGGTAGGATCTAGAGTTACAAAAGCAATGGCTGAAGATTATAAATTATGGCAGCCTTTAGGAAAAGTAAATAAGAATGAAATTCCTAACAGAGCTATCATATTACAAGCATTAATTTCTCTTTTAATGGTTTTTACAGGCTCTTTCAATCAGGTATTAACTTACAGTGCTTTTATTTTACAACTCTTTGTCTCTTTAACAGTATTAAGCCTCTTTTTTATTAGAAAAAATAAAGACTTAACAGGATATAAAAGTCCCTTATTTCCTATCCCTCAACTCATATTTCTTTTAATAAGTCTTTGGATTTTGATCTACTTATTAGTTGAACAACCAATGGAGTCCCTATTAGGTATTGGCATTCTGTTATTGGGGGCTTTGAGCTTCATATTAAACAAAAAAATAGAATCAAATAATCAATCTTAAAAGGTAAAAATGAAAAACATCTTGAAAAATTTAAACCCAAAAACTAAAGGGGTAACACTAGCTATTATAGGGGCCGTTTTAATGAGTTTTGATCCTATTTATATACGCTTTTCAGGAGTAAGTGGTTTTAATACAATATTCTTATTCGGTTTATTTACAGCTATTTCAATGTCTATTGTAGTTCAAATTTCAGAGAAACGTAATATAATTCAAGTAATAAAATCTAATGGTTGGCCACTTATAATATCAAGCTTATTAATGTTAGGAAGTGCCTCTACATTTGTTTTAAGCATAAAAAACACATCTATAGCAAATACTTTTATTATACAGAGCGCAACACCCGCTGCAGCTGCATTGTTAAGTTGGGTTTTATTAAAAGAAAAAACCGATCGCAAAACATGGTTAGCAATACTATTTGTAGTCATAGGGGTCTTTATTGTTGTAAATGGATCTTTTGGAACAGGAAACTGGAAAGGAGATCTTTTAGCATTAGTTTCTGTTTTTTGTGTAGCCTTAATTTTCACATTACTCCGCAAATATCCAGAAGTTAATCGATTAGCTCTTGTAGGTTTAGGCGGGTTCTTTTTAGCTTTTACAATGTTCTTTTTTGCTGAACCATCCAAATATTCTTTCAATACCTGGTTAATTATGGGGATAATGGGGCTTTTAACTGCTCCTTTAGGTAGGGTTTCTGGAATGATTGCTACACGTTTTATAAAAGCTTCTGAGGTGTCATTAACATTAATCTTACAAAATGTTTTAGCTCCAGTTCTAGCATTTCTGTTCTTTAGAGAAGTTCCTAATCAGGAAAGCATGATTGGAGGGGTAATTATTTTGATAACCATTGTCTTATACTCTCTTAGTTTAATAAAAGAAAAAAAGATAAACACTTAAATAAAAAACTTTCGAATTTCATATTTAGAAATAGGTATCCTTTTGTTTTCATCTTTTAAACATATTTAAAATTTAGAAAATTATCCTTAGAAGGTGAAAATTACTAATTCATGTAAAAAAGTCCACTATAAACCTACTTTTTGAAACAAGTAACTATTTCAAAAAAAGAAACCTTTGTCTCTCAAAATTACAATCAATATATCATGAAAAAAAGAAAAAATATATTATCAACTCCAAATCTTCTTTACCTCTGGTTTTTAACTATTACAAGTATCAGTTGTAATCAACAAAACCATAATAAAAACAACCACAAAAATGATCATCATAAACATCTTTCAGCCAAGGAAATGGTTAAACACCTAGAAGGTAATAATAGAGATGATTGGCAAAAACCTAAAGAAATTTTAAATCTACTAGGTGATTTAAACGGTAAAAAAGTATTAGACATTGGAGCTGGTACAGGATATTTTTCATTTAAACTAATCGATACAGGAGCAAAAGTAATTGCCGCTGATGTAGATAATGACTTTATAAAAATGCTAGAGGAAAGGAAAGAGAAAGAAAATGTTTCTTCTGAATCTATAGAGGTTAGAAAAATACCTTTTGATACACCTAACTTAAAAAAAGAAGAAGTTGACGTTGTACTCATTGTTGATACATATCATCATATAGAAAACAGAACGGAATACTTTAAAAAAGTTAAATATGGAATTAAACCAGACGGGAAATTAGTCATAATAGATTATAAAAAAGATAAATCAATTACTGATGACCCATCGTACCAAATGAGAATTGAAGCGTCTGATGCAATCGAAGAACTTAAAAAATCTGGATTTGTAGATTTTAAAATCAATCACAATTTATTAACGAAACAATACATTATAGAAGCCTTTATGAAACAACAAAAAAAAGTGTCGGAAACTGAATTTTTAAAAGAATATTTCAACGATGAGTATGCAAAGGATGAATATTTATATGGTAAGAATCCTGATAAATATCTTGCAAAAGTATTACCCAGTTTTAAACCTGGAAAAATATTATTTCCTGGTGAAGGTGAAGGTAGAAATGCTGTATTTGCTGCAAAATTAGGGTGGGATGTTACAGCTTATGATTATAGTATAGAAGCTAAGAAAAAGGCTGAAAAACTAGCAAAAATACACAATGTAGATATTACATATACAGTAGAGGATATTGTCAATGCATCTTTCCCTAGTGAGTCTTTTGATGCTGTAGCATTTTTATTTATTCATTTTTCAGATCAAGAACGTACAGCTATCAATAAAAAACTAGATAAACATCTTAAGAAAGGAGGTCTTTTATTTTTCGAAACATTTAGCACTGAACATCCTAAATATAGCAATGAAGGACCTCAGGACATCGCATACTTATATAATAAAGAAAGTATTTTAAAAGATTTTCCTAATTATGAAATTATTGAATTAAAAGTTGAAACAGATATTTTATTAGAAGGTACTGAAAATGAACTCAAAGCTTCAGTACTTCGATTTGTAGGTATTAAAAAATAAATTCCTTAAATGATTATCAACATAAATAAAATAAAACTAGTCTCAAGCATACTATTAGTAGGACTATCAATAACTAGTAAAGCACAATCATCACCTGAGAACCAAGGTTTATCAGAACCTCCCCAAATAGATTTTGAAATTTTAATAGCAGATGAAGTTTTAAGTATTCAAAATGTATTTATAAGACCTATAAAAACAATGAACAAATTTAGTGTTTTTAATATGCTTACATATGCTCAGTTTTATGAAAATAAAGGCCTTGTATTAATAGGGTCAACTACTTTAAACTATGAATGTATTAAGAACTTAAATATTTCGGGGGAAATATCAACTAATTCAATTGATGGTTTACGTCCTACATTAGGTCTTAATTATACCTACATAAAAAAAGAGATGTTATTTATTATAGCTCCTAGGTTTGATTTAATCGATAACAAAAACTTTGAAGCTTTCTTAATGTATGAGTATAAACCTAATTTATCGGATAAAATTAATTTATACACTAGAATTCAGTCTTTGTATAATCACAATATCAAACATGATTTACATGATAGAAGCTATATTAACTTAAGATTAGGTCTTAGCTTTTATAGTACTTCTATTGGGTTGGGAACTAATCTAGATTCATTTGGGCCTCAAAAAATAAAAAAGGAAAGCTATGGCTTATTTGCCAAGTTTTTAATTTAAAAAGTATATAATTATGAAACAAGAATCTTTAAATCATTTTGTAAAAGAACTATCTAAAGTATGGGGACCTTTAAACTCAAGCTTAACCAAAAAAAGTAAAGAACTATTAGAAGAGCTAACACAAAATTGTATAGGTGAAAATTGGGTTGATGAATTATTAGAAAAACAACTTCCGTTTAAAGAAGTTTACCGAAGTGAAGAACATGGTTTTATTTTAATGGGTCACATAGAAAACAAAGGAGATATTAGTCCTCCACATGATCATGGAAGTGGTTGGGTTATTTATTCTACAGTAATTGGTCAATCTAAAATGGGGCTATTTAACCGTGTATTTTATCCTGATGGAACCATGAATATAGTTCAAAAAGACTCTTATATGCTAAATGCAGGGCAATGTAGTGTTTACTTACCTGGAGATATCCATGATACTCATACATTAGAAAATAACACTTTAATGTTAAGGCTTACAAGTTGCGATTTCTTAAAAGAGTTAGAGAAAGGTAGACTTGTAAGATACTCAAACCTTAATGATAAATGGTAATAATTCATAGAGTCGATTTTTAATAAACAAAACTACTGTAAAGGCGGTTTTGTTTATTTTACTCTTTATATATTATCTCTATTTCCATTTTTTTAGGAAACAATTCTTAAAATGGAAATAAAAAGGAAACAAATAAAGGTCAGTAAAAACAAGGTTTTTCAATAATGTATCTAAAATTTCCTTTTTTTGTATAAATTTATAAAGGGAAGGGAAAAAAGGGGAATAAGAGCTTTGGTGCTTCTCTAGCATAACATGAGACAAGAACAAAATAAGGTGTTATTTTCTTATTTAAATGAAAGATAATAAATTATGATACAAGCTATTATTATAATTTCATTTTGAAAAATTATCAAAGTATTTCCTTAATTACCTCTCAATATATACAGCATTCGTAAGATATTATCATTATTATCAAATTCGATTAAAAAATAACCTATTCTAGGGTGATAATTTATTCTCGGATCAATATATCCTTCATCTAGAATAGTATATTTTATTGGTAACAAGTTATTTTTTTCTTCTGAAAAAGTCAATTCAATTTTACACCCCTTGCTATTATTTTTATCTGATAAATTAAAAACATATTCCTTAAAGGAATTAGATTCATTATATTGATTTTTTTTCTCATTAAATTCTAGATCATTTAAAGTATCATATTTCTTAAAGAATGAAGTTTTAATTAATGAAGCCCTACCAAAATACCTTATACTTATAGGCTTAATAATAGGGTCTTGAATTATATTAATACTATCACATTCTCTTAAATCTGGATAATGTTTTTTTAACCTATCAATAAATACTGTATCCTCTGATACAAAATTTATTACTTTCTGAATTTTATTTATCAATAATCTCTCTTCATTATTTTGACTAATATTCTTTGTTGAGTTACACGAAAACAAACAAAATAATATTATCGTATTAATTATAACAATATTCTTATTCATCTTTTTTTTTCAAGCAACTCATTATGAGTTACTAGCCATTTTATAAAAACCCAATTTTAATATAATTCATTCTTCTCTCCTCTATCTTAATTACTTTTTGAAAAACTAGTTATACCATATAAACCGACTTCAACAGTATCTAAATCAAAAACTGCTATAACTCTTATCTTATCATCTATTGTATCATTTTTATTATAGGTAAAGTCGAATCCATTATCTTTAGTTAGCTTGTAATTAATTTGATCTGATTCATCATATTCAAATTTATCATTTACATGATAAAGATTAAATTTTGGAAATTTCTGTCTTTGACGGAAAATTCCTGAAACTACTCCAGTTTCATTTTTATTAAATGTATATAGCTGTGGCAATAATACCAATTCAGAAGATGCGATACTGTTATATTTAATCTTTTCTAAGCTATCACTAAGTATTTTATTTTCTATTTCTAATTGTTCTACTTTATGCTTTAAAGATATTGAATCCTCTTTGTCACATGACAATAAGGCTAAAAAAACAAATACTTTTGCCAATCTTATTAATTTCATTTTAAATATAATTACCATTCAGGTTCAAAAAAAGTTGAGTCTTTAAGAATCAATGAATGAATATTACTAGGATCACTTTTGTTATAATATTCAACTACTATATTTGCTGAAATAGATCTAGACATGACTAACTTATTTTTTTCATTGAAAAATAAATTTAACGAATTATAAATATAATCAACTTCATACTTTCTCAAAAGAGTTTCTCTTGTGCCATTAAGATAAGTTTTATCTTGTAGAAAATTTATCTTTCGATTATTAAGGACAATAGAGTCTTTATAAAAAGATATTGAATCATTACTCTCCTGTAAGTTTTTATATGAATATGTATAATTAATACAATTCTTTAGCTCTTCTTTACTTAACATAATTGTCTCACTATACCTCTCAGAGCTATTTAATTTATAGTATACAATACGTAGACTATCCGATTCGTAAAAAGGTGGTTTATAACTCCCTTTATTGGTGTTATTACAACCAATAATTATCAATATAAAAAATAGAAGTATAGTTATCTTTGTAACTGGTTTCATTACTATAAAATTAATAGAAATACTTCTAAAATAACTACCTCTACTCTATCTTATTATCTTTGTATCTTTTTTTTTTAGATACAATAATTAAAATAGATACAAAATAGATACAAGGAAAGTACAGTAAAAACAGGGTTTCACAATAATGTATCAATTGTATCCATTTTTTTGTATAAATTTATAAAAGGAAAGGAAAAAGGTATGAAGAGAGCTTTAATACTTACTTCTTCTTATTATTTGTCTATCGACTAATAAAAAATATACGAATGCACCTCTTTCCCTAAAATGTAACTTTGAATTTGTAAGTTTTTAATTACTATTTTTTTAAGTTTACAATGTGAATCCTGTCGATTTTCTATAAAATGTAGTAAAAATCAAGCATTTTTGCGTTCACGCCGCAAATACGGCACAAATCAAAACATAAAACACTGTAAATGAATATCCTGTAATTTGTAAGAAAAACCTGTCAATATAGAAAAAAAGCGATTGAATTACAATATAATTCAATCGCTTTTTTAATATAAAAATATTATAAATCGTATTTATTTGTTGTTCCAAATAAATAATAATCACTATTTGACACAAAACATTTTTATTTTCAATTATTTAATCATCTAACAATTAATAAAATACTTCCAATCAATGTATATTTTGGCTAGATACAATTTCATCATGTTTAGATAAAAGAACTAAATAATTTCTTTATAAATTTCAAAAAAACATTTAAATAGAATTAAAAAGAGAGGTAATACTAGTTACCTCTCCTTTTATAAAGCAATCTAAACTTTAAAATAGTTCATATTCTCCTTTTAAACGTAAGGTTATTGTAATATTTTTATTAGTTTCATTTCGATAATACCACCCATGTTTTCCTTCGAAAGGAGCTATTAGAGTTCCTGCCATATTATTTGAATATGCAAGTGTATAACTCTCATAAAATACATTTTTAGGCGGATTATCTTGGTTAACCTCACCATGAAAATCAAGGTATACAATACCATCATCAGTAGACCATTCATATTTTACGCTACCATATTTTAACACCTTAAACTTATACTCAATTCCCTCATTAGCTGGCACTATAACTTCTATAGTATCTTCCCTCTCTTTAAATTGTATTTCAGGAGGTGGATTATTAGCTTCTACAGGCTTTGGAATCTTAGCAGATGAACCAACTTTTTCGAGTTTTAATTTTTCAAAACTTGTTAAAGAGGAAACTAAAATTTCTTGTTTTCCTTCTATTACCGTTTCAATATCATTTTGATAAAGTTTTGAAAATCCAAACAACTTTCCTATCCCTAAAGGATCCATTCCATATTCTGCAGGAAAAACAGCTGTTAAGAGTACTAAAACTCCTAGTATTAACGCTATAAGAACTGATTTTATTAATTGTTTTTTACCCATTATAGGTTGATTATTTGTATCCATAATATATTTTTAAGAAGTAAAGTATCCTGTTAATTGAAAACCTAGTAGCAAAAATCCTGCTGCCATAAGAAGTATATTAGTAATTTTTGAAAACCTTAAATAACTATCATAATTTCTCCAGAAAGAAATAATAAGTAAAACTAAACCTAGAGCTAAAAACTGACCTATTTCAACACCTAAATTAAATCCTAAAAGGTTTATAAAAAGTCCATCTTTATCAAATTTAAACTCTTGTAATTTAGTTGCTAACCCAAAACCATGAAATAATCCAAAAATGAGTACTGCTGCTTTTGTATTGGGCTGTTTACCTAAAAACCTATTAAAGCCTCCTAAATTATCAAAACCTTTATATACAATAGATAATGCTATAATGGCGTCTATTATATAAGCATTTACATTAACATCTGCCATAACACCCAGTAGTAAAGTAAAACTGTGACCTATTGTAAAGTAGCTTACATAGGTAATTATCTCTTTTGTTTTATATAAAAAGAATAGTACTCCAATTAGGAATAAAAGGTGATCGTATCCTGTAATCATATGTTTAGCCCCGATGTATAAAAAGGAGCCAAAGGCTACACCTTTATTCATCGACAAAAATGATTGTGTTTCATCATCAACTCCATGTGCATATGACACAATTGAACTAAAGCAAAATAATAGTAAAGCGAGAGGAGTTATTACTCTTCTTATATCTATTTGTTCTTTTTTAATTTTTTTCATTCCTCTTCTCCTTCTAATGAATTTCTAAGTAATGAAATCACTGCATAAGCATTCTCTACAACAATAGACTCTGAATCTTTTAATTCTTTCTCAGAAGACTCAATTGCTATAAAACCATCTTGTTCTATACCTTTCTTTATTTCTAGTAAATTAAAGTTGATTATATCATTAGACTTACCGTTTTCAATGATTAAATAGTTCTTATTGTTAAATTGTACAATCGCATCTGAAGGTATTACTTGCTGCTCGGTAGGGTTAGACTCTACATTAGCCTTAACATACATTTCTGGTAATAAATTAGATGTACTTTCTTTATCTATAGTACAACGTGCTATAATTACTCTATCGTTTCCTGATGCTTTTCCTATTTGTTGTATAACTGCCAGTCTATTAAAACCTGTCTCATTAGCAAGAGAAAAACGTACTTTTTGTCCAATAGATAAATAGCTTAAATTAGATTCATAAACATTTAATTCTAATTGTATTTTATCTGTATTTACTATTTCAAATACCTCATCTGTAGGCGCAACATAATCACCTATAGTAGCATTACTTGATTTAATATAACCATTTATTGGAGCAAATAGACTTGCTGTTCTAGAAATAGTACCAGCTTGTACATTATGCTTATTTATCCCTATAAGTGCTAATTTTTGCTCTAAGCCATTTACTTTAGCTTTAAGCATTTTATATTCAGAAGTTACTTTTTGAAATGTTTTCTTAGAGTTAATATCTTGCTCTCTAAGCTCTTTTTGACGTTTAAATTCTTCTTCAAGAAATTGCAATTCTCCTATACTCTCTAAATATTCTTGTTGAATAGTTATAAACTCTACATTTTCTATAATTGCTAAAACCTGTCCTTTTTTAACTGGTGTTCCTACAATTAAACCTGCCGATTTTATATAACCTCCTAATTGTGCCGATACTACGGCTTTATTAGTTGGATCTACCTCTATTTTTCCATTAAGTTTTATAACACTACTTAAATTTTTTTGTGTTACTCTACCTGTTTTTATACCTGCTAACTGATACTGTTCTTTAGTAAAAGTTATTGTATTACTCACCTTCTCTTCTATTATTTCAGTTACACCTTCTTCTTCATTATTTTTTGAATTACATGAAGATAGCATAAGGATAGCTAGTACTATCAGAATGATATATTTTGATTTATTAAAACTCATTTTTATGTCTTTTAAAAAATTTATTATTTTGTTCCTAACAACGTTTCTATAGCAATTACTGTTTGATTATTCATATAAATAGCTTCTAGATATTCTGTTTGAATTATTATTGCTAGTGTTAAACCTTGCAAGTATTGAGTATATGAAACATCTCCATTTTTAAAACTTTTATAAGATGTTTCTATAAGTAAATCAGCCTGTGGTATTGCCTTATCAGTATAATACATTAATGCTCTATTGTTTTTTTCATACTCTTTAATATGATTTTTCAATATACCTTCTTGTTGTATTTTCGCTAACTCTAATGTTCCCTCAGTAATTTTTTGTTTTACTTTTGATTGCTTTATTTTAGACCTATTCCCTCCTGGAAAAATAGGTATCGCTAATCCTACTTGAAATGATGAAAATCTATCTGATGATGTATATTGTAATGCATTATTACTTGTATTAGATACTCCAATAAATGTTTGACTATTATAGCCTAAAATAATGTCTGGCAGCATTTTATTACGGGCTAGTTTTGTCTGTTTCTTACTTATTATAGCCTTATTTTCTAAATACTTAACTATTGGAATATTATTTATACTTCCTGATAATATAGAAATATCTTCTAGTACCATTGGTTTATAATTATCCATATCTAACAGTAATTCATCTGTAGTGTGTAATAATACAGCTAACTGTTTTTTAGCAATTTCAATATCTGAAGTATTTTCTTCTAACAAATTTTTCATCTTCATTGCTTGTGTTTCAGATGTAATACTCTCCAATCTATTAGATTCTCCAGACTCATATCGTTTTAAACTTACATGAGCCAAATTTTTATAAATACTATCTTGTTTTATTAACAACTCTCTTCTAGCCAATTGTAAACTGTAAAAATTAAAAACATTTTTTACTTTACCTATCAACTCAAACTCTTCTAGCACTTTATAACTTTCAGATGCATTTATCTTAGCCACTGCTAACTTATTCTGACTACTATATACTGTAGGAAATTCTAATCGTTGTGTAATAGAAAATAAATTATCGTTTATATCTGGAGTGTTTAATACCCCTGAATTATATACAAACTCTGTTTTAGGTAAATTAATAGCCCCGCTTTTTGCAGCTTTATCAACCTCTACCCTATAAGTAGCAATCTTAATACTATTGTTATTTTTCAATGCTTCTTCAATTGCTTCTTTTTGTGTTATTATACGGCTTTGATTTTGTGCCTTAACACTTGTAAAAGAAAATAAACTCAATAACAAAACAACCACAGGTGTTATAGTAGTAGTTCTAACCCCTCCTCTATTTTTATGGCTTGTAAAATAAGTGTATAAAATAGGAAGAATAACAAGTGTTAATATTGTTGCTGTTAGTAACCCACCTATAACTACAGTAGCTAAAGGGCGCTGTACCTCTGCACCTGATGTATTAGATAATGCCATAGGTAAAAAACCTAACGAAGCCACCATAGCTGTCATTAATACTGGTCGCAATCGTGTTTTTGTCCCTTGCATCACACGTTGATAAACATCGGTAACTCCTTCTTTCTCTAAACGATTAAATTCTGATATTAATACAATTCCGTTTAATACTGCTACTCCAAACAAAGCTATAAAACCAATACCTGCTGAAATACTAAAAGGCATCCCTCTAACAAGTAATGCAAAAACACCCCCAATAGCAGATAAAGGGATAGCTGTAAATATTAATAGACTTTGTTTTACCGATTTAAATGTAAAGTATAACAACAATAATATAAATAATAGAGCTGCTGGTACTGCTATAGCTAACCTCTTGTTTGCCTCTTGTAAATTTTTAAATTGCCCTCCATAAGTTATATAATAACCTGATGGCATTTTCATACTTTTTGTTATTATAGTTTTTATATCGGCTACAATACTTTGTACATCTCTATTTCTTACATTAAACCCTATCGTTATTCTGCGTTTAGCGTTGTCTCGCTGAATTTGAATAGGTCCTGGTTTATAAGTTACAGTAGCTACTTCTGATAATGGTATTTGATTTCCTGAAGCAGAAGTAACATAAATATTTCTTATATCAGAAATATCAGTTCTATGTGATTTATCAAGACGAACTACTAAATCAAAACGTCGTTCTCCTTCATAAACTAAACCTGCTGATTTCCCTGCGAAAGAAGTTGTGATTACAGTATTTATATCAGCTATATTCATACCATATTGAGCAATCTTGTCACGATTCATTTCAATTTGAATTTGTGGTAAACCTGTAACCTCTTCTATATATAAATCTTCAATACCATCAATTCCTTTTATCTTATTACCTACTTGTCCTGCTAAATCAGAAAGTTTGTCAAGATCCTCTCCATAAATTTTAAGCACCACATCTTGTTTAGCCCCTGTAAGTAATTCATTAAATCGCATTTGAATAGGTTGTTGAAAACCAAAAGTAGCATCTGGAATAGCAATTAGCTTTTCTTCCATTTTTTCAACTAAACCTTCTCGTGTTTTGGCAACCTTCCACTCTGATTTATCTTTCAAAATAATCATCATATCTCCTGCTTCAATAGGCATAGGATCTGTAGGTATTTGCCCTGACCCTATTTTACTCACGACCTGTTCTACTTCATTAGGAAAATTATCTAGAATAATTTTTTGTGCTTTGGTAGAAGCATCTATAGATTGTTGAATAGAACTACCTACAGGTACACGTGTTTCAACAGCAAAATCTCCTTCGTCAAGCTGTGGTATAAATTCTCCTCCCATACTATTGAATGTAACTAAAGTAATTACAAATAATAATACAGTTGTACCTAGTACTAGTAACTTTCTTTTTAATGCTCCCTGAATGATAGGAGAATATAAACGTTGGAAAAAATCCATCAATTTATCCGAAAAATTACGTTTATGTTCTGTTTTTTTACTTAAAGCCAAAGCTGACATCATAGGTACATAGGTAAGTGACAACAGGAAAGCTCCCAGAATAGCAAATGATACAGTTTGTGCCATCGGGCTAAACATTTTGCCCTCTACTCCTACTAATGCCAAAATAGGCAGATATACTATAAGAATAATAATCTCTCCAAATGCTGCCGCTGATCTTATTTTACTAGAAGATTGATATACTTCTTCATCCATCTGTTTTGTGGTAAGCCTACCGACTCCTGCATACTTCATCTTGCTTATTACGACTCCATGCATTACAGCTTCTACAATAATTACAGCCCCATCTACTATTAATCCAAAATCTATAGCACCTAAGCTCATTAAATTTCCTGAAACTCCAAACAGTCGCATCATCCCAATAGCAAAAAGCATTGATAATGGTATTACAGATGCTACAATTAATCCTCCTCTTAAATTACCTAGAAATAGAATTAATACAAAAATGACTATTAAAGCACCTTCGGCTAAATTTGTAACAACTGTACTAATTGCTCTATCTACTAGCTTTTTTCTATTCAAATAAGGTTCTATTACAACCCCTTCTGGTAAAGAGGTTTTAACCTGTTCTATTTTATCTATCACATTAGTAACGACCTCTGCTGAGTTAGCTCCTTTTAGCATCATTACAATACCTGTAACAACTTCTCCGTTTCCATTTCTAGTAGCTGCTCCATAACGCACTCCGTTTCCTAATTCTACTTTAGCTACATTTCTTATTAGTATTGGTACACCCGTTGGAGTAACCTTAACAACTACTTTTTCAATTTCATCGATGTTTTTTATTAATCCTTCACTTCTAATAAAAATAGCTTTAGGTCCTTTATCAATATAAGCACCTCCTGTGTTTTGATTATTTTTTTCTAATGCTTCAAATAATTCTTTAACAGAAACATTCATACTCTGTAATAGATTTGGATCAATCGCAATTTGATATTGCTTTACGTGTCCTCCAAAACTACTAACTTCTGCTACTCCATCTGTACCTAATAATTGACGTTTAATAATCCAGTCTTGAATGGTACGTAGCTCTCTGGCATCATATTTTTCTTCATAGCCTTTAGCAGGTCTAACAACATATTGATATATCTCACCCAAACCTGTCGTGACAGGAGCCATTTCTGGAACTCCTATGTTTTTAGGAATATCTTTAGTTACTAATGATAAGCGTTCTTGAATTTGTTGTCTCGCCCAATATAAATCAACATCCTCCTCAAAAACAATGGTTACTATAGAGAGCCCAAAACGAGAAAAGGAACGCATCTCATCAATATTGGGTATACTTACTGTAGCTTGCTCTATAGGGAAAGTTACTAACTGCTCTACTTCTTGAGCCGCTAATGTAGGCGATGATGTAATAATCATAACCTGATTATCTGTAATGTCTGGTACAGCATCAATAGGTAGTTTAGATAAGGAATAAGAACCCCAAACTATCAAAGTCATCGTAAATAGACCAATAACCAATTTATTGGCTATCGAAAACTTAATTACTTTATCTAACATTTAATATATAAGTTTAATTTAATAATAAGTAAAATGATAGTATTGACTAATACTATCTTATTTGGTTAATAAACAATACGTTAAACTAAATAACTTTATATCTATATCGTTAATCTATAATTATAGAAAAGATACATATAATTTTATTTAGTTTAAAATGAATGCTTTAAACCACAAAAATTAAACTATTGATGGAGGCCCTCGGTGGGAAAATACTAATAATTGAAAATCATTACTTCGTTCTAATATACTAGTATAATTAGGTGAAGTATACTTTTCTAAAAGAGCAGAATTAATATTACTAAAACTAGATACTATGGATAGTATTGCTATATCACTGCCATTAAATTGATATTGTTTTTTACTCGTTAAAGTAACCGTGTCATCTAGAGCACAATCATGAGAATGTCCTTCTAACAGATGATCTAATAAGTTTAAATGATGATCGTGTATATTTTCTTGATCATTATTAGTAGAAGTTGAATGGTGATGATGTTCTAAAATTTTATTTATATCATCATGATTGTGATGTACATGAGGTAAAATAGTATGCGCTTGCGCTAGGCAAAATATACCCAACATTAAAACTGTTACTATTTTTTCTAAAGTACTCACGGGGCAAATCTATATAATAAATTTCAAAATTATTAATTCTAGTGCTTTATTTTAACACATTAGTAACACGTAATTGTAAAAAGTCAATATATAGAGAATTAATAATATTGATTTTAAATATTTAGAGTCTGTATATTACAATAAATACTTTATTATATTATTTCCATTTCTTTTGGAAACAATTCTAAAAATGGAAATAAAAAGGAAAAAAAGAAAGGTCAGTAAAAACAAGGCTTTTCAATAATGTATCCAAAATTTCCTTTTTTTGTATAAATTTATAAAGGGAAGGGAAAAAAAGGTAATAAGAGCTTTGGTGCTTCTCTAGCACAGCATCAGGCAAGAACAAAATAAGGTGTAAGTCCATACGCTATAGCGCGCCATTTGCTAAACGCAAAAGGCTTTACTATAGCTTATAGACTTACTGGTTTATTATTTGTCAAAATGAAACTTTTAACCTCTCAAATCATTTTAATTAAGTAGATTAGAGTCATAGGTTTGAATCCTTTTGGTCGATTTTCTATAAATGTAGTAAAAATCAAGCATTTTTGCGTTCACGCCGCAAATACGGCGCAAATTAAACCATAATACACTACAAATCAATACTTTGTAATTTATAAAAAAACCTATCGAGGTCACAAAAAAAGCGATTAAATTATGTAAACTGTAGCTATTCGTTACACAAAATGAATATTAATCGACTAATAAACGTTTTTAATTAAGAAAAGTTATCATTTATAATAATTAATCAAATCTATGATTTCAAGAATTGTTAAATTATTTATGTTTAACATCATTTTTACATGTCTATACTTTATTCTCAAGCTTCCCTCTATAAACCTATTCTGTGGGTAATTTAATAGCATTATGAGTATATTCTTAGTTATACTCTACTACTATTTCATCTGTTAATGGAATACTTTGGCAGCTCAAAATATAATTTTGCTCTATTTGTTCATCTGTAAGCGAAATAGTATTGACCATATGAACCTTTCCTTTCTTAAGTTTACATATACAACTAGCACATATACCACCCTCACAAGAATATGGAGGATTGTAATTATTATCAATTAACGCTCTTAAAACAGTTTTTCCTTCCTCTATACTTATTTCTACATTTTCATTATGCAAAGTCGCTGTCAGTTTAGCATTAGCTACTGTTTCAACACTTATTGACCCCGTATTTATACTTCCAAAACTTTCTTTAAATATACGCCCCTCAGGGACATCAAAACTTAATAAAGCTAATTCTGTATCATTTATCATAGATTCTGGACCACAAATATAATACTCGGTATTTTGAGCATAAGATGGATACTCATCTAAAAACCATTTTACAATTTTCTTATCTATACGTCCTTTAATATATGGAGTTTGTTGTTTATTAGACCAAAAGCTACTTTTAGGTTTACTTAGACAATGTTTTATTACTAAGCGATTTCCAAATTGCTCTTGCAGTTGACTCAATTCCGTTTTAAACATTATAGAATCATGATTACGATTTCCGTAAATCATATATACATAGCTCTTTTCTTCCTCCAATAAAACAGATCGTAAAATAGATAATATTGGAGTAATACCACTACCTGCCGTAAATAAATAATATGTTTTATAATTCCCTCTCCTTACATCTGCATAAAAATGCCCCTCTGGAGGTTTAACCTCAACTACTGAGCCTACTTTTATAGTATCGTTTATGTGATTAGAAACGAGTCCCTCTTCTACCCTTTTTACCCCTATGCATAAAGGTTTTTGTGGTACTGGTGAACTACATAAAGAATAAGAACGAATAACTTCTTTACCTTCTAGGTCAAACTTTAAAGTTAAATACTGTCCTGATTTATAGTTAAATGTATCGTATAAATGATTGGGTATATCAAATGATATAACAACAGAATCTTGAGTTTCTGTTTTAACATTAATAACTTTTAATTGATAAAATGTACCCATTATTATTTATGTTGTTCTATCCATTTCTTCACCTCTTCTTGAAATCGTTGTATAGCATATTCACCTCGTTTGGCTTGTGCCCCAACACTAAAATATGGAGACTGTAATGATTTCTGTTGCTGCTCGCAAGCATAAATATCTTCTTCCATAAAGTCACCACTCGACATTGGGTCTGTCTTCGGGTCGTCTTGATATTTACCTTTGTTTCCAAATTTAGTCCAAACACTACTCATTGCCGATTTACCATATTGTTTAGTATACTCCCACTCGCTTACATTCATTGTTTTTGAACGAATTGTAACTAAAGTTCTATCAGGTGCTAAAGGAATAACATGAAAAGTACTCCAAGCACTTTCACTCTCTGTAATACCAATATTAGGAAATAGCCAAGGAACATAAGCTCCCATTTTATCTTCTGGCATTTTATCTATTAGTGGATATGGTGATGCATTTTTTACATCTTTTAAATACTCTTCTACTAATGGTTCATAAAACCAGTAATGTGGCCCTACCCATCCGAATTCAGCTTTAGCATGATCGTACATATTTAGTGTACCTTCATGAAGGTGCGCTAAATGATAATGATCTATATAATTTTCTACTACAATTTTCCAATTTGAATTAATCTCTTTTTGATACAAAGGTCTTTCCTCTTTGTTTTCAGAATACTCTATGAGCTCTTCTGGAACATGAGGCCCTAAATAAGGTTCTACCTCACCAAAGAAACTCATAATACTAGGTGCATTCTTCTCTGGATGTACAAATATCATCCCTTTAAAGATGTCTACAGAAGCCTCATGTAAGCTTAAATCGCAAGTATGTAATTTTCCTTTTAGTTCTGGAAACTCCTCTTCTCGTTTAGGCACACTCATTAATTTTCCTTCTAAATCGTATGTCCAGTCATGATAAGGACAAGTAATTGCTTTTTGCGCTTTTCCTACTGCTCTAAGCAATTGTGTACCTCGATGACGACATATATTATGAAAAGCACGTAAACGGTTATCTCTACCCTTTATAATAAAAATATTATTCAACCCTGCTTGAACACTTATATAATCGCCAGCTCCTGCAACATCTTCCACCAATCCTGCAAATTGCCAAGTAGTACTAAAAAGATATTTCAACTCTAAATCTAGCCACTCCTGAGAGGTATATGCTTCTACAGGAAGGGCATGCATCATCTTTTTTTGTGTCATAATAAAACCTTATTTAGTAGGAAACCAATCTGGTGGTTTAATAAAGATAAGTAACTTATTTTTAAAGCCTTTTACCGATTTTAACCGATTATAAAATCGTGTTAGACCATGAAAAAACACCTTTATAGGGTTTACACTATTTAATGGCTCAGAAATACCATAAACAACCTTCTCTTCTTCTGGTTCAAAAGTTCCTAACATTCTGTCCCAAATAATCAAGATTCCTGCATAGTTTTTATCCCAATATTGACGATTAGAGCCATGATGCACTCTGTGATGAGAGGGTGTATTAAAAATCTTTTCAATAGGTTTTGGTAGCTTACCTATAATTTCTGTGTGTAGTAATGTTTGAAAAACTTGCACAAATATTTCGGCTACAAAAACCAATAAAGGGTTGAAACCTAACATAACTATAGGTAATGAAAAAATGATAGGAAATACTGCATCTAATGGACCAAAACGATAAGCTACTGACATATTGAAATGTTCTGAACTATGATGTACTGTATGTGTAGCCCAACCAATACCTATACGGTGCATCATACGATGATCCCAATAATAAGCAAAATCAGCTAACAATATAGCTCCAAAAATAGTAGCTGCATTTAAAGGTAAATGTTCTAAACTAAAGTTGTTATGTAACCAATAATACAACTTTGTAACAGCTAAAATACCTAAAGCATACTCAATAACGACAAAAGCTCCGAAAGTAAAAACATTAGCTATTGAATCTAGAATAATATCTTTTCCTAGTTTTTTTATAATACCATAACGAATGAGTTCTATAACAAAAAATGGTATTATTATATAAACTAAGCTCAAATCATTTACGATATAAAACCAATAGTTTACTGTATCAAAATAAAACTCTTTTAAATCTAAAAGGTTAGTAAGACCATGCACACTTCCTGTTATAACCACTATGATTAACAGACTATATATTAATAATTTTGTATTGCTCATAAGTTTAATATGATGTGTTTCTAGTCCAAGTTTCTTTATAAGGCGAATCTTCAATAGTCATAAGAACTTCTAATTTATCTTTACCTTTTAATGAGAAAATAACGTGATAAAAACTACCATCAGGTAAATACATTTTACCATTAATATACTTTCCGTCTTTAAACTCAATATCGGTAAGAAAGTAATCTTCTTTCTTATTGTTGCCTTTATATTCTGTACTACCATCATTATAGTAATGTATCTTACCCGAGAACTTATCTTCATATTCGACAATCTCAAAAACTCCTTGATAGTAATCGTTTTTCACCTCCCATACACCTACAATAGTGTCTGTTTGTGCACAAGATTGTAGTGTGATTATTAATACCAAGATACCGATGTATTTATGTATTGTATTCATAGTTATATTAATTTAGAGTACAAATTTCAGAAAGTCTTCTAATATATATTTTGACCTACATCAAAATATTCAAATAGTTCAAAATAGAATAAAGTGCTAGTAAAGTCCAAACAACTATCATAACCCAATATAGTATTGGAGTTTCTTTTTCTTTAACCACCTCAACAAAATGGATTTCTTTACTTTTAATAACATGCAATAGCCCTAATAAAATAAACAATGCCCAAAACCAGCCCCAATTAAAATAAATAGCAATAGGCATCATTAGTAATGCTAGTATTGTCTTCCATTTCTTCATACTTTATAAGTTTCAATCAACTATATATTGCTTTATACCACAATAATGCATTCTATCTTAATTTATAAAACAACAAAGAAACTTTAAGTAGTACTACCTATTTTTGATTTAAATCAAAAAAGGAAATATCATTTTATTATTTAACCCAGTACATTAATAGTAAAATGATTCGTAATCTATAAAAAGTGCTGATAGCGAATAGAATGCCATTAAAATCCAGCTTATTACAATTACCCAATAAAGTAATGGAGTTTCTTTTTTATTAATAGGCTCTATAAAATAAGTTGTTCCTGTAAATAAATCTGGAATAACCCAAAACAAAAATAACACTCCCCACACCCATTCCCAATTATTAAATATTGCAATATACATAAGTATCAATGCAATAATTGTACGCCACTTTATTGGTTTCATTATATGTCTTACTTAAATTTTTTACACATCGTTTGTATAAAGTTATAATACTATTCAAGCAAATGCAAAATTATTATTACTTGAGCTATTAAACTTTGATCTAGATCAAAAAGCTATGTGTTATCTGATTTTGACATAGGTCAAAAAAAATCTTCTAGAGTCATGATAGATTTGCCCTAAAGATTTTAATTCATGAAAAAAATAATAATAATAACCTCACTTCTATTTACGGCTCTAGCTTGTACCGAAAAAGGCCCTTCTATGGAAGGTAAATGGAAAGTATTAAGTAGTCATTATAAAGCTACTTATGAAGTTACCGAAGAAAACGATTCTATTAAAGCAAAGGCACTGTATTATAATGATGGTACTACAATATTAAGAGCTTCAGATGGTAAAGACTATTACCTATTTAAAAAACCAATAATTAATAAGGCTACCTCTGAAACTACAAATCATAAGGCTCCTAAAAAAAATATAGGGCTTGATTTAGTACACAAAGACACACTAAAAGTTACTACTTATATAATGCACAGCCCTTTAACAGAAACTTGGGTAAGAACTAAATAATAACAATACCACTATGAAAAGAACAATTCAATTTTTAAGCTTTAGTGCACTATTATCATTATTAATAATAGGCTGCTCTACAGATGATGTTAGAAATATAGCTAGAGAAACTGAAATAGTACCTGATGGACAAATACCAGGACAAGTAACCGAAGTAGTTCCTGTAGATATTAATGTAGATGGATTTGACTTTATGGAAAAAATGCAAGGACATTGGGTAGGTAATAATTTAGTAATTAATCAAGAGTATCCATTTTTTGCTTGGGATTATAGAGCAATATCTCCATCTCACACATTTGGAATTCATGAAGGTGGTTCAGCAGGAAATTTGTTCACATCATTCTTTGTAACCAATTATAAAGGGAAACGTACTATTATGGCACGTAATGGTGGTTTGCTTAACGGTATTTATAGAACTAGCTATTTTGTAATGGACAAAGTAGAAAATAGAGAAAATGGAAAATATTACAGGTTAGTTGATGCTATTGGCGGAGACGGAATTATGTATATGGAATTACGTTTTCCTAATGCTACAGATAGTATATACTTTAACTCATATACCAGTAATTTAGGGAATAGAGTACCTAATAGACATATGACATTTAAAGGTAAAAGAATGCATACAGAACTAGCACAAGAAGCTGCTACCACTACTGGGTATCCTCAAAATATTGTTGATCAAGGTTTAGATTTTTCAGAAGGGCTTAATCAAGATTTTTTATATGTTAAAGACGGTCTTACAGAAGCCAATTCAGGAACATTTTTAGCCGTTCAAGAAGCTAATAATGTGTTTGAGTTAGCTCCATTATCTGGCGATCCATACATTATTACAGACCATCCAAGATTAGGCTATTTACAAATAGATATAATACGAGGAGATATCCCTTCAAGTCAACCACTGTTGTTGTATTTGTCTAGAGATCCTTTTACAGATGATAATGGCTATTTTACATCAGATATTGATGCTTATAATACTGCTTTACACTTCCCTGTTCTATCTACCGAAGAAGATCAATTTTTAATGACCTATTTACACCCAGGCACTTACTATGTAACTGTTGTTGCTGATATGGATGACGATTTTGCAATATCTGAAGGTGATATTACCCATTCAAAACGTATGGTAACCGTAGCTCCTGAAGGGCTTGGAGATATAACTATTGATAATATTAATGTTCAAAATTAATAGATAATGACTAAATACATTTTTAAAATAGGATTAGTAACTACCATAGTATTTGGAACTCAAAGTTGTACTACTGCAATTATAGATGAAGGAGATAAAAGTTCGTTACCTGATTTAACAAGGACTATAACATATCAGGCTGATATACAAGATATAATGACAAATAACTGTATTACATGTCATGCAGGCCCTGCTCCAAATGCAGGGTTAGACTTATCAAATTATCAAAACACAAGGTATACCACAGAGCAAGGAAATTTGATTGAACGAATGAATGATAATACTAACCCTATGCCTCCTAATGGTAAACTATCGCCTCAAGTACTCCAAATAATGGATAAATGGGTTACAGATCGGTTTCCTGAAAACTAATACCTTAACTATTATCTAAATAAAAATCAATATGATTAAATATATATATATTCTAGTAATGCTATTATTTAGCACCACTATAACTGCGCAAAAATATTTTACAAAAACAGGCATTACAGAATTTAAAGCCTCTGTAGAAACTTTTGAACCCATAGAGGCTACAAATAAAAGTACTACGGTTATCCTTAACACAAAAAATGGACAAATTGCCAGCTTACTTTTCATTAAAGCATTTCACTTTAAAGTAGCCTTGATGCAAGAACATTTTAATGAAAATTATATGGATTCTGATCGATACTCAAAAGCAACTTTTAAAGGAACTATTATAGATTTTGATATCAATAAAATTTCAAAAGAAGAAAAAGAGTTTAAGCTTAAAGGTGTATTAACTATTCGCGGAAAAGACAAAGCTATTAATACAATTGTTAAGCTTAAAAAAGTAAAGAGCACTATTTTATTAAACTCATTATTTAGTGTAAAACCTGAAGAATTTGAAATTAAAATTCCAGGAATAGTAAGAAACAAAATCGCTAAATCAATTAACCTAATACTTAACTATGAGCTTATCGAAAAAAAATAAAGTTGTATTAGTTATTCTATTTATAGCCATAATAAGTGGCCTTTATATCTATAAAACAGCCTATAAACCACATAAAACTATCGATCAGCGAGAAGTAAAATTTTCAGGAACTACAAAATCATTTTCAGAAAAGGTAAAACAAGATGTAGCTGTATGGCAAGATGTCGTTGTAGAGTTAGAGGGTAAAGTAACCGCTATAGACGATAAAGGCTTTATGCTTGACTCAAATGTGTATTGCCAGTTAGAAACATCTACTATTAATATAAAAAAAGATCAGGTATTAAAAGTTAAAGGACGTATGATTGGTTATGACGATCTTCTAGAAGAATTAAAACTGGATCAAATCAAAATTATAAAATAAATTTATTGATGAAAAAATACATTGTACTTATTATTTGCATACTATTTAATGTTATAACAGTATTTGCACAAGATGATTTATTAAATGAATTAGAAACTGAAGTTAAAGATGAATCTTTTGAACAGCCTGCTTTTAAGGCCATGAAAATTGGTAACCTACAATCTACCAAAGTCGCAGGGAAAAAAGATTTATATATGTATGTATCTCATCGTTTTGGATCTTTAAATGATGGCTTAACTACTTTTTTTGGATTTGATAACGCTAATACTAAAATTCAATTAGTCTACGGTATTATAGATGGTATTCAAATAGGTGGAGCACGAGAATCCTTAAAAAAGACCTATTCTACACACATTAAAGCTAGTATAAAAAAACAGTCAACAAATTTTCCTATTAACATTGTAGGTTATGCTACAGCTAATATTAGAACTGATTTACGAGAAGAACAATTTCCGTTATTAAAGTTTGGAGATAGAATGAGCTATGCTACACAGTTACTAGTTTCTAGACGTTTTAATAACCATTTTTCTTTTGAACTAGCACCAACATTTGTTCGCCAAAACTTAGTGTTAGAACCATTCCAAAAACATAATCAGTTTGCAATGGGAATTGGTGGACGCCTTAAGGTGAGTAAACGTATGAGTGTAAATGCAGATTACATTTATAATTTTAGTCGTCACGAGAGTTCTATTTATAACAACCCACTTACTGTTGGTGTAGATATAGAGACCGGAGGACATGTCTTTCAATTATTATTCTCAAATGCGCAATCTACTAATGAACCTGGTTTTATAAGTAATGCCGAAGGTGAATGGTTTAAAAATATATTCTTTGGATTTAATATTGTTAGAGTGTTCTAAATACTATTATTAATTTGGTTGATTCGAAATTCCCGCTTATTGCGGGAATTTTATTTTCCTCTAATTCTACTTAAAGTCTCTTGAGAAATACCCAACATCGATGCAATATGCCCTAAGTTTGCAATCTGAATTATAGAAGGGTAAACACTTATCAATAAATCATATTTCTCTTTGGCAGACATGAAATAGTATCCTTTATAAAAATCATCTATTTGAGCCATTTGCTCTTCTAAAATTAAACGACCAAAACGTTCTAATTCAGGGTGTTTTAAATAAAGCTCTTGCCACTGGTCGTAAGTTAATGAGATAATTTTACTATTATCAATCGTCTCTATATACTCATTAGAAGGTCGTCGAGTTAAATAACTACTCCAAGAGGTGAAAATAAAATTTTCAGGATAAATCCAATAAGTAACATCCTTTCCCTTTTGGTAAAAAAAGGTTCTTATAGCTCCTTTCTCTATAAAATAAAGCTTGTTACAAATTTTACCTTCTTCTAATAGTAACTCACCTTTTGAAACCTCTGTTGCTGAAGATATATCATTAATACTTTTCTCTGCTTCGGGAGATAAATCTATATATTGTTTAATATAAGAAATAAACATTTCCATTTATTTGGGATAAAGAGTAAGAAAGAAATATACATAAAATATATAATACTATTTATAACAGATACAGAAAATATAAACATAGCGTATTTACTGGTATTTTTCTTATGCTATATATTATAAAACACCATTTAGAAGGAACGAATAAAAACAAGCCCTACTTGTTTTGTATCCTTCATATTAGAGAAAGAGAATAAGATATTAAGTAGAATGCTTTTTACATTAGACATTAACTCTCTTAAAGGTATTAAAAACAATTCATTAACTTTAACATAAAACAATCAAAAACAACACGTTAAATAAAAATTTAAATCATTTTTTTTACAAAAAAAATCATATACATAGATATTGAAAGTAAAAAAAGTCTAAAAACTGATATGAACATTATACCCAATAAACCTGAAAAGAAAACTCAAAAATAATTATATAAATTAATTGAGTTTTATAATCAATAAAATAGCACGCTTGAAATCTAAATAAAAGGAAAATATATCAAAAACTATATTAACAAATTAATTAAAAACTAAAAATAATGATTTGGATTGAACTATTTATAGTATTGCTTTTTATTTTTTTAGGTTCAAAAATGGGAGGAATTGGTATTGGTTATGCTGGTGGCGCTAGAGTTGTAGTATTGACTCTAATTTTTGGGTTTAAAGACGGCAAAACCCTAAACGTGTCACATTTTTAGCACCAACAGTAACTTACTGGATGAGATTATTGACAGGAACTGGGCACACAGCATATGCTGCTCTTCCTGTAATAGTTCAGGTAGCTAAAGAAGGAAATGTGAGACCTTCTAAACCTTTAAGCATTGCAGTAGTAGCTTCTCAAATAGCTATTACAGCTTCTCCTATTTCTGCAGCCGTAGTTATATTTGCTAGTTTTTTGGAGCCTTTAGGTGTTTCTTATTTACAATTACTAGCTATAGCATATTCCTTCTACTATTTTAGCCTGCTTAGTTGGTGCTGTTATAGCCAATAAGTTAGGTTCTCCACTATCTGAAGATCCTGTTTTTCAAAAAAGACTTACCGAAGGATTAGTACAATTAAAAAATGAAAAAGTTCATAAGGATAGTAAAGAGGCTAAAAGATCTGTTATTATTTTTCTAATTGCAATTATCATTATCGTAACATATGCAACATTAATTTCCAAGAAAATTGGACTCATCGAAAGCCCTACAATAGCAAGAAATCAAGTTATAATGGCAATAATGCTATTAGCAGCAATGGTAATTTCTTTAATATCAAAAGTTAAACTCAATGATATTCCAAACATGTCCACATTTAAATCTGGTATGAGTGCTTGTATTTGTGTACTAGGTGTAGCTTGGTTAGGAGACGCATTTGTAAGTAATCATATTAATGAAATAAAAGAAGCAGCAGGAGGATTATTAAATCAATATTCTTGGTTATTAGCAGTCGTGTTATTTTTAGCTAGTATGCTTTTATATTCTCAAGCAGCAACTACTACAGCATTAATGCCAGCTGCTTTAGCTTTAGGAGTAAGCCCTGTAGTATTACCTACCTAAGTGTAATAAACGTTTAAATCAATGGTAGTTAAATGGTATATAATGTTAGTTTCGTTTTTTGCATAAAAAAAGCCCCCACTTACTGTGAGAGCCTTATTTTATTGGCCTTTTTGACCTTTTTTATATTATACTATCTATGAACTATTATTTTATAGCCCTTACGTGTTTAGAATTTTCAAATCTTCTATCGTAGAATCTGAAAATTCTCCATAAATATCTATTAATTTTTTTATCATAATTATTGCCAAAATCTAGGATGAGTAATCAGTCCTGGAAAATGCCCTTTAGGTGTATGTCCACTTCCAATATTACCTGGGGGATCCATTACATGTAAATGTGGGCCTCCCATATTATGTTTTTTTAAATCAAATTGATATATCATATTACCATTACTATCATAATGATATCTACTTATAGGGCTATTTATTGAAGACTGATACTCATAAATACTATTTGGAATTCCAGTACCATCATCATTAACAGGTATTTTTCCTTTATATCTATTAGCTCCACCACTACCTCCTGGTGCATATTCAATGCCTTTTTCAGCAGGTATCTCAATGCTTGGTGCTCTATTATCAAGAGCAACTGGTTTCGGTGATTCAGCTTTTGATTTTTCAAGAGCATAAAATTCTTCTCTTGATTTTAATTGCTCTGCATTAACTCTAGTTCTAGCAGGTTTTGGCAATCCTTCAGGCTTTGGTTTATTACCTGTCATTATATTAAGGTCTTGATCTTTTGCCATTTTAGCACCTTGAATACCTCCTCCTATACCTCCAATAATAAAATTTAAAGCCATCCCATCATAAACATTTCTTCCCCTTGCAAGATTCATCATTGCTCCAAGCGTTGCATCAGCTGTACCTCCTGCTAAGAAACCATTAAGAACTCCGGGGGGAACAAAACGTGCTGCATATCCTCCTATATACCCCATAATGAAACCTTCTCCTGCCCCCATAAGAGTTGCTGAAGCTACAGTCCAAGCATCTTCTCCTTTAATCCAACCAGATGTTAATCCTCCACTTAAAGCTCCTCCCGCAGCACCACCGTAAGCTAATGAAAGTAATAATGGCGCACCTGCACCACCAGTTGCAACAGTTACAACAACTGCAACTGTCACTGCAGCAGCAGTTACAACAACTGTTTTCCAGTTATCCTTCCACCAATCTCCAAAACTTTCTCCACTAATATCTGTATATCTTAATGGATTATTAAGAACATAAGAATACCTATTAAAATTTTGTGTGTTATAAGGTTCTTGTACGTGATTATCAGGTTGTAAAAATCTATGTAAAACAGGGTCGTAGAGCCTACCGTTCATGTTTATAAGTGCTACACTTTGTATATGCTCATGACCAGTATATCCTCTATCTAGTATCATAAGGCCTTCAAGAGCATTACCTAAACCATCTTGAACTTTTATAATTTTACCCCAAGCATCAAATATTCTTTTCTCTACTACATCTCCAGATTCATCAGTAATAGCAGTAATACTACCTAAATAATCTCTATGAAGGTACAAATATTCTTCAGTAGTATCTTCTTTTTTAAATACTACAGGAGCCGTATATCCATTTCCTTCAATGTACATTAATATTTCTATCTTATCGGTTACCATATTTTGTTTAATTTCAATAGTACCGTCAGATGAATAGAATTTCCTTAATGGTCTTAGTAACTTATCTGAATCCGTACTACCATAGAACATAGCTGATCTATATCCAACATTATTATATAGAAAAGATAATTTATCTACTCCTGTTTCGCTTATCTCAATAGGTGATTTATTATAATTATAGTCGATATTTAACGCTCTACTCTGTGTCGCATCTGATGTCTTTACAATACGTATATCATCAAACCATACATTACCTGATCCAGACTTATAAACTCTTGGATATAAATTCCTAATAGTATTAGCAACATTAACAATTTTTTCTACATACGTCCAGGTTCCTGTCGTAGTTTCTGTAATAGAACTCGCTATAGATGAACCATTAGCCATTCCTGCCTCTGTTTGCATATGCAAATAAAGTTTTGCTGAAGGGCCATCACTATATACCCAACCCGATATAGTATATTGAGTATTAGCTGCATTACTTATACGAGCACCACCATCTCCATAAACATACTGTGCTCCTGTGCTTGTAGAACTTAGTTTTAGAGAGTACGCTCCATTTCTAGCCTTAGAGGTATCATATGAAGTAATAGATGGTGATGTTATCTTCCATCCATCTTTATTTTCCATCTCCCTACTGTATATTCCTACTTTATTAGAATAATAGCTTATTGCCTCATCTGAAACCTGTGTTGTTACGTGATGGTATACTTTAGACTGGTCGTAAGTATATTCTCCAAAAGTATTTTGAGTTATTCTACCTCTGTCGTCATATACCTGAGTTTCTTGCTCTCCTCTAGCATTTGTGTATTCTATTAACCTATCAAGACTATCATATTCAAAAGTTTCTTCCCAATTAAACAAATTATTTGATCGGTTATGAAGATTACCTCTTTGTGGATTAAAAGTAGTAGTTAGTGACATTACATTTGTAGGTGTATCACCTTGCAATTCATACTCTCTTAACTTAGGGAAGCCAAAGTCATCATATAAATGAGTTGCAGATATACCGTTACCAAATTTACCAGTAGTTAGCTGCCCTCTTTCGTTATCAGTTATACTCTCCCAAAGTAATTGATTATTAGAATCATCAAAAACTTGCCAATCATAACCATTTTTATATGTTTTTCTTATCGTTTTAGTTGCTGAGACATCTCCATCTCCAAAAGTCCCTCCATTATCAGCATAAATAGTTTTTGTATCTATTCGTCCGTAATCATCATAAGTATATGTTTTTCGATAAGTAGCATAAGATGCATATTCTTCTATAAAATTTATACGATGCATATCATCATAACTATATAAGGTACTTTCATCACTTCCATCTGAAGTTTGCCAAGCTTGGTAAGATGGTAGCTTACTAGCTGAATTATATGAATAAGTCGCATACCCCCAATAATCACCACTAACAATATATTTACTTGTAACTTTTCCAAATTGATTATAAGTGTAAGACGTAGAACCTTTTGGTGTAACCTCTTTTGTTATTTGTGAAAAACCATTATACTCATATTTAAACGTACCAGCCGAAGGATCTACTAATTTTGTTTTTCTACCCCAACCATCTTGTTCAACAGTTACTATATGTCCGTCATAATTACTCTCTTTTAAATTACCATTTGGAAAATATTTATAATTTACAGTACCTCCATCATCTGTTACAGATATCATATTACCTAAAGAATTTTCAACTTTAGTTATAGTCTTTGTACCATCATTTAAAGTACTATTTAATCCGTCATAATTAATAGTTGTTACTTTACCAGTATAACTTGTTTCTTCTATAATTCTTCCATACAAGTCATATTTTGATGTGTTAAATTGTGTAGCTCCTAATGGCCCGTAAGGCTCACTAACACTTACTAGCCTTCCGTAAATATCATACTTACTTTCAATAGTTATATCATCTCCATCAAGCATTTTTTTAGTACTTAATATTTCATTACCTAAATCATCTATTACTTGACTTGACCATGCACCACTATCAGATGATCTAACTATTAAAGTTTGAGTAGTATTTGTTAAATCCCTAGTATAAGAAGTATATTTCTTTTTACCTAAATAATCAATAATTCTTTTCTCTCTTCCCCAAGAATCATATTCATATCCTGTAACTAACCCATATGGATCGGTCTTTGAAACTAATAAATGTTTGCCCTCATCATATGTGTACCCTTCAACCAAACCTTCTTTATCAATCATTTTAGTCAAAAACCTACCATAATTACTATACTCATAATTGGTTTCTCGAGGTGACATGTTTGGAGGACTAATCGTTTTTTTAGTTATATTACCGTAAACATCATAAATATTATCCTCTACAATATAATCTGTATCCCCATCTCCTTTTTTTCGTACCCGATACAACAATTGCTCATCATTATAATCATATAACTCCTCACTCTGTATATTAACTCCATCATGTGTTTTTGAAGTAATTATTGAATTTAATCGACCAATATAGTAAGTACTTCCAGTAGGACTATTATCATAACTTAAAGAATTGGAAACCGATTCTTCTGTATCACCGATATCTAAACCTTGTGTATATGTTGAATGGACAATGTTATTATAAGCATCATGTACAAAAAATGACCTTTTTATTATTCCCTTAGTAGCGTTATACTCATCAGAAGATTGTAAAGCTATTTTTCTAACCTTGTTAGGTAGTGTTTCATAAATATAAACATTGGACCTACTACCTATTAAATATTGAGCTGATGGAACATAATCTTCAGATAAAATACCGAAACCACTTTGTTTAAATTCTGATACAAGGACTCCCCCTTTAAGGACATCATACTTAGATACACTAGAAATTAATTGAGAGTTCGTTTCATACCAATTAGTTTTCATAGTTGATTTGAAACCTAAAAAACCTAAACCTTCATAATTAATGACTGCACCATAATATTTATAAAACTGCTTTTTATAAGTATCATAACTTTGTCTTTCTAGTTTTGATACAAGATTATAACCTGTACCATCTTTTACACTAAAGTTTGGGAAATTTTCTGGATTTTCATCTTGCAGATAATCTGTAACACAATTTGATATATTAATACTACAATCTTTTATAGTAGTATAAGTAATACTCTCTTTTACTCCATCTCCATTTGTTATGCTTCGTAATAACTTATCAACATTAAAATCTTTATGCGATTGAAAGTGAAATATTTCATCATCAGAAATAAAAGCAACCTCTAAATTTTTATTATAGTAACCCGATGTTAGAAATATAGGAAGTGGTCTTGCCTTAATCTCAGGTGTAGTTTCGGTACCAACCCAACTATCAGATACAAAACTATCTCCTATATTTTTAAAAACTCTAAAACTTATCCAACCTGCATCAGTAGTAGTACTTCTAGCTGTTAATGCTAAAACTAAATCTGTTTTCCCATCATGATTCATATCATTTGGAATAATATGATATGTATATTGTGTAGTGTTAGAGTTATAAGGTATATCATATGTTACTATAGATTTTAAATAATCTACTCCAGTAGAGATATACTTAGCATAAGTTGTACCGTAATTAGTTGGTATTAAAAAGTCTATTTTGCCATCACCATTATAATCCCCTGGAAGTATTGGTCTTGATGTAGTGATATGTGCATCTACTTTTTCATGTATTAAAGTAAGTGTAAATCCTACTAATGTATACACCTTAACACGACCATTACTAAAGTGAATTAAATCCGATTTACCATCACCATTATAATCTGCTACAATGACTTCATCATCATCATCTATTGATGATATTACACCTGTAGTTATAACAAATCCAGATGATACTCGTTTATCTAAATCAATAAACGCTGAAACTCCAGAATCTTTAATTACCGATATTATATCTGACAAACCATCACCATTAAAATCTCCACTGTAGTAATTTCTTTCTCCAGTACCTCCAAGGTATGTTTTATCTATAGATTTTTGATATTGAGTAACTATCCCAGGACTGCTAGTTCCTCCTGACCAAGAATTAATCCTAAATTTAACACTAGAAGAATACTCTTTAACAATTGTCCATGCGTTATATGGTAATAATTTATAGCCTGAAGAATTACCTGTTAATACAGTTGCTGAAAAAATATCCTTAAATGTTCCATTACTATTATCTGAATAATCTGAATTAACCCCAGAAAAAAATGCTCTATATACATTTTTTGTCCCTACATTTTCAGGATACAAAATAAAATCTATTTTCCCATCTCCATCAAAATCACCAGAAATACTTGTCGTATTATCTGAAGAAATATTTCCAACAGGAATACTAGTAGTTGATGAAGAATATGATACAGTATCAGCTGAATCATCATAACTAAAAATTGTTGGGTTTAATGATTTCGTTCCGTCACCACTTACTTCAGTTATACTTATAAGTCTTTCATAACCTAGGCTACTAACATTGTGTTCTAAAATATACTTTCTAAAACCAACATTGCCTGTAAAACTATTTATTTCTTTAAGTATTTTAGGGTTAGATATAAATGCACCCTCAATATAACCACCCACAGCATGTGCTTTATCTTCGTACACAAAGTTAACTATAGAATTAGGCCCTTCATCTGAATCAACAGTTCTTCCATAAACTATTTGAGATACTACGAGAGAATTAGTCGCTTCATCTTTAATATACCCATAACTAATTTGAAGCCCTTGTGGATTTTGCCAGTAAGAAATTGTCCATTGAGTTCTTGAAAAAGAAGTAGTTGAGTTACCATAAATAGCAAAAGAACCATTAGGGTATTCTACCTTAAAATATGCAGGCCCATAATTTAGACCATTTGGAGCATTTAAGTTATAAGAAGATGAACCGTAAGATGTGACCTTAATATTACTATATATCTCTGTTTCATAAATAGCACCATCAGCACCATAAGTTCCACCACTCTTTAATATCAACCTTTGCCCATCTAATGAAAACCTATCTGAATCATCGAAGTCTATTGGATCATTATTATCATCATGAAATTTTGTTGAGGGGATTCGAGATATTGACGATACCCCAGAAATATTCCACCCATAACCTGCAATTCCATCACCACTTGAACTATTGTATGCAAGACTAACATCAACCTTTACACCATTAACCCCTGGAGGCGTAGAAATTGGCACATTATATACAGCATCTCCTGTTCCAGAAACACTTAACACACCTTTTGTCACACCCACCTCCGTAGAAGGGCCTGTTGGCACACCAGGTGAAATATTACTCGTTGAGAGACTTATAACTTCCGAAGGTATAACCGTAATCTCTTTCTCTGGCTTAGGGTAAGCAACAACTCCATTAATAGGCTGTATCTGGGCACTAAGTGTTGTCGAAATAAAGAGAATAAAATATAAAATATAATTCTTTTTCATGTTTTATTTTTTGATAACTTTTAAATCTTTTATAGACTCATTATTATAAATTAGCATAACAACATAAACACCTTGAGCAAGATTTTCGAAATTAACCTTATAATTATTTACACCTGCTAAATCTTGAAAACTTACTACTTTCTGTCCTTTCAATGTGTATACCTCAACAGCAACTACATATAATTCTTTACTATTTACCCACTTAATGTAAAGTTGTTCCAATACAGGGTTTGGGTAATATGATAGCTGTTCGTATTTATCACTTTGCGTCAACCCTATAGACTCCTTGTCCTCTTCTCCAATCTGTTCAGGAGCTGGTCTCAATGGGTCATCACAATTTACACAAATTAAATCTCGCTTAATCTGATTACCCGATTCATCATAATCGAACACCAGTAAATCATATTGTGCGTAAATACAATAGGGCAAAAACATTACTAGAATGAATAAAAGTCTTTTCATATTTTTAAAATTTTCTCCAAATATATAAAATAACCAGTAACATTAATTGCGGAAAAATCACTATTAATACCGTAAATGTAAAATTTTTATTACTAAATCACTATTAAGATATTAAGTATTATCTACTACTGATTTAAAAGAAGAAACGAAAAATATTCTACTCAATAAAAGTTACACATTTCAAAATGTGGTATTTGATTTCAATAGCTCAGAGCTATCAAAAGATGCAAAAACTGAAATAAAATCTATACACAGTTTCCTATCACAAAATATAAACACACAAATTATTATTTCATATCATTAGGGCTAGATAAAAACAGAGTTTCTTTTATTGGTTATGGAAATGAAAGACCCATTGATACAAATAAAACAAAGAGTGGACGAGATAAAAATCGAAGGGTTGAATTTAAAATTATAGGAAAATAACTAAAGTAGTAATACCCTAGTTTAGATTAAAAACTAATCTTTTTAATTAAACACATAAGGTTTGATTACTTTATACTCTATTGACGTACATTTGAGCTTAAAAATAGAATCAGGATTCTCTTTTAAATTATCAAAACCATATATAGGAAAAAAATCAAATAAAATATCTTCCTCATTTATACTGATTAAAACATCACTTGGAATAAAAAATAGATCACTATAATCTATTTTTAAGAGAGTTAACCCTATATATTTTATAAAATAGATTCATACTGATTTATTTGATTATTATACGCTAAAATATTCATTTCAAGAATATTCTTATTACCATTTGTATTTAAAATTTTCAAATCTTCTATCGTAGAATCTGAAAATTCTCTATAAATATTTATTAATTTGTCTATCATATTTTTATTCAATTACTTATTATATAGTAATACCTTTTATTATTTGAAAAGCATTAATTTAATCACAAAAAAGTAAACTAACTATGCCTAACATGTTGACTATAATAGATGTTATTTTCAGGGGAGAAGTTACCAAAATTAACTTTTCTTTTCTAAAAGAGTTACTTTCCAAAAATAGTGAAGTAAGGTTTAATTTTCCAGAAATTGAAAAAAATATTGACTATGATTTAATAATTAATCATTTAAAAAGTAGTGAGTATTTAGATATAGTTTTTTCATATTTTGAATTAAATTTTGTACCCAATATTTTTGTGAATTTAGGTTTAGATAATAAAAGAATAGAGCTAATCTTTTTTCTTGATATAAAAAATATTGACTGTAAGACTTATAAGGAATTTATGGATAAATTAATAGCTTGGGGTAAAGAGTTTGCTTCAGCTTACAACTTTGATACATTTACTTGTGAAATTGATAATGCTAATGAAGACCAGTTTTATTACAAAACTGGTAAGTACGGAACTTTTTATAATAAATTATTGTAAATGGCTCTAGAGCCTCTTCTTTTGTCATTGCTATAAAACATTACATAATCAAAATATCTCTTTATTATTTCTCCGTAATAGTCTCTGCAACACCTAACAAATTATAAAACTGTACCGTTGTACTTAACTTTTTCATTATAAGCTTATTCTTCTTAAGTTTTGAATTTATAAGTTTTTGTTCTTGCGAATTGATTAAAAACAAAGAACTCTCTCCTAAAAAAAACTTTCTTTCTTCTGCTTTCACTAGAGTTTCATAGTCTATAACTATAGTTGCTATTAAGCTATTTTGACGATCTAAGGACTTTATTTCAGCACTAATTGCCTCTACCTTATTTTGAAGATTTAATGACGTTGCTACACGCTCAAAATTAGTGTCTTGTAATTTTATTTTAGTAAGTTTTAATTCTCCACGTTCTTTTCGTAAGAACAATGGAAAGCTAAAATTAACAAACGATTTATAGTTAGCCGTATTAAAACTATTTACTTGATCATAATCTTGTGACAAAAAATTATATTGTAAATCAATTTTTGGCAATAGTTTATTTCTTTTAAGCTTTCTATCAACTTTTAAACTATTGATTTTAGCATCTAACATTAATAATTTAGGATGTTTTTCAAGTAATGTCTTTTCGCTGATATTATTTTCAAATTCAGGGTTTGAAATTTCAGGTAATAAAGGAATAATTTCTTCTTTTATCTCCATTGGTACACCATCTAACCACAAAAAGTTACTTACTGATAGTGAAGTCTTTACTCTTTTAAGCTTTGCTGCTTCAAGATTTAACTTTCTATTATTTAAAGTTATTGTTGCCTGAGTAATATCAATTGCTGCTTTTTCTCCCTCTTCTACACTACGCTCAATAGCCTTAAGTCTAGTAGATGCATTATTTAAAAAAGTTTCATAAATATGCTGTTCATTAGTAGCTTCTACCCAATCAAAATAAGCCTTACTTGCATCAAATAATAAATTATTCACAAGTAAGTCTCTATTTGCTTTTGATTGTTCTTTAAAAAATTGTGCCTTTTTTAAGGAAGCCATTCTTTCATTTATTAAAAAACCTTGTGCTAATGAAAGTGAAACTCCTGCACTATATAAGCCATCTTCAGGAACAGTGAAACTTGGATCTAAATATTCACCGGTATTTTCTTCAAAGTTTGCTTTAAATTCAACACCATACCAAGTAGGTATTTTAAAAGTTGCATTTAGCTTATCAAAGTATTCTGTTTTTTTAAACTTTTTTCGATCATAGTCTACTTCAATCTTAGGATCAAAACCACCACGAGCTTTTAATAAGTTTGCTTCTCCAGTACTAAGAGAAAGCTCTGCCTGTTTTATTATGGGGTGATGTTTTTTCACATATCCTAAATACTCTTCAAAAGAAAGGGTATTTTCAGTTGACTCTTTTGATGTATCTGTTAGTTCTTTTACCTGACTAAATATAATTTTAGGGAAAAGAAATAAACTTATAATTACTATATGTTGAACAAATATTCTCATTTACTTTTTATCTTTTATAGCTTTATTATCATTTGGAGTATAATAATTAGGTGGGAAACCATTCAGTTGTCTCCATAGTTCATACCAAATAGATACATCTTCTAATAAAGCTATTGTATATGCCCCAGAACCTACTCGAAGATTTTCTGGCCAAGGTGTAGTAGTAGCATCAGGAGCTATTAAAACTCTAAATTTTCCATTATCACTTATAAATGTTTCTATAGCGACTACTTTCCCTGGGTAAGTACCATAAGATGCATTAGGCCATCCACTAAAAAATATGGCAGGCCATCCATCAAATTGAATACTAACATTTTCTCCTAAGTGTATTAATGGCAAATCAATAGGATCTATATAAGTCTCTACCGCCAAGTCATAGTTGGCAGGCATTATACCCACTAATCTCTCTCCTTCTTTAAAAGTTTCACCTATACCTCCTTTTATTGCTTTATTTATATAACCATTTTGCGGAGCAGTGATATAATACATTGAATTACGTATTTCGTAACTCGATGATTGATTATCTAGCTTAGATACTTGTGCTTCAGCATCAAACTGGCTTGACTCTGCTGTAAAACGATCACTTTTTGATTTTGCAATTTTATTAGAATATTCTGCATTAACACGACTTATTTCTAATTGTGCATTTATAACTGTGTTTTTACTTGCTAGTAACTTATTCTCTTGTGATATTAACTTGGCTTGAACTTCTTGTAATTTTAAACGTTTAGCCTCTACATCTATTACTGCTTTTAAACCTTCTGCTTGTAGTGTAACTGTACGATTATATTGTTTTTTAGCAATCTCTAAATTCGTTTTTAATGCTTGAACATCTGTACTATCACTTGTTACTTTAAAGCGAGCTTGTTTTAATTTATTTTCAGCCTGTGATAGCTTCAAGGCCCGTTCATTATTTAAAGCTACTACTTGATTTTCAAGCGTTTTAATTTTTTCTTGATAAGAAGTTACAGAACGCATTTTTGCATTACGTTGTAAATTAGTACGCTCTACTAAACGAGGGTCTTGATATTCTGTTTTTATTTCAGAAATAAATAAGATAGTATCACCTTTTGTTACAAAATCACCTTCTTTTACATACCACTTTTCAATACGACCTGGAATAGGTGATTGTATAGTTTGTGGTCGCTGATCTGGTGTAAGCGTCGTAACATAACCATTACCACTAACACTCTGTGTCCAAGGTAAAAACAATATAATAATCAGTATTATAGCAAATACACCAAGGAAACGGTTAAATAGCTTATTATGTTTCGAGATAAATGTTTTTTTAAAAGCATTATATCCCTCAAGCGACACTTTTTTATTTAATTGATTGTGAGATATATTAAGCATTATCTGTATTTTTTGATGTTATTTTACCTTTTACAATTTTAATAGCCTTATTACAGTGAGACTTCCAAATATCATTATTACTACTAGATACAATTAATGTCCAAGGTCTTTCTGGTGCCGTTAGATATTTTATAATTCTTTCAGCTTCTAATTTCTCAAAATGCTCTAAAGGGTCTTTAAGTAAAAGAAGTTTAGGGTTATGTATTATAGCTCTAGCAAGCACAATACGTTTAGATATTGTAAAAGGTATTTGTTTTCCTTCTGGATGAAGTATAGTATTAATACCATTGGGTTGTTCCTTAATAAATTTGAGTAAATCAAGCTCTTTAAGTACTGTATGAAGTTGTTCTTGAGATATGTCTTTTCTATCAAAAATTATATTTTCAAGTATAGTACCTTCAAATGGAAGTTGAGACGGAAGTACTTGACCAATATAAGCTCGATATTTATTTAAACCTATACCCTTAATCGATATATCATTAATATACAAATCACCTTTAGACAATGGTAATATTCCTGATAAAATTTTTAGTATAACTGTTTTACCTGAACCAGATATCCCGTCCAAAAATACTCTATCTAGATAATCAACCGTAAAATTAATATTATTTAAAATTTCTTTACCTTCAGGTGTTACATACTTTAGCTCATCAACTTCTATATGTAATTCTTTTTTATTATCAAATGGGTTCTCTCCTTCTTGATTCTCTAAACCTTTATCTACTACCTGCCCAATTTTTTCAAGAGAGGTTAATACGTCATAAAAAGATTCAAGTCCTTTAATAAGTTTTTCTACAGAGTTAAGTACTAACAAAATAATTATCTCAGCTGCAACAAACTGTCCTATATTCATTTTTTGATTAAGTACCAATAACCCTCCTATTATTAGAAGCCCTGCTGTTACTAATACCTTAAAGCCTATAAGTTGAATAAATTGAGTAACAAGAACTTTAAAGTGGCTTTCACGAGCCTCTAAATAATCAGTTGTTAGGCTATCATTGCGTTTCATGGCAAGGTTTGTAGTACCCGATATTTTGAAACTAATTAAAGATCTTGATACCTCTTGTATCCAGTGTACAACCTTATATTTACTTTTTGATTCGGCAAGGCTAGTTTCTAATCCCTTTTTTGCTGTAAATTTAAATACTATATAAATAAGCAATACTAACAGTACTCCATAAATAATAAAGAAAGGATGATAGAATGATAGTAATATCAACCCAAATATAATTTGTAAAACAGCAGCAGGAAAATCGAGTAATATTTTAGATAATCCCTTTTGAATTGTTAATACATCAAAAAAACGATTCGCTAGCTCTGGTGGGTAATGGTTGTTGAGCTCTTCTATTTTTATTTTTGGAAAACGATAGGCAAATTCAAAAGAAGCTCTTGTAAATATTTTTTGTTGTATGTTTTCTAAAATACGTATTTGCATTAATTGTAATACGCCTTGAAAAGCAACTCCTAAGGTCACTAATACTACAAGTATTACCCAAGAGGTGGAGATTTGTGCTCCTTGTATAAGGTTAATAATAGCTTGTATACCAAGAGGTAGTGTTAAGGCTACTAGACCAGCAAATATAGCGTAGTAAAAAATTTGACGAATATCTTTTTTATCAAGCTGTAATAAACTGATAAAACGTTTCCATGGGGACATAATTTTTTCCATAGTGATGTTACCTAATATGTATAGGGTATATATTAAATTAAAGCATTAAAACTATTAAGGTCCCATTAAAATAGGCCTTATAAAATGAAATAATATTTTATAAATATTATAAATTTAGTGTATTAAAAAACACACTTGAGCTTTAAACTAAATCTGGTGGTGGACTATGGATTTCTGCATATAGATTACTATGCAGGAAAGAACAATATGTATATTGATTATTCAATCTATTATTATAATCGAAATTATAATAATGATCGGAAACAAGTGTTTTTAATTTTTCTGTTTTTTCACAATCCTCCTTTTCGTCAGTATCTTTTTCAATATCAACGTTAACTATTTCTGAATCTGTAAATAATGAAATTAATTCTGTAGAAGGTTGAATAACCATAATAGAGAATAACAACGTAACAACAATACGTCTAAAATGCACTATTAAAAAATTATTCTTTTGTTTCATTTTTTTAAGACTAAGTCTAAAACTAAAATGCTAATTAAACGATCTAATTTAAAATTGCTCAAATATATAATAGCAGCGTTATTTAAAATAATTATTTAACTTTTTATTGTGAAAGGAACAAAAGCCTATTTTCTTTTCAAGAAAGTATTATCAAAGTCGTAATTATAGTTTCAATAACTAACATCTCAAAAACTTAACTTCAATTAATAACCTGCTTCAATATTGACTAACTTGTAACTACATTATTTACCCTGTTTGTATCGTCATATTTCGTTAAAGTCAATCGAATTATACTATCCTCTATTGCTTTTAAATCATGTGGTACATTACCATCTAGAGCTATTAAACTTCCTCTTTTTAAATTCAGGGTTTCATTTTCTACTCCAAAATCAATATTCCCTTCTACAACTTCTACTACAATAGGGTACGATGTTTTGTGCTCCCTCATTAAAGTACCTTTTTGCATTGCAATTCTAATTTCTTTAGTAAAACTAGTTTCAAATAGTACTTTTATTATAGGTTTCTTTTCGCTGAACTCTATGCCTTCGTTTATGCTTGCTGTTTTCATTTATTGCTATTGTTTATAAATTCTAATTTTGCTTGAAATGTGCTGGCTATTGATTTTGCTCGCTGCTTAGTTGCAATAGCTACTTCTCCTTCAAACAAATCATCAATATTTTCATCAAAAAGCTGTACCCATCTATCAAAATGAGTTTTATGAATGGGAAGCGTAGTATGAACTCCAAATGGAAACCCTTTATATGATTGTTTACCAAAAATTAAAGTATTCCAAAAACTATACATTTTAGGCAAATGTGTTTCCCAATCTACTTTAGAGAAATCATTAAATACATAAGAGAGTAATTCATCTTTATTCACTTTATCATAAAATGAGTCTACCATTAGTTTAACATCTCCTTCTGTTTCTATATCATGCCTATTGCTTTTCATACCTCATCCAAGAATTTATAGTATTGTATTTCGTTTTATAAAGTATTTCTAAGTCATCAAACCATTCTATTGATAATTGTAAAGAATCATCATTGTTCAATTCCTTAAAAAACACCTGTATATATTTGTCTTGATACTTTCCTACCCATCTTCGTTCACCAGAATGAAAGCTCATCTTTTCTATTCTTTTATCATCAATTATAAAAGTAGCATCGGCTATCTCTATTTTATTTTCATCGCTAAAATAATAACCTGACAACAGGAGTTTATCCTCTATTTTATACCCCTCTAAAGCGTAAGTATTCCAACCATGATCTTGAGTAGCATTCGGCTCTGGAAATTTGAATTTAACAGCTTCATCTAATCCATTCTTCTTACATTTATGCTTATAAATAGTAACTGTACTATCTGTTTTTTCTTTAAAAAACAGCACATATACTGTATGATCCGACTCTCCTATCCATTTATTCTTCTCAGAATTGTATGATAGTTTATTGATTACATATTTAGTATTATAAATTTTCCCTTTCATTTCATACGAAATACTATCAGGGTAAAAAGTATGAATAGAGGTCTGTTTAGTCCCCGTTAATTGAAATGACCAAGAATGTTTACCTGTATAATTGAATGAATCATTAGATAGCTCATTTTTATATTTTTCTATATCCTCCTTACTATTTTTATACACACAAGATGTAGTAAGCATTAGAATAATTATTATATATGATAATTTCATTTATTTTTAGGTTATTTAGAACAAATCAAAATTAAGACACCTAGATTAGTTATTATATGATAATTATCATTATTTCAACTGTCACATCATTTATTTATAAAATGAAAATTTTAAACCATCAATATTATTAATTGATGTTAAAACTTAAAGGTTAGACAAAAGAAAGTTTAAATTTGTCCAAATAAAAAATACCCTACTATCCCATTAAGGGTAAGTTGACCCCATAATGACAAAAAAAAAAAGATCTCAATTTGAGTTTATAGCCTTAATGGCTTCGCTCATGTCTACCGTAGCTTTATCAATTGATGCACTACTTCCTGCTTTAGGTGTAATGGAAAATGCCTTAAGCATTACCAATCCAAAAAATAGCCAACTATTAATTACCATGATCTTTCTAGGGTTAGGTATTGGTCAATTAATATCTGGTCCTCTTTCGGACAGCTTTGGTCGAAAACCAGTTACTTATTGTGGTTTTGGTTTATTTGTTATTGCAAGTTTTATTTGTACAGCTACAAATAGCCTAGAGATTATGATTATAGGTAGGTTATTACAAGGTGTGGGGCTATCAGCCCCAAGAACTATAAGTATAGCTATTGTTCGAGATCGTTTTAAAGGAGATTATATGGCAAAAATAATGTCATTTGTTACAGTTATATTTATCATAGTACCTGCTATCGCTCCTTCATTAGGTAAATTTTTATTAGACGTTTGGGGGTGGAAATCCATTTTTTATACTCAAATCGTCATAGTAATAATAGTTGCTTTATGGTTTTATGCTAGGCAAAAAGAAACGCTTAAACCTGAAAATAAAATTCCTTTTTCCTTTAAATTAATAAAAAATGGCTTTAAAGAATTCTTTAGTTACAAGCAAACAGTAGTAAATACTATTGTGTCAGGTTTTGTAACAGGTTCTTTTATGGTTTTCTTATCTACATCTCAAAATATATTTGGAAAACAATATGGCATGGAAGAAGAGTTTCCTTATATTTTTGCTGCTATAGCATTAACTGTAGGATTCTCTACTCTAATCAATGGTGTTTTAGTATTAAAGTTTGGAATGAAAAAACTAATAAACACCTTTTCTATACTATTCACCTTAGTATCATTAGCTTATATTATTCTGTTTTATCAAGAACCAAACCCTAGTATTTATGTACTTATAAGTTTCTTTATAATGCAGTTTTTAAATATTGGTTTTCTATTCGGTAATCTATCCGCTAGAGCTATGGAACCTGTTGGTCATATTGCTGGTGTTGGTTCGGCTTTAAATGGGTTTGTAGCTACAGTTATAGCTGTTCCTATTGCTACAATAATTGGTAGTTTTGTAGATACTACTGTACTACCATTATTTATTGGTTTCTTTATTGCTGGTACTATTTCAATTATACTTCTACGATTTATTAAATAGCTTAATTAACTGTGGTTAAGTTTCTTTTAAAAATATCTTAAGATATTGATTCTTATCTTTGCTATAGAGTATAAAATAAACCCACAAAAAAATTATGGCACTGACAGAATCGAGCATGATGAAACTAGGCACAAAGGCACCTAACTTTAATTTACTAGATACAATATCAGGTAAAATTATATCACTTTCTGAATTACAATCAGACATTGCAACAGTTGTTGTATTTATATGCAACCATTGCCCATTTGTACATCATGTAAATGCAAAACTGGTAGAGGTTGCTAATCACTACCAAGCAAAAGGAGTTCAGTTTATTGCCATTAGCAGTAATAGTGTAGAAACACACCCTCAAGATGCTCCTGAACTAATGACAGTTGTGGCAAAAAATGAAGGATATTCTTTCCCGTATCTGTATGACGAAACACAAGAAATTGCAAAGGCTTATAAAGCTGAATGTACTCCTGATTTTTTCATATTTGATAATAAACTAGAATGTGCTTATAGAGGGCGTTTTGACGAAACTCGCCCTAATATGGGAGAACCTACTGGACGTGATTTATCTATCGCGTTAGATTCACTACTATCTGGAGAAAAAGTAGATCAAAACCAGTATCCAAGTATGGGGTGTAACATTAAATGGAAATAAGAAACTTAAGTGTTAATCTAAATAATTAGATTATACCTCTGAATAAACTATTAGTAATTTCTAAAACATTTGATTATGAAAACAAACAAAATTATTTATTGGACTGCCACTATATTAATGTGTTTATTGTTTATTTATAGTGCTCAGATGTATATTTTTAATTATGAAATGGTTAAAGGCTTTTTTACAAGTCTTGGTTTTCCTACTTGGTTAGTATATCCTTTAGCAATACTAAAAATTGCAGGAGTTATTACCATTCTAACAAAATACTCGAAGTTTTTAAAGGAATTAGCTTATGCTGGTTTCCTATACGATGCTATACTAGCATTAATGGCACACAAGATGGTTGATGATGGTGGACACATGGCAGCAGTAATAGCTATTATCCTTATTATTGTTTCTTGGTATTTTGATAGAAAAGTATTCAATTCATAAAAATCAGAAACAAAAAAAATAGCCTAAAAAATCAATCATTCTCAAAAAATTAGGTCATTCAATTGTTATTTTTAAATAGTTTCTTTCTATAAGCCATAAAAATCATTAATTTCGCAACATAATCAAACAAAAAAACAACATATAATGAGCAATAAAAAAGTAGTTATCGTTTCGGCTGTACGTACGCCAATAGGAAGTTTCATGGGTGCTTTATCAACTGTAACAGCTCCAATGCTTGGTGCTGCTGCCATAAAAGGTGCATTAGATAAAATAAACCTTGATGGTAATATGGTTGACGAAGTATTAATGGGTAATGTAGTACAAGCTGGTGTAGGACAAGCTCCTGCTAGACAAGCTTCGAAACATGCAGGACTTCCTGACTCTGTTATTGCAACAACTGTAAACAAAGTATGTGCATCAGGTATGAAAACTGTTATGCAAGGTGCTCAAAGCATTATGTGTGGCGATGCTGATGTAATTGTTGCTGGTGGTATGGAGAACATGAGTCTTATACCTCATTATACACATATGAGAAACGGTAGCAAGTTTGGACCTGTTACTATGATAGATGGTATGCAAAAAGATGGTCTTAGCGATGCTTATGACAACAACGCTATGGGTGTTTGTGCAGATCTTTGTGCTACAGAATATAACGTTACTAGAGAAGATCAAGATACTTTTGCTGTAACATCATACGAGCGTTCTGCTAAAGCATGGGAAGCTGGTAAATTTGATAATGAAGTTGTTCCTGTAGCGGTACCACAACGTCGTGGAGAACCTGTTATGGTTACTAAAGATGAAGAATTTACTAATGTGAAATTAGAAAAAATTCCTGCTTTACGTCCTGCATTTACAAAAGAAGGTACTGTTACTGCGGCTAACGCTTCTACTATAAATGACGGTGCAGCAGCATTAGTACTTATGAGCGAGGAGAAAGCAAATGAACTTAACCTTAAGCCACTTGCTTACATTAAGTCATATGCAGATGCTGAGCAAGAGCCAAAATGGTTTACAACATCTCCTGCTAAAGCATTACCAAAAGCACTTGACAAAGCAGGTATGAGCAAAGACGATGTAGATTTCTTTGAGTTTAACGAAGCATTCTCTGTAGTAGGTATTGCTAACTCTAAAATTCTTGATCTTGATGCTGATAAAGTAAATGTAAATGGTGGTGCTGTATCATTAGGTCACCCACTAGGATGTTCTGGTGCTAGAATCATCGTTACATTACTTAATGTACTAGAGCAAAACGATGCAAAAGTTGGTGCGGCAGCTATCTGTAATGGTGGTGGTGGTGCTTCGGCAATTGTTATCGAAAGAGCATAATATATTTAAAATATAAACCATGAACAATCATGATGAGCGCATTGCAAAAATGACATTTGCCTCGGTTTACCCTCACTACGTCACTAAAGTTGAAAAGAAAGGGAGAACCAAAGCAGAACTGCATGAAGTTATTGAATGGCTAACTGGCTATGATGATAAAAAGTTGCAGGAAGTTATTGACGCAAAAGTGACTTTTGAAGAGTTCTTTAATGGTGCATCTTTACACCCTAATGTTCATCTTATTACTGGTGTTATTTGCGGATATCGTGTAGAAGAAATTAAAACTCCTTTAACGCAACAAGTAAGATATCTTGATAAACTAGTAGACGAATTAGCTAAGGGACGTAAAATGGAAAAAATTTTACGTGTAAAATAAAGACACATAAGGCTTTATATTTATATAAACATAAAAGTGTTATTAACTTCGGTTAAAACAATAACAGTATTTGGCGTTGCTTTAGAATTAACTACTATATTTGTGGTTATATCATAAGGCAACGCCAACTTTTTTAAGGATAGCCATATCATTAAATACAAAAACAATCAATTGCAAATGATGTTCGGGATTTGTAACCTTGCTATTGTACCTCTCCGACTAGAAGCTAGCGATCGTAGCGAAATGACATCGCAGGTTTTATTTGGAGAACATTTTAGGATTTTAGAACAAAATCCGAAATGGTCGTTTATCGAATTAGCTTTCGATAAATATACTGGATGGATAGACAACAAACAATTCAGAATAATATCCGAGCAAGATTTTAACCAAATTGATAAAGCTCCAATAGTATTAAATGCCGACCTTATAGAGTACATAACTGCTCCTAACAATCAGTTATTATCAATCCCTATAGGCACATCACTTTCTTTTTTAGATCACCCTAGTATAAATATAGAAAATTATGTTTTTGAGGGACTAAAAACAACTGGAGTAGTCGAAAAGCATAATTTATTACATACTGCCTTTATGTACCTTAACGCCCCTTACCTTTGGGGAGGTAAAACACCCTTTGGTATAGACTGTTCTGGGTTTACACAAATGGTATATAAAATAAATGGGTATAAGCTATTACGCGATGCTTTTCAACAAGCCACACAAGGTGAAGCACTTAGCTTTATTGAGGAAAGTGAACCTGGAGATCTTGCCTTTTTTGATAATGAAGAAGGAAGCATAATACATGTAGGTATTATCATGGAAGATAATTATATTATTCATGCTCATGGCAAGGTACGCATCGACCGTTTAGACCATTTAGGTATATATAATATTGATACTAACAGGCATACACATAAACTTCGTGTTATTAAAAAATTGGTCTAATTAACAGACCAACACGCTAAAAACTTGTTAATTATACTAAAAAGAGCAATTTTTTGTTTATTTTGATAAACAAAAATGCTATGAAAAAATATTTATTCGGATTACTCCTTATAGGATTATTATCTGGGTGCTCATCTGATGATGACACTACTACTCCTGATATTACATTACCATTAGAAGCTGAAAACATTACCAACATAGCCTATGGTACACATGCACAACAAACAATGGATGTATACTTACCAGCTGGTAGAGATGAAAATACTAAAATTATTGTACTTGTACATGGCGGATCATGGGTAGGTGGTAGTAAAGAAGATATGAATTTTATGATACCTACAATACAAACAGAGTTTCCTGACCATGCTATTGTAAACATTAATTATCGATTAGCTTCTCTTGGGAGTCCTGCCTATCCTAAACAAATAAATGATATAGAAAGTGTAATTGAGTTTATTGAAACTAACAATTATCATATATCAGACGATTACGCTTTTGTAGGCACTAGTGCTGGTGCACATTTATCTATGCTTTACAGCTATAAATACGATACTGAACACGATGTAAAAGCAGTTGTAGATATAGTAGGTCCTGCTGATTTTACTGATCCTGAGTATACAATACACCCACTCTATGAACAATCTGGATTAATTTTAGTAGGTGATGCAAACCCTCCTCTTGAAGTTATTACCGAGGTGAGCCCTGTAGCCCATATTACGTCAGAAGCTCCTCCTACTCTTTCTTTTTATGGTGGGCAAGACCCATTAATTCCTGCAACACAAGGTCCTTTATTAAAAGCTAAACTTGACGAAGTAGGTGTTTATAATGAGTTTAACTTTTACCCTGATGGCGGACATGGAGACTGGAATGTACAAATTATGCAAGAGGTGTTTAGTAAAACAATCCTATTTCTAGAAAACTATCATGAATAACTAATTTTACCCCAACAATAAATTACTATTACTATGCCCCAACCAATACAAATATCAATACCAAAACCTTGTCATGAAAACTGGGACAAAATGACTCCTGTAGAGAGAGGTCGTTTTTGTGATTCTTGTCAGAAAAAAGTACATGATTTTACCAATGTATCCGACAAGGAAATTAAAACAATTTTAAGCAATGATAAATCAGCTTGCGGACGTTTTAGACATAATCAATTAGATCGTAATTTAGTCATACCTAAAGAAAAAAAGAATATATGGCTAGCAGCAAGTGCAGCAATAGTATCTTTTATAGGAGTTGGTACTCACGAAGTTTTAGCACAAGAACCTACAAATACAGAACAGCACGAAACAAGTAATAAAGTATTGTTAGGTGATATAGAATTTACTCCTACCTCAAAAAATATTATTACAGGTATTGTATCAGATAATGTAGGGCTTTTACCTTATGTTTCTATAATAAATAAAACAACTGAACAAAAAGTTCAAACAGATATTGACGGTAAGTTTAGCATTGAAGCAAATAAAGGAGATATTTTAGAATTCAGTTACATTAGCTATGAGAGTAAAAATATTACTGTTAATAATATAAATTATGAAATAGTACTAACCCCTTATGCAACGGGAGGTATATGTATTGTAAAAGAGAGAACCTTATTTGGTAGGATATTTCATTGGATAGGTAATATATTTAGATAAAATGAAAGTAATAATACCAAATCCCTGTCACGAAAACTGGAACAAGATGACTCCTGTAGAAAAAGGTCGTTTTTGTAGCTCTTGCCAAAAAAAAGTGCATGATTTTACTAATGTATCCGACAAGGAGATTAAATCAATTTTAAACAATGATAAATCGACTTGCGGACGTTTTAGACATGATCAATTAAATCGTGATTTAGTCATACCTAAAGAAAAAAAGAGTCTATGGCTAGCAGCAAGTGCAGCAATAGTGTCTTTTATAGGGATCGGTACTCACGAAATTGTAGCACAAGAACCTACAAATACAGAACAGCACGAAACAAATAATAAAGTATTGAGTGATATAGAGATCGCCCCTACCTCAAAAAGTATTATTACAGGTACAATATCAGATGAAACAGACCCACTGCCAGGAGCTATAGTAATAAATAAAATGACCCAACAGGTAGCCCGAACAGATATCGATGGTAAGTTTAGTATCCAAGCAAATGAAGGAGATAAATTGGAGTTTAGTTTTATAGGGTATGAGACTAAAAATATTACTGTAAATGAGAATACAAAATATGATATAATTTTAAATACGGCTGCTATGATAGGGGAAGTAGTATATAAAAGAACTTTCTTTGGAAGAATATTTCAATGGATAGGTAACATATTTAGGTAAAATGAAAAAGGAACTCAAATGTTCTCGAAAATAGAAAAATGAATAGTCAATTTTATAAATTAATGTATGAAACTGAAATGCTTAAAAGATATCCTGCATATGGAGGTTTGAGGCGACAGGTTGAAACTTCAACTACTGGAGCCAGATAGCTTTACAAGAAATACTAAAGAAATTATTGAAGATTCATCTGGATACTATAGACCAAAGAAAATTAATATAATTATGAGATATTTCATGCTTTTAAGCCTAATTTGTTTGCACTTTTTTTCATACTCACAGAATGAAAACGATTTAGTACCATTGTTTATAATAAATAATATCTATAATAACCATATTCATGATTATGAAGCTAACATAGATAACTATGATATTGTAGTTGATAAAAATGGTTACTTAATTAATAATGATAATTTATTGTTTAAGTATAGTTTATTCAATGATAAATATTCTTTTTTAATAGATTACTTTGGAGGAAAACTAAAAAATGAATCCTATTTAATAATTACACCTATACCTAATTTAAATTTAAAAAGTAGTTCTAGCCCAGTTACGCTAGATAGAAAAGAAGCCTTAATCATTGATTTATCTTGTAATAATATTTATTACGTTGATTTTAAAACTCCTATAGTATTATTCTCTCTAGAATATTTTAATGGCTTACCAGCTGGGTTAAAGTTGAGTAAAATTTCTAAGAGTAAAAATAAATTAGTAGTAACATCAAAATTAGATAACCATAATTTTTTTTATGACATAATAAATGCAAAAACAATGAAATTGTCTAAAAAAGAGTGGCTTGGTACTTTTAAAGAATGATTAAAATTGAGCACTGATAATCTAAAACGAGAGATAATATGTATTATAAAAAAAACTTTCTTTAGAAGAATATTTCATTGGATAGGTAATATATTTCAATAATACAAAATAATAATTAACAAAAAATGCCTCGCAAATTGCGAGGCATTTTTATAATATATAATCTTATCTAAGTTATTAGATACTAATTATTTTACTTCTTCGAAGTCTACATCTTGTACTTCGTCATCAGCAGCTTGCTCACCTTCTGGCTGTGCTTGTTCTGCACCACCTGGCTGTCCTTCTGCTTGTGCTTTATACATTTCTTCTGATGCATTTTTCCATGCTTCATTTATCTTGTCAAGAGCTGGCTGTATTGTCTCTAAATCTTGAGACTCATGAGCTGCTTTAAGCTCTGTTAATGCTGCATTAATAGCATCTTTATTACCATCTGATAATTTATCACCAAACTCAGCAAGTTGTTTTTCCGTTTGAAAAATCATACCATCAGCTTCGTTAAGCTTGTCTACTTTTTCTTTAACAGCTTTATCTGCTTCAGCATTTGCTTCAGCTTCATTACGCATTCTATCGATTTCTTCTTGAGTTAATCCTGAAGAAGCTTCGATACGAATATCGTGAGATTTACCTGTACCTTTATCTGTAGCAGATACTTTGATAATACCGTTAGCATCAATATCAAATGTTACCTCAATTTGTGGTACACCTCTTTGTGCTGGTGGAATACCGTCTAGGTGGAAACGACCGATAGTTTTATTATCTGTAGCCATTGGTCTTTCACCTTGTAGTACATGAATTTCTACAGATGGCTGATTATCTGCTGCTGTAGAGAATACTTGTGATTTTTTAGTAGGTATTGTAGTATTAGCTTCAATTAATTTTGTTAATACACCACCCATAGTTTCGATACCTAGAGAAAGTGGAGTAACATCTAAAAGTAATACATCTTTTACATCTCCTGTAAGTACACCACCCTGAATTGCAGCACCAACAGCTACAACCTCATCTGGGTTAACTCCTTTTGATGGTTTTTTACCAAAGAATTTTTCAACTTCGTCTTGTATTCTTGGCATACGTGTAGAACCACCCACTAATATTACCTCATCAATATCTGACTTAGAGATACCAGCATCTTTAAGTGCCTTCTCACATGGTAACATTGATCTTTTAATTAAAGTATCAGCAAGTTGCTCAAATTTAGCTCTTGTTAATGTTTTAACTAAGTGCTTAGGCCCTGAAGCTGTAGCAGTAATATATGGTAAGTTAATTTCTGTTTGAGCAGAAGCAGAAAGTTCAATTTTCGCTTTCTCAGCAGCTTCTTTTAAACGTTGTAATGCCATTGGATCTTTACGTAGATCCATATTTTCTTCGCTGTTAAACTCATCAGCTAACCAGTCAATAATTACTTGGTCAAAGTCATCACCTCCAAGGTGTGTATCTCCATTTGTAGATAATACTTCAAATACACCATCTCCTAATTCTAGGATAGAGATATCAAATGTACCACCACCAAGGTCATATACTGCAATTTTTTGATCAGTTCCTGCTTTATCAAGACCGTAAGCTAATGCTGCTGCTGTAGGTTCGTTGATAATTCTTCTTACTTTAAGTCCTGCAATTTCACCAGCCTCTTTTGTAGCCTGACGTTGTGCATCATTAAAGTATGCTGGTACAGTAATTACTGCTTCACTAACAGCTTGCCCAAGGTAATCTTCGGCAGTTTTTTTCATTTTTTGAAGTGTCATTGCTGACAGTTCCTGTGGTGTATAAAGACGTCCGTCGATATCTACACGAGGAGTATCGTTATCACCTTTTAGTACTTTATAAGGTACATTACTAACTTCTTTGCTACTTTCAGAGAATTTATTCCCCATGAAACGCTTAATAGAAGATATAGTTTTTGTAGGATTGGTCACTGCTTGTCTTTTTGCAGGATCTCCAACCTTGATTTCTCCGCCTTCAACAAATGCAATTACTGACGGTGTAGTTCTTTTTCCTTCAGCATTAGAAATTACCACTGGCTCTCCACCTTCCATAACGGATACGCAAGAGTTGGTTGTTCCTAAGTCAATTCCGATTATTTTACTCATTTTGTCTAAAAGTTTTATTTTCTGAAATTATTATTTTCACTGTTTGTCGTGAACTTGTTTACAAGTAGTCAATGATTGTGCCAATACAAAATATCAAGTAAAATGACAGGACAATATGACATTGTGACATTAATTCATTAAAAAATTAGTCTACTAAAAACAATGCATTACTAAAAAGAAGATTTCCATTCTCCCAAAAACCACGGAATAACGGGTTATCTACCATATAAATTACCTGGCCTCTCCCCTTTTGTTCTACAGCAAAAGTTACTGTATTTTCAAGTTTCTGTTTTAGATTATACCCTATGAATCCAAAACTTTTATAATTTTCAGGTACATAAATTACATTTTGTACTCCTTTTAATAATGGATAATGTGTTGCATTTGTTTTTAAACTAAAATAACTATCTCCCAATCCATAAGATAATGGGTGACTTTTATCTAGTATATTTTCTACAATAGCTCCGGGTACTGAGTTTGAAATAGCGTTACGTTCGGCATTTTTATAATCTACTGACTTATCTTCTTTACTTTCATCAGGTACTGATTTTGTAAGGCCATAGCCAGAAGTATCATTAAAAATATTTAGTGCATTACCTATACCTATTACTTTCCCTCCTTTTGTAATAAAGTTGTCTATTTTCTCTTTTTGTGTAATACTAAAATTATAGCGGCCATTAGGTAATATAAGTGTATTATAATTAATAAAGTTAATACGATTAAAATCTTGTAAATCGACAACACTAGTAGGGTACTCTATAATTTGCTCCATGTAAAACCATGCTTGCCCAAAATCTGTAGGACTAATACCTTTACCTGCTAATAACATTACTTTAGGTGCTTCTAATAATGGATAATATTCTCCTCCCAAGTCAGCTCCATTAGTAGCAAAACCACTTTCTATAACTTTAAAATCTGGTTTACTTGCTAATAGAATATTCATAGATGAATCAAAATACTTTATATGCTTATTATCACTTTTTAATATTATTAAATCCCCTAGTCCTACTTTTATATCCTTAAATTGTGAAGTTTTACGTGCTGAGCGTACCTTTATTTGATTTTTATGTAATAACGATAATACTCTTACTGATGCTCTCCCATCCCATGGCACATAGAAAGCATGAACATTTCCGTATAAATTATCTAACTCTGATTCTTCCTCGTAGCTTCCAGATTTGCTTGTTTTAAAAGCAGGGTCATTTTTTAAAGCATAACTCTCTATACCATAAGCATGTGGTAATGCCCATGCAGTAATATCATAAGACAAACTGTCTGAAAGCCTTTGTTGTGGCTCGAAAAGTACTTGTGTTAATACTGCTTTAGGTTGATTTATATTTATAATTAAATCATTAGGCTCTAATGAGAATTCTTTTTCTCTATCTGACTGATAATGATATCCTGACAAAGATTTTGACTCATCAGCATAAGTATACTCTATTTTATTTTGATTCAATAGTTTTATTAGTTGAAACCTTTTACCATTGTTCTTTACAATATAAGTTCTATATTTTCCTTTAGGATTTTCTCTACTATCTTTAAAGTAATTTCTAAAATTGCTTGTAAGGCTTTCTTTTTCTTTATATGCAGTTTCTACAGCTGTTAATACTGCTTTTGTATGATGATCTATTCTATTTTGTAATGTTAATACATCTCCATTATTCATTTTTATGGCACGTCCTGCATTAATACCTCCTTGCTCATATGTCATTCCTACCGCTCCATTAAAACACGGATAAGTATCTCCATAACTAGGATAAAATAAATCGAAACGTTCATTTGTATAATAACTCCACCCTTCTTCATCAAACTTTTTAGAAGTATTTTCTCCTATACTAGTATGAAAGTCTTTTTGTTCTTGTGTAATAAAGTCATGTATTGGTTCGGCTGCTGGCGGAAAAAAGTAAGGTTCATTATACCCCATTTCATGTACATCTACATGTACCATAGGCATCCATGTATTATATAATGCTATACGTTGTTTTGTTTCTACTTGTGTTTGCCAAGCCCAATCTCTATTAAGATCATAACTATAATGATTTTGTCTTCCGCTTAACCAAGGTGCTATATGCTCTCTATCATTTACTCCTAAGTGTACATTATTCCCTGCTATAGTTCGTAACCAATTACCATATCTAGAATAACCATCTGGGTTTAAACAAGGATCTAAAATTACTATGGTATTCTCAAGCCATTTTTTGGTTTCCTTATTGTCAACATTAATTAGCTCATAAGCTACTTGCATAGCACTCTCGGCAGCTCCTATTTCGTTACCATGTACATCAAAACTAAGCCATACAATTGCTTTATTGTTTACAATAGTAGGTTTACCTGTAACCATCCCTATCTGATAAAGATGATTTTGTCTGATATTCTCTAGCTCTTTTAAATTTTCTGGAGTAGATATAAAATAAGTATTCAAACTACGTCCTTCTGGTGTTTTTCCGTAAGGTTTTTGTAAAATATAATCGGAATGTTCAACTAGGCTTTCAAAATAATCCTCTAATTCGTGATAATAGCTAACATGTTCGCCATAATCTGGTAGAAATTGTTTAGGGCTATTTACTTGAGCATGCATCATAAAGCTAACTAGCAATATGATTGATAACAACATTTTTTTCATCAAAAATATTTTAAGAACTCAAATGTAAGGATTTTGAAACTGCAACAAAAAAACTATATAATAACCTTAACTAATATGTCATTTTACCTCCACTTTTATTTTATCTAAATAATAAGCTATTGCTTCCTATATTATTAGTAATTCTTATCTTTGCTCCTTCTTAAAAAATATATCAATGCGTATATCTTATAATTGGTTAAAACAATTTATAAAATTAGACTGGAAGTCTGACGAAACTGCTGATTTACTTACTGATCTTGGTCTTGAAGTAGAAGGTGTAGATAGCTTTGAATCGCTTAAAGGCGGACTTAAAGGTATAGTTGTAGGTCATGTACTTACATGTGTACAACACCCTAATGCTGATAGACTTCGTATTACAACTGTAGATTTAGGTGACGATGCTCCTGTACAAATTGTATGTGGTGCTCCAAATGTAGCTGAAGGACAAAAAGTTCCTGTTGCAACTATTGGTACTACTCTATATGATAAAGATGGTAGCGGATTCCAAATCAAAAAAGGAAAAATACGTGGTGAAGAAAGTCATGGTATGATTTGCGCCGAAGATGAACTTGGATTAGGTGAAGGACATGATGGTATTATGGTATTACCTGAAGATCTTAAACCTGGTACTCCTGCATCTGAAGTTTTTAATATAGAAACTGATGAAGTTTTTGAAATAGGACTTACTCCAAACCGTGCTGATGCTATGAGCCATTGGGGTGTAGCTCGTGACTTAAGAGCTGGTCTTAACTTGAAAGATATACAGACTGAATTAATAACACCAGCTGTAAGTAATTTTAGGGTAGATCAACGTACTCTAAAAATGGATATTACTGTAGAGGATAGTAAACTTGTACCAAGATATTGTGGTGTTACTATATCTGACATTACAGTTAAGCCATCTCCTGAATGGATGCAAAATAGATTAAAAGCTATTGGAATAACTCCAAAAAATAATATTGTTGATGTTACTAATTATGTACTACATGAATTAGGACAACCATTACACGCTTTTGATACAGCAAAAATAAAAGGTAATAAAGTAACTGTAAAAACGGTAAAAGCGGGTACTAAATTTGTTACACTTGATGATGTAGAAAGAACATTACATGAAGAGGATTTAATGATATGTGATGAAAATGGACCAATGTGTATTGCTGGGGTACTAGGTGGTAAAAACTCAGGAGTTGATGAAAATACTTCTTCTATATTTTTAGAGAGCGCTTACTTTAACCCTGTATCTGTTAGAAAAACAGCTAAACGACATGCCATAAATAGCGATGCTTCATTCCGTTTTGAAAGAGGTATCGACCAAACAATAACACAATATGCTCTTAAAAGAGCTGCATTGCTAATACAAGAAACTGCTGGTGGTGAGATTACATCTGATCTTGTTGATTTTTATCCTAAAAAGGTAGAAGATCATACTGTATTTTTAAACTTTGAAAATGCAAAAAGAACTATAGGTCAAGAAATACCTGTAGAGATTATCAAGAAAATTTTAGTGTCGTTAGATATTAAAATCAATAGCATGTCTGAAGTTGGACTTGGTCTAGTAATACCTTCTTACCGTGTTGATGTAGAAAGAGAAATAGATGTAATTGAAGAGATTTTAAGAGTTTACGGATATAATAATATTAGCTTTACACAAAAGCTTAATGCTTCTATATCTAATGCTTCTCGTACTGAAGATTATAAATTACAGAATATAATTGCTAATCAGCTTGTAGCGCTTGGGTTTAATGAAATGATGGCTAACTCTCTTACTACTCCTGAATACATAAAACTATCAGAGAATTTAAAAGAAGAGTTTAATGTAATGATGCTTAACCCTCTTAGTAACGATCTTTCTGCTATGAGGCAATCATTACTATTTAGCGCATTAGAAGCGGTATCTTTTAATATAAACAGAAAACGTTCTGATTTAAAACTATTTGAATTCGGAAAAAGCTACCATAAATTACCATCAGGTTATGATGAAAACAAACACCTTACTTTAACTGTAACAGGAAACAGGTTAGCTGAAACGTGGACACAAACCCAAAAAGCTTCTGATTTCTTTATGTTTAAAGGAATGGTAGTTATGGTACTTGAAAGACTTGGTATTACTAAAGTTAAAACACAACCATTAGAAAATGACATCTTTGCCGAAGGTTTTGCTTATAGCGTAGGAAAAGATACAATTGTAGAAGTAGGTACTGTTAAAAAATCAATTTCAAAAGAATTTGATGTCAAACAAGAAGTTTTCTTTGCAGATTTTAACTGGAGTGTGCTTACTAAATTAGTTTCTGCAAAAATAAAATTCACTGAAATTTCGAAGTTTCCAGAGGTACGCCGTGATTTAGCTTTATTAGTTGATAACAATATATCTTTTGAAGAAATTTATAATATTGCTAAACAAACTGAAAAATCACTATTAAAAGATATTAGTTTATTTGATGTATATGAAGGGAAAAACCTTCCTGAAGGTAAAAAATCATATGCAGTAAGTTTTGTGCTACAAGATGACAAGAAGACTCTTACAGACAATCAAATAGATAAGATAATGACTAAAATGAGAAAGAACATGGAAACAAAAATAGGTGCTCAATTAAGATAAGTTATCTTATATAATTTTATAAAATAAAAAAGCCCCGTAAAAACGGGGCTTTTTCATTTCTATGATATACTAATAATTACTCTGCCTTAAGCGCTTTGTATTTACCCATCATTTCAAGTCCTTGATATAACGTACCAAGTATGTTTTTAACATCTTCATTTTTAGGATCAACATCATGAGCCTTTTCAAGATACTTAACAGCTACTTTATACATATCATCTCTTTCCTTCTTTAACTCATCATAACGTTTCATATCCTTAGAAGAATTACCAAGGTTATTCATTTCCTTTACAATTGCATCTTCTCCATCAAGCTGAAGTATTGCCAAATTTTGATAAGCTCCTACAAAATCAGGATTAAGCTCTATTGCTTTCTTATAATATAATACAGCATCTTCTTTTTGACCAGATGCAGCTGTAGTAACACCTAAATTAAAATATAGGTTTGGATCTTGAGAGCCTTTATCTAATATTTTAGTAACTGTTTTTCTATAATTCTCATAATCTTTAGCTTCAAGGTAAATTTGAGACTCTGCTGAAAGTAAAGACATATCATCTGGATTTGCTTTTTTAGCTTCAGTAAGTGCCTTCATAGCTTTATCCTTATCCCCTTGCTTAATATAAAGCAAAGCTATATTTTTAACAATATCTGCTTTTTTAGAAGGTATACGATAAATACCTGGCTCATCGTGTGTTTTGTTTGCTACAAAAAGATCTCTTGTCTTCTTATCTCCAAAATACTCTACCTCATTCTTTTCTACATTTCTTGCTGTATAATTTAGTACACTCCCAGTAAAACCTAGACTTTGTAATTCTTTATAGTATTTAAGAGCTTGCGGAAAATCTTGACTATTTGTAGCATAAGCAGCTGCATTATATAAATGCACAGTATCTTTTGGGCTTATTCTATATACTTTTTCAAATAGAGGATAAGCTGCTTTAAATTTACTTTGTTTACCTAGCTCTGTTGCCTGATTTAAAAGTCCTGCTCTTAATTCAGGGTAATACATTGTCATTATCTCTTCGGTATGCTTTTTTCTTTTCATACCTTTTTCTAACTGTATTACCTTACCAAGACTTTCAATAGTGCTATCAAGATGCGTTTTAGCACTCATCTTATTAGCTTTCATTTGAGCAAGTCCAAACTCTCCTTTATAAAAATAATAATCTACTTTTTGCTCCTCTGTAGCAGAAGCAATTTTAGACTCTAAAGACGCTAGTTTACTTTTAAAATTGCTAAAATCTTTTGCCACTGGCAAACCTTTTTTAGACATTTTTCTTAAAGCCTTTAATTCATCTTTTTGTGCAAAAGCACTTATTGATATCAATAAGGATGCTGCAATTACATATTTTTTCATTGTAGTTGTATTTGGGTTTATTCGTTGCTTTCTTCGTTTTCAGTTGTTTCGTTTGTGTTCTCTATGTTTTGATCTTCTTCTAATACTTCAACATCTTCGGCATCTTCTTCTTTCATTACCTTAGCTACAGCAGCTATAGAGTCATTTCCTTTTATATTAATAAGTCGAACACCTTGTGTTGCACGTCCCATAACTCTAAGGTCAGAAACTTCCATACGTATAGTTAATCCTGATTTATTAATAATCATTAAATCATCAGCATCAGTTACATTTTTCACAGCAACTAATGCTCCTGTTTTATTGGTAATATTAAGTGTTTTAACTCCTTTACCTCCTCGGTTTGTTTCTCTATAATCTTCAAGGCTAGAACGCTTACCATAACCTTTTTCAGACACTACTAAGATTTCACTATCCTTATCATTAACAGAAACCATACCAATCACTTCATCATTATCATCTTGAAGTGTTATACCACGAACACCAGAGGCATTACGCCCCATTGGTCTTGTTTTTCCTTCTTCAAATCGAATTAATTTACCCGATTTTACTGCTAGTAACACTTGACTTTCTCCTGTAGTAAGTTTAGCCTCTAGTAACTCATCATCTTCACGAATAGTAATGGCATTAATACCATTAAGCCTTGGACGAGAGTATTGCTCTAGTAATGTTTTCTTAACTACTCCTTTTTTAGTAGCCATGATAACGTAATGATTATTTATATACTCTTCATCTTTAAGATCTTGTGTACAAATAAATGCTTTTACTTTATCGTCACTCTCTATATTAATAAGGTTTTGTATTGCTCTACCTTTACTTGCTTTAGTTCCTTCTGGAATTTCGTAAACACGCATCCAGAAACATTTTCCTTTTTGAGTAAAGAACAACATGTACTGGTGGTTTGTAGCCACAAACAGATGTTCTAAGAAATCTTGATCTCTAGTTTTCACTCCTTTTTGTCCTACTCCACCTCTATTCTGAGTTTTGTATTCACTAAGCGGTGTACGCTTAACATAACCTGCATGAGAAATTGTTATTACAACACTTTCATCAGCAATAAGATCTTCTATACTTACATCTCCTCCTGCATACTCTATTTGAGAACGACGCTCATCTCCGTATTTATCTCTGATTTCTCCAAGCTCTTCTTTAATAAGGTCCATTCTAAGTTCCTTATTCTCTAATAAAGCTTTTAATTCAGCAATCAACTTCATTATATCGTCATACTCAGCTCTTAGTTTATCTTGCTCCAGTCCTGTAAGTTGCCTTAAACGCATCTCTACAATAGCTCGTGCTTGTATTTCAGAAAGATTAAATCGTTCTATTAACCTAGCTCTTGCTTCTTCTCCATCCTTAGAGCCTCTAATTATTTGAATAACTTCATCTATATTATCTGAAGCAATAATTAATCCTTCTAATATATGAGCTCTTTCTTCAGCCTTACGAAGATCAAATTGTGTTCTTCTTACAACTACATCATGTCTATGCTCTACGAAATAATGAATCAAATCTTTAAGATTCAACATTTCTGGTCTTCCATTTACCAATGCAATATTATTTACACTGAAAGAAGATTGTAGTTGTGTATATTTATATAGTGTATTAAGTACTACATTAGGTACAGCATCACGCTTAAGAATGTATACGATACGCATACCTTTTCTATCCGATTCATCTCGGATATTGGCAATACCTTCAATTTTCTTTTCGTTAACCATATCAGCAGTTTTCTTAATCATTTCTGCTTTATTTACCTGATATGGTATCTCAGTAACTACGATACATTCTCTGCCGTCTACCTCTTCAAAATTTACCTTAGCGCGTACTACTACACGACCACGACCTGTTTTGAAGGCTTCACGAACACCATCATAGCCATATATCACTCCTCCTGTAGGAAAATCAGGAGCTTTAATATGAGTCATTAACTCATCTATCTCTATATCATTATTATCAATATATGCTAGTGTACCATCTATAACCTCTGTAAGGTTATGTGGAGGCATATTTGTAGCCATACCAACTGCAATACCCGAAGCTCCATTTATAAGCAAAGCAGGAACTCTTGTTGGCATTACTGTAGGCTCTTTTAATGTATCATCAAAGTTTAATTGAAAATCTACAGTTTCTTTATCAATATCGGCCATTATTTCTTCCGATATCTTTTGCATTCTTGCCTCTGTATAACGCATTGCTGCAGGGCTATCACCATCTATAGATCCAAAGTTACCTTGACCATCTACTAAAAGGTATCGTAAGCTCCACTCTTGTGCCATACGTACCATAGCATCATAAACAGATGTATCTCCGTGTGGGTGGTACTTACCTAATACTTCCCCTACAATTCTTGCAGACTTTTTATGAGCACGATTAGCATAAATACCTAACTCGTTCATCCCGTAAAGTACTCTTCTATGTACGGGTTTCAAGCCATCTCTAACATCAGGAAGCGCCCTTGAAACAATTACCGACATTGAATAATCAATGTAAGCTGACTTCATTTCGTCTTCAATGTTAATTGGGATTAACTTTTCTCCTTCAGCCATAAGTAGTTATATTAAAATTTTATATTATTACAAAACACGCCAATATACACAATTTTATTAGTATCTATAAGGGTTTAACTAATATTTTTTTACGTTTTATTAACATCAACACTTACTTTAACGGTTAATAAAGTAATGCTAAAATTATTTTATTTTTAATCTTTTTTTTGTCACTTAGCCTGTCAGTACCGTTACATAGGTATAGTTTTTGTAAAATCTTATGTAAATACTTATATTTACATTATATCAAATGCATATTATGGATGACAATTTTTCACCAAGAGTTAAAGATGTGATTACCTATAGTAAAGAAGAAGCTTTACGATTGGGGCACGACTTTATTGGTACAGAACATTTAATGCTAGGCATCCTTAGAGATGGTAGCGGCAAAGCTATTTCCATTCTAAACAGCATTTCAGTTGACTTGGATCATTTACGTAAAAAAGTTGAAATATTAAGCCCTGCTAACCCTGAAACAGAGCGAAATGAAAAGAAGAACTTACACCTAACACGTCAGGCAGAAAGAGCCTTGCGAACAACATTTTTAGAGGCTAAAGTTTTTCAAAGTACTGCTATAAGTACCGCTCATTTACTGTTATGTATTTTACGTAACGAAAATGACCCGACAACCAAATTGCTGAATAAACTGAAAATAGATTACGAAACAGTTAAAGAACAATTTATCAACATGACATCAAACGAAGAAGATTACTTAGAAGACCTTCCACGTGCAGAATCATTTAATGATGATGCAGGACAGGATGACAGTATGCGCGAAAGCTCATTCAACAATCCTTCTTCTGGAGGAAAAACAAACAAAAAGTCTAAAACTCCTGTACTTGACAACTTTGGTCGTGATTTGACTGAAATGGCTGAAGAGGGTAAACTAGATCCTGTTGTTGGACGTGAAAAAGAAATTGAACGTGTATCTCAAATATTAAGTAGAAGGAAAAAGAATAATCCACTACTTATTGGAGAGCCTGGTGTGGGTAAATCTGCTATCGCAGAAGGACTTGCGCTACGTATTATACAAAAGAAAGTTTCTCGTATTCTTTTCAACAAACGTGTAGTAACACTAGACCTTGCTAGCCTTGTAGCTGGTACTAAATATCGTGGTCAGTTTGAAGAACGTATGAAAGCCGTAATGAACGAGCTAGAGAAAAACGATGATATTATCTTATTTATAGATGAAATACACACCATTGTAGGTGCTGGTGGTGCTACAGGGTCGTTAGATGCTAGCAACATGTTTAAACCTGCTCTAGCAAGAGGAGAAATACAATGTATTGGTGCTACTACTCTTGATGAGTACCGACAGTATATAGAAAAAGATGGTGCGCTTGAAAGACGTTTCCAGAAAGTTATAGTAGAACCTACATCTGTAGATGAAACTATTACTATACTTAATAATATTAAAGGTAAGTATGAAGACCACCATAGTGTTAACTATACAGAAGATGCTATAGAGGCTTGTGTTAAGCTAACAAATAGATACATGTCTGATCGTTTTTTACCAGACAAGGCTATTGATGCATTAGACGAAGCAGGATCTAGAGTACACATCACTAATATTGATGTACCTAAACAAATACTTGACTTAGAGAGACAACTTGAAGAGGTACGTGAAAACAAAAACTCTGTAGTTAAGAAACAAAAATATGAAGAGGCTGCAAAACTTCGTGATGACGAAAAACGTATAGAAAAAGATCTTGCTATCGCACAAGAGCAATGGGAAGAAGATTCTAAAAATAATCGTGTTACGGTTACCGAAGATAATGTTGCCGATGTTGTAAGTATGATGACAGGAATACCTGTAAATCGTATAGCACAAACAGAGAGTAATAAACTAGCTAAATTACCTGAACTTATACAAGGTAAAGTAATAGGTCAAGACCATGCGATAGCTAAAGTTGCTAAGTCTATTCAACGTAATCGTGCAGGATTAAAGGATCCTAATAAACCAATTGGTTCTTTTGTGTTTTTAGGACAAACAGGTGTAGGTAAAACTCAACTAGCCAAAGTATTAGCTAAAGAACTTTTTGACTCTGAAGATGCTTTAATACGTATTGACATGAGTGAGTATATGGAAAAATTTGCCATATCTCGTCTTGTGGGGGCACCTCCAGGATATGTAGGTTATGAAGAAGGTGGACAACTTACTGAAAAAGTGAGAAGAAAGCCTTATTGTGTAGTACTACTTGATGAAATAGAAAAAGCACACCCAGATGTGTTTAACATGCTATTACAAGTACTAGACGATGGTTATCTTACGGATAGTCTAGGCAGAAAAGTAGATTTTAGAAACACTATTATAGTAATGACATCTAATGTTGGGGCTAGACAGCTTAAAGACTTTGGTCAAGGTGTAGGTTTTGGTACATCTGCCAAAAAGGCACAAGCCGACGACCATGCTAAAGGTGTTATTGAAGCTGCACTTAAAAAGACTTTTGCTCCAGAGTTTATTAATCGAATAGATGATATTATAGTATTTAACTCTCTTGAAAAAGAAGATATTAAATCTATTATTACTATCGAATTAGAAAAACTATACAAACGAGTTAAAGACCTTGGATATAGCATATCACTATCAGAAAAAGCAATAAGCTTTATTGCTGATAAAGGTTTTGATAAACAATATGGTGCAAGACCACTTAAGAGAGCTATTCAAAAGTATGTAGAAGATGCATTAGCAGAAGAGATTATCACTTCTAAAATAGCAACTGGCGATGAGATATTTATGGATCTTGATGATGATGAAAAAGAACTTGTTGTTACTATTAAAAAAGCAGAAAACCCTACTGAGTAAACACTCACAAGGTTGTTAAATAAAAAAAGAGAGTACGCTTAAAAACGTACTCTCTTTTTTTATGCTTTATTATTTTATAAACCTTAATCTTCGCAATCTATAAAATCATCATTGTTCAAAGGTTCTAAACCTATTTTTACTCTGGCAGCATTACTTTCCTCTCGTGTATTTTTACATGGCATACCAAACTGAGAACCATATAAAACTCTATTTTTATTACCTCTCTTAGCCCAGTAGTATTTATCTAGTATAGTAGCATATGTTTCAGCTTTTAAGTTTCCTCTCTTAACCTCGTTTAAAAACAGGTTAAAATACTCTTCATTTTTAACTAGAATATGTGGATTATGTAGTAAAACAGAAACAACAGCAGCTTGTACACATTCATTTTTATAATTTCGTGCTCCTAGTAACTCTTTTGTAGGGAAACCATTTTGTTTTACAAAAGCAGCAACTTTTTTAAAGTTAAGCGAGTCAATTTTTTGTACATATTTATAATTAATCTTCCCCCCTGTTATATAAGGTTCTCTTACTCCTTGATCACTACCATATATTTGGCATAACTGAAAAGCTAGACTATCTTGTAATGTAATATTGATGTTGGCTTCTATTTCACTATCGTTTAACACCTCAATATCACTAACTGTAGCATCTGCCTTTATGCTAATACAGCTACATACAAGAAATAATAGAGATAGATATAAAAAAATCTGTTTCATAATACTAGTTGAAATTTAAAAATGCTGCGCAATATATCATTTTTTTCTTTAATTTGATATACTTAAACAATTACGATAATTTAGTACAATGAAAAAGAAGTTAGTAGTACTTAGTGGTGCTGGTGTTAGTGCCGAAAGCGGAATAAATACTTTTCGCGATGCAGGCGGACTATGGGAAGGTCATAATATTATGGAAGTAGCCTCACCACAAGGGTTTGCTAAAAACCCCTCGTTAGTGTTAGACTTTTATAATAAAAGAAGACAGCAACTACACACGGTACACCCTAACAAAGCACATACACTTATCGCTGAACTTGAACAAATTTTTGATGTTACGGTTATTACTCAAAATGTAGACGATTTACACGAGCGTGCAGGCAGTACTAATGTATTACACCTACACGGCGAGTTACTAAAAGCACGTTGCACACAAAATACAACTGCAATTATAGACTGGACTACCGATATAATAGAAGGTACACTACACCCTACTACAAAAAAACAACTACGCCCACATATAGTTTGGTTTGGAGAAGATGTACCTGCCATTGCTGAGGCTATACCAATAGTAGAAAAAGCAGATTATATTATAGTTATAGGAACATCGTTACAAGTGTATCCTGCCGCAGGATTAATGGAATATGCAGCTCCTAATGTACCTATACAATATATAGACCCTAATCCTGCTGAATTACCTAGTTTAAGTAACCCGATAGAAGTTTTCCCTTTAAAGGCTAGTGAGGGAATGAAAACAGCTATGAATAAACTGAAATGTTAAATAAAGTGCAATATAACTGGGAAGAAATCAAATGGATACTTATACCTGATGGTAGTTTAAGAAACATACACATAGATAACACAACTATTAATGACTGGAAACTTCTAATCGATTTTCTTGATAAAGGTTTTGTCGAATTATTTGGTAAACAACATCAAATTAATATCGAAAATATAGACAGAAATTATATTGATTATTATTTATTAAATCTTGAAAATTTAGACGCTGAGACAATTCATATCAGAATAGATCAAGTCTTGATTAATTGTCACCCATATAATGAAACAGAAATAGAATTCGACATTTCCACAAAAGAAATTAAATCTAACATTGAATTTGATTTAATTTTAAAATTCATGAACATAATGAGACTCAAATTTCAAAAACCAATAAGGCTAACTGATGTTGGTGAAGAAGATGAGAATCTTATAATAATACATAGCAATGGTAAATCAGAACTTCTAAGTAAAGATAGAAATATGAAAGAATTTAAATTTAATCAATAATATTTATCAAAACCTTATCTTTGCGCACAGACCTATTATAACACACAACAAATGCAAATTTTATCTGAATTAAACGCTATATCTCCTATAGATGGAAGATACAGAAACAAAACCGCATCATTATCGCCTTATTTCTCTGAAGAGGCATTAATACGCTACCGCGTACAAGTAGAAATTGAATATTTTATTATGCTATGCGAATTGCCTTTACCGCAATTACAGGGCGTAGATAAGAGTACATTTGATGCACTACGTGATATTTATAAAAACTTCTCGGCAGAAGATGCTCAGCAGATAAAAGAAATAGAAAAAACAACAAATCACGATGTTAAGGCTGTTGAATATTTCATCAAAGCTGCTTTTGACAAACTAGGATTACAAGACTATAAAGAGTTTATCCACTTTGGGTTAACTTCTCAAGATATTAACAATACTGCAATACCACTTTCTACAAAAGAAGCTTTTGAGGATGTATATATGCCATCTTTAATTAGAGTTATCTCTAAATTAAAAGAGTTAAGCGTAGAATGGGCAGATGTACCAATGCTAGCACGTACACACGGGCAGCCTGCATCGCCTACTCGTTTAGGTAAAGAAATTGGTGTATTTGTAGAAAGACTAGAAGAACAATTACGTTTATTATTTAACGTACCATTTGCTGCTAAATTTGGTGGTGCTACAGGTAACTTTAACGCTCACTTTATCGCTTATCCTGCTACTGACTGGAGACAGTTTGGAATTGATTTTGTAGAGGGTAACTTAGGATTAAAGCACTCATTCCCTACTACTCAAATAGAACATTACGATCATTTTGCAGCATTTTTCGATGCTTTAAAACGTATCAACACTATACTTATTGACCTTGATAGAGATATCTGGACATATGTATCTATGGATTACTTTAAGCAAAAAATTAAGGCTGGAGAAATAGGTTCATCGGCTATGCCACACAAGGTTAACCCTATTGACTTTGAAAACTCTGAGGGTAACTTAGGTATTGCTAACGCTATATTCGAACACTTATCGGCTAAGCTACCTATATCTAGATTACAACGTGACCTTACTGATAGTACTGTACTTAGAAATGTAGGTGTACCAATGGGGCACACTATTATAGCTTTTGAAGCTACTATTAAAGGACTTAACAAATTACTACTTAACGAAGAGAAATTTGCACAAGATTTAGAGAAAAACTGGGCTGTTGTTGCTGAGGCGATACAAACAATATTACGTCGTGAGAGTTACCCTAACCCATATGAGGCACTAAAAGACTTAACAAGAACTAACCAAGCTATTGATAAAAATGCCATCCATACTTTTATTAGTAATCTAAATGTTAGTGATGCTGTTAAGGAAGAACTAATGAAAATTACACCTGCTAATTACTTAGGGGTACAGTAATAAAATCCAACTAAAAAATGAAAAATTTAATTTACTTATTTGTAATCACCTTATTATTTTCCTGTAGTAAAGATGATGGTGATGATTCGTCAGGTGCATGCAACACTATAGGCTCTATAGAATTGCTCAATCAAGCAGCTGTTGATGCTTTTGTAGCTTCAAATTATTGCTCAGTGAATGGTACATTAACTATTGGCGATCAATTTAGTGAAACAGACATTACTGACCTATCAGGGCTTGAAAAAATTACTTCAGTAAATGGAGAATTAAAAATATTAGGCAACTCTCAACTGCTTAGTCTTGAAGGATTACATAATATAAAAAGCATAGAAGGACTATCTATTATAGGTAATTCTTCAATAAAGGATTTAAAAGGACTACGATCTTTAGAAAAACTTACAGGAGAAGGATTTGATCAAAAAGTTTATATTTCCCACAATTATTTTCTAAAAGATTTATCTGGGCTTGAAAAATTAACAGAAATTAAATATTTATATATATTACATAATCAATCTTTAAAATCTCTTTTGGGACTTGAAAGCCTTAATACTGTAGATTTTTTTGACATATACAAATGTCCTGAATTAATTACTCTTGAAGGTGTAGAGAATATCACGAACATTGGTGATTTGAGCATAGTTGGAAATACAAATTTAGAATCTTTACAAGGACTTAATAATGTCACTAATATGACTTATTTTAGATTAAGAAATAATGAAAATATTACTTCTCTTAATGGACTTGAAAATATAAATTCAATAAATTTTATTATTATTGAAAATAACCCTAATCTTAATTCTATAGGAGGACTACAGAGTCTAACAGGGCTAATAGAGTTTTATATGACTGATTGTAATACCATACAGTCTCTTGATGGACTTGAAGGTATCAGTTCTGTAAATTCTATTACTCTTATAAACAACTCTAACCTTAACTCTATACAAGCCCTCGGAAATATATCCCAATTATATTATTTCCAAATGAGATACTGTAATTCAATACAATCATTAGTTGGTCTTGAAAATGTTAATAGCATGGCTAATATAACTCTATCAAACAATAATAACTTAACATCTTTAGATGGATTAAATAATTTACAAGGAATAAGTTATTTAGAAATTGTACATAATAATGCTTTAGTAACAATCGAGCATTTATCTTCATTGACACATATAACTAATATTTCATCATCTCAATCAGGCAAAGTGTATATAGCTAATAACAATGCCTTACTATCACTAAATGGACTTCAAAATATAGATTCTTCTGAAAGCGGACAATTATATATTAAATACAACCCATCTCTCCATGATTTATGTGATATTGTTTACCTAACACTACCTTCATCAGAAATTTTTCTATCTATTACTGGTAACGGAAACCCTGTATATGTGTTTAGTGGTGATAGTGATTTATCAAACCTTGATGAAAATAATTGTAGTATTTAAATTTTAAAAATAAAACACAAATAATGATAATAAAAAAGCAGAAGTTAATACTTCTGCTTTTTTGGTTGTTGTGTGTTTGTGGCTTAGTAACAACTTTAGTTATCTTGAATAGTTAGGAGATTCTTTCGTTATCGTTACATCATGCGGATGACTTTCTGCTATACCACTAGATGTGATACGCACAAAGCGTCCTGTTTCTTGTAACGTTGGTATGTCATTAGCTCCACAGTAGCCCATACCTGCACGAAGTCCACCAACAAATTGTAGCATACTTTCGAATAATTCGCCTTTATAAGGTACACGTCCTACAATACCTTCTGGCACTAGTTTTTTAACGTCGTCCTCTACATCTTGGAAATAACGATCTTTAGAACCTTCTTTCATAGCTTCTACAGATCCCATTCCTCTATATGATTTGAATTTTCTTCCTTCAAATATAATTGTCTCACCTGGCGACTCTTTTGTACCTGCTAGTAAAGATCCTAACATTAAACAATCGGCACCAGCAGCAATAGCCTTAGGTATATCTCCTGTATAACGTACACCTCCATCGGCAATAACAGGAACTCCTGATCCTCTTAATGCAGCAGCTACTTCTAGCACTGCTGAGAATTGAGGAAAACCAACCCCTGCTACTACACGTGTAGTACATATAGAACCTGGACCAATACCTACTTTTACGGCATCCGCTCCATTTTCAGCAAGATATAATGCTGCTTCTGGTGTAGCAATATTACCTACTACTACGTCAAGCTCTGGAAATTTAGATTTTACTTCTTTTAATACCTTCACTACACCTTGTGTATGCCCGTGTGCTGTATCTATAATTACAGCATCTACTCCTGCTTTTACTAGTGCTTCTGCTCTATCTATTACATCTCCTGTAACACCTAGTGCAGCGGCAACACGTAGTCTACCAAATTTATCTTTATTAGCTATTGGCTTTTGAGTAAGCTTAGTAATATCTCTAAATGTAATAAGACCTACCAGTTTGTAATCATTGTTTACAACAGGTAGTTTTTCTATTTTATGTTCTTGTAAAATACTTTCTGCTGTATCTAGAGTAGTTCCTTCTCCAGCAGTAACCAAATTATCAGAAGTCATAACTTCTAGTATAGAACGTGTATTGTCTTTCTCAAAACGTAAATCACGGTTTGTAACAATACCTTTTAATATTCCGTTTTCATCTACAACAGGAATTCCACCTATACTATACTCGCGCATTACATTTTTAGCATCGCCTACATTAGCTGTAAGTGGTAACGTTACAGGATCGATAATCATACCCGATTCTGCTCGCTTCACCTTGCGTACCTCAGTAGCTTGTTGCGCAATAGTCATGTTTTTGTGTAGCACCCCAATACCACCTTCTCGCGCCATAGCAATAGCCATAGCACTCTCTGTAACGGTATCCATAGCTGCTGAAACAACAGGAACGTTAAGCGTTATATTCCTAGAAAATTTAGATTTTATACTTACTTCGCGGGGTAAAACTTCGGAGTAATTTGGAACTAGCAATACATCATCGTAAGTAAGACCTTCGCCGATGATTTTATTTGTGTGTGCTTTCATGTTGCAATTTGTAGTTAAATTGCATGCAAATATAATACTTTTTAATTAGAATTAAAAGAAAAGAATAGTATTACTATTTTCGCCATTATTTTACAATCAATGAAAGATTACATTTTAAAACTAAGAACGGTATTAATTCCTTTTATAATAATTAATATACTTAATGTAGCATTATGGCTATTTCTATATTGGTTATTTGTATTAACATTTGAAATAAAAATAGTAGAAAAATATCTACTTATGATAGTCCTATTTGGTAGTCACATCCCTATGTATATTTGGCTATGGCCTAGAATTAAAAGATTAAAAATAAAAAAAGACAAGAACGATAAGGTTACATCCTTATATTATTTCATAACATAGTGTTTAGTAATTTGGTTTAACCTCACATTCTTTAACCTAGCTGAGTCTATAATGGGTCAAGTGACTGAAATTGATACTATTTCAGTATCTACTAACTATGATAAAACAAGTTATTATCACATTAAAAACTATGATATTGATAGTAGCTTAATCAAGCAAAGTCAATCGGTATATCGTTCAGGAAAACGTAATGAACAAACTAACCTAGACATCTTTTTTACAGTGCCAATGGTATATAAAAGTGGTAAAAAACCTCCTTTTAAATATTATAAATTTTGGATCTGTGAAAAGTTTAATACTAATGAGCGTAGCTCTGAAAGTCAGACTGTTATTTCTAGAAATTTTAATCACTTTAAAAGGGAGGCAACTAAAACTTTTTATACACAAGGAAAGTCAGAATACTTTAAAAGACTCAATTACTCTAATCAAAAAATAAAGGCGATATACGAAATAGAGAAAATGCACCCCTATTATAACTCCGATGAAGTATTTATCTTAGAACCAATAAGTAGGAATCCAAGAGATATGATTTCTAAAAGCTTTAAGTGGGTTGTAATTTCTTTTTTTACAGGTATAATATTTTTTATTCTAATCCTAATTAAACCAAGATTAAAGCCTTATCGAAAGCCTAAATATGAGACTATCGTATTCCTTTATCGTTTAATAAAACCAAAAAGAGGGTGTTTTATTTCTCCTATACTTCTATGTTTATATATAATAATTTTTACAATTTCAGTTTCTATAGACTCAAGAGTAATGCAACCTACAGGAGATTTATTAATAGACTTTGGAGCGGCAGGATATCATAATATTATATATAATTATGAAATATGGCGTGTAGCAACTGCTATTTTCATACAAGAAAACATCTTTCATTTAATTCTAAATATTATCAACCTAATAATTCTTGGAAAAATTGTAGAAGCTCATTTAAAACGTGAAGACTATATCATGATATATATCACAAGTGGCGTAATTACCATCATAGCGAGCTTAATATGGGACACTTATGCTATAGTTACTGGTACATCAGGTGCTATATTTGGTCTTTGGGGAGCTTATATCATGCATCTATATAATAATAACAAAAGTAATATAGACTTTTACTTTTATTTAGTACTTGTACCTTGCGTAACCTCTTGTATTGTTATCGGTTTTTTTGTTTCAAGTTTAACAGTAGGTATTGGTAATATAGTAGGACTTATATCTGGTGCTACACTATATTACCTAATAAAAATAGAAAAATTTAATGATACTTCCCGAACAGTTTTGTGGCCTCATTATAAGAACTTTCAAAACTAAGTGCATTTAAGTGAGTAGTTGCTTTTTCTGCTGTAAAGTAAGACAGCATCTTCTCTGTAGGCATGTTACCTGTTAGGTCATCTTTTGCCATTGGGCAGCCGCCAAAGCCTTGTATAGCACCATCAAAACGCATACAGCCTGCTTTGTAAGCTGCATCTACTTTTTCATGCCATTTATCTGGTGTAGTATGTAAGTGTGCTCCAAATTCTATTGAAGGATATTTTGGTATCAAGTTAGAGAATAGGTAATCAATAACATCTGGTGTAGAACTACCTACGGTATCAGATAATGAAAGTATAGTTACTCCCATTGCTGCCAGTTTTTCTGTCCACTCTCCTACTATCTCTACATTCCAAGGGTCTCCATAAGGATTACCAAAGCCCATAGAAAGATAAGCTACTACTTCTTTATTCGATTTATCTGCTATATTTAATATTTCTTGAAGCGTAACTAACGATTGAGCTATCGTTTTATGCGTATTACGCATCTGGAAATTCTCTGATATAGAAAATGGATAGCCTAAGTATTGTATCTCTGAATATTGAGCAGCAGCTTCTGCCCCTCTAGTGTTAGCTATTATTGCTAATAATTTACTACGAGTTTCAGACAAGTCTAATTGTGCTAATACTTCGGCTGTATCCTGCATTTGCGGAATAGCCTTAGGTGAAACAAAGCTCCCAAAGTCAATAGTATCAAATCCAATACGCAAAAGCGATTGTATATAAGCTACTTTTTCTTCTGTTGGGATAAATGCTTTAATACCCTGCATTGCATCACGCGGGCATTCGATAATTTTTACCTGTTTCATAGTCATCAAAGATATAAAATTTAGCCTTTACGAAAACGATTTCTTCAAAGGTTAGTGTCTAATATAAGCGTTAAATATTTTAACGCTTATTAGTACTAGTCGCTAATATCTTATTATTGATATCTTTAACTAGTTGAGGGCCTTCGTAAACAAAACCTGTATAAAGCTGTATAAGGCTTGCTCCTGCTTCTAGTTTCTCGATTGCGTCTTCGGGTGTATGTATACCTCCTACTCCTATAATAGGGAATGCTTTATTACTTTTCTCTGAAAGGAAACGAATAACTTCTGTAGAACGTTTACCTAATGGCTTACCACTAAGTCCTCCCATTTCTTTTTTATTTTCAGACTGTAGTCCTTCTCTAGATATGGTAGTATTTGTAGCTATTACACCTGCTATTTTAGTTGTTTTTACAATATCTATAATATCTAAAAGTTGCTCATCAGTAAGATCTGGTGCAATTTTTAATAAAATAGGTTTTTGCTTTGGCTTCTCAGCGTTCTTATTTTGTAATGTTTGTAGTAACCTTGTTAATGGCTCTTTATCTTGTAGCTCACGTAAATTTGGTGTGTTTGGTGAGCTTACATTTACTACAAAATAGTCTACATAATCATATAATGCATCAAAACATATTTCGTAATCCTGCACGGCATCTTCATTAGGGGTAACTTTATTTTTACCAATGTTACCACCTATTAGTACATGACCTTTACCTTTTGGGTTTGATTTTAATCGTTGTACCGCATCTTGTACCCCTCCGTTATTAAAGCCCATCCTGTTAACAAGAGCATTATCTTCTCGTAAACGAAAAAGTCTCTTTTTAGGGTTACCATCTTGTGGTTTTGGAGTTAGCGTACCTATTTCTATAAATCCAAATCCGCAATTAGATAGTTCTTTATACAACACAGCATCTTTATCTAAACCTGCTGCAAGACCTACTGGGTTTTTAAACTTTAATCCAAATACTTCACGTTCCAAACGAGGATCATTAACCCCGTATTTAGCTCTTAAAAATGAAGAAGCACCCGGGATTTTATTAATGAATCGTATAGAGTCGAATGTAAAATGGTGTACTTTTTCTGGATCGAAACGAAAAAGCAATGGTCGTATAACTGATTTGTACATAGTTGTTGTGTTGTGAGTGCAAAAATAGCATTATCTTCTCAATAATTAATACATTTGATATAAACCCATAATTCATATATCATTTTTATGATGAAAGATGCTTTTTATAGCCTATTAAACAGCTACACCAGTGACAAAAACGTGATTGAAGAACTTTGGACTGAAATAGAGACTAAATACACTAACAGTAAAAGACATTATCATACACTTAAGCATTTAGAGAATATGTATAATGAGTTAACACAATGCCGTGAACTCATAAATGATTGGGATACTATCCTATTTTCACTATTCTATCATGATATTATTTATAATGCTACCAAAAAGGACAATGAAGAGAAAAGCGCGATTATAGCAATAGAACGATTAAATAAAATTGGTTTTGATAAAGAAAGAATCTCTAATTGTAACAAACAGATACTTGCTACAAAAAGCCATATAACAACTGGTGATAACGATACTGATCTTTTTACTGATATTGACCTTTCTATATTAGGAAGTAATTGGGAAAACTATACTGAATATTATAAACAGGTAAGAAAAGAATATTCTATATATCCTGACATTTTGTACAATCCCGGGCGTAAAAAGGTATTACAACACTTTCTTGATATGGATTACATCTTTAAAAGCTCTTATTTTAAAGATAAATATGAAGATATTGCTAGAAATAATATTGCTAAAGAATTAGCATTGCTTTAAATCTAAAATACTCTCAAATAAATTGTAAATTTGTGCTTCATTATTAATAAAAACGTAAAAATGCAGCACATAATAGACCGATTTGTCAGCTATGTTACCGTTGACACTGAATCTGATCCAAACTCTGAAACAACGCCAAGTACCGCTAAACAATGGGATCTTGCTAACCAACTGGTAGAAGAACTTAAAACTATTGGTATGGAAGATGTAACTATAGATGAAAATGCTTATATAATGGCTACTTTACCATCTAATGTTGATCATGATGTACCTGTTGTTGGTTTTGTAGCGCATTTTGATACTACTCCTGATTTTACTGGAGCTAATGTAAAGCCACAAATAGTTGAGAATTATGACGGTGGTGACATCGTGCTAAATGCTGAACAAAATATAGTACTATCTCCTAGCTATTTTAAAGATATGCTGCAGTACAAAGGGCAAACGCTTATTACTACTGATGGTACAACATTATTAGGTGCTGATGATAAAGCTGGTATTACAGAAATTGTTACTGCAATGGAATACCTTATCAATAACCCTGAAATTAAGCACGGGAAAATTCGTGTAGGTTTTACTCCTGATGAAGAAATAGGTCGTGGTGCACATAAATTTGATGTTGCTAAGTTTGGCGCTGAGTGGGCTTATACTATGGATGGTAGCCAGATAGGTGAACTAGAGTATGAAAACTTTAATGCTGCTGGAGTAAAAGTAACTTTTAAAGGTAAGAGTGTACACCCTGGCTATGCTAAAGGGAAGATGATAAACTCTATGCTACTTGCAAACCAGTTTATAAGTGCATTACCTGAAAACGAAGTACCTGAGCGTACTACTGGCTACGAAGGCTTTTATCATGTAGTAGGTATTACAGGTGGTATAGAAGAAAGTACTGTACAGCTTATTATACGTGACCATGACAAGGATAAATTTGAAGCTAGAAAAGCTAACGTAGCTAAGATTGCAGAAGAAATTAACGCTAAATATCTTAAGCAATTTGGCGAACCTATTGTAATTGCTGATATAAAAGACCAATATTTCAACATGAAAGAAAAGGTAGTGCCTGTATTTCATATTGTAGATATTGCTGAAGAGGCAATGAAAGATTTAAATATAGAACCTCTTATCAAACCAATACGTGGTGGGACTGATGGATGTCAATTATCATATATGGGACTGCCTTGTCCTAACATTTTTGCAGGTGGTCATAACTTTCATGGTAAATATGAATATGTGCCAGTAGAAAGTATGCTAAAGGCTACTGAGGTGATTGTGAAAATTGCTGAACTTACAGCTAAAAAATATAATGGATAAAAAAGGAAATAGCTGGGATAGTTCATTATGGACTGAAGAGCTTGATACTTTACGGACTATAATAAATAAAACAGGGCTAGTTGAAACTAAAAAGTGGAACAGCCCTGTTTTCACTTACAACGGAAAAAATGTTCTAGGTTTAGGTGCATTTAAAGGTTACTTCGGGCTTTGGTTCTTTAAAGGTGTTTTCCTTAAAGATGAAAACAACTTATTAATGAATGCTAATGAGGAAAATACTAAATCGTTACGACAATGGCGTTTTACCTCTAAAGAAGAAATTAATGAGCAACTAATTTTAAGTTATATAAAAGAAGCTATTGAAGTTGAAATAGCTAGACTTGAAATTAAACCTGAAAAAAAAGAAACCATTATACCTGTTGAGCTTCAAGAGGTTTTAGATAAATCAATAGAGGTTGCAACTGCTTTTAATGCTCTAACTCCTTTTAAACAGCGTGAGTATTGTGAACATGTAGCATCTGCTAAAAGAGTACAAACTAAAATATCTCGTATTGAAAAATGCATTCCAATGATACTTGAAGGTAAAGGCTTAAATGATAAGTATAGATAGTATCAAATTTCATCTTATAATAAAAAAGCCTCATCAAAATTGATGAGGCTTTTTTATTAGATAACTATAAGCTTTTTATTTAGCTTCAGTAGGAGCATTTAATTTTTGGCTTAGCTCTAAAGATACTGCTGAACGCTCTATCTTTAATTTCCCTGCCATTGTTTCAATAATTAAAGTGCTATCAGCAAGGTCTAATACTTTACCATGCAATCCACTTTTTGTAATTATTTTATCTCCTGCTTTTAAGTCTTTTTCAAACTGCTTTTCTTGCTTTTGTCTCTTCTGTTGTGGTCTTATCATTAAAAAATAGATAACCACAAACATTAATAATAAAGGTGCAAATTGTGTTAATTGTTCCATGTATATTTATTATTTCTTCTTTGTTTTATTTACTGTACCTGGTTTAGGTGCAACTTCTGCAGAAAATTTAAGTATTTCACTCCCCTTTTCTGTATTAGCTGTAACTGTAACTGATTTCTTTTGGTTACCACTTTTACCTGATGAGTTAAAAGATACTTTTACTTCTCCTGTTCCTCCTGGCGCTACTGGTGTTTTTGTATAACTAGGCACTGTACAACCACAACTTGCCTTTGCTTTACTAATAATTAAATCAGAAGTTCCTTCATTTGTAAAAGTAAAAGTATGCTCTACTACATCTCCTGAGTTAATATCACCAAAATCAAATTCGGTTTCACCAAATTTCATTACTGCTATTTTACCTGCTTCTGCATGAGCTATTTCGGCTCTTTTTACAGCTTCGTCATCAATACGTAAAGCTGCATTTTCTTTACATGACACCGCAAGCACTACTGTAGATGCTATGGCAAACATAGCTAATGTTCTTTTAATCATAACTATTGTTTTAAATGTTTTACATTAAACCTCTTCCGGTTTTTATTAATTTATTATTGGCATTATAATCTTTAATTAGATTATCTAATATTCCGTTGATAAAAATACTACTTTTTGGTGTAGAATATTCCTTTGCTATCTCAAGATATTCGTTTATTGTAACTTTTGCTGGTATAGATGGGAATTTTAACAATTCGCAAATAGCCATTTTTAATATTATATTATCTAACTCCGCTATACGCTCTGTATCCCAATTTGGAGTTTTATCAATAAACTCTTGAGCTAGTTCTCTTTCATTAAGTACTGTTTTTCTGAAAAGATTTCTAACAAAATCTTTATCATCTGCATCTTTGTACAGCCTAGGTACGTGAAAAGAGTTACCTTCTTCTTTGATTTGTTTTAGTTGCTTAAGTACTAAAGTATTAACTAATGGTATATCATCTATCCACGTTAACTTATCATCTTCTAGATACTCATATAACTTTTCGTTTGGAGCGACAACTTCTGTAAATAGCTCTGCAATAAAGTCTCTATCTTCTTCAAAGCTTTCAATATCACTCTCCATGTATTTTTTATATACTTCGCTCTGCTTTATTGCATCAAGTAAGATAAGTATATAATCATCATTTTGCTTCCAGTTATCTATTTTAGCATCAGCCATTGCTATACTTAGCGAATTATTATCCTCTAATAATAGTAATACTTTATTATTAATAAACTTCCTGTTAGGGTTACGTTCTTGAGTTGTAGCAAGATGTTTTTTAGATGCTCTTTCAATATAAGCCTCTTCGCCGCTTCTTAATTCTACAAGTGCAGAAACCATTATAAGGTATAGATCACTAATATTCTCTATACTTTGAAAAAGGAACTTTTCTTCCTTATCCATACTGTCTGAAGCATTTTGATGCATTGCATAAATTGTCTGCATCACCTTAACTCGAATATGTCTTCTATTTAACATCCGTCTATAAGAACTTTTAAAAATTAAAGAAGCGAAAGAAAAATTCTTTCGCTTCGCAAAATTAAAAATAATATTTTGTGTATCGCTAATTATTTAGCGCTTTCTTTTTTTCTGTCGTCAATTCTTTGCTGTGCTATAGTCATAGCAGCTTTTTGTGTAGTGATACTATTAGCTTCAGCATGATTGAATATTTCTAATGTAGTGTTATAGATATTTTCTGTTCTACGCATAGACTCAGCTTTGTCATACCCTACTATCTCTGCATATACATTAATAATACCACCTGCATTAATAAGGAAGTCTGGAGCATAAGCAATACCTTTTTCTCTTAGTATTTTACCATGTACTTCGTCATTAGCAAGTTGATTGTTAGCAGCACCAGCAATTACCTTAGCTTTTAACTTCTCAATTGTTTCATCATTTACAGTAGCTCCTAATGCACATGGAGCATAAATATCTACATCAGCGCTATAAATATCTTTACCAGTATAAATACTAGCACCATATTTAGTAGCTACTTCTTTCATTTTAGCTTCGTTGATATCAGTAATCTCTATAAGGGCTCCTTCTTTGGCTAAGTAGCTAATTAAAGTTTCTCCTACATGACCTGTACCTTGCACTAATACTTTTTTACCGTCTAGTTTCTCTGTACCAAATTTGTATTTTGCAGCAGCTTTCATACCCATATATACACCATAAGCTGTTACAGGAGAAGGGTTACCTGAACCTCCTTTAGCTTCTGATATACCTGTAACGTGAGGAGTAACTTCACGAATAATATCCATATCTGGTGTAGTAGTACCTACATCTTCTGCTGTAATATATTTACCGCTTAGCGAGTGGATGAACTGACCAAATTTAGTCATCATCTCTGGAGTTTTTTCAGTTTTTGCATCACCAATAATAACTGCCTTACCACCACCTAAGTTCAATCCTGAAATAGCCGATTTATAAGTCATACCACGTGACAACCTTAAAACATCGTTTAAAGCTTCCCACTCATTAGCATATTTCCACATTCTTGTACCTCCAAGTGCTGGTCCCAAAACTGTGTTATGTATACCTATTATTGCTTTTAAACCAGTATCTTTGTCATGGCAAAAAACAATTTGTTCGTGGTCATTAAAAGAAGGTTGTCCAAAAAGAGGATCAACTTTTGAAAGATCGTTAGCTTTAATAACTTCTGCTATCATGATATTAATTTTAATATTGAAATTTATTCAAAAATATGATGCAAAAATACACATATAATTAAAATACAGCATCATTAACGCTTATTTTTGTTTATTCAATAATTTTAGCAGTGCTTTTACAAAAGCAAACAACGAACCTAAAAGCAATTATTTTAACATTAAACAACTATAATATATTCTTACATTAACATTAAAATGAAGGAACTTCAGTATTTAAACAAATATTTTATAAAATATAAATTTCAATTTCTTCTAGGAATACTCATTACTATAATAGCACAAATTTTCTCGCTATTTACTCCTGAATTAATAGGTAAGTCTATAAAAACAATAGAAGAATACAGTAAACAAACAAATGCATCTGCAGATGTTATAAAAAGTGAATTATTAACCAATATACTCCTTATAGTAGCAACTACACTTATTGCTGGAGTATTAACATTTTTAATGCGACAAACACTTATAGTAATGTCGCGCCATATTGAGTTTGACCTTAAAAATGAAATTTTTAGGCAATACGAAAACCTTTCTCAAAGTTTTTACAAACGTAATCGTACTGGAGATTTAATGAATCGTATTAGTGAAGATGTAAATAAGGTTAGAATGTATGTTGGTCCTGCTGTAATGTATACTCTTAATACCGTTATCCGTTTTACGGTGGTAATAACCCATATGTCGAGCATATCGCCAAAATTAACTTTATACACTCTATTACCACTACCTATACTATCTTATAGTATATTTAAGATTAGTAAAAAAATCAATAAGCGTAGTGCTGAGTATCAAAAAAACTTATCGCGACTATCAACATTTACACAAGAAATGTTCTCTGGAATACGCGTTATAAAAGCTTATGCTCTTGAGGGGCAAAAGAAAGAGGATTTCACTAACCTATCTCGTGAGAGTAAAAACAAAAATATGCGCCTTGCCAAGGTAAATGCTCAATTTGGTCCATTAATGATATTATTAATAGGTATCAGCAACTTAGTGGTGATATATGTTGGAGGTATGATGTACATTGATGGTGATATACCTGATATCGGAGTTATCGCTCAATTTATACTATACATTAATATGCTTACTTGGCCTGTAGCTTCTTTAGGGTGGATATCATCTATGGTGCAAGAAGCGGAAGCATCACAAAAAAGGATAAATGAGTTTCTTAAAACCGAACCAGAGATCAAGAATAACACCACTGAACAAACAGATATTAATGGCGCTATAGCCTTTAATAATGTTAGTTTTACTTATGAGGATACTAACATTACTGCTTTAAAGGATATATCATTCAATATAAATAAAGGAGAAACATTAGCCATATTAGGAAAAACAGGTTCAGGTAAATCTACCATACTATCACTTATTAGTAGATTATATGATGTTGAAAAAGGTGAGATTACTGTTGACAATAAAAATATAACAGACCTTAACCTTAACAACCTACGAAATAGTATAGGTGTTGTACCTCAAGATGCTTTCTTATTTTCTGACAGTATTAAGAATAATATTAAGTTCGGGAATGAAGATGCTACAGATGATGAAGTAATTACTGTCGCTAAAAAAGCAGTAGTGCATAATAACATTTTAGGTTTCAACAAACAATATGAAACTGTATTGGGTGAGCGCGGTATAACACTATCTGGAGGACAAAAACAAAGGGTTTCTATAGCCAGAGCTATGATAAAGGATGCTCCCGTACTTTTACTAGACGATTCTTTATCGGCAGTAGATACTGAAACAGAAGAAGCTATACTAAATAACTTGCTTGAATTCTGTAGCGATAAAACAACTATAATAGTAAGCCACAGAGTGTCTTCTGCAAAAAATGCAGATAAAATAATTATACTAGAAGACGGAAAGATATTACAACAAGGAACTCATAATCAATTAGTAGCTGAGACTGGCTATTACAAGGAGTTATACCTTAAGCAACTTTCGGAAAAAGAAATTGATTAATTTGTTGCATTATTTAGATTTTTTTTAGATTTTTGGTTGCGACATAAACCATCAAAATAAACAAACAAAGGATTATGAGAGATAATGATATGTTGGAAAGAGAAGAGATTTTTTCTAAAGTGCTAAGAGCAGGAAGAAGAACGTACTTCTTTGATGTAAGAGCTACAAAGGCTGATGATTACTATATAACTATTACTGAAAGTAAGAAGTTTACTGAAGAGGATGGTTCTTTTCATTTTAAGAAACATAAAATTTACCTTTATAAAGAAGATTTTTCTGCTTTTAAAGATATACTAGAAGAAATGACACACTTTGTTCTTGATAAAAAAGGTGAAGAAGTAATTTCTGAAAGACATCAGAAAGATTTTAAGAAGATGTTTAATGAGAATAAAGAAGAGAAAACTACAACTGCTACAGAAAGTTTTACTGATGTAAGCTTTGATGATATATAAAAAGAAACTGCCTTAGGGCAGTTTTTTTTATGCTATTCTTAAACCATTTTTCACTTTACTGTCGGGTGCTAGGAGTATTACATCTCCTCCCTCCCCTACAGCGCCTAAAATAAGACACTCGCTCATAAACTTACCTATCTGTTTTTTAGGAAAGTTTACTACTGCGACAATTTGTCTATTTATAAGATCTTCTTTGGCATAACGTTTCGTTATTTGTGCCGATGATTTTAATACACCTATATTTTCTCCAAAATCTATTGTGAGTTGATAAGCAGGTTTTCGAGCTTCAGGGAAGTCATTAACCTCAATTATAGTTCCTACTCTCATTTCTGTTTTTTCAAACTCTTGCCAAGTAAGCATAATATTATATTTTTAGTGGATTTAGTAGTAATCTATACTCTAAAAGAATATTATTTCTTTTCAAGAACAACATTAATAGGTTTATTCATTTTACGACCAAATTTCACTGCCGCTTCCTGACTCTCGTTAGAACATAGTATGTACATATTATAGCTATACAACGGTACTATTACTGTTTTAAATTCCCCCCCATTCTCTGCTCCATCTATGTCTTCTACTTTTATACTAAAGTTATCTGCAGGAAAAGTATTCGACACTGACAGCAAGTAATTATCTTTTGCAAATGGGAAAAACCAACGTTCTTTTTTAGCTACAACACCTTCTTTTAATCGCTTATTATCATCACCTATTAAATAGTTAGATGTAAAAGATAATGCTTCATTTCTATACTTAAAACTATAAACATTATTAAGGTTTATAATATCTCTACCCTCACTATCTACTATCGTAATTTTAAGTTTTTTAATATTAGTCTCCTTATTCGTTTCATGTACATCTAACACTATATAAGATGTAAAATCGTACCCGCAGTGCATTACCTGTGCTGTGGTAGAAAAACTAATAAAAAGTATAAATATAATAATGTATCGCATAATTGATATTAAATATATGTAAAAGTAAAACTATAAGTTGTTACTTTCAAAAAGTATTCCAAATAAAAAAGGCTGCCTTTACTGGCAGCCTTTATATTTATAACTTGTTGTTATTATTTTACAGCTACAAGCTCTACATCAAATATTAGTGTAGCATCTGGCGGTATAACCCCCCCTCCTGCACCGCTAGAACCATAAGCTAAATGTGATGGTATAACAAAACGTGCTTTATCTCCTACTCGTAATAAAGAGACACCTTCGTCCCAACCCGGAATTACTTTACCAACACCTAATGGAAATTCAAAAGGTTGCTTTCTCTCGTAAGAAGAGTCAAATACTTGTCCATTATCAAAAGTACCTTTATAGTGTACAGATACTTCTTTACCTTTCTCTGCTTTTACACCATCTCCTTTTTGGATAAACTTATAACGTAATCCGCTTTCTGTTTTATCAAAACCAGCAGCTAGCTTTTCCAATTCTTCCTCAGCTCTTTGTTTCGCTTCAGCAAGACGTTTTTCACGTAATCCTTCAAAAATTCTAAATGCTTCTATAGCATTCCAGTTTTTAGCATCATCACCTTCTCTTATTATTTCAAGATTATTAATAACATCATCTTTTGCGATTTCATTAACAATATCTTGCCCTTCTACTACATAACCAAAAACAGTATGCTTATCATCTAACCAAGGTGTCTCTACATGTGTAATAAAAAACTGAGACCCGTTTGTATCAGGACCAGAATTAGCCATAGAAAAAACTCCAGGCTTATCGTGTCTTAATTCTGGGTGAAATTCATCGTCAAAGTTGTAACCTGGACCTCCAGCACCTTTACCTTGAGGACATCCACCTTGTATCATAAAATCGGCAATAACACGGTGAAATTTCAATCCGTCATAGTATGGTTTTCCTTGTGGTATTTCTTTGTTTTCAAGATTACCTTCGGCAAGCCCTACAAAGTTACCTACAGTTCCTGGAGTCTTATCGTGTGTAAGTTTTACCAGTATAGCACCTTTTGTTGTATTGAATTTAGCGTAAATTCCGTTTTCCATTATGATTGTTTTTATTTTTAGATTGCAAATTTACAAATAAATTCTCTATCTGTTTCATCTTAGTATCTTAACAAAATAGTAAATTTGAAATTATAAAACCAACTAAAATGGATAACAATACAAATTACATTGAAACTAATAAGGAAGCATGGAATACTAAAACGGCTTATCATGTAGATTCTGAATTTTATGACATGCCTTCATTCCTTAAAGGCAAATCGACACTAAACAATATTGAACTCGAATTACTTGGAGACGTTAGTGGTAAAAAGATATTACATCTTCAATGCCACTTTGGGCAAGATACTTTATCATTAGGTAGACTTGGAGCTGAGGTTACTGGTGTTGATTTATCTAACAAAGCAATAGAAAAAGCTAATGAGTTATCTACTGCTACTGGTGTAGCTGCTCGTTTTATTTGTTGTGATATTTATAGTCTTCCTGAACACTTAGATGAACAATTTGACATTGTTTTTACTAGCTACGGTACTATAGGGTGGCTTCCTGACCTTAATAAATGGGCTGCTATAATATCTCGTTTTTTAAAACCTAAAGGAACATTTATAATTGCTGATTTTCACCCTGTAATATGGATGTTTGATAATGACTTTAATAGTATAGCTTATAATTATTTTAAAGATGCTCCTATTATAGAAAACGAAACAGGAACTTATGCCGATACTGACGCCCCTATAGAAAACACTACAATATCATGGAACCATGGTACTAGTGAGGTAATAAACAGTCTTATTAATAACGGAATATCCTTGGAGTTATTTAACGAGTATGATTACTCACCTTACAATTGCTTTAATGAAATGGAAGAATATGAGCCTAAAAAATACAGAATAGCAAGTATGGGCAATAAACTACCCTTTGTATTCGCTATTAAGGCTACAAAAGACTAAATAAATTATCCCTATTTTTGAGTAAACATTAACTCTATGCAAAGTATATTCGACCCCAAAGAAAATCAAAACATCATAGACCGAATTGACAGTTTAAGCCCTATTGCTTTATCGCAATGGGGTAAAATGACGGTAAGCCAAATGTTAGAGCATTGCCAACAACCTATAAAAGTAGCAAATGGTACACTTAACTTAAAATCGAACTGGATGGGTTTTCTATTTGGTAAGATGATGAAAAAAAAGTTACTAGAACCTAAACCTTTTGCTCATGATATGCCTACTGTAAAGGAGTTTAAAATACTAAACGAGCCTGATTTTGATACTAGCAAAAAAGAACTTATTGAGCTCGTAAATGCTTTTGCAACTAAAGGTCATGCTAACATAAAAAACTCAAAACATCCTTTTTTTGGAGAAATGACTATAAATGAGTGGGATTTACTACAATGGAAACATTTAGACCATCATTTAAAACAATTTGGTGCATAAATATTATAATTAGTTAATTTCACAATTAATCTATTGCTACATTTGCAGACTAGACAATTTTAGATCAAATTAAAATGCGCATTGATATAATTACTGTTCTTCCTGAACTAATAAAAAGTCCTTTTGAAGCTTCTATATTAAAACGAGCTATAGATAAGGGCTTAGTAGAAGTACATTTTCATAACCTAAGAGATTATAGCACCAATAAACATAAAAATGTAGATGACTATCAGTTTGGTGGTGGTGCAGGTATGGTAATGTCTTTACAGCCTATAGATGATTGTATCTCTAAACTAAAAAGCGAAAGAGAGTATGATGAGGTAATTTATATGACTCCTGATGGCGAGACTTTAAACCAAGGTATGGCAAACCAGATATCACTATTAAAAAACATAATTATATTATGTGGTCACTATAAAGGTGTAGATCAACGTGTGCGTGATCATTTTATAACCAAAGAAATTTCTATTGGCGATTTTGTACTATCAGGAGGCGAACTAGGTGCGGCAGTACTATCTGACGCTATAATAAGATTAATACCTGGTGTTTTAAGCAATGAAACTTCAGCACTTACTGATAGTTTCCAAGATAATTTACTCTCCCCTCCTATTTATACACGCCCGTCAGATTACAAAGGATGGAAAGTTCCTGAAGTATTACTAAGCGGAAATTTCGCAAAAATAGATCAATGGCGAGAAGATAAAGCTTTAGAACACACTAAAAACAGACGTCCTGATCTATTAGAATAAACTATTAACTATTGAAAATTAGGCATATAATAACTTTAAAACTTATTTGTATAATTTTTCATAGATTTAAAAAAATACTTACCTTTGCACTCACATTTGGACTAACCTCTGGCGAAACTCGTGAATGTTACTCTGACTCAAACTTAAACAATTAGCGATCATGTCTGATTTAGTAAAATTCGTAGAAGACGAATTCGTAGCGAAAAAAGATTTCCCTGAATTCGGTGCAGGAGACACAATTACTGTGTATTATGAAATTAAAGAGGGTGAAAAAACTAGAACTCAGTTCTTTAAAGGAGTTGTAATCCAAAAAAGAGGTGCTGGTATCACTCAAACATTCACTATCCGTAAAATGTCTGGTTCTGTAGGTGTAGAGCGTATCTTCCCTGTAAACATGCCAGCTTTACAAAAAGTAGAAGTTAACCAAAGAGGTGTTGTTAGAAGAGCACGTATATTCTACTTCAGAGGTCTTACTGGTAAGAAAGCAAAAATCAAAGAGAGAAGAAGATAATTTTTCTTTTCAAGATTATATACAAAATCCCTTCGTATTACGAAGGGATTTTTTTTTATTTCCAACTATTCATTTAAAAGTCTAAAAATTAAAGATTACGAAATAAGTACAACGTTTTTTTGCCATATTCCCATTACACAATATGCTTATAATTCGTTATATTTGCGAACCTTGCTTTCAGTTGATTATAGCAACTAGCAAACTGTATTTAACCAATTTAATAATCTACCTGCACTACATAAGGGCAGGAAATTAAAAAACCTGAAAAAATGTCAAAAGCATCAAAAATCATCTATACGATAACTGATGAGGCTCCTATGTTAGCCACCCATTCTTTCCTACCTATAGTAAAAGCTTTTACTGCACCAGCAGGTGTGGCTGTAGAAACAAGGGATATTTCACTTGCAGGAAGAATACTTGCCAATTTTCCTGATCACCTTACTGAAACTCAAAAAATAAACGATGCTTTAAGTGAGCTAGGCGAACTAGCTAAAACTCCTGAAGCTAATATTATAAAATTACCTAATATATCTGCTTCTATACCACAACTTAAAGCAGCTATAAAAGAACTACAAGCTCAAGGATTTAACATTCCTAACTTTCCTGAAGATCCTGAAACTGATGAAGAGAAAGATGTAAGAGCTCGTTATGCTAAAGTATTAGGTTCTGCTGTGAACCCTGTACTGCGTGAAGGTAACTCTGACAGAAGAGCGCCTAAAGCTGTAAAAAATTATGCTAAAGCACACCCACATAGAATGGGCGCTTGGACAGCTGACTCTAAAACTCATGTAGCTAGCATGAATGGTGGTGATTTTTACGGAAGTGAAAAATCAGTTACTGTAAATAATGCTGATGATGTTAAAATAGAATTTACAGATAATAATGGTACTGCTACAGTACTTAAGGCTAGTACTCCTCTTGTTGCTGGTGAAATTATTGATTGTTCTGTAATGAACATGAAAGCTCTAAGAGATTTCATTGCTAAACAAGTAGAAGAAGCTAAGCAAGAAGGTGTACTTTTCTCTGTTCACCTAAAAGCAACTATGATGAAAATTTCAGATCCAATTATTTTTGGAGCTTTTGTTGAAGTTTTCTTTAAAGATGTATTTGAAAAATACAATGGCTTATTTGAAGAGCTAGGAGTTAATACTCGTAATGGTCTTGGTGATGTTTATGCTAAAATAGCAGGAACTACACAAGAGGCTGAAGTAAAAGCTGCAATTGATGCTGTTTACCAAAACAGTCCTGATTTAGCAATGGTGAATTCTGATAATGGAATTACTAACCTACATGTACCTTCGGATGTAATTATTGATGCTTCTATGCCTGCAATGATTCGTACATCTGGACAAATGTGGAATGCTGAAGGAAATCAACAAGATACTAAAGCTATTATACCAGACAGAAGTTATGCTGGTGTTTATAGTGCTACTATAGATTTTTGTAAAAAGCATGGTGCTTTTAATCCATCAACAATGGGTAGTGTGCCAAATGTTGGTCTTATGGCTCAAAAAGCTGAGGAATACGGATCTCACGATAAGACATTCCAAATGACTGCTACTGGTACTGTACGTGTTATTAGTAAAAATGGTGATGTATTAATGGAACAAGCTGTTGAGGCTGGTGACATTTTTAGAATGTGCCAAACTAAAGATGCTCCTATTCGCGACTGGGTAAAACTAGCTGTTACTAGAGCAAGATTATCAGGTACTCCTGCTGTATTCTGGTTAGATAAAAATAGAGCTCACGATGCTCAATTAATAAACAAAGTAAATACTTACTTGAAAGATCACGATACTAATGGTCTTGACTTACGTATATTGGCTCCTGTAGAGGCTACAAACTTTACTTTAGAAAGAATTATTAAAGGTGAAGATACCATATCTGTAACTGGTAATGTACTTAGAGATTACCTTACTGATTTATTCCCTATATTAGAAGTAGGTACTTCTGCAAAAATGCTTTCTATAGTACCATTGATGAATGGTGGTGGTTTGTTTGAAACTGGTGCTGGAGGTTCTGCTCCTAAACATGTTCAGCAATTTACAGAGGAAGGTTACCTACGTTGGGATTCTCTTGGTGAGTTTCTTGCTTTAGGTGTATCATTAGAACATTTAGCACAAACTTTTGATAACAAAAAAGCATTAGCACTTTCTGAAGCGCTTGATGATGCTACTGAAAAATTCTTACAAAATGATAAGTCTCCTGTACGTAAGGTAGGACAAATTGATAACCGTGGTTCTCATTTCTATCTTGCTATGTATTGGGCTGAGGCATTAGCTAACCAAACTAAAGATGCTGAACTTAAAGCTACGTTTGAAGAAGTTTCAAAAGAATTAACTGGTAATGAAGCTAAAATAAACGAAGAGCTAATTGCATCGCAAGGTAAAGCTCAAGAAATTGGAGGTTATTATAACCCTAACTTCAACAATACTGACAAAGCTATGCGACCTAGTGAAACACTTAATAGTGTTTTAGCTAAACTAGCTTAATACTCTATAAATAGAATAAGGCTACCCTAAAAAGGTAGCCTTATTTTTTTTAACAATAAAATATTTCTTTAATCAGTAAGTTTTATACTTTATGATTACATTTTATATATTAGGTAACTTTACAACCTTATTTTTAATACTTCTATTATTAGTTAAAAAAAATAAGTCCCGAGCAGATAAGACTCTATTTATCTGGCTCATTATAATTTTTATAACGCAATTATTCCACTACCTTACCTATACAGAAATATTATATAAATACCCTCATTGGTTAGGTATTGATATGAGTATGCCAATATTAGTCGGTGTTTTTTTATTCTTTTATACTAAAGAGATTACAGGTAATAAATTAGCATCTAACTGGAAAACTTTTCTCCATTTTTTACCAACCGTATTACTTATTTTATTCGGCATCCCTTTTTTCAAGTTAACAGGTCCCGAAAAAATAACTGTATTCAAAAGTGATGGTGTAGGCTTTGAACTATATGAAACAATAAATTCTATTACTATTGAGGTTTCTGGTTTATTGTATAGTATATGGTCGCTTATCATAATAAGAAAACATCAAAAAAAGATTCGAAACAATTTCTCTAATATCGAGAAAAAAAACTTACAATGGCTTCGTTTTCTCTCAATAGGTTTTGGAATTATTTGGCTTATAGTAATATTTTTTGATGACCTTGTTGTTTTCTCAATGGTAGTTATTTTTGTATTATGTATTGGAACTTTTGGAATAAACCAATTGAATATATTCAATTCAAATGATCAAATAATAACGATTCCAGAAGACAAACCTATAGAGGAACAAGATCTTAAAAAGAACTCTGAAATTAAAAATAGTAAATATTCTAAATCTGGACTCAGCAAAGAAACTGCTTCTGAAATATATACTGATTTAAAAAAATTAATGAATGAAAATGCAGTATATAAAAACAAAGAAATTACACTTGTAGAGCTCTCAAAACAACTTAATGTACATCCTAATTATTTATCTCAGATAATAAATGAGATGGAAGGTAAAAATTTTTATAACTATATAAATACACTTCGTATTAATGAATTTATCAAAATAGCCTCACTCCCTGAGAACAAAAAATTTACTATGATTTCTTTAGCATATGATTGTGGCTTTAGTACAAAATCGACGTTTAATCGACATTTTAAATTGGTGACAAGTAAAACTCCCACTGAATTTTTCAAATCAGTAAACAGCAATTAACACTATAAACACGTCTTTCCTTGTAAACTATTACTTTTTTGATAAGATAATAAAAATACATTAAACAACTAAAAAACAACATTTTAAAAGTTCTAAATTGTAAGGTCGTACCTATTTTTATTCCTATTTTGTAAACAAAGCCTCTTATATCGATTAATCATTCTATTTTTGCTCTCGAAAAGAGCTAAGTTAGAAAGTACCCCTACTTTCACTAAAGGTATCAACCAACTTAAAAATTTAAGACTGTTAAAACCAACCATTCTATTTTGAAGTTCGTCTCTATATAGTAAAGTTCATTAAAAATAAATTTAATCTGTACAAAGCCTGCTCATAATCGTTACATAGATTTATTATAAACAGTGTAATAAATTATAATTAACGGCGTTAAAAGACAGAACTAATTTTATGTTAAAGAAATAAAAATATTTAATACAAAAATTAACAATCAATCATCAATCTAAAAACGGAACAATCAATCATGATTTTACAAAAACGGAAGTATTTTACAATACTCTTTATGCTTATTTTTTCGGTAGCGTTTTCTCAAGAAAAATTTACTTTAAGCGGTACAGTTTCTGACTCAGGAAGTAACGAAACACTTATTGGGGCAAGTATTTACATTGTAGAAGCAAATAAAGCTATATCTACAAATGAATATGGTTTTTATTCTATATCACTCCCTTCTGGTACTTATACTGTAGAAATTAGCTATGTTAGTTTCGGTACTATTCAAGAAACAGTAGAACTTAACCAAAATGTTCGTAAAAACTATCAAATGGCAATGGGTAGCCAAGAGTTAGATGAAGTCGTTATTAGCGAAAATCATAAAAGGGCTAACATTAGAAAACCTCAAATGAGTGTTAATAAATTAACTGTACAGGAAATGAAAAAAATGCCTGTAGTATTTGGTGAAGTTGATGTATTAAAATCATTAATGCAACTACCAGGAGTTACTAATGCTGGTGAAGGTGCATCTGGTTTTAATGTACGTGGAGGTGCTGCTGACCAAAATCTTATCTTGTTAGATGAAGCTACTATTTACAACTCTTCTCACCTATTCGGTTTTTTCTCAGTATTTAACTCTGATGCAATTAAAGATCTAAAGTTATATAAGGGTGGTATTCCTGCACGTTTTGGAGGAAGAGTATCATCTGTACTTGATATTTACCAAAAAGAAGGTAATAGTAAAGAGTTTCATATGAATGGTGGTATAGGGCTTATATCAAGTCGTATACTTGCAGAAGGACCTATTGATAAAGGAAGAACATCCTTTCTTGTTGCGGGTAGAGCTTCTTATGCTCACCTTTTTCTACAACTAACTAACAATAAGAACTCTGCCTATTTTTATGATCTTAATACTAAAATAAGTCATAAACTTAATGATAATAATAATTTATACTTGTCAGGTTATTTTGGACGTGACTTGTTTAATATAAACGATAGTTTTGTTAATACTTATGGTAACACAGTAGTTAACCTTAGATGGAATCACCTTTTTAGTGATAAATTATTTTCTAACATGTCTATGATATATAGTGATTACTACTATGGATTAGAATTAGATATTATAGGTTTAAAATGGGATTCTGGAATACAGAATTATAACTTAAAGTATGACTTAAAGCACTATATATCAGATAAATTTAAACTTAACTATGGTGTAAATGCAGTATATTACGACTTTAACCCTGGTAAAGTAACTCCTTATGGAGATAATTCGGCAGTGAACCCAGAGCAGCTTGATAAAAAATATGCTTTTGAACCTGCACTATATATTGATGCTGAACAAGAGCTTAGTGAAAAAATAAGAATTAGTTACGGACTTCGTTATAGTATGTTTTATAGACTAGGTTCACAAACTATGAATTTATATGCTAATAACCAGCCTGTAAACTATGATAGTGACTTAAAAATATATGAAAAAGCTGATCCAATAGGTACAGAGCATTACAGCAGTGGTAAAACTATTGCTGATTTTAGTAATCTTGAACCGCGCGCAGGAATATCATACCAATTAAATGATAATCAATCCATTAAGGCTAGTTATAACCGTATGGCACAATATTTACACCTAATATCTAATACAGGCTCTCCTACTCCACTAGATGTATGGGCACCTAGTGGTAAATATATAAAACCACAAATATTAGATCAGGTAGCATTAGGATATTTTAAAAACTTTAAAGATGATGCTTATAGCCTTGAGGTGGAAACTTTTTACAAGAAAACAAAAAACAGAGTTGATTATATAGATGGTGCTGATTTAATAGCTAACAATGAAATAGAACAGGTATTACTTAATGGTAAAGCTAGATCGTATGGTCTTGAGGTATTATTACGTAAAAATGAGGGTAAATTAACTGGGTGGATTTCTTATACACTATCTAGATCTGAACAAAAAACAGAAGGACGTGCCCCTGGAGAAGTAGGTATTAACAATAACCAGTGGTATAAAACAGGGTATGACAAAACACATAACCTTTCTGTAACTGGGTCGTATGAGCTAAACGACAAATGGACTTTTGGAGGTATATTTGCATTACAATCAGGGCAGCCTGTAACGTATCCTAACGGTCAGTATTCTTATGGAGACCTTACATTACCTAGTTATGGACAACGTAACGAAGATCGTCTTCCTGCATACCATCACTTAGATATATCTGCTACTTATACGCCTAAACCTGAAAAGAAAAAAGGATGGCAAGGTGAATGGGTATTTAGTATTTATAACTTGTATAACAGACAAAATGCTGCATCTATATCATTTAGACAAAATGAAGATACTGGTAGAAATGAAGCTGTACGTCTTTCAATATTTGGTGTTATACCAAGTGTAGCTTATAATTTTAAATTTTAATAAAAAATAACCCAAGGGTAATCAAAATATATTTATATCATGAAAAATATAAAATTAATTATACTAGTACTAACTGGTGTTTTATTTACCGCATGTGAAGAAACAGTTGATATTGATCTTGACACTGCCGAACCACGACTTGTTGTTGAGGCCTCTATAGACTGGATAAAAGGAACTGATGGTAGTCAACAAGTTGTTAAATTATCTACAACAACAGGATATTATGAAAACGTAGTTCCTGTAGTATCAAATGCAAATGTATTTATAACTAATAGTAGTAATAATACTATTTTTGGTTTCACTGAAATTCCAGATACTGGTCACTATATATCTAATAGTTTTGTTCCTGTAATTGGTGATACCTATGTGCTTACTGTAGAATATAACAATGAAACGTATACTGCCACCGAAACTTTTTATCCTGTACCAGAAATAAAAAGAATTGAGCAAACAAATGATGGAGGATTTACTGGTGAAGATATCGAAGTACGTTTCTTTTTTGACGATAATGGAGAAGGTGAAAACAATTACCTTACTCGATTTGATACTGAAGCGTACCCTTTCCCTGAATATGATGTATCAGATAATGAATTCTTTTCAGGAAATGAAATGTTTAACTTTATAGATAATGAAGATTTTGCAGCTGGGCAAGAGGTAAGTATTAAACTGTATGGTATCTCTAGAAGGTATGCAAACTTCATGGATATTGTATCTGAAGTAAATGAAGGTGAATCTAGCGGTGGTCCTTTCGGAACAACTCCTGTAGCTGTAAGAGGTAACTTAATAAATCAAACTAATCCTGATAATCATGCTTTAGGATATTTCAGACTTTGTGAAGTTGATGAAGAAATTTATATTATAGAATAGGTTAGAGTTAGTTATATCATTCAATCGAAAAAGTCTACTAGATATTCTAGTAGGCTTTTTTTGTTATTTGTATTTTTACCAAAATTAAATCAATATGTCATCCCATCATATAGTACGCGACGATCAAGAACCTGCATTAATAATTGCTAACGGAGCTGAATGTAGCAAAGAACTAATGGGACAACTACTAGAATGGTCGCCTCTTGTAATTGTACTTGATAGTGCTATACAAAGAGTAATTGATCTAGACATAAAAGTAGATGTATTACTTGGTGATTTTGACAGAGATTTTGACCCTGAGTATTATCGAAACTTACAATATCCCTTAGAAGTTGTACATACTCCTAATCAGGATAAAACAGATTTAGAAAAAGCTTTTGATTATTTAATAGATCGTGGTATTCCTGCTGCAAATGTTATTTGGGCTACTGGGCGTCGTGCAGATCATACTATAACTAATATTACCAATATTGTACGTTTTAGCGATAAACTAAAAATTGTGATGCTGGATAATTATAGTAAAATTTTTCAGCTTCCAAAAAAGTTTGAAAAATGGTATACTGCCACTACTCCACTATCGTTAATACCTATAGGAACAGTAGAAGGCATTACCACAAAAAATCTTAAATACTCGCTTAATGATGAATCACTAACTATTGGTTATCGTACAGGTAGTAGTAACGAAGCTGATAAAGATGGTATAGTAACTATAGAGCATCGTGATGGTGATTTATTACTTATGGAATGCTTTGATTAGAATTCTCATCATCTAAGCTTATAGCCATTAAAGCATCTCGAATAGTAGCAAAATGTTCCCACGGAATAAAATGATTCGCATCTTTAATAGCTATTACATTTATTGACTTTGCATTAATAAACTCTTTCTCCATAAAGGTTACATTACTATATGGTACGAGCGGGTCTTTAGTACCGTGAATAATAGTAACAGAGCTAGTAATGTTTTTTAAATCTTCCTTCATGAATTTTAAATCTTCTTTTAACCACCATAGTTCATCATTAGAAGGTCGAAGTGCACCAGGAATAAGATAACGAAGTGGCCTTTTCATAACAATAGAACGCCACTTTTCAGGTTTTTCAGCATCAGGATCTATAGCCCCTGAAAGTACTACAAGATGACTATATATATTCGGGTTAATAGTTGCCATTTTTACTATTATAGGCCCTCCCATAGAGTGCCCAATAAGTATCGTAGGCTTTTGATTATTTTTTACTTCTAAAAAACTAACTAATCGTTTTGCTTGAGTATCTAAATTTTGTGCTTCTCTAAAATTACTATAACCAAAACCAGATCTATCAACAGCTATCATTCTATATTTTTTAAGCAATAAACTATCTGTAAGATATTCTTTGTAAGCATCCCAACTACCTGGAGAACCATGAACAAAAAACAACGTTGGCGCATCTGGTTTACCTGTTTCTATATAATGTAGCTTATAGTCATCAAACGTCATTGTACTATCTGTATAGGCTACCTTAGCTTTATTAAAATAAGTTTGTGTTTTTTTAGAACTAGTACGCATCATCATACAAGATTGACAAAAGACAAGATACATAAATATCAAAGCTGTTATTATGTATCGTTTTCTAAAACGTGATTTCTTTACTTTTTTAGACATGCATTTTATTTCTATTAAAATTACACTTTTTAAAATTGATAGCAATCTATAAAGTAAAGTGACATAAAGGGATGTTAATAAGCATAATTATTCCTTAAACTATTCATTATCTTTGTGGGAAAGCAGGAAAAAAGAATATGAAATTTCAGGTAGTATCAGATTATAAACCTACGGGTGACCAACCTCAGGCTATAAAACAATTAAGTAAAAGTATAAATGAAGGAGATAAATTCCAAACGCTATTAGGTGTTACTGGTTCGGGTAAAACCTTTACCATGGCTAATGTTATAGAGGAAGTACAAAAACCTACGCTAGTACTAGCACACAACAAAACTCTGGCAGCTCAGTTATACAGCGAGTTCAAGCAATTTTTCCCTAACAATGCTGTAGAATATTTTGTATCTTACTATGATTACTACCAACCTGAAGCCTATATACCTGTTAGTGGACTGTATATAGAAAAAGATCTTTCTATAAATGAAGAATTAGAGAAAATGCGATTGAGTACTACCTCTTCGCTACTCTCTGGCAGACGAGATATAATTGTAGTAGCATCTGTTTCTTGTTTATACGGTATTGGTAACCCTGTAGAATTTCAAAAAAATGTAATTTCACTAGAGCGCGATCAAGTAATATCGCGTACAAAATTATTACATCGTTTAGTACAAAGTTTATATTCTCGTACTGAGGCTGAATTTTTACCTGGTACATTCCGTATTAAAGGTGATACTGTTGAGGTTTTCCCTAGTTATGGTGACGATCCATTCCGTATTCACTTTTTTGGTGATGAAATTGAAGAAATAGAAGCTTTTGATGTCAAAACTTCGAAGGTTATAGAGAAATATGATCGACTAAATATATACCCTGCAAATATGTTTGTAACTAGCCCTGATATATTACAAGAGGCTATTTGGGATATACAGCAAGACTTGGTAAAACAAGTAGACTACTTTAAAGAAATTGGTAAACATCTCGAGGCAAAACGTCTTGAAGAGCGTACTAATTTTGACCTTGAAATGATACGTGAGCTTGGGTACTGTTCTGGTATCGAGAACTATTCTCGTTATTTAGATAAACGATTACCAGGTACTAGACCCTTTTGCTTACTCGACTATTTCCCTGATGATTATTTAATGGTGATAGATGAAAGTCACGTAACCATAAGCCAAGTACATGCCATGTATGGTGGTGATAGATCGCGTAAAGAAAACCTTGTAGAGTATGGTTTTCGACTACCTGCTGCAATGGACAATAGACCTTTAAAGTTTGAAGAGTTTGAATCCATGCAAAATCAGGTAGTATATGTAAGTGCTACTCCTGCTGATTATGAGTTACAAAAGAGTGATGGTGTATATGTAGAGCAAATTATTAGACCAACAGGATTGTTAGATCCTATAATAGAAATACGCCCTAGTTTAAATCAGATTGATGATCTTATTGAAGAAATACATCAGCGTGTAGAACTTGATGAGCGTGTATTAGTAACTACTCTTACCAAACGTATGGCTGAGGAACTTGCTAAATATCTTACAAAAGTATCTATACGTTGTCGCTACATACATAGTGAGGTTGATACCCTAGAGCGTGTAGAAATTATGCAAGATTTACGTAAAGGGATATTTGATGTACTTATTGGGGTTAACTTATTACGTGAAGGGCTCGATTTACCCGAAGTATCGCTTGTAGCTATACTAGATGCTGATAAGGAAGGTTTTTTACGTAGTCATCGTTCGCTTACCCAAACAGTAGGGCGTGCTGCCCGTAATGTGAATGGTAAAGCAATAATGTATGCCGATAAAATTACCGATAGTATGCAACGTACTATTGATGAAACAACTTATAAGCGCGAAAAACAACATAATTATAATGTTACTAATAAACTCGTACCAAAAGCTCTAAACAAGAAAATAGAGGACAATACGCTTGGTAAAAGTAATGCTACTTATGCTAGTGAGGCAGAGTCTAAAATTGCTGCTGAACCTGATACCACTTATATGACCAAAGGTGATATCGAAAAAATAATACGCGACAAACGTAAAAAAATGGAAATAGCGGCTAAAGACTTAGACTTTATGCAGGCTGCAAAACTAAGAGATGAGATAAAAGAGTTACAAGAGAAAATATAGTTTTTGATAATAACCATACTTTATCAAGTCTTATATCCTTTCAATTATTTAATCAATTTTTCTTATCTTGCTATATAGTATCCACCCCTTTTATTTATTGGGGTATACATGTATTATAGCATAATTAATAAACATATAATTTCGTAATGAAATCACTTTGGTTTTTTGAAGATGTAAACCTTTTTAATATACTTTGTCCTCATAAGATAGAAACTTATAAGGATGAACATGATTTTGATAATTATAGAAAGAAGGACTATATCTATTTTGAAGATGATGCTGCCTCTAAAGTATATCTTATAGAGAAAGGTAAAGTAAAAATAGGTTACTATAGCGAAGAGGGTAACGAAATAGTAAAAGCAATACTAGCACGTGGAGAAATATTTGGTGAAACAGCTATTCTTGGCGAACTAAAACGTGATGAGTTTGCACAGTCTATAGATAATGGTACATCTATTTGTCCTATAAATGCTGATGCAATGCTCGACCTAATGAGAAATAATAAAAGCTTTAGCCTTAAAATATATAAGTTTATTGGCTTTAGGTTTAAAAGATTAGAACGTAGGCTACAATTACTTTTATTTAAGGATACCAAGACTCGTTTAATGGAATTCTTAACAGAGCTATCTATTGATTATGGTCATGATTGCGAAATAACTGGCGATAAAATAATAAAACATCCGTACACTCAAAAGGATATGGCATCGCTTATAGGTACATCTCGCCCTACTCTCAATATACTAATGAATGAGCTAAAAGAAGATAAAATTATTAATTTTAGCCGAAAAGAGTTAAGAATATCAAAACAATAAGTTAAAACACTAGAAGATGTTAGATAGCTAACATTTAAAAATATCATCATAAAGTATATTTGGAATACAAATAAAAAATAAAATTATGATGATTAAGAAAATGAGTCTTGCAGCACTTATGCTAGGTGTTTTAGTTACTTCTTGTAGTAGCGATGATGACAAGGCAACCACTCCACAATTAGATAATTTAACCTTAAATCTTGATGGTTTAGAAGCTCTAGGTTCTAACTATGTTTATGAAGGTTGGATTATTGTAGATGGTGCCCCAGTATCTACAGGAGTATTTACTAGCGTAACATTTCCTCAAACATTTCAAGTAAACGCTGAACAATTAAGTAATGCTACCCAATTTGTATTATCGATAGAGCCGGCCAATGATACTGACCCTGCCCCCTCAGATACTAAATTATTAGCTGGTGATTTCTCTGGAAATACTGCTGATGTAAATACTGGTATTGTTGGCGACTTTAGTAGTGCCTCTGGTATGTTCTTTTTAAGAACTCCTACTGATGAAACAGGCATGAACAATGGTAATGATGAAAACGGAGTATGGTTTGGTACACCAGGTATGCCTCCTACAGCTAACTTCAATCTACCTACATTACCAGAAGGGTGGGCTTATGAAGGATGGGTAGTAGGTGATTCTGGACCATTAAGTACTGGAACATTTACCGCTTTTGATACTGCTGATAATGCAGCACCATTTAGTGAAACAATGCAAGCTGGACCACCAATTCCTGGAGAAGATTTCTTTTTAGAAGCTCCTGCTGGCGAAACTTTTCCTTTAGATGTTCGTAACCGTACGGTAGTAATATCTGTAGAGCCTGTACCTGATGATTCTCCTGCACCGTTTGCAATGAAACCATTAGTAGGTACTGCGGGAACTGAAACTGCTCCAGCTACACACCCATTTGGACAAAACTTAACATCGTTACCAATGGGAAGTGTTACAAGATAATAGATGTTAAATGTGTTTTTAGGTTTTTAGTAAAAAAGCATGGTTTCTAGATGGAAACCATGCTTTTTTTTATAGATAACCTTAAAATAATACTTCACACTGATTAAATAGTATTTTTGTCTCAAAAATATTATATCTAATTAATCAGTATGAAAAAAATTATCCTTGTACTTGTTTTATGTTTATCTACAGTGCTTACTTATGCACAATCTATTCCAAATTATGACAAGTATCCTCTAGATACTGCAAAAAACGTAAAAACTGCTACTCCTATAGCCTTACAGGCAGCAAATTATTTATTAGACACACCTATAAGTCAAAATGAAACAAATAGACTAAACTCAGCAGCCTTTTTAATAGAATGGATGAGTAGTAGTCCTGATTATTCTTTTGATATAGACCATTCTATAGAAATTTTAGGAGATAATAATGATTACTTAGGTATCTATTTAGCCGCTATGGTAAAATATCAGGTAGAAAATAAAATCCTAGAAAGTAATGAAACAACAAAATTAGAGCTTTGGAAAATAGTAGCTCAGTATATGGATAACCCTGATAACAATATAAAAGTTAAAGGGAAAATTAAAAAACTTATAAAGGCTAATAAAAAGAATAAACTTCAAGAATTTTTAAATAAATAATCTGAATAAAAAAACTCCCCTAGTACTAGGGGAGTTTTTTTATCTATTCCAAAAGAAAATATATTACTCTTCAAAGTTATCTATTCCAGATTTTAACCATTCTCTGTATTCTGTAATATCTGGTGTATATCCTACAGGATCATTAAGGTTTTCTTCATCAAGATCTATTAATACATAATAAGGTTGTGCATTAGCCTTATACTTAGTGATCTCAAAATCACTCCACTTGTTACCTATTGTTTCTATTTTTTTACCTGTCTCTTCAGATACATATTGTTCACTTTCTGGTAATTCTTCTTTAGAATCAACATATAGTGATATCAATACTACATCATTTTTTAAGATTGAAAGTATACTTTTATCTGACCACACATAGTCTTCCATCTTACGACAATTTACACATGCATATCCTGTGAAATCGATAAGTACTGGCTTATTAACTTCTTGTGCATAAGCAAGACCTTCGTTATAATCTTCGAAAGCTACTATACCATGAGCTGCTAATTTTGCGCCTTCAGGTAGTTCTTGATCACTTCCTGAGTAACCTCCACCTCCTTCACTTCCTCCAAAACCTTGAGGAGATTCGCTATATGTAGATGGTGGTGGAAAACCACTAATTAATTTTAAAGGAGCTCCCCATAAACCTGGTATAAGGTAAACTGTAAATGCAAGAACTAATAATCCCATATATAACCTACCTACTGATATTGATTTCAATGGGCTATCATGTGGTAATGTAATTTTCCCAAAAAGATATAATGCTAATGCTCCAAAAACAGCAATCCAAATAGCTAAGAACGTTTCCCTTTCTAGTAAATGCATTTGTAATACCAAATCGGCATTTGATAAGAATTTAAATGCTAATGCTAGCTCAAGGAATCCTAAAACTACTTTTACAGTATTAAGCCATCCTCCAGATTTTGGTAAGCTATTAAGCCATCCTGGGAACATTGCGAAAAGCATAAATGGTAACGCTAATGCAGATGAGAAACCTAACATACCTACTACTGGTGCAATACCTCCTTTTGAAGCTGCCTCTACAAGTAATGTACCTACAATAGGACCTGTACATGAGAATGACACAATAGCTAATGCTAACGCCATAAAAAGAATCCCTATCATACCACCTCTATCAGCTTGACGGTCTACTTTATTAGCCCATGAATTAGGTAGCATAATCTCAAAAGCTCCTAAGAAAGATGATGCAAATACAATTAATAACACAAAGAATATTATGTTAAACCATACATTAGTGGATAATGCATTTAAAGAATCTGCTCCAAAAACAGCCGTTACTACAGAACCTAATATTACATATATTACAATAATAGATAGTCCGTAAATAATTGCGTTTCTTATACCTGCAGCTTTTGTTTTACTTTGCTTAGTAAAAAAGCTTACTGTCATAGGTATCATCGGGAACACACATGGTGTTAATAATGCCGCAAAACCTGAAAGAAATGCAATAAAAAAGATAGTTAATAATCCTTTTTGCTTTTCTTTCTTCTCATCCTTTTTTTTATCCTCAGCAGGTGCTACTTTTTCTTTATCACCTTTTTCTTCGTCTGTTGAAACAGCTACTACTTCAAAGCTTTTTACTTCTTTAGAGGTTAATGTACTTAAATCAAATTCAAAAAATTTATCTTGTAAAATACACGACTCTTTACAGGCTTGATAAAATAACTCTATTTGTACAATAGAATTTTCAGGGTTTAATACTTTTATAGTTTGTATTATCTGCATTTCTTTTTCAAAAAATGTTTCATCTACTGCAAATGATTCATTAAACTCTGTTCTTGTTTCACTCTCTTCTGCTTTACCTACGGTTTCATAATTACCCTCTCCATTATTAGGTATAACCTCCAACGCCAATCCTCCTCCATCTGCAGTAAACTGAGAATAAACATGCCAATGCTCATCTATAACTCCATCAAATGTTAAAGTATATTCAGTATCTGATTTCTTTTCAATTTTAGATGTCCATTTTACAGGATCTAAAATTTGAGCATTTACTGTTATAAATGAGAATAACAGAAAAATAAAAAATGTTGCTTTTTTCATTTTATAAAACTTCTATTTTTAAAATTTGTGTTGTGCTTTTAGTCACTTTAAAACGATCATCAGCACGCTTGCCAATAACCCATATTATTTCATTTTCAGAATATAAAATCCAAGTATCTTCTTTTTCGGATAAAGACATTTTCTCATCCTTAAAAAACTTAGAAATTTTCTTCTTTTTTCCTTTCATTCCAAGAGGATAAAAATAATCTCCTTCCTTCCATTTTTTTACAAATAACGGAAATTTTATCAACCCTTTGTCAACAAATATTTCATTTTTAACTAATTCTTTAGAAAGAATTGATACATCAGAAAATTTAATTTGTAAAGGTTCATTAATTCCTAGTTTTCCTATAGATATTTCATACTGTTTTTTATCTTGTTGTTTTTCAGACTCTAACAACAGTACATTTCTATCTTTTAACAGTCTATACCCATTAGCCAATATTTGTTTTCCTGATTGTGCATCGAGTAAAGTATAAATATCTCCCCAAGCTGTAAAACCATAATTTTGCAACCATTTATACAGATAAGCCTTATAATTCGTTAATTTTTTTAACGCTTCAATGTCAAATTCCTTCCCATTATCGACATCTCGTACCACTTTTTGATACATTATATCAGATGCATCCTCGGCTAAAGACTGTGTTTGTTGTAAATGATTAAGTGTATCTTGAAATGAGGTAGCTAATGACGGGTTTAATGCTTTTAAAATAGGAATTACATCATGCCTTAATTTGTTTCTTAAATACTTATCAGATGCATTGCTACTATCTTCCCTCCACTTTATACATTCGTTGTTAGCATAAGCTACAATTTCATCTCTAGTAAAGCTCAGTAATGGTCTTACCGTGGTATTATTTTGTTGCGGTATTCCTGTCAATCCATCTATACCTGTACCACGAGTAAAATTTATAAGAAATGTTTCGATATTATCATCTAAATGATGTGCTGTAAGCACATAATCTAAATTATTTTCTTGTAATAGTTGATTAAACCATTCATAGCGCAATTGCCTTGCTGCAACTTGAGTCGAAAGTTTATTAGTATCGGCAAAACTATTTGTATCGAAACTAGCTACAAAAACCTCTATATTGTTTTCTTTAGCGTAATCTCTTATAAACTGTTCGTCTCCATTACTTTCATCTCCTCGTAAATTAAAATTACAATGAGCAATAGCAATGTCATAATTTAAGTGATTGAGTAAGTGTAGTAAAACCATACTATCTACTCCTCCACTAATGGCAAGTAGTAACTTTCTATCTCTTAAAAAAGAAAAGTTTTGAATTAATTGATTCTGGAACTTATTAAGCATTTCCAAAAGTAATAAATAATCGAGAATAAAACTGTTAGATAGCTTACGCTTCTAATACGCTACGCATAGCATTAGCTTTTAATAGACATTCTTCATATTCTTTCTCGGCTGTAGATTTTGAAGTTATGGCACTACCTACAGAAAATGATGCATATTGATTATCTTGATTATACAGAATACTACGTATAACTACATTAAAGTCAAAATTACCGTTTGGAGTAAAGTACCCTACAGCTCCACTATAAAGTCCTCGTTTGGTAACTTCTAGTTTTTCTATAATTTCCATAGCCGATATTTTTGGAGCTCCTGTCATACTTCCCATTGGGAATGTTGTTTTAATAACGTCTACTGGTGTGTATTCATCTTTTAACTGCGATTCTATAGTAGAAACTAAATGATGTACTTGCTTGAAAGAATAAGCTCCGCACAACTCTTTTACCTGTACAGATCCTTTTGTGGCCGTACGTGAAAGGTCGTTACGTACTAAATCGACAATCATTATATTTTCTGATCGCTCTTTTTCATTTACAGTTAACTCCTGTCTGATCTCTTCGTCTTCTTTAGGATCATTACTTCTACGAGCTGTACCTTTTATAGGTTGAGAAATAATAGTATCACCTTCTTTCTTTAAATAACGTTCTGGCGAAGCTGATAGCAGGTAGTTTTTATTATTTTTAAAATAGGTTGCAAATGGCGGATTAGAAATTGTGTTTAGCTTCTCATAAGCCTCTAGTGTATCTAAAGTCGTATCTTCTGTATAAAATTCCATACAAAAATTAGCTTCATATATATCACCTCTTTGAATATGAGCTAACATTTGCTCCACTCTATCTATATACTCTGCTTTAGAAACTTTTTGATTTACTTTTCTTGAATTTGTAGTTGCACTATCACTAGATATTAACTCACAATTCATTATTTCATTTATATCTTCATCAACCTCATCATCACACATATTTAAATAAGCAATCTCTAACTGATCTCCTCTTAATAAAAATAGTTTTTTAGGTTGAAAGAAAAAAAGCTCAGGAAACTCTAATCTATCAAGATTAGCTGATTGTAATTTCTCAGTATCATTTTTTAAATCATATGATAAATACCCAAAAATCCAGTCTTTTGTTATTTGCTGATAATTGTTAAGCTCATCAAAAGCATTATGATGATCTGTCTGAATAGCTGTTAAAGCATCTACTGCTAGTACTGCATCATAGGTGTTATATTCTCGACGATAATCGTTACTGTCTAAAAACACAACTTCTCTAAATTGTTGTGCCCATTGTAACAATTGCTTTTTAAAATATTCTGGGTTTTGTATTGTATGAAATATAGAAGTCCTCATCCGTATTTATTAGAGTCGTCAAAAATACAATAATAACTAGTAGCAAAAAACCCACTCTTTAAAGGGTGGGTTTTTATATTTTGTGATATTATTATATTACATATGTAATGGTCTACTATCTGTTGCAGCAAGTGCAGCTTCTTTAATAGCCTCCGCATATGTAGGGTGTGCATGTGACATTCTAGAAATATCTTCAGCAGACGCTCTAAACTCCATAGCTGTTACTGCCTCAGCAATAAGATCAGCAGTACGCGCCCCTATCATGTGTACTCCTAATACTTCATCAGTTGTAGCATCAGCAAGTATTTTCACTAAACCATCAGTATCCATACTAGCACGAGAACGACCTAATGCTTTGAATGGGAAACTTCCTGATTTGTAAGCTACTCCTGCTTCTTTAAGTTCTTCTTCTGTTTTACCTACAGCTGCAACCTCTGGCCAAGTATATACAACACCTGGAATTAGGTTATAATCAATATGTGGTTTTTGTCCTGCAATTGTTTCAGCAGCAAATACACCTTCTTCTTCAGCTTTGTGTGCTAGCATTGCGCCACGCACTACATCACCAATAGCATATATATTTGGCACACTAGTTTGTAAATGATCATTTACTTCTACCATACCTCTATCGGTAAGCTTCACTCCTGCTTTTTCAGTATCAAGACCATCTGTAAATGGACGACGTCCTACAGATACTAAAGCATAATCTCCATCAAGAGTAATTACCTCTCCTTTTTTGTTTTCTGCTTGTACTTGTACATCAGCTCCATTTCTTTCTACTGATTGTACTTTATGTGAAGTATAGAACTTCATACCTTGTTTCTTAAGTACTTTTGTAAGTTCTTTAGATAACGTAGCATCCATTCCTGGAATAATTCTATCTAAATATTCTACTACAGATACTTTTGCTCCTAAACGAAGGTATACTTGACCTAATTCAAGACCAATAACACCTCCACCTATAATAACAAGGTGCTTAGGTACTTCTTTTAGCTTTAATGCCTCTGTAGAAGTTATTATTTTTTCTTTATCTATTTTTATGAATGGTAGTGAAGATGGTTTAGAACCAGTAGCAATAATAGTGTGCTTTGCCTCTACAGTTTCAGTAGTACCATCATTTTTAGTAACCTTTACATGAGTAGCATCTTCAAAAGAACCTATACCTTCTAGTACAGTAATTTTGTTTTTATCCATAAGGTACTTAATACCACTTACGTTTTGGTCTACTACACCTTTTTTACGAGCAATCATTTGCTCAAAGTTTACTTTTATCTCTCCTTCAATATCAATACCGTGCTCAGTAAAGTGCTTAGTAGCATCATGATAATGGTGCGAAGAATCTAGCAATGCTTTTGATGGAATACAACCTACGTTTAAGCAAGTACCTCCAAGCGTTGAATATTTTTCGATAATTGCTGTATTAAAACCTAGTTGTGCACAACGAATAGCTGCCACATAACCGCCGGGACCAGAACCTATAACGACTACGTCAAATGAACTCATAAAATATAGTTTTTTGTGTAATTTAATTTTTTGTAAGGCAAATTTAACGAAGTTTTTTTGTTTAGACTACTTTATTACAAAAACAAAATATTTTAGCTGTTAAAGTGATATTATGTTAGTATTCTTTACCTCACTTATCATAAATGTACTTTGTGTACTACCTATGTGTTGTAATGCAGTAAGTTTAGTTACCATAAACTCTCTGTAAGCCTCCATGTTTTCTACATATATTTTTAATATATAATCATAATCTCCACTTACGTGATAACACTCTAACACCTCATCTAGCTTTTTTATTTCTTGTTCAAACTTAGTAAGGTACTCTTTAGCATGTTGCATTAACTTAATGTGGCAAAATACGACAAAGGCACGTTGTACTTTTTTATGATCTAATAGCGCTACATTTTTTTTTATAACACCCTCACGTTCTAATTTTTTAACACGCTCATAAACAGCAGTAATAGAAAGATTTAACTTTAATGACAACTCTTTTGTAGTACGTCTGCTATCATCTTGTAAGAGCATTAATAATTTTTTATCTATTACATCTAAGTTCATACTGAAAAATTTTCGGCTATTATGTTGAAATATGGCTAAATATTGATTTTAAAATCTATGAAAAGTCAAAATTATAGTTTTTTAATCTAAGAAACATCATATCTATTGATTATTTAATTAGTTTTCATTCTCTTTGACTTATAAAATAACAACTACTAATCAATAACTCTTTAATTATGGCTTTCGATCCTGCAGACAATATTCAAGACTTACAATATTTTGGTGAATTTGGTGGCGTTAACCCGTCAATATCTGATTCATCTACTTACACTTTCCTTTCGGCAAAAAGTATGTTTGATACTTTTGAAGGTAATACTGACGGATGTTACTTATACTCACGTCATACATCACCAAGTAACTTATATTTAAGTGAAGCTCTTGCTGCAATGGAAGGTACAGAGACTGCAAATGTTGCTGCATCTGGTATGGGAGCTATTACTCCTGTATTACTACAACTTTGTGGTGCAGGCGATCATATTGTATCTAGTAGAACTATCTACGGTGGTACATATGCATTCATGAAAAACTTTATACCAAGATTAAATATCACAACATCGTTTGTAGATATTACTAAACTTGATGTAGTAGAAGCTGCCATTACACCAAACACTAAGGTGCTATACTGTGAAACTGTGAGTAACCCATTACTAGAGGTTGCTGATATAGTAGCACTTTCTAAAATAGCAAAGAAACATAACCTTAAACTGGTTGTAGATAATACTTTCTCTCCACTATCTGTATCTCCTGTAACAATGGGTGCTGATGTGGTAATACATAGTCTTACTAAATTTATAAATGGTAGTAGTGATACTGTAGGTGGTGTTGTTTGTGGTACAACTGATTTTATCAACTCGCTTAAGAGTGTAAATGATGGTGCTAGTATGCTATTAGGTTCTACAATGGACAGTATGCGTGCTTCTAGTGTATTAAAAAACTTACGTACACTACACATTAGAGTAAAACAGCACAGTCATAATGCACAGTATTTAGCTGAACGTTTTGAAAAAGACGGAATTAAAACTGTTTACCCAGGTCTTGCAAGTCACCCAAGTCATGAACTATATAAAGGCATGATTAATCCTGAGTACGGTTTTGGTGGTATGCTTACTATTGATGCTGGATCTTTAGAGAAAGCTAATGCTTTAATGGAGTTAATGCAAGATCGTAACCTTGGTTACCTTGCTGTAAGTCTTGGTTTCTATAAAACATTATTTAGTGCTCCAGGAAGTTCTACATCAAGTGAAATTCCAGAGGACGAACAAAAAGAAATGGGATTAAGCGATGGTCTTATCCGTTTCTCTATAGGTCTTGATAACAACATCGAAAGAACATATGAAATGATGAACGCATGCATGAAAGAGCTTAACATCCTTTAATACAAAAAGAATTTATTATAATAATAAAAATCCGTTTCCTAACCGAAACGGATTTTTTGTAACTAATCATTACTATTTACTACTAATAAAAATAAATATATTTCGGCGAATTGTACAGTTTCGTTAAATTCGCTCTCTAATCGAACCATAAACAAACTAAAATGAGAAAACTATTAGTCTTATTCTTGCTAACTAGTATAGCGGTAACAGCTCAACGCGATCTTACTATACAAGAGGCTACTTATGGGCAATATCAAGCATTTGCCGTTAAAAACTTTGTTTCGCCACAATGGAAACCAGATAGTAACACTATTACATACCTAAGTAGTACTTACGCTTCGCTTATGGAACGTAGTGAAAAAACAAACTGGGAAGAAAAAACATTACTAACCAAAGATGAGTTAACTACTGCTTTAAAAAACAAATTCCCTCAAGATAATTTTACACTTCGTATTTTTCCATACAGATATACTTGGAAAAATAAGAATACAATATCATTTCAGGCAGCAGGAAAAAAGTCTAACTATATAGTATTTTTTAATACTGACAAAAAAGAAATTACAAATGCTATAGCAATAAGTGCCGATGCTTCTCAGCAAGCTATATCTCCTAACAATAAGCATATAGCTGCATTAAATGATAATAATATATTTATAACTTCTCAAAACAATAAAACTATCACTGTAACTAACGATACTGATAAAGGTATTGTAAATGGTAGCGACTATACACACCGTCAAGAATTTGGTATTGATAAAGGTATGTGGTGGAGTCCTAATAGTGATAAGTTATTATACTACCGTAAGGATGAAAGTATGGTAGGCGATTATCCGTTAGTAAATTTCGGGGAACGTAGAGCAGTTAATAAGGATATTAAGTACCCAATGGCGGGACTTAAAAGTGAAGAGGTTACTTTAGTAGTGTATGATATTGTTTCTAACAAACACATTACATTAAAAACTGAAGGTCCTAAAGAGCAGTTTCTTACTACAGTAACTTGGTCACCTGACGGTAAGCAAATATTTGTAGGTGTATTAAACAGAGAGCAGAATCACTTAAAATTAAACAAGTATGATGCTACTACTGGTAACTTTATAAAAACATTATTTGAAGAGAAAGCTCCTACTTATGTAGAGCCATTAAACAACCTTACTTTTGTACCTAACAAAAATAACCAGTTTTTATACCGTACTGAGAAAGATGGTTATGAGCAATTATACCTTTATAATACTGACGGAAAGTTATTAAAGAGATTAGGCAACAATGATGTTGTTATTACTGAGTTTCTTGGTTTTGATGCTAAGTCTAAAAATGCTCTTTACATGGGTACAGCTAATAACGGGCTTGACAGACAGCTTTATAAAGTATCATTACGTTCTGGAAAAACAACACAACTTACAACAGGTTCAGGAACGCATAATGTAATTGTTAATAGTAATAAAACAATGGCGTTAGATCGTTTTAGTAACACTACTACGCCTAACAATGCTGCTATTATTAACTTAAAGAATAAGAAAGCGACTAGCTTATTTAAAGCTGATAATCCATATACTGGACAAGTAACATTACCTAAAATGGAGCTAGTTACTATAACTGCTGCTGATGGTAAAACACCTCTTAACGGAAGACTTATTTATCCTGCTAATTTTGATGCTAATAAAAAATACCCTGTAATGGTATATGTATATGGTGGTCCTCACGCACAGCTTGTAACTAATAGCTGGTTAGGTGGCGCATCGTTATTCGATTATTATATGGCTCAAAAAGGATATGTAGTATTTACTGTTGATAATAGAGGTAGTGATGCTCGTGGACGTGATTTTGAACACGTTATTCATCGTGAACTAGGTAAGAACGAAATGGCTGACCAAATGAAAGGTATTAATTTCTTAAAATCTAAACCTTTTGTAAATCAAGATAAAATCGGGGTTTATGGTTGGAGTTTTGGAGGTTTCATGACAACATCATTAATGGTAAATCATCCTGATGTATTTAAAGTAGGTGTTGCTGGTGGTCCAGTTATCGACTGGAAATTTTATGAAATAATGTATGGCGAACGCTATATGGATATGCCACAAGAAAACCCTGAAGGATATAAAAACACTAGTCTTATTAATGGAGCTAGTCAACTAGAAGGTAGATTATTAATGATACATGGTGCACAAGATAATGTAGTAGTACAACAACATAGTATGGAATTTGTACAAGCATGTATTAAAGCAGGTAAGCAACTTGACTACTTCCTTTACCCTACTCATGAGCATAACGTAGGCGGTAGAGATCGTTTTCATCTAAATGCTAAAATAGCTGACTATTTTGAAACCCATTTAAAAAGAGATTAATTAAAAAGGAGGCTTTTAGCCTCTTTTTTTTATTCAAAAATTGTATTTTTATTTAAAATACGCATATTTATAATCAATATAGATAAGTAACTAGCTAATAATGAGAGTATTCCTAAAAAATACCTAACAGTGGGTATAGTATAGTACAGTGAAATAAGATAGATTTGTACCAGCAATGTCGTGATTTAGTAAATCATTTTTTTAGGGTTAATTAAATCTATCAAAGAATTAGGGGTACTTTTTTGATAGTCAATACAGGAGCTTAGGCTCCTGTATTTTTTTTGTCTATATTTTTTTACATTTTATTTGAATACATTGAAATAAAATGTATATTTGTACTATGTATAATAAAGAACTCACCAAAGGAACACTACAACCCATCATTTTAAAGCTGATAAGCGAGAGTGATAAAATGTATGGTTATGAGATTACTCAAAAAGTAAAAGAACTCACTAAAGGGAAAATAGATATCTCTGAAGGTGCACTTTATCCTATACTCCATAAAATGGAAGCGGATAAAATACTTGAGACTGAAAAAATTTATATTGGTAAAAGAGTACGTAAATATTATCAAATTACTCAATCAGGAAAAAAAGTGGCATTAGAAATAACCAATGAGTTAAATGATTTTATATCGACTCTTTCGCTCATTTTTAACGATAAAGAATTAGTAAAATGATGTTGAGCGATAAACATGTTGAATATATAGCGACTAATCTTGAGTTTTATGGAGTTACATCTGATGAACTTAAAGAAGATTTATTAGACCATATATGCACTCAAATAGAAACTAGCAACCATAATGACTTTGAAGCTGCATATAAAGATACTATGCAAAAATTTGGGGGGCATCATGCAATGAGTACTATACAGCGAGAAACAAACTCGATGATAACAATAAAAAACAAAATTAGAAGTAAGAGGTTAATATACATTAGTGGGTATATAGCCACTACATTAATTAGTACTGGATGGTTTTTTAAAATCATGCATTGGCCGTTCGCTGGTATTCTGCTAGCTTTAGGATTTGCCATACTAATTATACTATTCTTTCCGACATTCTTTTATAACAAGTATAAATCATCTGAAAGAAAATTATACGAATAATCATTAATTTAAATCAATCATATCATGAAACGAACAGTTTATTTATTAGGATTCATCACCTTTTTTATTTTAAGCACAGGAATTATGTTTAAAATTATGCACTGGCCAATGGCAGGCATACTAATGGTAATAGGTTTTTTATTGCTAAACTTTGGGTATTTACCTACTTACTTCTACCAGAAGTACAAAGCAGCAGTATAAAGTAACAAATTTGAGTTAGTTAAAAAAAAGGAGGGAATTAAATTCCCTCCTTTTTTATTTTACTTTATTTCTTTAACTCCTTTAAGAAATATCCATTTCATAAATATCTTTTCTCCTCCCTGATATCTTACAACTTGAAATTTAGGAGCTAATATAGTAGCAACCACAAAACCTGTAAGCGGAACATAAAAACCTGTAAGATTAGTAAATTCTGATACTAAAAAAGATGCTAACCAAAATATAGGTGCAAAACCTAAAAGGTTATACAACAGTGCTTTTACTTTTATATTCATATTATTTTATTTTATAAATTATATCACTCAAAAGTGATACTATTCTTCTTCTCTCCTCTGAAATTTAGTTCTCTTACTACCTGCATACATTTCATATTTTGCAAGTCTACTCTCTAATTTACCATTAAATAGTTTTATTTTTCTAGAAGGTTTTAGCCCCACAAATTTTAAAGCCTCTAGGTTTGCAGTTATAAACCAAGCATTAGTACCAGGGTATCCTTGTTTTAATGTATCTCCTATTTCTCTATAAAAACGCTCCATATCAATATCTAATCGCTCTCCGTATGGCGGATTAAATACCATATGCAATGGTCCTTCTGTTTCTTTTTCAGTATCAAAGAAGTTCTCACGTGCTATAGTTATATACTCATCAAGGTTAGCATTTCTAATATTATCTTTAGCTTTTTCTACTGCCGATGGTGCTTTGTCATACCCTTTTATGGTATAATGGAACTCTCTTGTCTTTTTCATAAGAGAATCTATAATAGTATCAAAAAGGTCATTATCCCAATCTTCCCATTTCTCAAAAGCAAACTCTCTACGATTAATATTAGCTGGTATATTACAAGCAATCATCGCTGCTTCGGCTAAAATAGTACCACTACCACACATTGGGTCGATAAAATCTCCTTGTCCATCCCATCCACTTAATAGTAACATTCCTGCTGCTAATACTTCGTTAATAGGCGCAATATTAGTTGCTGTACGATATCCTCGTTGGTGTAATGAGTTACCTGAAGTATCAAGTGCTATAGAGCATTGATCGTTATGTATATGTATGTTGATTCTTAAATCTGGGAAATCTTTATCAATACTTGGGCGCTTACCATATTTATCTCTAAACTGATCGACAATAGCATCTTTAGTTTTTAAAGCTACAAATTGCGAATGGTTAAAACGATCTGAATGTAAGGTAACATCTACCACAAATGACTGATTTACATCTAAATATTTAGACCAATCTACACCCTGTATTCCTTTATATAAACTCTGTTCGTTATAAGCTCTAAAAAAATATATTGGCTTTAATATCTTTAATGCCGTACGTAAGGCAAGGTTGGCTTTATACATAAAACCCTTGTCTCCCTTAAAGCTTACCATTCTTACCCCCTTCTCTACATCTTGTGCTCCTAGAACTTGTAATTCTTTTTCTAGTATTTCTTCAAAACCAAATAAGGTCTTGGCAACCATTTTAAAATTTTCCATGCTCTCTTTTCAGTATTCTCAGCAAAAATAAGCTAAATAATTAGTATATATTTGTTATCAGTTATCAATCCTCTATATAGATCTAAATAATTAGTAAATAACAATTAATTAATACGTTATATGGTCTTATTTTTAAGAACTATGTGTACTATAGGGGTTTTCTATGTTTAGATAAACAAATGTGATAAATATCATTAATAAAAAGCAACTGTAGTTACTACATTTGCTCTGTAAAAATAAATAATCTAAAAAATCATACTTATGTCATTAGTCGGAAAAAAATTCCCAAACATCGCTGTAGATGCTATCTCTGCAAAAGGAGAGAACCTTTCAATCAACGTTTTTGAAGAGGCTGTAAATAATAACAAAAAAGTATTATTATTTTGGTACCCAAAAGATTTTACTTTCGTTTGTCCTACAGAGCTTCACGCTTTTCAAGCTGCTTTAGCTGAGTTCGAAAAAAGAAACACTATAGTAATTGGTGCATCATGTGATACTAATGAAGTACACTTTGCATGGTTAAATACTCCAAAAAATAATGGTGGTATAGAAGGTGTTACTTACCCATTATTAGCAGATACTACTAGAAACCTATCTAATGTTTTAGGTATTCTTGATATAGAGTCTTCTAGCTATGATGAAGATAATGATTCTATCATTATTTCAGGCTCTAATGTAACTTACCGTGCTACTTACCTAATAGATGAAACAGGGAAAACTTTCCACGAAAGTGTAAACGATATGCCTCTTGGTAGAAACGTAAGCGAGTACTTAAGACTTATAGATGCTTATACTCACGTACAGGAAAAAGGAGAAGTTTGTCCTGCTAACTGGATGGAAGGTAAAGAAGCTATGACTGCTGATAGAGATGGTGTTGCATCTTACCTAAGTTCTAACTAATTTGAAAATATAAACTAGTTTTAGTTTTTGAATAGTTCTATATAAGGGCTCTTTTGATATCAGAAGAGCCCTTATTGTTTATTATAGAATAAGTAACTCATAACGAAGCATTATTATAAAAGTTAAAGTGTACCCTCTATGTGTACAATATAATTGTTACTTTTGTCTACTAAAACTAACCCAAATGGCAGATATAACTTTAGGAGGAAACTCTATAAAAACTCTAGGTAATTTACCAGTAAAAGGTACCAAATCTCCTGGTTTTAATCTTGTAAAAGGAGATCTTAGCACTACATCTTTAGCTGATTATAAAGGCAGTAAGCTTATATTAAATATATTCCCTAGTATAGATACTGGTACTTGTGCTGCATCTGTAAGAAAGTTTAATGAAAAAGCGGCTAACTTAGATAATACAAAAGTATTATGTATATCTCGGGATTTACCTTTTGCACAAGCTCGTTTTTGTGGAGCTGAGGGTTTAGATAATGTTATCTCTCTATCTGACTTTAGAGATGGTAATTTTGGAAAAAACTACGAACTTACTATTACTAATGGTCCATTAGAAGGTTTACACTCTAGAGCCATAGTAGTAATAAATGAAGAGGGTAATGTAATTTATACAGAACAGGTTTCTGAAATAAAAGATGAACCTAACTACGAAAATGCCCTTGCGGTTTTATAATACAATAAATGAAAGACAATAGGTTTGTAAAAGGTAGGCTGAAAAGTGTAGTATATGCTTTTCAGGGTGCTTATAAATTAGTTACTACAGAACATAGTGTAATGGTACAATTTACCGTAGGTATATTGATAACCATTGCTGGTTTTTGGTTTAAAATATCTACTACTGAGTGGCTTTTTCAAACCTTAGCTATAGGCTTAGTACTAGGTATAGAAGGGGTTAATACTGCAATAGAAAAAATTGCCGATTTTATCCACCCTCAATATCATGAAAGAATAGGTTTTATAAAAGATATAGCTGCCGGTGCCGTATTTTTTGCTGCACTTACAGCGCTCTCTGTTGGGGCAATTATTTATTACCCAAAGGTTTCATTGTTATTCAGCTAAATCATACTTTTACATTAAAGATAGTTCCCTAAATGGCAACAAGAAAAAAAGCTACTTCTAAAAAAGAGGCTAAACCAACTAGTAATAAGAAAAAACTAGTGTTATCACGCAGACAGAAAGTACTGGCAGGTATGCTATTCTTTTTATTTGCTATAGCACTACTACTCTCTTTTGTATCTTATTTTTTATATGGCGAATATGATCAGAGTGAACTTACTGCATTTACAGAACGTAGTGAAGTTGTACACAACTGGCTAGGTAAATTTGGTGCATTTCTTGCTGACTTATTTTTATATCACGGCTTTGGTATAGCATCATTTATAATTATACGTTTTTTCTTTTTGTTAGGATCTTATCTTGTTTTAGATCTACCTACTGCTAAGCTAAAAAAGACTCTTTTTTGGGATCTTTATCTTATAATAATCATCTCAGTTCTTTTTGGTTTCTTTAACCCTTATCTACCCGAACTTGGTGGTGTAATAGGCTTTGAAATCAACTTGTTTATACAAGATTATCTTGGTAAAACAGGTACTATGCTAATACTTATTTTTGGGCTATTAGTATTCTTACTCTTTAGAGTAAAAATATCTCCTGATGCTATTAAATCATTTTTTGAGAAAAGACAGCGTGAACGAGAAGAAGCTGCTGAAAATAATACTATAGATACAGTAGCAAATACACCTACAACAGCGACTAGTACTCCTCCTATTGTTACTGAAGAAGTACCTGAAAACCCTTTAGATACATTTGAAGAAAAAAATAATGAGGAAGAAGATGGTCTTGATAAAATTGAACTAAAAACAGAACCTTCTCAATTTGAAATCAATAAAGAAGATTTACAGCCTACTATTTCACACTCTTCAGAAATTGAATTAAACACCGAGGCTAATATCCCAGAAGTAACTAATGAAACAAAACTTGAAGTTGAAGAATCTGCTACGGAAAGTTTTGTGATTGAAGAATCTACCGAAGAGGAAGTTGTTAAAGAGAATCTTTCTGATAAATTAGTTGAAGATTTTGGTGAATTTGACCCTACTCTAGAACTTTCTAACTACCAGTTTCCTTCTATTGATTTATTAAAAGATTATTCATCTGGAGGTATTACTATTAATCAAGAAGAATTAGAAGAGAATAAAAATAAAATTGTCGAAACGCTTCGTAATTATAAAATTGATATTGCTCAAATAAAGGCTACTGTAGGCCCTACAGTAACATTATATGAGATTATACCCGAAGCAGGTATAAGAATATCTAAAATAAAAAACTTAGAGGATGATATTGCTCTATCACTTTCAGCATTAGGTATTCGTATTATTGCCCCAATTCCTGGTAAAGGAACTATTGGAATAGAAGTACCTAACAATAGCCCTACTATGGTTTCTATGCGAAGCGCTATTGCATCTCCTAAATTTCAAAATGCGGAAATGGAATTACCTATTGCTTTAGGTAAAACTATATCTAACGAAACTTATGTTGTTGACTTAGCAAAAATGCCTCACATGCTTATGGCTGGTGCCACAGGACAAGGTAAATCTGTTGGACTAAATGCAGTGTTAACTTCATTATTATATAAGAAACACCCTGCTGAGGTTAAATTTGTACTTGTAGATCCTAAAAAAGTAGAGCTTACACTTTTTAATAAAATTGAAAGACATTACTTAGCGAAACTACCTGATGATGGTGATGCCATTATAACAGATAATACCAAGGTAATAAATACACTTAACTCATTGTGTATTGAAATGGACGATCGTTATAATCTTCTAAAAGATGCAATGGTACGTAACATTAAAGAATATAACGATAAATTTAGAAAGCGTAAGTTAAATCCTGAAAATGGACATCGATTTTTACCTTATATAGTACTTGTAGTAGATGAATTTGCCGACCTTATAATGACGGCTGGTAAAGAGGTTGAAACCCCTATTGCAAGGCTTGCACAACTTGCACGTGCCATAGGTATTCACTTAATTATTGCTACACAACGTCCATCTGTAAACGTTATTACAGGTATGATTAAAGCCAATTTTCCTGCACGTTTAGCATTTAGAGTAATGTCTAAAATAGATTCTAGAACTATTTTAGATGCTGGTGGTGCCGATCAACTAATTGGTCGTGGTGATTTATTGTATACCAATGGTAATGATATGATACGTGTGCAATGTGCCTTTGTAGATACTCCTGAGGTTGAAAGAATAACAGAGTTTATTGGTGCTCAAAAAGCATACCCTGATGCTTACTTATTACCTGAATATGTGGGTGAAGAAAGTGGCACTAATCTTGATGTAAAGGTATCGGATAGAGATGTAATGTTTAGAGAAGCTGCTGAGGTAATAGTTACCGCACAACAAGGCTCTGCTTCTTTACTACAAAGAAAACTTAAACTAGGATATAATCGTGCAGGAAGGCTTATAGATCAACTTGAAGCAGCTGGTATTGTAGGTCCTTTTGAGGGTAGTAAAGCTAGAGGTGTTCTTGTTCCTGACCTTACAGCTCTTGAGTTATTATTAAAAAATGAAGAAAATGACGTTTAATATGCAAAAAAGTGTGAAGCTTTTACTGTTATTTATGCTTACACTATGTATCTCGGCTAATGCGCAAGATTCTCTTAAAGCAAAAAATTTACTTGATCAAGTTTCTACTAAAATAAGGAATTACGACAATATTGTTCTTGACTTTAAATATACTATAACTAACCTTAAAGATAATTTACATCAAGAAAGTAAAGGTAAAGTAGCGCTTAAAGGAGATCAATATGTACTAAACATAATGGGGATTACAAGAATATATGACGGTAGTAGAGTATATAATATAATACCTGAGGATGAAGAGATATCTATCTCAAATTTTGATGATAAAAACACTAATGAACTTACTCCTGCAAAAATGTTTACCTTTTTTAATGTAGGCTATAAATACAAATGGGATATTACCCAAAATATTAGAGGTAGAAGAATACAATATGTAAAACTGAAACCTATTGATAAAAAGCATAGAACTAAAGAGATACTTATAGGCATCGATTTACAAACGAAGCATATATATAATCTTGTTAAAGTAGACAAGGATGGTACTAAAACAGTATTTACTATAAATTCTTTTAAAACCAACCAACCTTTGTCAAAAAATCATTTTACCTTTACAGAGAGTAAATATCCAAATTACTACATCAATAGATTAGATTAAATTTTCTGGTGAAAATATTAGACCGCTACATCCTTACCTCGTTCCTTAAAACATTTGCTTCGGTATTTGTTATCCTCTTCTTTATCTTTATTTTGCAGGGTATATGGCTATTTATTGCCGAACTTGCAGGGAAAGATCTTGATTTTTGGCTTGTTACAAAGTTTTTGACTTTCTATTCTCCTAACATTGTACCATTAGTACTACCACTATCTGTACTATTAGCATCGATAATGACTTTTGGTGATTTTGCCGAAAATTATGAATTTGCTGCAATGAAATCATCTGGTATATCTCTAAATAGAGCTATGCGAATGTTAATGGTATTTATTTTTGCTTTAAGTATTGTAGCCTTCTTTTTTGCTAATAATGTTATACCTAGAGCACAGTATAAATTTATTAACCTTAGAAAGAATATAGTGCAACGAAAACCTGCTATGGCTATTGTAGAAGGACAGTTTAATGCTATTGGCTCATTTAATATTAAGGTTGATAAAAAATCTGGTGCAAATGGTGAAAAGCTAGAAGGTGTTACAATACACAAACGTATACCAGGAGCTTCAAAAGCAACTATTATACGCTCTAAAACAGGGTTATTGCGTAGTAGTGAAAAATCTAACTTATTACAACTTGAGCTCTTTGATGGTTATTACTATGAAGAAATTAATAGTAAAAAACCAGGGGAGAATCAAAAATTGCCTTTCGCAAAAAGTAGCTTTTCTAAACAAGTTATGAATATAGATCTTACCATGTTTAACTCTAATGACATGGATAAGGAACAAGTTTCGCATACTAATAACATGCTTAATATTACAGAGCTTAGCTATACAATCGATTCTCTACAATCTAATTATAAGAAAGAAAGAAAAAGTATTACTGACAATATTACTAATAGGATTAGTATCACATTAAAAACAAAACCAGCAACACTCACCCCTATCAGTAAAGAACTCACTGATGCGGAAACAGTAGAGGTAATAAAAGATAGTGTTCCTGAAGAGTTATTACCAATATTAGAAGAAAACAAAGACAAAAAAAGAGCTCTAGAAATTGCTTCTAATAATCTTAATAGTTCTGACTTTGTTATTAAATCAGGACAACATCAAATACGTGAAAAAATCAAAAACATTAATGGTCATTGGCATGCTCTATATCAAAAATTTGTAATAGGCTTTGCATGTATATTAATGTTTTTTATCGGTGCACCTCTAGGTGCTATTATACGTAAAGGTGGACTTGGATTACCTATAGTTTTTGCCATACTAATATTTATTATTTTTCACTTTATAAATACCTTTGGTAAAAAACTAGCTCAAGAAAATGGAATAACACCATTTCTAGGAGCTTGGGGCTCTTCTATAGTATTAATACCCCTAGCAGTACTGCTTACACATAGAGCTACTAATGATATTGGACTTATTAATATGGATAACATATTACTTCCAATACAAAAAGTAATTCAAAAACTTTTTAAAACACAACCTAAAGAAAAGGAATAAAATGTCGACTACACAACAACAAACTATACAACTAAATACAATAGAAGAAGCTATTGAAGATATCCGCCAAGGGAAAGTAATTATCGTTGTAGATGATGAAGATCGTGAAAACGAAGGTGACTTTCTTGCAGCAGCAGATAAGGTAACTCCTGAGATGATTAACTTTATGGCTACTTATGGTAAAGGACTAATTTGTACCCCTCTTACAGAAAAAAGATGTAAAGAATTAGATCTTCATGTTATGGTAAATAACAATACTGATGCTATGCAAACAGCATTTACAGTATCAGTCGATTTAAGAGGTAAAGGTGTTACTACAGGTATATCTGCACACGATAGAGCTACTACTGTTGAAGCTCTTGTTGATCCCGAAACAAAATCATATGAATTAGGACGTCCTGGACACATATTCCCGCTAATAGCTAAAGAAGGTGGTGTACTAAGAAGAACAGGACACACAGAGGCCGCTATAGACTTTGCAAGACTTGCTGGGTTTAAACCTGCTGGTGTTATTTGTGAGATAATGAATGACAATGGTACTATGGCAAGATTGCCTGAGTTATATGAAGTCGCTCAAAAATTCGATCTTAAATTAGTTTCGATAGAAGATCTTGTTGCTTATAGAATGCAACATGATAGTTTGATTCATAAAGAAGAAGATTTTGAGATTAATACTCGTTTTGGTACGTTTCGATTAAGAGCCTATTTACAAACAACTAATAAGCAAGTTCATATTGCCTTAACTAAAGGTAGCTGGAATACAGGAGAACCTGTACTTACCCGTATAAACACTACACAGGTAAACAACGATATATTAACTACTCTTACTAAGAATACTGATAAAAAACTAGAACGTATCTTTAATAGCATAAATAATGCTGAAAAAGCAGCTGTACTTTTTATTAACCAAGAGATACAGCCTATAGAATTATTAACTCGCTTAAAAGAGCTAAAAGTATTACAGACAGAAGGTATTAATGAAGCTCCTCAGATTAAGATGGATGTGAAAGATTTTGGTATTGGTGCACAAATATTACATGACATCGATATCTCTAAAATAAGGTTACTTACTAACTCTGGTGAAACAAAACGTGTAGGAATGATAGGTTATGGCCTTGAGATAACTGAGTATGTAGAATTTTAGAAAATTATTTTTTCGTTAAATTACAGTTAATGAAAGAGTTAAAAAAAACCTTTAAAATATTTTAATTTTTTTCTAAAAATAGGCTTGTAAAACAATAAAAGGTTCGTATATTTGCAACCGCAATCAGCACACGATTGCAGTCTTACTGGAGGAATGGCAGAGCGGTCGAATGCGGTAGTCTTGAAAACTATTGACTGTAACAGGTCCGGGGGTTCGAATCCCTCTTCCTCCGCAAAAAGCCCCGTAATCACTTGATTTACGGGGCTTTATTATTTTAATTGACAATTCAGTTTTTTTTAGTTCTCTAATTATCTACTACAAAAAACTCCTTTCCTTTTATTAATCATATATCAATCTCTTTTGCTTTAACGTGCTTAGAGATATTCTTTTTATAATTTAAGAATGTATTCCCGTCTTTTGCTGAGTGTTTCGTTTGAAACTGTTTATTATAATCAACGATAAACTCTTCTAGCTTATCTCTTTTATAAGTACTATGTTCATCTTTAGGAGGTGTTATTGTAATATCTTCTTCAATAAACTCACCTACCTGATATATGTTACCATCGGCATCTTTATCTTTTTCAATAGCACTATAAGAGAAAATAGCAGCAATATTTAGTTTTATGCTCTCTTACTTCTTTTTTAGCTTTAAACAGCTCATAACATTTAATAAGTAGTCCTCTATACACTACTTACACAAAATATTACTGTAAATGTCTTGTTATACGTTTTATGGTCATGGTTAGTTATGATATAATTAGTAACCTCCTTTACATAGGCATCACTCTCAAAAACTTCTTTTTTGTTTATATCTTCAACCTTAATCAGTAATATCTTCTTTAGGTTTAAGTACATTATAATACTCTATTGAGAATTTTAATATATTTTCGTTGCGTATAGCATCGGTATTACATATTTGTGTAAGCAATCACCAAATAAAAGCGAAACTCTAATTTGATACATTACCGAACTACGATCATTCTACATATATTTCTATATCAAAAAAACAGTACCCATCTTTAATATGAATACTGTTTTTCAATAATTTATAGTTTTAACCAGACTTATACCTTAATGTGACATATTAACATATGTACAGTATAGCTAAGGGTTATGTTAATCAGAATTATACAATTCCCATGTAGCATTTTTTACAACAAAAAACTCCGGATAAATCTGAGCCTGAAGTGTATTTACAAAAGGGTTCTCAGACTTAACACGATCTCTTTCCCAATTTACAAACCTGAATTCTCCCTTCACTTTTACTTTCTTACCTAGATAAATACTGTCCCAACTTCTCAAACCATTAATCATGCATGGCACTTTATCAGTACCTAAGATAGCTCCAGGTTTATCGTTATACGCAGTTCCTACCATAACATTAGGACTACCTTCATCTCTAATAGCTGACTTACAACTAATAATTAATAAAAAACAAACTAAAAAATATTTCATAATTAACTTTAATTAGATTTAATCTTGTCTTTTTACATCCTCCAGGTATTGAGAATAACCAACACAATATACCGTTTTATTATCAGGCATATCAATTTCTTCTTTACTGTTGGGAAGGCCTTCCTTATTATTTGATACGTAATATCTTATTTCAAATACAAAAGCTCTACCTTCCTTATTACCTTTAATAAGAGTAATCCATTTGTGGTAGATACTTCCTGCCAATAGGCCAACCGATATAAATATACTCAATTTAGAGTCCTAATAACGTGCTGAATAATAATTTCCTGTTTCCTCCGCAAATAAAACCTCGTTATCACATGATAACGGAGTTTTTATTTATAGCTCAATTCCCCCCTTACTAAACAATTATTACTTTAAGTAGCTCCCCTTATATATTCTTTCTCTTAATTCATCGTTATATCGCTTATAAAAGAGTTTTTATTAAGGTTAATCAATAAAAAAAGCCTCATAATTGAGGCTTTTTTTATTCTTAGTTTAAGGAAATTTATTACTTCACAAAACTTGTAATAATTTCTTTAACTTCTTTATTTTTAGTTTTTGCAGGTTCTAAATTAAAAAGGTATTGATACAATCTTTTATCTTCAACTTTAAAAGCTAGTTTTAAATCTTTATTTCTAGAAAATACATTATCCCAGTTATTTCTAACTAACCTCCACATATCTTTATTCTCTTTCCACCATTTTTGAGCTGCTTTACATTTAGAGTCATCAACTTTTACATAAGTGTTCAATCCTTTTTCTTGTGCTAAGATTACATCTTCTTTTCCTGCCTCTCTAATTACCTTATCATTGTCCTGATCATGATTCCATCCATTTGATGTTATTTCATGTCTGTTTCTTCTTACTGTAAGATTATAATCATTTCTTTTAGTGTACTCTCTTCTTGGTAATGGTGCATCAGTTGTATTTTCCCAATAACTTTTGCCATCTACATGTACCCAAGTGGCAGAACCTTCATATCTCGGGCTATCATCTACCTGATATACTTTTTGAGTCCACTGTCCTTTTACATCATTTTTAGACATCTTTATAAAACTCCATTTGTTATTAGCATCATACATATACAAGTCTCTATTTTCAAATAGCCAATCTTGTCTCCAGTGCTTAATAATATGTCTTTGATCTGGTCTACCTACAATTAAAAGATGTTGCATTACAATTTTATCATCTTTATCTTCTACTAACTCTACCCATTCTAAAGCACTATCATGCTTAACTTTTGACCCCACATAAGTAGAGTCTTTTGAATAATTGAACGTTTCAGCAAAATTAAAACCTACTTCATAACAGCCACACATTTCTTTTATGGCTTTTTGATCTTTTTCTTTTTTGTTTTGAGCATTTACATTCACAGCAAAAATCATTGTGATTGCAAAAAATAGTACTACTTGTTTCATCTTAAAATTAGTTTTAAAAAAATGTTATTTTTATTTAGAATAAATCCTAATAACTTTTATATTTGCAGCAAATATATCACTATTAAGAATTAATACAAATAAAAATAATGTTTTATTTCTTCTATTTAAGACATAAAAAAACGCTAACCAATCGTAATACATTAATTATATATAAATCAAATAATAACTTAATCCCTTTTTAATAATGAAACAATCAATTAGTATATTATACATAATTTTACGTCTATTTTTAGGCGGCTTTATGGTTTATGGTGGAGTTCAAAAATTTGCCAACCCAAGCCCTACCCCTATTGAAGTTGTCAATAAAGCTGAGAAGTTTAAATCTGCCGAAAAAGAAAATACATTACAGAAAATTCTATATATAAGCGGTGCTAAACAAACAGGCTATTTTTGGCAGGTACTGGGGGTTTGTGAACTTCTATTTGGGTTACTTTTAATACTACAAGGAACAAGCTTTATAGGGGCCCTATTCCTACTTCCAATTACTTTACACATCTTCCTATTCCACCTCTACTTAGAACCCGATGAAGTAGGTGAACTACTTGAAACTGGAGCATTTTTAGGAATTAATATTGCTCTTATATTAAAAGAGTACAAAAAATGGAAACACTTATTATGGCTTAAGCCTATATAACACAAAAAAGCCCCGTATAATGGGGCTTTTTTTATTGCTTTTAAGTATTATAATACATCATTAAGTAGCAAAACTTAATAACTTACCATGGGTTATAAATCCCATTTTTAAATATATATTCTCTCCTGCCTTTGAGGCTACTAAGAATACATTATTACTCTTATTAACTTTTGTTTCTAACAACAACTTTTCAGTCATTGTTTTGCCAAGTCCATACCCTCTATAGTTAGCCAATGTACCTATCATATGAATACCTGAATTACCATCATCATCTAGATATATCATTCCACAGCTTACAAATTCATTATTATACTTTCCTATATAAAGTCTAATTTTCAAATCGTTAAGTAATGGAATAATTGTAGATACTGAAATTGTATATCCAAATGATTGAGAAGCTACATTTGTAAAAACACTTGCTTCATCAACAGTAGTAACTTGGGTTATTGTAGAAAAATCATTTGTTAACTTCGGAATATCAGTACTAGCCAACGACATCGTCTTAACCTCAGAGGTATTTCTGAAATGATTATCTAAAAGTAATTTTTTCTTTTCATTATTCTCTGCTATAGCCAAAGAATTAGGTAAACCTCTATTTTTCATCTTATCATATAATTCCTTATAATCCAATGTAAGAAAATTAATATTGAAAACTTTTCTAGGCCAAGATTCTTCTTTTGATGCTGTGTACTTATAATCTTTATGATTATACAGAAACTTTGCTTGCTTACCAATGTGTTCCCAAAAATTAAATAAATGCTGTGTTATTATTTCGTTCATAATATGCTTTATTAAATTAATTTGAGGATGTCTTTATAAAATAGATGCTGCCACAAATGCAGCAGAATCTTCATAAAATCTATACTCTTTTATCTTTTCATCTTCAATAACACAAAGTTGCACCCAAGTACTATTAAACAACTTCCCTGTAACTTTTACTTCATGTGAAAAACTACCACTAGATATAACCAAATTTCCATCACCTGCCATCACATTATTTACAGTAAAATCTTTAGTATTAAATAAAGTAGTTATATTTATTAAAAGTTGCTTTGCTTCACTTTTAGATCTATATATACCATGTAATTGTTCTTTAGGTCTTTCTTCTTCCTTTACACTTACTATATAACAATCTGTATGAAAAGAATTTAAAACTGCATCCATATCCCCACTCTGAAATGCCGAAAAATAGTCTTTCACTACAGTGATATTATTTTTAGTAATAATAGATTCTCCCCTAAAAAGAGCATTAACTACTTTCTCTAACTTTCTATTTTCTTCAAAATCTATAATTAATGAAGTGTCTATATTAAACTTTTGATTAAAACTACCTAATGAATACTGCCCCACTAATAGACCTCCCCACAGTTTCACTAATTTTGATAAAGTTTGAAGATGTGTTTTACCTCCTACTGCTCCAGGTGAAGTACTTAACAGTAAAACTGGCTTCTCTCCTAAAAACTTTTGATCTATTCTTGATAACCAATCCAGAATGTTTTTTAAGAATGCTGTAGGCAAACCGTTATGCTCTGGTGAAGCTATTATAAAGGCTTCAGTCTCTGTAAATAATTTGAATAATTTTTTTATTGGTTCCGGAATACCTTCTTTCTCTATTGCTTGACTATAAATAGGTACATTGTATAATGTTAAGTCAAGAAACTCAATATTCTTGTCAGGAAACTTATTAATTATATATTTTACAAGTTTCTTATTAATTGAGTTAGGATTATTACTCCCTGTAAACGCTATAATATTTTTCATTTGTACTGTTTTAAATTAACAATACAAACTTAAAAATCAATACAAACGTAAATCTTAATGTACCTTAAGAAGGAGGATTTAATCAATTTTTTTTCTAATTGAACTTAAAAATTCAGGAGTAATTCCTAAGTAAGAAGCTACCATATATTGAGGAACGCGTTGCTCGATATCTCTATATTTAAAACGAAATTCGTCATATCGTTCTTCTGCTGTTTTACTCATAGCATTAATAGTATGATCTTGTAAAGCAACATAGGCTCTTTCAAATTTGAATCTAAAAAAACGCTCTATTGAAGGAACTTTGTCATACAACTCATCAAGATCATCTTTATGGATTTGAACTATTGTACTATTTTCAACAGCTTGTACAAATTGTTTAGCAGGAGTTTGTGTTAAATAGCTATATAAATCATTTACCCACCATTCTTCTATACCAAATTGTATTATATGTTCTTTTGCTTGCTCATCCATATAATAACATCTAAGACACCCCTCTGCAATATATTGCATATGAGTGGAAGTATCTCCTGCAAAAAGAAGCATCTCTTTCTTTTTTAAAACTTTCGTTTTAAAACATTTTCGTACTACAATTTCCTCATCATTAGTTATAGTAACACTCTTTCTTAAATGCTGTATAAGTTTATCTATTGGGTCCATTTATATATAAGGTATATGAATGCTTTTAAACACCTCACAAATATACAATAGTGCTTTCACACTATTGTTCCAACTCTTAATTAGTAAAGCTGTTTTACCCTAACGAGTATAATAACAAAATTTGTAACTCAATATCAATAAACTAACAGCTTGTTAAATTTAAACAAAAGAAAGGATGTATTGTTATAAAAAACTATATATCAGAATGATACCCTTCAATAGTTATCAACATAATTTACTCTAAATTAACATATAAATATAATATACAGATGATTATTTAAATAATGATTTGACATAATTAAAATTCAATTACTCAATAACATTATATTAATAAATACTTAGCTCTGAAAACGTTTTCGAGTGAAGTAATAAAATTAATTTTGAATTCTAAAGCACTAAACCCTGCAGGTACAAATTGCTTTAAAACAACGATTTACCCAACTTAATTTTTTATCACAATGTTTAAAAAACGATTTTTATTAGCCTTGGCTCTTGCTGGAATGACCGGGCTATCTTTCGGAAACTTGAATACTATTTCAGGTTTATTTAGTACACAGGCTACAACTGCAACAGTAGCTTGTACTGGTGGTGGTTCTGAATCTTTCTCTAACCTAGGTAGTAGCTCTAGTAGCTACAGTACTCGTGTTTGGACAGGAGACAATGGTGTAGAATGGACTGCTACTGATGCTAGAACTGACCAAGATCTTAACGGTGATGCGATCGCTGTGAGAAGTGGTTCTTTAAAAAATACTTCTATCGTTTCTGACGGTGTAGGTACTATTAACTTTGACTACGCTAGAGTATTCTCTGGTAACTCTACTTTACAACTTTTTGTTAACGGTGTTCAGTATGGTGCTGACATCACTGTTTCTTCTACTTCTGCTACTACTTTTACACAAGTTGTAAATGTATCTGGTGATGTAGTTATAGAACTTATAAATAGCGGAGGTAAAAGAACAATAATTGACGATCTTTCTTGGGATTGTTATTCTGCTCCAACTGTTCCTTGTGCTGCTCCTGTAGCTGCAACTAGTGCTACTTCTTCTAACGTAACTGCAACATCTGCTGATATATCAGTTGTTGGTGCAACTGCAGATACTTACCTTGTTGTATCTAGTGCTTCTGCTACACTTTCTGCTGGTCCTGTTGACGCTACAGAATATGCTGTAAACGATAACATCGGTGGAGGTCAAGTAGTATACGTTGGTACTGATGCTAACTTTACACTTTCAAACCTTACAGAAGATACTGACTATAATCTTTTTGTTTATCCTAACAACAATGTAGATTGTACTGGAGGGCCTTTATATACTGCAACGTCTACGGATCTTACAGTTTCTACTCCTGTTGCTCCATGTATCGGTGCTAACGAAACATTCTCTAACTTTGGACAGCTACTGATGCTAGAACTGACCAAGACCTTAATGGTGACGCTATCGCTATTAGAACAGGTTCTCTATCTAACGATGCTGTTATTACTGGTGGTGTTGGTACACTTTCTTTCAACTACGCTAGAGTATTTTCTAACAACTCTATTCTTAAAGTATTTGTAAATGGTGTACAATATGGTGGTGATATCGATGTTACTGATACTGCTGCTACTGTATTCTCTACTGTTGTAGATGTAGATGGTGATGTTACTGTTAGTATTGAAAATAGTGGTTACAGAACTATAATTGATGATCTTACTTGGAACTGTTACGAAGTACCAAACCGTCCAGAAATTCAATTACTTGATAGCAACCTTGCTGTTCAAGAGTGTGGTAACTTTAACCTTGACTTCAACAATGTTGAAACGGGTGTAGATGCTGACCGTACTTTCACTGTGAAAAATGCTGGTTTATTAGATCTTACTGTTAGTGCTTTAACTCTTAGTGATGCTACTAACTATACTATCGTTTCTCCTGCTGTACCTTTCACGCTTACTGCTGACAGTACTCAAGATGTAACGGTAAGATTTAACAGTGCTACTGCTGCTGCTTACCCTGCTACACTTACTGTAGTGAGTGATGATGCTGATGAGGCTAACT
>MPCW01000008.1 GCA_001874325.1 Flavobacterium sp. MedPE-SWcel | reverse complement strand
TTAACTAAAAATTAATTATAATTATGAGAAATTCTTATTTCAATAAATTATCACACAACCATCATAATAAATTCTACCTTCTATTATTATGATAAATAATCAGTTTAGAAAAACAGTTTCACTATAATAGCTTAAGAAATTAATACTGAATTTATACATAAATCTTTTAGATGATGTATACATAATTTTCATAGTGTTTTAAACTGTCTTTATAAATATTACCTTACTTCTCAAACAATCATATAATGGAGAAGTTTATTCATTTTAACGAAACTCTAGACGGGTTTTACATTTTTAATTATTACATTAATAATACTATATGGCTAGGATAACCGAGACAAGAATTACATTGGCGGCTTTTATTTATGGAATTGAAACAGACTTAAAAATTCTAATAAAAAAATATATAACCCCTTTTCAAGAAGATATTCATTTCTTTCAAAACCAAGACTTAATCGATAAAGTTGTTTCTCGATTTAAAAGAGAAAACCCTGGTATTGATTATAAAAATAGTATTGATGATATCATTGATTTTATTGATTTTCAGGATTCATTTGTCCTTCTAAAGAAAAACAATGTATTTCTTCCAAAATTAACTTCTGATTATCTAAATCAAATATATAATGAATTAAGTGATATAACCCCAATTAGAAATAGAGTGATGCATACTAGACCTCTTTTAGGAGGGGACTTTTCTATAGTCTATGATTTTATACAGAAATTAAAATCTAATTCTCCAATTGAATGGAAGTTTAGTATTGAAACTAGGGATCTTATTGAGAAAGACCCTTCTTACCTTTTAACATTAAAGTATCCATCTATTGACTCATCTGAAAAATATAGTGATGTAATACACAATTTACCTTTACCTGATTTTGATGATACTGGATTTATAGGAAGAACAAAAGATGTCGAAGAGATTAAAAAACTTATTTTTTCGAATAAAGTTGTAAGTATACTTGGAGATGGAGGTATAGGAAAAACAGCACTAGCTGTAAAAGTTGCATATGATTTAATAGATATGAAAGAGAAATGCCCTTTTGAATTGATCATCTGGACATCTGCAAAAACAACTATGTTAACATCAAAAGGAATTGAAGAGATTTATACAGCAATAACTGACTATACGGGTCTAATTTCTATAATTTCTGATAGGATAGATAGTAATGTTGAAATAAATAAATTGGAATCAATAATTGAATACCTAGAGTTATTTAAGACTTTAATAATCATAGATAATTTAGAAACAATTCAGAGTGAAGAAGTAAGAGATTTTATTAGACATGCGCAAACTAAATGTAATATTGTAATCACCTCTAGAATTGGTTTAGGAGAGTTAGAATACCCTAGAACTCTAAGTGGTTTGACTGAGAATGAATGTGCAAGATTAATTCGAGAAATAGCTCGAATTAGAAATAGTGATATTCTTCTAAAACTCCCTCAATCAACTCTTGCTGAAATATCTTCAAAATTATATTATAACCCTTTAGCTATTAAATGGTTTGTTAGTACGGTTGAAATGGGTGTATCACCTCAAGAAGTTCTAAATAATAAAGATGATTTGCTAAATTTTTGTTTAACTAATGTTTATGAAAAATTAAGTGATGGTGCTATTAAAGTATTAAATACTATTCGTTCTTCTAGACGAGAATTAAGTAATGCTGAAATACTTTATCTTTCTGATTACGAAGTTATAGAAACTAGAAAATACTTAATTGAATTGTTCAAAACAACTTTAATAAGTAGAACTATTACAGATAGCTCTAATATAGAAGAGCTCTACTATTATATACCCGATTTTGCAAAAGAATTTTTGTCGTTTAAACATCCTGTCCCTAGTGATTATGTTAAAAAAATAACACAAAAATCAAGAGAATTAACATCAGGTATCCATGATATTAAAAAAATAAATAGCTATAATGAGTTTTCAATTAATGCTCTTTCGTGTGAAACTCCAAATCAAAGAATTGCAGCGAAACTTTTATCTGAAGCATTAAGCTTTTCAAAAGCACGTAAATATAAACAAGCGTTTATTAAGTTAAAAGAAGCTAAAGATGTTGATCCTAATTATTATGAGGTGTATAGAGTTAGTGCGTTTATAAAAGCTACTAATGGAGATACTCTACCTGCTGAAGAAGATTATTTATTGGGACTTGAAATAGCCCCAAATAATCCAAGATTATTGTATTTTTATTCTCAATTTCTATTGTTTCATTTAGAGGACACTAAAGGTGCTCTTGAATATGCTCAACAAGTTTTCAAAATTAGACCAGAACACCCGTTTTCTTCATTTTTAATTGTTAGATGTTATAATACAATGAAAGAGTTCAATAAAGGTATCGAAATAATAAAGAACTTAATATCAAATACAGTACTTGATTCTTCAAACCTTAGAGTTGCTCACACTGAGCTAATCTCATTATACTCTAATAGTGGGCAAAGCTATTTAAGAGTTGAGAGTGATATTGATAGCGGGATAAATCATTTTAAAAAATCATTCGAAGTTTTTGAAAATTGTGTAACAAATGGCATTGTAGATATTAAAATGTTAAAGAATTTCTGTGATGCTCTTTATTCTTTTATGAACATGTTGCCTATCACTGAGGTTGAAAATAATCAACAATACACTAAATCACTTATTGAAAGAAATAAAAATCAAATAAATCATTTTTATTTAAATAGAAAGATAATACTTAAATATTCTGAAAAGTTTGATGATCATTCTTTTAATGATATTATCAAAAACCATGAATTAGGGACTGGTAATAAAATCGGAAGTGTTATGAAAACTCAAAATGAAGCATATGTTTTTATTGAGTCTGAAAATGAAAGGTACTTTGCTCATTATACAAATTTTCCAGAAATAAAAGGAACGAGTGAACTCAAGAGAATTAATGAAGGCCAACTTGTTTCATTCGAAGAGGGTACGAATAATAAGGGGATTTGTGCAGTTAATGTTAAAGTAATTAGTAATTAATCAAAGTTTTAAATATTAAAAAAATGCACTTTTAATGTACTTTTAATGGTTTTAAAACACATAAACAACTGATAATCAAAAACTAAAACACTGCCTTCTAAGCAGGCGGTCCCAGGTTCGAATCCTGGCGCGATCACAGCAATGACAAGGCTTTCAGTTTATTGAAAGCCTTTCCTTTTTTCTATTAAAATTACCCGATTTTATCAGCTAATTTACCCTGTCAATAAATATTTATTGATTAATTCTTACTTTTGAAACTAAATCAAATTTAAGTCTATATGAGTTGAAAACTTAAACTTCTAAATCTATTTTATTTTTTGCTAATATTTTTAATATCAGATTTAAGATGTTTTGATCGCTATAATGTCTTCTAATTTTGTAGTGTACGCCTTTTTAATTTGACATAAAGCGACTCATTAGGGTGTTATTTACTTCAAAAATAATATTAAAACGATAGTATACAGAAATTTTGTCTTAGCATAATTCTTCTCTAACTTTTAATATTTTGCAATAAACAGAATAACAACCAATTAAAATTTAGTAAAGCTATATTTTTAAAACTTTTTTAGTAAAACTCTTATTACTATTTGTAATAACACTCAAAAAGTAAGTTCCTTTTTTTAAATGTGAAAGGTTAATTTTACTACTATTTTGTTGCATTAAAACAAGACTACCTAAAATATTATAAACTTGAATTTTAGAAATATATTCTTCTGATTCAATATGCACAACATCAATTACTGGATTAGGATAAACCGTAATTGATTTATTTGACTTACTATTAACAGACAGAGCATCATAAATAAAAGTAATATCATCTATTACAGCAGAAGCATAATCTGGCGTTCCAAGAAAAGCCGCTCCATCTGCAATCATTACTACTTGAATCATTATACGATCAATTTCTTGTCCTTCAAAAACAGACAGATCAATCTCAAACTCTTGAAAAGTATCTGCCTTGAGTAAAGCCAGCCAAACAAAATTTTCATTTGCTATTTGAGCTATATGTTGATCTAGATCATCTTGTGTATAATTTTCATCCTTATAAGCAAAAGCCCCCACTAAGAAAAAGTCATTAACTGTTTCTTCACTAGATCCTGAAAATTTATATTTTCCTACAATAAAATTTGGTATATCGACACATTCTATAATTGTAAAGCCATGATTTTGAGAAGTTAAACTCCCCCCTTCAATACCTCTTTTTAATAGTAATGCATAACCTTCAGTATCATTTCCTTCATACCTTCCAAAAAAACCTTCACCTAAAGTCATTCTTGGTACAATATTCGAATACGCCCCTTCTGTCCAACCATCAGTCGGTAAATGATAAGTCACATCTCCTAAGTATATTGTATTTTGAGTTATTTCTTCCCAACTTTCAAAATCACCATTTGGAATTGTACATTGAGCTTGTAATACATTTGTATAAAATAATATCACTAAAAAAGATAATAATTGTTTTACCATAGTTCTATTTATTTTGAGGTATATTAATAATAAACTTATTTCCTATTTATTAATCATAAGCTATAGATCAATACAAAATGATTAACTACGGCTTTTTTATTACATCAGGAACTGTATAAATAGTTTCTAATATTCAGGCACAAAAATAATTACCATTTATGGATTATGAAATAAGAATTCGATGAGAGGTAATATACATGGATTGAATTGTTATCTGTAAATATTAGTTGTTATTTACCCATCCAAAGTAAAAAACTATTTACTCTATTTCTACTTACTATAATAGTATCATCAAACCGAAATATAAGAGAAATAACCAATCTATTATTAAGGTATTTTGATATCTTATCTATCGCATTAATATTAATAATAAACTGTCTATTTACTCTAAAAAAGTATTTTTGAGATAATTCTAATTCGAGTTTATTCAAAGTTTTATTTATTAAATATTCCTTATTAGAATTAGTATGAATAGTTACATATTTATCTTCTGACTTTAGTAATAAAATATCTCTAAAATTAATAGGTTGAAAAGTATCTCCTACTTGTGCTAAAATTCGTTGATTAGATTCTTTTGTAAATGTTTCAATTAATCTTTTATAATTAAACACCTCCCTACTATTTAGTTTCTCAAATTTAATTAATGTCTGATTTAATTCTACTGGGTTTAATGGTTTAAGTAAATAATCTATACTATTTACTTTAAATGCCTGTAAAGCGTATTGATTATAAGCCGTTAAAAAAATAATTGGTTTTTCTACTTCTATTGACTTAAAAATTTCGAAACAAGTTCCATCAGCAAGTGCAATATCCATAAAAATCAAGTCTATTATTGATTGATTTGATTGTAAATATTCTAAACTATCTTCAATAGAATCTACACACTGTATTACCTTATAATTTGGATATTTTTCTAATTGAAATATTAGCTCTTGTTGTGATAGTTCTTCATCTTCTATTATTAAAACTCGCATAGACTAAATATATGAAACAAAAACTCTAAAATTTGATTTATCTTGTTCTATTTTAAACTCTTTTTCTAATCGTTCGTATTGTGATTTGATGCTTTCTAAGCCTATACCCCATGATGCTTCGGCTGTTTTTAATTGAATAGGGTTAGAAACGATAATTCCATCTTGTTTTGAAAGCACATCGATTTGCATTGTTTTTTTATTGGATATAATATTATGTTTCACAACATTTTCAATTAATAACTGTAATGTCATTGGTGGAATTCTATAATTAAAAGATTCTTTTTTAATATCCAAATTAACCTGTAAAGCATCCCCATACCTAGTTTTTAAAAGATAAATATATTGTTCCAAAAACTTATATTCTTTTTCGACTTTAATATTTTCTACATTCTCATAATCTAGAGTAAATCGTAATACATCAGAAAATGAATTAGTAAATGTTTTTGCTTTGTTAGAATCTATAGTTATTAAAGAGTTTAATACACTTAAACTATTAAATATAAAGTGAGGATTAATTTTAGCTTTCAACAATTCATATTGGTTCTGAGTTAATTCTAATTGAAGAGCTTGAATCTTAAGCTTATTTTCATAATTACTTTTAAAACTAATAAAAAATTCTAAAAAAGGAATAAAAACAAGCATATGAAATGTACTAATTACTGTCATGTAAATAAGGTCTCTAGATAAGTTAAGAAACTGTTTAACAATTATATATGCTGAAATTTGGGCAATTATAAAATTAATAATCGTGTAAATAACAATAAAACTTATCATTTCAAATATAATTCTAAGGATAGTACTACTATCCCAAGGCAAAAATCTGTTTAATGTATGAACAAGCCATACACCAATTACAGTCATTATTAGGAATTGTAGATAGAGAAATATTATTGATAAATCAAATGTAAAATGAAATGATGATAAATTAAAATACCAGCCAATTACTTCAATTAAAAGCTTATTAATTAAAACAAAAGAAAAAATAACTATAAATATACGCCAATTAAAAAAATCTTTAAGCTGTTTAAGCATACTATAAAATTTCAGCTAAATTAGTATTTTAATCTGTTTTATAAAATATACCTATGACTCTAGAACTTTAATAAAAGAACAAGAATTTAATAGTAATGATTCATTGATTTCAGAAATAGTTTACAAATATGAATTTGATGATTTCAAAAATTGGATTAAAAAAGATTTTTTTAGAAATGGTAAGCTAGACTATGTTCGAATTAGAGAAATAAACTATAAAGAATAATATACCTCTCTCCTATTAAATAAAAACTATAAATCCCCATATATCTATGATATATGGAGGTTTATAGTTAATACAGTCATTTTATTAGTAATATAATTAAAAATTATATCATTATCACTTCTAAGACTACCAAAATTTCTCATTTCAATAGAAAAACAATCTTTAAGGTATGGTTTTACCCTATAGGGAATGACAAGATTTTCTCTATCAAAATGTATATTTTTTTAAACCCTTCCCAACCTTTTCAATAATAATATGCTCCTATATAATATATAGAGACCTCATTATATCAATATAATCTAATAACATATGAAAAAAATCTTACTACTATTTTGTTTATTATTTTGCTTTACTACCATTGCCCAAGATTATACTATGGAATGGGAAAAGGTTATGGATTATGAAATTGACGGAAGAATTAAACCTGCTAAGGTTGAAGTTGAAAAAATTTATGATTTAGCTAAGAAAGACAAAAATGAACCTCAAATAATTAAAACCTTTTTCTTTCTTTCTAGATATTCACTTGTTCTAGAAGAAGATGCCACCTCTAAAATATTACATCGACTAAAAGAAGAAAAAGAAAATGTTTCAATCCCTACTAAAGCAATTTTAGAAAGCGTTTATGCAGAAACATTAGAAAAAATATATAAAAACCTTTCTTATAAAATACTTAAAAGAACTGCAATAGATGTACCAACTCCTGAAAATATTAAAGAGTGGGGAGGAGAAAACTTTAGATCTGAAATAGATAGTGCCTACCAACGTAGTATTAAACATCATGATATTCTCTACAAAATACCATTACAAGAATATAGTACAATAGTAGAAATTAACACTATTAATAAACGAATAGGTCGTTCGTTATATGATTTTCTTGTATGGAGGTACTTAGAGTCAATTACTAATAATCAATTTGATTCATATAAGTTAGATAAAACATTATTATTTAAAAATACTCCTCAATTCTTAGAATTCAAAACAAATGATAATTATAGTTATTCGCTTAAAAAATCAATAGAATTACTTCAAGACCTAGAAAAACACTACTACAATCAAAAAGGTACTCTTGGACAACAAAGAGCTATATTAAAACGATTAGAATTTCTTGACAATAAATTTTATAACTCCACTGAATATGAAGAGACTTACTTAAAGACTCTAAAACAGTGTACTGATTCATGGAAAAAAGAAAGCTTTTTTAAATCTCAAGCAAAATTAAAGCAAATAGCACTACTCAAAAAACTAGCTAACAAAAATGAAAATAAAAAGTACCTCACGAGAGCTGTTACTGTATGTAATGATATTATTCTTAATGCTAAAGATGAGGATGTTATATTCGAGGCTAAAGATTTAAAATTAAGAATAACAGACCCTTTAGTTAAAATAACAACCGAAGATTATGTAATTCCTAATAAAAGTATCTTGGCTAAAGTAAAATATAAAAATACTGACTCTATAAATATTAAAATATACCGAGTACATCATAACAACTCTCTTACACATAAAATCTTCAATAATTTTGCCGGTACTCACCCTCCATTAATCGAAAAAAATTATGTATTACCCAATAACTTTGGTCATTTTGAATATGAAACCGAAATTATATTGCCACCTCTAACCAATGGTAAGTATTTAGCATCTATTGAACCTTATAATAAGAATACATCTCAAGATAAAAGGTCATTTTTCGTAATACAAGCTACACAAATAACTTACCTGTACAAAGATGATATCTATACTATTCTAGATATTACAAACGGAAAACCAATAAAAAGAGCTAAAATTATTAGTAATGATGAAACTTTTTATACCGATAGAAAAGGAAGAGCAAAGATCGAAGCAGATAAATTAGGTACTCGAAATGATTTAATTATTCATAAAAAAGACACTATTGATAACCGAACATATCAGTACAAGGATAGCTATAACAATGATGAAAATGAAGATGATGAAGAAATAGAAGCGACTACAAATATTTATTTTGATAGGGCAATATATAGACCTGAACAAACAGTATATTTTAAAGGTATAGTTACACAAAAAACACAAACTTCAAATAAAAAATTATATAGTGTTGTTCCTGATATTTATGTAACAGTTGAAGTTGAAGATAGTAATTCTAATACAATAGAAGAAATGCGGTTAAAAACCAACAAGTTTGGTTCTTTTACAGGAGAGTTTAAACTTCCTCGTAATATAATGACTGGTAGATTCTCTATAAACATAGAAGAAGACTATGATTATGATGACGATTATAGCGATGATGATGAACATCCTTTTTGGGATAATGAAAACCTTTACTTTAATGAAGACTCATTTCATTTTCGAGTTGAAGAATATAAACGTCCTACATTTGAAGCTTCTTTTCTTCCTTTTAAAGATGTAGTAAAAGTTAATGATAGTATCACTGTTACAGGGAAAGCCAAAGCTTTTAATGGCGCTCCTGTTAGCAATGCTACAATAAAGTATACTATATCAAGAAGAACTGAAAATAGTTATAATACAACAAATTTTAGTTTACCTAACGGAGAGGTGATTACAGATAATAAAGGTAATTTTAAAATTACATTTTTAGCTGTTCCTGACATTGATATTAATCCTGAAGAGTTACCTATATTTAATTTTAATATAAATTGTGAGATTACTGATATTACAGGAGAAACACATGATTGCAGTACTAATGTTCGAGTGGGGTATCATGCTTTAGAACTAACAGCATCTATCCCTACAAAAATAACTCCCGAAAGTAAATCATTTATTACTATAGCTACACAAAACTTAAACGGACAGTTTACACCTGCTAAATGTGATATTAAAATATATAAACTTAAAAATAGTAATAATAGACTACTTAGAAGTAGACCTTGGAGCCAACCTGAAATACAAACCATATCAAAATCAGAGTTTATAAATAAATTTCCTCATATACCGTATGGAGAAAACTATTTTACTCCTACCTTACCTAAAGAGACTATTTTTCAACATTCAATAGTAACCGAAAAAGATTATAAACTCAATATCAACGATTATAAAAATTGGGATACTGGTAATTATGAACTTTTAGTAACTACAAAAGATAGTGTAGGAAACATTTTTGAAGAAAAAAAACTATTTACAGTACGTAAAGAAAAAGGTATTAGTGGCTTACATATCATGAAGTATAATATTGAAAATACTGATTATAAAAATGATGGTTATATTACTTTACAATTATATACTGCGCTACCAGAATTGTATGTAAATATTGAGGCCATACATAAAAATACTGATTCGTATTATAAAAATTATAAGTTAACTAAAGGCAGTAGGTTTATAAAAATACCTTTCAATAAAAAATGGAAAAAAACTGTAAGTATTGTTATTGACTATGTTTGGGAAAATGAATATCAAGAAGAAAGGTTTAATATTGATGCTAGTATCGCTATACAACCTATTACATTTCAAACCAATGTAATAAACAATAAGTTATTACCTGGTAAAAACGAAACTTGGTCGTTTACACTTAAAAATAGTAATAAATTACCTGCTGAAGTATTAGCCTCTATGTATGACGCTTCATTAGATGACTTTGCTACTAAACATTGGATACAATTAATTAATGAATACAACTCTTATAACTATATAGGATATAAAACAATAGGCACTAAAGGATTATTTAATACCAAATATATTCATAATTATATTTCTTCTCAAAAAACAAAAAAATATATCCCCTCAGATAAACTTAAAACATATAATTTCAGTATTAATCATCAAAGTATAGGGTACTATTATACCGAAACAGAAAATAGAAAATATAGCCATACAGGAACTAAAGGTAACGGTACAGCGCCGAGTACTAACACCTTTATACTTAGTGGTACTGTTGCCGATAAAATAGGACCATTACCTGGTGCCCCAATAACTGTAAGAGGTACAACAAGAAGTGTACAATCAGATATAGATGGTAATTTTAGTATTACTGTGTCTCTAGGGGAAGTAATCGAAATAAGCTACATTAGTTATCAAACACAAGTGTATACTGTAGGTTTACATACCAGTATTGAAGTAATGTTACGTGAAGATGCTAATAAATTAGAAGCTGTCGTGAAAACAGGTTATAGGTCTACTACAAAAAGAAAAAATGCTGCTGCCGTTACTACAATTTCTGTAGAGAGTGTAGAAGATAGATGTAATGGTAACCTTCTGCAAAGTTTACAAGGGCAAGTAGCTGGATTAAGTATTGCTACTGGTAGTGGTGAACCAGGAAGTGATGATACTATTATATTAAGAGGTGTAGGTACTATAAACGGAAACGTACAACCTTTATTTGTTGTAGATGGTGTACCTATGGATGAAGATAGCTTTAGGAGTTTTAAACAAAGTGAAATAGCATCTTATAACCTTTTAAAAGATGCAGCAGCGACCTCTATATACGGAAGTCGAGGAGCAAATGGTGTTATTGTTATCAGTACTAAAAAAGGTGTACAGGAACAAATGAAAGAATTAGAAAAAGTTGAATCTCGTAAAAACTTACAAGAAACAGCTTTCTTTCATCCACAAATTAAAACTGATAAAGAAGGAAACTTTAATTTCAGTTTTACATCTCCTGAAGCATTAACGCAATGGAAATTAAGATTATTTGCCCATAATAAAAAAGCACAGTCTGGATACTTTGAATATTTAGCATTTACACAAAAAGACTTAATGATAATGCCAAATATGCCTCGTTTTCTTCGTGAAGGTGATGAGATTACTATTACTGCAAAAGTTACTAATATGACTACTGATGTTAAAAGCGGTAATGCTATGCTGCAACTTTATGATGCATCGACTATGGAGCGTATAGATAATACAGTACTACAAACAGCATTAATACAATCATTTAATTTAACTGCAAAAAGTAATACTACTGTAAGCTGGAAAATAAAAGTACCGTTAGGAATACAAGGTATACAGTATAAAATTGCTGCAAAATCAGGAGATTTTTCTGATGGAGAAGAAAGCATCATTCCAGTACTTAGCAACAGAATATTAGTTACCGAGAGTATACCATTATGGGTAAAAGGAAATACTACTAAACAATATACTTTAGAGAACCTTAAAAACAATACCTCCTCTACCCTAATACATCATGGCATAACATTAGAATATACTTCTAACCCTGCATGGATAGCTTTACAGTCGCTACCATACCTTATGGAGTTTGAGCATGAGTGTGCTGAGCAAGTATTCTCTCGTTATTATGCCAATGCAATTGCAACTCATATAATTGATAGCACCCCTAAAGTTGCAACATTTTTTGAATCATGGAGAAAAAAAGGGAAACCAACCTCTAAACTAACACAAAATGAAGAGTTAAAATCTATCATAATGAGTGAATCACCTTGGATGCTAGATGTACAAAGTGATGATGAAAGAAAAAACCGAATAGCTCTTCTTTTTGAGCTGGATAAAATGAAAATAACTCTTAAAGCAAACTTAAATAAGTTAGATAACAAGCAAATGCAATCTGGTGGTTTCCCTTGGTTTGAAGGCGGTGATGAAAGTGAATATATTACACGTCATGTAATGGCTGGTTTAGGACACCTTAATAAACTTGGCATAACTTCAGAGAAGTATACTATAGATGGTATCACAAAAACAGGTGTTCAATTTATAGATAAAAACTTCATTGATGATTATGAAAGATTAATAGAAATGAAAAGAGAAATTACTAACAACCATACTAGCCTACATTATCTCTATACTCGTAGTTTTTATTTAGAGCAATACCCTCTAGATAGTATTACACAAAAAATAACGAAACGTTATACTAACCATATAAAGAAAAACTGGTTACAGTATTCTCTATATCAAAAAGGTATGGCTGCTCTAGTATTACAACGATTTAATGAGGTTAAAACTGCAAAAAAAATAATACAAAGTTTAAGAGATACATCGGCTAGTAATGAAGAATTTGGAATGTATTGGATAAACAATAAAGCAGGATGGTATTGGTATAACTCACCTATAGAAACTCAGGCATTACTTATAGAGGCTTTTACAGAAATAGATAATGATACAGAGGCTATTGATGCAATGAAAGTATGGCTGATAAAGAATAAACAAAATAAAAATTGGCCTACTACCAAAAGTACTACCGAAGCGGTTTATGCCCTTATGATGACAGGTAGCGACTGGTTATCTATAAAAGATAATACAACCATTACACTTGGAGACAAAGCTACATTTGCTAAAAAAATGGAACAAAATGAAATTGAAGCCGAAACTGGATATATAAAACTACACTGGCAAGGTAAAGAAGTTACTAAAGAAATGGCTGACCTTACTATTGAAAATAAAACAAAAGTACCTGGTTATGGTGGATTATATTGGCAATATTTTGAAGATACAGATAAGGTTAAAACTGCACAAAAAGGATTAATGAATATTCGAAAAGAGTTATTTATTAAAACAAATACTATTGATGGCGTAAAACTTAAAAAAGTAAGTGTAGAAAACCCTATGAAAATTGGAAATACGGTAACTATGCAACTGGTGTTAGAAATAAAAGAAGATATGGAGTATGTGCACCTAAAAGATGTTCGTGCTGCTGCATTTGAGCCTGTAGATGTAATCTCTGGTTATGAATATAGCGATGGGTTAGGTTACTATCGTAGTACACGTGATGTTGCTACACATTTCTTTTTTGATCGTATCAATAAGGGTACTTACGTACTTGAATATGATGTTAGGGTAAATAATGTTGGGGAGTTCTCTAACGGTATCAGTACTATACAAAGTATGTATGCCCCTGAATTTTCTGGACACTCTGAAGGAATGAAAATAAAAACAAAAGAATAGACTAACTTTATAATACAATTTTTAATATCTCAATGTCAAGTAGTTTATATATAATAAAAAAGCGACCTAATTAAGGTCGCTTTTTTATTATATGAACTTAGATTATTATCTAATCAGTTTTTTATACTTAATACGTTTTGGTGTAAGATCTCCTCCAAGACGTTTCTTTCTATTCTCTTCATATTCAGAGAAACTTCCTTCAAAGAAATATACTTCAGAATTACTCTCAAATGCAAGAATATGTGTACATACTCTATCTAAGAACCATCTATCGTGAGATATTACTACTGCACAACCAGCAAAATTATCTAAACCTTCCTCAAGAGCACGTAGTGTATTAACGTCAAGATCATTCGTAGGCTCATCCAAAAGTAAAACGTTACCTTCTTCCTTAAGTGTTATAGCTAAGTGAAGTCTATTTCTTTCTCCTCCAGATAATGCTGCTACTTTTTTGTTTTGATCGCTACCACTAAAGTTAAAACGACTAAGGTAAGCACGAGAGTTTACTTGTCTTCCTCCCATCATAATTAACTCTTGACCATCACAGAAGTTCTCCCAAATTGTTTTTTCAGGATCAATGTTAGAGTGTGATTGATCTACATAAGCAATCTTTGCAGTCTCCCCTACTTTAAACTCACCTTTATCAGGATTTTGCTCATCCATTATCATTTTAAATATAGTAGTCTTACCAGCACCATTTGGGCCAATAATACCTACTATACCTGCTTGTGGTAACGTGAAGTTAAGATCGTCATATAATAATTTATCACCAAAAGCTTTAGAAACACCTTTAGCTTCAATAACATTAGTACCAAGTCTTGGTCCATTAGGGATGTAAATCTCTAATTTCTCATCTAATGTTTTTTGATCTTCATTTAATAATTTATCATAATTCTGTAAACGAGCTTTTTGCTTCGTCTGACGTCCTTTAGCACCTTGTCTTACCCAGTCAAGCTCACGTTCTAAAGTCTTACGACGCTTAGAAGCTGTTTTCTCTTCCCGCTCCATTCTTTTAGACTTCTGGTCTAACCAAGAAGAATAATTTCCTTTCCAAGGTATACCTTCTCCTCTATCTAGCTCTAAAATCCATCCTGCTACATTATCAAGGAAATAACGGTCGTGAGTTACGGCTATTACTGTTCCTTTATAATGCTGTAAATGCTGCTCTAACCATAATACACTCTCTGCATCAAGATGATTGGTAGGCTCATCTAATAATAATACATCTGGCTGTTGTAATAGTAAACGACATAATGCAACACGTCTTTTTTCTCCTCCTGATAATACATTAATTGGAGTATCTGGTTCTGGAGTACGTAAAGCATCCATTGCTATTTCAAGCTTGGTGTCTAATTCCCACGCTCCTGATGCGTCTATTTTATCTTGAAGATCAGCTTGTCTATCCATAAGCTTCTGCATCTTATCTGCATCTTCATATACTTCAGGAAGTCCAAAACTGTCGTTTATCTTATTAAACTCATCAAGAAGAGCTGCTGTTTCAGCAACACCTTCTCTAACTATTTCTATAACTGTTTTACTCTCGTCTAGCTGCGGTTCTTGCTCTAAGTACCCTACACTATAGCCAGGTGAAAAAACTACATCTCCTTGGTAACTTTTTTCTACACCAGCAATAATTTTTAATAGTGTTGATTTACCTGAACCGTTTAAACCAAGAATACCAATTTTAGCACCATAAAAGAAGCTCAAATAAATATCTTTTAGTACCGGTTTATTTGCCCCTTGGTACGTTTTATTTAAACGGGACATCGAAAATATTACTTTCTTATCGTCTGACATTTTTATATAATTAAATTTTTAATGTATCAATTCTTAATTCAGTTATAGCTATTATATTCTGCCTTTTAATGCATTAAAAGCCCATGATATTGCAAAAAATCCTACTCCCACTACAGAGAACCCTATAGTGTAATCTTTATATTTAAGTGCTCCTAATAAAATAAGAGCTGTACCTATAAGGAAAAGTATAAAGGATGCCCACCCAAAGATGGTGTTTTTATTCATTCCCATAATAATTTATTTTCATAAGGGGTTAAGAGAACAAATATCGGGATTAATTAGTTAATTAAAAATCTTTACTAGCATCTCTTTCAGTAAATCAGCTTGTGGTGTAGCATTTGCTCCTACTCCTTTACTCTTTACGTCAATATCTCTTAATGTAGCAACTATAGCACTTACTTTTCTCATCGGAAAATTACGCAAAGCAATATCATAATCCTTCATAAAATAAGGATTCACCTTTAATACTTTAGCTGCATTAGCAGGTGTTTTATCTTTTAATCCGTGATATTGTAATAATTGAGAGAAAAAGCCAAATACCAACCCCGTTGTCATTACTAACGGGTTATCTTTTGGGTTTTGAGAAAAATGATCGGCTATTTTATATGCTTTTAATTGATTGCGTTCTCCTATAGCTTTACGAAGTTCAAATACATTATAGTCTTTACTAATACCTATATTTTCTTCAATAGCTTTTGGAGTAATTGTACTACCTTTTGGTAAAATTATAGTTAGTTTGTCTATTTCTTTACTAATTCTGCCTAAATCATTACCTAAAAACTCTACAAGCATGGCTGTAGCTTTTGGCTCTATAGTATACTTTTTACCCGAAAGTACACGTTTTATCCAGTCACCTACCTGATTTTCATATAACTTCTTACTTTCAAAAACTACTCCTGCCTTATTTAGTATTTTAGTTATCTTTTTTCGCTTATCTAGTGTTTTATATTTATAAGCAAAAACAAGCACAGTTGTAGGTTGTGGGTTTTCGGCATATTTTTCTAGTTTGTCTATGGTACGCACTAATTCTTGTGCTTCCTTTACAATAACTACCTGCTTGTCTGCCATCATTGGGTAGCGTCTAGCGCTAGAAACTACATCTTCAATAGTTACATCCTTACCATATAATACCGATTGATTAAAGCCTTTCTCTTCCTCAGTAAGTATATTATTTTCTATATATTCGGTTAATTTATCAATATAATAAGGCTCCTCCCCCATTAAAAAATAGATAGGGTGTACTGTACCTCCTTTTATTTCATTAACTATTTTTAAAACTTCGTCCACTATATAGGCTATGTTTAAATATTCGGGTATATTGTATTTGTAATGACCAGTTAAAAAAAACATAAATTTGCGTGATGCAAAAATTGAATTTCCCTGATTATACATTCCGATTCAAAAATAGTGAAAATAAGGTCGCTATTTTTGATGAGATCCGTAAAAAGTTCATACAGCTTACACCCGAAGAATGGGTGCGACAACATGTGGTGCGATTATTACTCGAAGAAAAACAATATCCTAAATTATATATTAATGTTGAAAAAACTATTAAAGTTAATGGTTTAACTAAACGATATGATGCTGTTGTATTTCAGCCCAACGGAGATATTTTTTTACTAATAGAATGTAAAGCTCCTAGTGTACCTATATCGCAAGATACTTTTGACCAAATTGCGCGTTATAATATGGTTGTAAAAGCACAATATATGATGGTAACCAATGGACTAAATCATTACTTTTGCCAAATGGATTATGAGCAAGAAAAATATATCTTTTTGCCTGATTTACCCGATTTTAAAAAACAAGAATGAAAAGCATAGCGATTGTAATACTAAACTGGAATGGTAAAAATTTATTAGAGGAATTTTTACCTTTTGTAATAGAGCACTCTACTAATGCTACTATTTATGTTGCTGACAATGCCTCTACAGATGACTCTGTTGCTTTTATACAAGACCACTACCCAAAAGTTAGCATTATAAATAATGATAAAAACTACGGTTATGCTGGTGGTTATAACACTGCTTTAAAAAATATTGAAGAAGATATTTATGTACTATTAAACTCTGATATAGAAGTTACAAAAGACTGGCTAAACCCCGTTATTACTATGTTTAATAACGATAAAAAAACGGCTATTATTCAACCTAAAATACTTGATTATTACAAGCGAGATTATTTTGAGTATGCTGGTGCAGCAGGTGGTTTTATAGATAAGTATGGTTATCCTTTTTGTAGAGGTAGAATTTTTGACACCATAGAGAAAGATAATAAACAATATAACGATACCGAAATATTTTGGGCATCAGGCGCTTGTTTATTTATAAAAAAAGATGTGTTTAGAGAGCTTGGAGGTTTTGATGAAGATTTTTTTGCGCATCAAGAAGAAATAGATTTGTGTTGGAGAGCTTTCAATAATAACTACAAAATACAATTTTGTTCACAATCTGTTGTATATCATGTAGGGGGAGCTACTTTAAAAAATAGTAATCCGCGAAAAACATTTCTAAATTTTAGAAATTCACTTTGGATGTTAACTAAAAACCTTCCATCAAAACAATTATTTCCTGTACTATTTATAAGGCTCGTTCTTGATGGTGTTGCTGGTATTAAATTTATATTTAATGGTCAGTTTTCTCACCTTTATGCAATATTAAAAGCGCATTATTGTTTTTATACAAAGCTTTCGCATTTCTTAAAAAAAAGAAAGGCTAAACAGTATAAAAACTATTATAAATGCAGTAGTATTGTTTACAACTACTATCTACTGAAAAACAAGATGTTTAGCCATAATTTTAACAATAGTTTATAGGCTATTTAATTAATAAAATTCTTATAATAATTATTTTTGTAAAAATCTAAAATCCTGATATATATGAAACGAATCATTTTTATACTTGCATTAGCAGGGTTAACGCTTACTTCTTGTGGCTCTAAGAAAAAAATTGCCGAGTTAGAAGGTAAAAACAAAGAGATTCAGGACATGCTTAATAGTACAACGCTAAAACTAAATACTTGTTTGGCTGAGAAAAAAGGTATGATGGCACGTATTGACGATCTTAAAAGTTCTAATACCGATCTTATAAAATCTAGAGATAATTTTGCTACTCTTTCTACAAAAGGAGCTGAAACTATAGAAAAATCATTAGAAAGTTTAAAGGAAAAAGATTTAAAGATATCTAGATTACAAGATGCTATTACTCGTAAAGATTCCGTAACGTTAGCACTTGTTACAAGTATAAAAAGAGCCGTAGGAGTTGATGATCCAGACATTGAAGTAAATGTTGAAAAAGGTGTAGTATATATATCTATTGCTGATAAATTATTATTTAAAAGCGGAAGATATGTAGTTACTGATAAAGCTAAACAAATACTAGGTAAAGTTGCTGCTATAGTTAAAGATAAGCCAGACTTTGAATGTATGGTAGAAGGACATACTGATAATGTACCTATTAAAAACCCTGTGCTTTTAGATAATTGGGATTTAAGTGTTAAGCGAGCTACATCAATAGTTAGAATTCTTCAAAATGACTATGGTATAGACCCTAAACGACTTATTGCTTCTGGAAGAGGCGAATATGTACCATTAGTAGACAATACCACTACAGAAGGAAGAGCTAGAAATAGAAGAACTAGAATACTTGTACTTCCTAAACTGGATCAATTTTATGATATGATTGAAAAAGAAATGAAAAATCAGAAATAATAGTAAAACTCTATACATAATGCAAAATGCTCACTACTATTAGTGAGCATTTTGCATTATAATTAAAAATTTGCTAAGAATACCTGTTTTAAAAACCCGTAAATACACCTGATTATTTATCAAAAATGTTAATTATTTGTTTTTTAAATAAATTTTATTGTAATTTTACGTTAAATATTTAACTAGAAAGTTCTATCTCTTATTGTAGTTTTAATTAAAAACATACTAGAATGGACGAATTTTCAGGATATTTTAGCGATTCAGATGACTCAATGGAAAGTGATGATCATACATCACTTATAAAAGAAGAATACTTTTCTAAACTCATTGAATTTATACCTGCTGCAATATATACTTGCGATTCAAAAGGTATAATAACATATTACAATAGGGCAGCTACTACTTTTTGGAGTACAAAACCCGAAATAGGAAAAGATTTTTATTATAAGGGGTTAAAAACATATACTACAGATGGTATATTGTTACCTATGAATGAAACACCTATGGCAAAGGTTTTGAAACATGCACGAGTTTTTACTGATGATTTAATTATAGAAAATACGCAGGGAATGCGGTTTTGTATAACATCAAGACCAAAACCTATATTTAATACCTTAGGCAAACTCATTGGCGCATTAAACCTTTGTATAGATGTTTCCAAATATTATAAAAAAGATAGTAATTAAAGATTATTCTTGCTTTTCATCGAATAATAATAAAAAATGAAGGATTTATCCCTACTTTCAATTAATATAGCTGATACATAGTATATTAATAGATATTTAATGTAGGCTTAAACCCAACAAATTATTGAATTCTTAAATTGCGTATAACTATTAAAACCATTTATTATGAAATTAACAATCTTCAAAAACAGTAAGTTAGGGCACCTAATACAGATGTTACTAAGAAATTACAGACAGAGAAAGTTACAAAAGTATTTTATGACCTAAAACTTTACATTTAAAATGAGGTAATACTTAACTATCTCTTAACACGCAACAATATTTCCCCAAATATTGTTTAATTATTAAAACTTAAAAGCATTAGCACACCCTCGTTAATGTGAGGTATTTCGACCTCCTTTATTATTTCCAAATAGAAATTTTACCCTAGTCGTTTTATTTTTCTTAAAGAAAAATACAGTAGTAACTTTTATAAATTAGTAATTTTCTTTACAAAATAATTTCGCTTGTGATATATAATATCACGACATTGCTTAATTAAGAAACATTCAAGAATTAAATTATTATATAAAAAAAGAGACTCTCCATGCGATGAAGAATCTCTTTTTTTAATTATAAATATGTATAAAGGATATTATACTATCCTAATACTTCTTTTACTTTTAATACTTCGCTTACTTTTTTACCAATCTCAGCAGGTGAATCTACTACATGTATACCATTTTCTCTCATGATACGTTTTTTAGCTTCTGCTGTATCATCAGCACCACCTACGATAGCACCAGCATGTCCCATAGTACGACCTTTAGGAGCAGTTTCTCCAGCGATAAAACCTACAACTGGTTTTTTATTACCATCAGCTTTTATCCACTGAGCAGCATCTGCCTCAAGTTGTCCACCTATCTCACCTATCATCACGATACACTCTGTTTCAGGATCGTTCATTAATAGTTCAACAGCTTCTTTTGTAGTAGTACCAATAATTGGGTCACCACCAATACCGATTGCTGTAGTAATACCTAAACCTTGTTTTACAACTTGGTCAGCAGCTTCATATGTTAAAGTTCCTGATTTAGAAACGATACCTACTGTACCTTTCTTAAATACGAAACCTGGCATAATTCCTACTTTAGCTTCTCCCGGAGTAATAACACCTGGACAGTTAGGACCTACAAGACGACAATCTTTATCTTGAATATAATCATAAGCTTTAATCATATCAGCAACTGGAATACCTTCAGTAATAGTAATTATTACTTTAATACCAGCTTCAGCCGCTTCCATAATTGCATCAGCAGCAAATGCAGGCGGAACGAATATAATAGTTGTATCAGCACCAGCTTTTTCTACTGCATCTTGAACAGTATTAAAAACAGGACAGTCTAAGTGAGTTGTACCACCTTTACCTGGTGTTACACCACCTACAACGTTAGTACCATATTCAATCATTTGTGTAGCGTGAAACGTACCTTCACTACCTGTAAATCCCTGAACAATTATTTTGGAATCTTTATTAACTAAAACACTCATGGATATATTTTTTTAATTATTTATAATCGCAATGCAAAAATAGTTTTTTACTTAAAATATATGAAGCTTTTTTTCATATTTGTATATCAAACTTACAAAAAAAATCATTCAACTTCTTTTAACTCTTTGTAAGGATAACAATATCTTATAAAACGGACCTTATCTTTTCCGTATTGTTTTATATATTGTTCTTTAAATCGCTTATAATACCACACCTCCGGATATGGTGTAACTCTCATTTCTGTATAAGCCCAATGCAATAATGATAATCGCGATTCTCCATTACAAACGTTGTACCTATCTTTATTAGATAAATAGGGTTCAAACAATTTTGCATCCTCTTTATCCTTAAAACAAATACTCATATTAACCGTATTTCCTGAGTATAAACTAGATGATAAGTAATGCTCCCAATATCCTATAAAGCTAAAGGCTGGCAATATTCCCCAAAACAGCAATACTATTAAATTCCATTTTTTAGTAATTGTCTTCAGAGAATATTCTAATGTAGAATTTTTTATAAATAATATATACAACAACGCTATCATTGCCACATTCCAAGGCCAAACGACCATATTATGATTTATACCTAATGGTCCAATAAATAATAATATGAACAGATGCATTGTAATAAGTACTAGTGCTGGAGTTCTTTTATTCTTTAAAAATAATAGACCAAAGCCCGATAGTATCTCTATAACTGGTAATATTAAACCAACGTAATGTAATTTATTGTCTATTATAGTTTTATTAGATATTCCCATAAAGTTTCGCAACATCATTTGTTCCCAAATGGTGTATAAAAACCCTCCATTTACTTTATGAAAACCACTATAGATATAGATTGAGGCTAGTATAAAAATCAACGCATTATAAATTACTCTGGAATTATTTCTGTTTAATATAAATATTAGTAAAATAAAAATATATTGATATTCCCATGGTTGCCACCTTGTAACATCTAAAATACAGGATGATAACTCTAATAGTAGTAATAGAATTATCAGTTTTATATTTTTAGGAAAAAGTAATACTGAAAATAGAACAGTTATAGAACTGTAAAATAATAAGGTATGAACTATTGAGGGTATAGTCTCGGTATATTCAAAAAGAGGAACTAAAGGATATAATCTGTCATCAAGCCAAAGATTTATACTAATTAATTTAGCTATAATCCAAAAAGTAGATATTATCCTTAAAAGCATACTAGTTTGTAACATAAAAAGATAATTTAAAGTATGCTTCTATTTCACATCTACTCTACTTGACTCATTACATAGCCACGATATAATTTGTTGTCTTTTATTTCCCAAACAGCAACAAAATGACCTAATGTTACCTCCTCATCTGGGTTTTCGAAAGCATTTACGTAATGCGTATAACGCACACAAACTTTACTTCCATCTGCAATTATATTCCCAATATCTAGTCTATAAGAAGAATATGCTTGCTTTAATCCTGTTACAAGTTCTATAAGATCTTCTTTATTTAATTGTAAAAAACCTTTAGAGCTTCTCCAATCTGTAATAAAATTATTATGTAAAAAACGACTTATAACTTCAGGGTTATTAAACACCTCAGGGCTATAATAAGCAGTAACTAGCTCTTTTGCATCCATAATGTATTATCCTTTTAATTTCTCTAATATTTCAGGAATACGTTTTACATTAAATAGCTCTTTCATTTTTTCTCTTGATTCTTCGGCTGGAGAACCAAAATAAACCTTTCCACTTTCAATAGATTTTCCTAAACCTGATTGTGCTAATAAAACTGCTTTACTCTCAATAGTAATACCACTTGCTATACCAGCTTGTCCCCAAATAGTTACTTCATCTTTAATAACTACACAACCAGCTATACCAGTTTGTGCAGCAATAAGACACTTTTTACCAATGATAGTATCATGACCTATATGTACCTGATTATCTATTTTAGTACCTTCTCCAATAGTAGTATCTCCTGTAACACCGTTATCTATAGTACAAAGTGCACCTATACCAACATTGTCTTTCACTACTACTCTACCACCTGAAAGTAACTGGTCAAAGCCTTCTGGTCTTTTCTTATAATAAAAAGCATCTGCACCTAGTACAGTACCTGCATGTATTATTACATTATCACCAATAACTGCATTATCGTAAATACAAACATTAGAATAAATGCGACAGTTTTTACCAATTGTAACATTATTACCTACAAATGTATTAGGTTGTATTATTGTACCCTCTCCTATTTTTGCAGAAGGGGCTATTGATACATTAGATGGTTGAAATGGTTTAAAATGACGTGTTAGAAAATTAAAATCTCTAAAAGGATCATCTGATATTAATAATGCTTTACCCTCAGGGCAATCAACTTCCTTATTTATAAGTACTATGGTTGCTGCAGATTGTAATGCTTTATCATAATATTTTGGGTGATCTACAAAAACAATATCACCTGGTTCGACAACATGAATTTCGTTCATACCATGAACTGGAAAGTTATCATCACCAACATATTTACTACCAATAATTTCAGCAATATTTTTTAATGTATGAACGTTTGGAAATTTCATGCTTGTCTTAACTTAATTTACAGGATAAGTATTTGGTAACTCAATTAAAGCTACCAAATACTTAAATATTATTATTACTCTTTTACACGCTCTACGTAAGAACCTGATGCAGTATCTATTTTAATTTTATCACCTTCATTAATAAATAAAGGAACGTTTACAGATGCTCCTGTTTCTACTTTTGCAGGTTTTACAGCATTTGTAGCAGTATTACCTTTAACACCTGGCTCAGTATAAGTAACTTCTAGTACAACAGAAACTGGCATATCAACAGAAAGTGGTGAGTCATCTTCAGTGTTAACGATAACCATAACTACTTCACCTTCTTTTAATAAATCTGGTGCATCAAGAATATTACGCATTAAAGAAATTTGTTCATAGTTTTCAGTATGCATGAAATGAAAATCATCTCCTTCAGGATATAAAAACTGATATTTATGAGTTTCAACTCTTACGTCTTCAATCTTGTGTCCAGCAGAGAAAGTATTATCTAATACTTTACCTGTAGTAAGACTCTTAAGCTTTGTTCTTACAAAAGCAGGACCTTTTCCTGGTTTAACGTGAAGAAACTCTATAATTTTATAAATATCATGATTATATCTAATACATAATCCATTTCTAATATCTGATGTACTTGCCATTATTTCTTTTTAAATTAATTATTTCTATTGTATCATAAAACTGTGTAATACACTCTTGTTTGACAATGTCAAACTTGTAAAAGCCAAGGTAACTATTTTTTAATAGATTCCTGTATAACCTTTCATTACACCACGCGATGAATTTCGGATAAATAATATTATCTCATCACGCTCTGGAGTTGCTTCCATCTCAGCTTCAATAATACTTAATGCTTGCGTTGTATTATAATTCTTTTGGTATAAAATTCTATAAATATCTTGTACCTCTCTTATTTTATCAGGAGAAAAACCTCTACGTCTTAACCCTATAGAGTTAATACCTACATAAGAAAGAGGTTCTTTTGCCGCTTTAGTAAATGGAGGGACATCTTTTCTTACAAGAGATCCACCGGATATCATAGCATGATCTCCAATACTTATAAATTGATGTATGGCAGCAAGTCCTCCAATAATAGCAAAATTACCAACGGTAACATGCCCTGCAAGAGCAACACCGTTTACAATAATAGCATTATTACCAATATGGCAATCATGTGCTATGTGAGCTGTTGCCATTACTAAACAGTTATCACCTAATTTAGTAACACCAGATGCTACTGTACCTCTATTTATTGTAACACATTCTCTAATAGTACAGTTATCACCTATCACTGCAAGAGAATCTTCTCCTCCAAATTTAAGGTCTTGTGGTACCGCTGAAATTACAGCTCCAGGGAATATATTACAATTTTTGCCAATTCTGGCACCTTCCATTATAGTTACGTTTGAGCCTATCCAAGTACCTTCTCCAATCTCTACATTATTATGTATTGTTGTAAAAGGCTCTATCACTACATTTTTAGCGATTTTTGCCCCTGGATGCACATATGCTAGTGGTTGATTCATACAATTTTGTTTAACTGTTTTTGACAATTTGTGCCATTAGTTCCGCCTCGGCAACAAGTTTTCCATTTGCATAAGCATTAGCTTGCATATGGCAAATTCCTCTTCGTATAGGAGAAATAAGATCACACTTAAATACAAGTGTATCTCCTGGAACTACTTTCTTTTTGAATTTTACTTTATCTATTTTCATAAAGTAAGTAAGATAATTTTCAGGGTCTGGAACAGAGCTAAGTATTAATATACCTCCTGTTTGTGCCATAGCCTCTACAATAAGCACTCCTGGCATAACAGGTGCACCTGGAAAATGTCCAACGAAGAAATCTTCGTTCATTGTAACATTTTTAAGACCTACCACATGATTTTCTGACATTTCTAGTATCTTATCTACTAAAAGAAATGGCGACCTGTGTGGTAACATGCTCATTATCTTATTCACATCCATTAATGGTTCCTTGTGTAAGTCATACACAGGTACTTGGTTGCGTTGCTCTATTTTTATTATTTTAGACAGTTTCTTTGCAAACTGTGTGTTTACAAAGTGTCCTGGTTTATTTGCTATAATCTTACCTTGTATTCTCATTCCTACAAGTGCTAAATCACCTATTACATCTAGTAATTTGTGACGAGCAGCCTCGTTAGGATGATGTAATGTAAGGTTATCTAATATTCCGTTTGCTTTAACAGTAATATTATCTTTACCAAAGGCTACTTTTAGATTTTCCATTGTTTCTGTAGATATTTCTTTATCTACATATACAATAGCGTTGTTTAAATCTCCACCTTTAATAAGTCCGTTATTTAAAAGCGCCTCAAGTTCATGTAAAAAACTAAAAGTTCTTGAGTCAGAAATTTCAGTTTTAAAATCACTAATTTTCTTTAATGTAGCGTTTTGTGTACCTAATACTTTAGTACCAAAATCTACCATTGTTGTTACTTGATAATTATCTGCAGGCATAACGATGATCTCGCTACCTGTAACCTCATCAGTATAAGATATTACCTCTTTTACAACATATACTTGTCTTTCGGCATCTTGCTCTTCTACTCCTACTTTTTCTATTGCCTCAACAAAATATTTAGAAGACCCATCCATAATTGGAGGCTCAGAAGCGTCTAATTCAATAATAACATTGTCTACATCACAGCCTACAAATGCTGCAAGTACATGCTCTGAAGTTTGTATTTTAACTCCTTTTTTCTCTAAGTTAGTACCACGTTGTGTGTTAACAACATAAGTAGCATCTGCCTCTATAATAGGCTGCCCTTCTAAGTCAACTCTCACAAAGGTATATCCATTATTAGCAGGAGCTGGTTTAAAAGTCATAGTAACCTCTTTACCTGTATGAAGCCCTACTCCTTTTAAAGAAATTTCGCTTTTGATTGTGGTTTGTTTAACCATTATCTAATATTTTAATTTTGTTGTTTAGATTTTTTTCTTTAGCTCGTTTACATCAGCAACTATTTTAGGTAAATTCCTAAAATGAACATATGATTTATTGAAATCAGAATATCCTAATGCTGGTGTACCTTGAATAGCTGTTCCGTCAGGAATATTTTTACCTACACCTGATTGTGCTTGTATACGAACATTATCGCCAATTGTTATATGTCCTACAATACCTACTTGCCCACCTATAATACAGCTTTTCCCAATTTTTGTAGAACCAGCAATACCTGTTTGTGATGCAATTACAGTATTTTCACCTATAACTACGTTATGTGCTATTTGTATTTGATTATCTAGCTTTACTCCTTTTTTAATTACTGTAGAACCTAGTGTAGCTCTATCAATAGTAGTACAAGCTCCTACATCTACATTATCTTCTAATATAACATTACCTATTTGTGGTACTTTGTTATATTCCCCTTTTTCGTTTGGAGCAAAACCAAAACCATCAGATCCGATTATAGAACCTGAGTGTATTGTACAACCTTTACCTATTTCAGTTTCAGAGTATACACGTACTCCTGCAAATAAAATACTATTATCGCCAATAGTAACATTATCTCCCACAAAACTGTTAGGATATATTTTTACATTATCACCTATTTTTACATTTTTACCTATATAGCAAAAGCTACCTAAATAAAGGTTTTCGCCATATACTGTTTCTTCTGGTAAAAACGATGGTTGCTCTATACCTGATTTCATTAATTTTACTTGATTATAATACTCAAGTAGTTTTGAAAACGATTTATAAGCGTCATCTACCTTTATTAAAGTCGTATTTATAGACTCTTCTGGTTCAAAAGTTTTATTAACAATAGCTATTGTAGCTTCTGTTGAATATATATATTGTTGATACTTTGGATTAGCTAGAAAAGTAAGCGAACCTTCGGTTCCTTCTTCTATCTTTGATAGTTTATCTACTTCGGCATTTGGGTTACCTACTACCTCTCCTTCTAATATACCTGCTATTTGTTCTGCTGTAAATTTCATCCCGACAAAAATATAAAATTATATTAAAACGCTGCTTTTTCCAAAAGTACTTTTGGAAAACATACATAATACTTAGTTACTGGCTTAGATAATGCCTTTAAATTTAACTGATCAGAAGCTTCTGCAACCTCTTTTACCGTTCTATCTTTCTTCAATATATGTATTGGTTCGCCCGTTTTATTATAGGCCTGATTTTTAATTTTTCCTTTAAACACGAAATAATCGGCCTCTTTCTCTGTAACATTATAAGTTTCTACTAATAATGATTTCATATTTTTAACTACCGACTTATCTACTTTTTCTGACTGTAATCTTATCTTTAAAAGATCTCTATTAATAATCATTCGACTTAATTCACCTAGTATGAAGTCATCGTTATATTGCCACTCTTTTATGGCACTCATAACATCAAAATCGTCTAATCGTGAAAAAGTTTCCAACACTTCATCATTAAAGTCTTCTAAATTAATTTTTTGTTGAAGAAAAAACTGAAGTGAACTACTACATGGTAGCGTTATACCTTTCTGGGTTAACTCTTTTGCTCTTTTTAATATCTTAGTAAGAATCAATTCGGCTGCTACACTTGTTTTATGCAAATATGCCTGCCAATACATTAACCTACGAGCAACAAGAAACTTCTCGACAGAGTAAATTCCTTTTTCCTCAATTACAAGTATATCATCTTGTACATTCATCATTTGTATCAATCGTTCAGAATTGATATTTCCCTCGGCAACACCACTATAAAAACTATCACGTTTTAAATAATCCATTCTATCCATATCTACCTGACTAGATATAAGCTGTAGCATAAATTTACGATGATACTGTCCTTTAAATATTTTTATAGCAAGTGACAGTTTCCCGTCAAACATCTCGTTTAACTTATCCATAAATCGAAGCGAAATAGCTTCATGATTTACATTTTCTACAATACTATGCTCCATAGCATGCGAAAAAGGACCATGCCCTATATCGTGTAATAATATAGCTATAGAGAGTGCATTTTCTTCTTCATCAGATATTTCTACCCCTTTAAAACGTAATACCTGTATTGTTTTCTGCATGATATGCATACAGCCTAATGCATGATGAAAACGTGTATGGTGTGCTCCTGGATACACTAAGTAAGACATCCCCATTTGGGAAATACGTCTGAGTCGTTGAAAATAAGGATGTTGAATAAGATCGTAAACCAGCGGATTGGTTATAGATATAAACCCATATATAGGGTCGTTAAGTATTTTAAGCTTGTTAATCTCGCTCACAGTAGGGATAATTTTTAACAAATATAGTAAACATAGTGTTTTGTTTAAATTAAGAGGTGTTTTTATCACTGAACCTCTTGTAAGAAACACTCTTCATCTCTTAATATTGGATAATAAATACATAAACTCTACATCTAATGAAATAATTAGATGTCTATTAAGTATAGTTAGTATTTTTATACAATAATTAAGATAAAAACCGTTAAATACATTTAACTTGCATAATTAATTCCGCGAACGAAAATTCACTCATACATGAATGAAATAAAGATACTTTGGGTTGACGATGAAATAGACATGCTGAAACCCCACATATTTTTTTTAGAAAAGAAAAGCTATAATGTTACTACTGCTAATAATGGGCAAGATGCAATCGATATTTTTAGAGATGAAAATTTTGATGTTGTATTTCTTGATGAAAATATGCCAGGGCTTAGTGGCTTAGAAACATTATCTGAAATAAAGGAGCTTAAATCATCTGTTCCTGTAATAATGATTACTAAGAGTGAAGAGGAATATATAATGGAAGAAGCTATTGGTTCTAAAATAGCTGATTATCTTATAAAACCCGTAAACCCTAATCAGATACTACTAAGTTTAAAAAAGAATCTTGACAACTCTAGACTAGTATCTGAAAAAACAACACTTGATTATCAAAAAGAGTTTAGAAAAATAGCTATGGATATGGCTATGGTCAACTCTTGGGAAGATTGGACAGAAATGTACAAAAGACTTGTGTTTTGGGAAATGCAGCTTGAAAACATCGAAGATCAAAGTATGGTTGAAATACTTGAATCTCAAAAACACGAAGCTAATTTACAGTTTGGGAAGTTTATAGAGAAAAATTACGAAAGCTGGTATACCCCTAATGCGGATAAACCTGTATTATCGCACAATCTTTTTCGTGAATTAGTTGTTCCTGAAATACAAAAGAAACAACCAATACTTTTTGTAGTTATAGATAACTTACGTTATGACCAATGGAAAGCATTCCAAAATGTTGTGAGCAACCATTATAAGCTGGAACAAGAGTCTACCTACTACTCTATTTTACCTACTGCTACACAGTATGCACGTAATGCCATTTTCTCAGGGCTTACTCCTCTAGAAATGGAGAAGAAACATCCAGAGTATTGGAAAAATGATGTTGAAGATGGTGGTAAAAACTTATATGAAGCCGAGTTTCTTACAGCTCATTTAAAACGTTTAGGGCTTAATATTAAGCAAGAGTACTATAAAATTACAAACTTTAAAGACGGTAAAAAGTTAGTTGACAACTTTAAAGGTCTTAAAGATAATGACCTTACTACAATAGTATATAACTTTGTAGATATGCTTTCGCATGCTAAAACAGAAATGGAAGTAGTAAAAGAGTTAGCGAGTAATGATAAAGCTTATCGTTCGCTTACATTAAGCTGGTTTAAAAACTCACCATTACTAGAAATGATACAACAAGCGCAGCTAATGGGCTTTAAACTTATATTAACTACGGATCATGGTACTATTAATGTAAAGAACCCAAGCAAGGTAATAGGTGACAGAAATACTAGCTTAAACTTACGTTACAAAACAGGGAGAAGTCTTACTTTTGATGATAGAGATGTATATCATATAAAAGATCCTAAACTTGTACAGTTACCTACTATAAACATGAGTAGTTCGTACATTTTTGCTAAAAACGATTTATTTTTAGCTTACGTAAATAACTTTAATCATTATGCAGGTTATTACAAAAACACATACCAACATGGTGGTATATCGTTAGAAGAAATGGTTATTCCGTTTTTAGTATTTAATCCTAAGTAATATATGGAAGTAATTTTCTCATTAGAAGAAATTGATAAAGTGGCAGAGCAATTACTTGAAAACGGTTTAAAACAAATAGTCGTTTTTCATGCTGATATGGGTGCGGGTAAAACTACACTTATTAAGGCTATTGCTCGCCAAATGGGAGTAACAGATATTACGTCTAGCCCTACCTTCTCGTTAGTTAACGAATATGAAACATCTGATGCTAAAGCATTATATCATTTTGATTTATATCGTATTAATGACGAAGAGGAGGCTTATGATATGGGAATAGATGAATACTTCTATTCTGGTAACATGTGCCTTATAGAATGGCCAGAAAAAACACCTAATCTTATACCTTTAGACCACTCTTCCATCACCATAAAGCTATTGCCTGACGGGAGACGACAAGTGACGTTGAAATAATTTTTGTAAATTAGTCCCAACTATCATATAACACACATGTCATTAACACCCTTCACAAAACAACAATTGCTTCCACAGGAGGAAAAACTTGAAGTAGGCAAGAAAAAAAGTGAGCTTTTTATTGGGGTACCAAAAGAGACATCATATCAGGAAAGAAGAATATGTCTTACTCCTGATGCTGTTAGCTCTCTAACTGCTCATGGACATCGTGTAATGATAGAATCTTGTGCTGGTGAAAGCTCTAGCTATACTGATAAAGAGTATAGCGATGCTGGTGCAGAGGTAACACAAGACACAAAAAAAGTTTTTAGTTGTCCTGTTATACTTAAAGTAGAACCCCCTACTGATAAGGAAATAGAAATGATGAAGCAGAAAACATTACTTATTTCTGCTATACAGCTAAAAACACAACGTAAAGAATATTTTGATGCTCTTGCTGCAAAAAAAATTACAGCACTTGCCTTTGAGTTTATTAAAGATGAAGACGGGTCTTACCCTACTGTAAAATCGTTAAGTGAAATTGCAGGAACAGCATCAGTACTTATTGCTGCTGAGTTAATGATAAACGAAAGAATAGGTAAAGGATTACTACTGGGTAATATAACTGGTGTACCACCTACTGAGGTTGTTATTATAGGTGCTGGTACTGTCGCCGAATTTGCTGCTAAAACAGCTATAGGTCTAGGTGCTAGCGTTAAAGTGTTTGACAACTCTATAACTAAACTACGTCGACTTCAAAATAACTTAAACCAACGTATATTCACCTCTACACTACAAGAAAAGGCATTATTAAAAGCACTTATGCGTTGTGATGTTGCTATTGGGGCAATGCGTGGTAAAAACCGTACGCCCATTATTGTAAGCGAAACAATGGTAGAGCACATGAAAAAAGGTGCGGTTATTATGGATGTGTGTATTGATACTGGCGGTTGTTTTGAAACCTCGGAAATTACAACTCACGAAAAACCTACTTTTGTCAAAAACAATGTAGTACACTACTGTGTACCTAATATCCCTTCTCGTTACTCTAAAACAGCTTCTATATCTATTAGTAACATAATAAGCCCTTTCTTATTACAAATGGCCGAGAACGGCGGTTTAGAAAGTTCTATTCGTTGCAATAAAGGTTTTAAAAATGGTATTTATTTATACCACGGGCTACTTACTAATAAATCTATAGCAGATTGGTTCTCATTATCATATCGAGATATCAATCTTATCATTTTTTAGTGACTATTTTCTATAATTTCTTTAGATTCTTTCTTACTAGAAATAGTACCCATCATCATTATTAATGAGGTTAAAATTATAACCTGTATTATTAATGAACGGTTAATGAATGGTAGCTTATCTGAGATAGATAAAAACAATAAAATTGTTATTAACCCTCTTGGTGCTATAAACATTAATGGTACTAGATCTGTTTTGGCGATTTTTAATGCTATAATTCTCAACCCATAAATACCTGCTGTAATACCTAAAGAGTATAAAATAACATCTGTATTTAAAACTTCACGAGCTTCTATTAAATAACCAAAAAGAAGAAAAAACAGTGCTCGTACAAGAAATGTAGACTCTATAGTTATCTCTCTAAATTTATCAACCTCTTTTCTTAACAGCGTTGGTTTTAAATACTCTATCCATTTAACATGACGAATTTCATTTAAGTTATTAAGGAAAAGCCCGAAAACTAAAATAAATACTAATGATGGTAGATGGAAAATTTTAGACAGTTCATAAATAAGTATAACTAAAAATATAATAGGCACAAACTTAATATGATGCTCTAGCCTACTCAACATAAAAGATAATGCTCCTGTAGCTATAAATGATATTATTACAATAATTACTAACTGAACTAAAAAAGAACCAAAAGCGGCAAAACCAATGGTATCGTGCATAGTAACGAAATTAAATAGTATTACCCCTATAATATCTGATATACTACTTTCATATATTACAAAGGCTCTATTAGAGCGCGTAAACCCTCTTACACTTGGTATTGCTACAGAACTACTTATTATAGATAAAGGTATTGCATTTGCAAGGCAAGTTTTAAAATCAACACCACTTATATAATGAAACACAAAAGCAAGCCCTACCGATAGTACTATAAGCGGTACAATACCTAGAATAACAGACTTTTTTATAATTGGTACTTTACTCTTTCTTAATTCAAGTTCTAATGATCCTTCTAAAACTATAAGAATAAGACCTATACTACCCAGTATTGGTAATACATCTTGCAGATCGATAACATTTATTCCAAAAATATTACATAGCTGTCTTACTAAAAACCCTAAAAGAAGTAAAAGAAGCACGGATGGTATCTTAGTTTTTGAAGATGTTAGATCAAATACATAAGATAACAACACAAGTAAACAAAGTGCTAATATAATTCCTGCAGTCATGATGTGGGCTTTAAAATGACTAATTTATACTTTATATCTTAATATTAGAAAAAACTTGTTGTTTTTTCTAATATTTTCATCTAAAAAAATAATTGAAGTAATTTCATACAAAAATAATTGTCCCGATTTAACAATAAGTTAAACATACCCCCATAAACAAATATATTAACAATCAATCTGTTAAATAAAATACAACTCTTATTATTTTTATTCACTTTAAATAAAATCAAAAATACTTCAATATTTGTTAACACGCTATTCATTTTGACATAATAAGACTGCCCTAGTTTCGCGGCAGATTAATTATTCACAACATAACTTATTTAAATCGAAATGAAAAAAAATTATCTTGCAGTAATCGGAATGTGTGCTGCTTTAGGTACGCTTGTATCTTGTAACAATGATGATGACAACAAGGCTACTCCTAACCCAGTTGAGTTAGCAAACCACTCAACAAGTCCAAACATTATGCTTAAAAAAGCTAGTGGTTTCTCTAACTTGAATATATATAATATATTAAGTTCAGAAGATGTACTAGAAGATTCTCCAGCATTCGTTTATGGTTCTATGGCTGATGGTGCAGGGTTATTAAAGAATGATGACGGTACTTTCTCTTTAATCAACAACATCGAGGCAGATTACGCTGTGGCTCGTATTACTTTTGACGAAACGTTTAAGCCAGTAAAAGGTGAGTACATCTTAAACTCTGCTGCTACTGCAGGTACTGCACAGTGTTCTGGTACTCTAATTACTCCACAAGAGCACGGATTTGGTCCTTTATACCTTTCAGGTGGAGAATGGGGTGGTTCTTCTAAAGCAGTTTTTGCTACAGATCCTTTTAGATCGGCTGCTGATGCTAGTACTGCTAACATCTTAACTAAATTAGGACAATGGACTTGTGAGAATGCTGTGCCAATTGGTAAAGATGCTTACTCAGATAAAACTGTTGTATTTATTGGTGATGATCAAGGTGACAACACTACTCCTTCAGGACAATTAGGAATGTATGTTGGTAATTCTGGTGATTTATACGGTGGTCAACTATATGGTCTTAAAATGTCTGATGCTAGCATCAACTTCGAAATGGACATGACAGAAGGACAATCTTACCCAGTAGAGTTTGTAAGTTTAGAAGAAACTGAAGTAGATTTACTTGATGCTGAATGTAAGAACAAAGGTGTTATGGGCTTCTCTAGATTAGAAGATATCGACTGGAGAAGAGGTAGTGCTGCAAATCAAAGAGAAATTTACTTTTGTGTAACAGGTCGTAAAAAACCAGACTTAGTAGGAAAAGGTACTATTTACGGTAGAGTATATAAGTTAGTACTTAACGAAAATGACCCTACAGGTGCAGGAACACTTACTTGTATATTAGATGGTGATAAATTAGATGGTATCGCTAAAGCATTCCATAGCCCTGATAACATTACTGTTACTGAGAACTATGTATACATCCAAGAAGATCCAAATGGATATGCTGATACTCCAGACAAGACACACTACGCACGTTTATACCAGTACAACATTAGTACGGGTGCTTTAAAAACTGTTTTAGAGTGTGACCAAGATGCTGCTACTGCTGCAGGTTATGGTAATACTGATAAAATGTGGGAAATAACTGGAATGATAGATATATCTGACATTATCGGAAAAGACAACACTTTTGCTATCATTACGCAAAACCATGGGTGGGAGCCTGCAGATGGTTCTGCATTTACAGATCCTAACGCTACAACTGTAGAAGGTTCAAGAAAAGAAGGTAGTATGTTATATGTAATAGAGGGTCTAGAAAGATAAGAATGAACATCACAAATATTAAAACTAAAAAGACACAGATTAATTTTCTGTGTCTTTTGTTTATAGCAATAGTTTCTTGTAGTAAAAAAACAGAAACCACTGAATATTCAGCAATTAAAAATGTTGAGATTAACTATATATCTCATTTAGATAGCACAGTTATATATTTAGATTCTTTAAAACAATCAGCTCCAAAAGATGCTGAACGCTTTTATATAAAAGCACGTGACCAATTTAAACACATAGAGCCTATTTTAGCTTTTACAGATAGAAACAATTATAAATCTTTAAATGCTCCTAACCTTTTAAAGGTAGAAGAAGAAGATGCTACTAATATAAAGATTATGGCACCTTTTGGTTTTCAAGTAATAGAAGAGTCTATTTATGAAGAAGAACCTAACTGGGAGCAAATACAAAAGGTTGTAGAGAAAACTTCTAATCGATTAAAACTAATAAAAAACAATACTGTATTAGATTTAAAAGATTATCATATTATTTGGTTATTACGTGACGAAATTTCTCGTGTTGCTTTAACAGGAATTACAGGCTATGACTCTCCTGTTTTAGAAGCATCATTAAAAGAAGCTGTAACTTCTTATAAAGGAATGTTAGATGTAATAAAACCTTTTGAGAGTAATTTTCAGTCAGAAGAATTATACAATCAACTTATAGTAGAGATAAACAATACTATTGATGATTTAAACAAAGGTAATTTTAATACATTCGATCGTTATTCGTTTATTAAAACCCATACACATAAACAATTAGAAATATTACAAGAAGTTAGTAACGACTGGAAGGTAAAGTATCCTTTTGAAACAGCGTTTAACAATTCTATGACTTCTTTATTTTCTAATAATACATTCAACCTTAATTTCTTTGCGGACTATAATGAGGTAGACTCTTTAATGTTACCAAAAATGAAATTAGGTAAACAGCTATTTAACGATACGAGATTATCGGCAGATAATTCAATTAGCTGTGCTAGTTGCCATAAAGAAAATTTAGCTTTTACAGATGGTTTAAAAACTTTTCCTAAACAAATAAGGAATAGCCCTACCCTACTGTATGCTGCATACCAGCAAAGTTTTTTTATGGATGGTAGGACGGGTAACCTAGAAGGGCAAATAGTGGATGTAGTTAATAATCCTAATGAATTTCACTCTAGCTTAAACAACATTACAGCATTAATAAACGAAGATACTGAATATAAAGAAGAGTTTAAAGAAATATATGGAGATGAAATCACAGAGCGTAAAGCTAGAAATGCAATTGCAACATATATAAGAAGCTTAGGGCAATTCAACTCAAAATTTGATAAGAATATCAATAATGAAGAGAACACCTTAACGGCTAGTGAAATAAATGGTTTCAACTTATTTTCAGGAAAAGCAAAATGTGCTACATGTCACTTTGCACCATTATTTAATGGTACTGTACCTCCTAATTTCACTGAATCGGAACTAGAACTTATAGGTGTACCTAAAGATACCGTAAGTAATGTTATAGATACTGACTTAGGTAGATATAACTCATTTAATACCGAAGAACGTAAACACTTCTTTAAAACTCCTACTATTAGAAACGTATCAAAAACAGGGCCTTACATGCATAATGGTATATATACTTCATTGCTACAAGTGGTCGATTTTTACGATATTGGGGGTGGTGCAGGTTTAGATATTGATTTAGAACATCAAACTTTACCCGCCGATTCATTAAATCTCTCTGAAAAAGAGAAAAAAGATTTAATAGCATTTATGAATAGTCTTACTGACAAAGAGTAACAATAAAAAAGGTCTTTCTAATTACTTTTATTAAGACCTTTTTATAGTTTTAATAATTATTTTCAATCAATAATTAAGTAATATTCTCTGTTGTAAATGCCTATCTTTGCAAAAAAGATACCTAGATGCCAACTTTTCAAGATTTCGATTTACCTAAATCATTACAAAAAGCCCTTGACGGAATTGGGTTTACTACCCCTACCCCTATACAGGAACGCGCAATGCCAGTAATACTGTCTGGTCGCGACATGATGGGAATTGCACAAACAGGTACAGGTAAAACTTTTGCTTATTTATTACCGATATTAAAACAATGGAGATTTATAAAAACCGATACACCACGTGTAGTAATTTTAGTACCTACGCGTGAACTTGTAGTACAAGTAGTTGAGGAAGTTGAAAAACTGACGGAGTACATGACTGTACGTACTGTAGGCGTTTATGGAGGTGTAAATATAAACACACAAAAAAAACGTGTTTATGAAGGTGTAGATATACTAGTGGGTACTCCTGGTAGACTAATGGATCTTGCTTTAGATAACGTAGTACGATTTGACACACTACAAAAATTAGTTATTGATGAGTTTGATGAGATACTTAACTTAGGGTTTCGTGTTCAAATAACATCTATACTCTCAATGATGAAACAAAAACGTCAGAGTATACTTTTTTCTGCAACAATGACTGATGATGTAGATGAAATGCTAAATGACTTTTTCGATTTTCCAGAAGAAGTATCTTTAGCTGCATCAGGAACACCATTAGAAAAAATAAAACAAATTGGTTATCACGTACCCAATTTCCTTACTAAAATTAATTTACTAAAAGAGCTACTACAAAACGAAGAAGAATATAGTCGTGTATTAGTTTTTATAAATAATAAAAGAACTGCCGACCTTGTACTGGAAAGCATGGAAGAGTCTTTCCCTGAACAGTTTGGTGTTATACACTCTAATAAATCACAAAACTACCGTCTAAACACTATGGCTTCCTTTCAAGAAGGAACACTTAGAGGTATTGTGACTACAGACGTTATGGCAAGAGGTCTTGATATTACAGATATTACTCATGTAATAAATATGGAATTCCCTGAAGTACCAGAACAATACATTCATCGTATTGGGCGTACTGGACGTGCAGATAAAGAAGGTGTAGCTATTAGCTTTATAAGTCCTAAAGAACAAGAGCCACAAATAGAGTCTGAAGTATTAATGGAAAAGGAAATAGAGCTATTATCTATTCCTGAAAACATCGAAATAGCCGATCGTCTACTTGATTTTGAAAAAGAAAAGCAAAAAGTAAAAATATTACTTAAACGCCCTAAACAAGAAGGTGGTGAAGCTTTTCATGAAAAGAAAGACAAAAACAAAAAGGTAAACTTAGGTGGTCCTGGTAAAACTAAACCTAAAAAGACTAAACCTCGTAATCGTGGTGCAGAAAAAACAAAAGCTGCAAAAAGAAAGAGAAGATAATATGTAAGCGCTACTTTTACTTCGTACATTAGAATAAAAATTAGTATTTTTGAAAAATTCTTAGAGCAAAATGCAGTTTAAATATCCCGAAATTCTTTACTTTCTTTTCTTGCTGGTAATACCTATTTTGGTGCATTTGTTTCAATTACGTCGTTTTAAAAAGCAATATTTCACAAACGTACGTTTTCTTAAAGAGCTTAGTATGCAAACGCGTAAAAGCTCTGTTATCAAAAAATGGCTTTTACTTCTTACTCGTCTATCATTATTAGCATTACTTATAATTGCTTTTGCACAACCTTACTTTAAAGCTCAAGACTACGAGAATAAGAGTAATGAAATGCTAATACTACTCGATAATTCTTTCTCTATGCAAGCTAAAGGTAATAAGGGCGAGTTAATGAAACGAGCTATACAAGACATATTAGAAAATACTCCTGAAAACAAACAGTTTTCTTTACTTACTAATACTGATGCTTTTTGGGATACTGATGTAAAATCAGTGCAAAAAGAACTACAAAACTTAAAATATACTGACGTTCCGTTTAAACCTGATTTCTTACTTACAAAAGCACAATCAAAAAGAAAAAACACTGGTAAAGATGTAGTTGTAATAACAGATGCTATTAATCTTGATAAAAAAAGCATTTCTAAATTTACTACTGATAACCCTACTTATTTTGTAACACCCGAAGCTGAAAACAAAAATAATGTAGCCATAGATAGTGTTTATATAACGCAGGTACTTGATAATTTTTATGAAATTAAAGTAACCATGCAAGCTTATGGTACTATTGACAACGAAATACCAATTGCATTACATAACGGGGATGATCTTATAGCAAAAACAGTTATAAAATTTGATATTCTACAAAAATCAAGTGTATTTACAATACCTAAAGCCGATTTTCATGGTTATGTAACTATTAGCGATAATAGCCTTACTTATGATAACAGTTATTACTTTAGTATATCAAAACCTGAAAAATCAAATGTAGTTGCGATAGGTGAAAGTAATAAAAATGATTTCCTATCTAGAATTTATACTCCAGATGATTTTAATTTTATAGCATCAGAATTACGTACTTTAGATTATAACATCTTAGAAAAACAAGATGCTATTATATTAAATGAATTAAAAGAAATTCCACAAGCATTAATAACTACATTAAAATCGTTTTACGAGAAAGGTGGAAACATTGTTATTATACCAGCTACCGATGGTAGCCTACAAAACTTAAACAATGTGCTTAATAACTTTGGAGCTATTACTTATAATGATAAAAGTATAACCGAAAAGCAAATAACCGAAATAGCTTTTAATCACCCGTTATATAAAACTGTATTTGAAAAGAAAACTAAAAACTTTCAATACCCCAAAGTAAGTCAAGGATATAACTTATCAGGAAATGCATTTCCTGTACTTACTTATGATGATGGCACATCATTTTTAGCATCACTTAGTAACAATATCGGGAACATGTATGTATTTACTGCTCCAGTAAATAAAGAGAATAGTAATTTTCAAAATTCGCCACTTATTGTGCCTACATTCTATAACATGGCACAAAACAGTAATAATACAGGTGTACATGCTATAACAATAGGTACAAACGAAAATGTATTACTTGATGCTACCTTAACAAAAGATGAGGTGGTAACAGTTAGTAACAAAACTATTGATTTTATACCTATGCAACAGGTATTAAGCAATAAAGTAAAACTATCTTTTGGAGATTATCCTCAACAATCGGGTAATTATAATATCTCTAAAAACCAAGAGAACCTAAAAGGTATTAGTTTTAACTATGCTCGTACTGAAAGTGACTTAAGCTTACAGAATACAACCATCCTTAAAGACTTTACAACAACAGATTCTGTTGCTACTGTATACAATGATATTCAATCAGAAAGAACGGCTAATGAGCTATGGAAATGGTTTATCATTGGTACGCTAATCTTTTTATTATTAGAACTTTTTATTCAAAAATTTGTAAAATGAACCTAATTTTCAAAAATGCCACTATTATAGACAAACTCAGCCCTTTTAATAATAAGGTTGTAGATATAAAAGTCGAAGCAGGCATTATTAAACAAATAGGAGAAAATATAACTAACGATTCTAATTTTGAAATTGTAGAGTTAGATAATTTACATATTTCTCGTGGTTGGTTTGATAGTTCAGTTAGTTTTGGAGAACCAGGTTATGAAGACAGAGAAACAATTACAAATGGATTAAATACTGCTGCTTTAAGTGGTTTTACAAATGTAGCATTACAGCCTAGTGGTAACCCTGTAGCTGATAAACAAGCTGACATTCATTTTTTACTTGGTAAGGCTTTAAACGCTACAACGAATGTACATCCAATAGGCGCACTTACTAAGGGTAGCGAAGGTAAAGACATAGCAGAACTTTTTGATATGAAAAATGCTGGTGCTGTAGCCTTTGGTGATTATAACAAAGCTATTACTGATGCTAACATAATGAAAATAGCATTGCAGTATGTGCAGGATTTTGATGGATTAGTAATTGCTTATGCACAAGATGATAAAATAAAAGGTAAAGGAGTAGTTCACGAAGGTGCTGTAAGTACTCGATTAGGACTTAAAGGTATACCTATGCTTGCCGAAGAGTTACAAATAGCTCGTAACCTATTTTTATTAGAATATACAGGTGGTAAAATGCATATTCCTACAATATCTACTGCTAAATCTGTACAAATAATTAGAGAAGCAAAGGCAAAAGGATTAAACGTAACCTGTAGTGTTACTGTACACAATTTACTACTAACAGATGAAGTATTAGAAGAGTTTGATACACGTTATAGAGTAACACCTCCCCTACGATCAGAAACAGAAAGAAAAGCTTTGATAGAGGGTGTTCTTGATGGTACTATAGATAGCATTACATCTGACCACAACCCTATTGATATTGAGAATAAAAAAATGGAATTTGACTTAGCTAAAAATGGTACTATAGGTTTAGAAAGTGCTTTTGGTGCTTTATGTACTGTTTTACCATTAGATGTAGTTATTGAAAAACTAACATCTAGCAAAGAGCTATTTCAAGTAGAAAATCATAGTATAACTAAGGGTAATAAAGCATCGTTTACACTATTTAACCCTAAAAACAGTTATACATTTACTGAAAAGAATATATTATCTAAATCTAAAAACTCTGCATTTTTAGGTTTAAAACTACAAGGTAAAAGTTATGGTGTTTACAATAACGAGAAACTTACCTTACAACAATAACACAAATAAATTAAAATGGATAAAACTGTAGAAGAAGGAAAAACAATGGCTATAGTTAGCTATTTAACAATAATAGGCTGTATAATAGCCCTAGTAATGAACAGCGAAAAGAAAAACTATTTCTCTTCATTTCATATACGTCAAGCATTAGGTACAATACTATTATTCTTTATACTAGGGTATCCTATAGGATATTTTAATAGCTGGATGATATCATCTGCATTTTACATTTTCTTCTTTATAATATGGGTTTATGGCTTTTTAGGTGCAGTACAAGGTAAAACATACTTAGTTCCTGTAGTTGGTCCTTTCTTTCAAAAAACATTTAAAAACCTGTAATGCAACAAGATTTATCATTATTTCACATAGTTAGAGAACCAAAAGTAAAGAAAGATAAAAACCCATTATTATTACTATTACACGGTTATGGTAGTAATGAAGAAGATCTTTTTTCTTTTGCAGCACAATTACCTGATGAATATTTTATAGTATCGGCTAGAGCGCCTTACAGCATACCTCCTTATGGTAATGCATGGTATGCTATTAATTTTGATGCTGATATGAACAAGTTTTCTGACGATAAACAAGCAATAGAGTCACGTGACCTTATTGTAAAGTTTATTGATGAACTTGTTGATACCTATCCTATAGACGATAATAATATCACACTTATTGGCTTTAGTCAAGGTAGTATATTAAGTTATGCTGTGGGATTAACTTATCCTCAAAAAATAAATAGAGTTGTTGCCTTAAGTGGTTATTTAAATACTGATATTGTATCTGATACTGTAGATAAAGAAAGTATTAGTAAACTAGATTTCTTTATATCACACGGTACGGTAGATCAAGTTATTCCTGTAGATTGGGCACGAAAAGCTCCTGAGGCAATGAAACAATTTGATATTGATGCTGAATATCATGAATATCCTGTAGGGCATGGTGTAGCGCCACAAAACTTTCATGATATGTTAGCTTGGCTAAATAAATAGTAATAAAACACCTCCAAATGTGTTATTACAAATGGTAAAAACAACAGATGGGAAAAAGAGTAATTGGTCTTGATGTAGCAAGAGCATTAGCAATTATCGGGATGATAATCGTTAACTTTAAAGTTATTCTTGGTAGTGATAGTACTAATTGGGTTAAAAATATTGCCAATATATTTGATGGTAAAGCAGCAGCTACATTTGTGGTATTAGCAGGTGTAGGTCTTGCTTTAATGACAAATTCTGCAATAAAAAGTAATGATGACGTAAGGTTAAAAGCCCTTAAAATTAGAATTGCAAAAAGAGCATTATTCTTGTTTGTAGTTGGATTATCATATATAGCTATCTGGCCAGCCGATATATTACACTTTTATGGTATATATATGCTTGTAATATTATTGTTTTTAACTAAAAAACAGAATACAATATTACTACTAGCAGGTTTATTTATTATTGCCTTCCCCCTATTACTAATGTTCTTTAATTATGAATCTGGTTGGGATTTTACCTCTCTTAGTTATTCAAAATTTTGGACAATTAACGGTTTCATTAGAAACTTATTTTTTAACGGATTTCATCCTGTAGTGCCATGGGTAGCCTTTATGTTGGTAGGTTATTGGTTTGGTAAGCAAAATTTAAACGATAATCGTTTTATAAAAAAGATGCTATTGATTAGCGCTATAGCATTTGTTATCATTCAACTTTTATCATATTCCTTTATTACAATTCTATCTAATGGGGATATAAAAACAACCAAAGAGTTGACAGAAATATTAGGCACTAACCCTATGCCTCCTATGCCATTATATATGCTAAACGGAATTTCTATTGCAATAGCAATAATATCAGCCTGCATATTACTATCGAAACAATTTGAAAGAAATAAAATGATTAATGCCTTAGAGAAAACAGGGCAACTAGCACTAACTTTTTATGTAGCTCATATTGTTATAGGTATTGGATTAATTGAAATAATAAACCCCGAAAAAATCGGGGTCTATTCTATTCAATTCTCTGTACTATATGCTTTATCCTTTAGTTTTTTTTGCATTATATTCGCCATCATCTGGAGAAAATTTAAAACATCAGGCCCATTAGAATGGATTATGAGAAAGTTAACTGATTAATTTATTGTATTTGCATGTAATAGTGTTTCAACTGTTTCATAACTTACATCTCCGTTATCTTCGATAAAATACTTTATAAATATTTCTCCCCAAGCTTTTCCATTAGTAAAATCTGCAATAATCCAACGGTTATTAACTAATTTAATCTTATTAATGACAAAAGATTTTCCGTCAAGTACCGGATACTGTATTAACGGGTTACCTTTAGCACCTTTATTTTTTGCATAAATATCATCTCTAACTCGTATTGCTATTTCATCAGGATCTTCATCAAAATAATGACGAGCATTTAAATTTTGTTTTAAAGAGAAATAATCTGCTCGTTCTAGGTTACTAGTCATTATATTAAGACTGTCTTTTAAAGACTCTATTCTAGTCGTAAGTTTTTCTGCTTTGTCGGCTGCATACTTTTCATTTTTTGTAAAATACACATAGGTAAAAAGGTTTATCAGTAGTGTAAAAATAAATAGGTATAACAATAAGTTTTTTTTCATAATTATATTAAATGGTTATTTCTAAATTATCGTAAGCCAAAAATACATTTTTTGGCAATTGTTTCTGTACTTCGTCATGAAAACCCATTAAGTGACTAATGTGTGTAATGTAAGCTTTTTCTGGGTTTATTTTATTTATAAAATCTAGTGCTTCTTCAAGATTAAAATGTGTAGTATGAGGCTCTATTCTAAGTGCACTCACTACTAATACTTTAACACCTTTTACCTTTTCAGTTTCCCCATCTGTAATAGTCTTAATATCTGTTAAGTAAGCAAAATCTGCTATTCTATACCCCATTATCTCTAGTGTACCATGAAATAATGTAATAGGTTCTACCGTTTTATTACCAATAATAAAAGGTATATTATTTTTTACCTCGGTAATCGCTACAGATGGTGCACCTGGGTACTTATTTTCTTCCTTAAAAATATAATCAAAACGTCTTTTAAGGCTATCTATTACTCGCTCTTGTGCATAAATAGGAATATCTCCCTGTTTAAAGAAAAACGGACGTATATCATCTAATCCAGCTGTGTGGTCAGAGTGCTCATGAGTAAAGAGTATACCATCTATTTTAGGACATTTAGATGTTAACATTTGTTGCCTAAAGTCAGGACCACAATCTATTACAAATGAATAATCCTCCCAATGTATCCAAACGGAAACACGAAGTCGCTTATCTTTTGGATTACTACTATGGCAAACGGGGTTATCCGAACCAATAACTGGTATTCCTTGTGATGTTCCTGTACCTAAAAAACGTACTTTCAAAATCGTTTACTTTTTTACAAAAATAACATTATTTGTTTTATTAAACTGACTGAATTTTTAACTTTGCAATATATCAAACACAGCTATGAAACTAACCGAAGCAGATATAACCTTAAAGGGTGATAAAATAATAGAGCACGTTCCATCTATCAAAGATAAAACGTTACGTATAAATCTTAACGAAAATATTTACGGAACATTTTCTGAGATAGGTGCAGGACAAGAAACGGTACGTCATTTTTTTAGAACAGGAGGATCTTCTGGTACTATTGCAAAGGCGATGTCAGCATATGATAAAGACTTTAGTGATGCCATATATGGTGTAGAAGATGATGGTAGGTATGTAACTGAAAGCCGCCTTAAAAAAATGCTTACTCACGAAGTAAACATTATAGAGGAAAGACTAAAAAGAGATAAACACCCTAGTAAAGTATTCTTTAGCTATGCTAATACTGTTGCAACTATCGATTTTGCAAAGCAGTTTAAAGGTCATGGTTGGGTAGGTATAAAATATCAGGTAGAACCTGATGAAGATTATAACGAAATTATATTACATATTCGTTTTAAAGAAAACGATGCACGTTTACAACAAGAAACATTAGGTATACTTGGTGTAAACCTTGTTTATGGAGCGTTTTATAAATATAACGATCCTAAAAAGTTACTACGTTATCTTTATGATAACTTAGATAAAGATCAGCTAGAGATAGATACTATAAACTTCTCTGGTCCTCGTTTTGCTAATGTAGATAATAGATTAATGAGTCTACAATTAGTTAAAAACGGTATGACTGATGCGGTAATGTTTAACCCAGAAGGGAAAAATGTTTTACCAGCTGCTATACTATACAAGAAAAATATACTTGCCCTTAGAGGTAGTTTCCGCCCTGTAACTAAGGTAAACATTGATATGCTTGAAAAATCACATCAAATGTTCCTTAAGGAAAACAGAGTGGATAAAGAAAAAACTCTTGTAGTTTTTGAAATCACACTTTCTAACCTTCGTTCTGAAGGAGAAATTGACGAAAGAGATTTCATGGATCGTGCAGAGTTACTTTGCTCTTTAGGGCAAACTGTTATGATATCTAACTTCCAAGAATATTATAGAGTAGTTGAATATTTCTCTAGTTATACTAAAGCTAGAATGGGGCTTGCTATGGGAGTAAATAACCTTATTGATATTTTTGATGAGAAATATTATCGTCATTTAAGTGGAGGTATACTTGAAGCGTTTGGTAAATTATTTTACCGTGACCTTAAGGTATTCCTTTACCCTATGAAAGACGAAGATGGTAATATTGTAAACTCTGAAAATTTAATGGTACACCCTAGAATGAAAGAATTATACAAATTCTTTAAATTCAATGGTAAAGTAATGGATATTCCCGATGTTCAAGAAGAACATTTAAATATATTCTCGCGCGAGGTACTTAAAATGATCAGTAAAGGAGAGTCTGGTTGGGAAGAAATGTTACCCGAAGGTATTGCTGAATTAATTAAGAAAAATAGTTTATTCGGTTGTAATTCTGAAACGAAACAGCTAACAGAACATAAATAAAAAATAAAACTTGAAAAACAAGGTAATAGGTATAATGGGTGCAATGCCCGAAGAAATTGAGGGTGTAGTAACATTACTTAATAATCCTGTTACTAAAGTAATTGGTATGAGAAGGTATACTTCTGGTACTATTAATGGTATTAAAACCATAGTTGTTTTTTCTCGTTGGGGTAAAGTTGCCGCTGCTACAACAGTGGCAACACTTATAAATGAGTATAATATAACCGAACTTATATTTACTGGTGTTGCAGGAGCAATAAGTCCTGATTTAAAAATTGGAGATATTGTTATAGCTCAAAAGCTTATACAACATGATATGGATGCTCGCCCGTTAATGCAACAATTTGAAGTACCACTATTGGGTAAAACATACTTTGAATCTAAAAAGGAAGATTTATCAACTGCTAAAATTGCTATTAATAATATTATAGAGAGTAGAGAACTATATAATGTTATTGACGCAGCAGTACTATCTCAGTTTAACATTGACAATCCTACATTACATATTGGAGATATTGCCAGTGGAGATAAATTTTTTGCAACTACTAGAGACAAACAACAACTTACAGATGCCCTACCTTCTATATTATGTGTAGAAATGGAAGGTGCAGCTGTAGCACAAGTATGTTATGAATATAATATACCTTTTACAGTTATAAGAACAATTTCTGATACAGCAGATGATAAATCATCTATTGATTTCCCCGAATTTATTAAAAGTATATCTAGCAAATATTCTATGTGTATTATAGAACACTTATTTAAAAGTATTCAAAAAACAGGTTTAATTGAAAATTAAATCAATTATATTTTTTCTCTTTTATTTCACTTTTGTTTTTTCACAAAATGAGACTCCTAATTATTCAACAATAGATAGTCTTGCGCGAACTGTTGAATATAAAGGAGACTTATATCAACTCACAACAGAACTTACCCAAAATTGCAATACAAAACTTGAAAAAGCTCGCGCAATATTTATTTGGGTAACTCATTCTATTAAATATGATTATAAGCTCATCAACAAGAATAAAAAAACAAAACCCTTCCGCTGCCGAAACAATCAAAACTGTGATGCTAAATACGTAAAATGGAAAAATAAATATATAAACAAAACTCTAAAAAGTAAAAAAGCTATTTGTCATGGCTATGCCACACTGTTCAAACAAATGTGTGATTATGTAGGTATACAGAGTTCAATAATTTCTGGTTATACTAAAAAAAGCCATTCACAAATAGGGCGAATGGGAAGTTTAAATCATGCATGGAACGCTATACATATTAATGGTGAATACTATTTTTTAGATCCAACTTGGGCTGCAGGCTATTGTTCAATTGATAAAAAAGAGAAGCTTTTAAAATATGTTAAAAAATATGAAGATTATTATTGGTTGACTCCTTCTGATAAATTTTCAAGAAATCACTATCCTGAAGATGAATTTTGGGCTAGGTATTCTGGAAATAAAGAAGATTTTAGAAAAACACCATATATAAAAACTTCATATTTGCCACATCTGGAAATCATAACTCCAAAATCTGGAATTATAAATATAAAAGCTGGAGATACATTACATTTCAATGTAAAGTATAACCAGCCTATAGAACATCTACAAATAAACACTAATATATATCGTAACCCTATCCCATGGACTGATGATGAAACATCTAGAACTTGGAATGAAAGAGCTTTAAAAAAGCAAAAATATATTAACTTTAAATATCAAAATGAGATCTATTCTTTTGATTATATTGTTAAAAAAGATTACCTACGATATATAGATATATTATTTGATTATAAAAGAGTAATTCGTTTTCGTTGCACAAACCAAGGAAAATAAATAATTACTAGTCTAATATCTGTGCCGCATGTGCTTTTGTTTTTACTTTTTCAATTACTTCATCAATAACCCCCTCTTCATTAATCACAAAAGTGGTACGGTGAATACCATCATACTCTTTTCCCATAAACTTCTTAGGCCCCCAAACCCCAAAAGCATTAATAACCTCTTTTTCTTCATCAGCTAATAATGGAAATGGGAAACTGTATTTGTCTCTAAACTTTCCTTGTCTCGCTTGAGAATCGGCACTAACTCCTAAAAGAGCATAATTATTAGCTTCAAAACGTTCAAAATTATCACGAAGATCACAAGCCTCATTAGTACAACCAGGTGTGCTCGCTTTAGGGTAAAAGAAAACTACAAGTTTCTTTCCTTTATAATCTGCTAATGTATGTTGATTGCCATCTTGGTCAATTCCCGAAAAATCAGGTGCTTTATCTCCTTTTTTTAATGTCGTCATAATAGTATATTTGTTTTCCATAAAATTAGTAAAAAATGACCAAGGCAGAAAAGGTACAGTTTACAATTGATACACTTAATGATCTTTATCCCACTATCCCTATTCCATTAGATCATAAAGATCCATATACGCTATTAATAGCCGTATTAATGTCTGCACAAAGTACTGATGTACGTGTTAATCAAATTACACCATTATTATTTGAACGTGCCGACAACCCGTATGATATGATAAAACTATCAGTTGAGGAAATACGTGAAATTATAAAACCTGTTGGATTATCTCCTATGAAATCTAAAGGGATACATGGATTATCTGAAATATTAATAGAGAAACATAATGGTGAAGTACCCGTTAGTTTCGAAGCACTTGAAGAGCTTCCTGCCGTAGGGCATAAAACTGCTAGTGTTGTAATGAGTCAAGCTTTTGGAATACCTGCATTTCCTGTAGATACTCACATTCATAGATTGATGTATCGTTGGGGCTTTACTAATGGTAAAAATGTAGTACAAACAGAAAAAGATGCAAAACGCTTATTCCCTGAAGGTTTGTGGAATGATTTACACCTACAAATAATATGGTATGGTAGAGAGTATTCGCCTGCTCGTGGATGGGATATAGATAAGGATATTATTACTAAAACTATCGGTCGAAAAACAGTTTTAGATGAATACTATAAAAAAACCTCTCGCTAATCAACAAGAGGTTTTGGTTTTTAATTAGCTATATTTTCGTAAGTTCCGTTACTAGTTTTTACTATTTGTAACGCTTTAGAATAATTCAATAAAAAATCAATAGTTTCTTTCTTTGGTAACATTTCTGGGGTTGCTAATTTCTTTTTAGAGTAAATTTTTGCCATATAAGGAGTTTTGTTGTTTCCTATATAACGTAGAGCAACCACATATTATTGTTTAATTTGTCAAAACAATATTATTTTTTTCAATTACCTTTCTCAAGTTCATTAATGCGTAGCGCATTCTACCTAAGGCTGTATTAATGCTAACCCCTGTATTATCTGCGATTTCCTTAAAACTCATATCTTGATATATACGCATTTGTAGCACCTCTTTCTGATCATCAGGAAGTTCTTCAATAAGCTTCTTAACATCGTTCTCTACCTGACTAGTAATCATTTGGCTCTCAATGTTAGGGCAATTATCTCCCATTATAGAGAAAATAGAAAACTCTTCAGTTTCTCTAAACATAGGCATCTTTTTATTTCTCCTAAAATGATCTACAATAAGATTATGAGAAATACGCATAACCCAAGGTAAAAACTTACCTTCTTCATTATAGGCTCTGCTTTTTAATGTTTTGATTACCTTAATAAAAGTATCCTGAAAAATATCATCCGCGATATCTCTATCAGTAACTTTAGAGTAGATAAAACCGTAAATTTTTGATTGGTGTCTTTTAATTAAGATAGCAAGAGCATTTTCATCTCCGTCCATATAATTCTTAACCAAGACTGGGTCTGGGATTACAATATTAGCCATAGCAACAACTTTTTAGTTTTTATGAATTTGGTTCTCGATAAATCAGAAACTGTGTTTCTCTAAAAAGTAGTTTTTTGTATAGGCAATACTGTTTTTTGAATTAATTATAAGTCAAATATAACATAAAAAAAACGTTAAACACAAAAGATAATTCAAACTTTAACATTTTAAAATCAACATAACGTGTTAAAATATGCTAATTGTATACAAATTTATAGACGTTCTTTTTTCTCTAATTTTTTTAACATTTTTACTATTCTATCTACCTTAGTATCTTCTTTTTTTGCAGTGTATATCCAGTCGATAAATGCTTTTTGTTCTCCATCTGTATAGCTACAAAAAGTTTCATAAGCATTAGGTTCATTTTGTAAACATAGCTTTAATTCCTCAGGTAATTCGACAGGTTCATTATCTAAATAAAGTATAACAGATACATAATCTCCTGCTTCTTTTTTTATCTTTTTACGAATTTCAGCTTTTACAGGTAAAAATAATTTACCATTACCCATGGGCATCAGTTTATAATTCTTTATCTCATAATCATCAATACTACCTCGTACCCTAACCCAACCAAAAGGAGCTGATTTATCAGGTTTTATCTCTGGCAATTCTGCATATGTCCATCCACCTTTTCCTTTAATTTTTTGAAGAAGGCAGGTTTTGTTTGTCAATGGTTCTTTCAAATCAATATTGTAATATAGTTGGAATGTTCAAACTCTTCGGCTTGTCTGAGATAGAAAAAATTAATAATCAAAATATCAAGTTGATTTATAAAATTCATTATTTTTTTTCGTCTTTCTATTTTTTCTTCACTTAATGTATAATAATCGTATTTTTCTTCGTCTAAAACAAGCTGACGAAGTCTGTCCGTATATAATTTCTTTTGTTTATCAATGGTATACTTTTTTTCATAATCATTTTTGTTTTTATGATATAGATAAATTGCATACTCAGTTTTACCATATATCCTATCTTTTTGATGTCCAAAATACGTTCCTCCATAATTCAAATATCCGTATATGGTGTTGATATTTTGAAATATCTTAATAAGATTTTCTCTTTCTTCTTTGTATTCTTCATCTCCATTATTCTGTTTTAAAAAATGACTGTACAACAAATAATATACATCTTCTCCTACTTCGCTTGTAAATTCATAGCTCAAATCTTCATATCCAGTAAGGCAGCCTCCTGATAAAATTATATGAGCCGTTTCAGGATTTTGGATATAATGTTGATTTATTTCGTTAAAATATTTTTGATACCTATTGAATACTTTTTCAGAAATTCGCAAGGTGTCATCCCCGAAAATAATTTGTTTTTTAATTTCAGAGTTAGGTAAAGTATCCAAATATTGTTTTTCCTGAGCTTCAGCTTTACTATCATCAACATTCTTTGTTTTATTAACACAGGATACTAACAAGAGTAGTAATACAACACTGCTTATAAATTTCATATATTCAAGTTATTATTATGTTCTTTCTTTCAACTATATAAAAAATCAAGATCAAAAAAATATTCTTCAGTAGTATTATTATAATAAATAGTAATTTCTTTTTCTAAATATAACTTTATCTCTAAAGTTTTGGTATCCATTTTTATAGTCTTACTTTTAAAATACTTTTCAACCTTATCTACTTCAACATCACATTCTATATAACATTCCTTAACCTCAATGTATTCATCATAATTTATTCTATCAGTCAAGTGATCCATCATTGAGGGACGACTTACCTTCTTTAAATAAGGATTAGGGATTGTATATTTTTTAGTTACAACTGTACACTTGTCTGAATTAATAGTTATTTTGATTCCTTGAGTTTTCAAGATATTTTTAAACTGTCTTTCTTTTTCTTTCTGTCTTTTAAAATGCTTTCTTTCAAAATATTTAAAAAACAACAAGATTAACAAACAAAATGAAGCTAAGACAAAATTATGATTACCGTAGCGCTTAAGGAGTACAAAATCTAATATTAAAAAGTAATTCACTTTAGTATTTTAATTGGTATTGGAAGTACCCAAATATAGCAAAATCTCTGTCTATACTCTTAACAAAAATATCCTCCGAAAATCATATCTTTACGGTTTACGATTGTACTATGATAAAGACTGATTTCTCGAAGCTCGAGCCTAAAAAAAACATACTTATAAAAGGCGCACAGCTACACAACCTTAAGAATATAGATGTAGCTATACCACGCAATAAACTCGTGGTAGTAACAGGGCTTTCGGGGTCTGGTAAATCGAGTCTTGCTTTTGATACTTTATATGCCGAAGGGCAACGTCGTTATGTAGAAAGTTTGTCAAGTTACGCACGTCAGTTTTTAGGGCGACTAGACAAACCAAAAGTAGAATATATAAAGGGTATTGCTCCTGCAATAGCCATAGAACAAAAAGTAAATACTACTAATGCCCGTTCTACTGTGGGGACTAGTACCGAGATATACGATTATCTTAAACTTTTATTTGCTCGTGTGGGGCGTACCTACTCCCCTGTTTCGGGTCGTGAAGTAAAAAAAGATACTGTTACCGATGTAATAACCGCTATTAAAGATCTTGAAGAAGGCAGCCGATGGTTACTATTATCACCTGTACATACTGAGAAAGGACGTTCGTTAGAAGAAAAACTAGGTGTATTACTACAACAGGGATTTGCTCGTGTTTTAGTAAATAACGAAACATTACGTCTTGACGATATTGCCGATGTTGATTTCGCTAATAAAGAGGTTTTACTAGTAGTAGACCGTATTGTAGTTAAAGACGAAGAAGAATTTTACAACCGCCTTGCTGATGCTGTACAAACTGCTTTTTATGAGGGTAAAGGCGAATGTTATTTACAAGAAGTAAGTACAGGTAACAGAATTCCGTTTAGTAATAATTTCGAACTTGATAATATTACATTTTTAGAGCCTAACGTACACTTATTTAGCTTTAACAACCCTTATGGGGCTTGTCCTGCATGCGAGGGTTACGGTAGCATCATTGGAATTGATGAAGAACTTGTAATACCTAACACAGCACTCTCTGTATTTGAAAATGCCATATTTCCTTGGCGTGGCGAAAGCATGGGGGCATACCGTGATGAATTGGTAAATAACAGTCACAAGTTCGATTTCCCAATACATAAACCTTACTTCCAATTATCAGAAAAAGACAAACAATTAATCTGGAAAGGAAACAAGTACTTTACAGGTCTTGATGCCTTTTTTGCGGAATTAGAAGAAAAAAATTATAAAATACAAAACCGTGTAATGCTATCGCGTTATCGTGGTAAAACAAAATGTAATACCTGTAATGGTAAACGTTTACGACAAGAGGCTAATTATGTAAAAATAGCCGATAGAACAATATCTGATCTTGTAGATTTACCTATCAAGAATTTAGTCGATTTCTTTTCTGATATTGAACTAAACGAATACGACCAACACGTTGCTAAACGACTACTTATAGAAATTAATAACAGACTACATTTTTTAAAAGAAGTAGGTCTTGATTATCTTACCTTAAACCGTAAGTCGGCTACATTATCAGGTGGAGAATCACAGCGTATTAACTTAGCTACATCATTAGGTAGTAGCCTTGTAGGGTCTATGTATATACTCGATGAACCTAGTATTGGGCTACACCCAAAAGATACCGAAAGACTAATAGCTGTACTCGACGACCTGCGTAAACTGGGTAATACTGTTATTGTGGTAGAACATGATGAAGATATCATGAAAGCTGCTGATATGATTATTGATATAGGTCCTGAAGCAGGATCTTATGGTGGTGAATTAGTAGCACAGGGAACGTATGACGAAATACTAAAATCGGACTCGCTCACTGCTAAATACCTAAATGGTGACCTTGAAATTAGTGTTCCTAAAAAACGACGTAAGTTTAAACATCACATTGATGTTATTGGCGCACGTGAAAACAATCTTAAAAATATAGATGTTACTTTTCCACTCGACTGCCTTACTATAATTACAGGAGTTTCGGGTAGTGGTAAAAGTACATTGGTTAAAAAAATACTTTATCCTGCTTTACAAAAAAAGCTAGCAGGTGTAGGCGAAAAAGCAGGACAGTTTACCGAACTACAGGGTAACTACTCGCACATAAAACATGTAGAATATGTAGACCAAAATCCTATTGGGCGTAGTTCTCGTTCTAACCCTGTTACTTATATTAAAGCCTATGACGATATAAGAACGTTATTTGCAAATCAAAAGTTATCTAAAGTACGAGGTTATCAAGCTAAACACTTCTCGTTTAATGTAGATGCTGGTCGTTGTGAAACCTGTAAAGGTGAAGGACAAGTAACTATCGAGATGCAGTTTATGGCTGATGTACACCTTGAGTGTGAAACCTGTAATGGTAAACGCTTTAAAAAAGAGGTACTCGAAATAGCGTTTGAAGGCAAAAATATCGACGATATCTTGACAATGACTATAGACGATGCTGTAGCCTTTTTTAAAGAACACAAACAAAACAAAATAACCCAAAAACTACAGCCTTTACAAGATGTTGGTTTAGGTTATGTACAATTAGGGCAGTCCTCTTCTACCCTATCGGGTGGTGAGGCACAGCGCATTAAGCTGGCTTCTTTTTTAGTAAAAGGTGCTACTAAAGATAAAGTGCTTTTTGTATTTGATGAACCTACTACAGGATTACACTTTCATGATATACAAAAACTATTAGCTTCGTTTGAAGCCTTAATAGACAAAGGGCACTCTATTGTTGTAATAGAACATAACCTTGACCTTATAAAATGTGCTGATTATATTATTGATATTGGTGCTGAAGGTGGCGAAAATGGCGGGCATTTAGTTGCTTTTGGTACACCTGAAGAAGTGGCTAAAAACCCGAAATCAGTTACAGGAGAGTATTTGAGAGAGAAGCTATAAAAGTTAGTTTATATATTAAGAATTAAAATTATGAGAGGTAGACCATTTGAAAAAGCAAGTGCTGTTTTTAATAAAAAGGACGATTACTTTATTATAGCCTATAGATATAGAATTAACATTCAAGATGGTGAACATGACAGAGGTGAAGAATATTTAATCTTGGATGATGATTTCAAACTACATTATTTTGAAAAAAAAAGAATTTATTTTGCTGATAATGAAAAGTCTAGTTTTATAGAAGTTAAACCAATAGATGATTATTATAAATTTTTTATCGACAACGATTTTATAAATGTTTTTGAAAAAAGTTTATCGAAAGATTCTGACTTAGATTTTAGCGGTGAAATATGGGATAGAACTTGGCTAGCAAAATGTTTATTAAATAAAAATGTAAAACTAAACCGTGAACTAGAAGAAGCTTTATATGATGAAAAATATAAGTTAACTTTAATTTTGGGGTTTTTAGATTTTGCAAATGAGTATATAAATTTCGAACATGGTACTAACTCTGATTTTGAGATAGATTTTTGCAAAGAGAAAAAAAATAAAAGTTATTTACGATTCGAAGAAAATAATTTTGAACAAATAACTGATAATATGGAACATTATTTAATCAATAAAATTAGATACTTTTTATTTGGTGATAAGAAAATCAAAAACAATTATGGTATAGTATCAGATAAACTTTCTCGAAAATTATATTTAATGATTGATTGTATATTTATAGATAAACCTAATGCTATTTATAATCATAATGAAGGAGGCTGGAGTAATCTCACAATATTTGATTATAAAGATTCGTATTATATTCTAAATCTTAGAGAAAACAACTAAATTATCCCAATATTTTCTTAATGATTAACTACTACAAAATACTCGGTGTTACCGCTACTTCCTCACAAGCTGAAATAAAAAAGGCTTATAAAGTGTTGGCAATACAGTATCACCCTGATAAAAATAATGGTAGTAAAGCAAGCGAAGAGCAGTTTAAGAAAATATCTGAGGCTTATATAGTACTTAGCGATACCGCAAAACGAAACGCTTATGATTATAGCAAAAAGCAATATAAGCAAGAAAACCGCAAAACTACTAGTGACGAAGAATCAGCATTAGTAACGTTTTTATTACTCTTTAGGAAAATTAAAAACCGTGTGCTTAACGCTAATGGGCATATCGACGAAGCTGCGCTTTTTAAGGTTATTAACGACTTACTATCCAACAAAAATATTGACTTACTTATTGATGAAGATATTGTTGCAAAAAGCCTAATGATAGACGATATTTTAGTCTGCTGTATATTTATTAACAACACACTAAAACTAGAGCTTCACCCTAAACTTTTAAAATTAGCCAACGGAGACCCTAAACTAGTAGAAAGAATATCTATACTAACCACTAAAAAGGAAGAGCCAGCAAACGAAGAACCCGATGAAGATGATGATTTAGACGAAGCTCCCTCAATTATTTTTATGATTTTATTCATCATGATTGTAATCGCAATCTTATTCATGGTTTTATAATATTAACACATCACAAACAAAAATGATTAAACAATTAAAGTATGTTTCCTTACTACTAATAGTAGTATTCATAGGATGTAACGATCAGAATAGCTCAATAAATAACGATGTTAAAATTGTTGGAGCTATGAAAAATGTTATGAAAAAAGGGCAGTTACAAGGCACTATAAACCTTGACACTATAGGTAATAAGCAACATTTATATGGACTAGGACCTGTTGAATATTTATCGGGTGAATTAATGATTTTTGATGGTAAATCATATAAATCGACCGTAACATCGCCTACAACCATGACTGTTGAGGAAACATTTGATGTAAAAGCTCCATTTTTTGGTTATGCTAATATTGAAAAATGGACTAAACACTCATTACCTGATAGTATTTCTACTATAAAACAATTAGAGAATTATCTTGATAAGATCAAAAAAGATAATAACAATCCATTTATGTTTAAGTTAAGTGGAACTATGGAAACAGCTAAAATACATGTCATAAATTTACCTAAAGGCATTAAAGTTAGTTCGCATCAAGATGCTCATAAAGGGTTGGTACATTTTGATCTTAAAGACGAAAAAGCTGATATACTTGGCTTTTATTCTACTCAACATAAAGCGATATTAACACATCATGATACTTCCATACATCTTCACTTATTAACTGCTGATAAAAAGAAAATGGGACATCTTGATTCTGTTAAGTTCAAAAAAGGGAGTGTTACTCTTTTTATACCAACAATATAACACCTAATCATTTTTGGCACGTATATTGCATTTAACTAGCTGAATTTCAGAATACTTTTTTAGTATTTGTTAATAATAATTGGTTGGTTGGTAAAGTCCCGTTTTTTTCTTCTTGAGGAAAAAGCGGGATTTTTTTATACTATTATTTTAATAATGTGGCTAATTGACTAGTTAGGTTTTTACGAGAATACTGCTGTAGTCCTATAGCATGTGTAGTAAGGTTACGTTCTTGATATTGTTTAAAGTAACCTAATATCGTTTCCTTAATTCTTTCTTTTTCATCATAAGTACTAAACACCCCTGTATTAGTCGATTTAATTATAGTTGCTAAATCAGCATCTTTAGGACCTATAGCAAGTATAGGACGTTCGGAAACCATATATTCAAACAACTTACCTGGTATAATACATTTTGTGTCTTTAGAGTCTATTTCTACCAATAATAAAACTTGCGATTTTCGTTGCTCTATCAAAGCTTCAGTATGCGATATATATCCTAAATTATTTATATAATCGTTGAGCTTAAACTCTTTAAGAGTAGTTAACACTTCTTGACTTACCGCTCCTATTAACTTAAGTTGAAAAACATTTTTAAAAGCTACATCCTCAGCAATAAGTTCTGTTATTGCTTGCCATAATACTTTAGGATTACGTTCTGATAAAAACGAACCTATATGTGCTAGTGTAAACTTTTCATCTAGCGGTTGCTTGCCTACCTTTTCTACATCATAACCGTTAGTTATTACTGTAACAGGTTGTTTAGTAATAACTTCGAATTCTACTTTAGTAGTTGGGCTAGTAACTATAATAGTATCGGCTGTATTTAATACTTCTACTTCTAATTCCTTGTGTTTATTAGCAGCGCTATCAGATAGTTTTAACTCTTTATGATACCCTATGGTTGTCCAAGGGTCACGAAAATCAGCAAACCACTTAACTCCTAATTGTTGCTTTAACCCTAAACCTATTAAATGTACACTATGAGGTGGTCCTGTTGTTATTATAGTATCTATATTATGTTCTTTAATATAACTTGATAAATAACTTATAGATGGTTTTACCCAAAGCACTCGTGCATCTGGAATAAAAAGATTACCCCTTACCCACAACATTAATCGTTGTACAATTGATTGTTTCTTTTTATTAGGTATAATACCCGAACTTATCTTTTTTGTACCATTTTTCGAAAATATCGAAGCCCAATTGTAAGGCTCGGTTATTTTATGCTTTAGTATTGTTACTTTATCGTCTACCTCATTAACCAAATTCTCATCTATTAATGGATAAGTTGGGTTTTCGGGTATATATACTATAGGCTCAATATTATGTTCAGGTAAGTACTTAACAAACTTTAACCAACGTTGCACACCAGGTCCTCCCGCAGGTGGCCAATAATATGTTATGATGAGTACTTTTTTCAATACGAGTATTCTTTAATTAAAGCTTTATTACTTTTTAGGTAATTGTTCTTTTCTAGAATTCATATATATCCCTCCTGCTAATAGTACTAACATTAAAATAGTACTGATTAACGCTATAGTACTACCCGTTTTTACTACTTGTGGTTCAAACTTAAACTCTATTGTATGTTTACCCGCCGGAACTTCCATTGCACGTAGTACAAAATCGGCTTTAAAGTGAGGTATTAACTTACCATCTACATAAGCATTCCAACCATTAGTGTAATACATTTCAGAGAATACAGCTAACCCTTCTTTCTTATTATTCGAAGTATATTTAATATAGTTAGGCTTATGATCTTTTAATGTTATTGTAGCAGTACTATCAGTTGTAAAAGTCGCTTTTTGTAAACTCTCAGGTAAATCATTCTTATTAATAACTACCGTATTCTTACTATCAAGTTCTTTTAACGATAAAAGTTCTTCATCTGCTGTAGTAACCGTTTTAACATCTTTTACAAACCAAGCTGCACCATTAGCATATGGGTTAGTAATAGGCACATCTTGTCCCTCACCTGCTTGCAGTAGCATATATTTAATATTAAGTAAGTTTAGTACAGAGAACTCTTTACCCAATGCCATCTCTTCAGGATTTATAGTGTTAATCATTCCTGAAATTTGATTATCGACAACATGAGTAAATAACTGATCCATACGTCTAGGGCGTACAGCACTATATCCTCCTACTGAGTTATGGAAATAAGATGTACGTCCTTGTAACCTTAATTGTGGCTCGTACACTCTATAAAATGAAGTATCTTCTAATATAAACGAATCGGCTTGTGTAGCTTGAAACGGAGCATTCATTTCTCTAGCACTAACAAAGTCTTCTTTATTAACGTAATTTCTATCTATAAAATAAAGATCGGCAACCATAAGTATACCAACTAGAATAGTAGCTACAGTAGCTTTTAGTTTTTGCTCTTTAAATGCCCACAAAATACCTGCTACAGCTAAAATAAAGAAACCTGATCGCATTAAATCTGACGTGTACATACTTTCACGTTGCTCCTCTAATGCTTCTACAAATGCAGGACCTATATCACCATACATTTGCATTAATTGAACATCTCTAGCTCCTGTAAAATCAAATGAACCTTTAAATAGGAATAAACAAACTATAAGCCCTAAAGCTGTACTTGCAGCCATTTTTAATGTCTTCCATTGTGTTTCTTTATCATCTTTAAAGAATGACTGTAATCCCATTATTGCTAATACCGGGAAACATAGTTCTAATATCACTTGTATAGATGATACTGCTCTAAACTTATCGTATAATGGAACATTGTCTATAAAAAACACCGTAAGTGCAGGGAAGTTTTTACCCCATGAAAGTAATAACGATACTACTGCTCCTGCTAAAAAAGCATATTTAATTTTACGTTTATCGCCAAATAAGCATAATAAAGCTAAAAAGAAAACAATAGCCCCTATATAAGCTGGTGCTTCTACTATTGGTTGATCTCCCCAATAAGTAGGAACATTTGCAACAAATTCTTTTGCTTCTTGTGGACTTGCTCCTTGCTCTAATACAAATTCATTCATTACAGAATCTGTACCTACATTTTCACGAGCACCACCTCCAAAAAGTCTTGGTGCAATAAGGTTTAAACTTTCACTTATTCCATAACTATACTCTGTAATATAGTCATAGTCCATCGCTGATTCTGTAATATTGTCAGATCCATCTGCATTAATTGTCAGTTCACTCTTACCTCTAATACTAAAATCGGTATATTCAGCAGTAGCCATTAAGCTCGTTGCATTTGCCCCTATAGCAAGTAAAGCTGCAACTGCAAATGTACCTGATAGAAAACCTAAATGCTTAAATTCCTTATTTTTAATTATTTGTATACCATAGTATATACCTATTACCAATAATAAAATTAAAAGGTAATAGGTCATTTGGAAGTGATTAGCGTTAATCTCTAATGCTGCTGCAATCATAGTTAACAGCCCTCCAACTACATATCGCCTCTGGAATACTAATAACACACCCGCAACCACCATAGGCATATAGGCTATAGCATGTGCTTTTGCATTATGACCAACTCCCAGTATTATAACGAGATAAGTTGAAAAACCAAAGGCAAGTGCTCCAAAAAAAGCTTTTAGCGGGTCTACTTTCAGTACACACATTAGTATATAAAACCCTATAAAATATAGGAATAAATAATCAGCAGGACGTGGTAATGATCTTAAAACAGAGTCTAATTTCTTTACATAATTATGTGGATAATTTGCTCCTAATTGATAAGTAGGCATCCCTCCAAAAGCACTATTCGTCCAATAAGGTTCTTCATGAGTTTCTTTTCTAAAATCATTTTGCTCTTTAGCCATACCTGTATATTGTACAATATCAGATTGGTATATCTTTTTACCTTGTAATACAGGATAAAAATAAATAAGGGAAACAATTACAAAACCGAGTATAGCAAGTAAGTGTGGGTAGAGCTTATTGATGTTCTTCATGAAACTTTAATCTTTTTATAAATATAAAAACGCCGTGAAGATACTTAATTTCACTAAAAAAGTAGTATTTGTATTTAATAAAAAGGGCTTAAAACAACAAAGTATCTCATTGTGAGATACTTTGTTGTTTTTTAGTCAATTTCTTCATAATCAATATATTCTCCAACCTTTTTCTTTTCCCTAGGCTTTTCTTTTTGCTTTACAGGAGGTTGTTGTTGATTATTATATTGCTGATTATTGTATTGTTGCTGTTGGTTGTTAAAACTTTGTTCTGCTTTTTTAACTACCTGTTGCATTATAACAGGTGCAAAAAGACGAAGCAAAAACTTAACTGCATAGTACACAAGTATTAAGATAGCTAATGTGCGTAATATACCAATAAAAGATGCCGTTACCATTATTAATGAAATTTTTTCAAAATTAAACAATCTATATTTTAAAATTAAATGAAGGGTCATAAAATAATAATAAAATATAGTATTTTTGATGAGCCCTAAAATGTTAAGAACAATAAACAAGCCAAATATGAATATATTTCAAAAAATAGTTACCTATATCTTTCTGTTGAGCTGTGTAACAATCAATGCCCAATATACTGATCAAATAAATACAAATAGACCAGGACAGTCAATGTCTGCGTTTGCTGTAGGTAAAACTATTGCACAAGTAGAAACAGGTATTTATGGTATATATGAAGATCATAGTGTTCTTAATTATAAAACTAAAGGGGTTGGACTAGATCTTGCTTTACGATATGGTGCAATTTTAGAAGAATTAGAGTTTATAGCCAATATACAATATCAATTTGATCAACAAGAAGATCTTGTATACACAAGAAATAGAAACGATTTTAGACAATTTACAATTGGTGCAAAATACTTAATATATGATCCTGACAAAAATTACAAACCTGAACTTAACCTTTATAGTTGGAAAGCCAACCATAAATTTAGATGGAGAAAACTTATTCCTGCAATAGCTGTATATGGTGGTGCTAACCTTATTGGTAAAAAGAATACATACACATTTCCTGAAGACCATGTTAGTGCAAAATTAATGGCTATCACCCACAACCATTTTCAGAAATGGGTATGGGTAAATAACTTTATTGCAGATAAATTTTCTACTAAAGATTTAAGTTTAGGTCTTATTTCTACATTAACTCGAGGGTTTAATCCAGAATGGTCTGGTTTTGTAGAGTTTCAAGCTTATAAAAGTGATTTCTACTCTGATGGTATTACTAGAGCTGGTGCAGCGCATTTATTAAGTGACACTATGCAAATAGATGCTTCTATAAGTGGAAGCTTTAAAAATACTCCTACTATACTCTATGGAGGTGTTGGTTTCTCTTGGCGTTTTGATGCTGATTATAAAGATATACTCCTTGCCGGTAAAGGTGATAGAGAGGATGAGTATAACGAAGAGCAGAAAAAGAAGAAAGAAAAGAAAGATAAAGAAAGAGAAGAAAGAAAAAAGAAAAAAGAAAAAAAACGTCTAGACACACTAGAACTTGAAGGAAATTAATGCCGATGATAGTAATAAAAGAAGCAAAAACGAAAAAAGAGCTAAAAGACTTTGTCAAATTCTCTTTTGAGCTTTATAAAGATTGTCCTTATTGGGTACCCCCTATTATTAATGATGAGCTTGAAAATTTTGATGTAACAAAAAACCCTGTGTTTAAACATGCAGATGCTAAATTTTACTTAGCATATCATGATGGTAAAACTGTAGGTAAAATTGCTGTTATAATTAACTGGCAAGAAGTAAAACTACAAGAAAAAAGCAAGGTGCGCTTTGGATGGTTTGATTTTATAGACGACATCGAAGTCTCTAAAGCTTTACTAGAAAAAGTATATGAACTTGGTAGAGAACACAACCTAGAATATGCAGAAGGGCCTATGGGCTTTTCTAACCTTGATAAAGTAGGTGCTCTTAGTTACGGGTTTGATGAAGTAGGTACTGCTATTACATGGTACAATTACCCTTACTACATAGAGCATTTTGAAAAGCTAGGCTTTGTTAAAGAAAAAGAATACCTAGAAAGTATTTTCCCTTTTGAAAATGTTAAACCAAAATTCTTTAAAAAAGTAACCGAAATTGTAAAGAAAAGATATCAAGTTAAGCCTCTTAACTTCAAGACTACTAAAGAAGTAATGCCTTATGTAGATAAGATGTTTGATCTTTTCAATTCTAGCTATGAAAACCTATCTTCTTTTGTAGCTGTATCTGATGTTCAAAAAGAGTATTTTAAAAAGAAATATATAGGTCTTATTAACCCTGAATACATCAAATTTGTAGAAGATAAAGATGGGAAACTTATTGCTTTTAGTATTGTAATGCCTTCTTTTGCTGAAGGATTATTAAAAGCTAAAGGAAAACTCTTTCCTTTTGGTTTCTTACATTTAATGAAAGCTAAAAACCATAGTAAAGATGTTGTTTTTTACTTGATAGGTGTAGATCCAGAATATAAGAGTAAAGGGGTTACAGCTATTATATTTGATGAGTATCATAAAACATTTTCTCAAAAAAATATACGAAACTGTATTAGAACTCCTGAACTAGAAGATAATACAGCTATTCAAAACCTTTGGAAACATTTTGACCCTGTGGTATACAAACGAAGAAGAACGTACAGGAAAGACCTTTAAAACAACAATATTACATAAAAGCAGAAAGACCAACTCCAATTGAGTTGGTCTTTCTGCTTTTATTATAAATTTAAGCTACACTAACTTAAAAAAAGCTCTTTTACTAGAATATAGATGGCCATAACAAGAATAAACCATCCAAATATTATTTTTAATTTTTTACCCTCTATTTTTTTAGCTAGATAAGTACCAAAAAAGATACCTATTATTGCTGTTGCAGTAAATGAAAGTAGAAATTCCCATTCTATCTCTCTCTGAAAAACATCTCCTGTAAAACCTGCAAGCGACTGTAACGCCACAATAAACAATGATGTTCCTACTGCTTTTTTCATCGGTATACGTGCTAAAAACACTAAAGCTGGAATTATAAGAAATCCACCTCCTGCTCCTACTGCTCCTGATAGCATGCCTGTAAAAACTCCTAATATAGATAAACGAATGTAGGATACAGTACTTGCTTCATCACTTAAAGGTTTAGACTTAATCATTCTAATAGATGCTACAAGCATTACAACAGCGAAAAGTAACATTAAAGCTAACGACTTAGAAATAGTTAATAAATCATTAGTATATAGTATATCTGGAACTGCTGGAATAACAAAAGCTCTTACTGCATAAGCCGATAATAATGATGGAATACCAAATACAGCTACAATATTAAAATAGACATCTTTTTGTAACGCTTTATTAACACCACCTACTAAGGCAGAAGATCCTACTACAAATAACGAATAGGCTGTTGCTAAAACAGGCTCTATAGCCAATATATACACTAAAATGGGTACTGTAAGAATAGAACCACCACTACCGATAAGACCGAGAGAAACCCCTACTAAGACAGCTAGGAAATATCCTGCTATATAATTAAATTCCATTTTCTATGTATTCTTGATGCATTGCAAAATTAAAGGGGTTATTCTAATTAAAAACATCAACGATTCTACTAGCTGAAATTTTCAGAAATCAAAGATACAAAATATTATAAGTAAGGAGGTTTAATTATGTAATTAACAGAAAACATCTTATTAATTTTTTGTTAAATTATAGCAATATAAAATCAATCTTAATATATTGAGCGGTTTTATATTGCTATAATTTAGAAATAAAGACAATATTTTTTATGTCAAATTTATAATTACAAATTTGGCACATTTATAAATAGATTGCTACACTTAAAAAAGTAACACACTACTTATATCATTCAACTTAAGTAATCTTAAATTTGTTTTAAGCAAGTTCTTGATTAGCTGATTACAGGAAAGTACTTCATCCTTCTTCACCTCTTTCTCAAGTTCATTCGCAGCTTTCTCAAAAGATACTGTATCCTTTGTTTTAATGCTACTGTCATAGTGGATTAAACGTTCCATAGCGATGTTGTTTTTTGTTAGTTGTTTACAGCCATAAAACTACAACTATAAACGGTTTACTATGCTAACTATTCAATAACTGATTATTAAATAATCACTATTAAATTTACCACAATTTAACGAGCGAAACAAGGAAAAACGATATTTTAAGACGACTTTGGCAATAGTATCGATCTATAAATCAAATTGCCAATTTAGTTTATCATTATATCCTAACTCTCCATTAACAACCTCTAAAGGAGAATCGAAATTATTAGTATACAAACCACCAGTACCTAACCCTTGTGGCATCTCATTATTTTGTAAAAACGTCCATTGCGCAATAGCGTTTAAACCTATGTTACTTTCTAATGCAGAAGTAGCCCACCAACCAATACCTAACTCTTCAGCAATGGCAATCCATTCCTCTGTTCCTTTAAAACCACCTACTAGACTTGGTTTTAAAATAATATACTGTGGCTTTATTTTTTGCAATAAAGCCCTCTTGTTTTCGATACCAAACACACCTATCAGTTCTTCATCTAAAGCTACAGCAATAGGAGGAGTAATACATAGGTCTGACATGCTGTCAGCTTGTCCTTTTTGAATAGGTTGTTCAATACTATGTATTTTAAAATCAGATAGTTTGTGTATCTTATTTAAAGCTTCACTTTTACTAAAAGCACCATTAGCATCTACACGTATTTCGATAATTTTAGCATCAAAATTAGACCGTATAAAGGCTAAAAGATCTAATTCTTTCTTGAAATCAATAGCTCCAATTTTTAATTTTATGCAATTAAAACCCTGTTGTAATTTCTCCTCTATTTGCTGTTTCATGAACGATTCCTCACCCATCCACACCAATCCATTTATAGGAATATTTTGTTCACCACGGGTAAACTCAGAAGGAAATAAAAGGTAAGGCGACTCGCTTTTCAAAGAACGAAATGCCATTTCAACACCAAATTGTATCGATGGAAACTCTATTAACTCTTGCCATAATTGCTCTTCTCCTAAATGAATATTGTTACAAGTCCATTGTAATTTTTCTTCATAATCAGGTTTATCATCAACACTAAGCGAACGTAAAATACCACACTCCCCTACTCCTCGTTTACCATCTTTTTCGAGTATAATAAACCAAGTTTCTTTCTCTGTTAAAACACCTCTAGAAGTTCCGCTAGGGCGTTTAAAATTCAGCATGTATTTTTTGTAGCTCGCTTTCAAGTTCATTACAAATTATAGAGGTTAAAAAATGTAAAATAATTATAGTTCGATATAAGAACCAATATCTAAAAGCATTAAATCTTTACCCTTATCATAAAACTTTTTCTTAGCCTCTTCTTTATCAATTTTGATATAACCAAAAGTATCATAATGGTACCCTAGTATCTTATCACATTCTAAAAAGTCAGATGCTATTATTGCATCTTCAACATCCATAGTAAAGTTGCTGCCAATAGGTAAAATAGCAAGATCTAGCTTAGTACGTAGTGGTATAAGCTTCATATCATAAGTAAGCGCAGTATCTCCTGCTATATATATATTTTTATGCTCACCTTCTATTACAAACCCTCCTTGATTACCACCATAGGTACCATCAGGAAAAGAGCTAGAGTGTACTGCAGTAACATATTTTACACTACCAAAATCAAATTCCCAACTTCCTCCATGATTCATTGGGTGTGCTTTAAACCCTTTAGCTTCATAATATCCTGCTATCTCAGCGTTAGATACTATCGTAGCACCAGTGTTCTTAGCTATAGTCTCTACATCTAGTATATGGTCGCCATGAGCATGTGTAATTAGTATGTAATCTGCTTCAAGCTTATTTATATCAATATCTTTAGCTAATTCATTAGCGGTGATAAAAGGGTCGACTATAATTTTTTTACCCCCTACTGCTATGCCTAGACTTGCGTGTCCGTAAAATGTAATTTTCATAATCTATATTGTTTAATTTGTTATGTAATATTAAAACTGCAGCACTATACACAATAATACCGAAAGTAAAAATGTACTTAATGCCACCTTTTTTAATTCAGGATCTAGCTCTTTTGGAACTTTATTATTAACCACTGTTTTAAGATGTATTAAAAAAGGAATATAAGCTATTAAAAACAAATACTGTAAAGCTTCAAAATTGCTTAAAATAGCGAATAATAACGTTAATGATAATGCAATAACAATAACTGAGTAGTGATATAACTTTGCTTTTTTAGCACCTAGTTTTACTACAAGTGTATTTTTACCCGACATCGCATCAGATACTTGATCTCTCATATTATTAAGGTTTAGTACTGCTACACTAAGTAAGCCTATTGCTATTGCAGGTAGTATAACTAATACATCTAATGTTTTTGCAAATAAAAAATAACAGCCAAGAACGCTAACTAACCCAAAGAATATAAATACAAATAAGTCTCCTAACCCTCTATAACCATAAGCTGAATTACCCACCGTATACTTTATGGCTGCAACTATAGCTGCTAAGCCTAAAAAGAAAAAGAATAAAGAATAAATAAAATTATCTTTACCAAAAGACAGGTAAATTAAAGTAATTGCTGCTGCTAATGTGAGTATAGCGGTTATAATTATTCCTTTTTTCATTGCAGCAACCGTTATAGCTCCGCTTTGAATTGCACGTTGTGGTCCTATTCTATTATCGTTGTCAGTACCTTTTACTCCATCGCCGTAATCATTAGCAAAATTAGAGAGCACTTGTAACCCTAACGTGGTTATAAGCGCAAAAGATAATATCCACCAATTGAGCATTCCTTGTGAAAAAGCATAAAAACATCCTACCAATATACCTGAAACCGACAATGGTAATGTTCGTAATCTTGCAGCACTAAGCCATGCTTTTATATTTGCCATAGTATAATATTCATTACATCCAGTTTTTATCTGTAGTTTCTACCTGATATAACCAGTAATTTGTTAATTCTTTTAATTTCGTATAATCAGCTAAATCAAAAGATAATTCACCACCCGCAGTATACAGTTTTACTGTACCAATATTGGCTCTTTTGTGCCAAAAATATTGTTTTAAGCTAATAGCTTGTATTTTGTGTGGAGCAAGAAAATCGTTATCAATATCCCAAGCACCACTTTGTTTTATTATAAAATCGTTATTTACAAAAAGTCTATTATTTCTATAAGAAAAATAAATAAGTAAGATTACAAAAAGAGAATACACTGGTACATAAACTCCGTAATCATATAACATACTGATATTTAAATACGAAAAGGTAAAGAAAATAGATAACGGCATTATCAAGAAAAATAGCGTTTGTATAATTACCTTCCTTATATTAGGCTTTAGCATTACTCCTCGTTCTGGAATTTTACCTAAAATAAATTTAAGCAAAGTGTCTTTTTCATTTTCACTACATCCAGGGATTTCTATTGCTAGTTTTTGCTGTTCTTTACTACTGGAGTCAGAACTTGATGCCTGTTTTATTTTTACGTCTTGTATATCTATTTTTCTCTGAAAGAAATTTCTCCTTACACCAACCATCTGCACTCTTTCGGGCTTTATAATCGTGTTACGGGTATTAAGTAAACCAAAAGATAGTAGTAATGAGTTTTGTTGTTGTGTTATCTTATAATTAAAGTACTTAAGTATTGTACGTATAAGATTAATTAAAAGAGTTATTATTATAATACCTACAATAATAAAAACTATAAATTGTAATAGTACTTCGGCAGTAACATATTGACTGATAGAATAATCATCTAAATACTGTTCTACATTCTGAAAAACAGTTAATACAAAAGCTAAGAGTACTGCAAAGCTTCTTGCATAGTTTGAGGTTATTCCTGTTTTTAAAAGGCTAGCAAAACTTATTTGTATAAAAGTGCCTTGCTTTTCATTAGCTACATCTTCTGTATTTTCAATACTTACAACTTTTTTATCAGACTCTAATAATCGTTTTTTAAGCGCTAATGCTAAATCGTGAGTAATTGCTTTTATAGCAACTTCTTTTTTACTACTACCCGCAGTATCCACCTCAAGAGCATGAACGCCAATAATTTTTTGTATAAGCGATTGATTAATATTAACCTGTTGTATTTTCTCTAATGGTATAGCAATACGGCTTTTGTTCAATATACCTTCCTTAATAACAAACTCATCATTATCTTCATCAAGAAAAAAAGTAAAGTTATAGTACCTTAAATAAGCTACTACCCCCAACAATACCACTACTACCCCAGCTCCTAAACTGATATGTAGTTTATTAAGATCATCAAGGCGAAATATCCATATTAATAATATAGGCCAAAGTGACCGTATCAATTTCTGTAAAGTGTCAGTAAACATTACGACAATCCCTACAAGCGATTGCCGTTGCGGAATATTAAAACTACTCTCCATCGGGATGTTGGTTTAATATTTTACCTACAAGTAGTTGTTTTATTTTTTCGGCATGTGCTTTATCTATCCCCGAAATTTTCACATCACTACTATTCCCTCCTGCGGTAAATATCTCTAATGTTGCAAGTCCTAATTTACGTGATATTAAACCTTCGTGTAATGCTACATGTTGTATTCTGTTATACGGAATAATTATAGTAGTAACAGCCATAATACCACTACGGTATATAACATCATGCTCTCTAAAAGCAAAACCTCTTCTTTTAAAGCTTACTCTAGAGATAAGTATTGATATACTAAATAAAACAGTAACAATACTAACAGGTACATACCAATATAATTGTAACTGTGGAATAAAATATATAGCACAACCCGCTCCTATTGCTAGTAGTAAATGAAAAATACTCACATTAAGAAGCATTACTTTATAATAAGCTGCTTGCAAAGGAGAAAGTGCTACTGACTCAAATTTTGGTAAATCGAGCGTTTCAATAGCATTGTTGGTATAATTTTCCATATTGTTTATATGAACTCTATTAAGGAATCCATTTTATATCTTTAAAGTTAGGCTTTCTCTTTTCAAGAAAAGCATCACGCCCTTCTTTTGCTTCTTCTGTCATATAAGTAAGTCTTGTTGCTTCTCCTGCAAATACTTGCTGCCCCACCATACCATCATCAGTAGCATTAAAAGCAAATTTTAGCATTTTTATAGATGTAGGTGATTTTTCAAGAATTTCTTGCGCCCACTGATAAGCGGTATCTTCTAACTCTGCATGAGGAATAACAGCATTAACCATTCCCATTTCATAAGCATCTTGTGCAGAATAGTTACGACCTAAAAAGAAAATTTCTCTAGCTCTTTTTTGTCCTACCATTTTAGCTAAGTAAGCCGACCCATAACCACCATCAAAACTCGTTACATCAGCATCTGTTTGTTTAAATATAGCATGTTCCTTACTTGCAAGAGTAAGATCGCAAATTACATGAAGACTATGTCCTCCTCCTACAGCCCATCCTGGAACTACAGCTATAACAACCTTAGGCATAAAGCGAATAAGACGTTGTACCTCTAAGATATTAAGTCTGTGCATACCATCATCTCCTACATACCCTTGGTCTCCTCTAGCTTTTTGATCTCCACCACTACAAAAAGAGTACACTCCATCTTTAGATGATGGTCCTTCAGCAGAAAGTAATACTACGCCTATAGAGGTATCTTCTCTTGCATCAAGAAAAGCTTCAAAAAGCTCGCTTGTTGTTGTTGGGCGAAAAGCATTTCGCACATCTGGTCTATTAAAAGCAATACGAGCTACCCCATCGCACTTTTTATAAGTTATATCTTTAAATTCTTTTACTGTTTTCCAGTTTATATTACTCATAGTTGTTCCTAATTTAGTGTAAAAATAAACCATTTTTGGGAGACCTCAATAAAAATAAGTACAATGAAAGTTAGAGTATGATAACATTCTTTTATTCAAAAGATTACTTTGTATTAATACCATATAATTTTTCGAATTTTGTTAAACCTTGAAAAAAAATAGTGATAAAAAGATACAGATAGTTATATTTGTCGCCCATGCATTGCGATATAATGAAATTTTTGAGAATATTACCCTATATATTTATACTACTAATTTTTTCTTGCAAAGAGGAAAAACCGATGCTCGCAGAGCACATTACAGTAGCCAAAGACAATTCTATAAAGATCCCCTCTTTAAAGCCTAATTTCAATGAGTTAACTGAAGATTATAAAAAATCGAAAGGTGCTATTGTTGAAAAGTTTTATAATAAAAACTGGAAATGGAATAAACTTAATGGTGGATTTCTGGTTGCTAAAAACGGAGAGATACTATATGAAAATTATGGCGGTCTTGCTAATAGAAAAACTAAAGAAGAAATTGACTCACATACCGCACTACATGTAGCGTCTGTTAGTAAAGTGCTAACTGCAACTTTAGCATTAAAGCTTGTAGACATTGGTAGTTTAGAGCTTGACCAAAAAGTAAATACCATACTACCTACATTCCCGTATGAAAAAATTACGGTTAAGATGCTACTTAACCATCGTAGTGGATTACCTAAGTATGAATACTTTTGTTCTGATAAAAAAATATGGAATCAAGAGGTAATGCTTAGCAATCAGGATATACTCGATGTAATGGCAAAGCATAAAATAAATTTATATGCCACTCCTGATAGAAAGTTTGCCTATTGTAATACCAACTATGCAATGTTAGCCCTTATTATAGAAGAGTTAACTGATATGGATTATAGAGAGGCTATGAAAACATTTATCTTTGACCCGTTAGAGATGAATGATACTTATGTTTTCGATTATGATAAACATAAAGACAATGCAAGCCTTTCGTATAAAGCAAACAACGTAGTTTATAAATTTGATTTTTTAGACAATATATATGGTGATAAGAACATCTATTCTACACCAAGAGATTTATTAAAATTTGATCTTGCTACGTACTCTGAAAACTTTTTAAGTCCTGAATTAGCAAAAGAAGTTTACAAAGGGTACAGCTATGAAAAAAGAGGTATTAAAAACTACGGTTTAGGTATTCGTCTTAAAGAATGGAAATCAGGAGAAAAACTGTTCTTTCATAACGGATGGTGGCATGGTAACACATCGTCATACGTAACACTAAAGAAAGACACTGTTACTATTATAGCATTATCAAACAAGTTTTCTAAAAAACCATATGGAGTTTACAAACTTGCACCTAAATTTGGCTCTTACCCTATAAAGAAAAACAGATAATTAGTAAATACTAATTATCTGTTTTTTATCTTCCTTATTGACTTATTATTATTCTTTTACAAGATAAATACCGTCTTCTTTAATCTCTATAAGTTTTTGTTTATAAAGACTACCTATAGCTTTTTTAAATGTTTTCTTACTCATTTTAAGCACTGTCTTAATATCTTCAGGGTGGCTTTTATCATTTAATCGTAAAAAACCTCTACTAGCCCTCAATTCATCAAGTACTTTTTCTGCATTAGGCTCTACAGACTCATAGCCTTGTTTTTGCGCGCTAACATCTATTTTATTTTCAGGACGAATAAGCTTAATGTAACCTCTCATTCTGTCTCCAGTACGTAGGTCTTCATATACTTCATCCTTATACATTAACCCTTTATGTTGTTCATTAATTATTACATTAATACCCATATCGGTAATATGCGAAATAATTAAGTCTACCTCTTCTCCTTCTTCAACAGTTAGCTCTTCGTTATCAAGAAACTTATTTATCTTACTTGTACCTACTAATCTATTCGATTTTTCGTCAAGATGCATATACACTAAGTATCGCTTCCCTTCCTCCATTGGGCGTGCTTGCTCTCTAAAAGGTACAAAAAGATCTTTCTCTAGTCCTATGTTTAAAAACGCACCAAAATTATTAATAAAACTTACACGTAATAATGCAAATTCATTAAGATATATATAAGGTTCTAATGTAGTAGCTACAGGACGTTCTTCATGATCTAGATATACAAATACTATTAGCTCATCATCTATTTCAAATTCTCTTGGTACATACTTATTTGGTAATAATACATCTTCATTACCATCAGTAAGGTAAAGTCCTACTTGAGTATCTCTAGCTATTTTTAGCGTATTGTATTTTCCTATTTCTATCATTGGTGTAATTTGTGGGTGTAAAGGTACAAATAAAGGTATTACAACTAGTCTATACCAACTCTTTAAAATATTGTAACAATATCTTGTTGTTATCTAGTGTTGGTGTAAATACCTCTAGCAATTGTGGTTTATCAGTAGCTTGTACAAAATCCTTTAATGCATTATTTAACGAAGCTTCGTCTGTTGCAGTATGGTAATCAAAACCATACATTTTTGCTAAATGTTCTGCTGTAAAGCAATGTGATGTTTCAAAATAAGTATTAAACACAGGTGTTTCGTTATGCCCAGGTAATATCCTGAAAATACCACCACCTCCATTATTAAGTACTATTATCTTAAAGTTTTTAGGTATATAACTATTCCACAATGCATTACTGTCGTACAAGAAGCTAACATCACCAGTTATTAAAACAGTTTCTTTACCACTTGCAAGTGCTGCACCTATAGCTGTAGAGCTACTACCATCTATACCACTAGTACCGCGATTACAAAACACCTCTATACTTGGTTTAATATCAAATAACTGTGCGTAACGTATAGCCGAGCTATTACTTATTTGTAGTTGTATAGCATCAGGTAATGAAGGCAATATAACTTCAAAAGCTTTAAAGTCAGAAAAAGGAATTTTATCTAAATATTCTTGATGTTTTGCCTCTCTTAATGCTTTTAACTCTTGTGCAATAATGTTATAATTGCTTTGCGTTACAGTTGTTTGAGGTAAAAACTTATTGAAAAATGTATTGGGTTCTATTTTAAAATGCTGAGATAATACCCCAAAGGTATCATAAGCTCTAAGTGTATCTATATGCCAATGTTCTTGTGGACTATATTTTCTGAGCCATGCTTTTACTCGCTTAGAGACAACCATACCCCCAAAAGTAATCAGTACTTCAGGTTGATATGCCTCAAAATCCTCATCAGTAAATGGTGTTATAATAGTATCTATACTATTTAAAAAACTATCATGGTGCAAGTTAGACGTTGTTTCGGTCATTACTATTACCGAATCATCTGCTGCTAATTGTTGTATAACAGCCTCATCAATAGTATTAGGGTGATTAACACCTACTAGTATTAATTTCTTTTTTGCAGTATTCCATTTTTCAATATAAGGAGTTAAATCATCTTTAAACTCAGTATCTGGAATAGTTGTATTTAATACCTGTGGTGTTACCGATAGTTCACTTACTGTTTGGTATAAAGGCTCTTCAAAAGGTACATTTATATGTACAGGACCCTTATTTACTATCGAAGTCGAAATAGCTTCACTTATTCTTATATCATTCTCTTTCGAAGCTTCTTCTGTAAGATTAGCATTACATATACTATGATTAGCAAATACATTCTCTTGACGTATCGTTTGCCCATCTCCAATATCTATTTTATCATGTGGTCTATCGGCAGAGATAACTACTAATGGAATTTGGCTATAAAAAGCCTCTGCAACTGCTGGATAATAATTTAACAATGCCGAACCTGATGTACATACTACTGCAACAGGTTTTTGAATTTGTTGTGCTATTCCCATTGCAAAAAAAGCTGCACAACGCTCATCTGCTATACTATAGCAATTGAATGCAGGATTATTAGCAAAACCAATAGTTAAGGGTGCATTACGCGACCCCGGTGATATTACAATGTGGGTAACTCCTTTGGCAAGACATATTTCTAATATGCTTTGCGCCAATGGTATTTTAGGATATATCATATATAATGCCTTTTACTAAAGGCTAGTCGTATTATTCTCTAATCCAGTTTACAATCTCAGGATTAGTTGGTAGTATTTTTGGGCTAATTACTTTTACCAACTCTCCCTCTTTATTAATTAAGTATTTCTGGAAGTTCCATTCTACATCGCTGTCTTGAACTCCATTTTTACTTTTTTGTGTCAAAAAGTTATATATAGGTGCCATATCATCTCCTTTAACAGATATTTTCTCCATCATAGGGAAGGTAACTCCAAAATTCTTTTTACAAAAAGTAGCAATTTCTTCGTTTGTACCTGGTTCTTGCTGCCCAAAATTATTAGCAGGGAAACCTACAATTACAAAATCATCATTTTTATATTCTCTATATAATGCCTCTAAATCTTCATACTGAGGAGTCAAACCACACTCTGAAGCTGTATTAACAACCATTATTTTTTTACCCTTTAAAGTAGAAAAATCAAAATCGTTACCGTAAAGGTCTTTTGTTTTAAAATCGTGTATTGTTCCTTTAGCTACAGTTTCCATATTTTCAGCTTGTGCATTATTATCTGTTTTCGAATCATTTTTACACCCTACAAGGAGCATTAATCCTGATATAAAAAATACTATTTTCTTCATGTTATTATTTTGGCATAAATTTACGGATTATTTCTAACAGCCCTTTATTTTTACCTTATATTTAACCATTGTCAAATACACACACCCGTCATGTTATTCTTTAAAACTATACTTACTTTTCTAAATAATAAAGATTATCGTGATCTAATTTATACTACCAGTGTTGTATTATTCATTGGTACAATAGCATACCGCTTTTTAGAAGGTTGGAGCTATATTGATTCTCTTTACTTCTCGGTAGTTACACTTACAACAATAGGTTTTGGTGATTTTGCACCTCAAACAGATGCTGGCAAGCTATTTACTATTTTGTATATTATATTAGGTATAGGTGTTATACTAACATTTATAAATACCTTACAGATTCATTATAACGAATCGAGAGAAAAAAAGAAAAAAAAATAAGCCTCACAAACTGCGAGGCTATTTTATTATTTTTTTAAATGTTTCTTGTATTGTATAAAGGAGAATATCCCAAGTATAAAGACAAGGATTGCCATCCAGAAGAAATACATTGGTGTTCTTACTTCTCCACTAGCATATGAGTGTAGACCTGTTAGGTAGAAATTCACTCCAAAATATGTCATTAATATAGATGCAAATGCTAATACACTAAAGAAGTTGTATATCCATGTACCTCTTAATTTTGGTACAAATCGCATGTGTATTACAAAAGCATAAACCATTATACTTACTAACGCCCATGTTTCTTTAGGATCCCAACCCCAATAACGTCCCCAACTTTCGTTAGCCCATTGCCCTCCTAAGAAGTTACCAATGGTAAGCATTACTAAACCTACAGTTAATGCCATTTCATTAATATAAGTTAGTTCTTTTATATTCAAGTCCATTTTTTTCTTGTTCTTCTCGTTAGTAAATAACATTAAGAACATAGCCACAAGACCAAGTATCATAGCCAATGTAAACGGACCATAACTACCCACAATAACCGCCACGTGTATCATTAACCAATAAGAATTCAATACAGGTACTAAGTTACCTATTTCTGGATCAGTCCAACTCCAATGTGCTACCATTAACACCATAGCTGCAACAAATGCAGTAGCTGCAACAGTAAGTTCTGATTTTCTACCAAAAATTAACCCAAAGAGCATTGTAGCCCAACCAACATATATTACAGATTCATAAGCGTTACTCCATGGTGCATGACCCGAAATATACCAACGTGCTATAAGTCCTAAAGTGTGTAGAACAAATAAAAGCGCTATTATAACGTGAAATGATTTCACACCTACAACAACCCATTTTTTACTATTAAATATTTTAATAATTACAAAAACAAACATTAATAAACCTGCATACATATACCATGAAAACAGTTTTTTGAAAACATCATATTTGTTATATAATATCTCTGCTTCAACTTTATCTTCACTAGGCATTACCTTAGCACCATATTTTACTTGGTACTTTTTTAATCCTTCTAGCATACTATCAGGAACTTTATAATCTTTGGTATCAACTGATTTTGCTAACGACTGAAGATAATATGGTAATACATTTTTAATAGAATCTAGTTCCGTTCCTGTAGTTTCACCTATTTCTAGGTATGAAACCCATTTATCATTTTCATCTTCTGGTATAGGAAATACTTTTAATATTTGACCTGTTAATGCTGAATATAGCAAGTTTATTTTTCTATCAATATCCATAAAATCTTTCTGGAATTGATTAGGTACTGGCTCACGGTAAGCCTCTTCAAGAGTCTTTGTTAACTTATATGCTCCTCTATTGTCAAAAAAGTCTGCTAATGCTGCATATTTTGCCTTTTTATCTACACCAGCTACAGCACGTAAGCTATCATTACCACGCTTTAAATATATAATAGGCACGCTATACCAAGCTTGATCTAACATAGCCATAGAAAGAAATACCTGATCGGCATTCATACCTTTATAAGTATCACTTTTACTTACTTTTCTCAACAACTCTGAAGAAAAAGTGTTTGCAGGCTTCATTCTACCTCCTGCATCTTGAATAATAACACGACCAAATTTAGCTGCATGTTCCTTACTCACCTTATAACGTTGTATAAGCGAGTCTATTTGTTTTGTAGATGTTGTTACATGGTCATGTTGTGCATAACCGCCTAAACTTAAAAACAATGCAATAATAGTAAGGCTTGCTTTTTTACTCTTTACTTTATTTAATTTTCGTTTTAAATCGGCAAAACGAGTGTTTTTATCAAACAATATAGCTAGTAAAGCAAAGTATAAAAGGAAATAACCAATGTAAGTAATCCATGTACCCCAGTAATCGTGATTTACAGATAGTACTGTACCTAACTCATCTGGATCAAAAGATGATTGAAAGAAGCGGTACCCCCTGTAGTCAAGTATATTGTTCATATAAATATCAGCATCAAAAGTATTATTCTTCTCCTTGTCAATAACGGTTGTTTTACTTTCAAAAGAAGCATAACTCGACTCGGTACCTGGATATTTTTTAGCAATAAAATCATTAACCTTTATAGAAAAAGGAAGTTCATGTACTTTACTACCATATATTAAAGTATACTCTAAACTACCCATTTTAAAAGATTGAGGAACTCCCATTTTTCCTTTATTACCTAATAAAGTTACTTCTTTTTGCTCTCCTTCAGCATTTACAATAACGGTTAAAGCACCATCTTCTCTAGTTTTATAATCGTTGTTCGATTCATATACTACTTTACCCTTCATTGCCGGTTCTGGAAAAACAAACCGTGACCCTCCAAGATTATAAAGAGATCGTAACATTAACGGTTGTACAGAATCTTGTACTACTTGCCCTTTAAACTGATCTGCCATTCGCATAAAGTCACCTTCAAAAGGAGAACTTATCGAATACTCTTCACCATCAGTAGTTATGTTTATAGCTCCTTTTGTAGGCTTATTAAAAGCGTATAGTAAGTTATGTATGTTTTTTACTTCTCCTGCTTTTAGGTAGTGTTCATGACGTCCACCATCTCCAGCCTCAACTAGCTTTATATAATACTGCCCTTTTGCATCTTCCTTAATAACTTCTTTAGCCCCTAATACAAAATCTTTATAAGTTACCTCAAAAGGTATTGCATTAAACTCATCTGATATTGAAAAATCATTATTAGCCACAGGAGATAATAATATTGGTTTCTCAAAGGTTTTACGACGTACTTCACCTTGATAATCACCATCAACAAGAACTGTTAGATGTGTTTTATCAGAATAGAAAACATTTTCTGTTTCCCCTTCTCTAATAGGCATCACCCCTTCAAAACTGATGTAACGTGTTACAAAAGCACCTACTATTATAAAAATAAATGAAAGGTGAAGCAATAAAGTTGCCCATTTTTCCTTTTTATGTAATTGATACCTTTTTATGTTTCCGAAAAAGTTAATTACAAAAACAACCATTATAGCTTCGAACCACCAAGCATTGTAAATGTATATTCTAGCAGTGTCAGTGTTATAAGCGTCTTCTATAAATGTACCAATACCCATTGCTGCTGCAAAAACAATAAAAAGAGTGGCCATTAAACGTGTAGAAGAAAGGAAAGAGAATAATTTACCCATGAGTAAGTAACGTTATTTATAAATTCCTGCAAAAGTACTCAAAACTTCATTTTTAACACTCATTTTAATACCTAAAAATTGGTTAAAAGAATTGTTAAAGGGCATTCCTTTTTGCATATTCGCACATTTGTAGTACATCTATAAAGTTACCTCGTGTTATTTTTTGGTAAATATCCCAATAATGTATTTTATATTTGACTCTCAATTTTTAAGAAATGAAGTTTTTTATATACACTTTTTTATTACTCTTAGCTGGTATAACTGCCCATTCTCAAGTAGAGGCTAAAACTAAAGATGGTCGTGATGTTATCTTAAATAACAATGGTACATGGATTTATACCGACAGCCTTTGTAACTATTTTACCCATACTAAGACATATACTAGTGGTAAGAGTGTTACATATGCAAACAATACTATTAAAATTAAAGGTGCAGAAGGCAAAACAGGTTTAGAGGTAATGTTAATGAAAACATCACAATCAGTCGTGATGAACATTACCATATTAGATGATACCATATGGTGTGTAGACGAGAATACTCAAGCCAATATTACCTTTACCAACGGAAAAAAGATTGTATTGCAAAACATGGGAGAAGATAATTGCGAAGGTAATTTTTCTTGTTTTTTAAGTGATGTTATGGGAAATAAAAAAGAGTTAGGTAAACTGACTAAGAAGATGATTAAGAGTATTTCTATATCCTATGCAATAAACAATAGCGAAACATCCGTTACTAATACAGTAGAAACTATTTTTAATACGGGAGAAGCTTACAGGGTTAAAACCATTGTAACCTGTCTTTCTCAAAAATAATAACTAAATGAAATTACAAAAAACGAAATTAGCTTTACTATTTAGTCTATTAGGTTATGTCGCTTTTGCTCAAGAAGTAGTACCTAATAATCAATCTTTATTTGATGATATAGGTTATCGTAGAGGTAATGTATATCGTTCTGCATCAGGTGTACCGGGCCCACAATATTGGCAAAATAGCGCTGATTATGATATTGAAGTTGAATTAGATGACAGATACAATACACTAAAAGGTCAGCTAACCATGACTTACTATAATAATAGTCCTGAAAATCTTAATTACATCTGGATGTATGTAGAACAAAATCGTTTTACAGAAGACTCTAGAGGTACACTTACGACTCCTACAGGACCTAACCGTTATGCTGGAGATACTAATGGTGGTATAACTATTACAAACTTTTCTGCAAAGACCAACGGGGCTTCATCTTCAAGACATTTAATTTCTGATACTAGAATGCAAGTTTTTTTTGACAAACCTTTAAAATCAGGAGATAAAGCTGTAGTGTCTATGAATTTTGAATTCAAAATACCTGAAGAAGGTATGGATAGAATGGGACAACTTGCTACTCAAAACGGAACAATATATTCTATGGCACAATGGTATCCTAGAGTAGCAGTTTTTGATGATGTTGTAGGCTGGAATACTGACCCTTACCTAGGTGCAGGAGAGTTTTATCTTGAGTATGGCGATTTTGACTATAAAATAACTGTGCCTTACAATCATATTGTAGTAGGCTCTGGAGAGCTTGTAAATGCTAAAGAAGTATTATCTAAAGAGTTATTAAAACGATGGAAAAAAGCATCTGAAAGTAACGAAACAGTATACCTTGTTGCTCCTAATGAAGTAGGAAACACCAAACTTACACGACCTGTACAAAAAGGAAAAGTAACTTGGCATTATAAAATGAAGAACTCTCGCGATATAGCTTTTGCTACCTCTAAAGCTTTTATATGGGATGCTGCAAAGATAAACTTACCTAATGGTAAAAAAACAATTGCACAATCGGCTTATCCTAAAGAAATAAGCGGAAACGACGCATGGAGCAGATCTACTGAATATACAAAAGCTTCTATAGAGCATTATTCTAACATGTGGTTTGAATACCCTTACCCTGCTGCCATTAATGTAGCATCAAATGTAGGTGGTATGGAGTACCCTGGAGTATCATTTTGTGGGTCTGATAGTATGGGTGCTGACCTTTGGGATGTTACAGATCATGAGTTTGGACACAATTGGTTCCCAATGATTGTAGGTTCTAACGAGCGTCGTTATGCTTGGATGGACGAAGGATTTAATACTTTTATTAACTACTATAGTACAGTTGATTTTAATAACGGAGAATACACATCTGACGTAGCAAAAAGTCTTAACCGTGTACAATGGTTTAAATGGAGAAATAGAGAAGGTATTGATACCTACCCAGATGTTGCAAAAAGCATGAACCTTGCTTTTACAGCATACTATAAACCTGCTACAGGAATGATAATGCTACGAGAATATATACTAGGGCATGAACGTTTTGATAATGCTTTTAAAGCTTATATTAATGCTTGGGCATACAAACATCCACAACCTAGTGACTTTTATAACTGTATGGAAAATGTTGCTGGCGAAAACCTAAACTGGTTTTGGAGAGGTTGGTTTACAGGTACTGGTAATATTAATATTGGTATAGATAGAGTAATTGATAATTCTGGATATACTACTGTTCGTTTTGTTAATAAAGGAGAAGTACCAATGCCTATTACTTTTAAAATAGTATATGCAGATAACTCATCTGAAACTAAAACGTTACCTGTAGAGATATGGCAGCGCCAAAACAGTTGGGATTATATAATTAACTCATCTAAGAAGGTACAGTCAGTAGATATTGACCCAAAACGATATTTACCAGATGTTGATATGAATGATAATTATTGGATTAGATCAAAATAAACAAAACCCTAAAACCCAGCGTTATTTTATATGCTGGGTTTATTTTATAATTTAGCAGTTATGATAAAAGTAGTAATTATCGGCTCTGGCAATGTAGCACAACACTTGATTACTGTTTTTAGTACATCTATTGGTGTAGCTATTGTACAAGCCTATGCTCGTAATACAGCTGCTTTAACATCGTTATTACCCGAAGATAAAATCACAAATTCATTTAATACTATTAAAGAAGCTGATATTTATATAATTTCGGTTACTGATGATGATATTTCTGAAGTTTCTTCACTCCTACCCTTTTCTAATAAACTTGTAGTACACACCTCGGGTAGTGTCGCTTTAGAACAACTTGATGCTAAAAATAAACGAGGAGTATTTTATCCGTTACAAACATTTTCTAAAAACAAGGAAGTCAACTTTAAACAAGTGCCTTTATGTTTAGAAAGTGAAAATAAACACGATTATACTATACTCGAAAAACTAGCTAATACTGTATCTGACAACGTATATAGTATTAGTTCCAACCAAAGAAAATCATTACATGTTGCGGCAGTATTTGTAAATAACTTTACAAACCATATGTACAATATGGGGAATACTATTTGTGAACAAAACAATGTTCCTTTTGATATACTAAAACCATTAATACAAGAAACAGCCAATAAAGTACAAGTACTATCTCCTGAGCAAGCACAAACAGGTCCTGCTAAAAGAAATGATACTGCTACTATGCAAAAGCATATTGAGTTTCTTGATAATGAAAACTTAAAAACGATTTATAAATTATTATCTCACTCTATACAAAATAAAGATGTCTAAAAGCTATAAAGAAATAATGAACGATATTACCACATTTGTTCTTGATGTGGATGGTGTACTTACAGATGGAACTATACACCTAACACCAGAAGGTGAAATGCTACGTAACATGAACATTCGTGATGGTTATGCCATGAAAGCAGCTATTGAAAATGGTTATACTGTTTGTATTATCTCTGGCGGATCTAATGAAGGAGTTCGTGTTCGATTAAGAAACCTTGGTATTACCGATATTCATCTTGGTGTAGCTGATAAAGTAGAAACATTTAAAGAGTTTACTGATATATATAATATTAAACCTGAACAAGTGTTATACATGGGTGACGATTTACCTGATTATTGGGTAATGCAATTAGTAGGTTTACCTACTTGCCCGCAAAATGCAGCTCCTGAAATTAAAGAAATTAGCAAATATATTTCGCATAAAGATGGCGGTACAGGTAGCGTACGCGATGTTATAGAGCAAGTAATGAAAGTGCAAGGAAAATGGATGGAGCACTTTAATGCTCAATATGACTAATTGTTCTCTATAACATTTTAAACCTATTCTAGAACCCTATATTTTACATTATATAAATGAAACTATTAAACCTCATCAGCTTTAAAAACTTATTATTAATTGCTTTCGGACTATTAGTATTCCGTTATGGTTTTCTTGATTTACAATCAGGACTTCCATTAGCACTTAATCATTGGAAATATTTATTAATGGTATTAGCAACACTTTTAGTAGCTGCTGCTGGTTTCTTTATAACTAATTATCATACCGAAGATGAGAAAACACTCTCTGAAGGTAAGGCATACAATATCTATGGTGGATTAACATTAATAGGCGTTGGTATAGGGTATTATCTTAGTAACGATCTTGGTAAACCTATAATTGTAGCTGTACTAATTATTACAGCAGCAATAATTTATCTTTATGCTAGTAGCCTTAAGCAAATGCTTATTGTAGGTAATTTAATAGTTGCTACTGCTGTAGCAATGAGTATTATTATAATCGGGGTATATAATCTTTACCCAGTTGTATTACCTCATAACAAGGTATATTTAGCTACTATATTCGAGCTAATGTTAGACTATACACTGTTTGTTTTTATAATCACATTTATACTTACACTCATTTATAATCTACGTGACACCGATACTGATTATAATAATGGTAATGCTACATTGCCTATTGCATTAGGTAAAGAAAGGGCTATAAAAGTTACCTTCTTTCTTACTCTAATACCATTAGCTTTACTTGTATATTATGGTAATGAGTACCTTATTCACCTTACATGGGCAATAGGATATGGTCTATTATTTGTGGTATGTCCTATTATCTATTTTTTAATAAAACTTTGGACAGCAAAAACATCAAAAGATTTTAACCATTTAACGGTTATCTTAAAACTGGTTTTGTTCTTTACTATTATATCTATTGCGGTTATAACCTATAACATCAACAACAATGCTTAAAGGAAAACTAAACGGTTATAAAATTATACTTGCTTCGGGATCACCCCGTAGGCAACAGTTTATGAAAGAATTGGATATTGATTTTGAAATACGCCTTAAGGGTGTAGAAGAAATTTATCCTAAAGAATTAAAGGGAACTGAAATAACTGATTTTTTAGCCCAACTAAAGGCTAATACCTTAAAAGACTCGCTTACCGATGATGAAATTGTAATTACAAGCGATACTATAGTATGGCATGAAAACAAAGCTCTTGGTAAACCACTAGATCGTGATGACGCTTTTGAAATGCTGCAATCTTTATCAGGTAAAACACACGAAGTAATTACATCTGTTTGTATTATGGATATTTCAAATACCATAACGTTTAATGATACTACTCGTGTTACATTTCATGAATTAAAAGAAGAAGAGATCAATTATTATATCGATAACTATAAACCTTTTGATAAAGCAGGTGCTTATGGCATACAAGAATGGATAGGACTTATTGCTATTGCTAAAATAGAAGGATCTTATACTAACATAGTAGGTATGCCGATAGATAAAGTATACCGTAATTTAATTGAATTTGCTGCAAAAAAAGGAAACTAACATTATGCAAAAAAATATAATAGCATTCATATTTCTTCTACTATGTGGTGTGTCTGTTGCACAACCACAATTACCCGAAAAATTATCCTCGGCAGAAATTTATGCTAAAATTGAAAAATTGAACTTTTTAGGTTCAGCGCTATATATTGCTGCTCACCCAGATGATGAGAATACCAGACTTATATCTTACCTTTCTAATAACGTAAAGGCTAGAACAGGCTACCTCTCATTAACACGCGGTGATGGAGGACAAAACCTTATAGGATTAGAGCTTAGAGAGCTTTTAGGAGTAATAAGAACTCAAGAGCTTATTGAGGCTCGAAAAGTAGATGGTGGAGAACAGTTTTTTAGCCGTGCCAATGACTTTGGATACTCTAAAGTGCCTAACGAAACTCTACAGATATGGGATAAAAAGAAGGTACTGGAAGACATGGTCTGGATGATACGTAAGTTTCAACCTGATGTTATTATAAACCGTTTCGACCACCGTACTCCTGGTAGTACACACGGACATCATACCTCATCGGCTATACTAACGCAAGATGCTTATGTATTAGCTAACGATCCTAAATATCAACCCAACCAGTTAAAGTATGTTACAACATGGCAACCAAAAAGAGTATTATTCAATACATCTTGGTGGTTCTTTGGTAGCAAAAAGAAATTTAATGAAGTTGATAAATCAAAATTTGTAAACCTTTCTACAGGTGTTTATTATCCTCTAGTAGGTAAATCTAACCAAGAAATTGCTGCACTTAGTAGAAGTAAGCATAAATCGCAAGGTTTTGGAGCTACAGGTTCTCGTGGTGAAGATATGGAATACCTTGAACTAATAAAAGGTAATGATTTAGAAGATAAACAAAACCTTTTTGAAGGTATTGATACTACTTGGAATCGTGTAAAAGGAGGAAAATCAATAGATAAAGCTATAACTGCTATTATTAAAAATTATGATTTTACTAATCCTTCAAAATCAGTTCCTGCACTTGTAAAAGTGTACGAGAAAATAAACAAGCTTAATAATGAACATTGGAAAGCTGTAAAATTAAAAGAAGTAAAAGATATTATTACTGCTTGTAGCGGACTGTATTTAGAAGCTTATTCAGATATGCAATCGGTAACACCTAATGATGCTATTAAAATGCATTGGGAAGCAATTAATCGAAGTGAGGTATCAATGACATTAAAAAACATTGTCTTATTACCTGAAAATAAAAGTACATCGCAAAACTTAAAATTAGCTAACAACATTAATCAAAGTGCTATTATTGATGTGCAAATCCCTACTGATGCAGCATATACTTCGCCTTATTGGTTAACAGAGCAAGGTACATCTGGAATGTATAAGGTAAACGATTTACAAAACATTGGAAAACCTGATATTATCCGAGAAATGAAAGTCAATTTTATAATCGAAATTGACGGGGTAGCAATTACTTTTCAGAAACCAATAGTATACAAATTTAATGATCCTGTTAAAGGAGAGGTATGCCAGCCATTAGATATAATACCTGCTGTTACTACTCAAATAGTTAATAAAGTACAGTTATTTAAAGATAATAACTCACAAGCTGTATTTGTAAAAATAAAAGCAGGAAAAGATAATTGCAAAGGAGAATTAAATTTAGAGCTTCCTAAAGAATGGAAAGTATCTCCCGCTATTATTCCTTTCAATATTAAAACAAAAGATAGCGAAGTTACAGTACGTTTTAATGTAACCCCTCCTACAAACCCAGCAGAAGCAACCGTTAAAAGTATCGCAACTATTAATAGTACAGTATACGACCGTGAGCAAATTATAATAAACTATCCGCATATTGCTACACAACAAGTATTATTACCTTCTATAGCTAAATTTACAAAAGCAGATTTAAAAATTAAAGGAGAAAATATTGCTTATATTATGGGAGCTGGAGATAATGTACCTGAAAACCTTAGACAAATGGGATATAAGGTTACTCTAGTTGCTCCTGAAGATATCTCTACAGAAAAACTAAATGGATTTGATGCAGTAATTATGGGAATACGAGCTTATAATGTATTAGAAGAACTAGCATTAAAACAATCTATTCTTTTCGATTTTGTAGAAAAAGGTGGTAACATGGTAGTACAATATAACACTACAGGGCATCTTGCTATTAAAGATATAGCCCCTTACCCATTACGTATATCAAGAGATAGAGTTACAGAAGAAGACGCTAAGGTTACATTCCTTAACGCAACCCATCCTGTTTTAAACCATCCTAATAAAATAACTACTAACGACTTTAAAGGTTGGGTACAAGAACAAGGTCTATACTACCCTGATAAATGGTCTAAAGAGTTTACCCCAATATTATCTGCACATGATACTGGTGAGAGCCCTAAAAATGGAGCTTTATTAGTTGCCAAACATGGTAAAGGATATTACATCTATACAGGTATTAGCTTCTTTAGAGAATTACCACAGGGTGTATCGGGAGCTTATAGGCTAATGGCCAATATAATTGGCATGGGAAAACAATAATAAAAGGCTATAATAATAGTTCTATTTAATAATTAATCGTAAAACACGACATGAAAAACAATCGCATATCATGGAAGAAAAGCTACTCACTCGTGTTGCTTCTCAATATAATATACATAATAGTGTTTTATTTTTTAATGCAAATATATTCTTAACATGCATTTAATCGATTGGATAATTTTATCTGCTACACTGTTATTTATTGTTCTTTACGGAGTATTTAAAACTCGTGGTAGCAAAAATGTAGAAGAATATATATTAGGTGGTAATAATACTCCTTGGTGGACAGTAGGTCTATCTGTAATGGCAACTCAAGCTAGTGCTATTACATTTCTTTCTACCCCTGGACAAGCTTACCATGACGGTATGGGCTTTGTTCAGTTTTATTTTGGACTACCACTAGCAATGGTAGTTATCTGTATTACTTTTATTCCTATCTATCACAGACTAAAAGTTTTTACAGCTTATGAATTTTTAGAACAACGTTTTGATGTAAAAACACGTACGCTAGCCTCTCTCCTATTCCTTGTACAACGAGGCTTGGGTACAGGACTTACTATATATGCTCCTGCTATAATTATGTCATCATTATTAGGTTGGAATCTTAATTTAATGACCTTCCTTATAGGGGTTATGGTTATCGCTTATACTGTATCTGGTGGTACTAGGGCAGTAAACATAACGCAAAAGCAACAAATGTTTATTATAATGAGTGGATTATTTATCACATTCTACATCATTCTTAGCTATTTACCAGAAGAGCTTAGCTTTAATAATATCTTACACATTGCTGGGGCTAATGATAAAATGAATATTGTTGACTTTTCATTCGATCCTGAAAAACGATATACTATATGGAGTGGTATTGCAGGTGGTTTCTTTTTAGCACTTGCTTATTTTGGTACAGATCAATCTCAGGTACAGCGTTACCTTTCTGGTAAATCTGTAAAAGAAAGCCAAATGGGATTAATAATGAATGGTTTACTAAAAGTACCTATGCAGTTTTTTATATTACTAATAGGTGTTATGGTATTTATATTTTTTCAGTTCCATTCAGCTCCGTTACACTTTAACCCTAATAATGTAGAAAGCATTAATAAATCAGAATATAAAGCTGATTATGAAGCTCTAGAAACTCAATTGGAAAACCTAGGGAGTGAAAAAAAAGAGATTAGTATGCTCTATGTAAATCAATTACATCAAGACTATAATAATAAAGAACTACACAACCGTATGGTTGCTTTAAATAGTAGAGAAAAAAGCCTTAGAGATAAAGCAAAAGTACTTATTACTAAAGCTAATGAAGATGCTGAAACTAATGATAAAGATTATGTTTTCTTATACTTTATACTCAACTTTTTACCTAAAGGGTTAGTAGGGTTATTACTTGCTGTAATATTTTCAGCTGCAATGTCTTCATCTGCATCAGGATTAAATGCACTAGCATCTACTACAGCTATAGATTTATATAAACGTAATGTATCTAAAGATAAATCAGATAAGCATTTTGTGAATGCTACAAAGGTATTTACATTACTATGGGGTGTTATTGCTATACTCTTTGCTTATATAGGTTCGTTAGTAGAAAACCTTATACAGTTAGTTAATATTGTAGGTTCTATATTTTATGGTACAGTGCTAGGTATATTTCTTGTTGCCTTCTATATAAAGTATATTAGAGCACAAGCTATATTCTTAGGAGCTTTAATAAGTCAGCTTATCATTTTTTATATTTATTATATAGATGTTGTTAGCTTCCTTTGGCTAAATGTTATTGGAGCAGCATTAACTATTGTACTATCGACTATAATACAGCTTTTCATTAATATGAATAATCCAGACCCTTCAGTTGCTACCGAATAAAGGATACATTCAAATCAATATAATAAAAAAGGCTACCCTAATCTGGTAGCCTTTTTATATAAATATAAAGAACAAAGTAAATTATCTCTTACTCCACTCTTGTATAGAATCTTTATTCATTTTAACATAATCAGCATTATTTGCTTTTTCAGAAGCTGCTAATGAAAGTTTTGCTGTTGCAATAGCTCCTTTTTTATCACCCATTTTTGCTTGAATAAGTGCTTTTTGTCTTAAGTAATAAAATGGCGCACCATTCTTTCCTTTAGAAGTTTTCTCTATAGCTTGGTTCATCCAAGATAAGGCTTTATCAAGCTCAATATTAGACTTGTAATAATATCCTGCTGCAGAAAATAAATCATTAGCCGAAGGACCTGCCATTACTGACTCAATACTCTTCATAGCAGCAGCCTTAGTAGGTACTTCTATTTTAATAGAAGCTTTTGTTTTTTCCCAAGCAATATCAAGAAAACCATAGTTATAATCAAGGTTATTCATGCTTATACTAAGTGTTTCTACGCTTTCACCAAGAAACTCAGGTTTAACTGTAGTACGCAATGCTACTTTACTTTCATCCCACTCTCTAGGAAGCCCCCAGTTATTAGTGTTTGAGTAGAAAATAATATCCCAACTATCTGCTTTTGGCTGTGTGTATAGTGCATACTTACCAGCCTTTAAAGTTTTTCCTCCTATAACAACATCATTTTCAAATGTAATCATAGTGTTTGCATTCGCTCCTGTTCTCCATAAACGACCAAACGGAACTAACTCACCATATACAGCTCTACCTCTTGCGCTAGGGCGAGAATATTCAATTTTAACATCTGTTAAACCTACTGTCTGTTCAGTAACAGCCTTAGGACTAGGTTGTGGTGTTGTAACACCTTGTGCTGATCCTATACTAAATGCAAGTAATAGAGCCCCTGTAATGAGTACTTTTTTCATGTTTCCCTTTATTTTTTATTATATAATATTATTTAACGAAAATAATAATTATAGATTTGAGAAATGTTAAATGTATCAAAAAGTATTACTGTTACCGCATTATTACTCCTACCTTGTTTAATAACATTCTATCTTAAATTATCATACAGTGAAACTTTATACTATACACAAAAAACAAAATTTACCTATATCATTACAAGAAGCTTGGGACTTTATAGCTAACCCTAAAAACCTTGCTGTTATTACACCTGATAGTATGGGTTTTAAAACATTATCTGGTGATGATCGTGAAATGTTTTCTGGTCAAATTATTCATTATACAATAACACCTTTATTAGGAATGAAATTACAATGGGTTACCGAAATTACTCATGTAAAAAACCTTAGCCATTTTGTAGATGAACAACGTTTCGGTCCTTATAAATTTTGGCATCATAAGCATTTTGTCAAAGAAATACCAGGCGGTGTAGAAATGGAAGATATTGTACATTATAAATTGCCAATGGGAATACTAGGTGACATGATGCACCCTATTCTTGTAAAACAAAAATTACAAAGTATATTTGAGTACCGCCAAAAAAAGCTAATTGAGCTATTTGGTGAAATGAAATAAGTAATAATATGATAGTTTTTTGGTATAGACGTGATTTACGATTAGAGGATAATAAAGGTTTATATGAAGCCTTAACAATCGGAGAAGAAGTCCTCCCTATTTTTATATTTGATAAAAGTATACTAGCCGAATTATCCAAAAATGATGCTAGGGTTACTTTTATACATTCTCTTTTAGAAAAACTACAATCACAATTAAAAGAACATGGTAGCTCGCTTGCTATATTTCATGATACTCCAGAAAATGTATTTAAAAAACTAACTAAAGAGAATACTATTACGGCTGTATATACTAATCATGACTATGAACCATATGCAATACAGCGTGATAAAACGATAGCTAAACAATTACAAAAAAATAATATCAATTTCCATACTTTTAAAGATCAAGTAATTTTTGAAAAAGAAGAAATTACTAAAGACGATGGAAACCCATATGTAGTATATACTCCATACATGAAAAAATGGAGAAGATGTTTTGATGAAATAGAATTAACTGAATATAATACAGTTGATAAAACAAATAACTTAACAAAACACTCCTACCCTTTTTTAAGTCTTGATAATATAGGGTTTGAAGAGTCTACAATTAAACCCATTGCTTATACTGTTTCTACTAGTCTAATTGATAATTATGAAGAAACAAGAGATTTTCCGGCTATACAAGGTACTTCTGGTATAAGCCCTTATTTACGTTTTGGAGCTGTTAGTATAAGAATGTTAGTTAAAAAAGCTTTACAGAGTAAAAATATAATTTACCTGAAAGAACTTATTTGGCGTGAATTTTTTATGCAAATACTTTGGCACTACCCTAACACAATAACTAAAAGCTTTCGACCAAAATATGATTCTATTGAATGGCGTAATAATAACGATGAATTTAAGCTTTGGTGCGAAGGTAAAACAGGTTATCCGATGGTAGATGCTGGCATGCGAGAATTAAATCAAACAGGCTACATGCATAACCGTGTACGTATGGTGGTGGCTAGTTTTTTGTGTAAACACTTACTTATAGACTGGCGATGGGGAGAAGCATATTTTGCAAAACACCTTTTAGACTATGAACAATCTAGTAATGTAGGTAACTGGCAATGGGCAGCTGGTAGCGGTGTAGATGCAGCACCTTATTTCAGAATTTTTAACCCTACCGAACAAGTTAAAAAATTTGATAAAGAACTGAAATATATTAAAAAATGGGTTCCTGAGCTTGAAGAGCTCAATTACCCCTCTCCTATTGTTAACCACAAAGAGGCACGCGAACGTGCCCTTTCGGTATATAAAAAGGCTGTATCTTAAATTATGCTAACTCCTTTACTTTGTCAGCATCAAGTAAGTTAAAGTGATTTATAATCATATCAGCTTCGTGTAAATCTTGTAATTTAGAGTGCACACTATTGTAACCTACACAATAAATATCGGCTGCTTTTGCTGCCTTAACACCATTAGTACTATCTTCAATAACAATACACTCTTCTTTTGAGTCTCCAGATAGTTCTGCTGCTTTATTAAAAATGGCAGGGTGTGGTTTCGATTTAGGGAAATCTTCTCCACTAACAATATGAGTAAAATATTTATGTAACTTAAAACGATTAAATACTCTACCAATAGTTACTTTAGAGGCAGAAGAAGCCAGTACTAATTGAATTCCGTTGCTATGTAAATTGACTATTAAATCAAATACACCTGGTAGCATATCTAAATCTTCTTTAGTATCGAAAGCTCCATTAAAAATAGAACGCTTTCTCTGTACAAGTGTTTCTATCTCCTCTTCTAAACCAAAAGTATCTTTTAATTTCTGAAAAACATTTTTTGTAGAGTTCCCTGTGAATGCAGCATACATCTCTTCGGTAACATCAATATTCAATTCCTTGAAATGTTCGTGATAAGCATAATAATGAACTGGTTCTGTATCTACAATAACCCCATCCATGTCAAATATAACAGTCTTAATCATAATAACTTTATTAAAGAAGCGGCAAATGTACGATTAAGCAGCATAAGCTAAAAATCTAATCTCAATAAAAAATAATGTAATTATTAAACCTTTTAGACTAACTTTAGTCAAAGTAGTATAAGTATATAAAACTTGGAGGACGAAAAGGTTTTTATAGCAGAGTTATTGAATCCCAAAACGCGAGATAATGCGTTTAGGCAGCTTGTTGCACAATATAGCAAACCTTTATATAGTCATATACGTAATATGGTTATAGATCATGACGATACAAATGATGTTTTACAAAACACATTTATAAAAATTTTTAGAAATTTGCCTAATTTTAAAGGGCAGAGTAAACTTTTTTCATGGATGTATAGAATAGCTACTAACGAATCGATAACATTTATTAATCAAAGAGCTAAAAAATCAGGTATATCAAATGAAGAGGTACAACAAAAAGCTATTCAAAATCTACAAGCTGATGAATACTTTGAGGGAGACAAAATACAATTACAGTTACAGCAAGCTGTAGCAAAACTACCTCAAAAGCAACAACTTGTTTTTAAAATGAAATATTTTGAAGAGCTTAAATATGATGAGATATCAGAGATTTTAGACACATCTGTAGGTGCATTAAAAGCATCATATCATCATGCAGTAAAAAAAATAGAGGAATATATCAATGCGCTTTAATCGCATTTGAAATGTATATAATATGAAAAATTTTAAACTAGATAACGAACCTAAGATTGAGTCAGGATTTAAAATCCCTGATGACTATTTTAATAGTCTTACTGATACTATATTAGAGCAATTGCCTAAAGAAGAAACCAAAGTTGTATCATTGTACAAGAGAAAACCGGTTTGGTTATCGGCAGCAGCTGTATTTATCTTATTAATTGGTGGAGGGTTGTTTTTAAAATTAAATACATTAACAATAATACAACCAGATGAGGCTGATATAGAAAATTATTTAGTATATCAACCTAATATCACTTATGATTTATATCAAAACCTTAACGATGAGGATATACAGGAATTAGAACAATCTATAGTAATTAGTAACGAAGAAATAGAAACCTATATTAGTACACAAAATAATTACGATATTTATTTAAACGAATAAGATTATGAAAAAGAAGTCAATACTTATTTTAATATTCCTTTTTTCTTTAAATATGTTTAGTCAACATAAAGAAAAAAGAGAGCGAATGAAAGCTTATAAAGTTTCTTTTATCACAACAGAGCTTAGCCTTACTAGTGATGAAGCAGCTAAATTTTGGCCTATCTATAATGAGTTTGAAAGAAAACAGTTTGAAGTAAAGCATAAAAAAATGCGCTTATTAATCAAAAAACTAGATCATAAAATTGATACTATGTCTGATAAAGAAGCATTAATTTATCTTAACAAACTTGAAGCTGCCGAAAAAGAGTTATTTGACTTAAATACAAAGCTAGTTAAAGATCTTAAAGCAATATTAAAGCCTATAAAAATATTAAAGCTTAAAAAAGCCGAAGGTGATTTTAATAGAAAATTACTTTATAAATACAAACATAGAAAAAAGAGATAAATAAAACTCTATTTATCTCTTTTAAATTTAAATTCTTCCGAAATACATCGCTTTCACAATACCATCAGATAATCCTATCTTTGGTACATATATATTGCGTGCACCACTCCATCGCATCGCATTTAAATAGATTCTAGTAGCATAAATTATTACATCTGCACGATCTGGGTTTAAACCTAACTCAGAAATACGTTGCTCATAAGTAAGACTGTTAAGAAACTGATATTGAGAGTTTATGTAAAAATAAGATAATGGTAAATCTTGTTTTTTACCTGATAACTTAAATAACTTATTGATATTACCGCCAGAACCTATAAGTGTTATATTATCATGGTCTGCTGTAGTATCCTTAACCCAGTCTTCTATTTCTTGCCACATGGTATCTTTAACCATATCGTTAAGCAAACGAACGGTACCATTTTTAAACGATTTAGAAGCCGTAATTCTTCCATTATTATATAAAGAAAATTCGGTACTCCCCCCCCCCACATCTACAAAAAGATATATTTGGTCTGGTTTTATAAAACGACTTAAATTAGTCGAAGCTATTATTGCTGCTTCTTTCTTTCCGTCTATAATTTCTATAGTAATACCTGCTTCTTTTTCAATACGGTTTATTACCTCTTGTCCATTAATAGCTTCGCGCATAGCGGAAGTAGCACAGCCTATATACTCTTCTACCCTATGTACTCCCATAAGTAGTTTATAAGCTTTCATGGCATCTATCATGCGCTCAATATTCTTTTCAGATATTTTACCTACTGTAAAGGCATCTTGCCCTAAACGAATAGGCACACGAACTAATGAACTTTTATTAAATTGTGTTTCTTTTCCTTCTTGCTCTACAATATTGGTTACTAAAAGACGCATAGCGTTAGAACCTATATCTATAGCAGCATATTTTTTTATATTAATCATAATTATACATCACATCCGTTAAATAGTAATATCACTTTATAATTTAAAGTTTATCTACTATCCTAACTTATAATTGTTCATAAATAACCTCCAGTTTATTACGGTAATAATTATAGGTTTCTTGCTGAACCCTAAATACCTTGGAGCTATTCTTCTTTCTGTATTCGTTATCTAGCGACTCCGAATGTAATCTAACCTTAACGTTACCTTTCCAACCTATCTCGAAAGTATCTATTAACTCTTGCTTTATTTCTTTATCATAAATAGGGCAAGTTATCTCTACCCTTGCGTCTAGATTACGCGTCATGAAATCAGCAGAAGATATATATACATCAGGATTACCAGCATTAGCAAAAATATATACTCTAGAGTGTTCTAGGTAATTATCTACAATACTAATAGCCTCAATGTTCTCACTCATATCTTTAACACCTGGTATTAAGCAACATATTCCTCTAATAATAAGCTGTATTTTCACACCTTCTCTACTAGCTTCATATAGCTTATCTATCATTTTAAAGTCAGTAAGACTATTCATCTTTAACTTAATGTAAGCTTCCTTACCTGCAATAGCATTTAGTATCTCGCGATCTATTAGTTTAGAAAACTTTGTACGCGAGTACTGTGGCGATACTAAAAGGTGTTTATAACGATTAACACGATAGTTTACCTCAAAGAAGTCAAATACCTTACTTACCTCTTTCATTATTTGCTGATGGCTTGTAAATAAAGTTACATCAGTATATATTTTAGCTGTAGACTCGTTAAAATTACCTGTAGATATAAAACCATAGCGTTTTACCTTCTTCTCTTCAGCTCTCTCTACTACACATACCTTACTGTGTACTTTAAGCCCTTTAACACCAAAAATAAGGTTAATACCCTCTGTTTGCATTAACTCAGCATATGATATATTACTAGCCTCATCAAAACGCGCTTGAAGTTCTATTTGTACAACAACTTTCTTACCATTTTTAGCAGCATTAATAAGCGAACTTATTATCTGAGAATTCTTAGCTAATCTATATAGAGTTATTTTAATCGAAATAACTTTAGGGTCAAGTGCTGCCTCTCGTAAAAACTTAATTACATAAGCAAACGACTGATAAGGAGCATAAACAAGGTAATCTTTCTTTTTAATTTTTTGTACGATACTCCCTTCTAGACTAAGACCATTTACTGGTAACGGATAGTTACGCTTATAAAGTAAATCATCTCTACCTAAGGTTGGAAAATTCATATAATCACGTCTATTGTGATACCTCCCTCCTGGAATAATACTATCAGTAGACTCTATACCCATTCGTTCTAACAAGAAAGCAAGAGTATCTTCTTCTATTGATTGATCGTAAACAAAACGAACTGGCTCTCCTACTCGACGTTCGAAAACACTTTTAGATATTTTCTCCATCAAACTTTTACTCTGATCGCTATCTATTTCTAGCTCTGCATCACGAGTAATTTTTATCATGTGTGCCGATATCGTTTCATATTTAAAAATATTAAATATGTTATGTAAATTATAACGTATAACATCATCTAAAAGCATAACATACTTGTTACCATTCTCTGATGGTAATACCACAAAACGATTTATCGCTTTAGGCATTTCGATAATAGCATAGCGAACCTCTGTTTTATTATCTACATCATCTTCATCAGTATATTTAGACTTTACAACTAGTTTTACAGCAAGATAACCTGAATCATCCATAAGTAATGGAAACTCATCTAAGTCATTAAGTATAATAGTAACTAGTTCAGGACTTACTTTTTGTATAAAGTAGTCCTTAATAAATTTACCTTGCTCTTTAGATATCTCAGATTCATTAAGTATATAGATATTCTCTTTTTCAAGTTCTTTCTCTATAACACTTAATATTCGTAAACTTTCTGATTGTTGCTCAATAACAACTTCTGTTATTTCTTTCAACAAAGCATCAGCTGTGATTCCGCCAAGTATCTTCTCACCTGTTTTACCCTCAAGGCTTAGCCTACGAATAGCAGCGTAACGAACTCTAAAAAACTCATCTAAGTTATTCGAAAATATTCCTAAAAAACGAAGTCTATCTAGTAATGGTACATTTTCATCAGCAGCTTCTTGTAATACTCTAGCATTAAAGGCTAGCCAACTTTTTTCTCTATCAATATACCTGTTTACCGGTGAGTGGTGAATCATATTTCTTTAAATCTCTTGGAAATAACAACTTTTCTACTTTACCTTTTTGTATGTTCTTCCATTCATTTCCACTAAATGTTAGATGTACAAAACCTGATGTAGGAACATTCTCTACAACACGGTTCCCAAAGATATTCACAAAATTAGTAATTGCACCATTATGACCAAAAAGAATTAAGTTATCATATTGGTCATCGCAACTTTTTATAATTTCTTCTAATGTGCTTTCATCAAATGTATAAAGTTCATCTTTAAAAATGATAGTATCCTGAGGAATGGATAAACATTCTGTAAAAATATCAGCAGTATTTTTAGCACGTTGTGCTGTACTACTCCAAATAATATATGATTTTGGGAGATAAGCCTCTATATTAGAAGCTATAAGGTGTGCATCATTAATTCCTCTTTTAGAGAGAGGTCTATCTTTATCAATTAAAGGAGCCTCCCAACTAGACTTGGCATGACGTATTAATATCAGATTTTTCATTACCGTATTATTTTGAATTAATAATCACTTTTAAGATACTAAAAAAAATAACACGAATAACATTACGTACTAATTAACATCTAACTTTTAAGGTGCTAATCTATCTATTTGCCAATTTAAATCTTCTTCTAATTTATATCGTATCCTGTCATGCAGTCTGTTAGCTCTACCTTGCCAAAATTCTATTGCAATTGGCTTAACAATATATCCTCCCCAATTTTCTGGTCTAGATATTTCTTTGTCTTTATATTCTTCTTCAAGAATTGTCAATTTTTCTTCAAGATATGTTCTAGAAGGAATTATTTCACTTTGTGGAGATACTATTGCTCCTAGTCTACTTCCTTCAGGTCTACTTTCAAAATAACCATCAGATAAATTTTCGGCAATTTTCTCTGCTCTACCCTTTATTATTACCTGTCGTTCTTGTTCATGCCAAAAAAATGATAAACAAACATTAGGGTTATTATCTATAGCCTTACCTTTTTCAGAGTCATAGTTAGTATAAAATATAAATCCTTCAAAAGTAAACTGCTTTAAAAGCACTACTCTAGATTTTGGGTAACCATCCAGTCCTATAGTAGATATAGTCATAGCATTAACCTCTACTGCACCATCAAACTCCTCTGCTTCAACAAACCAATCTCTAAAAAGAGTTATAGGATCCTCAGGCAGGTTTTGCTCTGTAAGTTCACTCTTTTCATATGATTTTCTATAATTACTAAGATCTTTCATTGTAGTCTGTTATCTAAAATTCAAATGTTTTTGCATCATCAGCTAATTCTACATTTTCAAAAATAGTAGTAGCTTCTTCCTTAAAAGGTTCTATAGAATCATAACGTGTAGAGTAATGTCCTAGCACTAACTTTTTTGCTCCTGCTTTTTTTGCAATAGTCGCTGCCTGTTTAGCTGTAGTATGCATTGTTCTTTCGCATAAATGTTCTTGTGAGTCTAAAAAAGTACTTTCATGATACAATACATCTACGTCCTTAATTATAGGCAATATTGTTTCGGTGTATTTGGTATCTGAACAAAAAGCATAACTTTTTGGTGCTGGCGGATCGAATGTTAATTCCTCATTAGGTATTACAGTACCGTCATCAAGGGTAATATCTTTACCTGATTTTATATTTTGATAATAACATGTTTCAATATCATACTTCTGTACCTCTTCTATATCAAGCTTTCTTTCACCATCTTTTTCGGTAAATAGATAACCATTAGTATATACTCGATGAATAAGTGGTATGGTAGTCACTTTTACCTTATCATCTTCAAATATTACTTCTGGCTCTTTCGATTCTAACTCATGAAAATATAAATTATATCCTGTCCATGAATTAGAAAGCTTTAATTGTAGTAACGTAACTTCTTTTATGCCTTTAGGGCCATATACATGTAAATCATTAGCTCTATTAAGTAATGAAAATGTAGATATTAACCCTATAAGTCCGTAAAAGTGATCTCCGTGTAAGTGAGATATAAATATGTGATTTATCTTAGAGAATCGTATTTTATTTTTACGTAACTGTACCTGTGTCCCCTCTCCACAATCAATAAGAAACATTCTATTTTTAATTTCTAATACTTGTGCGGTAGGATTGGTCATAGACCGAGGTGTTGCCGCATAACAACCCAATATGGTTAAATTCATTACGTTACTTTATACCGTTATTATTCTCCTAATAGAACAGTTTATTAAAACCCTAAATCACGTTCTATCTCTTCCATTTCTATTACATCATGTGCTTCAAGTAATGTAGGTACTATCATCATTTCTTCAGGAGCATCATTAAAATCAAAATCATTTATTACAATAACAAATGATTTCTTTGCTTCACGATGTTTATTAGATAATGACAGAAAAGATAATCCTTCTTGTAAAGTAATAGTAGCATACTGAGTCAAATCGAGAACAATATTATGGTCTTTAAAACTATTATAGTTTGAAGTTATTTTCTCTAGAAAGCTCGCAATATCACCTTGAGTATCTTTAATGTTTATTGTATGTCCTTTTTCCTCTACTTTCATTTTAATTCTAATTAGATTACCAAGATAATATTTTACTATGCCAAAACCTTATTTAATTTTAGACGCTAACAAATAAGTAACAGCCATACGAACAGCTACACCATTTTCTACTTGATTTAATATTACTGATTGTTGAGAATCGGCAACATCACTAGTTATCTCTACTCCTCTATTTATAGGACCTGGGTGCATTACAACTATTTCTTTATCTAGTGAGTCTAAAAGTGCTTTGTCAACCCCATATTGCTGTGTATACTCTCTTGTAGAAGGAAAGTAATTCACGTCTAATCTTTCATTTTGTACACGTAACATATTAGCTACATCACACCAGTTTAAAGCTTTTCTTAAGTTTGATTCTACTTTTACTCCTAACGATTCTATATGTTTTGGTAATAATGTTTTTGGACCACATACCATTACCTCTGCACCTTGTAATTGTAATGCGAAAATGTTTGAGAGTGCTACACGAGAGTGCAATATATCTCCTACTATTACTACTTTTTTACCTCCTAAATCGCCTAAGCTTTCACGAATAGTATAAGAGTCTAATAATCCTTGCGTAGGGTGTTCATGAGCTCCGTCTCCTGCATTAATAATACTCGATTTTACATTTTTAGATAAAAAATGAGCTGCACCAGGAGATGAATGGCGCATAACCACCATATCTACCTTCATAGCAAGAATATTATTTACAGTATCTATAAGGGTTTCTCCTTTTTTAACTGATGATTGTGCTGCTGAAAAACTAACTACATCAGCAGACAATCGTTTTTGTGCTAATTCAAATGATAATTTAGTACGAGTACTATTCTCAAAAAATATATTAGCTATGGTAATATCCCTTAACGAGGGAACTTTTTTTATAGGGCGGTTAATTACTTCTTTAAACTGATCGGCAGTCTCAAAAATGAGATCAATATCGCTTTTAGTGATATACTTTATACCTAACAGGTGATTAACGCTTAATTCTTTCATTGTTGTAGTTGTATTGCTATATGCCTTAATTTAAATATACACCGTCTTCTCCTTCGTTCTCTTTCCAAGTAACCATTACCTTTTCATCATTTATGGCATCTACTTGCCTGCCTCGATAATCTGGTTGTATAGGTAAATGACGACTAAAACGACGATCTATCAGTACTAATAATTCTATAGATGAGGGTCTTCCAAATGACTGTATAGCAGTTAATGCCGAACGAATACTTCGCCCTGTATAAAGTACATCATCTATAAAAACGACTCTTTTATTTTCTACTAAAAAGTCTATTTGAGTTTTATTTGCTTCTAATGGTTTATCTGACCTACGAAAATCGTCTCTAAAGAAAGTAATATCTAGAAAACCTAATGGTACATCTTTTACATTATATTCTTGTTCCAGTATCTGCTTAATACGCTCAGCTACAAAACGACCTCTAGGTTGTAATCCTATTAAAATAGTATTTTCAAAATCGAGATGATTTTCTATTAACTGGCAAGCCAAACGATGTAGGATGATATTGACTTCGCGTGAAGTAAGCAATATTTTTTGGCTCATAATGCGGTGTTGTGTTTGGTTTGTAAAAGTAATAAAAAATTAAAATAAAGTACAAATTAACATCTAGCAAAAATATATGCATTTATTCTTTATAAATATACAGTCTAATTTCAGCATAATTACTAAAGTTAAATAAATAAGCATTTAAACCTTGCGCATTTTTCCACCTTACATGCCTTTGTCCATCAGGATCCGTAATATTTTCGATCGGAGTATTAAGAAACCGGGTAACTGTATTAAATATAAACTCAAATTTTTCTTTAAATTTTTCTCCAATATTATCACTTATTTCATCATTAACTCCCATGTTAGATTCTTTAAAAACTTCCCAATTAAATGACACCATCTTAATATCATTTAATTTTTTTGTGTAGAAATAATTCACCCTATTTTCAAAATAAGGACATTCAACTCTTCTATAACTCAAAGGATCTCCAAATTTAAAATCTTTTTTATTGGGGTAAATTCCATTTCCTAAAGACCAAAAATGCCCTAATGATTTATCTTCTGAATTAATACTTTTTTCATAAGACAGCATTTCTTTAAGCTTAAATTCATTTACATTCTCAAATTTTTTAATGACTGATTTTAGATGAGATTTAAATTCCTTTTCACCTCTTTCAATATTTCGAGTTGGAGTATTTATACAAGTAGAATCTATCTCTACTTTAAACTGAAACTCATTAAATTCTAATTCCTCAATACTTCTCAGATTAAATTTTTTGAATTTAATTGCTTTAATAGGATAAGTCCAAATTTCAACTGATTTTAAGTTCTCAGCCAATGGTAGTGTTGATGTTTTCAAAAAAAATTTATCTTGTTTACGCTTTATCTCTAATTCATAATCAACATGACCCGCTATTCCACTAACTAATATCAATGTGGGGACAACTCTTTCTTCTGCTTTTTCATTTGCAAAAAAACCAACTATTTGATTTTTTTTAGGTTGATATTCAAATATAGAATCTGATTTTTTAGAAAAATCAATTATATTATCAAATGTCTTTTCTGAGACAATTTCAAAATTCATATTGTTATGAATATCAACAAATTCAATTATGAAGGCTGTTCCTTTTTTAATTTCTTGTGAAAAAGCTGTTAATGAAATTAAAATAAGTAAAAATGTTATTAATCGTTTCATCTCTATTTTTTTACAATTTTATTAACTTATACATTCATCTAAAACAAAAATCCCGTAGTTAATAACTACGGGATTTTTTATATTACTTACTGTACATTTTCTTTCTCAATTCTTTAACCTTCTCATTGTCTAGATATTCATCAAAGGTCATATAACGGTCTATAACACCATTTGGTGTAATTTCTAACACACGGTTTGCAACGGTTTGTGCAAATTCATGATCGTGTGTAGTAAACAGTACCGATCCTTTAAAGTTTTTTAATGAGTTATTAAAAGCTGTAATACTTTCTAGGTCTAAGTGATTTGTTGGTTCATCTAGCATTAATACGTTAGCACGAAGCATCATCATACGTGATAGCATACAACGTACTTTCTCTCCTCCAGATAATACTCTACCTGTTTTTAAAGCTTCTTCTCCACTAAATATCATTTTACCTAAAAAACCACGCACATATACTTCATCACGCTCTTCTTCGGTAGTAGCCCATTGACGTAACCAATCTACAAGAGTAAGGTCATTTTCAAAGAAATCATGATTTTCTGACGGTAGATAAGATTGAGTAGTTGTAATACCCCAATCAAATTTACCACTATCTGCTTTTAATTTCCCATTTAATATTTGGTAAAAAGCAGTCGTTGCACGTGAATCTTTAGAGAAAACAACAACTTTATCTCCTTTAGCCATATTAAGATCTACATCTTTAAATAGCAATTCTCCATCTATGGATGCACTAAGATCTGTTACATTAAGTATTTGATCTCCTGCTTCACGATCTTGTTCAAATATAATTGCAGGATACCTTCTACTTGATGGTTTAATATCATCAACTTTAAGCTTTTCAATCATTTTTTTACGACTTGTTGCCTGCTTAGACTTTGCTACATTGGCACTAAATCGCATAATAAATTCTTGAAGCTCTTTTTTCTTGTCTTCTGCTTTCTTGTTTTGTTGCGCTCTTTGTCGCATTGCTAACTGGCTAGACTCATACCAGAAAGTATAGTTACCTGAATATTGATTGATTTTACCAAAATCAATATCAGAAATATGAGTACATACTGCATCTAAAAAGTGACGGTCATGAGATACTACTATTACTGTATTATCATAATTAGCAAGAAAGTTCTCTAACCATGCAATAGTTTCAAAATCCAAATCATTGGTAGGCTCATCCATTATCAATACATCAGGATTACCAAAAAGTGCCTGTGCTAATAGCACACGTACTTTTAGTTTACTATCCATATCAGCCATTGCTGTATAATGGAAATCTTCAGTAATACCAAGGTTAGATAACATTGTAGCTGCATCAGAATCGGCATTCCAACCATTCATTTCTTCAAAAACGACCTGTAACTCACCAACTCTTTCAGCATCTTTATCAGAAAAATCAGGATTAAGATATAAATTATCCATTTCCTTCTTTACATCATACATCTTCTTGTTCCCCATCATAACTGTCTCTAGCACTGTATGCTCATCAAACATGTTGTGATTTTGGTTAAGAACAGACATCCTTTTACCTGGTTCTAAATTTACATGACCTGAAGTAGGATCTATATCTCCTGCTAATATTTTAAGGAAAGTTGATTTTCCTGCACCATTAGCACCAATAATTCCGTAACAGTTTCCTAGTGTAAAGGAAGTGTTTACTTCATCAAACAAAATTCGTTTACCAAATTGTACCGATAAATTTGAGACTGAAAGCATTCTATATTATTTTTTTGCAAAAGTATAAAAAACGAAAGACTATACAGCATTACTATAATATATAATCTTTAATAAACTTTTAAAGCATACATTAGACCTATAACACCGTTTTATTCTCTTGAAACAAGCATCGTTTCAAACTGTTTGAATTTTGCAATTTTTAGTTTGATTCATGTAAATAGTAACACCCTTCTTTCCTATAACTTTGTAATAACAAAATCAATATAAAACTATGAAATACAATTTTTTAGGAAACACCGGATTATTAGTTTCAGAGCTATGCTTTGGCACAATGACTTTTGGAGGTAAAGGTTTTTGGGAGGCAGTTGGTAGTACACAACAAAATGAAGTAAACCAATTAATGAAAACTGTTGTAGATGCTGGTATTAACTTTATTGACACTGCTAACGTGTACTCTTTTGGAGAGTCAGAAAAGTTATTAGGACAATCATTAAAAGATCTTAACCTTAATAGAAACGAACTTGTTATCGCTACAAAGGTTAGAGGATTAATAAATGAAAGCCCTAACGGACAAGGGTTATCACGTTATCACATCTTCAACTCAGTAGACGAAAGTTTACAACGTTTACAGTTAGACCATATAGATATACTATATGTACATGGGGTAGACTACAAAACTCCTGTTGAAGAAATAATGCGTGCGCTTAACGATATTGTACTTACTGGTAAAGTGCGTTATGTAGCCGTTTGTAATTGGCCTGCATGGATGGTAATGAAAGCGCAAGGTATAGCTGAAAGACATGGATGGAATAAATTTATTGGACTTCAATATTTTTACTCTCTTGCTGGTAGAGATATAGAGCGTGAAATTGTACCAATGGCCGAAGATCAAAACTTAAGTATAATGCCTTGGAGCCCGCTAGCAGGTGGTTTTCTTTCTGGTAAGTTTACTCGAAATAATGAAACCTCAATATCTGGCTCTCGTAGAGAAAATTTCGACTTCCCTCCTATTAATAAAGATAAAACATACGATATTGTAGATGTCATTACTAAAATAGGAAAAGAACATAATGTATCAGCAGCACAAATAGCCCTAGCATGGGTAAGACATCAAAAAAGCATAACAAGTACTATTATAGGTGCAAAAAACAATGAACAGTTAAATGACAATATTGAGTCTACAAAAATTGTTTTAAGCACTGAAGAGTTGCAAAAAATAGAAACTGTAAGTGCATTAACTGCAGAATATCCTGCATGGATGTTAGAACGTCAGTCTGGAAATAGACCGAAAAACTAAAATAAATACAAAAGCACTCTAATAAAAAAGAGCCTAACTTTAAAAGTTAGGCTCTTTTTTATATTTATATAGTATTCGATTTACTCAGCAGAAACATCTACTGTAGTTTCAGCAGCTAGTTTTTTATAAGTACCATTCTCTAATTTTTCACGTATAGCTTCATAAGCTTTAAGTGTAATCTCTATATCTTCCATAGTATGTGTAGCTGTAGGTATCATTCTAAGCAAAATAATCCCTTTAGGAATTACTGGATATACTACTATAGAAAGGAAAATACCGTAATTCTCTCTAAGGTCATTTACCATAACCATAGCCTCTGGTATACTACCTTCTAGATATACTGGTGTAACACAAGTATTAGTATCTCCAATATTAAACCCTCTTTCTTTCAAACCACTTTGTAATGCATTTACATTATCCCAAAGTTTAGCTTTTAGTTCTGGCATTGTTCTAAGCATATCTAAACGCTTAAGTGCTCCTTTTACTAAAAGCATTGGTAAAGATTTCGCAAACATTTGCGAACGTAAATTATATTTAAGGAAATCTATAACATCTTTATCTGCTGCTACAAATGCCCCAATACTAGCCATTGATTTTGCAAAAGTAGAGAAATAAACATCGATACCATCTTGGCAACCTTGCTCTTCTCCTGCTCCCGCTCCTCTTTTACCTAATGTTCCAAAACCATGAGCATCATCTGCTAATAGTCTAAAGTTATATTTCTCTTTAAGCGCAACAATCTCTTTTAACTTACCTTGTTGCCCTCTCATACCAAATACACCTTCGGTAATAACAAGTATACCTCCACCTGTCTGCTCAGCCATATTAGTAGCACGCTCTAGGTTTTTCTCAAGGCTTTCTATATCGTTATGCTTATAAGTAAAACGTTTCCCCATATGAAGGCGAACACCATCTATAATACAAGCATGAGAATCTACATCATATACTATAATATCATTTTTAGACACTAAAGCATCTATAATAGATACCATACCTTGATATCCAAAATTTAAAAGGTATGCCGATTCTTTTTCTACAAAAGCAGCAAGCTCTTGTTCTAATTGTTCGTGCACCACTGTATGCCCACTCATCATTCTTGCTCCCATCGGATAAGCAGAACCATATTCTGCAGCAGCCTCAGCATCAACTTTTCTTACTTCTGGGTGATTCGCTAAACCTAAATAATCGTTTATACTCCAGCTAATAACTTCCTTACCATGAAACATCATACGGTTAGCTAGCGGCCCTTCTAACTTAGGGAAAACATAGTACCCTTCAGCTTGAGAAGCCCACTTACCTAGAGGCCCTTTATTCTTTTGTATCCTTGCAAATAAATCGTTTACCATTATATCAAAATTTTCGGTGTCTTAAAAACGCATCAAAAGTAGTTATTATATTACTTCTATCATAATAATTTTTTCAACACAACAGATAGTCAATCAACCTTATCTTACAAAAAAACAACATTATTAAAATGTAAATTTATCTCTCAAATCTATTCTTCAATATTATCATAAACACAATAAATCAACAATTTGTTAAATTATTTTATTATTTTTACGGATTAAATTCAACCAAAAACAAATAAAATGGATGCACAAAAAGCAGACATGTACATCATGTCTAACTCTAAGTATTTTCAAAGTCAACACTTATCATACATTCGCGAAAGACTTTTATTATTAGATGATAATAAATTTATGATGTTACAAGGAGCTGAGTTAAAAGACCCAACAACTAGTATCATCGTGTCTATACTAGCAGGAGGTTTAGGTATAGACCGTTTCCTTATCGGAGATACTGGTATGGGAGTAGGTAAACTACTAACTTGTGGCGGTTTTGGTATCTGGACAATTGTAGACTGGTTCCTTATCATGGATGCTACTCGTGAAAAAAACATGGAAAAAATACAACAGTTCTTATAATAAGAAATGACAAAAAAAAAGCTATATATCATACTTTCAATAGGACTTATAGCTGGTTATACTTGGCTGGTATATCTACTATTTAGAGACAACTCTAAACAAGGATTACCAGCCTGTTTTATTAAAAACACCACAGGGGTTCCCTGCCCCTCATGCGGTAATACACGATCAGTATTAGCTATTATAAAAGGTAATTTTATAGACGCCATACTTATAAATCCCCTAGGTATTATTATTGCGACAATAATGGTCGTTTCTCCTTTTTGGTTACTCTATGATATTACTTCAAAAAAAGACACGCTTTATAAAAGTTATTTAAAATTTGAAAAAATAATAACCACAAAAAGTATAATGATATTATTAATTATTCTTATTCTCTTAAATTGGATTTGGAACATCCAAAAAGGACTATAACAAACTAATTAATAATAAATTAACCTTAATACAGCTACATATATCTATATTCGTACTTTTTGAACTTAAAAATCTAAACAAAAATTATGGACGCACAAAAAGTAGATCTTTTCATTACTACAAACGCAAAGTATTTCGAAAGTCACCAAATTAACAGTATTCGCGAGAGACTTATGAATGCAGACGAAGCTAAATGGGTTTCAATACAATCTATTGATTACAAAGACCCAAAAACATTAATTCTTATCTCTATATTCGCAGGAAGCCTAGGTATAGACCGTTTTATGTTAGGTGACACTGGCCTTGGGGTTGCTAAATTATTAACATGTGGAGGTATGGGTATCTGGACAATTGTAGATTGGTTTGGTATTCAAAAAATAACTCGCCAAAAGAACTTCGAAAAATTAAATATGTTTATTTAATTCTTTAAAAAATAAGCTATACCTACTATTAAGTGTAATCATCTTTAGCTGGATGTGTATATGTGCCCCTATAAACAATTATAAGTTAGGTATAGCTTATCAATTAAGTCTTCTCCCTCCTTTATAACAAGGCTTATCAGCTTTACATAAATTATATTCTTTTCAAACAAAGAAACATTCTACAAAATTTATTCTATTTTTGAGAAAACAGTAACTATCAATTACTATACACAAAATGGAACACACAGAGAATACTATAACAGAAGAAGAAAAAATACACCCTAAAGAACTTGAACAAGCCTCTAACAGCTACCTCATGACAATAGTTTCTATAATTATTGGTGTCCCTCTACCTATAGTAAACATCTTTTCTTCAGGAATATACTACTTAGGTAATTTAAAATCATCTTATTTTGTGCGTTGGCACTGTATACAAGCCATACTAGCACAAACTGTTATTATTCCATTTAATAGTGTTGCCTGGGGATGGACACTCGCTATTATTCTAGATAAAAAAGAACCTACATTATTATATGGTATCTACCTTTTTGCAGTACTACTGTTTAATATAATAGAATTCTTTGCAGTAATAAATACTGCTTCTAGAATTAAAGATGGTGAAAATGTAAGATGGCCTGTTATAGCCAACATTACAGATGCACTTTGTAGTAAAAAAGAAAAAAGACCTTATAAAATATAATTTATATGAAAATTGTTTTTGCTTCTAACAACAAAAATAAAATACAGGAAATAAAACAACAACTACCTGAGGACATTCAAATACTTAGTCTTGAAGATATTGGTTGTACTGAAGAGATCCCAGAAACTGCTGATACAATAGAAGGTAATGCAATACTAAAAGCTAATTACGTTACCGAAAAATATGGTTATGATTGTTTTGCAGATGATACTGGACTTGAAGTCGAAGCATTAAATGGTGAACCTGGGGTGTACTCTGCTCGTTATGCTGGTAAACAAAAAGATGTTCACGACAACATGAACAAACTACTTAAAGCACTAGAAAACAGCACCAATAGATCAGCTCAATTTAAAACTGTAATAACATTAAACCTTAATAATGAGCAACATTTATTTACAGGAATAGCTAAAGGAGAAATTACTTCTCAAAAGTCAGGAAATGAAGGTTTTGGATATGATCCAATATTTAAACCAGTAGGAAAAAATGTTACTTTTGCGCAAATTTCTTTAAAAGAAAAAGCCTTACTTAGCCATCGAGGCAAAGCTGTAACACAGTTAATAGCATTCCTGAAAAAATAAGTTGCTGATTTTCAATATATTCATTTAAAATAAAAGACTCTTTATTATTAGCACATCTAACTAATAAAGAGTACCTTTGCACCTATTTTAAAAGTAAATATGAATAAATTTGAACAATTAGGATTGAATGAATCGCTTCTGAAGGCGATAAACGATCTAGGATTTGAAAATCCGTCAGAGGTACAGGAAAAGGCGATTCCCCTATTATTGGAAAAAGACACAGATATTGTAGCGTTAGCACAAACTGGTACAGGTAAAACCGCAGCTTTTGGTTTTCCTTTAATCCAGAAAATAGATCCTGAAAACAGGAGCACACAGGCGCTTATATTATCACCAACACGTGAATTATGCCTGCAGATTACGAATGAGATTAAACTATACTCTAAACACACTAAAGGTATACATACCGTAGCTGTTTATGGTGGTGCAAGCATTACAGACCAAGCAAGGGAAGTAAAAAGAGGAGCACAAATAATTGTAGCAACTCCAGGACGTATGCAAGATATGATTAACCGTGGGTTAGTAAACATATCTAAAATAGACTTTTGTGTTCTTGATGAGGCTGATGAAATGCTTAACATGGGCTTTTATGAAGATATCGTTTCGATATTATCAACTTCTCCTGACGAGAAAAACACATGGTTATTCTCGGCTACTATGCCAAGAGAAGTTTCTCGTATAGCAAAAGAGTTTATGAGAAAACCGTTAGAAATAACTGTTGGTCATAAAAATTCTGGGTCATCTACAGTATCACACGAGTTTTACCTAGTAAATGCTCGTAACCGTTATGAGGCTCTAAAACGTCTTGCAGATGCTAACCCTGATATTTTCTCGGTTATATTTTGTCGTACAAAAAGAGACACTCAAGCTGTTGCTGAAAAGCTTATCGAAGATGGTTACAATGCTGCTGCTCTACACGGTGATTTATCACAAGCACAGCGTGACTCTGTAATGAAATCTTTCCGTAATAGACAAATACAAATGCTAGTAGCTACCGATGTAGCTGCAAGGGGTATTGATGTAGATAACATTACACACGTTATTAACTACCAATTACCTGATGAAATAGAAACTTATAATCACCGTAGTGGTCGTACAGGTCGTGCTGGTAAATTAGGTACATCTATTGTAATTGTTACTAAGAGTGAACTTCGTAAAATTTCTTCTATAGAAAGAATTATCAAGAAGAAGTTTGAAGAAAAAACTATACCTTCTGGTATGGAGATTTGCGAAATACAACTTTTTCACTTAGCTAATAAGATAAAAGATGTAGAAGTAGATCACGAAATAGATGCTTACTTACCTGCTATATATGAGGTAATGAAAGATCTTACTAAAGAAGAACTTATCAAGAAAATGGTATCTGTAGAATTTAATAGATTCATCAGTTACTATAAAAACAATAAAGATCTTTCTGCACAATCTGCAGGAGAGAGACGTGAAGGCGGAAGAGATAATAATGGAGGAGCAATACGTTACTTTGTAAACATTGGGTCAAGAGATAACTTTGACTGGATGAGTCTTAAAGACTTCTTACGTGACACACTTGGTTTAGGTCGTGATGATGTATTTAAAGTTGATGTAAAAGAAGGATTTTCTTTCTTTAATACAGAGGCTGAACACATGCAAACCGTTTTAGACACATTAAATAGCGTACAACTTGAAGGGCGCAAAATAAATGTTGAAATATCTAAAAACGACGGTAGATCTAACAACAGCCGTAGAGACCATAATGGTCGAGGCGGCGGCGGTAGAAGAGGAAACTCTTTTGGCGGTGGTAACAGAGATAGAGGCGGTAGCAGAGATAGAGGTGGATATGGTGGTAGAAGAGAAGGTTCTTCTGACCGTTCATCAAGAAGAGGCGATAGCCGAAATGACTCTAGAGATAGAAGACCAAGAAGAAGTTAAAATAAAAATTTCTTCTTAATTACATACTAACTACAAAATATCACGTTTGTTTATTACTTTTACATCACATAAACATTCAATGAGGTATTTTGTAGTTTTTTTATTTTTGAGCTTTTCTCTTTCTTGTTTCGCACAACAAGTAAAGACTGTTTCGGGTATTATTATTAACGATGGTACACATCAACCCGCAGCAAATATTAACATTATCAACATTAATACGGTAAAAGGTACTCTTACCGATGAAAAAGGTAAATTTACCATAGCAGCCAGTGCTAATGACACACTCCACATATCCCTTATAGGTTATCAATCTATAAAAGTACGTGTAACAAATGATTGGATAAACAATACTACTGTTACCAAAATACCACTTACAGAGAGGGCATATACACTAGAAGAAGTTATTATTGACAAGTACAACCTTACTGGTTATTTACAAATAGACTCTAAACTAGCCCCTATTAAGAAACCTAACTATCGTTATAGTATATCAGGGTTACCACAAGGATATGAAGGTGGAGAGAACTCCCCTAGTGCATTTAAACGTATAGTAAGCTCTGTATTTAATCCTGCCGATTTACTACATAATATATTTGGTAAGAAACCTGCCGAAATGAGACGATTAAGAGAGATGAAAAAGGATGATACTGTACGTAATGCCCTTGCTTCTAAATTTGATCGTGAAACGCTAGGCGCGCTACTAGGTGTAACTAGAGATGAAATTGCTGATATATTAGAAAGGTGTAACTATTCTGAGGCATTTATAACAACAGCAAATGACTTACAGATAATGGATGCTATAAGTGGTTGTTATGAAGAGTATAAGGCGATAAACAAAAAATAACTCAGCCTACTTTTCAAAATATTTTTGGGTGATAAAATCAATATCTTTTATTGATTTTCTTGTCCAATCAATACGCTTTTGTACAATTTCTTTATCTGTTAACCCCCACTCTATATCTGACTTATGTAATTTATTAGTGATATCTTGTAAAATTATAGCTGCTGAGTTTGATATATTAAGGCTCTCAGTAAACCCTCGCATTGGTATTTTTATAAAACCATCTGCCTGATTAAGCACCTCTTCAGAAAGCCCGCTTTTCTCTGTTCCAAAAAATAAAGCCGCAGGTTCTGTTATATCAAATTCATCAATAAAGCAAGATTCATTGTGTGGTGATGTTGCTATAATTTTATATCCCTTATCTCTAAGTCCTTTTATACAAGCACTAGTACTACCAAACTTGTTTACATCTACCCACTTTTGGGCACCCATAGCAATTTCTTTATCTATATCAGCACCATACTTCTCCTCTATTACATTTAATTCTTGTACACCAAAAACTTCACAAGTTCTCATTACAGCACTTGTATTATGCAACTGAAAAACATCTTCTATAGCTACAGTAAAATGTTTTGTACGGCTCTTTAGTACATCTAAAAACCTTTTTTGTCTTTCTTCAGTAATAAAATTCTCTATGTGAGTAAGGTAATCTATATCAAATATATCTTTCATTGCATCTAAAGTAAAAACTTTAACCTCTATCAAGGTTAAAGTCATTTAAGGAGTAAATCCTACAAATTTACAAAAAGGTAACTAAACTATTTCCGACTAATAAACCGATGATTATAAAAACATAAATAATAATGCTATTTAACTATATTTGCTTATCAAAGTAATAATGATGAAAGATTTTAATATCAAAGAATTTTTAAACTACGTTATCTTCTCTATTGGAGATACTCACGTAAGGATAAGCTCTATAGTAGCACTAACAACTTTTCTAATCATTGCGTTTTTATTACTAAAGTTTATAAAAAGAAGCATATATAGAACGCAACGTTTCGACCAAGCAAAAAAATATTCTATATACACATTAATACGCTACGTTCTTTTAGTAATAATAATAATATCATCATTACAAATACTAGGATTTAGCCTCTCTGTACTTTTGGCTGGGTCGGCAGCCTTATTAGTAGGTCTTGGTCTAGGTATACAAAACTTATTTAGTGATTATATATCAGGTATTATTATACTTATAGACTCCTCTGTAAAAGTAGATGATATAATAGAAGTTAATGGAATTGTAGGGCGTGTAAGTGAAATAAACCTAAGAACTACTTCAATATTAACACGAGATGATAAAAACATCATTCTCCCTAATTCTGCTTTAACAGGAAATGAACTTATTAACTGGACTCACAACGAGAAAGCTGCACGATTTGAAGTAATTGTAGGTGTAGATTATTCTTCTGATGTAGAATTAGTCATGAAACTTTTAAAAGAAGCTGCTAAAGAAGAAGACTCTGTACTCTCTACTCCTGAGCCATTTGTACGATTTATAGACTTTGGAGACTCTTCACTTAATTTTTCAGTACATTTTTGGGTGGAAGGCGTGTTTAGAGTAGAAAATACTAAAAGTGACATTAGAGTACGTATATTTCAAAAATTCAACGAAAACAATATAACTATACCATTCCCTCAAAGAGTTATTCATACTAGTGATTCTTAAGAAAATTACCATTATCTGGCAAACTATAAAATTTATTCAATCCCCAATAGGATATTGAGTATCTTTGCCAAAATGATAATTAATGAACAATAACGACGTATTCAAGAAATTACGTGTGGCATTACAACTACGTGATGACCAAATAGTAGAAATATTAGAATTAGTAGATTTTAGAATATCAAAAGCAGAGCTTGGTGCTTTTTTCCGTAATCCTGATCATCCAAACTATATGGATTGTGGCGATCAAGTATTACGTAATTTTCTTAATGGTCTAATAATTCATTTACGAGGTACAAAAGAGAACCCTAAAAATGTACAAGAAGTTTTAGCACAAAATAAAGCTGCTCTAAGCAAAAATAAAGCTGAAAAAACAAAAAAGAGTAACTCAGATAATACAAAAGCTAAACCTGCTGTTAAAAAACCTATTCCAAAAAAGAACTACAAGTCTAAGAAAGTCGAACCTATAGTAGAAAAGTTTAAGTTTAGTAACGGAAAAAACAAAAAAGCTTAAAATACAAAAAGAAGAAAATACTATACAGTAAAATCTCTTATAAATAAAAAAGCCTGAGCAATTACTCAGGCTTTTTATTTATATATCCAATAGATATTAACTTAAAGCACTTGTTACTTGGTCTGCAGCTTCTTGGAATAAAGTAGCAGAAAGTATTGGCATACCAGAGTTATCTATAAGTTCTTTTGCAATTTCAGCATTTGTACCTTGTAAACGTACAATAATAGGCACGTTTATAGAATCTCCCATGTTTTTATAAGCATCTACAACACCTTGAGCAACACGATCACAACGAACGATACCACCAAATATATTAATAAGAATTGCTTTTACATTAGGGTCTTTTAATATGATACGGAAAGCTGTTTCAACACGCTTTGCATCAGCAGTACCACCTACATCAAGGAAGTTAGCTGGCTCAAAACCTGCATATTTGATAAGATCCATTGTTGCCATAGCAAGTCCTGCACCGTTTACCATACATCCTACTGTTCCATCAAGATCTACATAGTTAAGTCCAACTTCTTTTGCCTCAACTTCAATAGCATTTTCTTCAAGAACATCACGCATTTCAGCGTATGCTTTTTGTCTGTATAATGCGTTGTCATCAAGATCAACTTTAGCATCTACAGCTATTATTTTATTATCAGATGTTTTTAATACTGGGTTAATTTCAAACATTGAAGCATCACTTTCAACATATGCTTTATAAAGAGAAGCTACAAACTTCACCATTTCTTTAAATGCATTACCAGTAAGACCTAAATTAAAGGCAACTCTTCTTGCTTGGAAAGACTGAAGACCTACAGCAGGGTCTATTTCTTCAGTAAAAATAAGGTGTGGTGTTTTTTCTGCAACCTCTTCAATATCCATTCCACCTTCAGTAGAATACATAATCATGTTACGACCAGCACCTCTATTTAATAATACAGATACATAAAACTCTGAAGTTTCACTTTCTCCTGGATAATATACATCCTCAGCGATAAGTACTTTGTGTACTCTTTTACCTGTAGGAGGTGTTTGAGGAGTAACAAGATCCATACCTATTATTTGACCTGCAATTTCTTCTACTTCTTGTAGATTTTTAGCAAGTTTAACTCCACCACCTTTTCCACGTCCACCTGCATGAACCTGAGCCTTAATAACATGCCATCCAGTACCGGTCTCCTCGGTTAATTGTTTAGCAGCAGCTACAGCTTCTGTAGCGTTGTTAGCAACAACACCACGCTGTACACGTACTCCGTGGCTAGCTAGTATTTCTTTTCCCTGATATTCGTGTAAATTCATAATTAATGCATTTATCTTATTAAAAGTGGAACAAAAATAGCAAAATACATCTAATGGCTAAAAGTATTTTTAAATTTTTTCCGTCTAAAAAAATATACACTAAGTTTTAAATATTTCACCTAACGCAACCTTTAAGAATTATTAACATCTAACCAGTAAAAACAATTTATTATGAAAAAAATTTTATTGCTAAGTATTACAACTTTATTATTATGTGTAGGCTGTTCTGATGACGACTCTGCTCCAGCAGTTAATCCTTTAAACGCTAGTTGGAATCTTACAAATGTAAGTGGATCTCTTCTTGGTATAGATCAGGATATAGAAGAAGGTCTTATCGTGTGGGCATTTAATACTACAAATAATACTGTTACTGTTGTAAATAACAATACTGATGAAGATGTTACTGATTTCTTTGAGTCTGGAACTTATAATTACAGCTATGAAACCAATTACATAGGTATCGAAACATGTGCTGAAAGCCTAAAGGTTAACGATATCAATTTTGGTTGTCAAAATATTACCGGAAATACAATGATCTTATCTGATATAGCAGCAGATGGATATCAGCTTACCTTTACTAAGTAAGTTTTATTTATAACATTTTGTTATAAATTTATTTAATAAATTTTATTAATTGTTCAGATATTATTTTGAGAGTACTATTGCACTCGAAAATTTTAATATCAAATGGAAACAAATCAATTATTAGGGGCTGTCCAACAGTTTGGTAGCCCCTTATATGTTTATGATGCTGCAAAAATAGAATCGCAATATCTAAAACTAGAAAAAGCTTTTTTAAAAGTTGACAATTTAAGAATAAACTATGCTGTAAAAGCATTAAATAACCTATCGATATTAAAGCTTTTAAAACAGTTGGGCTCTGGTTTAGATACTGTTTCTATACAAGAAGTACAACTAGGGTTAACAGCAGGTTATCCGCCTGAAAAAATTATATATACTCCAAATGGCGTTTCTATTGAAGAAATAGAAGAAGTTGCTGCTTTAGGTGTACAAATAAATATAGATAACCTTTCTATACTAGAACTATTTGGTACTAAACATCCTGATATTCCAGTATGCATCCGTATTAACCCTCATGTAATGGCAGGAGGAAATAACAACATCTCTGTAGGTCATATTGATAGTAAGTTTGGTATATCTATACATCAAATGCCACATTTATTACGAATTATTGATAATACGGGAATGCATATTAATGGTATTCATATGCACACAGGGTCAGACATATTAGATATAGAAGTGTTTTTATATGCTGCCGAAATATTGTTTAATGCCGCTAAACAGTTTAATACATTAGAATTCATTGACTTTGGTAGTGGTTTTAAAGTACCTTATAAAGAAGATGATATAGAAACAGATATTGAAGAATTAGGTAAAAAGCTCTCAAAACGTTTTAACCGTTTTTGTACTGAATATGGTAAAGAACTTACTTTATGCTTTGAACCTGGTAAGTTTTTGGTTAGTGAATCGGGTTCATTTCTTGCAAAAGTAAATGTAGTAAAACAAACTACCTCTACAGTATTTGCAGGGATCGATAGTGGTTTTAACCACTTAATACGTCCTATGTTATATGGCTCGTATCATCATATAGAAAATATATCGAACCAAAATGGTAAAAAACGTTTTTATAGCGTAGTAGGTTATATCTGTGAGACAGATACTTTTGCTAGCAATCGTAGAATAGCTGAAATTACCGAAGGTGATATATTATGTTTTAATAATGCTGGTGCATATTGTTTCTCTATGGCTAGTAATTATAATTCACGATTACGTCCTGCCGAGGTTTTATGGTATGAAGGTGAAGCACATTTAATACGTGAAAGAGAAACGTTTGATGACATCATCAGTAAACAAAAGGTTATGAATTTTGAATCTACTCTTGTTACAAGTTAACATTCATATAGATTAATGGTTATATCAATTTTATTCAAGCACCTTCTACTATAATAGTAGGAGGTGTTTTTTATTCTACTATCTAATACATAACTAATAAATAACATTTCACAATAATCCTTTATCATAGAGTTTAGTATATTTGGCTCATAACTATTATATATAATGGATAGAAGAAAATTTTTTAGAAACGGTTCCTTAGCTGCAATTGGTACTGCTGTGCTTAACCCATTTGAGGCATCTGCTGGGGTAATTGATTTTGATATTACAGGTAAAAATAAAAAAGCCAAAAACATTATATTTTTGGTTAGTGACGGTATGAGTTCTGGAACACTTAACATGGCAGATTTATACTTAAATCGAAAAACTGGTCAAGGTTCTAACTGGATACAGTTATATAAAGATCAACGTGTTTCTCGTGCACTTATGGATACTGCATCAGCAAACTCTATAGTAACCGATTCTGCTGCTGGATGTTCTTCATGGGGTGGTGGGCATAGAGTAAACAATGGTTCTCTAAACATAGGTCCTAATGGAGAAAAACATTTACCTATACTACAAAAATTTAAAATGAGTGGAAAAAAAGTAGGCTGTGTTACTACAGTACCTATTACTCATGCAACTCCTGCTGGTTTTTGTATTAATAATAATAGTAGAAATGCTCAACCTGAAATAGCAGAAGATTACCTAAAAATAGGTTTTGACGTTATGATGGGTGGTGGTAATAAATATTTTAGTGCCGAAACTAGAAAAGATAAAAAAGATTTATACGCTGCTTATAAAGCCAAAGGATGGCAAGTAGCTCGTACAAAACAAGAAATGGAAAATACAACAGGAAATAAACCTGTATTAGGTGTATTTGCAGAAAACGCTTTACCATATACTATAGACTGTAGAAGCAGTAAAGAACTTACCGATGTTACCCCTACTCTAGCCGAAATGACTGAAAAGGCTATTGACAATATGAAGGGAAATAAAAAAGGGTTTGTATTACAAGTAGAAGCTGGTAAGGTAGACTGGGGTGCACACTCTAACGATATTGGAGCATTATTGTACGACCAAGTAGCTTTTGACGACGCTATAAAAACAGCTATTGATTTCGCCGAAAAAGATGGTGAAACATTAGTAGTTATTACTACCGATCATGGTAATGGTAACCCTGGTATTATATATGGCAAAAAGGCTAATGAAAATTTTGATAGCCTGCAAAAATACACGCAAACTAATGAGTGGATACTTAATGAAATTCATAATACCACATCAGTAAGTGAAGTACAGGATATTGTAAAACAAGCTAATGCTGCCGAAATAACCGAAGAAGAAGCTAAAAAAGTTTTAAGTTACTATACTGGTACTTTTGGTAAACAAGGTGGTCTTTACAATTATAAAAAATTACCATTTGAAGATTTTGCTGAAATACAAAAGAAATACAACTCTGTAGGTTGGATCAGTATGAATCACTCTGGAGATTTTGTAGAGCTAGCCATGTTTGGTCCTGGTAGCGATTTGCTTAAACCATTTGTAAAAAATACTGACTTACACTACCTAATGCTAGAAGCTGCTGAAATAGAAAATAAGTTTTAGTATTAAGAAAATATATCTATAAAAAAAGCTGTTCAATATTGAACAGCTTTTTTTATATCTTAAAACTTATAGATTGGCCACTTCTTGCTTTGCAGCTTTAAAATCGGTCACTATTTCTTTTACAATTTCGGCAGCAGGTTTAACATCGTATATTAACCCTGCAATTTGTCCTATTTATAATTCTCCTTCACCTATAAGAAGTCTAATAAAATATTTTGTTATAACTACTAGACTTAATTTTTATACAGGTTTCATTAAAGATTTGGCTGAGGAGTTAATCTTAAATACGGCTTAACTTCAGTATGTCCTTTCGGAAATAAATCTGGAATGTCTTCATTAGAAACCGAAGGCACAATAACACAGTCATCTCCATTATTCCAATTCGCAGGAGTTGCTACTTTATGATATGCTGTCAATTGTAATGAATCAATTACTCTTAATAATTCATCAAAATTTCTACCTGTTGATGCAGGGTAGGTAATAGTTAACTTTACCTTTTTATCAGCACCTATAACAAATACTGATCTCACGGTCAATTTGCTATCAACATTCGGATGAATCATATCATATAATATAGCGACTTTTTTATCCTCATCTGCTATAATCGGAAAGTTCATTACTGTGTTTTGCGTTTCATTAATGTCATTAATCCAGCCATTATGAGATGCTAAACCATCCACACTCAATGCAATTACTTTAACATTCCTTTTATCAAACTCAGCTTTATACTTTGAAACAGTCCCTAATTCAGTTGTACAAACAGGAGTGTAATCCGCTGGGTGAGAAAATAGAACTCCCCAATCATCGCCGAGCCAATTGTGAAAGTTAATTTCACCTTCTGTTGATTGCGCTGTAAAGTTTGGAGCTTCATCTCCTAATCTAATTGTACTCATCTTTTAGCTTTATTTAATTTCTAATTATTGTTTTTAATTTTCATATAACACTAGTTTAAATATAGTTAAGCCCTACATTTTCTTAGTGTTGCATACCGAAAGATACGTAAAAACACAATAGAGTTTGATTAAATTACTTTTAGTTGATGATGGTGAGACGTTTTTATTCTATCTAACTTCATTTTGCTCATTTATATTTTCATATAATATAAAATCTACCAGCTTTATTAAGAGCTTATACCCCATAAAAGTCTAAATATGTTATAAACATTATGTAATAAAGCCTGAAAAACGCTTAGATTAATCAGGCTTTATTAAAGAAATCGTCAATTTTATATATAATATTAACAAATAGTTAAATTAAAATTTATAGAAATTATATTTAGCTTCTTTGATTTCATTTTATGATACATAATGTAATGAAATTTTAAAAATTAGCTGCTTCTTGCTTTGCAACCTCAAAGTCGGTAACTATTTCTTTTACAATTTCCGCAGCAGGTTTAACATCGTGTATTAGTCCTGCTATTTGTCCTATTTCTAGTTCTCCCTCTATAAGGTCACCTTCAAACATACCTTTTTTGGCACGAGCGCGTCCTAACAACGTTTTTAAATCATCAACACTAGGCGATTCTTTATAGAGTTCCATTACATCGTTAAAAAACTTATTCTTAACAAGACGTACGGGCGCAAGCTCTTTTAATGTTAGTTGCGTATCACCATCTTTAGTTTCTACTACAGTTTTCTTGAAGTTATCATGTGAAGATGATTCAACTGAAGCTACAAAACGACTACCTACCTGCACGGCATCAGCACCTAATACCATTGCAGCAAGCATACCTTTACCTGTTGCAATACCTCCTGCTGCAATAAGTGGTATTTGTAACTGTTCTTTAACCATAGGTATAAGTGTAAACGTAGTAGTCTCTTCTCTACCATTATGCCCTCCTGCCTCAAAACCTTCGGCGACTACAGCATCTACTCCTGCATCTTGTGCTTTTAGTGCAAACTTTACACTACTTACTACATGTACTACTGTTATACCATTTTCTTTTAAAAAAGAAGTCCATTTTTTTGGATTACCAGCCGATGTAAACACAATTTTAACCCCTTCCTCTACTATTATATCCATAATCTCTTCGATATTCGGATAAAGCATAGGTACATTTACACCAAAAGGCTTATCTGTCGCTTTTTTACATTTTTGTATATGCTCCCTTAATACTTCTGGATACATAGAACCTGCTCCTAAAAGTCCAAGTCCTCCTGCATTACTAACAGCACTAGCTAGTTTGTAGCCACTAGCCCATATCATTCCTGCTTGTATTATCGGATATTCAATATTAAAAAGTTGCGTAACTCTGTTCATTTATAACTATTATTCTTTTATTAATCTTCCTGTTTGCGATTTTGATCCCATCGATAATTTGTAAATATAAATTCCCGAAGTCAATTTTTCTATAGAAATAGTAGCATTATTTTGATTTATTTCTGATTGTAATACTACTTGCCCTAAGTTATTATATATTACAATATTGCTATTCCCTTCATCAAGGTTACTAATTGTTACAGTATTAGTTGCCGGGTTCGGATATAGTTTAAACAATAACTTTTCATTTTCCTCTATGCCCAAGGCGTTTTCTCTAGCTAAAGCAAAATCAGGAATTCCATACCCATATTCTATATTAGGGTTATTATAACGATCGGCAGATTCTTTTATAAGTTGTATTATCTCAGCATTAGTTCTATCAGGTAATGCTTGCCAAAGACATGCTACTAAACCTGTTGCTACAGGACTAGAAAGCGATGTTCCTGATACTCCAGTAATATCTCCTGAAGGAAGTGAAGATACCGTATTTACACCTCGTGCCATAATATCAGGCTTAACACGCATATCATATGTTGGCCCTCTAGAACTAAATGAACCATATTCTTCTTCAGCGTTTACAGCACCTACAGTAAGTGTATTAATTGCATCGGCAGGTACTCCAATATGAGGATTAGTAGTATTCCCTGTATTCCCTCCAGATGTAACACATATCATTCCTCTCGAAAAAGCAATATCTGCTCCACGCGATATAAATGCCGTTTGCCCATCAATATCTTCATAAGTATAACTATAATCAGGATTGTCATACCCAAAATAGCCCAATGAGGTATTAATAACATCCACTCCTAATCTATCCGCTTCTTCTGCAGCTTCTACCCAATATGATTCTTCTACAGGATTTTCACTCTCTGCATCTTCTGTACGGAAAAGGTAATAAAAAGCATCTGGTGCAGTACCTACAAGCTCTCCTTCAACATATCCTCCTATAGCAGAGAGTACAATTGTACCATGAGAATCGGCTGTATAAAAATCTTCTGATTTTGTTACAAAGTCATATCCGCCTAATATCAAATTATTATCGAATAGACGTTGAAAAGGCAGAGCAGTATCTACACCCGGAAAACCTGCATCTAAAACTGCTATAGTCATTCCTTCTCCTGTAAAATCTTCTTGATGTAATAAATGTCCGTTAAGCATTTGTATTTGATTATCTGAATTTCCATAATCAAAATCAATTTGAGTATCCAATTGTTTATTAACCAATTGTATTTCTTTAGGTTGTAAACCTCTACCTGCTACATTAAGGTTTTTATTTGCAAAGTCTATATAATCTACAAATTCAAGAGCTGTAAGTGCGTTTATAGCCTCTTCACTACCTCGAACATGTACTACATTCATCCATTTTGATTTTGCCATTACCGTTATACCGTCTGCATCAGTTATAGCTGTAATATATGATTCATGTAATGGCACATCTACTTCATCAATAGTAATACCTTGATCAGCACGTCTATCAAGTGCTTTTTGAGTTAGCATTTCTAACGGATTCGCTAAATAAAATTCTGTTTCTGGTTTATCAGTAAAATAGACCCAAGCATCTTCTTGTGCCCAAAGTGTACCTGTTGTTATTAACAATAGGCATAATAAAATATTTTTCATAGCAATAGTTTCATAGCATTCATAAAGGGTAATCACAAATCACCTCACAACAAACTTCATAAAGCACTGATTAACAGTAACTAAATTTATTTATATTTATAAAGATTAGAAATGATAATTTCGACACAATATACTGCATTTTGTATTTATTTATAACAAAACACGCCTCTTTTTTCAAAAAAACAAAAATATATAACTTTATAATTGCGATTAATAAATTAAAACGTATTATTTTTGCGCGACAAAATTTTAGATATGTTATACCTGATTTTGAGCGTTATATGTAGTGTAGCAGTAGGAATTATCTTCAAAGTTGTAAGAAGATACCCTGTATCTATCATGCAAATAGTAATGTGGAACTATGTATTTGCGCTGTTATTATGCTATTTTGTATTTAACCCTACCCCATCTGCATTAGGTAATGATGCGCCTTGGCCTATATATATATCTTTAGCTATACTAATGCCTTCTATCTTTTTATTTTTAGCAGCATCCATAAAACACATGGGTATTGTAAAAACTGATTCGGCACAACGGCTTTCGCTTATTATCCCCATAATAGCTGCCTATTTCCTTTTTAAAGAAGATTTTAACCTTTTCAAAATAATAGGGTTACTTATTGGGTTTCCTGCAATTATACTTATTCTTAGCAAAAGTGATGCAGAGAGTAGAAATAGAAAATGGATTTTCCCTACTGTAGTACTTATTGGTTTTGGTATAGTAGACATACTTTTTAAACAGGTAGCATTATATACTGATGTACCATATACAACTTCTTTATTCATTGTATTTTGTGGAGCACTAGTAGTAGCAACACTATTTGTTATTAGTGATATTGTAACCTGTAAAACCAAAATGCTAACCACAAACGTAGCTTTTGGAGCATTAATAGGCTTTTTTAACTTTGGTAATATCCTTTTTTACCTAAAAGCACACCATGCTTTTGCCGAAAACCCATCTACTGTTTTTGCAAGTATGAATATTGGTGTAATTATTTTAGGTAGTCTTGCTGGTGTATTAGTTTTTAAAGAAAGAATGTCTGTCTTAAACTATGCGGGTATTTTTTTAGCACTAGCTGCAATACTATTTATAACATTATCACAGGTTTACTAGAAAGCAAATTTATTTTTTATACTCCTTCACTCCTGCTTTAATTTCAACTAGTACATCATTTTGTGATGGCGGTATTGGGCAAGAATAATCATGATTATAAGCACAATATGGGTTATAAGCAGTATTAAAGTCAACAATCATAGTATTACCTTTTGGTATAATAAGATCGATATATCTCCCTCCTCCATAACTACCATTTCCAGAAGTAAGATCGGTAAATGGTAAAAACAGGCTATCTTTATATTTATCAATTTTAGCAAGTGTCACATTTTGAAAAACATCTAGCTTACATTTTTTCCCTTTTAAAGTAAAATGTAATTCTCCGTACTTTACATATATAGGTTTTCTTGCTGTAGTGGTAGCCATCTCAAAAGGCTTTTCATCTGGTGTTCTCACTAGTTTTGCCTTTACACAAAAATCAGTATCTATCGTATAAAAATCTAATGCTGTAAAATGTTTTAAATCCTTTTTAGTAAGTGGCGATTTATCAGGGTTTGCATAATCTGAATTAATTTCTTTCTGAAAAGCCATTGCTTTAGCTTCAGAACATTCTTGCGCTTTACTTATAAGTGAGAAAAAAAGAATTGCGATTATAAATAAATATTTCATCATCATAGTTTTTATTGATACAAACATAACGATAACCTTTGGTATATGTATAATCTGAGGTATACTAAAACGGTATCTTTGTGACTAAATTTTTCCGACTATGATTCAATCTGCTTTTACTCGTTATATAAACAACTATAGAGGATTTAGTCGAGAAATTTGGATACTTACTGCTGTTACTTTTATTAACCGTGCTGGTACCATGGTACTCCCCTTTCTTTCTAGATACCTTAAGGATGATTTGCATTTTACACTTGAAGAGATAGGATATGTTATGGTTTGCTTTGGGCTTGGCTCTATGCTTGGTTCTTGGTTAGGCGGAAAGCTCTCTGATAAAATTGGTTTTTATAAAATAATGGTTTTTAGCCTTCTTACTAGTGGGCTACTCTTTTTTATATTACAATTTATAACCTCTTTTATAGGTATGTGCATGGCCATATTTGTCATCATGTCTATTGCCGATATGTTTCGTCCTGCCATGTTTGTATCACTTGGTGTCTATTCGAAGCCTGAAAATCGAACAAGAGCACTCGCTTTAGTACGATTAGCTATAAATTTAGGGTTTGTTCTTGGTCCTGCATTAGGAGGGATAATAATAGTAAGTATGGGATATAGTAGCTTATTCTGGGTAGATGGTTTTACTTGTATAATAGCTATTATTACATTTAGAGTTTTAGTTAAAGAAAAAAAGAAAGAGCCAACCACTAATAAACAACCTGAAAATAATTTACAAAAAGCATCTGTATTTAAGGATAAACCTTATTTACTTTTCCTTTTTGCTTGTTTTGCTATAGCTACCATTTTTTTTCAGTTATTCACCACTTTACCGCTATATCATAAAGATGCCTATGGGCTTACTGAGTTTCATACGGGGTTACTAATGGCAATTAATGGGCTAATCGTATTTCTTTTAGAAATGCCCTTCATAAATTATATTGAACGAAAAAATATATCTAAAATGAAAATACTCATTTTAGGGGCATTACTTCTAGCCATTAGTTTTTATACACTACTTATTAATATACAACTTGGTATATTAATAACAGGGCTTATACTTTTAACTTTGGGTGAAATGTTTTATCTCCCAATATCTAGCTCTTTTGCTATGGACAGGGCTAAAAAAGGACAAGAAGGTCGTTATATGGGAGTATTTGCAATGGCATTTAGTTTGGCACATATAGTAAGTGCTAAAACTGGTATGGAAATAATTTCTCGTTGGGGTTATAACGCTACTTGGCTCGTAATGGGTACTTTAGGCATAATGGCTGTTATTAGTTTATTGTTATTACAAAAAATGATTAATAAAGAAAATAGTTAATTTTTATAGGGCATAGTACAATAAACAAACTATTACAATAGTTATATAACTATAAAAACAGTTTGTAAACTATAAAAATAGTTATACATTTGTATCACTAACATACACTACTATGCAAAAGTTAACCAATAAGGAAGAAGAGATAATGCACATATTATGGAAGCTAGAAAAAGCTTTTGTAAAAGAAGTACTTGCAGAAATTACCGAAGATAAACCTCATTATAATACCTTATCTACTATAATTAGAAATTTAGAAGAAAAAGGATATGTAGGACATACTGCTTATGGTAATACTCACCAATATCACCCTTTAATAGCTAAAGAAGAATATCGAAAAAAGTTTATGAATACTGCTATAGAGCATTATTTTAATAACTCATATAAAAGCATGATATCTTTCTTTGCTAAAGAAGAAAAAATAAGTGCTGAAGAGCTTCGTGAGATATTAGACATGATTGAAAAAAAATAATATTATGGAAAATCTAATCATTTATCTCACCAAGGCATCTGGATTGATTGTATTATTTTATGTTGCCTATTATACACTATTAAAAAAAGAAACTTTCTTTAATTCTAACAGATGGTTTTTACTAGCTGGTTTGGTTACTTCTGCTGCACTTCCATTATTTGTAATTACTAAAACAGTAATAGTAGAAGCAGTTACTAACGCACCAACCCAAGAAATAAGTGTTGAGCAACTAATGGCATTACAACAAGCAATAACTGCTAATGAAGTAAACAATATAAACTGGTACACCATTATAGCAATCTTATATTTTATAGGGGCTTTATTTTTCTTTATACGTTTTGTTATAGATCTAAGAGGAATAAGGAATATTATAAAAGGTAAGTATATCACACAAAAAAATGGTTTCAAATATATTGATTCCGAATCAATACAATCTCCATTCTCTTTCTTTAACTATATAGCCTATAATTCTAAAACATTAAATAATACTGAATTAGAAAACATTATAAGTCATGAAAAGGTACATAGTGCTCAAAAGCACTCTATAGACATGATTATAAGCCAGTTGTTCTGTATCATATTTTGGTTTAATCCTTTTATATGGTTTTACAAAAAAGGGATCGCGCAAAATCTTGAATTTATAGCTGATGCTGAAGCAACAAAACAAATCGAAGATATAAAAGCTTATCAAAAAACATTATTAAAAATAACAGTACAGCCAGAATGTACTGCAATCATCAATCACTTTTATCAATCATTAATCAAAAAACGAATCGTTATGTTAAACAAAAAGCAATCAAAAACACGAAACTCGTGGAAGTATGCTGTAGTATTACCTGTACTGGTAGCCTTTATGCTCTTATTTCAGCTTGAAGTAAAAGCTCAAATACCGCCTCCACCTCCCCCAGTACCACAGCCAGTAATTGAAGGTAAAATAAATAATAACCAAATAATAAGCACTAAAGTTGTTGTCTCTAAAGACACTAAAGAAGAACAGTTTGAAACTTATAAATCAATTTTTAAGAAAAGTTATGACGCCGATGTCGCCTTTAAAAAAATTGCAAGAAATAATAAAGGAGAAATAACCTCAATATATATTTCTGTAAAAGATAAAGACACTAAAGACTCTTATCCTGTACGAGAAATTTTCCCAAATGATGAAAATAAACCTATACCATCAATCGCTATAGAAATGTCTAATGATGGTAATACAAATCAAGTAAGCTTTAAAGATGTTAAACTTGTAGAAAGTAAAGGAAAACATGTTAGAGTACATAAATATGTAGGAGTTGATCAAATACCTCCTCCTCCTCCAACAATTGAAGGAGAATGGTCTATTAATAAATTTACTGTAGACAATAAAGATGCATTAATTGTTATAGATGGCATAAAACAAAAAAAAGGAGAGATCATAAAAATTCCTATTAATCAAGAACTAGACGAAGTACATGTATTAAACAAAAAAAAGGCAAAGAAAAAATATGGTAGAGCAGGAAAAAAAGGAGCTATCGAAATAAAAACGAAAAAGAAACCTACTCGACATACAATGCGAATAATTAAAAATCAAATGCATGGTGACATTTTAATTAAAGAAAGTATAGAGGATCTTGATGGCTTCGAAAATGAAACAATTTTAGTGGAAACAATTTCAGATATGGATTTTGATACTATTGTTCTTAAAAGTAACGATATAGCAGGAGTTGAACTATTAGAAAGCTTGTCTGTTGAAGATTTTGAAAAAATACAAGAAAACCTAAACGAAGTAGAATATGAAGTATTAGAATTTCAAAATAATGAAACTTTAAGAAATTATCCTCTTAATAAAGAAGAGATAAGTAAAACTAAAAAAGATATTGAAGAAGCTAAACAAAAACTCGTTATTAGAAAAAAAAAAATAATGGAGTTAAGAAAGCAAAAACGACTAGAAAGAACTGAGGCTCTAGAAAAGCGTAGAAAAATACTCGAAGAACGCAAAAAAGCTAGACAAGAATCAAGAGAATGAGTTAGTTAATATCCATAATAAATAATCAATTTATTATAATGAAAAGACAGCCATAATAAGCTGTCTTTTTTTATTATTAGAATATAACATATTATTTTAATAAACTAAAGGAGCATATATATCATACTTACTTATTTTATCCCTACCGCTAAGAAAAGAAAGCTCCATCAAAAAATTACACTGTACAATCTCTCCTCCTAGTTGCTCAACCAAATCACAAACCGCACTAGCTGTTCCTCCAGTTGCTAATACATCATCGTGTATCAATACACGATCTCCCTTTTTAATAGCATCAGTATGTATTTCTAAGGTATCCGTACCATATTCTAGAGTATAGGTAGAAGAAATAGTATCAAAAGGTAATTTATTCGGTTTACGCACAGGTACAAAACCTGCATTCAACTCTTGTGCTAAGAGTGTAGCAAAGAAAAAACCTCTACTCTCTACCCCTACTACTTTATCAATTTTTATATTATTTAAACTATTCATTAATATTTCTAGGCAATATTTTGTAGCATCAGGGCTAGAAAGCAACGGAGTTATATCTTTAAAAATAATTCCTTGTTTCGGAAAATCCTGAATGTCACGTATATAATTATTCAATTCCATTTTTTTATAAATTTTATGGCATTTATACTTGCAATATAAGCATTATTGCTTATATTTGCACCCGCAAACAAGTTAATAGAACAACACTAACAAAGTAACTATTAATAAGTAATGGCCTCGTGGCGCAACTGAATAGCGCATCTGATTACGGCTCAGAAGGTTACAGGTTTGAATCCTGTCGAGGTCACAAAAAGGGTAAAACAAACCCACACTAAGGAGATCTCCTTACATCTATTTTGATGTAAGGAGATCTCCTTTAGTATTTTACACCTACCTTAACAACAATTCTCAAAATGCTAGAAATTACAAACTTGTACGACAATGTACCTAACAGTGTACCTATGAAATTTACAGGGAAACTAAATACTAGAATCGTAATCAGAACCGACCAAAAATGTGCCGATGGTACGCATACGCTCTACTTGCAATTATTCTTAAACAAGCAGCGAAAAAAGATTTCTTGTAATATATCGGTACATGAAAAAGACTTTGATAAGGAAAAACAGCGCATAAGACGAAGCTGTAAAAGCTATAAAGATTATAACTTACTATTAGAGAAGATTTTGGCTGATATTAATAAAATTGAAGTGGCGTATCGTTTAAGTGACCAAGTACTCACTATGGATAAGCTACTGGAAGAGTTTCATAACCCTACTTCTAAAATCGATTTTGTTCATTTTTGGGAAGCAGAGATGCAACGGCAAAAGGAATTATTAAAGCCTGGTACCTATCGCCAGCAGGTTACTATGCTTAATAAGTTAAAATCATATAAAAAGACCTGGTACTTTTATGAGATTACAGAAGAAACTTTACAGGATGCTGTCGCATACTTTAAAAACAAACTAAAGAATAAGGAGACTACAATTAATTCTTTCTTAAAATCCTTTAAAAAGTACCTCCATATCGCTCAAAAGCGTGGTATTAGATGTCCTTTAGCCTTTGATGATATACACCCTAGACAACCTAGAGGGGAACGTACTTTTTTAATGCCTGATGAGCTACAAAACTTAAATAATTATTTTGATGATCCTTATTGCAACAAAACTCATAAGATAATTTTATCAAAGTTCTTATTCTCTTGTTTTACGGGATTGCGTTTTAGTGATGTGGCTAATTTGGATGAAAATAATTTTATGAACGATGTATTATTATTTTGTGCTGAAAAAACAAATAAAATACAACGCATACCTTTAAATAAACCAGCACAGAAATTCGCTAACCCTGAGTACTTATTTGCAGAGAATTTTACTAATGAATATATCAATCGAGAATTAAAAGAGATTTGCATTTTTAGAGGTATTAGAAAGCGTGTATCATTTCATGTGGCACGTCATACTTTTGCGACTAACTTTTTATTAGCTGGTGGGCGTGTTGAACATTTGCAAAAACTATTAAATCATAGTCAAATTAGAGAGACAATGATTTATGTACATATTGTGGAGAACATTACAAATGAACAAATCCATAATATGAATGAAATTATAAAGTTGTAAAAAATACGTGTGTAGTGTTCAAAGTTCAAAAAAATGGATACAATTGATACATTTTTTAAAAAACTAAAAATCAAATAGTTAAACCGTAAAAAGTGTATCAAAAGCTGTATCTTTTTTACTTTTTAAAAATGGATACAAGGCGTTTTTTGATAGAAAATGCTGTTTTTACTTAAAATTATACTTTTTATAAACATCAATACACAATAAATAAAATATACTTAAAGTTTAAGTTTGTAGCGAAAAAGCCTTAGTTGAAATACTAAATAATTGTTAGTTTCGCTAAAACCAACTTGAAAATGAAAAATATATTTTTTACACTACTAATACTACTTAGTCTTACGGCTTGTAATAACGATGATAACAACAATGGTAGTACCAACCCAGTAGACCAACTCCCCCCTGCTACTCAAACAGGTGAAAACAGCTTTGGGTGCTTATTAGACGGTGAAGCCTTTATACCTCGTGGAGGAACAAACCCTTTAGATTGTGTTTATCAACTTGTAGATGGAGGGTATTATTTTGGACTACAAGGAAATAAAAGAAATTCTAATAATGATTTAGTTGGAATAAGCGTAGGAACAAACAGCTTACAATTATTTGAAAACCAAACTTATCAATTATTAGAAAACACTACAAATAATGCACAAGGTATTTACTCTTTTTACTCTAGTAGTATAAATAATTATTACACATCTCAAACTCATACTGGGGAATTAACTATTACTAAATTAGATATTGAAAATCAAATCGTATCAGGTACTTTTTGGTTTGATGTACAAGACAATGATGGTGTCGTACATCAAATTAGAGAAGGTAGATTTGATATGCAATACACTCAATAAATTTAAAATAAATCACATTCAAAATTTACATTTATTTAAATTTGAATATTAATTGAACCCTTAAATAATTTTTAATTTCGCTAAAACAAACTTGAAAATGAAAAATATATTTTTTACACTACTAATACTACTTAGTCTTACGGCTTGTAATAACGATGATAACAACAATGGTAGTACCAACCCTGTAGACCAACTACCTCCTGCTACTCAAACAGGTGAAAACACTTTTGGGTGTTTGTTAGATGGTGAAGTTTTTATACCTCGTGGAGGAACAAACCCTTTAGATTGTACTTATCAGTTTTTAAATAATGAGTATTATTTTGGGGTACAAGGAAACAAAAGAAATACTAATAATGATTTAATTAGAATAGGCATAGTAACTGAAGGTATTCAATTATCTGAAAACGAAACATACAACTTATCTTCCAACGATTTTGGTAATGCTAGTGGTGTATATTTCTTTAATACTTCATTAAACTATACTTCCCAAACCTACACTGGAGAGCTAACTATTACCAAGTTAGATACTGATAATCAAATCGTATCGGGTACTTTTTGGTTTGATGTACAAGACAATGATGGTGTCGTACATCAAATTAGAGAAGGTAGATTTGATATGCAATATACCCAATAAACCTAATTATTAATCCACACTAAATTTTACTTAATGAAACCAAAATTGTCCGCAAAAAAACTACTAATTGCTTTTTTGCTGCTCAGCAGCACCCTCTATTCTCAAACGGTTAACAAAGAATGGGCGAGTCAAATTAACGAAACCTTTTCTGGTATCGATAAAAACAAAATACCTCATAGTTTACTAAAAGACTATGCTATGGAGTTTATAGAACTTAATGGTTATGATGGTACTTTAACTAATGAAAACTATGTACATAAAGGTACACTTACCTCTATATATAATACCTTGCTTATGGCAAGGGTAAAAACAAATGTACCTGACCTAGTAGCTCCTACTGTTTTTAAACAAAACTGGGACAAATCAAGGAAACGAAACTTTATCACACTAAGCGGACTATATTATAAATATAGTCAGTTCAAAGAAAATGCTTATCCTGATGGATTAATCAAAATAAGTAATGAAAAACTGTATGATAAGTACAATAATGGTGTTTGGCAAAACCCTTATGAAGAAAAACAAGTTTTTGCTATTACTTCACCTACACTTAAATATAAAGGCTTAGAGGTAGATGTAGAATTACCTCAAAACTTATGGTACACCAATCAAGAAAATGAGATAAATCAAATTTCTATCGATTTTGGTGATGGTAAAGGATATGTTGTCGTGCCTTTTGGAGCTACTAAAAAAATAACTTACGACAAAGAAGGTATATATGATTGGGAATACATGATGGAGCTAAAAAATGGGCAGAAACTATTTTCGCATAGCGCTATACAAATTGAAATGCCTTTACATGGCACTACCATAGATAACTTTAGATTACCTACAGAACCTTGTACTAACGGTTGGGAAATTGATATGGTTGAATTTACAGGAACACAAACCTATGCAAATCAGTTTAACACTGCTACATTAGAAATAGATTATGCAGATAACGATTGTATCATAAAAAAACCATTGATTGTAGCTGAAGGATTTGATAGTGGCTTACTTGGCTCTGCTAATGGTTTAGGTGATAATGATTATCTAGACTTCATTCAAGAAGCCTCTTTTGATTCTGGAGATTTACCCGAAGTAATAAAAAGCTATGATATTATTTATATAAACTGGGATAGCGGTAGAGATTACCTACAACGTAATGCTTTATTATTACAAGATATAATAGCATGGGTAAATAGTGAAAAGCAAGGTAATGAACCTAATGTAGTTTTAGGGCAAAGTATGGGTGGTGTAATAGCTCGCTATGCATTAGCAGATATGGAACAACAAAACATGGATCATGATACCAGTCTATACATTAGTCATGATGCGCCACACCAAGGTGCAAATATTCCGTTAGGTATATTATACTTTGCACGCCACATGGTAGATCAATTTGTAAGTACTCCTATTGGCGACTTAGATATTGATACTGGTAATGGTGGTGCTGTTTCTATAGAGGACATTAAGGCACTGATTGACTCACCAGGTACACGACAGTTATTAAAATATAATGTGGGGGGTGGTTTTAGTATCAATAACACCTTACACGATTCTTGGGAGGCAGAACTACAAGCTAAAGGTTACCCACAACTTACACGAAATATAGCGATTAGTAATGCTAGCCATTGTGGAATCCCTCAAAATTTTAATCCTAACGATTTATTATTCTCTTTAAACGGGAATGGTAAAACATCATTCTTAACAGATTACCTTTTGAACGTATTAGGTCCTATAGCTGATTTAGGATTTTATGCTTCCGCAATTATATTTAAAGAACCAGGCTTATTACTTGGAAGTGGTATTTTACCTGGCAGTAGTAAATTCGGAATCGACTTTTGGGCAAAAGCACTCCCAGAGGCAGGTCAAAGTAAACAAATCTATAAAGGGCGTATCTCTTACACTAAAAAAGTACTATGGACATTTAATATTACCGTAAACCTAACTAATAAAGGGTTTAATAATCCATCTGGTAGTTTACCATATGACTATTATCCTGGTGGACAATATAGAGTTCCTTTAGACTTTCAAGGGGTGCATGGTGATGGGTGGTATGGACAATATAATATCAATTCTTATGTTATACCCTCTTTTAACTTTATACCCTCTGTAAGTGCTTTAGATATTGGAAGTGGTACTACTAACCTTTACAATGCAGATTATTTAAGAGCCTACACAGCCCTTACCCCTCCTACAGGTAACAAAGCCATTCCTTTTGATAATTTTATTACAGGTTTTCAAAATAACAATGGACTCAATGAAGTACATATTTCTTTCAGTCCAAGAAATGGTACTTGGCTTGCTAAAGAATTAGATGAAATCAGTGGTAATGAAGAGCTTTTTGACTGCACATTTGGTTGTAGCAATTTAGAAATTTCTGGGTTATCTAGAATTTGTGATGGAGGTTTTGGTTATTCTGTTCCTGCTGGTGCTGACTCTTATTTATGGAATGTTATTGGTGGAGATATTGTAACTATTGATTCCCCTTCTCTTGATACCAATAGTATTAGTATTTCTCGAAATGGATCTAACAGCGGTTGGATAAGCATCGGAGTTAGAATAAGTAGCGTAAAATGCGGGGTTGATGATTTAGTTATCGTTAAAGATATATATGTAGGTGCACCTACTGTAGAATCTATCAGTTTTATAAATACCTCTAGTGATAGTAGTGGTGGTACACCTCCAAACGATGATGATGATGAACTACCTAATACAGGACCTGAATTACCAAATAACCCTACTTTAATTGCTGATGGTTGTGAGGTCTACTTAAAATTAAATCATACTCCTAATACTAATGAAATCACAGATATAGAATGGGAAAAAATAACTACAGATATTGGCTGGTCTAAAGACATTACAAATCATGGAGGAAACTATGTTTACCTATACCCTACATGTAATAAAGAGTTTAAGTTTAGAGTAAAAACAAAAAGTGACTGTGGAGGATGGTCACAATGGCAAGAGTTCTCTCATACAATTACTGCATGCTCTAGTAATTGTTCTTCATCAAATAATAACGGTATAACCTCTTCTAATTTCTCTCTATATCCAGTACCTACAAATACTTTTTTAAATATAAGTGTACTTTCAAACCATACTTGGAGTCTTCCAGCTTCTACAACTTTTGTAATAGATGGTGGTAATGGTAACGATGACTCGTTAACTGACCCTGATGGCAATGGTGGTTCTACTACAACCACAGCCTATACTCACCCTACCTTAGGTTTAAATTTATCTTTTTATAATAATATGGGAATTCTAGTTTATTCAACAACAACTAACGGTATACCTGCACAAACAAATATACCAAACCTTCCTTCTGGTATTTATGTGTTGGCTATTGAATATCAAGGACAAGTAGAGTCACATCATATAACGATTAATTAGCGTTATACACTTAAAATTTATTAACAACAAAACCGCTTTTATAGCGGTTTTGTTGTTTTATGTTCTATCGTAACAAATCTGAATAATCTTCGGGTAATTCTGCATCTATATCACGTAAATACTTCTCGAGGGCTATCATGGAGCTATGCCCAGTTATAAGCATTGATTTACTCTTTGCCTCAAAGGGGCTTGCGGTCTTTCGCAGTACTCTGTAGAGCTTTGTGATGTAGGTATGTCTAAAGCTATATAAACCGTATTCCTCGCCTAGTTTTAGTTTGTCTTTTACTTTCTTAAAACGATTCGAAAAGTAGTTTCTTTTATTGATTTCTTTTGCCATCCATTCCCCTAGTCCCGTTGGGGTAAATATATAGTCACTTACGTTGTAGCTGGAGAGGTCGGGTAAGCTACTGAGCATTAACTCGGGGATGATTTTTGTTTTTACAATTTGGTTCTTGGTTTGTACTCTCAGCACTCTATCTTTTAGGTTAATGTCTTGTACTCTTAGTCTGCATACTTCTATAGGACGTAAGAGGTTAAAGGAGATAAATTGAACAAAGAGTAATAGTAAGGGGGCTTCTTGCTGTATCAGGCTTAATATGCCTTCTACTATATTTACTTTTACAAGTAAGGTGTTTGGTCTAGTTTAAAATCAGGTAATGAATCTACATTAAACCATCTCCCCAATGTAGTATCATAATTACGTGCTTGATAAGCATACCAACCTATACCAAATTCATCCTGTAACTCTTTACCGTTATACTGATATTTCTGTGCTATATCATTACCTCTATTTACAATGCTATCAACTACTTTATGTTTCATCTCAAAAACATAATAGTTGTCTTCTGCTATGGTCTCACTTGTAATATTTGTCTTTTCTAATACGACATCATCAAATTGTATATCTTGTAATAATATAAGAGTCTATAGTAATCTAAACTTCAATCTATTCATTATTCTTTACTATAAATATAAAAAACAGTAGTTAGCATTTCTACTAATACTGTTTTTATATATTTAGTTTCCTTAGTTTGTTTTTAGTATGTTCTGATTTGAAAACTATAAACTACATTCATCATAAACCGCTAATTTTTATGACTACCTAATTTAAGTGGTATCTCATTTGACTCTATAATACCATCAAAAATTTCAATATCATTTTCTTTTAGTTCTTTTAGGATATAATCTGGTAAAATTCTTTTTAATTTGCTTGCTTTACAGCTGTATGCAATTTTAAACTTTTGACCTTCCTTTAAATTTTTATAAGCAATTACTCCTTGATCTCTCTTCCATGACATTTCGCGAATTATAGGAAGATTAACTACATATTTAAAAGTCTTTGTTTCACCTGGGTAAATAACAATTGAATTTTTTTCATAATCAAAGACTTGATGAAAATTTCTATTAGGGATGTCCATTTTTTTATATTTATTCCTAATGAGACTATCGTTATATATTTTTAACTCATAAATGCCAGATAAACCTTTTTCAAAACTTGTAATAGGATTATAAATAGAAATATAACTTCTATCGTTATTACTAATTAAAAAGTTTAAGCTTCTCATGTCAGAATTTAGAGACGATTCAGGAAATATGAAGGATTTATCTATCATTAACAAATATTTCCTGTTACTTTCATTCGTTAATTCTACAGTTACAATATTTGAGGAATTATCTCTCTCAATATCACTCTTATAATTGTATATTGATGTTCCATTTTTATTAACATAATTTACATATGAATTTTTAATAGAAAGGGTAATCGCTTTCTCATGACCTTGAGCCACATTAAAAATCATAATGAATAACATATATATATTTATCATTTTTACATTCTT
>MPCW01000007.1 GCA_001874325.1 Flavobacterium sp. MedPE-SWcel | reverse complement strand
ATGATCCATCGATATCCATTGCTGTTATCATATAGTCACCACCTTCACAACCTTCTTCAAACATCACTGCGATAGCGTTAGTATCTTGTGTTACTTGAACGCTTGCTAGATTAGAACAACCATTTACATCTACAGTTACTTCATAAGTTCCAAACTCAGTTGCTTGAATACTTGATCCTGTTTCTGTTGAAGGTGCTCCATTTATAGTCCATGCATAGGTTGCATCAGCTGTGTTAAAGTTAGTAGCATTAACAGTTACTGTTAAGTTACTTGCTACACAAGCTACATAAGGACCTCCTAGGTCAAATGCAGGGTTAGGTGTAATTGTTACTACAAAACTACTTTCGTCTGTACAGTTTGGTGTTGTTCCAGTTTCTGCATAAATATAAATAGTTTGTGTAGTATTTATTACTTCTGTTGCAGCTAGTGCAGTTCCTGTTCCATTAGGACCTGTAAAGTAGTTACCTACTGTAAGTGGCTCTAAGGCATAACTATCACATACTGTTACATCAGCTAATACATCAGCTACTGGGCTTGGTGTAATTGTTACTACAAAACTATCCTCAGCAGTACAGTTTGGTGTTGTACCAGTTTCTGCATAGATATAAACAGTTTGTGTAGTTGTAATTGGCTCAGTAATCATTGTTCCTGCTCCTCCAGCTTCTGTATAGTAGTTACCTACTGTAAGTGCTGGTAGTATATAACTATCACATGCGCTTTGATCACCTGGTGAAGTTACTACTGGGCTTTGGTTTATTGTTACTACAAAACTACTTTCATCTGTACATTCTGGTGTTGTTCCAGATGTTGCATAGATATGGATTGTTTGTGTAGTATTTATTATTTCTCCTGCAGCTAGTGCAGTTCCTGCTCCTCCAGCTTCTGTAAAGTAGTTACCTACTGTAAGTGGTTCTAATGTATAACTATCACATGCTGTTACATCTGTTAATACATCAGCAACTGGTGTTGGTGTTACAGTTAATTCTATTTCTTCTGTTCCTACACATCCTGCGTTGTTTACTGTTACAGAATAAGTACCTGCTTCAGTTACAGAGATAGATTGAGTTGTAAGACCAAGGTTGGGTCAAAGTTACCTGCAAATACCTCTAGCGTTACAGCAACACCTTCACATGTTGATAGGTCTTCTGTTACTGTAAATTCTGGTGGTATGTTAGATAATGTTAATTCGAATGGTGCAACAATATGACAATCAAACCCTTCCTCCATAATTCTAATATAAATCGTTTCACTAGTATTTGTAGTGTACGTTTCTGGAAGGTTATCATCTTCACCTAAGTTAGCAGCTTCTTCTGTTGCATAGAATGTAAATGTAAATCCAGTAGGATCATCCATAATACCTTCTAAACTTTCTGTAAGATCGAATGTAATATCCTCTCCTGTAGAACAAGCACTTAAGTCTTGTGGATCATTAATAGTGATAATAGGAGTTGCAACATTAATATTAAAGTTGTTCTCTCTTATAATTTGTTCACCTGTACAAGTGTTATACGTTGCACGAGCTGTTAAAACAGTACTTTCATCAGTACAAACTTCATAATCTGTATCACTTGTTACAAAAACACCATCTTTTAACCATTCGAATACAACATCAAGGTCATTTCCGTTTGGAGTAAATCTCCATGCTTCGTTAGTAGCAGTCCATGCACCAGTGTTACGATCTGGAGGTGTTACACCTTCAGTACCTGTTGTATTCTGAAGTCCAATTACACCAGCACCATTTTGCCAGCCTGTACATGGAGTTCTGTCTTGTACATAAACATCTATAATATTAGAAATTTCATAAATTACTATTTGAGAAGTTTGTGTTCCTACATCTAGTCCACAAGAGAATTGAGGCACATCAAAGTAGTTTACTACAAGAGCTCTACATGGGTAGCTACCTAAAACTTGGTAGTTAATACTTACTTCACTTCCTGCAACAGCAGGGTTAATATCTTGGTAAACACCATAAATGGCATTTAATATTGGGAAGTTAGCGTCTGGCACTGACTCATCAAATGACCATGGGCAGTTTCCTCCATCTGTCATATTTTCACCAAATTGTACAACACCGTTAGAACCTACTTTTGCTTCGTTATAAGTTTCTCCATAGAAACAGAATTCGAATGGTAGGTCTACTACTGGAGACCAAATATCATCGGTAGTAACATTTAATTCTGTTCCTCCATGGAATGGGTATGGTGGAGCGTACTCAATTGATTCTACCTCATAAGAAGTAGTTTCTTTTAATTGATAGTAGTTTGCACTAAACTCGAAACATCCATCGTCACCAGGACAAAGACTTACACTAGTATTAGGAGCAACTACTTCTAATTCACCATCAAATACCTCTACAGCAGCACAACCTGGTGGTGCAAAAATGCTGAATTGGTATGGTCCAGTCCAGTAACTTGCGTCACCATCACCACAAATAGCTCTAACATAGTATTGGTAGAATTCATCTGGTATAAGATCTTCAGCAAGATATTGAGGGTCACCATTTACTACAGCTATTGTAGCAGGGTCAGGGTTAGTACCTGGGTAAACACCGCCTTCAGGCTGTACGATAACTTCCCATTGTGTTTCTGTTCCACCTGGAGTCCAAGTTAATTCAATAGTATCGATATAGTTATATCCTTCAGCATTAAGATCTGTAGGTTGAGGACATGTAACTTCAGAACATGTTGTTACACCACTGTATAGAAGGGTTCCGTCAGAACCTTCACCGGCTGGTTTATCATAAACAGTCGATGCATCAAATGGGTTTACAATAGAAATTGCAACTTCATTATCAGAGAAGCCAGCATTATTCCAGAATAATTCAAAAGTAGGACCTTCACATAATGGTACTATAACAGTTACAGGATCTGTACCATCTGCAGCAGTTGGTCCAGTTAATGTAGCCATTTCAAGACCTCCTTGGAATACGGTCATAGTATTACCATTCCATCCGTTACCACCAGTATCGCTCATTACGAACTCATAGTTACATTGCTCTGAAAGCGGACATAATGCAGAGTTGAATTGTGCTGGTCCAGACCAGAAACTTAAATCATCAACACCACAGTTTGCTCTAACATAAAATTCATACTGAACACCAGGAGTTATTGTTCCTTCAGGTAATGTAAATGGATTTGAGTCAGCAGTTATACCAACAGTTTCATCAGTTGGAGCAGGGTCACCAGCAGGAACTACATATACTTCCCAAGCTGAAGCAGGACCAGTTTCTGTCCAGTTTAAAGTAGCTGTTGTATTACTAATATCAGATGCAAAAAGATCTGTTGGATCTGGACATGTTGGAATATCTTCGATAATTACATTATCAATGTAAAGTCTCCATCCGTCAAGACCACCATTAGGTACATGCCATGCAATGTTTACAGGGCCATTAATAAGTACACCAGTATCTTCAAGGTTTACAATGTATTCTACATAATCAGTATTACTATATTCAGCTAAAGCAATAAGCTCAACAGTAAAGTCTGCTGTGTTTATTCCGGTAGTAGATAGTACTACTTCAAAGTCATTAGGTTCATTTGTAGACTGTACTCTCTGGTGGAATCTAAGTCTTTGGTTACCTGTTAAGTTAATAGTTGGAGAAATTAACCAATCATCATTATTACCACTGTTAAAATCTGTATTTATTGCAGCAGATTGATCTCCTTCAAATGGGTTAGGGTTGTAATCCATATTCCATGAATCGAAATCATCATTTTCATTTAATACTGTCCAACAAAGTTGTGTTGTAGAGTCTGTATTAAATCCTTCAAAGAAAGGTACATCATAAGCGTCACATAATGTTTGGAAGCTTAATGGACCTGACCATTTACTAACATCAGTAGCAGCGTCACAAATAGCTCTTACATAAACATCATAAGATGTTGCACTTTCAAGACCTGTTAATGCAGATGGGTTATCAGTAGTTGTTGTTCCAACTGCATCATCATCAGTAGGAGCAGCATCACCAGCAGGAACAAAAATTACTTCCCACTCATCAGCAGTACCTTGGTTTGTCCAACCGAAGTTTGCAGATGTTTGTGTTATATCAGCAATAGTTAAATCTATTGGTTGAGGACATGAGATAAGAGAAACATTTACATTATCAATAGCAACTGGTGCTTGACCAACACTACCATCATTTCTCCACTCAAATACTAATCTTACTGTATTACCTGCATAAGCAGCTAAGTTAATTACAGCATTTTCTGTTTCCCAATCAGCAGAATCATTATAATTACCACCTACTTGGAAAGCATCAGCACCAGCATCGCCAGCGTTTATTAGTGTACCTGGTGTAGGTGTAAAAGTTACAGGTACTACCCATACTCTTACATAATCACAACAGTTTTCTGCATCAATGTTATAGTCAAAGCTTAAATCAGCTTCAAAAGCACCCGCAGTAACAGCAATATCTCTATAAGCATGTGTTACACTAGTACTATTATTTGTATAAGCATTTGTTGTACCACCATCATTAGTAATATAAAGAGAGTGAGTAGGGCTATTAGCAACAGCTTCTCCTACAACCCATTGGTTTGTTTCGTCACCATTGTTAAATGTCCAACTAATTGTACCTTCAAAATCTTCTTCAAAATCAAGATCAGCAGGTATTTGAGGCGTTGTAAAACTTACTGGACCAGTCCAGAAACTTTCACTAGTACCACAATTACTTCTTACCCAGAACCAATATTGAGTAGATGGAGTAAGTGAACCTATATTTACTGTAGTTGGAGTTACGTTACCTGTTGGTACAGTTGTACCATCTGGAGCAGTACCATCAGTAGCAAAATAGTAGTCATATGTAGGAGCTACAGATGTTGGAGCAGTCCATTCAAATGTAACCTCATCTTCTTGTAAATCATTTATTGCTAAATCAGTTGGGCCAGAACAAGTAATAACATTAACATTAATATTATCAATTGCCGCTGGAGGAGGAAGGTTAGTAAAACCATTATTTCTCCACTCAAATACTAAACGCATTACCTGCCCTGCATAAGCACCAGCATTAATCACGTTAGTTGATGTTTCCCAGTCAGCAGCACCAAAGAAGTTACCACCACCTATTTGTATAGCGTCAGCACCAGCATCAGCCACTGTTATTTGTGTTCCAGCAGTAGGAGTGAAAGAAGCAGGTACTACCCATACTCTTAAATAATCACTAAAGTTAGATTCCGCTCCAACTGATCTCCAATCGAAAACAAGACCTAACTGATCTACAACTGCAGGCATTTGTAAATCTCTATAAGCATGTAAAGTTGCAGTGTCATTAGAGTAAGCATTTGTTGTACCACCATCATTAGAGATGTATAGTGAGTGCGTAGCACTATTACTTACAGCTTCTCCTACAACCCATTCATTAACCTCTCCACCATTACTAAGTGTCCATGCTATTGTACCTTCAAAGTCATCAGTGAAGTCTATAGCTGCAGGAACTTGTGTAGTTTGGAAAGGGAAAGGTCCAGCCCAAGGACTAAAAGTAGTACCAGCACCACAATCAGCTCTTACATAGTACTCATAAGCTGTAGCCTCTGTAAAAGGAGTACCATCAGTAGTTTGAGTAGCATCAAAAGCAGTGTTATCTGTAGTTGTTGTACCAGAACCAGCAGGAATACCAGCATCTGGAGTTTGTATTACAATTTCCCATGAAGTAGAACCATTGTCATCCCATGAAAGATCGATAGAACTATCATCGGGGTTTGTTGCAGCCAATCCTGTAGGAGGCGCACAGTTAACTTCTTGTATTGTTAAAGTATAAGGTGTAGTTTGTGGTGCAGCCCAAGTAGATATTACAAAGTAATATGTTGTACCTGCAGTAACAGCAAAGTTTTCTAAGAATACTGGGTTTCCAGCAAAACCGCCTACTCCACCATCTAAACATTCAACACCAATGTCAGCACAGTCATCATATACGAATATACCAGCATAGTTACCAGTACCTGTCATATCAATGTTAATAACACCGTCAGCACCTGCTGTGTAAGAGTATACTACATCGTCACCATTAAGGTATCCAGATGTACTACCACAGTCAGTACCAGGGCTACCACTATAGTCATCACCATAACCATCTGTGTTATCAGTTGTACTGTAAGGTAATGCTGTGATCTCTATAGGTGCATTACAATCAGCACCTTCAGCTACAGTGTTAAAAAAGAAAGGCCCAGCTACATCACTAGGGTTACTTCCGTCACCATTACAAAGAGCACGAACATAATATTTATATGGAGTATCTTCTGTAAGTGGATCCCCATTATTATCTGTTGTAACCTCATATGGTAAAACACCATTATAAGTTACACCAGTACCAGTAGGTATAGCAGCAGCAGGAACAACTTCTATTTCCCATGCAGTAGCAGCACTTGTCCAAGTAAGCTCTGCAGATGTTAATGCTGCAGTAGCATCAAGATCTGTAGGAGGTAAACATTGTTCTACTACAGATACATTATCTACTAACCAACGGTCACCATTATCGGCAGCCATTTCAAATAAAATTTTCACATCTGTACCAACATATGCAGCTGGAACATCTACAACAATTTCAGTATAAGTAGTTTGAACAGGGTTGATTTCAAGCTCTGTCCATTCTTGTAACTGTGTGTAATTCACATAATCAAAAGCATCAGTAGTATTATTTGTAATTAATACTCTGTAAATAGACCCATTATCTCCTCCAAGTGTAAGTCTTGAAAAGAAACGAAGTTGTGGGTTTGCAGGAACATTAAATGTTGGAGTTACCAACCAGTCCTGTGGAATGTCTGTTGCTACATTCTCTTTGTTAAGATAAGCAGCATGATCGCCTTCGTAAGCAGGCTGAGTAGCTCCTCCTGAAGCTTGAAGCCATGATACTGCAGGCCCAATTCCATTGTCATGAACCTCCCAATCTGTGGGCGGAAATGTACCTTCAAATCCTTCTAAAGGAAGCTGTGCATAAGCACATAAGGACATTAATGACATGAAAAATAAAAGTGTAATTTTTCTCATAAATTAATGGTTTAGCTAATTTTAATCCTCAAATTTAAAAAAATATAGGTAATATGTAACATTTTATTGAAATTTAACACAAAAAAACACAATTTTATCTTATATGTGAAAATGTATAAACCGCGGCTTTTTTTGTATTTTTGTTTCATATATTAAATTATGCTCGAAAAAGAAATTATAAATTTTGAAAAGACAGTTATTGCAGGTGTTATAACTCAAGATCAAAATGAAGAAAAATTATCAGAATACCTTGATGAATTAGAGTTCTTGACCTTTACGGCTGGTGGTGAGGTTGTTAAGCGATTTTCGCAAAAGATGGAACGCCCTAATGCTAAAACATTTCTTGGAACGGGTAAGATAGATCAGATTCATCATTACATAGTAGAAAATGATGTCAAAACTATTATTTTTGATGATGAATTATCGCCAGCACAACAAAAAAACCTAAACAAAATGCTTGAGATAAAAGTGTTAGATAGAACAAATCTAATACTTGATATTTTTGCACAACGTGCAGAAACTTCTTACGCACGTACTCAGGTAGAGTTAGCACAATGCCAATATTTGTTACCACGCCTTAGTGGTATGTGGACTCACCTTGAACGACAACGTGGTGGTATTGGTATGCGTGGTCCTGGAGAAACAGAGATTGAAACAGATAGACGTATCGTTCGTGATAGAATATCGTTATTAAAGGCAAAAATAAAATCGATAGACAGGCAAATGTCTGTGCAGCGAGGTAATAGAGGAGCGCTTGTTCGTGTAGCATTAGTAGGGTATACTAACGTAGGTAAATCTACATTAATGAATGTGATAAGTAAAAGTGAGGTTTTTGTAGAAAATAAACTTTTCGCTACACTAGATACTACAGTGCGTAAAGTAGTTATTAAAAATCTTCCGTTTTTATTATCAGATACCGTTGGATTTATTCGAAAATTACCAACGCAACTTGTAGATTCTTTTAAGGGAACACTAGATGAAGTACGTGAAGCTGATTTATTATTGCATGTAGTAGATATTTCTCACCCCGATTTTGAAGATCATATTGAATCAGTAAATAGAATTCTTCAAGACATTGGGTGTATGAATAAAAAAACTATTATGGTTTTTAATAAGATAGATAATTACAGCCCACTTACTATTGATGAAGATGATTTAATTACAGAGAAAACATCAAAACACTATACGCTTAGTGAATGGAAAGATACTTGGATGTCAAATGTAGGAGAAGAGAATGCACTTTTTATATCGGCGGTGAATAAAGAGAATTTTGAAGATTTCAGGAAAAAAGTATATCAAGCCGTTAGGCAAATACATATTACACGTTTTCCTTATAATAATTTCTTATACCCAGACTATGAAGAAAACGAAGTGTCTGAATAAGATTTAGATTAATAATAAAAAAGGAGAGGGTTGTAAAAGCACAACCCTCTCCTTTTTTATAAAGCATAAGTATAAAAAAAGGCAGAGCAATATGCTCTGCCTTTTTGTTTTTATAATTGTTTATTCTTAGTTGCTACTAAGAACTACATTATCTATTTGAAAAGCACCATCGTTAGTTTCATCTGTACCTGAACCAGTGTACTTAAATGCAATGTAAACATTTCCAGAGTAGCTAGAAAGGTCAATTGAACCAGAGTTTACAAACTCATACCAAGAATTTGCAGTTGTAGGAAGACTTACTTGACTTGTAATATCTACTTTAGTAGCACCTACTATATCAGTACCATCAAAACTAGTAACTACAAATATTTCAATTTTGTTACCATCAGTATCTCCATCAAGGTGATGTTGAGCTGTCTCAAACTGTAAAGAAGCATTAGTGTTAGTATCTAAATCCATTGCAGGAGTTACTAACCAAGCAACGTTAAGATCGTCTCCAGAACCAAATGAAGAGAACTCAGCATAACCATTTCCAGAGAAAGCTTGCTCACTCCAAGTTCTGTTACCAGACTCTATAATACTATACCATCCTGGTAAATCAAAATCAGTATTATCTACAGCATCACTAAAGTCTTCGTTAAAGAATGAATCACCACCACCTGTAGAACCACCTTCACCTACAAGGATGTTGTCAATTTGTACAGTTGTAGTTATTGTTTCAGTACCTGTGTATTCAAAAACGAAGAATCCGTTTCCTGTTACTGAAGCAGGGATGTTATATGTTCCAGCAGATGTAAATGAGTTTTGAGACTCTCCATTTGCAGGGTAAGTTAAGTCGGCAAATTCAGCAGTAATGTCTACAAAGTTAGCTACGTCAAAAGCCTCGCCAACAGTGTAATTATTTTCTGTTACATAATATACTTTTAAAGCCTCACCAGACATGTATCTCATTTGCTTGTCAAATGTAAATGTAGGAGCTGCGAAATCAGCAGGAACAAAGAAGTATGCTTTTGCAGGCTCACCTGGGTTACCACTTCCGTTAAAAGAAGACATTTGGATGTATTGGTTACCACCAAATTCTCTTAATTCCCAGTATCTATCACCTATTGAGTGATCGTTTACATATTTAGGGAAAGCACCATCATGATTACCAGCGTCATAAGATTCGAAATCTTCACTAACAGGGTTTCCAAAAACAATATCAGTACCACCTTTTGCAGTTCCATCACCACTACCAGATCCACCAGTGTCACCATCTCTATCTTCAGTAAGATTGATGTCAGTTTCGTAACGAGAAACAAACTGGTAAGTAGTGTTAAACTTAGTAAGGATACCTCTTATTGTACCACTGTTTGCTGATACTTCTGTACCTCCATATTCTGTAAAACTTCCTGTTCTAAAAGGAACTGTTATAGTCTCAGCGTCAGAACTTGTAATGTAAGTAAGTGTTTGTCCACCACCATCAACATTACTTTCGTTGTAGTATGTTTGTCCTAAAGAAGCATCAGTAAACTGTACACCTTGGAATTCGATAAGCTTACCAATGTAGCTATCATCTAATGTGCTAAGATCAGTAATTACATTTACAAGTTCCTCTTCAGCGATTACTGTACAAGATCTTTCGATGTTATCACCGTAAGTTAAAGTAGGGATTTGGCCAATGTTACCATTGTATAATGCTCCTATTTGTAAAGTGTTACTTCTTATTTGAGTATAAAGACCAGTAAGTTTAATAAAAACTTTTCTACCTACATTGTAATTTGTAAATAAATCTGTATCGTTTATTTGTAAAGAAAAACCAATGTTACCATCTAAAGATGTAAGAAACATAGTTTTGTAGAAGTTTCCACCTTGGTCACTAGATACTACAACTGCTTCTATAACGTCATCACCTTCATAAAGAACAGCAGCGTCAGTAGCATTGTTATATATCTCTTGTACCGTTTTATTAGCAACAAGTGTAGATTCGATACACTCTAAGTCAGGTACATTATAGTCATCATCGTTAACGCAGCTTGTAAAAGTACCGGCTGCGATAGCCATGAATAAAATCGATTTTACAAAATTTGTTTTCATATTCTCTTTTTTTTTGATTTAGAAATTGAAGTATAAATTTACGAAATAGTTTCTACCGAAACCATAGAAGTATTTAGGTCCGAAAGAACGAGTAGGTCCAGCTAAATCTTGAGATAATTCTCTGTAGTTAGCATTTCTAGCCTGTTCAAAACCTCCTGTTTTATAGCTAAAGTCAAACACGTTGTTTACACTTACAAAGAAACCAATTGTTTTACCGTAGCTTATTCTCCATGACTTACCACCTGTAAGGTTAATAAGTGTAGCAGGATCTAATTTTTCTTGTTTTAAGAATTGTCTAGCGCCTTCTTCAGTAGCCTCTGGGAATGGAAGACGATCAGGATCATTCGGGTTTATGTAAAAGTTATCTGTTCTTAGTAACGGAGAAACATCAAGATAATTATCTGTTAAGTAATTAACAGTACCTCTAACCCACCAGTAGTGAGGATCTCTGTATTCAAGACCAAAAGAGTAAGCCTGTTGTGGCATACCTGGTTGTCTGTAATCTTTCATTGTTGATTCTCCAAAATCTACAGTAGATCTAATGTTATCAACATTAAGTTTTACGTTAGGGTTACTGTCGTAAGTATACTGCCCATAAGCAGCAACAGCAGTAGCCTTAATAGTAGATGTTACTTGATATTCTATACCAAGTTCTCCACCCATATTAAGTTTTGTAAGCCCAGTTACAGTTTCAGATACAAAAGCATTACCATTATCTGATATCTCTTGACCATCAGCAGTAAGTATACCAAGACCTTCAGTGAAGTAGAACCCTATCTCTGTAGCGTCAGATATTTTAGAGTAGTATGCAGTTACACGAGCCTTAAGTTTAGGAGCTCTTATAATATAGCTAATATCTCCACCAAATATTTTCTCACTCTCTAAGTCTTGTACAAAGTTGTTGTTTAACCTTGCGTTAGGGAAAGAGTTTCTTATTGAAGGTGCTTTTGTTTGATATAAAGCATTAACATCTAAGATGTGACGACCTGTAATTTTGTAAGTAGCTCCACCTTTAAAACCGTAGTTGTTAAAAGTTTTCTTTTCGCTCTTACCATAAGAATTGTCAGCATAGTTACCATTTCTGTATAAACCTTCTCTTTGATATTGAGATCTTGAGAAGTTTTGAGAAATATAAAAATCAAACTCATTATAGTTGAATTTAAATTGAGTAAATCCATCTATAACATCAGCAAGAATATTGTAGTTGTAACCAAATTCATCATCTACACCTACATTTCTGTTAGGATTGTTAAGGTCACTTTGTCTAGCGTCACCACTAAGGAAAGGATCAATATCTCTGTAGTACTGACCACCTAAAAGATCTAAAAGATTTTGGTAGTTGTGCGACTTTAATTTTCTATAAGTAACACCTGCATCAAGACGAATGTTATCTGTTAATTGTGCATTTAAGATAGAGTTAGCAGTGAATAACTTATCATCTGTTCTATCTTCATATAATACAGCAAGACTTTCTCCAGTAACACTGTTTAAGTTACCTTCATATAATCTATCCCAGTCTATTTGTTTGTTAGAAAGGAATTGTTCTCTAGCTAGTTGAGCAAATTGAGTATTCTCAGCATTATCACCAAGGTACTCACCAGTATCACGATCATGTTGTGTAGTATAGAAACTTGGTAAGTTTCTGTAGTAAGTAGGATCAGGGTTACTAGTACCGTTAAAATCTAATCTACTATTGCCTATTTTACCAAATTGGTATGCTAAGTTCGTAGTTAACCTACTGTTTTCGCTTATTTGCCAATAGTGGCTAAGCATAAAAATAGGCTCTTCTAAGTCTTTATCACGAGAGTTTCTCTTTTTACCATTTTGCCAACCCCAGTAAGAGTTATATTTCTCACCAGCAAGGTCTGCAACCTCTTGAGTATTAGGAGAGCTTTTACCACGATTGTTTTTAGTGTATACCCCAGTAAAGTTAAGACTATGTTTGTCGTTAATTTTCTTTTCAAGACTTACAAATAAACCATTTGCATCATAATCAGTACCTTCAAAGTGACCTTCTTTAGCCCATCTTTTAGACCCTGAAATTACATAAGCCCATCCATCAGCACTCATACCAGATGCATGAGTAGCCATTGTTCTCCAGCTATAGTTAGTATTAGCACCAGATAAAGATATTCTAGTACCAGGTCTATATATAGAAGCTCTTGTGTTTATTTCTTGCGTTCCAAGAATACCACCAAAAGTATAATCAGAAGCATCAGAACCTATAGTAAACTCTTGATTTCTAGTAGCGTCGTTAAGACCACCCCAGTTATTCCACTGTGGTCTTCCGTCATATAACTTATTCATTGGTATACCGTTAATCATCGTTCTACCATATTCGTTATCAAGACCTCTAACTCTAAACCTCGCTTGACCGAAGTTAAAAGCAGCAGCCTGCATAAATATATCTCTAGAAGCCTGTAGTAAACCAGCAGTACTCTCAGATCCTCCATTGTCATCACCTAAATCATTCTCTGTAAGAGCAATAAGGCTTAATTGTTCTTCTGATACTAGATCTTCTTGAAGTGTAATTACACCAAGATCAAGTTCTTGTCCTTCAGTTAACTCAAGAGTAAAAGCTTGAGTAAGGAGTCCTGTGCTAGACACAGTTAATGAGACATTACCCTCAGTAAGGCCTTCAAAAACAAATACACCTTCTGCATTTGTTAGGGCTGTTTGATTTTTGCCTTGCAATGTTGCCACAACATTTTGTAGTGGCTGCGATTTAGAATCGACTACTTTACCTTTAATAGAAGCAGTTTGTTGCGACCATGCAAACATAACCTGCAAAACCATTAAAAGGCTGAATACTAGTTTTTTCATAGATAAAGTTAAATTATTTCCGATTTTGTTAAGTTTAAAATTTCTTAACGGCCGCAAATGTACACCATTTAAAAATAATAACTACTTTTGGCCTCCGTTTTGTTATAAAATTTGACATTAACTTAATATTTGTTATATAATGATTAGAAAATCAATTGCCCTATTAGTAGTATTATTCTCTATTTTCACTGTTACAGCGCAGGAAAAAAAATATAAAGTGCACACTGTTGCGTTTTATAACGTTGAGAATCTTTTTGATACGACAGATGACACGAAGATTAATGATGAGGAGTGGTTACCGTCTGGAGGGCAAAATTGGACTCCAGAGAAATATCAAAAAAAGTTACAAAATTTATCTAAAGTAATTTCAGAAATTGGTACCGCTCAAAACCCTAATGCACCTACTATATTAGGTGTAGCAGAGGTAGAAAATAAAGGAGTACTAGAAGACCTTATAAAGCAACCATTACTTGCTGGTAAAGGTTACGGAATTGTACACTTCGATTCTCCTGATAAAAGGGGTATTGATGTGGGGCTTCTTTATCAAAAGAAACACTTTATACCTACTAGCTACAAAAATGTACCACTTATTATATATAAGAACAGTGCAAAAGGAAAAGTTAAAAAGGAAGAGGCTACTGATGATAAAATGGAAGCTGATGACACAGGAAGAATTTTTACACGTGACCAGTTAGTAGTTACAGGTCTTTTAGATGGTGAAGAGGTAACTTTTATAGTAAATCACTGGCCATCGCGTTCAGGAGGACAAAAAAGAAGTAGCCCATTTAGAGAAGCAGCAGCAGCATTAAACAAAAAAATTATCGACTCTTTATATACTGTAAATCCTGATGCTAAAATTATTACTATGGGTGACCTTAACGATGGTCCTTATAATAAGAGTGTGAAAAAAGTGCTTAAAGCAAAAGCTAAAAAAGCAAAAGTAGACGAGAAAGGGCTATACAACCCTATGGAAAAAATGTCTGAAAAAGGTATTGGTACATTAGCTTATCGTGATGCTTGGGATCTTTTCGATCAAATAATAGTATCAGAGCCACTTATCAGAAAAGATTACACATCTTTCTCTTACTGGAAAGCAGGAGTATTTAATAAAAAATATCTAATGAAAACTTCAGGACGTTTTAAAGGATACCCAAAACGTAACTGGAATGGAGTACCAGGATATAGCGATCACTTCCCAGTATACATATACCTTATTAAAGAGATATAAAACAATATTGTTTTTATAACATAATACAATAAAAGGTTAGCTTCGGCTAACCTTTTTTATTTACTACCTTTAGTACAAAATTTTAAAGCATACAATCATGGCTCTCATGAAACCCTTTAACCTTACTAAATGGATAGAAGATAATCGGCATTTATTAAAACCACCCGTAGGTAATAAAAACATATATCCGTTATCAGACGATTATATAGTAATGGTAGTAGCAGGCCCTAATGCTCGTAAAGATTATCACTATAACGAAACCGAAGAATTATTCTATCAACTAGAAGGTAGTATAAAAGTAATAGTGCAAGATGAAGGTGAACGTAAAGAGATGGAGTTACACGCAGGCGATATGTATATGCACCCTGCAAAAGTACCACACTCACCATTTCGTAGTGAAGGTTCTATAGGTTTAGTAGTAGAACGAAAAAGAGCAGGTTTAGGTTTTAACGATGGATTATTATGGCATTGCGAAAACTGTAACCATAAACTACACGAGGTATATTTTGAATTGAATGATATAGAAAAAGATTTCTTACCACATTTTCAACACTTCTACACATCAGAGGCATTGCGCACCTGCGATAAATGCGGTACTGTTATGGAGAGTGATGAACGATTTGTTAAGTAATTATTTACAAGACTAATACCTCGTTTTTATATAAAAAACTGGTTTTGTTTTACATACTGATACATAATAAACATTTATTAATATGATAGCATGCTTAAAATTATCAAAAAAGTAAAAAAGGACTATATTTGTAAAATATAACATTAAACAGCATAAAAGTTAAATATGGCAACAATGACCGAACAATTTGGTATCCAAGAAGCCCTGTCAAAACTAGGCATAAAGGAAATAAACAAAGGAACATCTACAGGTAGCAACTCTTTTGCTAACGGAGAGATTATAGAATCGTACTCACCAGTAGACGGTACACTTATCGCTAAAGTACAATCTTCTACAAAAGAAGACTACGAAGTAGCAATGGGGAAAGCAGGCGAAGCATTCAAAGAATGGAGACTTATGCCAGCACCAAAAAGAGGAGAAATTGTTCGCCAAATGGGTGAAGAGCTTCGTAAGTACAAAGAGCCTCTAGGACAACTTGTTTCTTATGAGATGGGTAAGAGTCTTCAAGAAGGTCTTGGTGAAGTACAAGAAATGATCGACATCTGTGATTTCGCAGTAGGTTTATCTCGTCAACTTTACGGACTTACTATGCACAGTGAGCGCCCAATGCACCGTATGTACGAGCAGTACCACCCAGTAGGTATTGTAGGTATTATCTCTGCATTTAACTTCCCAGTTGCAGTATGGAGTTGGAACTCTATGTTAGCTTGGATATGTGGTGATGTTTGTATCTGGAAACCAAGTGAAAAAGCACCAATATGTGGTATCGCTTGCCAGAACATTATACAAAGTGTATTAGAAAGAAACAACGTGCCAGAAGGTGTTAGTTGTCTAATAAACGGTAGAGAAAATGGAGATCTTCTTAACAACGATAAGCGTATCCCATTAGTATCATTTACAGGTTCTACAAGAGTAGGACGTCACGTATCTAAAACAGTTGCAGAGCGTTTTGGTAACACTATCCTAGAATTAGGTGGTAACAATGCTATTATCGTTTCTGACCAAGCTGATATCAACATGGTATTAGTAGGAGCTGTATTTGGTGCAGTAGGTACAGCAGGACAACGTTGTACATCTACAAGAAGACTTATCATACACGATAGTATTTACGATAAAACAGTAGAAGTACTTAAAAAGGCTTACGCTCAGCTTAAAATTGGTAACCCATTAGATAGCAACAATCACGTAGGGCCACTTATCGATAAAGACTCTGTAAGCAATTACCTAAACGCTATCGAGAAAGCAAAAGCTGAAGGTGGTAAAGTAATTGTAGAAGGTGGTGTTATGGAAGGCGAAGGCTACGAAAGTGGTTGTTACGTTAAGCCATGTATCATCGAAGCAGAAAACAAATTCGAAATAGTACAACACGAAACATTTGCACCAGTACTTTATATCATGAAGTATAGCAACCTAGAAGATGCTATTGCAATGCAAAATGATGTACCACAAGGTCTTTCATCTGCATTATTTACTAACAGCATGAGAGAAATGGAATTATTCCTTTCTCAAGCTGGTTCTGACTGTGGTATTGCTAATGTAAACATTGGTACATCTGGAGCAGAAATTGGTGGTGCTTTTGGTGGAGAAAAAGAAACAGGTGGAGGTCGCGAAAGTGGATCTGACGCTTGGAAAGCATACATGAGAAGACAAACTAATACAATTAACTATGGTACTGATTTACCATTAGCACAAGGTATTAGCTTTGATCTTTAATAGTAAGATTAAATCTTAACTTATATAAGTGTTTACAAAAAAGGCTGCTCATTGAGCAGCCTTTTTTTATGCTGAAATAAAATTTAATATTTTTACATTAAATTCTAACTATGAGATATAAATTACTATTAGATGAAAGTGGGGATCATGGATTAAATAATATAGACTCAGGATTTCCAGTTTTTGTTCTTTGTGGTGTGTTGATTTCTGATTCAGAGTATCAAAGAATGAAAGGAATGATAGATGAATTAAAAATAAAATATTTTGGTAATACTAATGTTATTTTACATTCAAGAGATATTAGGAAATGTAATGATGAATTTCAAATTTTATTTGATTTAGCTTTAAAGAAAGCATTTTATGATGACTTAAATGATATAATGACAAGTATAGATTATAATATAATCGTTGGAGCTATACTGAAAGAAGAATTTATAAAGAAGTATGGAAAACTGAAAGATGATGTTTATGAAGTTGCATTGTCGTTTATTATGGAAAGGACAATATTTTGTTTAGATGATAAAAGTGATGTAGAAGCATTAGATATTGGAATTGAAAAGAGGGGTAAAAAAGAAGACAATAAGTTGTCAACCCATATAGAAACGATAAGGAGTAACGGAACTTATTATGTTAAAAGTAATAGGTTTAGAAATATAGGCTCAAAGCCTCATTTTTTCTCAAAGAGAGAAAATATAAGTGGATTGCAGATGTCTGACCTGTTGGCTTATCCTATTGCAAGATATGTTATAGATTCTACAAGGGTAAATCCAGCATTTCAATTAATAGAGTCTAAAATTTATTCTAATAATGGTAGAAGGCATGGGCTAAAGATTTTCCCATAAAATAAAAGACCTATCATTACAATATGATAGGCCACTTTATCGACCGGGTGACACCCCAATCCTGATTACAAAGATAGGTAAAATTATTGTAATTTAATAATATGTGTATAAGATTATTATTTCACCCATAAACTATCGGTAAAATAGTGCTTGCAGTCCATAAAATTATGGGTTACACTAAAGCCCGTTTCGTGAGCAAGAGAGTCTATTTTTTCGAAACTATATTTTTGAGAAAGCTCAGTCCATATCAACTCATCCTTTTCAAAAGAAAAAGTAGTATCTAGTACAGCGCTATAAAACTGTTGTTGCTTAAGGCTTACCAAGTAACTATTTACTTCGCCATTATCAGGATTATAGTTGCTATAAAAATCAAACTGGTCTAGTTTAATATCAGCATCTAGCTCACGGTTTATTCTGCTAAGTAAGTTCATGTTAAACGCCTTAGTAATACCATGAGGGTCATCATAAGCAACCTGTATAATATGCGGATTCTTTTTTAAGTCCATACCCATAAGTAGCATGTCACCCTTTTTCATCCCTGCATTAAACTTTTTTAGTAACCCTAATGCATCCTCACGCTTATAGTTACCGATGTTTCCGCCTAGAAACAAAAACAAATTAGGGGTACTATCCTCATTTAAATTTTCAAGTACTTCAAAGTAATCACCCGTGCGGGGTTGAATGTCAATATCTGGTAAAGCTGTGGTAATATTTTTTTCAAGAGCATCAATAGCCTCTTGCGAAATATCAATAGGTATGTAAGTAAAATCAGCCCCTTTATCTATAAAAGTGCTTAGTAACTGTTTAGTTTTTACACCATCGCCACTACCAAACTCTACAATATTAAACTTTCCTGTATAAGGTAGTTTTTCGAGTATGTTGCCCGATTGTTGCGAGAGTATTTCAAACTCACACCCTGTAGGGTAATACTCTGGCATTTTCATAATTTCCATAAAAATGCGACTACCATTATCGTCATAAAAATATTTAGATGATAGGTGCTTTTTTTTATCCGTTAATCCTTTTAATACATCTTCTGCAAAAGGACTTATAGCTGTTGTTCGTTCCATTATTTTTTTACTAAGCGAATACCGTTAAATTGCCAACGTTCTTCTGCGTGAAAAAAGTTACGATACGTAGCGCGACTATGCTGTGGGCTTGTAGCACACGATGCCCCGCGAAGTACCATTTGATTAATCATAAATTTGCCGTTATACTCGCCCACGGCACCATCGGGCTTATTGTAATAGGGGTAAGGCAGGTAAGCACTATTCGTCCATTCCCATCGTTTACCCCAGTTCATTTTGTTTGATGCAATTTCCCATTCCTGTTCAGTAGCCAGTCGCATTCCTTTCCACTCAGCATAAGCCGATGCTTCAAAAAAGCTAATATGGTTTACTATAGCATCAGGGTCAATTTCTTGTAAACCCGATAATGTAAAATGTTGCCATCTGTCATTAATTTTATGCCAGTATAGGGGCGCATTAATGTTATTACTGTTTACCCATGCCCAGCCCTCGTCGAGCCAGTAATTAAAATCGTTATAACCACCTGCCGCTATAAACTCAAGGTATTCACCATTAGTTACAAGCGCATTATTAATTTCAAACTCGTGGAGGTAAGTTTTGTGCTTGCCATGTTCGTTATCAAAACTAAAACCATCTCCGTCAAACCCTATGCTGTAAACCCCTTCGGGTATAGTTATAAAACCATTACTTTCATTTTTTTGACTTTCCCATTTTACATCTTTACTATATACAGGAAAAGTAGGGTTACAGCTCAGTATATACTTTATATCGGTAAGTAATAATTCTTGATGTTGTTGCTCGTGGTTTAAACCAAGCTCTAGTAGTTTACCTATTTCGTTGTTATCTAGCTGTAAGGCTAGTGCCATGTATTTATCTACATGTTTTCGGTATTCATATACTTGCGATACTCCAGGGCGTGTTATAGCGCCTCTATCAGCCCGAAAAGTACGATCGCCCACATTGTTGTAATAACTATTAAATAGAAAGCAAAAATCGTCACTAAAAACAGTATAGTTAGGTAAATGCTTTGTAAGTATAAACTCTTCAAAAAACCAAGATGTATGTGCTAAATGCCATTTAGGTGGACTCACAAATGTGGCAGGTTGCGGTACATAATCTTCCGTTTCTAGTAGGCTACATATTTTCTCGGTATGCTGCCTTATGGCATTATATTTTTCTAGTAAAATAGTCATTGTTTGTGGTAGTAAGTAGTACTAAATTACAAATAATGCAAAGCGTTCGTTTTTTTGAATCTCTTTTTAACTTAAAAATAACAACCCTGTTAACACACGATAATGTAAGAATTAAGTGTCCAGAATTAGATTTAGTATAAATTGTAAGGCAAGCTTTGTTTATTAAGAAATTACACTACATTTGCATCGCAATCAGCAAGAAAACAAAAAGATAGAAATCATGTTATTTACAAATTCGACATATAAACTTAGAGCAGCAGTGGGCATTGTCCCTGTGTTCAAGTCGGGTTTTGTAAATAATAGTAGTTTTAGATAACAATTTATTTTAACAGATATATAAACCCAGACTTGAAAAAGATCTGGGTTTTTTTATACCCAAAATATATGATAATAATATATCGTAACAAACATATTCAGCTATGCGACAGTCCACAATTTGGACTAGAATTCGCGTGCCATGAACCGTACATTCCCTGTTGAAAGGAGGGATGATGCCTTTGCATGTAGCAAAGCCCGGTTCTATTATAGAATCGGGCTTTTTTTATGGACAAAAACGAACAAATAGTAAGAATTATAAATAATTAAATGATAAAAAGAACAATGGGCTTCACTTAGCTAACCGTAAGTAGGGAGCCACAACACCTAAAGCTATGGAAAAAGAATTATCAATAATGAGTAAAAGCGCTTTTATCGAAATGGTAGAAAGCGCCTACAGTATAACCCCCACCTTACAAGGTAACAAGGGTACTATAGAAAGTGTGATAAACAGTCATTTTGCACAAATGAGCACAAAAAATAATGTATGGAAACGTGACACCTTCCGTACACTATTATTACACTTATACACACAAAGACATTTTACAATTCTAAAGAATCCAGGCTATATAGAAGTGTTGGCAAACATTAGTGCTTTTGGTAATAAAACAGTAAGAGACATATAAGACTGGAAAACTGTAAATACCCTACCTGATGAAGTACAATTAGCAAGCCTTATAAGACACTGTTTTGCAAAGTACTCAGTCCCTGAGTTTTTAGAACATGTGTTTAATACTGATAATAAAATACATATGTATTGGTACATACAGTTGGGTAGAGGTGATAGTGTTTTGGCACTAAGCGGTTTCCCTGTAAAATTTAGAAACAGTATGGCGCACGCTTTTAGGTTAACACCTCCAATTTGTACGGTAGCACAAGCTATACGAAGAGCGCAAGCATTAGGGTATGGAGCTACACCCGAAAGAGCTAGCCTTATAACGTGGTCAGCCCTTACTGATGGTTTTGAAAACGAAATGTTTTGGAAAAAAGTAATACTCTTTATAGCGCAAGTAAAAGAAGAAATGGGACTTGATAAATTACAAGTGGTGTTAGAGTATTTAGAAAGTCTTAGAGTAGAACAGCCCGAGATGAACATGAAAGGTAGAACTTGGAAAGCCTTATTAAGTCAAGCCGAAGTTTGGAAAATTGAAAAAGCAAGACGACTTGAGGCAAAAGGTTACATGGAATGGAAATGTGCCGATATAATTGATTTTTATAAACAAGAAGAAAATGTAATATACAAAACAGTCCAGCTTACCAGCTCGGAAGCGTTGTACGAAGAAGGGTATGAAATGCACCACTGTGTTGCTGATTATACAGATGATTGTGCAGTGGGAGATGCAGCAATATTTTCATTACGAGAGTATAAAACGGATGATCCACAAGCAAACTTTACAAGAATAGCAACAATAGATGTATGTCTTCAAACTAATGAGATAACAGAGGCAAAAGGTAAGTATAATGAGATGCCTGATCAAAAAACAGATGACCTTATTAAGGAATGGGCAGAGACAGCAAAACTTACAGTAGCTTATGAATTTGATGATGGATTTTACGATCTACCAATGGCAGCAGCTCAAGAAGTGAGAGAAGGAGAAAGTCCTGAAACTTGGGGTATAATTATTATGGGGATCATAATGATTATTATTAAGATGATAATCTTTTCAAGCTAAGGCAGTAAATTATTAAAAAATGGCAAAATTAAAATTAAGAGGTAAAGACCTCATAGCAATAGGATTTCCGCAAACTAAAGCAATAAGTATCGCTATGGAAAGCATGCTTGCACATTATAAAAGGGAGTCAAAAGAACGGGTGTTAGTACTATTAAAAGAAGTACTAGTCGAACCCGAAAAATTTATGGGAGATGGTGTGTTTGGTAAAACAGCCGAAGCATTATTAAGTAATAAAAAAACGGAAGCAAAAAAGTTAAACACAACGCGTGCACCTTATACTGTTTTTGGCGAAAATGGCATTGCCGATGTAGCAAAAGAACAACTGTATACAGCACTAAAGTTACCCATTGCACATAGTGGTGCATTAATGCCCGACGGGCATTCGGGTTATGGATTGCCCATAGGCGGTGTACTTGCTACAGAAAATGCCGTGATACCTTACGGTGTAGGAGTAGACATTGGGTGTAGAATGTGTTTAAGTGTTTATGATATTAGCCCATCGTATTTAGAAGGGAGTAAAGACAAGTATGTAAACATTCTAAAAAATCACACCAAGTTTGGCGGGAAAGAAATACATACTAATCCTAACGATCATGAAGTATTAGATCGTGATGAGTTTAACACAATTCCGTTTGTAAAAAAGTTAAAAGATAAAGCCTACAAACAATTAGGTAGCTCAGGCGGTGGTAATCACTTTGTAGAGTTTGGTGTTGTAGATGTACCCGCAAACGATGAGGTTTTTAACCTACCCGAAGGGCGTTATGTAGGGGTATTGTCGCATAGTGGGTCACGTGGGCTTGGTGCTAATATAGCCAAGCAGTATACTAATCTAGCTATGAAGCAAACACCATTACCTAGAGAGGCAAGTAATTTAGCATGGTTAGACCTCAACACTCACGATGGACAAGAGTACTGGTTGGCAATGAATCTTGCAGGCGATTATGCTTCGGCATGCCATCACGATATTCATAAAAGAATAGCCAAAGCACTAGGTACACGACCACTTACTACGGTAGAAAATCACCACAATTTTGCGTGGAAAGAAATAGTAGATGGTAAAGAGTTAATAGTACACCGCAAAGGAGCAACACCAGCACAAAAAAATGTGTTAGGTATTATACCAGGTAGCATGACGGCACCAGGTTATATCGTGAAAGGTAAAGGTAATGGCTCGTCGTTAAATTCAGCATCGCACGGTGCAGGTAGACAGTTTTCGAGAACAAAAGCCAAGCAATCATTTACCAAGAGCGAGTTTAGAGCCGTACTTAAAGATTATGGTGTAACCCTTTTAGGCGCAGGGCTAGACGAAGCACCTATGGCATATAAAAATATCAAACATGTAATGGCACAACAAACAGAGCTAGTAGATGTGGTAGGTACTTTTATGCCAAAGATTGTAAGAATGGATAAAGAGTAAATGTAATAGCCCTGCAAACTAAGTGCAGGGCATAACAAAAAACAATAATGGGAATTAATAGCTACGAAGTAATGTACATTCAAGCAAAGGATAATTACCCTTATGATGTACATGAATGTATAGAGAAGTTACAATATGTAATTTCAGCCGATGATGAGCACGCAGGAGCACACTGCCTTATGGGGCAAATATATAACGAGCAGTTACAAAATTATGAGCAAGCAGAGTTTTACTATAGGATGACGTTATACCTTGATAAAAACTATGTACCAGTATATTATCAATATGCCGATTTGCTTATAAACCATAACAAACTCGAAGAAGCACTCAAAATAATAGATATCGGTTTAAAAGTATCAGGTATAGATGTAGCACAGATGGTTTACTTAAAAGGAATCTTGTATGAAAGATTCGAAATGTATACTACAGCTATAGAATACTTTACCGAGTCAAAAAAGAGATGTTTTAATAATTCGTTTATGGATGCAATGGATGATAATATAAAGAGAGTAAAAAAGAAAATGAAGCTCTTGAAAAAATCCGATAAGAAAGAAACGAAGCGTAAAAGCAAAAACAAAAAAGAGAAGAAAGCTTCTAAGTAATAAAAACCACCCTTAAGGGTGGTTTTTTAATTCCTTCCTTTCTCGTCAGGATATAATCTATATACAGGGTCACTTTGCCAAAACTCTTTAGTATCGGCATCAATAACGGTTAAAGGCCCTTTAAAAGCTGCACCTGTATCTATATTCCAAACACAAGCCTTATTTACAGGAGTTGTTTCGTTAATAAGCGTTACGGCGGTATGCCCTATAAAGATTTCATTATAAAGTTTTAAACGTTTTGGGTAAGTAATATCATTTTTATCTAAGCTATCATCAGTTACTAGAGCAGTTTCCCATAGCGTACGATCCCAGTAAAACATTTTAGAAAAATGTTCCTTTGTAACCCCTTTTAGGTTTGTAAATCCAGCATGTAAAAACAGTTTGTTATTATCATCAAGGTGATAGTCTTCTAACGACTCCAAAAACTGTATATGGCATTCAAGTTTTTCATCAGTTATAGCACTATACTCCTCAGCCGTTATCTTTCCACCATGCATTAACCATAGCTCATTACCAATACCTGTTTTTAACCAATCGAGTAATAGTTCATCATGATTACCAAGCATAAAAACACAGTTATATTTAGATTTTAAATCAATCAAAAAATCAATAACTGCTACCGATTGACTCCAGCCATCTACATAATCGCCTAGAAATATTATTTTGTCATTTGTGGTTATTGCAGCTCGTTCAAAAATCTGTTCAAGCGCTTTATAAGCCCCGTGTACATCGCCTATTACTAATGTTCTGCCCATGTGTTTTTTACAGCTAAAAAAGATAAGCCATAAAAGTATTGCTTTTTTAGGTTAGTTAACAGGAAGATATGGACGGTATGTTTAAAAAAAGATTAAATTTATCGTGCTAAAAAATATCCAGCTATGAAAATAAAATTACTACACGTATTATTATTGTTATCACTTACAATAGATGCTCAAACTTATATTGAAAGCTTTGAGGGAGAATTTCCTCCTCCAGGGTGGATGATTCAAGATAATGGCATTGGTTTTACAGTATCTTGGGCTCAAACTTCAAGCCCACCTGTTCAGCCAGCTTATGAAGGTAATTATGCGGCCTATTTAAACAGAGAAAATGTTGCTGCAGGTATACCAGAAGATTGGTTAATAACACCGCAAGTAACGATATCAGCTGATATTAGTTTTTACTCAAGGTTAACACTGGGAGGAGATCAAGGTTCTATTTATAGAGTAATGATTACTGATGGAGACCCTACTGATTTAGGTCAATATGTAGTATTGCAAGAATGGACAGAGTTAGAAATTAACCCTGTACAAACCGTATATACCCATAAGGTTGTTAATGTACCAAGTCAGTATTTTGGGCAACAAGTACATTTTGCATTTGTAATGGCAGCTGATAACGGCGATAGATGGCTGATAGATAATGTTAGTTTTGTGGATAATTGTGCACCTCCTAATAATATTGAAGTTGATTTTGAGGGGACAACGGCAACAGCAACTTGGGAAGCAGAAGAAGGAGTTGATGAATGGGAGGTTTATATTATGCCAGGGTATCAAACTTTTGAGGGCGATGAAGAAGGTATTGTTATTTCAGGAGAACCATCTCATGTATTTGAAAACCTTACCGAAGGCGAGTTGTATAAGGTGTATGTTCGTACCATTTGTCCAAGCGATATTTCTGGTTGGTGGGCAGGTCCTGTTTATACTGTAACTATATTTAACGATAACACAGTAACAGGTACAATAATGTATGATAGTGATGGAGATAATAATTGTGAGACTAATAATTTTATTCCTTCAATACCACTTTTTGTAAATATTAATGGTGACTTTATATATCATACATCTACTAATGCAGAGGGGGAATATACATTATATAATATTCCTGAAGGACAGAATACAATAACATTACAACCTTTATTACCTCAAAGTTTAGATGATCCATCTCCAGTAAGTGAAGTATTAAACTTTGAAGGTACTGATATAGAACATGTGCTTGATATTTGTATTCCTCAATTTGAGGAAGCTATAGATGATATACAAGTTTCTTTTTTTCCAATTAGTTCTGCACGACCAGGATTTTACCCTAGGTACCTTTTAAGGGTAAGGAACAATGGTTTATTATCTGCTGAAAATGTAACCGTAACTCTAGATTTTGATGAAGAAAGAGTTGAGGTAAACGAAGTAGGAAATCCATATACTGTTACAGATGAAAATACAGTAGTAATTAATCTTGGAAATATCCCTCCTTTTGGACGCAAAAATAGTACAGTGAAATTTTATGCGTTCGAACCACCTGTAAATGAATCAGGAGACGAGTTACAATATATCGTTAATATTGCTATGGATGCCACTGACGGAGATACTACGAATAATCATTTTGAGTTAAATCAAATCATGGTTAACTCTTATGACCCTAATAGTGTAGTAGTCGCCGAAGGACCGTTAATAGAATTAACAGATGAAATTAAGGATGTGCATTATACTATAAACTTCCAGAACCTAGGTACAGCATCAGCAGTAAATATAAAAATAGAAAATGAGCTTGATGCTAATTTTGATTGGGATACATTCGAGATGATTACTTCAAGTCATAACTTTAGCGTAGCACGTACAGGGGCACAATTAGAGTTTCAGTTCCCTAATATCAATTTACCAAGTAGTGCAACTGATGAACCAAATAGTCATGGTTATGTAATTTATAAAGTTAAGCCAAAAACAGATATTCAAGAAGGAGATATAGTAAACAATACAGCTGATATTTATTTTGACTTTAATAGCGCAATTGTTACTAACACAGCTACTTCAGAGTATTATGTGCCTTTAATGAATACAACAATACAAGAGTTTGAAAAAGCAGTTTTATATCCTAATCCAGTAAAAGATATACTATATATAAATACAAAAGGAAATAATGTTATTGATGTAACTATATATGATATAAACGGTAGAACATGTCTTACAGCAAAAACAGCTACAATAAATGTAGAAGACTTAAAATCAGGGCTATATTTTGCAACCGTAACAACTAGTATAGGTAGTACAGTTTATAAAGTAGTAAAGCAATAAAATAATTATAAAGGTTATTTATAGAAAAGAGCTACTCTAAGTGAGTGGCTCTTTTTTATGTAGTACTATTATACTTCATTTTTCGCAATACACGCATCGCTTCTTTAAACGATATATAGACACTTTTATCAGGATAGTTTTTTAATAGCGGTTTAGCCTCAATTAGCTTTCTTTTAGCCTCATTAAACCCATTAAGGTAGCATATCATTAAAGTGTGTGGTAAGTTGTTAAGGTCTTTGTCTTCGCGTTCTAGTAGTGGTAACCCTTTTTTAAGTTTAGCAATAAGTGCTAAGTTAGCATTATAAATATGATGCATCATTCTGCGGTTGTACTGTGGAGGATCAAACAACAGTGTAGAGTTAATTTTATAATACCCATTATCATGAAAGTTGATACTTATTTTCTCTAAAGGATAATAACTCGTTTTATCATTAAGCCCTAGCGAAACATACTCGGTAATAGAAAACATATTGTCATCATACTCAATTTGTACCTCATCGAGGGTGGAGTAAAATAACTTAATTTGTTCATTAATGAGTTCTATATCTACCCGCGAATAGTATGTTTTACCTTTTACAACCTTTTTATTTCCTGCCCAGCACACTATAAATAGTTCTTTAAAAACCTTATAGTCCGATGTCATGTTTTTATGATGATTGTTTAAGAAATCAATAACACCCTCTAGGCTTAGTGCAATACTGTTGTGCGAGCTATTCTCGATATCAATAACCGTAGCAGTATTTTCATAATTCATTTCGGCATCCCTATCTACAGGAGTAGAGTTACTGCCTACACGCATAAAAATTGCTCCATACGGAATGTTGTGTACAGGCTTTTTAAAAGATGATATTTTGTTGTTAGGGCGAATAGTAACCAGCCCCACCACCTTGTGTTTAGGTAGTTTTGGGAATGGTACATTTTCATATTGTATTTTAGGTGGATTGTATAAATAGGCGTTCACTAGGTTTTGAATGCGACTATCATCATAAAAATCAGTACCCCTTATTTCGTTATCCTTGTCTTCGACTCCTACAACAATGTAAGAGTTGTTGCTAGGGTTAGAGTTAGAAAGTGCACAAATATGTTTGGCAAACTTTCCTTTACCCTCTTTAGAGTGTAAATTTAACTGACGCTTTTTGTCATAAAAGCTACTCTCATCATTGTGAGCCAGTAGATTCTTTATGAGTAAGCGTTTGTTTATCATTTTTTAAGCAGAGTGAAATATTTTAATTAAAAGATTGTTTCCATCTTTCCATTTTATCCAGCCATAACTCAAGTTGTCATCGTCACCCCATTTAACCTTTAACCAGTTGTCTTTTATTGCTACAGGAAGATAAAATTCATCTTCATTAAAGATAACCTTTTTACTATTCTCATCAGGTTGTTGTAATAAAGGATTTGTAACAGGATTAAATTCTACACAGAAAGCGTTTAAAATATATTCATCCCAAGTTTTTAAAACAACCTTATCCTGTTTTTTAGAAATAAGCCCAATTTGATTGTCATTTAATTTAACATTATAGTATAAACTATCTTGAGATAAACATTGTAGTTGTAAAAAGTCATCTTCTACATTAATGATAATATCAGGTAGTCTATTTTTATTAATGTCTATGATGGAAATCGTGTCACCAAAATAATTATCTGTAGTTGTAAGAATCCCAATTCCTTCCATCTTTGTGTGTTGAACAAAACCATATAATGAATCGTTAAAAGCTTGGTCGGGAGTTTCTTCAATAATAGTTATAGGATCGTCATGAGCTATAGCTTTCCTTTTTTTAGTACAAGAAATAGTTATTATTGCAGCTAAAAATATCTGCAATAATAGAGTAGATCTGTTTAATGTTAAACTCATGATTTCTTTAAAATTGTAGCCCCTGCTTGTGCAGTAGGTAATACCATAAGGTCGGCAATATTTACATGATATGGTCGTGTTACCACAAATGTGATAATGTCGGCAATATCATCAGCCCGTAACGGTTCGTAACCCTTATATACATTATTAGCTTTTTCAGTATCCCCTTTAAAACGCACTTCGCTAAACTCGGTTGCTACAAGACCTGGGTGTATACCACCCACGCGTATACCATACTGATTTAAATCCATACGCATACCTTGGTTAATAGCATCTACAGCGTGCTTACTAGCACAGTACACATTACCATTAGGGTACACCTCTTTACCAGCTATAGACCCTATGTTTATAATATGCCCCTGCTTGCGTGCCGTCATACTAGGTATAATAGCTTTAGATACATATAGTAATCCTTTAACGTTAATGTCTATCATAGCATCCCAGTCGTCAGTATTACCCGTTTGTATAGGGTCTAATCCGTGTGCATTACCTGCATTGTTTATTAGTATATCTATATTTTCAAACTCGCTAGGTATAGAGGCTATTGCACTATCAACCGCTTGTTTGTCACGAACATCAAAACTCAAGGTGTGTACTTGTGTTTCGCTACTAAGTTCTTGTTGTAATTCAGCTAAACGATCTTCGCGACGACCGCATAGTATTAATTTAAAATTATGTTTTGCAAAGTGGCGAGCCGTTGCTCTACCTATTCCGCTAGTTGCTCCTGTTATTAAAGCTGTTTTCATATTGTAATTTTGATTAAAAAAATTAAAGTAGAAACTGTTTAAGCGTCTCGACTTTATAACTTTTGACATTCAAACTTTAAGACTATTAAGGCACTTTATGCCCCATACTCTCTGTCCATATAGCAAACCAGTCCTCTGTGTCTAAAGTTAACTTAGTGGCTTTCATTTGGTTTTTTAATCGCTTAGGGTTGGTCGATCCTGTAACGGGTACTATGCCCGAAGGGTGTTGCCTTATCCAAGCTAGTAAAACTACATCGGCAGTTACTTCATATTTTACAACCAGCTCCATCAACAGTAATTTTAATCGTATTGCCTGTGAGTCATCCGTTTTAAAAATAGACCCTATAGGGCTCCACGCTAAAGGCTTAATATTGTTTACTTGCATATAGTCGAGCGAACCATCAAGCATTGCTTCATGATGTGTTGCTGAGAACTGAATTTGATTACAAGACACCTCAGTACGACTACGAATCAAGTCGGTTTGACTATTGGTAAAGTTCGAAACACCAAAACTTTTTATTTTTCCATCGGCTTTTAACTGTGCCACAGCTTCAGCTATTTCATCAGGTTGCATCAATGGGCTTGGGCGGTGCAGTAGTAGTAAATCTAAATACTCTGTATGTAGGTTTTGTAACGACCCCTCTACTGATTTTATGATGTAATCTTTAGAATAATCATAATGCTTAACTTTATTGTCGCGCCCCTCAGTATGCTGTATACCACATTTAGATATCAGTTGTATATCCTCTCTATTAATACCACTAGCGGAAAAAGCTGCACCAAACTCACTCTCGGTAGTATAACCACCATAAATATCAGCATGGTCAAAGGTAGTAATGTCATATTCTAAGCAAGAATGCATTAGCGAAGTCATCTGGGCAGTAGTCATTTTTTTGTTCCAAACGCCCCAGTTCATAGTCCCTGCAATAATAGGCGATAAAGTAATATCCATGTAATGTATTGTTATTATAATTTTGATATGTGTTGCTAAAAATAGCGAAAAAATAACGATATAAAGCCTTACTTGCCTTTAGCTTTATGTCATATTTAACATGTCATTAACAACGAATAATATATTAAATTTCGATTTGCATCGTTACACTAACATTATTAACTTCACAGCACCAAAAATAAATATACGCATGGAAGAAAATACTGCTGCTTTAGACATCAGGGCAATAAACGAAAAAATAGAGCGAGAAAGTGCTTTTGTAGATTTACTTGTTATGGAAATGAACAAGGTAATTGTAGGACAAAAGTATATGATAGAACGATTGCTAATAGGACTACTTGGTCAAGGACATATCCTTTTAGAAGGTGTGCCGGGATTAGCAAAAACGTTGGCTATTAACACCTTGTCGCAAGCAGTAGATGGAAGCTTTAGCCGTATACAGTTTACACCAGATTTACTTCCTGCCGATGTTGTAGGTACTATGATATACAACATGAAGCAAAATGAGTTCACAATTAAAAAAGGACCTATTTTTGCCAACTTCGTGCTTGCCGATGAGATAAACAGAGCGCCTGCAAAAGTGCAAAGTGCATTACTAGAAGCAATGCAAGAAAAGCAAGTAACTATAGGCGAAGAGACTTTTGTTCTCGAAAAACCATTCTTAGTAATGGCAACCATGAACCCTGTAGAGCAAGAAGGAACATACCCGTTACCAGAAGCACAGGTAGACCGTTTTATGCTTAAGGCTGTTATCGATTATCCGAAAATTGAAGACGAACGTACTGTAATGCGTAATAACCTAAAAGGATCTTTCGAGAAAGTAAACAAAGTAGTATCGGTAGATCAAATCTTGAGCGCACAAAAAGCAGTTCGCGAGGTATATATGGACGATAAGATAGAAAAGTATATACTAGATCTTATTTTTGCAACACGTTACCCAGAGCAATACAATTTAGAAAGTTTAAAACCACTTATTAGCTTCGGATCTTCACCACGTGGTAGTATTAACCTTGCTACAGCAGCAAAATGTCATGCATTTATTAAACGTAGAGGGTATGTAATACCAGAAGATGTAAGAGCAGTAGTGCACGATGTATTACGTCATAGAATTGGAATTACATATGAAGCCGAAGCCGAAAATGTAACATCAATAGACATTATTAATAAAATCGTTAATCAGGTTGAGGTGCCTTAATTTGTCCGTAAAGTCAAATGTCATAAAGTCGAAAGCTAGTAGCAAACCGACTTTAAGACTTTAACAACTTTAGACTTTAAGACTAAAATTATGGATACAAAAGAGATACTAAAAAAAGTACGTAAAATAGAGATTAAAACCCGAAGGTTGAGCGATCATATCTTCTCGGGCGAATATCACACGTCTTTTAAAGGGCGTGGTATGACCTTTAGCGAGGTGCGTCAATACCAGTTTGGTGACGACGTTCGTGCTATAGACTGGAATGTTACAGCACGATATAATGAACCCCACATAAAAGTTTTTGAAGAAGAACGCGAACTTACCATGATGCTAATGGTAGATGTGAGTGGTTCAGAAAGTTTTGGTACACAAAACGGGTTTAAAAAAGATATTGTTACAGAAATTGCTGCAACAATGGCTTTTTCGGCTACACAAAACAATGATAAAATTGGGCTTATATTATTCTCTGATGAGATAGAACTTTTTATTCCGCCCAAAAAAGGAAAATCGCACGTGTTGCGTATTATCCGAGAGCTTATCGAGTTTCACCCTAAAAGTAAAAAAACTGATGTAGCACAAGCGCTAAAGTTCCTGTCAGGAGTACAAAAAAAGAAAGCCATCGTTTTCTTGATTTCTGATTTTATAACCGAAGGTTATGAACACACCTTGAAAATTGCTGCTAAAAGGCACGATGTTACAGGAGTGCGTGTGTATGACCATAGAGAGCAGCAAATGCCAAACATTGGAATGGTAAACATGCTTGATGCCGAAACAGGAGCAACACAATTGGTAAACACGGGGTCAAAATCAGTGCGAATGCAATATGAAAAATACTATGACGACAAGGTGCAATATTTTAAAGAAACCTTTAGCCGTTGTGGGGCAGGAGCAGTGAGCACAAGAGTAGACGAATCATATGTAACCAAGTTGCTGGGCTATTTTAAAGCACGATAAAACAAATGAATACAAACAAACTATATACTTTACTTATACTCTTGGTTGCTACCACCGCTTTTGCGCAGCAACCCAAGGTGGCTACAAGTATCGATTCTACCAGTATAAAAATAGGTTCGCAGTTTAACCTTACACTACAAACTACGGTAGATACTACTGCAATAGTAAACTTCCCAGAGGGTAAAAACTTTGGGCAGTTAGAAGTACTAGAATCCTACCCTGTAGATACCCTTAAAAAAGGTGCAACTTATGAGCTAGTAAAAAAATACGGGCTTACACAGTTTGACTCTGGTCGCTATGTAATTCCTCGATTACCAGTAGTAATCAATGATACAAGAGTCCGTAGTGACTCTTTGCTTATAGAAGTTAACCCTGTAGTGGTCGACACGCTAAAGCAAAAAATGTACGACATTAAAGATGTAGCAACTGCCGAGTCTAAAGGTGGAATTGCTTGGTACTGGATTTTGTTAATTGTTCTAGCACTACTAGGTATTGGTTTTGCTATATGGTGGAAGTTAAAAAACAAGAAAAAACCAGAACCTAAAAAGGTTGAAGAGGTACATGCATCTCCTATAGAAAAAGCAACCATACAGCTAAAAGCATTAGAAAATAAAGCATTACTAGATAAAGGACAGATAAAGAACTATTATAGTGAGCTTACTGATATTGCCCGTACTTATATAGAAGAGGCAATACACATACCAGCAATGGAAAGTACTACAGGCGAACTTATAGAAGCTATGCGTACTGCTGTGAGTCGTAAAAACATGAAACTAAGTCAAGAAACATTTGAGCAACTTGAAAAAGTACTGCGAAATGCCGATTTAGTAAAGTTTGCCAAAATGAAGCCAGTAGGTACTGAAATTACTGATGACCGTAGCCGTATAGAAAAAACCATTGTAGTTATAGACCAAAGTATTCCAGAAGAAAAAGAGGAAGACGATGAGCATACACTAGCATGGCTAGACGCGCAACGCAAGAAAGAAAAACAAAAGAAAAGAAACCGTACTATAGCCATAAGTATTGCTACAATAGTAGTTGTACTTGCAGCAGGTTTTTACTTTGTGGGTAGAAACATTATGCGTGAATACATAACAGGTATACCTACAAAAGAATTATTAGATGGCGAATGGGTAAAAAGTGCCTACGGTAACCCACCTATTATTATAGAAACACCTAAGGTTTTAAAAAGGCAAGATCCAGAGAAAATATTGCCTGAAGGAACTATGGCAGTATTAAAAGAAATGCAGCTGTTTACTTATGGCGCATTAGCCGATGATTTTTATGTAACCATTAGTACACTACGCTATAAACAACAAGTAAAAATAGAGCTTAATGCTATTGCAGATGCATCGCTTAAAGTACTAGAAACACAAGGTGCAAAAGACATACTGGTAAAAACCGAAGAGTTTAGTACACCAAACGGTATAAACGGCTTACGTTCTTATGGTAATTTGTCATTAGCTAATGCGGTTACTAAAAAAGAGTCGAGAATGTATTATGAAATGATATTCTTTAAACAAAATAACGGGCTGCAACAAGTAACCATAATGTATAGAGAAGGTGACGAGTATGCACCGCAATTATTAGATAGAGTTAAAAACTCGATAGAACTTACTAAGCTAAATTAAAAAATGGGAGACGTTACATTTTTACATCCAGGATTCTTTTGGTTGTTTCTGCTGCTGCCATTGGCAATAGGTTGGTACATCTGGAAAAGAAAAAAACAAACAGCAACACTTACTATAAGTACACTTAGTGGGTTTAAAGCTGCACCATCGTTATTAGCAAAATTAAAACCAGTACTTTTTGTACTGCGTTTGCTTGCACTTAGTGCTATGATTGTAGCCTTAGCAAGACCACGAACGGTAGACGTAAGTAGTAAAACCAAAACTACACGAGGTATAGATATTGTTATGGCAATGGACGTATCGGGTAGTATGCTGGCTAGAGATTTAAAACCTAACCGACTTGATGCACTTAAAGATGTAGCAGAAGAGTTTGTAGATAATCGTCCTAATGATAGAATTGGGCTTATAGTATATGCAGGAGAAAGTTATACAAAAACACCCGTTACTAGCGATAAAGAGTTAGTGAAATCGGCAATACAATCGGTAGAGTATGACGATAGTGTGCTACAAGATGGTACAGGAATAGGGGTAGGGCTTGCCACAGCAATAAATAGACTTAAAGAGAGCAAGGCGAAAAGTCGCATTATTATATTACTTACCGATGGAGTAAACAATGCAGGATTTATAGACCCGCGTACGGCGGCTGATATTGCTAAAGAATATGGTATAAAAGTATATACCATAGGTATAGGTACTAACGGTAATGCAGAGTTCCCATATTCAAGAGCGCTCAACGGTCGTTTTGTATACAGAATGATGAAGGTAGAAATAGACGAAGCTTTAATGAAAGATATCGCTAAAAAGACCGATGGTAAATACTTTAGAGCCACTAGTAATAGCAAGTTAAAGGAAATTTATGAGGAGATTAATAAGCTAGAAACTACAGAGATTAACGAAATGAAATTTTATAACTACGACGAGAAATACCGCCCATGGGTGTTACTAGCCCTAGGCTTATTACTTGTTGAGGTAATAGTAAGAAAAACCATTTACAGAAGCTTTATTTAAATATGTACGAATTAGACGAATCAAAATATCTGTATTTATTTGCTATACTGCCTGTACTGGTAGTACTGTTCTTGGTAAACCTATACTGGCAGCGCAAAAAGCAACGCGCTTTTGGTAACCCAGAGCTAGTAAAAAAATTATCGCCAGAACGATCTACATTTAAACCCGCATTAAAATTAGTAGTTCTATTACTAGGGTTAGCAGGTATAATAGTAGCATTAGTAAATCCAAAAATTGGAACGAAAACCGAGACTATAAAACGAGAAGGTATCGATATTGTTTTTGCAATAGATGTATCTAAAAGTATGCTTGCCGAAGATGTTGTACCTAGTCGATTAGAGAAAGCAAAGCAAATAGTATCGCAAACCATAAACCAGTTGGGTAACGACAGGATAGGTATTGTGGGTTATGCAGGTAGTGCTTACCCAGTATTACCCATAACATCAGATTATAGTGTTGCAAAAATGTTTTTGCAAAACATGAATACTGATATGGTATCATCTCAAGGTACAGCCATAACCGATGCATTAGAACTCTCGGCAAACTTTTTTGATGATCCGCAAACCAGTAAGTTAATCATACTAATTTCTGATGGAGAAGACCACGGAGAAGGTAGTGGCGATGCTGCTGAATTGATAGCCGAGGAAGGTATTAAAATAATAACAGTAGGGGTAGGTACTAAAAAAGGAGGACCAATACCTATAAAGCGTAAGGGGATAACACAAACCTTTAAGCGTGACAATGCAGGTGATGTAGTAGTTACTAAAATGTACCCAGATCAGTTAAAAACAATTGCCGATATAACCAAAGGAGGTTATGTATATGGTAGTAGTACAAGAGAAGTGTCAGACTATGTAAAGAACGCATTAGAGAATATAGAGAAAACAGAATTCGAATCGAAAGAAGTATCATTATACGAGTCGCAATTTCAATGGTTTTTAGGCGCGGCTTTTGTATTACTGTTTTTAGAACTGTTTTTACTAGAGCGTAAAACGGCATGGGTTAGAAAATTAAACCTGTTTAACGAAAAAGAATAATGAAAGCACTATTTACTTACATACTACTGTTTTGTACAGTATTCGCTTTTTCGCAGGAAAAAGAAGAAAAAGATGTTTACCTGCCTGAAGGTAATAAAGCCTTTGCCGAAAAAAGCTTTACCACTGCTGAGGAAAATTATAGAATATCGCAATCTAAAGCACCAGCAAAAGCAGATGCAGCCTATAATTTAGGGAATGCAATATACAGGCAAGAACAATCGGGTGAGGCAATGTATGCTTACCTAAAAGCAATAGAAGTTGCCGAAACGAAACCACAAAAACATAAGGCATACCACAATTTAGGTAATGCATTAATGAAAGAGAAAGATTATCAAAATGCTGTAGAAGCTTATAAAAATGCATTGCGTAATAATCCGCATGACGACGAAACGCGTTACAACTATGCATTGGCAAAAGAGATGCTAAAAAAGAACCCTCCGCCAGAGCAGCCTAAAGACGATAAGAAAGACGACAAGGACAAGAAGAAGGATGATAAAAGTCAGAAACCTGAAGACAAAAAAGACAAAGGTGATGACAAGGATAAAGGAGATAAAGGAAAAGATAAGGATAAAAATAAGGGAGACGATAAAGGCGACCAGAAAGATAAAGGTGAAGGTAAGGACAAAGAGGATAAAGGAGGTGCTGGAGATCAAGATCAGCAAGATGCTCCTAACCCAGGAAAACAGGAGATGAAACGAATGCTGGACGCCATGAACAACGAAGAAAAGAAGGTTCAAGATAAAATAAATGCCAAAAAAGTAAAGGCACAACCTAAAAGACAAGAAAAAGACTGGTAACAGTTATATATTTGTTGCGACTAATTTGAAAAATAAAATATTGTTCAGATTAAGGAATTAAAAGAATAATGAAGAAATACATAGTACTATTAGTTTTATTTTGCCTGCAAGGCATCTCTGCTCAGGTAACATTTACGGCTACACCAAGTAGAACAAAAGTTGGTGTAAACGAAAGGCTACGTGTAGAATTTAAAATGAGCGCAGATGGCGACAATTTTGTGCCACCTTCTTTTAGAGGGTTTAAGGCAGCAGGGCCTAGTCAAACCATAAGTAACTCTTGGGGTACTAATCGTAAAAGAACTTTTACTAAAACCTATACTTATGTACTTACCCCTACAATAAAGGGTGTTTTTACTGTTGGGCAAGCCAGTATAGAGGTAGAGGGTAAAACCTATAAAACGACACCGTTTAAAATTACAGTAGGAAGAGCGGTAGCAAAACCAAACGACCCTGCCGCAGCCCTAGCCCAAAACGCAGGGAAAGATATACATGTAGTAGCCGAGGTAAGCAAGAGTAACCCTTATATAAACGAACCTATAAGTGTAGTTTATAAACTATATGTTGGTCAAAACGAAAGTTTACGTGGTACACGACAGGTAGATGTTCCTCAGTTTAGTGATTTTTGGAATCAAGATATTAAGATACCAAACAGCACAGTACGACAGGTAACTTATAAAGGAGAGAGCTACCGTGCTATAGAGCTTAAAAAAGTGGTATTATATCCGCAAAAAAGCGGTAAACTAGAAATAGGGCCATTAAGCCTAGAGCTTACCATTGATGTACCCACGGGAAGACGCGATTATTTTGGGCGACCAGTAATGGGGCAAACTACAAAAGTAAAAACATCAGGTTCTAGAATCATAAATGTAAAGCCGTTACCAGAAAATGGTAAACCAGAAGATTTTAGTGGAGCTGTAGGAGATTTCTCTTTCCAAGCAAAACCATCTAAAACTACACTAAGTAATGGCGAGTCGTTACAATTAACAGTTAAGGTATCAGGTAAAGGGAATTTAAAACTATTTAATTTACCTAAACCAGTAGTGCCATCGGCATTAGAAATGTACGACCCAGAGCATAACGAAGATGTAGCGACACCACTATCGGGCATGAAAGGTAGTATAACCGATGTATATGCTATAATTCCGCAAAACAAAGGTAAGTACCCTATAAAACCAATGTCGTTTACTTACTTTAACCCTAAAACAGGTAATTATAATACAATCACGTCAGAGGAGATAATGGTCGATGTGCTAGATGTACCTGATAACGCATCAGCAAATGCCGATACTACAACATCAGGAACTCAAAAACAAGCTGTAAAAACTACAGAGCAATTCCGTTTTGTATCGCTCAAAACAAACTTACGATCAGTAAACAGAAAAGACTTCTTTGGGTCAACACTGTTCTATATACTACTGCTAGTACCATTCTTACTTATACCCGTTATAATGTTACTTAAAAAACAAAAGCAAGCCAGAGATAACGATGTTGCAGGTAATAAAATAAGAAAGAACAACAAGCTAGCTAAAAAGTATCTATCTGAAGCTAAAAAGCACTTAGGCGATAAAGAACCGTTTTATGTAGCATTAGAAAAAGCATTACATAATTTCTTAAAAGCTAAGTTGAGTATAGAAACATCAGAAATGGAAAAGGAGAACATACAAGAGCTGTTATCGGCGCGTAATGCAACTCCAGAAACTATAACTGATTTTATAAAAATAATGGACAGTTGCGAGTTTGCACGTTATGCACCATCATCGGGCGAGGCAATGCAACAAGATTATGATAATGCAGTGAGTATAATAACAGCATTAGAGAAGCAAATATAGTAGTACAAGTCATGAAAAAGTTATTATATATACTAACAGTAGTTTTATGCTTTACACAAGGTTGGGCACAGTCAGCTTTTGAAGAAGGTAATACATTATATACCGATGGCAAGTATAGCGAAGCAGCTAAAAAGTATGAAAGTGTTTTAGAGAACAAACAAGAGTCGGCAGAGGTGTATTTTAACCTTGCTAATGCTTATTATAAAATGAACCGTGTAGCTCCCGCTATCTATAACTACGAAAAAGCATTATTATTAAAGCCTAACTATAAAGATGCTACCATAAACCTAGGCTATGCCCAAAAAATGGCTATAGACGATATACAAGCCGTGCCAGAGGTAGGGTTTAGCAAAATGGTATATAATTTTACAGGAGCTTACCATTACGATGCTTGGGCATGGGGTGCAGTAGTAGGCGCAATATTGTTTTTATTACTATTTGTGGGGTATTACTTTGCAGGTACTACAACCCTAAAGCGTGTCTTTTTTGTAGGTATGTTTATGACGCTGTTAGGTATTATAGTGGCAATACTCTCGGCAGTATTTGTAAAGTCTGAAGGAGCAAAAGAGCGACCAGCTATAGTATATGAAGAAGTAGTTTCGGTAAAAAGCGAACCAAGAGATACCGCTCCAGATGCTTTTATACTGCACGAAGGTAGCAAAGTGTACGTTACAGAAACATTAGGTAACTACAAGAAAATTGAACTTGCCGACGAAACAGAAGGCTGGATAGAAAAGGATGCTATTAAAGAGTTGAAGTAACCCGTAGATTTCCATAATTGTCATTGCGAGGAGGCACGACGAAGCAATCTACTCCCTTCCGTAATACCAATACCTACAAGGCTTCAAACGCAGGATGTATAGTTTTATTAAATACTCTTATCAAGCCCCTCGATTACATCATCTTTAATGTCAACAAACCATTCTTCCATTACAGGAAAAATAGTGCTAGATACTTGTACTATTGGGTAAAAAAACCAAGAGTTATCGAGCGTTTTCTTATCGGCAAAAAGGTTATCGCTATTAATCTTTACAAAAAAGTTTAAAAGCACACTTAGTAGCAAAGCCCACTTTAAAAAACCAAAAACACCACCAAGCAATTTATTAAGCCATCCTAGCATAGCAAAGCTAGCCAGTTTGGTAAAGAACTTACCCAGTAGTATAATACCCACTACTACAGCTATAAAAGTAATAGCAAAAGCAGTAATAGAAATATATTTAGGATCCCACGAAACGTTCTCGCTAAGTACATCGCCCACGTAGTCAGAAAAGGTAATAGCAACATAAAGCCCTATTAGTAATGATAGTAACGATGCTAGCTCAGAGAAAAAACCTTTCCATGCACCACGAATAAAACCATACAGTAATAAACCACCTAAAATAATATCTATTATAGCCATAAGGCAAAGTTAAACTACCCCTGCAATAATCCAAAACAAAAACAAGGGATGCATTAACTTTCAACTTACTATCTTTGCCGCCATAAATACAATATATGTCTAGAGACGAACAATTAAAAGAACGCTGGGATCAGCTTGTAACTATACTATCTAACCGTTTTGCCGATGGCGATACGTTAGACCTCGATGCGATTATTTACCTAATAGGCGTACAAGAACTGGGGCAATTTAAAAGAAAATTTAAAAAAGACGATAAAGTAAACCTAATGCACATTGCAATTTGCAGGCTGCTAGAGCCCTATGGTTATTATGAATTCGACTTTTTTGACGATCAAGGTTGGCCACACTATACCATAAAAGAAGAGTTACCACCATTAAAAGCAGGAGAGCAAAGTGTATTAATGAAAGGTGCTGTTGTAGATTATTTTTTAGAAAAAGGAATTATAAAGTAAATAAAATTACCGAATTAAGGGTATAATTATACAGTACAAATAGGTGGTATAATATTTTTAAAAAACCTAAATTTGCACACTCTTACTGAATAACAATGATAGACAAGATTAAAGGTTGCATAGCCGACGCACAGGCTTTTGACACACAAAGCAAAGAAGAACTAGAAGCCTTCAGGATTAAATACCTAGGAAAGAAAGGAATACTTAATGACTTTTTTGCCGAGTTTAAAAACGTACCTAAGGAAGAAAAGAAAGAGTTTGGGCAAATAGTTAATACCCTAAAGAAAACAGCCGAAGAAAAAGTAGCAACCTTACAGGAAGCTATGGAAAGCAAAGAAGAGGCTAAAGGTATTTATGGCGATTTAACACGTCCGGGCGAACCTTTTACTACAGGATCACGTCACCCAATATCTATTATTAAAAATCAGATAATTGATATTTTTGCAAATATCGGTTTCAACGTGTCCGAAGGACCAGAGGTTGAAGATGACTGGCATAACTTTACGGCATTAAACCTGCCAGAGTATCACCCAGCGCGCGATATGCAAGACACCTTCTTTATACAAACCAATCCTGATGTATTGTTGCGTACGCACACCTCATCAGTACAGGTGCGTTATATGGAAGACAACAAACCGCCTATCCGTACAATATCTCCAGGAAGAGTATTCCGTAACGAGGCAATATCGTCACGTTCACACTGTATTTTCCACCAGATAGAAGGACTTTATGTAGATGAAAACGTATCGTTTGCTGACTTAAAGCAGACATTACTATACTTTACAAAAGAGATGTTCGGGAAAAGTAAAATACGTTTACGCCCGTCATACTTTCCGTTTACAGAACCTAGTGCAGAAATTGATATTTACTGGGGACTTAAAACAGAGACAGATTACAGAATTACAAAAGGTACAGGCTGGTTAGAAATAGGTGGTTGTGGTATGGTAGATCCTAATGTTTTAAAGAACTGTGGTATAGATCCAGAAAAATATAATGGTTTTGCATTTGGTATGGGAGTAGAGCGTATAGCAATGCTACAATACCAGATAGGTGATATTAGAATGTTCTATGAAAACGATGTACGTTTCTTAGAGCAATTTAAATCAAACATATAATCGCCTAGCATTAACCAGAGTTATGAAAAAGGATATAAAAATACCTGAGGTAAAAGATGTATATGTAGTTGCACTAAAAGAGTGGAACGACGATTTTCAGGAAAATACATGGTACACTTATTTAGTAAATGGTACAGGTGTAAAACTAGAATCGGCTATAGTAGTATCTAACGCATCAGGAATAATTAATGGCGAAGAGCGTAAAACATCTATGCTACGTCATGTTTTTGCCGAGGTGTTAGAAGAAACAGCTATTCGTATAGAATTAGTAGAAAACGGAGTACTATCGTTAAACAACAGTTTTATGGTTACTTATTTTAAAGATGGAGTACTTTATGACAAGAACTTTGTGTTTAAAGCAAACGGAATAAACGAAGACAACTTTAAAGAGATACCAGTTATATTTAAAAACGGTGTAATGGCAGAGTAACCCTCTGTTATATATAAAATATAAAAAAAGGCAGTAACTCAGTTACTGCCTTTTTTAATTACTGCTATCTTGATCTGCTTACTATAAAAACTTACGTAACGACATTATAATCCCTAGGTGTAACCCCTCATGGTAGTTATTAAAATCCATACTCTCTCTAGCACTAGTTAGTGTATAGCCAATAGAAGTAGGATACTCTTTGTAGTTTACAAAAATTTCTTTTCTAAAATCTTCCTCAGTTTGGTCTATAGTACTAAATAATAGCTCCTTTATTTCTTTAACCTCATCCGCAGTAACATCGCGCTCAGGCTTAGTACCCTTCATGTACATAGTAGCCATTTCTTCGCTAATTGTCATTGGCAACCCAGAAAGTGAGTATACAATACGCTGCTGCGTTACTATAATATGCCCAATGTTCCAGATGATGTTGTTATTATATCCCTCAGGTACTTTATTAAGCTCCTCTAGCGAATATTTTTCTAAAAAAGTAGAGAATAATCTTCGGCTATTACGAACAATTGTAAACGTATTTTCTGTTTGTGTAGTCTCCATAATTGTTTGAATGATTTTTTCGAATATAAAAATACAGCTTTTCGATACACCTTCTATGTTAAATTTAGCCAATAACAATTAACACAACATGAGTTATTCCTGTCTTTTGATATTCGTGTGTTTACAACTACCTTTGTGCCACTTTTTAGCAAGAAAACAACATGAAAACTATATTTTACCTTAAAACCTGCGATACCTGTAAGCGAATCATAAAATCGTTACCAAACATCGAAGGGTTTGTATTGCAAGACATAAAAAAAGAACCTATAACAGTAGCACAGCTCGAAGAGATGCACCGCCTAGCAGGCAGCTACGAAGCACTTTTTAGCCGTAGAGCAACACTATACAAGCAACGCGGACTGAAAGATGTAACACTTACCGAAGCCGATTATAAAGAATTGATACTAGAGCATTACACTTTTTTAAGTCGCCCTGTACTAGTAGACAACGAAACCATATTTGTAGGAAACAGCAAAAAAGTAACCGAAGCTACTATAGCACACCTACAAGATGAGTAAACGCACCCTTGCCCTTATTGCTGCCACACTAGTATCTATGATATATGGTGTAACCTTTACAGTAGCCAAAGACGTTATGCCTGCCTATGTAAAACCCTTTGGGTTTATAGCCGTTCGCGTGGGTATCTCTACACTACTATTTTGGCTGGTAGGTTTTTTTGTAACAAAAGAAAAAATAGATCGCGCCGATTTTCCGCGTATTATAGCTGCTGCCTTTTTTGGAGTGGCATTCAATATGCTTACATTTTTTGAGGGGTTAAGCCAAACCTCGCCCATAATGGCATCGGTATTAATGGTAACCACACCCATAATTGTACTCGTACTTTCGGCTATAATTATGAAAGAGAAAATCGTGGGTAAAAAAGGACTCGGTATCGTGCTAGGGCTAGTAGGTACAGTAGTACTAATACTTTACGGTAAATCAGTAAGCGTAGGCGAAAATGCCCTTTGGGGTAACTTCTTGGTTTTTGTAAATGCAGTGTCTTACGGTTTGTACCTCATCTTGGTTAAAAAACTAATGGACAAGTACAATGCCTTTGCCTTTGTAAAGTGGATATACCTTTTTGGGTTCATTATGGTATTACCCTTTGGTTGGGAGCAGCTCGAAGCCGTAAACTGGGCAATAATGCCTACCAATATTTATATAAAAGTAGGTTTTGTAGTAGTAATATCTACTTTCCTTACTTACCTGCTCAACCTGCTATCTATGAAAGAGCTAAAACCTACCATAGTAGCTGTGTTTATGTACCTGCAACCATTCTTTGCAACCCTGTTTGCCATAGGTTTAGGTAAAGATCATCTTGATACTGTAAAAGTACTATCGGCAGTATTAATATTTGCAGGAGTATATTTAGTAACACGACCAGTAAAGAATGGTTCGCAAAATATTTAGTTAACTTTGTTAATTACTTATTGAATATGACTGCTATACAAACATCAGATGACTCACTGTTTAATGACTCACACCTTGAGATTGAAGGTAATGCTGCTATTCTAAAAAGTTTCCTACAGTTTGGTGAAGAAAACATTAAAAGGGAGATTGAAAGACTAGAGAATGTTATGCCTGATTCAGTTTCTTTTAATATGGATACTAAAAAAGGAGAATCCGAAGTTAAAACATTTATAGATAATTTTATACAGTACACGTATAACAGAGCTCAATATGATTTTCATTTTAAGCAGAGATTAAGGCAGTCAATAATCATACAATTGTATTCTTTTATGGAATTATACCTTACTAAACAATGTGAAATGTACTCTGTAGGACTTGAAGAAGGGGTAAGGTTTAAAGATATAAAAGGTAATAATGAACTTGAAAAATTCAAAGACTTTTATAAAAATTCAATAAAACTTAATATTGTTGAATTAGATCAGAAGCGTTGGGGGTTTATTAAAAACCTTAAAGTTTTAAGAAATAAAATAACTCATTCACAGGGTAAGTTTTCAGATGAAGATACACATGGAAAGTTACGTTCTTTAGAGAATAAAAAAACGTATTCCTTAATAAAAGAGAATGCATCAGAAAGTTATAGAATTGAGTTGGAAAAAGATTATATTATAGTTTGTATAGATGAAGTTAGTAAGTTCTTGAAAGATCTTACAGTTAAACGATAATGTACTTTAACAAAGAATACTCATGTTAGAGTAAATGATTTTATTCTTTTGGGATTCTATAACCTTTTTAAAGTGAACTACTCTACCACCATTTTTTTCTTAACTTTGTGCTTCTAAATTTTTTACATGATACAATCCATGACGGGTTTTGGTAAAGCATCGTTGCAATTGCCAAACAAAAAAGTTACTGTCGAAATTAAATCGTTAAACAGCAAAGGGCTAGACCTTAATTGTAGAATGCCTTCGGTTTTTCGTGAAATGGAATTAGGACTACGTAACCAAGTAGCAAAAAAACTAAGTAGAGGTAAAGTAGACTTTTCGCTTTTTGTAGAAGTTACAGGCGAAGAAACCTCATCTAAAGTAAATGCACCTGTTGTAATGCAGTATATCAATCAGCTTCGCGAAGTAGTAGATGCTGACGATACTGAGTTGTTAAAAATGGCAGTACGTATGCCCGATGCTTTAAAAACAGAGCGTGAGGAGATAGACGAAAACGACTGGAAAGAAATACAAAGCGTAGTAGACGAAGCATTAGTAAACATACAAAGCTTTCGTGTAAGCGAAGGAGCAGCACTACAAAAAGACTTTGTAGCCCGTATAGCTAACATTAAAGCATTAATGGATGCAACCGTGGCACACGATGGCGAACGTATCGAGAATGTAAAAACAAAGCTACAAACCGCTATAGACGAGCTAAAGGTAAATGTAGACGAAAACCGTTTTGAACAGGAGTTAATTTACTACCTAGAAAAAATGGATATTACAGAAGAGAAAGTACGTTTAGAAAATCATCTAAACTACTTTATCGAAACCCTAGACGGTAAAGAAGCCAATGGGCGTAAGCTTGGCTTTATTACACAAGAAATGGGTCGCGAAATAAATACTATGGGCTCTAAAGCAAACCATGCACAAATGCAAAAGCTAGTAGTGCAAATGAAGGACGAGCTAGAAAAAATAAAAGAACAAGTGCTTAATGTACTTTAGATAATAAATTGCGTCATTGCAAAGAAGTATGCGGAGTAATCTTATTAACCCAAGATTGCTCCGCTTCTTTACAATAACGAGAATAACACACAACAACACAACACAATGAAGAAGGGAAAATTAATCGTATTCTCGGCACCATCAGGGTCGGGAAAAACCACTATAGTAAGACACCTACTAGAACAAGAAAATCTTGAACTAGAATTTTCAATATCAGCAGCAACACGTAGCCCTCGTGGCGAAGAGCAGCACGGTAAAGATTATTACTTTATGAGTACCGAAGAATTTAAGGCACACATAAAAGCAGGTGACTTTGTAGAGTGGGAAGAAGTATATCGCGATAATTTTTATGGTACACTAAAAAGCGAAGTAGAACGCATTTGGTCGCACGGTAAAAATGTAATTTTTGATATTGATGTAGCAGGAGGATTACGCATTAAAAAGAAATTCCCAGAAGAAACATTGGCTGTGTTTGTAAAACCACCAAGTATAGACGAGCTTAAAATACGCCTTAAAAAACGTAGTACAGAAAGCGAAGACAAAATAAATATGCGCATTGCAAAAGCATCGGTAGAGCTAGCAACCGCACCACAGTTTGACACTATTATAAAAAATTACGACCTTGCTACAGCTCAAAAAGAAGCTAGCGACTTAGTAAAAGATTTTGTGGGTAACTGATTATAAAATATTACTTTAGCTAAAGTAATATTTATGTCAAATGAATAAATTTATTAAAATCTGTGCAATTAGTCTTACTGCAATAGGTGTCTTAATACTATTGGTTTTTTTAAAAAAGACTTCTTTAGACGGTTATTCTATTTTTAGTAGGACAGATTATAGTGTAACAGGGCAATTTGGTGATTTTGTAGGTGGAGTAGTAGGTACTTTTTTCGCTTTATCTGGAACCTTATTAATCTTTTTATCATTTATTCAGCAGTCAAATGAAAATAAAAGAATATCCTTTGAGTCTTCTTTTTTTGAAATGATTAGACTTCACCGAGAAAATATTAGTGAATTAAGGTATAATAAGTATAAATCAGGTAAAACAGAGGAATATCATAATAGACAGGTTATAAGCTTAATATTTAAAGAGTTTATAGAATGCTATAGAGATGTTAAAAAGTTTTCAAACTCTAGAAATATTGATGATTATATACTTCCAAAGTATAAGAGACATTTAGAAAAAATAATAAATAAGATTAATCCAGAAATTGACCTTATTGAGATGGTTATAATTGATATTTCTTGGTCAATTACATTTTATGGTTTGAGTGTCGATGGGGAATCAGTTATTAGAAAAGCATTTCTAAAAAAATATAATCAACACTATTATAGTCGACTTTTGTTTTACATAAAGTTGAAACCAAAAAAAACAAATGTTAGGAGGCATAACAATTGGATATTATTACGAGGTTTACCATTAAATGAGTTACATCCACTAATAGAAGAACTTTATAATAATAGAAAAAACCCTAGGGATACTATTGGTTTATCGGGGAGGGCTATATCGCTGAAAGTCTATTTAACATATGAAAAATATTACGGAGGGCATCAATTTCGCTTAGGGCATTATTTTCGACATTTATTCCAAAGCTTTACATTTGTTAATACTAATCGAGATTTAAATCCAGAGCAGAAATATTTTTATGCTAAACTATTAAGGGCACAACTTTCAACATATGAACAATCTTTATTGTTTGTAAATAGTATTTCAACATTAGGTATGAAATGGGAATTAAATCCTGAAAAAAAAGCAAGTTTAATTACTGCCTATAACTTAATAAAGAATTTACCAGGTGAGCATATTTATGGTATTAAGTATAAAAAATATTATCCGAACGTAGATTATGAGTTTGATGAACAGTTAAAATTTTAATAAAAATGAAAGTAGGGCTTTACTTTGGTACATTTAACCCCATACACGTGGGGCATCTTATTGTTGCAAACCATTTGGCAGAACATTCTGATCTTGACCAAATATGGATGGTGGTAACACCACACAATCCGCACAAAAAGAAAAGTACATTGCTAGACGATCATCATCGTTTACAAATGGTACATCTCGCTACAGAAGATTATAGTAGTATTAAACCAAGCGATATAGAATTTAAGTTACCACAGCCCAACTATACAGTAAACACGCTAGTACATCTATTAGAAAAATACCCAATGCACGAGTTTTCTCTTATCATGGGAGAAGACAACCTCAACTCATTACACAAATGGAAAAACCATGAGGTAATACTCGAAAATCACGATATTTATGTGTACCCACGCATTAATAGTGCCGTTGCAGATGAAGCGCTAATAGCAAGCCCAAAAATACACCGTATAGAAGCCCCTATTATAGAACTATCATCTACATTTATTCGTAACGGTATAAAAGAAGGTAAAAACATAAAACCCTTATTATCTCCAAAAGTTTGGGAATATATAGACCATAACCTGTTTTATAAAAAATAAGAGTTTTTTAACGCTTTTATCCCCTTAGTTAGGTATAAATACCTGATACTCTTAACATTTATTTACAAGCTCGAGCCCGCGTTATTCGTAACTTTGCATAAAAAATAACAGTATGCTTAATTTCGAATATTATAACCCTGTAAACCTTGTTTTTGGTAGAGGGCAAATTGCTAAATTATCTAAACTTATACCGCAAAATGCTAAAGTACTTATGGTATATGGTGGCGGTAGTATATTTAAAAACGGAGTTCATGAACAGGTAGCCTCGGCACTTGAAAAACATACTGTTGTCGAGTTTAAAGGTGTCGAGCCTAATCCGCGTTATGAAACCTTAATGAAAGCTGTAAAGGTTGTTAAAGAAGAAAATATCGATTTTGTACTTGCAGTAGGAGGAGGCTCTGTAATAGATGGAGTAAAATTCATCTCGGCAGCAGCTAATTTTGAAGGTGATGCTACAGAAATTTTACGCAAACGTCTTAGAATAGAAGATAACGCTTTACCATTTGGTACAGTATTAACGTTACCAGCTACAGGTAGCGAAATGAATTCAGGATCGGTAGTAACTATCGAAGCTACACAAGAAAAATTACCTTTTGGAGGGCCAGCACTATTCCCTCAATTCTCTATATGCGACCCATCAGTAGTAGCATCATTACCGGTACGCCAAGTACAAAACGGAGTGGTAGATGCTTTTACACACGTGTTAGAGCAATACATAACATACCCACACGATGCAATACTACAAGATAGAATAGCCGAAGGAATATTACAAACACTTGTAGAGGTAGGGCCTAAAGTAGCCGAAAACCCATCAGACTATACACTAGCAGCTAACTTTATGTGGAGCTGTACAATGGCATTAAACGGGCTAATACAAAAGGGAGTCCCTACAGACTGGGCTACCCACATGATAGGGCATGAGCTTACAGCACTATATGAAATAGACCATGCACGTACACTAGCTATAATAGCACCTAACCTGTACCGTGTAATGTTTGATACTAAAAAAGAAAAACTAGCACAATACGGGCAACGTGTTTGGGGTATTAATGCCGACACGATAGAAGAAGGTGCAGCTATGGCAATAGAAAAAACAGTACAGTTTTTCCACGCTATGGGTATGGATACTAAACTATCAGGTTATACACCAGAATATGAAAAAACTGCCGACTTTATTGTAAACCGTTTTGAAGAGCGTGGCTGGAAAGCATTAGGCGAACGCCAAAACATAACACCAGATAAAGTAAAAGCTATTGTAGAGCTAAGTTACTAAAAAGCAAAAAGGCACTTACTGCTAGCAGTAAGTGCCTTTTAAACACCAAAAACAAAAAATTTAACTAACCTTGTATACTTTTGTGTAGACAAAATTCTATATTACAACGGTGTCGTTTTTGCTAAATTGCCTATAGCTCCATAATAAAATGTTAATTTTTTAAAAGGCTAAGAAAACATCATAATTCTCTCAATAATATTAAGAAATAAGCGCTTATTGGCACATAGTATAAATTTTGAGTACTTTTGCACTTCAAACGATAATGTAAAATGATTGAGAATCCAAAGTTCGCCGTAATAGGCGGCGGAAGCTGGGCAACTGCCATTGCAAAAATGTTGTGCGTAAACGTAACAGAAATTACGTGGTACATGCGTAATATTTATGCTATAGAGCACCTTAAAGTGCAAAAGCACAATCCCAACTATTTGAGTTCTGTAGAATTTGATACAAACAAACTAAGGCTTACTAACGATATTAACGAAGCAGTAGCCTATGCAGACTATGTAATATTTGCAATACCTTCTGCCTTTTTAGGGAGTGAGCTAGAAAAACTTACAGTAAGCTTAGAAGATAAAATTATTTTCTCGGCAATTAAAGGTATAGTTCCAGAAACGAGCCTTATTGTAGGCGAACACTTTCACCAAGAATACAACATTCCTTACGACAATATTGGGGTAATAACAGGACCTTGCCATGCTGAGGAAGTAGCACTAGAGCGACTGTCTTATCTTACCATTGCCTGTGGCGATCAAAAGAAAGCCAAAGTAATGGGCAAAAACCTTAGTAGCCATTACATTAATGCTAAAATTTCTGACGACATCATTGGTACAGAGTATGCAGCAATGCTTAAAAACATTTATGCTATTGCAGCAGGTATAGCACACGGTTTAGGTTATGGCGATAACTTTCAGGCACTTTTAATGAGTAATGCAATTCGCGAAATGAAGAAATTCATTCGTAAAGTGCACCGCATGAAACGTAATATAAATAACTCAGCCTACTTGGGTGACCTTTTAGTAACAGGATACTCTACCTTTTCTCGAAACAGAATGTTTGGTAACATGATAGGTAAGGGGTATACTGTAAAATCGGCAATGATGGAGATGAGTATGATAGCCGAGGGTTATTATGCAACAAAGAGTGCCTACACGCTTAACCAAGAACATAATGCAAAAACGCCTATTATAAATGCTGTATACAGCATACTTTATGAAGGTAAAGACGCTAAAAATGTTTTTAGAAAGCTAACAGAAAAACTGGATTAATACACCCACAAGTATGGATCATTTAATAAATCACCCTGGCTTAATAGCAGGGTTTTCTATAGTTATAGTTATTATGCTCCTACTAGATTTAGGAGTTTTTAATAAAAAAAGTCACGAAGTTTCTAATAAAGAAGCCTTAACGTGGTCGCTTGTATGGATATCAATCTCAATGATATTTAGTGGCGTAATTTACTATGTAGTAGGTTGGGAATCGTTCACGCAATTTCAAAGTGCCTACTGGATAGAAAAAGCCCTATCTGTAGATAACCTTTTTGTATTTATACTCGTTTTTGGGTTCTTTAAAGTACCTAAATACTTGCACCACAAAGTATTGTTTTGGGGTATTATAGGGGCACTTATTTTTAGAGCAATATTCATCTTTACAGGAGTAGAGCTTATAAACATGACCTACCTGCCCGCAATGGAAATATTCGGTATGAGTGTACAGGTTAATGTAGTACTTACACTATTCGGGCTATTTTTACTATTTGCAGGGATAAAATCATGGTCATCAGAGGAAGAAGATGATGAGAACAAAGATTTTACCAAAAGCGTAGGAGCAAAACTAATATACAAGCTCTTTAAGGTAACAAAGAACTTCGAAGGCGATCGTTTCTTTATCTACGAGAAAGGTAAGCGTATAGCAACCCCACTACTAGTAGTAGTTGCCGTTATAGAATTTACCGATCTTATTTTTGCAGTAGACTCTATCCCTGCCATATTCGCTATAGCACCCGATGATCCTTTTATACTTTACACCTCAAACATCTTTGCAATATTAGGGTTAAGAGCCTTATACTTTTTGCTAGCTAACTTTATGCATATGTTTAGTAAGCTACACTATGGGTTGGCTATAATACTATCTTTTATAGGGGTTAAAATGCTTATTAGCCCATTCTACCATATCTCCTCACCAGTATCATTATTGGTAGTAGCAGGTATATTGGTAATCTCGGTAATAATATCCTTTATGTTTCCTGCTAAGGCAGAAAAGGTTGAATAAAGAATATTAAGTAGATGAAATACATAATAATATTATTATTTAGTTTTTTCACTTGCCTAGGGCAGTCAGATAATGATTCTTTTTATGATAGAGCTCACGCTTTAAACGTTGAGATTTTAACAAAAGGAATTCAGTACAAAAATGTAGAACAAAGTTATGACGATGGTTATAGTACCATTAATAGCGAATACATTGGAGCTTTAAAAGATAAAAACAATAATGAGTTTTATATTTTAAATACAATCTATACATCAAAATCGTTTGGACGATCTATTGATCTAGTTTATGTAATGATTTATAATGCTGAAAGAAGATTGATGGGGCGTTATTATCTTTCTAACTTAAATCAGTTACCTGATGAGATTCATGATAATAAAATGATCTTTAAAAATATCTGTAAAGAAAAAGACATAACAATTTCATTTCAAGATGGTATCCCCGATAAAATTAGTTTAGGATGTAAAGGCATTTCTAAATTTTATGGATTCATTTTGAATGAAGAATATTAAAAAAAGCCGCTCGTTGTAGAGCGGCTTTTTTTATGAGTTATATTAAGTTGTTTTTCTATAGTATATTAAGTAATACCCATCATTACAATATTCTATAAGAACAAGTCTTTCACTCGTTATTTCATGTATCTCTATGGCATTTTTTGTAAACTCGATTATCATGTTTTCATCCTGTAATTTTTTTAATAGCTCAGGACTTACTTTATCAATAGGTATATTATATGCAGGTTTGTCAAAAAAGAAATATAACATTTTATCTTTTTCTGAATATTTCCATTCTCCTTCATCTACAGTGTTGTCAAGCCTAGTAATTTTATAACGCCCATTTTTATTAAATAAGTAACTAGGTCTATCTATTGTTATTGTAGCAACTATAGTATCGAGTATTACTGTTTGTTTAACGATTTGAACTTTTTCAGAGTTAGTTAATTTTTCAAAAGTCCAAGAACCTACAATGTTTTTTTCGATAAAATCTTTACTTGCAGATGTTTTCACTCTGTCAATTTCTGATTGTAGAATTTGACTATAAGAGTTTAATACTATAAATAAAAAGACGAAACAGATATAACCTTTTTTCATTTGATTAAGCGTTACTTAATTCTCAAATACTGTTCTATTTCTTCATACGGTAATACTAACTCTTTAGTACCCTCAGAGTACGAAGATATCTCATAAGCATTATAATACAGCATTACTCCTTTATCTGTAAATAAAATAGAATTAGGTAATGAGAATTTACCATCTTCAAATAATAACCCAGTACTATTTATAGAATCCATAGCCTCGATGTTAAGCTGTTTTCTAAACTTTTTTTCAGCATAATCAGTAAAACCTTTTAGATCGTTAAAAATTTCTCTGTTAGCAAAATGGTGCCCCGTTTTAGGATCAAATAATAACGACTGTATACCAGCATTACCATGTGCGCCACCAGTAAAAGTGTAATACTCTATCACAACATTAATAAGGTCATCAGTACGATGAGCTACAGCTGCTTTTACAGAACCTTCCCATACAGCAGTTTCATCAGGGTACTCTTTTTTAAGATCAGTATATGACTTTACAAACGACTCGGTTAGCTCTTTATAATCAGTAGCACTATAAGGATCTTTACCATAATGAATAATTTCTCTAGCTACATTAAAGACAGCCTTGTTAATGCTATCAGCAGCAGGTTGCAAACCTTCAGCTACAGAAATATCCATGTTTATATTAGGGCAATCAGTACATGACGATATAGTTTCTTTGTCATAATGCATTACCTCAAAAGTTAATTTAGCAGTATCTACGGTATCAATATCAGTTGCTTCTTTTTTGTCCTTTCCGCAAGCGGTAAATAATAAAGCGATAAACGCTATAGCGATGTAATGTTTCATAATTAAGTGTTATTGTTTTGTAAAAGGAGATAATCCGTATACAAGGATAAACAAATTACAGTAAATTTGTCTAATATATATTAACAAAAGTGAATTTAAACAGCATGAAATTTAATACAAAAACTATACATGGTGGGCAAAAGCCTGACCCAAGTACAGGTGCAGTAATGCCACCAGTATACCAAACCTCAACTTTTGTACAATCTAGTCCAGGAGTACACCAAGGATATGAATATAGTAGAGCAGCAAACCCAACTCGTACAGCATTAGAAGATGCATTAGCGAGTATAGAAAACGGGGCAAAAGGTCTTGCTTTTTCTAGTGGACTTGCAGCAACAGACTGTGTATTGAAATTGCTTAAACCAAATGATGAGGTTATTGCAATGGACGACCTTTATGGTGGTACATACCGTATGTTTAGCAAAATATATAGCGAACTAGGAATTAAGTTCCATTTTGTAGACATGAACGACTTAGATAAACTAAAGTCGCTTTTTAACGAAAACACAAAATTAGTTTGGTTAGAAACACCTACTAACCCACTAATGAAAATTGCCGATATAGCAGCAGTAGCTAAAATAGCAAAAGAAAACAATGCACTTTTTGCAGTAGATAACACCTTTGCAACACCATACCACCAGAACCCATTAGATTTAGGAGCAGATGTAGTAATGCACTCAGCAACTAAATACTTAGGTGGTCACTCTGATGTTATTGCAGGAGCATTAGTAACCAAGACAGAAGAACTTGGCGAAAAACTACACTTTGCACAATTTGCAACAGGAGCAACACTAGGCCCTAACGATTCTTACTTAGTACTAAGAGGTATAAAAACCTTACACTTAAGAATGCAACGCCATAGTGAAAACGGGCAAAAAGTAGCCGAGTACCTAGAAAACCACCCGAAAGTAAAAAGAGTATACTATGCAGGGTTAGAAAATCATCCTAACCACGATATAGCCAAAAAGCAAATGCACAATGGCTTTGGAGGTATGGTATCATTTACTTTTGAGTCTGGTAAAAAAGAAGACTCTATCAAGTTCCTTGAAAATGTAAAAGTATTTACATTAGCCGAGTCACTAGGAGGAGTAGAATCATTAGCAAACCACCCAGCATTAATGACACACGCATCTGTACCAGAAGACAAGCGTAAAGAATTAGGTATTACAGACGATTTAATACGTCTTAGTGTAGGTGTAGAAGATGCCGAAGACCTGCTTAAAGATTTAGAAAATGCATTTAACGCATAAGTCGTTTTATTGCACACTAATTGTTACAATAAGAGCAAAATAGATAAGAGCAAAATAAATAAAAACAAGGAAAGTAAAGTATTAGTAATAATATATAGCAGTATTTAAGAAAACTGTATATTTGTCGCTATTACGAAAACGTTTTCTTAAACACAAAATTTATACAACATGAGTGGAAGTGTACAGTCTTTTATGGACGCAGTTTCTAAAAGAAATCCTAACGAACCAGAATTTCTACAAGCAGTGCATGAGGTTGCCGAAACGGTAATCCCTTTTATAGAAGAAAACCCTCAGTACCAAAACAAAATGCTTTTGGAAAGAATGGCAGAGCCAGAAAGAGTGGTTATGTTTCGCGTTAACTGGCTTGACGATGCAGGACAAGTACAAGTAAACAGAGGATACAGAATACAAATGAATTCGGCTATTGGCCCATATAAAGGAGGACTACGTTTTCACCCGTCAGTAAACCTTAGTATTTTAAAATTCCTTGCTTTCGAGCAAACATTTAAAAACAGCCTTACAACATTACCAATGGGTGGTGGTAAAGGAGGATCTGACTTTGACCCTAAAGGAAAATCAGATAACGAAATAATGAAGTTTTGTCAAAGTTTCATGACAGAGCTTAGCAAGCATATAGGTGCTAACACAGATATCCCTGCTGGAGATATAGGTGTAGGTGGTCGTGAAATAGGTTTCATGTACGGTCAGTATAAAAGATTACGTAACGAGTTTACAGGAGTACTTACAGGAAAAGGGAGCACTTACGGTGGTTCATTAATCCGTCCAGAGGCTACAGGTTACGGTTGTGTATACTTTGCACAAAGTATGCTAGCTACTAGAAACGATAGTTTCGAAGGTAAAACAGTAGTAGTTTCAGGTTCAGGTAACGTAGCACAATATGCTACAGAAAAAGTTATCGAACTAGGAGGTAAAGTAGTTACATTATCAGATTCTTCAGGTTATATCTATGACGAAGCAGGAATCGATACAGAAAAACTAGCTCACGTAATGGAAATTAAAAACGTACGTAGAGGTAGAATAAAAGAATATGTAGAGAAATACCCAGAAGCTAAATACATAGCTGGAGGTCAACCATGGGAAGTTAAATGTGAAGTTGCATTACCATGTGCTACACAAAATGAAGTAAACGGAGAAGAAGCAAAAACACTTATTGCTAATGGCTGTATTGCTGTTGCTGAGGGTGCTAACATGCCGTGTACTCCAGATGCTGTTACTGCGATTCAAGAAGCAAAAATGCTTTTTGCACCAGGTAAAGCATCTAATGCAGGTGGTGTTGCTACTTCAGGATTAGAAATGTCACAAAACTCACTTCGTCTTGCTTGGACAAGAGAAGAAGTTGACGCTAAGCTTAAAGCTATTATGGCAGATATTCACGAATCTTGTACTACTTACGGTACACAAAAAGACGGGTTTATCGATTATGTAAAAGGAGCTAACATTGCAGGATTTGTAAAAGTTGCCGATGCTATGCTTGCACAAGGTGCAGTATAATAAAAGCTAACTTTATTATATATAAAAGGGATTGTCCAGTTTTGGGCAATCCTTTTTTTATGTTGCACTATACAAAAACAACAATAAATTCGTTTTAGCTTATATTTGCCCTTTAAATACCCGATTTAATGAAACGTTACTTCCTCATATACTTTTTTCTTTTTACCACTATACTTTTTGCGCAAAATGGGCAATTGTGGGCAGGTCATTTCTCGTATACTAACATACAAGACATGACCCAGTCTAACGGTAGAATGTATGCTGCTGCCGAGAGTGCTATTTTCTCTAAAAGCACAATAACAAATGAGTTAAAGACCATAACATCAGTAGATGGGCTTAAACCAGAAAATATAACAGCAATATGCCATAGTAGCGATTATGGTCGTACAATGGTAGGGAGTGATAATGGGTTGCTTATTATTGTTAATTCAGACAATTCTATTGTAAACAAAATAGATATTGTAGAAGAAGCTACAGTACAAGCAGCAAAAAAGGGAATAAACAATATCTATGAAAATAATGGTAAAGCCTACATTTCATGCGATTTTGGTATAGCAGTATTCGACTTAGAAACGCTAGAGTTTGGAGATACTTATTTTTTAGGCCCTAATGGGGCTGAAATAGCAGTAATACAATCAACTATATTTGATGGTTATATTTATGCTGCTACTGCAGAAAATGGAATACGTAGAGGGTTATTAACCAACCCTAACCTTAACGACTTTAACCAGTGGCAAGAAGTATATGGTGGTAGTTGGAGTGGTATTACTACTTTTTCCGATGATATTTTTGGAGTTGATAATATAGGAACTGTTTTTAGACTAACAGTAGGAGCACTCCCTTTCACTAACATAGGTAGTGCAGCAGTAGATATAAGAGCTGCAAACGGTTATTTAGTAGTAACCAGTGAAAGTAGAGTAAGTGTTTTTGATGAAGACTTATTTCAAGTACTTCAGCTTAATAACATACCAGGAGAAGACGTTACATTTACTTGTGCAACAGTAGTGTCAGGTCAAATATTTATAGGTACTCAAGAAACCGGAGTAATAGAAAGTTTTATAGAGAATATTTCAATACGTGAAAATATAACCCCTAATGGGCCTTTGCATAGTAGCATTTTTTCTCTCGAAAAAACACGAAATGATTTATGGGCTGTATTCGGAGGATATGATTATCAATATATACCTGATTATGCCTTGAAAGGGATAAGTAAACTAACACCTGAAGGATGGATAAATATTCCTCATGAAGATGTGTTAGATGCTCGATCATTGAGCGATATAGCTGTTAACCCTAATAATGAGAGTGAAGTATATGTTTCATCATATCATAACGGACTTTTAGAGCTTACAGATGATATACCAGTACAACTTTATGATGATACTAATAGCCCATTAGAAAACCAGCAACTTGTACCAGGCTTCAATAATTTAAGAGTTAATAGCCTTTATTTTGATGATGCAGGAGCATTATGGATGACTAATGATATGACAGAAACACCTTTGCGTGTTTTTCGTAACGGTAACTGGACATCATATAGCTTTGTAGATGCTATAAGCAGTCCTAAATCTACTCAATATCAAAAAATGGTTATTGATAGAAATGGTACAAAATGGATACCATCTATTAATTCAGGACTAATAGGCTTTAATGAAGGCGCAGGAAATAAGTTTATAGTAATAGGAGATGATGACTTAGGTAATTTACCTAATGAGTACGTAAAATGTGTAAGAATAGATAATAATAATAGTCTTTGGATAGGTACAGCATCTGGATTGAGAGTATTGCGTGGTTTAAATCGTTTTCTTACCGAAGATGTCTTGAGTACACGAGCTATTATTATTGAAGAAGATGGTCTTGCACAAGAATTATTATTTGAGCAAAATATAAATGATATTGAAGTTGACGGATCGAATAACAAATGGATTGCTACAGGTAGTGCAGGAGCTTTTTTAGTATCACCAAACGGACAGCGTACTATTTTTCATTTCACAAAACAAAACTCACCATTACCAAGTAATACTATAAACGATATCGCTATAGACTCAAGAACGGGTGATGTATATTTTGCTACCGATAAAGGTATGGTAGCCTATAAAGGTACTGCCACTGAACCTTCTGGCGACTTGAGTAATGTTTATGTGTACCCTAACCCTGTACGACCAGGGTTTGAAGGCGAAGTGAAAATAAGCGGGCTTATAGATAATGCTAATATAAAAATAACCGATATAGAAGGTAGCCTTGTATACGAAACAACCTCTGAAGGTGGTACTGTGCTTTGGGACACTACAGCCTTCGGGAAATATAAAGTAGCATCAGGAGTATACATGATTTTTATAGCCTCAGATGATGGTGCAGAGACTAAGGTTAAAAAAGTAATGATAGTTAGATAAAAAATTATAGACCATAAAGCGTGCTTGTAAAAACAAAAGCAATTGTTATTAGTTCCCTGCGTTATCAGGAAAAAAGCCTGATTGTAAAATGTTTTACAGAATCTGACGGGCTTAAATCATACTATGTTAGAGATGCTTTTACATCGCGTAAGAGTACTCAAAAAACGGTATATTTTCGACCCTTAAACATTCTCGAAATAGAAGCATCGCACCGTAATAACGGTAAGCTAGAATATTTTAAAGAAGTACGGCTAGCGCACCCATATCACTCTATAAATACTGATATTATAAAAACGTCAATATCAATATTTATATCAGAAATACTACATAACTGTATAAAAGAAGAAGAACAAAATCAGAATTTATATTCTTACCTAGAAGCCTCTTTATTGTGGTTAGACAATCACGATGAGGTAGCTAATTTTCATTTAATTTTTTTACTAGAAATTACAAGGTTTTTAGGCTTCTACCCAGAAATAACATCAAGCGACACTCCATTTTTTGAGATGATTGAAGGTGTTTTTATACCTCACGAATCGATAAGTTGCCTCACTGAACATGAAACATTATTATTACGAAAGTTGATGTCACTCAAACTAGATGTTACAGCAAAAACGTTTCACGTTTCAGAAAGGCAAGCACTCTTAAAAATACTAATAGATTATTACTCTTTTCACTTAGATGGTTTTATGCGCCCAAAATCGTTAGAAGTATTAAGAGAAGTTTTTAGTTAGAATCATAATTCACTCTTAATTATGATTGATTATAGTTCTAAAGGCTCTTTATTATTTGTTAACAATGTATATTCTTCATTTTCCATAAAGAATTTAAACATTATTAAGTATTGATATACTTCCTTATTAGAAAACTTTAACTTTCTAGTAACGGGTGCAATTTTATAATGCATTCAAAATGAAAAGTATGATTTATTTCAGCCCGTTAAAATGCTTGTAAACCTCTTCTTTTTCTTTTAAACTATATGAATTCTTTATATGTTTTGATGACTTATTTGTAAATAGAGCTTCATTTAGGGATTCAATATCATATAAATCACAATGGATGTAATAAATTTTGTATAATATTCATATTTCACTTCTTACTTTTGTCAATATTTTTAGAAACCCACATCTACCAAGCCGCCTTCGGAATTGATGTGCACATTAAAGGCTGTTGCTTTGGGTTGTTTTTTTACTTGGCTTACCACATCGATAAGCTCTGTACCCGTAACGCCATCAAATGTGTCTATTTGACCGGAGATATAAATGTTTCCTGTCATTCGATATGGAATGATTGAAATATTTGGGTATTGAAGAATTTGGGGTTTTTAATTATTGAACGATTGTCAATTTTTTAAAAGAAGTATTGCAGCGCTGTTTTAATAGTACAAAGATAGGGCATGTATTGAGGGTTTTACTGAAGTGGGGTTTTCAGTTGGGGGATTTTGTTATATTTGATTACCAACTTAAATTATTAGAAGTAATGGAACTTACGCAGTTTAGAGAGTTAATAGGAGAAAATAATAAAGAATGGTTTAATTCTGTGCCTTTAGAATTAAAATTCCCTGTAGAAAATCAAAATAAAGAATTTAAGGGATTACCATCATTATATAAGTTTGCTAAAGAACAAACTAATGGATGGAGTAAATTAAGTGAAAGTTTACCTCATGAATTTAATGAATCTAAAAAATATTTTGATCTAATATTACAGGGTATAATCAGCTTTGTTGAGATAAATAGGAAACATGAACATGGGAATGAAAATTTGAATAAAAAAATTCAAAATAATAATTCAATAAATAGATGGGCAGGAAGAATTCTTTTTTATAACTCTACGAACACAGAGTTTTTATTGTCTTTACATGAGAATAAACCTAAAAGTTTCTCTGCAGCATTTTCATTTATAGTAGGGGATTTTAATCATAATAATATAAATAACAAAGATAGTTTTGAAGGATATCTCCTAGCTTATGAATTTCAATCGAAGGGTTTTACAGCGTTAACAGAAAGAAGGAATAAAGAAAAGAGATCTATAACCACTTTACGTAATGATTTTGAAAATCAGTTGCCACAACTTGAAAAAGAACTGACAGATCATTTAACCAATAGTTCTGAGAAGTATAAAGAGTATGTTACTATTATTGATCAGCTTAAAGCGGATAATGAGAAAACATATTCTAACTGGTTTACCACTACTAAAGATAATTTTGATAGTTTTTCAAAAGGTTGTGATACTAGACGTGAAGAGTTAGAGAAAACATATGCTAGTAGCTTGAAGTTAGAAGAGCCTGCTAAGTATTGGTTAGAACGCGGTGATGAATTGAAGAATGAAGCATGGAAATCATTATATATTTTAGTAGGATTGGTATTGATTATTGTTACTAGTTTAGCTATAATATTATGGAGTCCACCTGCTGAGATTCTTAATAGTTTTTTTGGTGGAGATAAAAGCGCAGCCATACGCTGGAGCATTATTTATGTTACGTTTATATCGTTTATGGCATTTTGTATAAAGGCAGTAAGTAAGGTAATGTTTAGTTCGTTTCATTTAGCGCGCGATTGTGATGAGCGGTATACATTAACTTATTTTTATTTATCACTTTTAAAAGATTCTAGTGTTACTGATAATGAAAAGCAATTGATAATGCAATCGTTATTTAGTAGAGCTGATACGGGTTTACTTAAAGAAGATTCATCGCCAACAATGCCTAATGATATTGCTAGTAAAATATTAGGCAGATCGTAAAATGATATAAGGTTTATTTACGTTATTTGATTATAAAACTCCTACCATGAAAAACATTTTTATAACATTATTATTTTTGCCATTATTTATTAATTGTCAAGATAAGAATAGTCGCGATTATCCTGAGGTTAAAAAACTATCTGAATATAAAAAAACAGATTTTGTAATTACACCACAAAGCTCTTTGCAAGAGGATAAGAATGCTATTTATAGTGCTTCGTTATTATTAGCTTGGCAAGAGATTAAAGTGGTGCAAGATAAGGGAATAGGGGTGTGGGGTAACCCTATAGGGTATACTTACCTTAACCGTTCGGAATCGTATAAAAACACTTTGCTAGAGGATGAGTATGAAAGTTTTATTGCTTTTGATGAAGAGGAGGGAACTATGATGGCTAAGGCTGAGTTTAGCAAGTCGTTACCTTTTTTAGCTAAGTTTGATAGTTACCCTGATGGGCTTACGTTTAAAGGGGAAAAAGTTGATGCTTTTGGGTTAAATGGTAGTGATGATATTGCTACTGATAATGTACGTATTTTATACTATAAGGATGATAATAATTTTATAATAAAGCTTTACCCAAAGGATACTGCACACGAAATTATTTTGTGCAAGGGGCTTAAAGATATTACTACATTACAACAGGCTTTTGATGCTATTGCAGCATTAACAAGTGAAGGCGATAAAGCAAGAAAAGAGCAAAAAAACTGGTGGAGGTATAGGTTAGAGTATGAAGATGAGTTGCGCATACCTAAAATGACTTTTAATATTGCGCATGAGTACCCAAAACTTGCGGGAGGTAAACTTATTATTGATAAGCAAGACTATATTGTGGAAAGTGTATATCAGCGTACTGCATTTATACTAGATGAGGTAGGAGCAAAAGTAGAGAGTGAAGCAGTTATAGAATTCGCTGTTGAAGTAATGGAAGAGGTTGAGAAAGAGCCTGTACCTAAGAAATTATACTTTAATGAGCCTTTTGTTGTTTTACTTAAAAGGGTAGATAGTAAAAACCCTTATTTAGGGCTGTATGTCGAGAATAATGAGTTGTTTAAATAGTATTTAAGTTTTATGAGAAACTTTTTTGTGATTTTTGGATTGCTTTTTAGTGTGTGTTTTTATGGACAGGATAGTGGTGGTTTAAAACCAGAGGTTATAGAAGGGTATATTGTAGACTCTTGTTTTTATGAAAGGCAAGGCGATAAATGTTTAGGTCGTGAGGGAATAGAATATGCCAATAAAATAAAAAATAAAGATTTATTAAAGGTTTTAGATACTACCTCTAGACTATACAGAGGGGTATATGTAAAGTTTAAGGCAGTACGGGCTACTAAACCTCGTAATAAAAAGCCTTGTATTTGCAACACAAAACTGTTGGTAAATGAAGTACTAGAAGTGGATGTTAACCATACACTCTTGGGTGATTTATTTACGGAAAAAAGTATAAAATCGTATGGGAAAAGGGAATATGTGGAGATAGATGGGTTTTTTATAAACGAGTTTGAAGGGATGTTTTATTACGAAAAAAGAGGGGATAAACTTCTCTATCCTATGTGGCACGATGTTACAGAAGAATTAAAAAGTAATGATGATCTTACTCCTATTATTTGGTTTCCGCATGGACCAGGTGGCATACGTATGAAAGTAGGAGGAACAAAATATAGTGAAGCCCCATTTAATTTTGGACACGGAGTAGGAGTACCTTATAAAATTGAAATTTCTAAAATAATTGATGTTGACACCACTTATACGTTACACGATTTTTATGTTGAAAAATATCGGGAAAGAGGATATCACCTAACCACAAAAGGAGATACTATAGTAGCATATGAGGATTTTAAGGTAGGCAAAGTATATAAGTTTAAGGGGATTGAATATATAGATGAATATGATTACAGTGAAGTAGACCAAGATACTACTACAAATTACCAGAATATCAAACCCAAAGAAGATTACACAGAAGATGAAATTATTAGGTATGCCGTAACGATTAAAGCCACTGATGCGATTACTATAGAAGTTACCGTAAAACGACTGGATAATACTAGAGAACTTAAGACGACTACATTAATCTCAAGATGGTTTTATAGACCATATGAAGAGTGGGAAAGCTTTTATGCTTCCAAAGAATATAGGAGTGAGTATACACCCCCAGTGAGTTTTTTATATATTGACAAAAAACCAGATGAAAGCGGAAAAAGATTAGGTCATTTTCATATAGAGCTTGATGGTTGGAAAAGTGCTATAGATATTAAAGAAGAATAAGGGAGTGTCCTATTTTTAAAATAAGAATTCTTTAACTCCCCTCCATAAAGGAGATGATGTTAAACATGGTACGTTCGGTAATTTTATATTGTTCGGCTACGCTACCTGCGGCATGGGTTTTTCTAGGTTTTATTTCTTGAATTGCAACTTCAAATTCATTTGTGCAATAAAAAAGACTTTCGCCTTTATCATTGCATCTACCTAAATTACAGTGTTCTTCAGGAGCATTCCAGAATTCTGTTTCAGATATAAATTTTTGTAGTTTTCCCTCGTATTTTAGTTTTCCTTCTATATGGTTATGTTCTCTAGCTCTATATAATCCTTGAGGTTCAAAGTCTTTGTGTATATGTGTTTTATAAATATGTTCAGAACTTCCCATTATTTTGGCAACTTCATGTTTTAGATCTTCTATACTTGTACTTTCTTGTTTACTCTTTTCGATTAAGTCATTAAGCGTTTCACTCATGTAATAATGAATCTGGTTTTGGTCGTTAAATAATTACTTTTGATGTACTTACATCTTTCCTTTAAAAAGATCTTTTAGTACTATTGCCATTAAACCTAGTACGTTAATAGTGGTAGTACCAAGTAAAACCCCTATAACGGTATCAGATAATGTAATTATTGAGAAACCTACCATGAGTAGGATTATTATAACGGCAGCTAGCCAAGCGCTAACTAATGTGGTAGCCCACAAGATAAGTTTTTTTCGATGGGTAGAGTCAGCCTGATAGCGGTCTAGCTCAGCCTGTTTCTCTTTTTCCTCAAAACTTATTTCTTGTTCTTCGGCTTTAACTTCGTCTTCGGGATTTATTTGTATTTGTCTATCCCGAGCAGTTACCTCGCGTAGTTTTTTTAGTCCTTTAATGTTTAAGCCGTTGTTGCTCATAGTTGTAAATACTACATGATTGTTTTATAGACTTTTATGATGCGCGTTCTAGTATTTCGTGCATTTTTGTCTCGTAGTATTTTTTTACTAGCTCTTTAGGGAGTGTAAGGTTGTATCCTTTTGGATATACTAATGACCATGGTGTGCCTTTTGTGTGTGTTATGGCACTTAACTCTCTACCAGAACAGTTACCGTACTTGTCCCAAATAAAATCGAGAAAGTCTGAGTCTTGGTCTGATATGGCGTCGTTAACGGCGCTTTTTAAGAAAATAGGTTCTTTAACTTTGTTACCTCCGTATTTTTTTAGGCTTTCATAAAGCGTGGGTAGTACAGGACCTAAATCCCAAGCTTGTGGCTCTTCGTCTACCAATTGTTCTCCATCGCTTAATGCTAAATACCACCCATAGGCAATGTAAGTTAGTTTTATTAACTTCATTGGTGTTAATTGTTCATCGTTAGGGTACTTTTTTATAAAGTAGTTTACAATGGTAACCGGGTTGTACATGAGGCTTTTGGGTTTTTATAGTTAAAAAAACTACTGCAAAAGTAATTATTTTTTTAGTTGAATACTACAGTTCATAAATATACAACATTTATACCACAACTGCAAGTTGGTATAAGGTTGTGTAATTGTTATGGTTTTAGTCAATATGTCAAAGAACGTGTTGTTGTTTTGTGTTTAACTTCGGTTGCTTTTACCATTCCATATTCGTCGTAGGTTTTGGGAGTAGTTAAACGCGTCGTTGCTACTAAAGTCGGCATGGGTGCGGTGGCTTTCTTGTTCGGCAATCTCGCAACGCTCTTCAAAGTATTCTCTAAAAAAAGAGAGTATCTTGGCTATGGTTAGGCTTTCGTAAAACTCGCCATATTGCCCTGATATTATTTTCTTGAACAGGTAGGTTAGGTCGCTCATTTTGAGGTTGTAGTAGGTGCTGTTAACTTCTTGGGCGCATAACTCTATCTGATCCTCCGTCATGGGTTTGTTAAGGTTTAGTATATCGTTTAAATATACTAGCCAACCCATGATTAATGCGTGTGTGAATGCTGCGTTTTTTTCGCGTTGAATGCTGCCTAATGTTGGGGCGGGTGCGTTCATGGCTTGCGATAGTGTGGCTAGCTTTCCTGCATGTTTCATGCAATTAATTGGACTGTAAACCTTCAGCAATTTTTCGTTTGAAATCGTCGCTATACTGTGTTTTGCCTTTTCGGGCAGGTGCTCTTGTTTTTGCGTCATTGCTTTTTAGTTCAAAAAATCCTTTCCACCCCTTGCTCATGCTTTGGTGCATTATGGCTATTGCATTGTCTTGGCTACTGGCTAGGTTGTTTATCTCTGCTAAAGCAGCTTGTTCGCTCTCGGTGCTGCGGTAGTAAAAGTTATGCTCTGTAGCGCGATAGTTTTTCCAGATTTTCCATTGTTGTGCAAATGCCTCTGTAGGGAAGGGGTAAACTACATTTGGTTTTTCTCCCATACCCTCTTTTCCATTTTCATTATAATATTCCTTTTCTATTTCATTTTCACTTTCTAAAGGCTTTTTTTGGGTTATGGTTGGGTTAGGGTTTGTTGTTGTATTGTTGTTTACTTGACTTGCCTGATTGTTAGCAATATCTTTTCTTGGTCGCCCTCCTTTTTTACCATTTTCGGATTGTTTTTGTTTAAAGCGTGCTCTTTTTTCACGCTCGTCTTCTAGGCGAGTGTTAAAGTAAACATCGTTTTTCTCGATAAATTTATCGCGAATGGCAAGCCATGTGTTTTCCCAACCTGCTCCCATAATTATACTGAGTCGTTTTTTGGGTATGCCTATGTTTACCCACTGGTAAGCGAGTAGTTTTATATAGGCTCCTGTCTCTTCACACGTCATGTGCATTGTGCCTACAAGGAAATCTTGGGCATGAAATGGAAATGCGGGGTCTTTCATTTATACGCGTACTAGGTTGTCTATTATTACATTGTTATAAGTGCCTTTTGATCCTGAGATGTGAAAGTCTAATTCTGCTACGTCGCCAGGTAAAATATCGTTTAACAATTCTATTTTAGTACCTAATGCTGAGGGGTATATTACCCTGCCTGTTTCTTGCTCAAAATGGAGTTGTTGTACTGCTGTGCCTAGTTTTGTGGTTTTTACTTCGCCTATTGCGGTTACTATTCCTTTTATTTTGAATTGCATTTTGTTTTATTTTAAGTTGAATATTGGATTGTATTAATTACCTCTTGAATTGTGGGTGTATTTTATGGGGATGTGTTTGGTGTACTACAATTCAAGAGGGTTTGTTTGTTATTTGGCTACTGCGTTCTGGAAACATAGCCTGTTAGCAATGTGGTTAAAGTCTAAGCTACCTGCATTACCTTGAGTTAGTTTGTTATATACTACGGCAGGGGCTAGGTTGGCTAGCGAATGAAAAAAGTCGGATGCGTTTTTGTTGTCTTCCAGCTCTGTGAGTGGTATATGGTTTTCGCATTCTTCGTTAAACAGGCCTTGTAGCTGCTCTAGTATCTTTACGGTATATTCTTGTTGTTTCGATTCCATTGTGTTGTAGTTTAAATAGTTGGTTCTAGTTGTTGACTTGTACTTGTAATACCTTGTGCTACAAGGTTGTTGTACTGTATTCCGCTGTTTTTAGATATTTTACCTTCTAGTGTTACGGTAACCTCTATCTCGTCGTTTTCTTTAAATTGATCGAGATCTGCCATGCGTCTGCCTCTAAATTCTACAAAGGCGCGTTGTCTGTAACCTGGTGCAAGTGTTACTACTTTCTTTTCGTGTCCCGCTGTGTTACGGTACTCAATGCTTTCAATGTTTCCTGTGATTTTCATGGATAAACTGATTTAAAAATTTAATAATTGAAATATTGATGGTGTTACCCGCTGTATTAAAAATTGTAATACAGGGGCTATTTTGTAATGGTGTGTTTGTTGTGTTTATGCGTTGTAGCGACTTGATGTTGCTACTTTTACCGATGTTTTTTCGTTGTTAACTTCGGTTGTGATTTGTTCTAGAATGTTTAGTTTTTCGATTAACAAATCGTCTTTTAATGATTGTAGCTTGACCAGATCTTTTTTACGTTGTGCCTCCTGTCCAAAAATGTTATAAAAGGGTAATTTTTGCACGGCACTCATTTCGGTATCGCAGTCAGATATTCTACTATTGAGTTCTTGTAGTTTATTATATGCTTTTTTCATTATAGTGTAATTTTTTAGTTGGATGGAGTATTTTTATTCGGTAATGCTAAACCTTTTGTTGTTGTTAAAGTGGATTATTGCATTTTCTTCATCTTTTGTGTATTGATATGTTATGGTTTTACTTTTATTATTAATTGTTTTGTTGTCTTTTAGTTGTTGTAAGTCTTGGTATAGCTGACGTAATGTTTGTTTTACTATTATTTTGTTGTTTTCTATTTGAGTGTAATTTTCAACATTTACTTTTGCCTTTGGTGAGGATAAAAAGTGAATATATGCCCATTTTACTTGCTCTAAATCAATAATTTCCTGTTGAACTTGTTGTTTATTGCACATTTAGTAGTATCTTTGTTGAAGTACAGTACAAAAGTATGTGGAATATTCCACATTGCAAAACATATAAGTGTTAAATTTTACACTTAGTATTTGTTTTTGCATATTCAATAAGTTAAAGTTTTGATTATGGAGGGATTAGAGATAAGACAACGCCGAGAGCAGTTAGGGCTTACCCAAAAAGAGCTTGCCGATTTAATTGGTGCGAGTCGTGAGACTATCATTAATTATGAAAAGGGAAAAAGGATACCAAAGTCTAAAAGTGAAATATTACACAAAGTACTGGTTGCCGAAGGTTTGAGTAATACAAAAGTTAGTCATGAGCTGATACAGCCTACTGATGATGATTTTGAGAACAAGAATGGTAACAAATTTATTGAGTTGCCTAATGGACAATATTATATGCTTATGCCTTTGGCCGAATTTAAAATACAAGCTGGTTTTTTGAGTAGTTATCAGGATGCAGATTTCTTGATGGACTTGAGCCAGCACGGTATATTAGTAGATAAACCTTTGCAGGGGCGTTATGTTGCGTTTCGTGTAAATGGTGATAGTATGGACGATGCTAGTAACAATGCTATTATGCGCGATAGTGTTGTGAGTACGCGTGAGCTGCAACGCCATCACTGGATGGATAAGTTGCGTTTTCGCGATTTCCCGTACTGGGTAATTTATACTACGCAGAGTAAAATGCCTTTACTTAAAGAGGTTGTGGAACATAATACTGAGGAGGGGTACATTGTGTGCCACTCGCTTAATGATAGCCCTGAGTATACTGATTTTAAATTGCATGTTAATGATATACAGGCTTTGTTTTATGTTATTGATGTGAGTCGTAGTGTGAGTAAAAAGATAAGTTATTAAGCAGGGTTCATATTGATTTTGTTTATAAATAAAACCGCCTTAATGGGGTGGTTTTTTGTGTAGATGAGGTTTTTATCTCTCAATTAATTTAATAACATTGAACCAACGAGTTAAATATGGTTGTAAGTAATCAGAAAACACTATTTTTGTGCGTTCGTAAAAATAGAAATTAAACTAAAGAATGGATACACTTACACAAATTGCCCAATTAGTATTAATGCTATCAATACTAGTGGTGCTTCATGAATTTGGACATTATATAGCAGCAAAAATATTTAAAGTAAGGGTAGAGAAGTTTTATCTTTTTATGGATGCGAAGTTTGCATTGTTTAAAAAGAAGATAGGTGAAACAGAGTGGGGTATTGGTTGGTTACCTTTGGGTGGTTATGTAAAACTATCTGGAATGGTAGACGAGAGTATGGATACTGACCAGATGGCAAGTGAGCCACAGCCTTGGGAGTTTCGTTCTAAGCCAGCTTGGCAACGTCTTATTATTATGCTAGGTGGTATTATTGTAAATATCTTACTGGCATGGTTTATTTATACGGTTGTGTATTCTACTTATGGTAAAAACTATGTAGCTACAGAGAAGATTCAAGAAAATGGTCTTGCTTTTGGAGAAACGGGTAAACATGTAGGTTTTGAGAATGGTGATAAGATATTAAGTGTAGATGGTAAATATCAGGAGCGTTTTGATAGAATGGTACTTGATATATTACTTGGAGATAATGTAACGATTGAGCGTGATGGTAAGGAAATGAATATTGCGCTTACTGATGAGAATAAAAACGAGATACTAGATAAAGAGGGTAAAGGTTTTATAACGGCACGTATGGCGCATACGGCTGTAGATTCTGTTATGCCTAACTCTGCAGCAGAAAAGGCTGGATTGATGAAGGGTGATATGCTTAAGGGTGTTAATGGTGTTGATATGGTTTATTTTGACGAGATATCTGATGCTATTGGTGCTAATAAGGGTAAAGCTGTTGTTTTAAATGTAGAGCGTGATGGTGTTGCAATGGCATTGAATGCTACTGTGACGGATGAGGGTAGACTTGGTTTTGTTAGGACTACTGCTGATAAGCCTAAGTATTTAATAAATGAAAAGTATAGTTTTTTCTCTGCTATACCTAAGGCTATGGAGGAGTCATACTTTTTATTAGTGTACAATGCAAAGCAGTTTAAATTGATATTGCGCCCTAGTACGGGAGCTTATAAGCATGTGAAAAGCCCTGTGGGTATTGCAACGCTTATGCCTACTACATGGGACTGGGAGTTTTTCTGGAGATTTACAGCGTTGTTTTCTATCGGGCTTGCCTTTATGAATTTGTTACCAATACCAGGTTTAGATGGTGGTCATGTTGTGCTTACTCTTATTGAAATGGTAACGGGACGTAAATTTGGTCATAAAACAGAAGAAATTATTCAGACGGTAGGAATGGTTATTTTACTAACACTCATGGCGTTAGTTTTTGGTAAGGATATATACCAATTAATTGCTGCTAAATTCTTTTAATTTTTTTAGAATTGTTCTTGCAGAACACAAAAAAGGTTGTATATTTGCACCGCAATAACGGCGAAATAATATTTGCTATCGCAACGTTCATAAAAAATAAATGTAATTATAAAGGTAGCCTGCCAATAGTAATTACGAAATAATATACAGTTTCCTCCTTAGCTCAGTTGGTTAGAGCATCTGACTGTTAATCAGAGGGTCCTTGGTTCGAGCCCAAGAGGGGGAGCTAATAAACAAAAGACTTTAAGAGATAAAACTTTTAAAGTCTTTTTTGTTTGCACGCAATTTGCACTCAAAATATATAGGTTGTAGCTGTAAGGTTAATTTAAACTCTTAGATACCAAAATATCTAATAATATGATCGAAACAATCTAAATTTGATAAATCATACCCCTGATTTTCCTTTTTACCCGTTGCTAAAGCAGGATGAACAGCAGAATTTCTTAGTTGTTGAATATCTTTATAATGATTTAAAGGAAATCTTTCAGCACCCTTGTTCATAAGATATATTTCGGCATATGCAATTAGACCTCCAAGTGTTTTTCCTTCAAGTAAACTTTTTTTAACACCAACTTCTAATAAATAGTTATGAAGAAAGGCTTCTGCTATATAATACAAATCACCTTTTTTGATTACACCTGTTTTTCTAAGGTTAATTATTTCTTTAAAAGATTTTTTTTGATGGTCTTAAAACTTTCTGCGTTATTTTATTGCTCACAGAAATATTTTATATATATTTGCATTGTAGTTCTTTGAGATGTTTGTGTAGTGAACCCAAGAGTTTTTATTTAAAACTATTGAAGAGGGTTTTTCCCTCCACCCGTAATGGGTATTTGTAAAGGCAATAAGACACTGATTGATGTATGACTTAACCGAAATACAGAAGACAGGCTTTTAAGATATTGACCCCTTACAAAAAGCTTTAAGAGAAGTCGTTAAAAGTCTTTTTCAAAAGCAGGAAATCGAGAAGTGTGTAGGACTGTATCCTATATGGGTTCACGCAGCTAATTAAGCAGGAAGCATAGTGCTCCCCTAGTTTATATTAAACTAGTTAATTAAAAAATACGATACAGTATGAAACACAAACAAAAAGTTGACCAACTCCAAAAAGGAGTAAGGTCACTACTCGCAAAGAGCGGGTACGCGTTCTCGGATGAGGATAAAACTTTATTAGAAGCAATTCTAGTAGAGTTGGAAGAGATGTCAAACAACGAAACGGACAATAGTCCAGACAAAGTTCTGAAAGTTCTCTCTCTGCTTCTAAGATTTTTGAAATTCTTCGGAATTGACGATATTTCAGGGCTATTCTAATTCCCACTTCTCATTTTTTTTTTAACAAATATTACTATGAATATAGGTAATGCAATAAAAGATCTAAGGCAGCAAAAAGGTTTAAAGCAAATCGACTTTGCTGTTGAATGTGGTCTATCACAATCTTATCTTTCTTCAATTGAAAAAGGAAGAAAAGAGCCTACACTAAGCATTCTTAAACAGATTGCAAATGCACTTTCCATTCCAATGCCAGTCCTAGTTTTCTTTTCAATAGACCAAGAAGATATTGACGAATCCAAGAAAGAAGCTTTTAAAATGTTAGAACCTTCAATTAAAGGCCTAATAAATGACGTTTTTATTTCATAATTAATCTGAAATGAGAAAGCGCATAAAAGATTTAGCTTATACTTTAAAAATTAATAAAAAAAATTTACTTGAATTATCAGCTTCTCTTGATAAAAATGAAAGTTCATTTTATAAAAATTGGGACGAACCAAAAACAGACGAAAAAGGACAGCCTAGAATTGAAAATGGTGTTGTACTAACAAGACCTATTAATGCTCCTGTCAATAAACTGAAATACATTCAATCTCAGTTGCTTAATAATGTATTGTATAAACTAAAAATACCTGAATATTTTTTTGGAGGCATAAAGAAAAAAGACGGGGTTTTAAATGCTCGTCATCATCAAGGAAACAAATATTTCTTTCTTACCGATTTAAAAAATTTCTACCCATCTGTTCATTTTACTAGTGTTGAAAAGGCTCTTAGAAAAGAAGGTTTTTATCCTGATGTTGCAAAATTGATAACTCGAATCTGCACTAAAGAAGGTGCTATTCCTCAGGGCTGCCCAACTTCATCATTTTTAGCTTCGTTAGTTGTATATCACAGTTGTGATGACTTATTCGAGAAATATAAAAAAGAGGGATTGAAAGTTTCTGTATATGTAGATGATATTACAATTTCAAGCCCAGTTAATTTTAAAGAAAGAACACCTCTAATTTTAGAGGAGTTACGTAGTCGTGGATTGAAAATAAATTTCAAAAAAACTCATTACTGCACCAAGAATCCAATAGTTACTGGTATTCAAGTTAAAAACAACGGAATAAGCTCATTACCTCATACTTTTGACTATTCAGTAGACTTAACGAGAAGTGAGGCTTCAAGAAATGGTCATATTCAACGAATAAAATACGTAAAAAGAATAGCAAAAAACGCACCCTAACATCGTATGTAAAACATTCAAAAACGAACATTTATAGTTTTTTTCTTACCAAAAAGAATCTCTTATAAAACACCTCTTTCACAACCCTCATTTTTTACTAGATTCCAAACTCCATAAAAACGTACCTGCAACTCTGCCAACCTTTTTTCCAGTGCAGCTACCACACAATCATGCGCAGCACCATCCGGTAAAAGCAATTGCAATGCTTTCAACAATCCCTCGATCTGAATAAGATCCTCCTCCATTTCATGCAGCAGCTCATACATAGGCTTCATATCAATTACCCCTTCTACCAAATCCTTTTCGCAATCTCACGCTCCTCCATCCCCATAACATCCAAATAAATCGCCGTAGTCGTCAGCGAAGCATGCCCCAACCATTTTTTCACCATCGTTAACGGCACCCTATTCACCGCATACACCGCAAACCCATGCCGTAACCCTCTGGCGCAACTTCGAACCCCATTTATACCCGCCTTTTTCATCGCTGCTTTTATCAATCGCGAACCCGTACGCAACGAAAAAGCCCATAAACCTTGTTCCTGTTTATTTTGGTTGCTTAAAAAATCGACATACCCCTGTAAATCATTTAATAATGACTCCGGTAAAGGAATTTCCCTGTAGATACCCCGTTTTCGTTTTTTAAGCGTCTCCAAGACCACCGTACCATTCGCAAAATCAATACTCCCCGTAGTAAGATTGTGTATTTCCGCAATACGCGCACCCGTATAATAAAGTAGTTGACAAAACAATTTTTTAGAAGTAGTATAGTCCCGTGTCACCTCAAAAAACCGTAGTCGTTCCACCTGATTTAAATACTTCCGTTGCCCCTTATCACTATGTAACGATAAAATCACCTTATACATCATCTAACCTTTGTGTTATCACTATACTAACTGTCCGATTATTAGATATAATCGGACAGATATACAAGCAAAAAGTATGATTTATAGCGATTTAAGAGAAAATACAGGATTTATTGCAACGATTTAAACCGTAATACACGCCAAATCGGAAAAAATAAAACCACCGTGTCGCAATATATCTAATTTTCGGACAAATTCAGGATCAAGGCTTTAAACCCATTCAAAAACAAGGGCTATGACCGCTTTTAAGCGTACAATACTATAGCGTTAGTGTGCAGCGTCAAAGTAACAGCAACCCTAAAATCACAGTGGCAGTTGTCACTTTTAATCATTTTCAACACCATCATTAAAACTAAAAAATCATGGCGAAATACAGAAAAGTCGGCGAGATATACGAAAAGGAAAAGAAAAAAGATAATAACCCGTGGGGTGGTATTATTGGCGTTATCATTTTTCTTATCCTCATCGTCAAGCAATGTAATTCCTAATTGACATTCCAGAACATTTTAAAAAGACACCACAAACAGCACCCCCATAAATAGTGCTGTTTGGAGCATCTTTTTCATTCAGAAAACCATATCAATTTTAAAACCAACGGAGCCATTATGAAGATTCACAAAAGCATCCTTCTGTTCAGTTTTATGACTGCAAGTGTCATTACCGCACAGGTACAAAAACAGTACAGAAGCATTACCGAATTAAGCGATGAGGAAATCGAAAAACTGAAAAATGGTAGAAGCATACAGTTTGAGGCAATCGGATACACCGAGAAACATTCGGTATTAGGCATCACCATCATGCGCGATACCGTAAATGAAAAAGCGTTTTATATTTTTAAGGAAGCCTTATCTAAGAAACTTACGGAGAAAGACATACCGCATAAATATTTTATTGAAGTAGTAAACGATGACAAAGGTGCTGCCTTTGCTTATTTTATAAAAGGCAGGCAACATGGCATTTTTACTTTTGATGAGTTTATCGCATTGCTACCGGAAGCTGTACGCGATTATAGGAAAGCTTTTCCAAAACATCTATCAGAAGTTCAGCCCTGAAATATTATAGGTCGGGCTAGACCTTTGATCCTCGTATTCATTCTTTATAACAGCTTTAGTTTCTGATTTTTGTTCATCGTTTTTAGAATGGAAGGCATTTTGAGCAAAATCAGCCTTATTCATTTCATTATTTAGGTTTTCATAGGCCGCTAATTTTTGATGACTATCCAAGCTAGTATCATTCGCAATATCCTGCGCTTGCTGCTGCATGGTTTTATACTGTTGTTCCTGTTGTTCTAACTTCCTGAAATCCCTGTCCAATACTTCAATATGTTCCAGATCCTCCGTTTTAATCGCCACAAGAAGACTGTAATAGTCGGCATTGTCTGCATCCGCTGCAATAGCCCTTCCTGTACTGCTGATAATATGCTGTGCTTTCTCTTTATCCAGTGCTTTACCGGCTTTAACTGGTTCTAGTACATCATCAATGGCATCCAATCGGTTCGCGCGTTCCTCCCAATCGCGACGGTTTTGTTCCATTTCCCAATGTACCGCTTCCAATTTCACATCAATTTGAGCCATTAAGTCCCTATGGAATTGTTCGTACAATTCTTTATAAACGTCCTTCTTTTTCTTTTCCGCTGCGCTACCTTCACGATAATCTCTTGGGGTTTCCATGACACCTTCCAATCGCATATGGCTCTCCCCATAGATTTTTTCAGAGCGCAGCTTAGGGCTGTCATTGAATCCAAAGAAGTTTTCCGGTGTCGTATCGGCTGTTGTTTTGTCTATCGTCATTTTTGGTATCCCACATCACTACTATTCAATCGTAAAACTGTATCGGTTAGTTTCAGTATACAACTGATAGGTGAAGATAGTCTTAACAAGAAATGTATACCAACCCTTTTTTACTTGTTGCAATATAATTTTAAGAACAGGCACACAACCCATAGTTGCACACTATAGTATGAATATATTCCTATTTTCTTGACTATACTTTCGTAGTGGTTTACAGCCCCCAATTAGTCATAACAATCCATTTTTTAAGCCCAATCATTACTCCTAAGAAAGGAAAAAATTATCATGCACAAGCCTATTTATTATGCTGAAATCAGAAACAAAATCGTTACTGAAATGCTTAACAACGCTGAGTTATTAGCCCTACTTGAAAAAGATACTGCCTTAGTCTGTAAGGAGGAAAATATGTATACACTATGTTCCGAGGCAGCTCGGATTTTTGAGACCATTCAGCAATTATCAAAAACAGACAATCTGATTCCTGTAAGCAGGGCTGTTTCAGTATATACCGATACCCTTTTACAACAATTGCTTCGCGGTGAAAAACCGCTGCTCATTGATCTTATTGTTATGGCTTCCCAAACGATTCAACAGTTTTGTTAACTACAATACATATCTATTAATTACTACCATTCTTTTTCATTTTACCCACTAGTACAAGAATGAGGCAAATCATCACACCCAAAAATGATGATGCAGCCCATTCAATACAACGATCCATAAGGAGATCATATGACCGAAAAACAATTACGAAGTACTTTACATTGTATTATCAATAACAATCCCAATAGTATTAGGGCTTTTGTTGCCAGGGAAGCATTGAAACGAGAAGTTACAACAACCTTTTTTCATGACTTGAGCACATTGGGCTGTATTTCAGGGATGGTGTCCGCACTTAATCAGTATCCTCAAACCCATCGCTTCTTTGAAACCTACTATGATGAAATCGAAACAGTACGATTAAAATACCTCAAGCAAGCTACGGAATTGCTTTGTGAGGTAAACTACGATCTTAAAACGGCTTTAACATGGTTTGCTTTTGAACAAACGGCTATGGAATTAGCTATTACGTTAGACCTAAACACAAGTCCTTAAAGTTATAGCTATTCTTCACTTACGATTCATTAGAAGTATGGTGTTCGCTTTGCGAACAACTTTATCGTGCTTCCTCCTGAAGCAAGAAACCCCTTAACCAGCTTATTTTAAAATCGAGAACGCGCTGCTGTTTTTCAACACTTGCGAAACACAACTTTATCATCGACAGCAGAGCTATCGTGATGCGCTAGCATTTCGGTGCATTGAAAAATTCCTGATTTTAAACGAGGTCACCAAACCCCAACAGGTTGTGGTTTTGATAGGTGACGCTCGCCGCTTGGCAAGGGTTCATGCGCAGGGACAAATTCCCTAACGGTCATTTTTAAAAAGAAAGGAAACAATTATGACGAACACGACACAAAACACAGCGACTAGCACTAACACGGAAAATGAAAAACGCCCCAACTGGCGACTGGTTCAGGAAAAGGCGTATTTCAAAACAGCTCGAAAGGGACAAAGCACTAAAGCCACCAAAACCATTGAGCTTGCTGTGGGGTGGAAAAAGACAAGTGAAAAAGGGATCAACTATATTTCTTGGTCAGACAGTGTAATTCCTGTTTTACCGGATGTTGATGGTCGCATTGTAACGCGTGCCTTTGAAATCACTTATGACAACTAAAAACAATGCAACACCAAGACAGGGGGATACTCCCCTGTCTTTTCTTTCCATACATGAGGGAGTCACTATGACCCGTACAGACATTCAACAAGAAATCACCGATACTATCATCCAGCTTTTAGATCAAGTTGATGTAAATGACTATGAACCTCCTTTTGCCAGTTTAGCGGCTTTGGGTATTCCTGAAAATCCGATTACACAAAATCAATACCATGGGGTTAATATTCTGGCGCTTTGGTTCAACCAAAAATCCAGAGGATTAACGTCCAACCAATGGGCGAGCTATCGCCAATGGCAGAAAGTTGGCGCGAAAGTAAAAAAAGGGGAGAAAGGCGCTCGCATCATCTTTTACAAGACGTTGACTGTTGACGGAAAAGACGATGATGGAAAGACGGAAGCATTGAAAATCCCTATGCTCAAGCAGTATTCGGTTTTTAATGCGGCTCAGGTAGAAGGCTATGAAGATACTACCCAACACGCAAAAGTTCCGGAAATTAACAAGGTTACACGGCATAACCTGATTGAGGCATTTTGCAAGAATACTAAGGCAGACATTCGAGAGGCTGCCAATGAAGCGTTTTATAATCCCAGTGATGATTATATCAATATGCCAAAACCGTCTTTGTTTGTAGACACTAAACATGCCGATGCTACGGAGCACTATTACGGAACATTGCTTCATGAATTGACGCATTGGACGGGGCATCAAAAACGGTTGGATCGAAAAGACAACCCCAATACAAAGTACATTCAGAATTATGCGTATGAAGAATTAATTGCAGAACTGGGAGCTGCTTTTTTATGTGCGCATTTTAACACCAAGCAAACACAGCCCATACATCATGCGTTGTATATCAAAAGTTGGTTAAAAGCGCTTAAAAATGACAAAACAGTATTATTTAGAGCTTCTGCACAAGCGGCTAAAGCGGTAGCCCATTTAGAGGGCTATCAAGGTGAGGTGCAACATGACTGATCTTGTTAAAACATTTTCAAAACATGTAGAAGTGGTAGGCCGTAAGCAGGGGTTGGCAAAGGTGTTTAATGACGTGCTCAGGATGGGTATTTGTTCTTTTCATAGGGTAAATATTCAAAGTCGATTAACGGAAAAAGATGAGGCTAACGAGGCGTTGTATGTTGAAACCATCAAACCGTATACTAAAGAAGAATTGACGGAACTCGCCAAGGCTTTAGGGGTATTGCAAGTCAATGTACTAAAAAATCCGTATTCGGATATTTTAGGGGATTATTTTACCTTGCATATCACTCGTGGACAAAATGGACAGTTTTTTACGCCTGATCCTGTTTGTGAGTTTATGGCGGCGATAACTCATGGAGACAAGGACAAAAAGGGGGCTAGGGTTTTTGATCCTGCCTGTGGTTCTGGGCGTATGCTGTTAGCGGCGGCGAAAAACAGTCCTGATAATTTCTTTTTTGGTGCGGATAACGATCTGACTTGTGCGCGTATGGCTACGCTGAACTTTTTTCTAAATGGTTTACGGGGGGAGGTGGCTTGGATGAATAGCTTATCGAATGAATGGTATGGGGGATGGCAGGTTAATGTAAATGGGCTTGGTATTGTGCCTATTGAAAAGGAACAGTCGTATAGCTGGCATAATGGGGCTTTAGAGCAGAAAGAAAATAAACCAAATGGTGGGGAACAGTTTACGTTGTTTTAGGGGTATCAGTTTACTTTTGGGTATAATTTTCTGCGTCGGGTTTATTCTGATGTTGTTCAATTTTAGCAAGCAATTGTTCCGTGTAATACGATGGAATGGTGTTCCCTTTTAAAATATGATTTTTTTAGGAGGTGGGGTAAAAAACACTTATGTAAATCACAAAAAAACAGTACTTTAGCTTGAAATATCCATCCAAATGAATAAAAAAGACTACCCAAAGAACCACCCCGATTATATTTTATTTTATGGCGAAAAGAATGCCGAAAATGAATGGTACACCTTAGGTGAGTATAATAAAAAAATATGGGATGCCCAAAAAGTAACCGATTTTTGGGCAAGGCTGCGAAAAGAAAAAATGGCAAATGAGGATTATATCTTTAGCCATTTTATTTTTCCGGAATTTGGTAAGGATAATTTTTGGGTAGAAGGTGAGGAAAAAGTTTTTACAAAAAATGTGACTTTTTTCGAAGCCACCTTTAGCGATGCGGTGGACTTTAAGAGCACCACCTTTAGCGGTAGAGGGTACTTTAGTTACGCCACCTTTAGCGGTGAGGTGGACTTTGGGGGGTTAGAGGACTTTGGGGTAGTCACCTTTGAGAGTGAAACGGACTTTAGGAGCTCCACCTCCACCACCTTTAGCGGTAAGACGTCCTTTATAGGAGCTATCTTTAGTGGTTGGGTGAACTTTAGAAACGTCACCTTTGAGAGTGAAACGGACTTTAGCCGCGCCACCTTTGAAGGGTGGGCGTACTTTGAGGACGCCAAATTTAGCGGTGGGGCGTACTTTGGGAACGTCACCTTTAGCGGTAAGACGGACTTTGGGAACGTCACCTTTAGCGGTGAGGCGTACTTTGAGGACGCCAAATTTATCTTTATCGGTACGGGGGGCTTTCCCGTTAAGGTGGACTTTAGCTACGCCAAATTTAGCGGTGGGGCGTACTTTGGGAGCACCACCTTTAGCGGTGAGGCGCACTTTAAGAGCGCCACCTTTAGCGGGTTGACGCACTTTTTAGGCGCCAAATTTAGCGATACCGCGGACTTTAGAGGCGCCACCTTTAGCGGTGAACTTTTTTTTGAGGGAATTTATTGTATTGGAAACGCCAATTTACAATTTAATAATACCAAATTTCCAAAAGAACAAATTGCCCATTTTAAAAATATTCGGTTTGTACCTACAACAAAAGAAGAAGTTAAAAAAGTTGATTCTGAAACGGAAGAAAAAGTTAAGCCTGCTAATACCAAAAGTAAGCCTACTGAAAACATACCTACTATTGCTTTTAATAGGGTAATTTTCACCTCACAAATCATTTTTTTAAACTGCGATTTTACCTATATACAATTTACCGATTGCGAACTGACTAAAGCCACTATAGGGAATTGTAACTTCTCTAGAAAACAAAAAATGTTCCGCATGCCTATTGGAAGTAACCGTATACTATTGGGTAATGAAGTATTTACTAAAAGTGTATATAAACAAGTTAAAGAACAGAACGAATCTGAAAAGAACGATACAGAAGAGGTAATTAATGAACTCAACAAGAATAAAAAAGAGCGTGAACTCAAAATTAAGCCCAAACCTGCTTTAAAAGAAAAGAAAAAACAAGAACTAAAACAAGAACTAAAATATGAACATTATAATATGATGGCAGTGACCTACCGCCAACTAAAAACCAACCGTGCCAATAATAAAGACTGGGCTACTGCGGGAGATGCCTACCGCTCTGAAATGGTAATGCGAAAACAAATCATATGGCATGAAATTATACACAATTGGAAAATTCTTTTAATTTTTAACTGGCTAATCATTTGGTTGCATGATATCCTTTCAGGTTTTCAGCAGAGTATATCGCGCCCGTTGTTGTGGCTATGTGCTGTATGGTTTGGGTTTGGCTGGGGGTATTATTACTTTGATGACTATTCTATGAGTGATGGATTAAAACAAAGCGCTAAAGCCATTCTTATCCTCTCGGGTAGTTTAGATAAAGGTTCGTTATTTGGCTATATGGTACTAGAGCGTGTTTTAGGCGTTATTTTACTTACGTTTTTTGTATTGGCTACCCGTGCGAGATTAAAGCAGTAAAAAAAACAATGGTATCCTAAAAAACACTGTGTGAACGAGCTTCTATAGCTTAGTCTTTTTTTATCCCGCTAAACAAATATTGACACTATTTGAATAATGTTGTATCTTTGAAGTATAACAAAAGCGTTAATAGCATGGCACGAAATTCATCTTTAAATATTCCTTTAACAGAGGAAATGAAACAATTCATTACCAATCAAACAGGTGATGGTACGATGTATTCCACACCAAGCGAATATGTACGGGACTTAATTCGTCATGCAAGAGACAGGCAAGAGGCTGCCAAAATCCGAAACTCGATTTTAGAAGGCTATCAAGATGCTATTGCCGGTAACATGACTGATTTTTCAGGCAATCTTTTAGAAGATATCAAATCCTTTAAAGCATCCAATTCTTAAATGGCGCATATCAAATTAACCCGCAGGGCAAACCTTGATTTAGTAGCCATTTATGACTACTCCACTGAACAATGGGGCGAACACGTTGCCGATGAATATATTAATGGGTTGCAAAACGTTTTACTGTTATTACAAGATAATCCAAAACTTCTTACCTACAACCCTACTATTTCATCTCGTTTTCAATGTTTCAGACATCAAAAGCATTGGCTCATTTGTGAAACTATCGGTGATGTCATTATTGTTTTAACTGTGTTGCACACCTCTATGAACTTGTTGGAAAACCTAAAGAAATATGAGCCTTCTCTGGAACAGGAAGCGGAAACACTATACAAACGATTGAAAAATTAAATTCCCAAAAATAGTGCAGCGATAACGTGAAAAACTCTTGTACGTTTCACAGCCACCCGACTTTTCCCATACATGTAAACTATCAAAATGTTTAGAACGCTTCGGTGTTTTTAAGAGAATTGCTGTATGCAGGGAATAGAGCAATACAAATCGTCTTATAATTAGATTTTAGGCAAATTTCGCATCAAAAAAATGAACTCATAATAACGGTTCATACCCATAACGAAAATTCAATAATTTCTATCAGACATCACGTCTAAGACAATCAACGCCTTAGAAAACCTTACGGTTTCATGAACCTTTAATGTTTCATCAGTATTCTCAAAAAAGAGAACATTTAAGGAACAAAATCTTGACAAAGAACAGTAATAAGAATATAATCCTAAACTTTCCATGTAAAAAATTAGAATATAATGCATCAAAATTGGAACGCGAAAAAATCATTAGAAAGCTGGATTACACATAACAGCATAAACCCCACTGATAAAAAGAAAGTATCCACTAATAATACCCCTCCCCATATTTATGAAGAAAAAGATACCATCCCAATCACAGAATTAGAATCCCTCGTTTATAAAACAGCCCAACTAGTAGATGAACTAGGGCAAGAATATATAGACTTCTTCCATAGAGCCGAAAAAGAACTAGAGAAAGCAAAACAGAACCTACACACTTTAGACCGTATCAAAACTATAACCACCTCAAACACCTCATTACATTTGGAAAGCAATCCTATCCAGCCAGAGTCTCTTTTGTTCCAAGCTTGGTCCGCTACCGTATCGAGGACGGACATATTTATGTCCCATTAATGCCGCTTGCACCTTATCCGGCGGCTCTACAGCCGTTAAACGATCCTCAAAGCTATGGCGTAGTGAATACAAGCTATGATGCTTAGAAGATAACAAGTCATTTTCTCTAAAATACTTATTGATGGTACTGGAAATTAAATCCGGTTTTCCATGATACCTTTTAAAAGTACCCCCTAATTTCCGAAAAGCATATAATGAAACCCCTACCAATGGAATATCCCGTTCACTTTGCGGTGTCTTTAAGGCTCTTGTCTGATTAGGTCTGATCTTGATATGAGGAATCACCCCATCAAGTATCACATCTGCCGCTTCCAAACCTGTTAATTCAGAAATACGAGCACCCGTATCCGCCATCGCATAAATAAGCAATCGGGCTTCCTCGTTCAGTCCGTTTTGAGATTGCAGCAAGGTTTTTTTAATAAAATCCACCGAAAAAGGATACCGTGTGTTTTTCTCAGTTTCTTTAAGCCGAATATTCTTGAATAATTGATCGATAGTAAGGTCAAGATGATAGTTATCATTAGCTAAAGCCATAATTTGCCGTATAAAGCCAAATTCTTTATTTGCAGAATTGGACGATAAACCTTCTTGCGTTATCCTTTCAATCCACCAGTTTCTAAATTCCAGCATTTCTTTTCGGGTAATCGCCGATATCGGTTGATTCCCAATCAGATCTATAAAATTACGAATGGCTTTTTTACGAGGGTTTGTCCATTTTTTTAATTGGTTTTCCGAATACTCATTTTTATTACCCGCCTCATACGCAAAATATTCATCTTGGGCTTTAGACAGATAAATAACAGGCTTTTCAACCCCTCCTAGTAGTGCAGTTTTGGTCTGCTTATCAGCGCTACTATCAGCACGGTTAATTCGGTTTACAAAATCCGTCAAAGAACTTTGAGTGACCAACTCCTGCTTGGTGATATATTGAAAACCACACATTTTGGCTTTCAAAACCACCTCCTGAAATTGCTCATGGATTGTATTTTCTTTAGAAAGCGCGAAGTCTTTCCAGAAATCGTCTAATAGCAGGTTGAAATTACCCGCCCGTTGCAAAGCAATTACTTCACTATCGGTATCCAAAGGAACCTGAATAACAGGTTTTGAAAAATATTTTTGATAGGCTTTGGGAACCCTTTTTCGAAAATGAAATCTTTTACCCCGTTTTCGTAAATACGAAACCATTATTGCACCTCCTGAACTAACTACTGTGGTACACATTGTAGTACATTGTGTGGTACAAAATCAAGCACTTTTGATACTTTTCAGATAAATACCAAGAGACAAATACCAAATTAATCGTTTACAATCATATAGTTGCAGAAGCGGATTACTATTTCACAAAAAAAGAAAATGGTGCAGGGGGTAGGATTCGAACCAAAACAAAACCCACGATAACCCTTTGAAAAATAACCCTTAAAAATTTCGCGCCCGCTTACTACAGTCATTATGTGGTACACTTTGTGGTACATTTTTCGGCAGTAAAAAAAGCCCGCAAGTAACAAACAACAGAATAGCACTAAGGAATATTTTCCTAGCCATTGAATGCCATTCATGATAGCATCCCCGAGTTAAAAAGCCCCTCTAAAATCAGGCTACTTTTATCCCATCGCAACGACAACCCAAAAGAAACAAGGCATGTTAGGCGCTCACAACCCCTATAAAGGCAATCTTACCGCTATCGATAGTAAGGTAAACATATTGTTCTACAGGACTTTAATAAACCGACTTGACCCAAAGTCTAAAAATAAATCCGTAACTTTATAGTAATCAGCGTAGCAAGATGTGTTTTTGTATAACAAAAACCACTTGGCAAGGGGAGAAAATCCCCCCGTTGCATCCCCCATTTCAACGCATTCGCGTTGCATCATGAACCCTAAAAAGGAGTAGTAGTATGGCACGTCCCAAAAAACAACACCACGAAAAACTAGATAAAGTCTTACCCATTCGTTGTACCCAAACCGATTATACAACCCTTCGCGCCCGCGCCGAAAATGCCGGACTCAGTTTAAGCTCGTTTGTGCGTGATGCAGCATTGCATTCCAAAATTATTGTCAAACAAAGCCCTGTTGACCTTTCACTGCTTCAAGAACTCAAACGCAGCGGAAACAACCTGAATCAAATCGCCCTGTATTACAATGCCACCGGTTTTGTTGCACCACCCGAGTTTGACAAGGTCATTTCACTCCATGATGATGTACTAACCAAAATCCTAAATGCGATATGATCCCCAGAATTGCAGACCGAGGACATTCCTTTAAGGGTGCCGGACTTTATTATTTGCATGATAAAAAAGCAAAAACTAAAGAACGGGTCGCTTGGACACATACCCACAATATCGGCACAAACGATCCTGAGTTAGCCATCAAACTCATGGCACAAACCGCCATGTACAAAGAACAACTCAAACGCAATGCAGGCGTAGCCAGTACCGGACGCAAATCCAATGACAAACCCGTCTATAGCTTTTCCATTGCATGGCATCCCGAGCAAAACCCGCAAAAAGACCACATGCTGGATATGGCACTGGGCGCATTAGAACATTTGGGACTTGTGGATCATGAAGCGGTTGTCGTAGCCCACAGCGACAGAGAACATCCGCATGTACACGTCATTACCAACCTTGTACATCCCGAACATGGAAAGAGCCTATCCCCATCGTATGACAAGTTAAAGTTTTCCAGATGGGCAGAAGACTATGAGCGCGAACACGGAAAAATCTATTGTGAAGAACGGGTCATCAATAATGCACGGCGCAGGAATGGAGAAAAAATCAAACATCGGGAAGCAAAAGCCCAGAACTCCGAAAAAATACAGGCTTTGTATAATCAGGCACAAAACACAAAAGAATTTCAGGGGTTGTTGGAACAAGAAGGCTATACCCTTGCCAAGGGGAACAGGCGCGGTTTTGTATTGGTTAGGCAAGACGGTCAAGTTCATAGCCTTTCCCGACAGCTTAAAGGACAGCGTGCCAAGGACATCAAGGCAAAATTAACCGATGCGGAGTATTTACCCGATGCACAAACCTTGAGTAACGAGCGTCAGTATTTCTATCGGGATGATTACGATGCCAAACGACAGCTACACATGTTAGCCGCTGCCGATAAAGCAGCACAAAAGCAAGGAAAGTCAACGACCAAACAAACAGACGACATAAAGGACAATCCTAAAAAACAAGCACCCTCCGGCAAAAACAATAATAAAAGCGTTGCCCAAGAACTGGACACAGTAAGAAAGGATGAAGCCAGCAAGCATACAAAAGCATTGCGTAAGGAACAGCAGTTACGCGCTTTTTATAAGCGGGATGAACTCAAAGCCCAACTTGACGCTATTGAAGCGCAGCTACAACAAAAGAAAAAGCCACAAGAGCGTAAAAAGATACAGGAGCATTTGGATAGGCTGCAACTGAATTTAGCCGATATTGATAAGCGCATGAGAGAACAAGGTATTACCCCTCAAGACCCAACAAAACGGGACTATGATAATGACCCTGTGCAAGAACCGATACAACCCTCGCAACCGATTAATGAAAATGAACTGCCAAACGAAACACCGGAGCAACGCGAACAGCGCAAACGCGAGGCATTGCGCAAACAAATAGAGCAGGACAAGAAACGAGATAAAGGAAAAGACAGAGGCTTGAGCCGCTAAGTAGCTACAGGCATCACTTTATCAAATGCTATAAAGTCATGATACTCCTGATACTCTGTTTCCAAAAGGTCACGTACTTTTCGTCTTTGTGTTAAGTGAGTCATACCAAGCGCCGCTTTTATAGGGTCTTGTTCTTCACGGCTGTACCCTGTCAAATAGATATAGGCATTGTGAAGGTAGATAAGGATCGTAGCCAAATCTTCTTTTTCCCAATCTGTATATTTGGCTCTTCCCAACTTGAACAAATGGTAGTCCAAAAGCACAAATTTTCCGATTTGTTCCAAGGTAAACTCCTCTTTGTATTTTTCGAGTTTGCTTCCTTGAAGCTTTTTGAATTTCTCCACATCTCCAAAAAGAATAGAAGAATACTTTCCTTCATCGGCGATTTCCTGATGGTATTTCTGTTCGGCTAAATCCAGCCATTCCTGCCCCAGTTTTTCTAATGATTTTTTGTCTGTTTTAAATGCATCTATTTGCATAGATTTCTCCTCTTATTTCTAAAAACTGTATCTTTGAAAGTGCCTTAATTATAGCAAATTACGGCAGTAAATACAACTACGATGGATCAGCATAGCAAGGACACGCTCAACATGATGAAAAAAGCTTTTTCAGAAGAAGTCGCAAAGGAAAAGTTGGAGTACAATCAAAACTTGGAAGCACGCTTGAACGAATTATCCGGTCTTTGGGGCGGACGTTTAACCGAACAACAAAGAGCAGCGGAAACCAAAAAATTTGAAGCCCAGAACCTGCCGGAACTAAAGCAAACCATTACAAATCTGGAACAACGACATTTTGAAGGTTATGGAGGCAGTATCGAGAAAGCGGAAAAATTCTTTACCGCTTATGAACGCAATACAACTGAAACATTTAATGACGCATCAAAACAAAAGGCAATGACAGCACAAGAGCAGCAAGAGCAGGAAAAAAAGGACAAGCTCAAAAAACAAGAATTAGAAAAACAGCAACAGCAAAAAAAAGAGCAGGAACTACACAATCAGCAGCAAAAAGAGAAAGAACAAAAAAAGGAACAACTGCGCCAACAGCTTCAACAAGACCGACAACGGCAACAAGAGCAAGAACGAGACAGAGAGCGGTAGCGGTTATTCATAATCTGGATCTTTACTATATTTCCCTCTGAATTTCTTTGCTTCGTAATAGTTGACCTTTTCCAATATCATGGGCGCATATCCAGCTCTTAAAACATACTGCCTTTTGGATTTAGCTTTGATGTCTTTTTCAACTTCGGTAGTATCTACCAAAGGCACACGGGATGTCGTGCCGCTGCCTGTTTTTGTTTTGGGCGTATAAAGCCGTGTTCCAATCTTTTTACTGATAAACTCTTTGGTTTCATCATCAACAGCACCGAATACCTGTACGGCACGGCTATTGGCAATAAAGGCATTGACGCTTTTATCGTATAAATCCCTTAAACGCCCCAAATCCTGAATAAACGGCCATAGTGTAATATTATAACTCGCCATTAATCCGTAAGCCTTTTCGATTTCCTCCATACGCCCCAGCGCCAAAAACTCATCAAGCAATAGTAAAATAGGCGTTTTAGAGCGACCACCGATTGACATTTGTGTCACCATTAAATTCACAAACAAGCGTAAGAAACGATTGTGTGTATTCAGATATTCCGGAGGAATAATCAGAAATACACTTGTCGGCTTTTCTTTTAAATCTTTCAGGTCAAAAGTGGAACGGGATAAGGTATCTACCATTGCAGGAGAAGAAAGCCACTCGGTATGCCTGTCGAGTGATGATAAAATACTTTTAATCTCATTGGTGCCACCCCCTCGTAACAATCGATAGGCGGCATCTTTTGCCAAACCGCCTGCACCATCATTCATTGCCATATCCAGTAATAATTCATCAAATTCCGCATTGGGAATGGTGATTAAATCCCTGACCATGGCAAGGGATGGCTTTTCATATTTTGGGGAGGTCATTAAATGGGCAATTAATCCTGCGAGTACACTTTGTGCGCTATCATCCCAATAACGCTCTTTTGTATTAGGATCTCTGACAATTAATGCCTCTGTAATGATATTGATTTTTTCCCTGGCATCAGGCGCATTTACATCAATCATGTCCAGTGGATTGAGCCTTGCCCTGTTTCCAGCTCTCAGTATGTTAAAAGGGTCTATAACATGCACCTTTTGCCCCATTATTTCCCGATGTGTTTTGGTAACAGCCGCATTGGTTCCTTTGGGGTCAATGACCAGCGTAGAGCCTTTCCACAGCAGAAGGTTCGGAATAATGACACTGGTTCCTTTTCCGGAACGGGACGCGGCAATGGTCATCATGTGGCGGTCATCTTCCAGCCCGATATCAAAAAGCGGGTTGTAGAGGGAACGCCCCATAAACAATCCGTAGCGTTGATTTTTATGCAAGGAACCCCATTCTTCAAAAATACCCGCAAACCGTGCGGAGCCACCACGACCAAAGCGGCCTTTTTCAAAAAAATCTGTCAAACGGATTAAAAAAGAAGAGGAATTTTGGCGGTCATAGAAACTGCCGATATAGAGTACAAGAGCCACTAACAATGCCCAAAAGCGTATTTTTTTATAGTTCCATACGAACAGTTTGATTTGCGCTCTGGGTTTGTCTTTCCATTCAAAAAAATTTAGGTATGCAACTTTGTTATTGCTTTTTGGAAACTCGAAATAATTATTATAGTCTCCTAATGATTCACGAAAGCCTTGATTGGTACTATCAATATATACATGAAACCAAAGCGTTTTATCATGTATACTTTTCCAGTATTGCTCTTTTGAACCGTGCATATTGACCACGCTATCGATTACTGTATTTAATAAGGCTAAGTCTTCATTGGTATAAGTTCCGTCGGCAATGCTTTGTTTTTCCGCGTATAGCTGTTTTTGCTTGTTGTAGTAGAATGTGTATGTAGCAAAATCATAACCATTGAAAAAAGGTACTCTATAAGACGAGGCTTTTGTAAGGGAAAGCGTGCCGTTGTAATTATATAGAAAATTTTCCGGCGTTTCGGGAAAGTCTTCTATAGGAACTATGGTACCATTTACACTTTTTTGAGGCCAAAATAGTGCTGCAATATTTTTGTTTTGCCATTTTGTATTTTTTTGAATCAGCGACAGCGCATTATTGCGGTTTATTTCCATTTTATTCAGCAAGTCTCGTGTCGCTTTGCTTTTTATTTCATTTCGTTCTTCTTCAAAAATGTCATCTGCTGAATGGTAATGGAAATCCATGCTTTTTTCGTACAGTTCTTCTGCTTTCCAAAACATCCATGCGTATCGTATGGAAGCCATAACACCTGCCACAATAAGAAAGGTAAGCAATAAAAGGCATAATTCTGTCCAAACACCTTGTATGGAACGTACAAACTTTGTATTGGAGTAGCTTCTGTAGGCGGGTGCAACGATATTGAATAAGGGGATAGTGTATTTATATAAAAACCATAAAAGCACAATCCATACCGTATAACGCATCACCATAAAGGTTGTATGATCGAACTTATTTGTTAGGTTTAAAATACCACTGACCATATTTTCAGTAGGTAAGGGGATAAGGACTTCTAAAATGGGACTAAGCAGCCATGCAATGGTCGCAAAAATGATGAGTTGGAATAGAAAACGAAACATATAGCAAAGATTTAGTTACTCTAAAAATAGTAAATCTTTGATATACAGGTTGTTATTTTATTGTTATGAACAAGAAATAGCTTAAAATTGTTTCTTTGTGTTTATTCTGGATTTTAGAATAAAAATGTAATTATTTTGAGGATTTATTTGCCTCTGGAATGGTCGTTACTTCGACCTTGTTGCAGTTGTTGGGCTAGTTTTTCTCTGGTAAGCTCTTGTTCTTTTTGCCACACACCATCTTTAAATCCGGTAGAAAATTTTTGTTCGCTTTCGGGGAATTTTGTATCAACCAATTGTTTGGCTAAGTCGGGTTTGTGTTCACGGAGGATATAGCCTTTGTTGAATCCTTCTGTATAATCCGGGTGTAGTTGTTTTTCTTCCATGTGGTTACGAATTTAAAAGGTATCCATTGCGTTATCGTCTAAAAAAGCTTCAATAGACTGCCGATCATACAGGATGATTTTTTTTCGGGGTTGGCTATAGCGTATTTTGCCTTGATTTCTATAATCGGCAAGTGTCGTTTTTGAGGTAATACCGAGCATACGCATCGCTTCTTCACCGGACACCCATTTATCCAAATGTGTTGTCGGACTTTGGTCTTTGATGCGCTCTACAACTTCATCAAGTAGCGCATAGAATGCTTTGTCTTCAAGGCAGATAACTTCCATAGGTTAAATATAGCATTTGTTAAGGTTTATTACAATTTTTAAAAATACAAACATCAAACATTCCAAATATAACTAATTCTATTATAGTAGTTTATTGTGGTTTTTAATTAGCTTTGTTATAAAATTAATAAGTATATTTAGGTTCGTTTTACCAACTAAAAATTAAAATTATGAAAACAACGAGATTTTTATTTTTTTTAACTCCTATAGCTCTAATACTTCAAGGATGTCCAGTAAAATTCGAAAAAAAAGAATTTATAATTAGAGGCTCTAATCCTGTAGAGAAAATATCATTAGATGTCCCCAAATCCTGTGAAAAATTTAATAATGGAATAACGGTTAATATTGAGGCTATGGTAAAATACGCAGGAGAAGAAGCTGAGTTTAAAGCTAATTATGATAAAGTACTTCTAATAGAAGAATTTAGTGATAGATTAAAGGCAATAACTTCTGCTCAGTGTAAGATTGTTCAAACATCAACTGTTATAGATACTGAAATATCTGATCATACATTTTATAATGAAATTGTAAAAAATTATGTAGAGTATCAGAAAGTAAGAGATTTAATTCTATCATCTCCCAATGAATCTCAAAAAGATAAAGTAATAGAAAGTGTTCTATCTGTTTACGAGATTATCTATGACAATAAAAAAGACGAATTAGCAGAATATGTTGAAAACCTCAAAATCCAACTTGATGTAGATACTGGGGCTAATATTCTCATTTTTGTAAATGACAATCAAATAGATGCTTTTCAAGTTGGTATAGACACACCTATTAGCTATACAATAGATAAAAAACATCTTCTCCCTAAACCAAATGAGCAGATTAAAATTAGATTTAAGGTTTTTGCTATTGGATTTCAAGAATTAAATTATGAATTTACTTTAGCTGAATTAAGAGAAAAAGAAAAACAAGAAGGGGAGATTAAAATTAAATATTCAAACGATTAATTCACTACAGGTAATAATAAGTAAATAGAGTTTATTAATAGATTAAATCTCAATGATCATATCATTATAAGCATCTAAAGTGTCATTAGAAAGACTGTCTAAATAAACCTGAGTGGTTTTAAGACTTTCATGCCCGAGCATTTCTGAAATAGCGGAAACAGGAATACCTTTATTGTTGGCAAGGGAAGCGAATGTATGACGGCTTACATAGCTTGTTAACTGTTCTTCTACTCCTGCTAAATCCGCTAAATGCTTTAAGTTTTTATTATAGCGTTTTCTTGCTTCCTGAACCCTCTTGTATTGGTTCTCCAGTGAATCAAATTTCAGTATAGGGAATATAAAAACTTCTTTTTGTTTTTCTTTTATGTAACACTCCAATAGTTCATGAAGCGCATCTGACATTTTAATGGTATAAGGGCGATGTGTTTTTTTACGAGTATACACGATACGCCCATCGATAATGTTTTCCTGTTTTAGGAAAGCCATATCGATAAAAGAAATACCCATCATATAAAAACTGGCTAGAAAATAATTTCTTGCATGAAAACAACGATGCCCTTCCGGTAAGTCCAGTTCTTTTATTTTGGTTAGAGATTCGATACTGAGCGTTCTCTTTTTTGTGGTGGTCGTTTTAATCTTATACGTATCGAAAGGATAAAACTCTTTACCGATATATCCTTCCTTAATGGCTTTATTATAAATAGCCCGAATAGTTCTCATATATACTGCCAATCCATTTACGCTATTCCCTGAACGTAAAAAGTAATTGTCAAATTTTTGTAAAAAATCGTAGTTCAATTCCTCAAATGGAAAATCTACTTCTTTTTTGTGTTTTTTGATAACTCTTAGGGTGTCCTTGTACGATCGGGCAGTACCCAGTCGTTTGGTTTCAACAAGTCTGGCTATTAATTTTTCTGTAAAGCTGTAGAATGATGCCTTTTGATAAACATTTATTATACGTTCTTTAAGTTGAGTTACAGAAAGTCTATCAAGTTCGGTAGTTTCTTCCAGTTTGGTGACGGTATCAAGAGCATCCACTCGTTTTTTCTGATAGAAATTATTCAACCATGTAACCGATTGTGTACCTTTATAACTAGATTTTATTTTCCTGTTCTTTTCATCCCAATATTTTTCTTCGAGAAAATAGTGTAGCGGAATTGCAATAGTTTTTCTTTTATGACTCAGCCGTAAAACTAATGGAAAGGTATTATCTTTTCTTTTTCTGCGTTTATCGAGTGAAAGTACGATAGTGGTTGCCATTGACAGGAGGATTAGGTATTTAAAAATTTGCACGCAGTTTGCACGCAAATTTTGTTTTAATATGGTTTTTCATGATTCTTTTTGAGAAACTAAAAACCTTAAAACATTGATAATCAAAGGTAATGAAAACATTTCGAATCAATGTCGTGTTGACTGTTAATCAGAGGGTCCTTGGTTCGAGCCCAAGAGGGGGAGCTTTTAAAAGCCTAACATTTATGTTAGGCTTTTTTTATTTGTATCTCATGTTAACCTACTTACAATGAATGTTAGATTAACTTTGCTTGTATGAAAGAACATGTATTTTAGGGAAAACATAAAAATAAATAGTAAAGTATTCTTTATGAAGAAAATATTTATTACTTCTAGCCTGTTATTTATTTTAATTATTAGCTGTACTACTAGAAGTAAAGAGAATAATGAAGATCTTGAATTGGTTATTTTAAATGATACTTTAGTTGCCTTTTCATATGATTTACAAAAAGACACAATAAATGTGTTGAATTATTCAATTAAAAATAATTCAGGTCAAATTTATTATTTTAAGCAGGGATCAGGTGATAACTTATTATTGAAAAAAGTTTACAAAAATGGAATTTATGTAAGTATTTATGAAGTGAACGGAAAAGAAGTTACTTACTCTGATAAATTACCTTTTGAACATAAAAATAAATCTATTTGTGATTCCTGTTGTGACTTTAAGCAGTCTATGAGGTTAGTTAAAGATATTGAAAGACTAAAAGAGTCCATCGAGGGCGGTTATTATTATACAAAAGATAAAAGACATTATTTTTTTATACATCCAAAAGAAAAAATATATTTTAAACAGTATATAAATTTAACGGATTCTTTGAGATATGAAGATACTAGGTTCAATTATGCTCATCTTAAAAAAGATATAGATTATTCTTCTAAATTTTTTATTCCGAGTGATTCGACAGACTTTAAAGAGGAATTGCCAAAAGATATTTTAAAGACTATTGAGCATAATAATGCAAAGGTATATCATGGTAGATTGGAATCTAAAAATGAGGTTGTAATTAAAGTGATTGATTGATAGTTTTTATCAAGCGAACGGGTAGTGCAATCTATCTTCCATAAAGCCTTAATGAGTGAAAAATATGTTAAAAAAAAACATTTACTAGACGAGTGGTCTATTTTTTATACTTTTGTAATCGAAAATAAACGTAATGACAAAAACAGTTAAACATTATCTTAAAGCAGATGCTCTTTTAGAAAAGGGTATTGAGCTGTTATGGTCTAAGGGCTATACGGCTACTAGTGTTAATGATATTGTTAAGGTGGCTGGTGTACCTAAGGGGTCGTTTTATTTTTATTTTGAAAGTAAAGAGGATTTTGTGATAAAGGCTATTCATAAGTATTTTGAAGAGCATTTTGAGCCTAGTAGGGATATTTTACTAGATAAATCGATTTCGCCTAAACAGCGTTTGCTTAATTTTCATCAGTACAGGTGTGATCAGGTGAAGAATGAAATGAATTGTAAGCTGGGTTGTATGGCTTGTAACTTGGCAAATGAGTTGTCTGAGCATAATGAACAGATTAGATTAATTATTCTAGAAAAGGGTGATGCTATAAGGTTTTTAATTGCAGGTGTTATTCAGGAGGCGCAAGATTGTGGAGAGATTGATGGTACAATGAAAGCGATTGATTTGGCCTCTTTTATTGAAGATGCAGCTAAAGGTGCATTAACAACGATGAAGGAAATGCAAAGTTCATATCCAATTGATAATTTTAAGAATATAGTCGAACACGTCTTTTTGAGATAAATTTTTTTGCTCAAATTTGTAGACGACCGGTCAATTAATGATTTTTTAAAGTTGTCTTAATCTTGATAAAATGAAATAAATGCGAAAACTAAATTACAAAGCATGTTTGTGCTTTAAACTATAAACGACCGGTCAATTAATAATTGATTAAAGTTGTTTTAACCTTAACAAATTAGAATAAACACGAGAATTAAACTATAAATAAATTAAACTGATCAAAAATAAACTGCTGATCAACTAAACTTCAATTTAATTATGAATGCACTTAAAAAAGCAGGTGATGCTTCAAACAAATTCGCAAGGCAATGGGCTGAGTTTGTTATTAAAAAGAAATGGTATGTGTTAATCGCTTCCATACTTCTGGTTATGGGGCTTGCATCGCAAGGTAATATGGAGTTTGATGGTGATTACCATGTATTCTTCAGTAAGTCTAACCCAGAGTTAGAGGCGTTTGATGCATTACAGGATAAGTATACTAAGGATGATAATGTAATTTTAGCATTAGCGCCTAAAAATGGTAATGTGTTTACTAAGGCTAATTTAACTGCTATTGAGGAGTTAACTACTGAGGCTTGGAATACGCCTTACTCTTCTAGAGTAGATGCGTTAACAAACTTTCAGTACACACGTGCTGTTGAGGATGATTTGTATGTGGATGATTTATCATACGAGACGTCTTTAAAGAGTGATATGGAGATTGCTAAGATTAGAAAGGTTGCGCTAGAGGAGCCTTTGTTAGTAAACCGTATTGTTAATGAAAAGGGTAGTGTTACGGCTGTTAATATAACAGTGAAATTACCGGGTGAAAATAGTGCTACAGAAATACCAGAGGTAACAGCTTTTGTTAGAAATATGGTTGCTGATTTTAAAGCTAAAAACCCTGATTTTGAAGTTTACACATCTGGATTAGTGCCTATGAATACTGCCTTTTTTGAGGCTTCGATGGCTGATATGGCTTTGACGGGTATAATGTTATTAATTGTAATTATTACTACGCTTGTACTAACACGTAATATTTATGGTACAATTGCAACGCTTGCTGTTGTGTTGTTCTCTATTTTTAGTGCAGTAGGGTTTGTAGGTATAATGGGTATTAAGTTAACACCACCATCATCAGTATTCCCAACAATGATATTAACGCTCGCCGTCGCCGATAGTATTCACATACTGATTACGATGTTGCAAAAAATGCGTAAAGATGGGCTTAGTAAGGCAGAGGCTTTAACAGAGTCTATGCGTCTTAACTTTATGCCAGTATTTATTACTAGTTTAACTACAGTAATAGGTTTCCTTACTATGAACTTTGGTGATGTACCTCCGTTTTGGGATTTAGGTAACATTACAGCTTTTGGTATGACAATGGCATTTTTATTCTCTACAACTACATTACCTGCTTTAATGGCAATATTACCAGTGAAGTCTAGAAAGCCTGAACAGAGAGAAGCGGTAAGTGTTAAGAAAAACTGGTACTCATCATTAGGTCACTTTGTGGTAAAACAACCAGGTAAGCTAGCTTTAATATCGCTTGTATTTATCGGTGGATTAACATTCTTGGCTAGTAAGAATGAGTTTAACGATGAGTTTGTTAACTACTTTGATGAGTCGGTAGATTTTAGAAATGATACTGATTTCATTAGCCAAAACTTAACGGGTATTTATAATGTAGAATACTCTGTAGGTAGTGGTGAAAGTGGAGGTATTAATAATATAGAATATCTTACAAAATTAAATGATTTTGAGGACTGGTTATATGAGCAACCAGAGGTTATACACGTAAATGCTTTTAGTGAGGTTGCACGTCGTGTAAACAGATCGATGCATGGTGATGATGAGAGTTACTACCGTGTGCCAGATAGTAGAGAAGAGGCAGCACAGTATTTATTATTATATGAACTTTCTTTACCATTTGGGTTAGATTTAAATAATCAAATTAATGTAGACAAGTCAGAGTCTAGAGTTACTGTAACTACAAAGAACTTGAAGAGTGCTGATATGATTGAGTTTTCTAAGCGTGGTGAGGATTGGTTAAAAGCAAATACTCCAAAAGAGATGCACACTATTGGTGTGAGCCCAACGCTTATGTTCTCTAAATTAGGGTTTAGACAGGCTGACAGTATGGTTAAGGGTAATATTATTGCACTTATCTTAATATCGCTGGTACTAATCTTTGCTTTAAGAAACTTGAAACTAGGTTTGCTAAGTATTATACCTAACATTACTCCAGTTTTAGTAGGGTTTGGTTTCTGGGCACTTTATAAGGGTCAGATTAATACAGGAATGGTTATCGTATTTGGTATGACACTGGGTATTATTGTAGATGATACGGTTCACTTTATGAGTAAATTCTTGAGGGCAAAACGTGAGTTAGGGTACGACTCTAAAGAGGCAGTTATTTATGCTTTCGAAACTGTAGGTAAGGCACTTGTAACAACTACACTTGTACTGCTTGCAGGGTTTACAATACTTTCTACATCGTCTTTTGCTTTAAACAGTTACATGGCTAGAATTACCGTTATAATAATAACTGCAGCTTTGGTTATAGACTTTATACTACTACCTTCGTTGCTTATTTTGACGAGTAAAAAAGAGGATAATAAAAAAACAATTAATAATAACTAATAACATGAAGAAGTTAATTTTAACAGTTCTTGCATCATTGTCTATCATGACTGTTGCAAATGCACAAACAGCGGAACAAAAAGGATTAGATGTTGCTAAGGCGGCTGAAAAGGCAGATTTAGGTTTTAAAAGTTCGAAAGTGGACTTGAAAATGACGCTTAAAAATAGACACGGACAAACAAGTGAGCGTTTCTTGACTACAAGAACATTAGAGCTTACTGAGGATGGTGATAAATCGTTAATTGTATTTAATAGTCCAAGAGATGTTAAGGGTACTGCTACACTTACATTTACACACAAAGTAGGGTCTGATGATCAGTGGTTATACCTACCGTCTATCAAGAGGGTGAAAAGAATTTCTTCTAACAACAAATCAGGACCTTTTGTAGGGAGTGAGTTTGCTTATGAGGATTTATCATCTCAAGAGGTAGAAAAGTACAAGTACAAGTTTTTAAAGGCTAATGGTTCTCTTTTAATTGTAGAGCAGATTCCTGTAGATAAAAAGTCTGGTTACAAGAAACGTATTGTTACTTATAACAAGGATAAAGGGTATAGAATTGAGAAGGTTAAGTTTTATGACCGTAAAGGATCACTTTTAAAAACACTAACATATTCTAACTACAAAGCATACAAAAACAAGTTTTGGAGAGCGGGTACTTTTAACATGGTTAACCACCAGACAAGTAAAGAAACACGCTTAGACTTTAGTAACTACAACTTTGATGTTAACTTAACAGATAAAGATTTTACTCAAACAGCTTTAAAGAGAGCTAAGTAATAACTATTAAGAAGTTGCAATATCGTTAACAATGGGTTTTACTAAATGTTATCGGTTAATAATGGTAGAAGGTTTTCGATATTGCACTTTTAAAATTATATAATTTTATGAGCATACAAAAAATAGCATTTTATTCTATTGCAGGTATTGTTCTACTATTTCAAAACGAAGTGAATGCGCAGGATGATGAACAGAAGAAACTGATTCATGATTTTGAGATTGAGGTTGAGGGAGAGTATCGTTATTTTACTAACGAAGGTGCTTTTGCAGGTCAAGAAGATCATTTCCCGTCAATAGCCTTAACTCCTGAGTATAGTGTAGAATGGAATGAGGGGTATGAGAGTGTTAACTTTACTGGTTTTTTTAGAGCTGATAGAGATGACAAACGAACACATTGGGATATTAGAGAGTTGTATTACCAAAAGGCTCAGGGTAACTGGGAGGTAAGCGTTGGTTTAAAAAAGGTGTACTGGGGTGTTGCCGAGAGTAACCATTTAGTAGATATTATAAACCAAACGGATGCTATAGAGTCGTTTGATGGTGAGCAGAAGCTAGGGCAACCTATGGTTCAGTTTACTTGGACGACAGACAATTTTGGTAATTTCGATTTCTTTTACCTGCCTTATCATAGAAAAAGATTATTTGCTGGAGAGAAAGGGCGTTTGCGTTTTCCTGCACTAATAGAAAGAGATGATGTAAAGTATGAGAGTGGTGCTGAGGAATGGCGACAGGATGCTGCCGTTAGATGGTCGCATTTCTTTGGAGCGTTTGATGTAGGGTTATCTCATTTTTATGGTAATGGTCGTGAGCCAATATTTACTTTTGATGAAACGGGAGGTATTAATACTTTTTATCCTGTAATAAACCAGACAGGTTTAGACCTACAGGTTACTCACAATGCTTTTTTATGGAAGTTTGAGTCTATTTATAGAAATGCTAAGGCGCAAGACTTTTTTGCGATGGTTGCAGGTTTAGAGTATACTTTTACGAATATAGATGGTAATGGTTTAGACATTGGGGCACTTGTAGAGTACTTGTATGATGAGAGAGATGAGCTGGCGTTAAATGCTATGCAAAATGATGTATTTGTGGGTACAAGAATTGCTTTGAATGATACTCAAGATACTTCGCTTTTAATAGGGGGTATTAAAGATTTAGAGAATAGTACTAAGGTATTTAGTGTTGAGGCTTCTAGAAGAATAGGAAACTCGTGGAAAGCACAGGTTGAGGCTCGTGTATTTAGCGATATTGCTAATGATGAGTTTATTTTATCAAATTTTAGAGAGGATACTTTTTTGAAGTTATCGGTATCTAAATTTTTCTAAACAAAGTTCCCTACTTCTTTGACTAATGCTAACTAACATTTAACCAAAGTGGAATTTTTATTAAAAGCCTAACAGTATTGTTGGGCTTTTTTATGCATAAATATTTTATTAGAATTAAAGTTATTCTAGTAGTAAATTGGCTTCAAAGCCTTTTAGGTGTATTAGCTTTATAACATCTATTTCTGTAAGGGTTTCTAAACACTCAATGCGGAGTACATTATCAATATCTTCCCTGTCAATTGTCCATTTTATAATAGTATTTATATTGTTTAAATGTGGTGCTATAACATTTTGCATCCGTTTTGTTTTGATATTGGTTTGGAGAATAATCAAATGCATGCTGGTGATTTTTTAATATTGATTGATGATTAATGTTGCTTTTTGATGGAATCAGTACTATAATAAGTAGACGATTGACTTTGAATATTACTTTAATTAAATCTAAATAATTTATTTTCCACCCTTTATTAAGATTAAGTATAAATAATTTTGTTATTCCTAAATGCTGTAATATATTTGCACCGGATTTATAAAAAAATAGCAAAATGAAGAAATTAGCATTAGGTTTATTTATAGCAGCAAGCGCTTTAACATCTTGTTCTAGTGATGATGACAATACTGTAACTGGACCTACAGTTGTGGCACCAGCAACATATGAGTTTGTAAGAGAAGGAAACTCTACAGTAAGTTTTGGAGGTCAAACTACAAGAATTCAAATGGCAGAAGAGTTAGTGTCTGCAATGAAAGATAATACCAATACACAAGCACAGCTAGAAGCTATGTTTGCGCATGTTGAAGGAGAAAATGACTTTAATGATGCTGATTTAAATGCTTCAGGTAAAAATGTACGTAGTAAAACTGCTGCATCAACAGATTATTTTGCTGCAAACACTACAGCAGCAAATGCAATTAAAGCTGATTTTGATGGTTGGATTACAGGTCAGGCAACAGAGGTATTCCCTAACTGGGCTACTACAGCATCATCTGGTGTTGCAGGAAATTTACAAGAATTAGGGTCAGAAACTAAGCGTTATATTGCTGCTAATGGTTTAGAGTATAACCAAGCTTTTGCAAAATCATTAATAGGTGCTTTAATGACAGACCAAATGCTTAATAATTATTTAAGCCCTGCAGTTTTAGATGCTGGTGATAATAGAACGAATAATGATGCTGATATACTTGATGAAGGTAAAGATTATACTACTATGGAGCACAAGTGGGATGAGGCTTATGGATACCTTTATGGTAACGAGACTAACCCTGCATCTCCAGTATTAGGAGCAGATAGTTTCTTAAACAAATACTTATCTAGAGTAGATGGTGATACAGATTTTGCTGGTGTAGCAAATGATGTTTACAACGCATTTAAATTAGGTAGAGCTGCAATTGTAGCTAAAAACTATACAGTTCGTGATGAGCAAGCAAAAATTATTAGAGAGAAAATATCTTTAGTAATTGCTGTAAGAGCATCTCACTACTTACAAGCTGGTGCGGCTACTTTAGCTACTGATAAAGCAAGTGCTTTTCATGATTTATCAGAAGGTTTTGGATTTGTATACAGTTTACAGTTTACACGTATGCCAAATACTACAACACCTTACTTTACAAAAGCTGAGGTTGATACTTTTATTAGTGAATTATTAGCAGGTAATGGTTTCTGGGATGCAACTCCTGAGGCTTTAAATACTATGTCTGATACTATCGCTGCTAAGTTCGGATTTACATCTGCACAGGCTGCAAACTAAAAAATAACAAACTTATTTAAAAGTAGTTGCAGTGTTCTTGTTGAACATAGCAACTACTTTAGTAATTTTGCAGAAAATTAGAATTTAATAGAAATTGAGAGGATAATGAAGAAGCTTTTTTTAATGTTATGCGCTACTGCTTTAGTTGTAGCTTGCTCAGGGAGTGATGATTCAGGGAGTGGAAACACTGATAGTTTTGATAGAGGTGCGATGCTAACAAACTTAGCAGATAATATTATTATACCTGCTTATCAAGATTTAGATACTAAGCTGGGGTTACTTGTTACTGCAAAAGATGCTTTTGTGGCAACACCAAATCAGGCTAATCTTGATGGTTTTAGAACATCGTGGTTAAACGCTTACAAGACATGGCAACATGTAGAAATGCTTAACATTGGTAAAGCTGAGGAAACGCTATATCATTTTCAAATGAATGTTTACCCAGCAAGTACTGTAGATATTGAAGCTAATATTGCTGCTGGTGGGTATGATTTAACGCATGCTAATAACTATGATGCTGTTGGTTTCCCTGCGCTTGACTATATGTTATATGGTGTAGCTGATACTGATGCTGCAATAGTAGAAAAATACAGTACTAACCCTGATGCTGCAAAGTATACTACTTATCTAACAGATTTAATTGATAGAATGAATAGTCTTACTGGTGCGGTTGTAACGGATTGGGAAGGGGCTTATAGAGCTACTTTTATTGCTGGTACAGCAAACACGGCTTCGAGTGCTGCTAACAAACTAATAAATGACTATATCTTTTATTTTGAAAAAGGACTTCGTGCTAACAAGGTAGGTATACCAGCAGGAAACTTTTCTACAACACCTTTACCAGAAAAGGTAGAAGCATTTTATAATCAAGAAGTGTCTAGAGAATTAGCTCTAGAAGCTTTAAAGGCTGTAAGAAATGTGTTTGAAGGGAAAGGGTACTTAACGGGTACTGCTGGGAGTAGTTTTAAAACATATTTAGACTTTTTGAATAAATCAGAATTAGCAACTAGTATTAATAACGGTTTTGCTAATGCTCAATTAGAGATGGAAGGATTAAATAATAACTTTTATACACAGGTAACTACAGATAATACAAAAATGACGGAAACGTATGATGCATTACAAACTGTAGTAGTGTTGCTAAAAGTAGATATGTTACAAGCATTTAACGTTAGTGTAGACTATGTAGATGCCGATGGCGATTAATAATTAAGATACAAAAAAACAAAGGTTGCTAGTAATAAGGCAACCTTTTTTTATAATGAATTTTAGCTTAAAAACATATTTAGACAAGAATACTAAGGCTGCACCATTAATGGTTTTTAGAATAGGCTTTGGGTTAATGATGTTTTTTAGTATTGTTAGGTTTTGGTCTAAAGGGTGGATAGAAACACTTTATATTGAGCCTAAGTTCCATTTTACGTACTACGGTTTCGAGTGGGTTAAACCTTTTGGTGATTATACTTACTTACTGTTTGTTATTTGTGGCTTGTCGGCTTTTTTTGTGGCGATAGGTTTTAAATACAGACTTGCCATTATTACTTTCTTTTTGAGTTTTACTTATATAGAACTCATGGATAAAAGTACTTACCTTAATCATTATTACTTTATAAGTATAATGAGTTTTGTACTGATTTTTTTACCTGCTAATGTTTCGTTTTCGGTTGATTCATTTATCAGGAAAAAATCATATAATCAAATACCACAGTGGAGTATTGATTGTATAAAATTACTATTAGGTATAGTATATTTTTATGCAGGGTTAGCAAAAATTAACTCTGACTGGCTAGGTAAAGCCATGCCTTTAAAAATATGGTTGCCTTCTAAATATGACTTACCTCTTATTGGAGAAAATTTAATGCAACAAGATTGGTTTCATCATGCGATGAGTTGGTCGGGTATGTTGTACGATTTATTTATCCCGTTTTTATTATTGTATAAAAGAACACGATGGATTGCCTTTGGTCTTGTTGTATTCTTTCATGTGTTTACGCGTGTGTTGTTCCCTATCGGGATGTTCCCGTATGTAATGATAGTAGGATCGTTAATTTTCTTTGAGGCAGGTTTTCATGAAAAAGTCATTTTGTTTATAAAACGAATTATACATCGCTCGTTTAATATAAAAGCAGTTGCTATAACAGAGGTGGCACAGTACAACTATAAGTTTAAGCCTGTAGTAACAACAGTACTAGCTGTGTTTTTTGCAATACAGTTATTATTTCCGTTTAGGTATGCTCTATATCCAGGAGAATTATTCTGGACAGAGGAGGGTTTCCGTTTCTCTTGGCGTGTTATGCTTATGGAGAAAATGGGATATACTACTTTTAAAATTGTAGATAGCGAAACAAAGGAATTCTTTTATGTAAATAATGCAGACTTTCTAACACCACTGCAAGAAAAACAGATGAGTTTTCAGCCCGATTTTATATTAGAATATGCACATTATTTGGGCGACCATTATAAAAATAAAGGGTATAAAAACATACAGGTATTTGCCGAAAGTTATGTGGCTTTAAACGGCAGGTTAAGTCAGCCGTTTGTAGATAAAGCCGTAGATTTGTACCAAGAAGAAGAATCATTCAAGCGCAAGCGTTGGATATTACCATTTAATGATGAGATTAAAGGATTATAGTATTTTAATAGTCGTTTATTTATTAGCAATAAGTATAAACGCTCAAAATAAAGTATCAGGTACAGTAATTACTGCCGATACAAGTTTACCCATTGAAAATGCTGAAGTTTACGATAAAAACTGGAAGCAGTTAGCAGTAACTAATGCCGATGGTTTTTATGAATTTACAACAGAGAAAGAGCAGTTAACACTTGTTTTTTTATCGTACGAACATTCTGTTGTTGAGAAGCAAATTACTGTTACAAAAGATGTAGTGGTAAATCAGCAGTTACAACTTTTCTCAGAAGAATTATCGGAGGTTGAAATTAATGCACGACGTGCAAAGGCATTTGAGCTAAAACGCCTTAAAGATGTAGAGGAAACGGCTATTTATGCGGGTAAAAAAACAGAAGTGGTTTTAGTAGAGCAATCTATGGCAAACCTAGCTTCTAACAATGCACGACAAATTTATAGCCAAGTTGCAGGGTTAAATATTTACCAAAATGATGATGCAGGATTACAGCTTAACATTGGGGGTAGAGGGTTAGATCCTAATAGAACAGCTAACTTTAATACGCGTCAAAACGGGTATGATATTAGTGCTGATGTTTTGGGCTACCCAGAGAGTTATTATGCACCTGCTGCCGAAGGGTTAAAAGAAGTTCAGATTGTTAGGGGTGCAGCATCACTACAATATGGTACACAGTTTGGCGGATTGGTGAATTTTATAATGAAAAAGCCTAACCCAAACAAACCACTAGAGGTTGTTACAAGAAACACGGTGGGGAGTAATAATTTATATACCAACTTTACTAGTGTGAGTGGTACACATAAAAACTGGAGTTACTACTCGTTTTTTAACTATAAAAAAGGAGATGGTTTTAGACCAAATTCTGAATTTGAATCTAAAAATGCTTATGCGCACATAGGGTATAAGTTTAATGAGAAAACAAAGCTTACTGGAGAGGTTACTTACTTGCGATACTTAGCAAAACAAGCAGGAGGGTTAAACGATCAAATGTTTGATAATGATCCTTTTCAGAGTAACCGTGAGCGTAACTGGTTTCAGGTAGACTGGTTGTTGTTTAACTTGAAGTTTGCGCACAAGTTTTCTGAGCAAACGAACTTTACATTTAATGCTTTTGGTTTAAAAGCTTCGCGATATGCTCTTGGTTTTAGAACCAATAGAGTAGATCAGGTAGATAGCATGGAAGAGCGTGATCTAATAAAAGGAGACTTTAATAATTTTGGTTTTGAGTCACGTGTACTACATAAGTATGAAGTGTTTGGTAAAAAAGCAGTAGGCTTATTGGGTGCTAAGTTTTATAAGGCAGATAATACAAGCGAACAAGGTCCAGGATCTGATGGGAGCGATGCTAATTTTGATTTTCAGCATGGAGCATATCCAAACTATGCAAATCAGTCAAAATATACTTACCCTAACTTGAACTTAGCAGTGTTTGGAGAAAATATATTCTACTTGAGCGATAAACTTTCGGTAACACCAGGTTTTCGTTTTGAGCATATAAAAACGGAGAGTGATGGTTTTTATAAAAACATTAATACTGATGCTGCTGGTAATGTAATTTTTGAGGAAACTGTAGATGATAGTGAGGTAAGAGAACGCTCTTTTGTATTGTTAGGTTTAGGTGTGAGTTATAAGCCGTCTACTTCGGTTGAGGTATATGCTAATGCATCACAAAATTATCGATCGGTAACGTTTTCTGATATAAGTATTGTGAATCCTGCATTTGCGATTAGTCCAGATATAAGTGATGAGGAAGGTTTTACTATAGATTTAGGTTTGAGAGGTAATTATAAGCACATAATATCATATGATGCTAGTGTGTTTGGGTTGTTTTATAACGATAGAATAGGCTTTGTACAAAAGGCTATAGATGGTAGAGTAAAAAGCGAACGTGGTAATGTGGGTGATGCTTTAATATATGGTGTAGAGTCGTTAATAGATTTTAACTTGAGTAGAATGTTAAACTTAGGTAACAGGTATAGTTTTAATTATTTTGTAAACACATCTGTTATAGATTCTGAATATACTACATCGCAAGCAAATGGAGTAGAGGGTAATAAGGTAGAGTTTATACCTGATTTGAACTTTAAAACAGGTGTGCGATTTGGGTATAAAAATATACTATCGAGCATTCAGTACACTTACCTTTCACAACAATTTACGGATGCTACAAATGCTGTGGATGGTAATTTAAGTGGTGTTATAGGTGAAATTCCTGCTTATGATGTTTTAGATGTTTCGGTATCGTATTCATATAAGATATTTAAGCTAGAGGCGGGTGTTAATAATGTTTTAGACAACCATTACTTTACACGTCGTGCTACAGGTTACCCTGGGCCAGGTATTATTCCTTCAGCTAATAGAAACTTCTATACAACGCTCCAAATAAAGTTTTAAGGAGCTATTTTCTAAATAAGAAAAGGCGTATAAGTTACCACTGGTACTTATACGCCTTTTTTGTGTTTTATGAGAAGTGTATTGTTTATTTCTTGTTAAGTTTGTATAAAACTATGAAAATGAAAAGTTTACTTTTAATTGTATTAACAAGCCTATTTGTTTCGTGTCATTCTCAAGAGAAAAAAGAAAGAATTGCCGAGGTTGAAAACCACGAGGTGCAAACTGATGGTGTACAAATAGGGCAATATGTGGTTGAAACATTTCAGGACTCTAAAGGGAATTTGTGGTTTGGAACTTTAGAAAAAGGAGTGGCTAAATACAACGGAGACAAATTGGTTTACTTAACAACGAATGACGGATTACCAACCAATAGAATTGTAAGTGTAATTGAAGATAATTTGGGTAATATATGGTTTGGAACAGGTGCTGGCTTATCTAAATTTGATGGAAAAACATTTACAAACTATTCAGAAGAAGATGGACTTTGTAGCGATATGATAAGTTGTTTATTTATTGATAGTAAAGGGGTGTTTTGGATTGGAACTTGGGGTGGAGTTTGTCGATTTGATGGAACTCAGTTTGCTGATTTTTCCATTCCTTATCCAAAAATAGATACAGAGATTAACCCAGATACAAAAGATTGGGTAACCTCAATTACAGAAGATTCGAAAGGAAACATTTGGTTTGGGAGAGATGGTTATGGAGTGAGTAAGTTTGATGGAAGTACATTTGTTTCTTTTACTATAAAAGAAGGGTTGAATTCAAATAATGTACAGTCAATTGTTGAAGATAAAGAAGGGAGTATTTGGATTGGAACAAGGGTTGCAGAAAAAGACAAAGCAGAATCGGATAAACGAGCTGGTAATGGAGGTTTAAATAAATATGATGGCGAAAAATTTGTTCACTTCTCTGAAATAGATGGATTAAGCAAAAGTGATGTTTTTGAGATTTATAAAGACGATTTAAACGAAATATGGTTTAGTACAACGGGTAATGGAGTTTATAGGTATGCAAATAATGAGTTTGTAAATTATAATATTCCAAGTTCGACCATGAGTTTTTTAAAAGACAAAAAAGGGAATGTTTGGCTTGGTTGTGCAGGAGGATTATATAGAATTAGCAAAGATGGAGAGGTGGTAAATGTAATGACAAACGGACCTTGGGAGTAATAAAAAAGGCGTATAAGTTAACTTGTACGCCTTTTTTGTGTTTAATAGAAAAGATTAATTATTATTTATCTCTTTCCAGTTAGCGTCATTTTCTTGTAGTAGTTCAACTAGACCTACTTCGTGAGCAGCTCCATAAAGAACAATTATTTTAGAGTGGTTACTTTTAATTATCTTGTTTGCTAAGTACTTATTGCGATCGTTAAGTATAACCTCGTTAACTTGTTCCTGTGGTAATTTAACCTCAATAAAATCTTCTATAGGGGTGTTTTTATCTTCATCGTTTAATACAAGCATTCCGTACTTGCTTTCGTAACTTTTAATAAGCTCTTTCGGTGTGAAATCTACTCGAAAATCTTTGTTGTTTACTAAGTTTAAGTATTGGTCGTTTTTTTGAACAACAAGGGTTTCATCGCCTAATTGTTTTAAGAGTTTCTTGTAGCCCTCTGGTGAAGGGATAAAGCCTACTAACTTTCGAGCCTTTCTTTTTTCTATATCTGTAGCGATATCAAAGTCTATCCATTCATAAAACAATACATAGTTTTTGTTTTTAGCATTTTCTACAATAGTGGCAACATCAGCATAAAATTCTTCTTTTCCTATGTGATGCATTTTTACAAATCGTATTTGCTTGTCTTTATTGCTGTAATCTGTATAACTCGCTTTGGTTTCCTTAATCATTTTCATTTCACTACTGCCAATGCAAGATTGAAGTAATAGTGTGGTTAAAAATAGAATGATTACGTTCGCTTTTGATTTTTTCATGATGATAATTTTGGGTTTAGTTACTTCTGATATTGTATTTGATGATTTCTTTTTCTGTCATGTTGTGAATGCTATTTGCAGGAGCAGCTTTTAGTGTGTACCAGTAAAACCCTTGAGGGATGTTTACTGCGCTATAATATTCTAGGTATTTTTTATGTACATCATGACTTTTAGGGAATTCGGAAGCAGCTTTTGCACCACCACTCCAAGAGTGTACTCCAATTTTAGCGCCTTTTTCTACTTCTCTTTTATGACCTGCAAGAAAAAAATCAGTTCCTCCTGAGGCAATATTGCTTTTTGAATTAACCTTTGTATGTAACCCAAACTTATGTACATATAAGCATGCACGTAGGTTTGCTACGTCATCTACAGAACCTGGTACATTAAGCAGTTCTATTGTTGTTACATTTGGGTGTTCAAAAACGAGTTTTAATACAGCAGCAGGAGTGCTACTGCCAATAGTGCCGCTCATGTATGCAGTAGTACCTTTTACTTCGAATTGAGCTGCTGAAACACCTGGCTTTATACTATTAAAGGCTTCTGTTTTTGTAACGTTTCCGTCACCATTAATATCCCAGCCTTTAAGTTCTTCTTGTATTTCTTGAGGTATGGTGTTTATTGTAATGTTATCTTTAGATGGTGCAAGTTGTGCAAAAATCATATCGATTTCTTCTTTTATGGCTTCATCGCTCATAAAGAATGCGTTTTCAAAATTAAAGTTAGCAGCTTCCTCTCGTGTTACAGAGTTGTTTTTATCAGAATCCATTAAGGGTAAAAACTGCATCATTTCTTCGGTTGCTTCACTAGCTTCTATAATGTTATTTTTGTTAGTGTCAACCTCAGTAAATATGTCGTTAATTTCTTCTTGTTGCTCTTTTTCGTATTCTGATATTAGATTTCCGATTTTACTTAGATGTAGTTCGCTACCAGTTTTCTTTTCCATAGAAAGCAGTATGTCTAAAGCTTCGTAAGGGCTTATTTTTCCATCTTTATTGTTATCTAATATTTTAAAATCTGAAGTGCGATTTTGTTGTTGACAATATCCAATTAAAGAAAAAGTGATACTGATTAGGAATAATAGGGCTTTTGCTTGTCTCATAACTATAAATTTATTGTGTTTTACATTAAAAAGTTAGAGGCAAAAAAAACTCCGTACACCCTCTAACAATATTACATTGTTATTAAGGTATACGGAGTTTTCCGTAAGGATAATCAACTTAATCTCCCAATTTCTTCCTTAACGCTAGAGATGAAGCGGGTAACTAGTGTTTAGTTACGGTATTTATTTCGTCAAAGATAAATATTTTAAATTAAAAAACAGCTATGTGTAATTAGGGCTCAAGTCAATATTTACTATTGTTTTTTCTAGTATAAATTGTTTATGATTTTTGAATTGGATTTTTTTATTATTACGGGTCTGTTTTTTTGAGATAAAGTATATGAATATAAAGTGATTATGGTTTTTTTAAGTGTTTTGTGTAAGTTTTATCTTCTTATTATAGAATTATATTATTCATTTCATCGGGTTTAAATGTACGTTCGTCGACACTTAATTGTGGTTTGCCGAGAAACCGAATGTTTAGGTAACGTTATGCTTTACATTTGTAATGTGATCAAATTATTAAGAAACCGGGCGTCGTTGTTGCTCGTTTTTTCACGAACATAGTTTTTATTGGTTAGGTGGATGAACGCTTCGAATATTAGTATTCGAAGCGTTTTTTATTAGGAAAAGTTCGACGAAATGGCGTCGATTACCATTCGTCGACACTTTTTTGCTTTTTACGGGGATTATTAAGGGTAATAAACGAATAAGGTAAAAAGTAAGTGTAAACCTGCCCTATCTTTGAATCAAGATAACGATACAAAAACAACCTTATAACGGTGAAAACTACAAGAGGTATAATGATATAAAGAGTTTAGTAACGTACCCCTAATTTTTTGTTACTAAATATAGATTGATGACTATTGCTAATTGAAACTGTCGAGTCCCCTCTCGACAGTTTTTTTATTGCTTTTTTAGTTCTTCAAGTAGTTTGTCTTCTTGTGTAGCTTTTAGTGGTAATATTTCTTTAATAACTTTGTTAGGCACGGTCATAGAGAGTACATAATGCTTTATTTTCCATTCTTCATTTTCTTTTTCTAATACTCCAGAGCCTCTGCATATTTTCATGTGGGTGTCTAGTAGCTCGTCAAACCAAGCGATTTTACCGTCTTTACTAAAATAGATGTTGCGTTCTACGGCTTTAAAGTCCCATGCTTTCCCTTTGTCGAAATAGGGTTTAGAGAAGGTAATGAAGGCTTCTTTGCCCCAATTCTCGGTAGCATCTGTGCCCAAAAAATAACCATCAGTAGCTATTTTATTAAAATAACCGTCATAATCAGCATTGGCTGCTGCTGTATGCCAGTCGTCTAGTAGTTGGGTTATGTTTTCTTTTTCGGTAGTTACATCAACAGTATTTTCTTTGTTGTTAATGCAGCTTATAGTAATGGTAATAACAGAAAGTAATAGTAGTAATTTTTTCATAGCGGATTTAGTGGTTTTGTTTTTTGTCAAATATAGTATCGCGATGATACTCTAAAAATAATTTTGAAGGGTTATGCTTTATAGGTAGTGATAGTTTTTTATTTTCTATAGGAGCAAAATATGTTTTGTAATATTCTGTTACTTTTTTTTCTTTTAGTGTAGATGATAGTAGTATTTGATAGTCATTGGAGAAACTTAAAAGACCTTTGTCAAAAGCTTTGTCATACAATGCCGATAAACAAATTCCATTTTCAGGATTTAATCGTTCTTCTTTGTTTTCAGACCAAGGAATAATATGACTAGCGAAAAGTAAGCTAGGTATGTCAATACCTGTTAAAGCACATTTTGAGGTGTAATTTGTCAAAATCGTTTGTCTGAAGATAGATTGATTTACTCTTGTTTTTACAAGTCTAGTTTTGTCTTCACCTTTTAAATTTTTAATATCATTAAGCTGATCATGATATTTACCCTCAATAGTTAAGTTTTGTTTTTCAGTTAATATTTTCTCACTTTCGAAAATAAGACTCTCTTTGTCGTTAAAGAATTCGTCCCAAATTGATTTTACATTGCCTCCACTATTTTTTAATCCATTAATCCCTCTGTCTCGATGAACAGGGTCTATACTTGCAAAATTACCTAATCGCATTCCTACTGCGCTAGGAGTTCTACCTAGAACATTGGCTAATTTGATTATTTCGGGATTGTTTTTGTGTGTTTTTCCAAATTCAATTTTTTGATAAAGGTTAAGAGCCAATATCATTTCTTCTCTTGTCCAAAGTTTTTTTGCCATCTAGATAAAGTAATAGAGTAGAAACAAATATAATTGAATATTTATAACGCTATAACTTACTTGATTTTAATTGTTAATTTTTGAATACTTACATAACTAGAATGGTTCAAAATTGAAAAGGTGACTTAATAATAGGGATAAAAACTATTTTTCCATTATTTTTACGCACGGTTATAAAAAGACCACTAAAATAAGCTAATTAATAGTACTTAAATTAAGTAAACTTCTTATGTTTAAATCTCGATATATAAACTTTATTGCTCTTATAATTATTTCTATAACGGCAGTTGTCTACCTATTCAATTATATTTTTGATTCAGTTCCAGATGGTGTAATGACGTTTTTACGTTGGGCATCAATTTTTGGATTAGTACTGTATGGTTTAAAAAAGAAAAGTCTTACTACTTGGATATTGGTTTGCCTTGTTATAGGTGCTGTTGTGGGATATGATTTTCCAGATGTGGCGGTAAACTTGCGTGTGCTGAGTAAGATATTTCTGAAGATGATTAAAACCATTGTAGGACCGCTTATTTTTGCTACACTGGTATATGGTATTGCAGGACACTCTGATATTAAGCAAGTAGGGCGTATGGGTTGGAAATCGTTACTTTACTTTGAGGTAGTGACTACCATTGCTTTATTTATTGGTGTTGCAGCTATTAATATCTTCCCTGTTGGTCTTGGTATAGAGGCGCCAGCAGCAATGCATGAGGAACTTACTGCGGCAGAACCACAAACTTGGCAAGATATTATATTACACATATTCCCTCAAAATATAGCGAAGTCTATGGCTGAAGGTGAGGTATTACAGATAGTAGTATTTAGTGTAATATTTGGTTTAGGGCTTATTATGGTACCTCAAGATAAACGTAAGCCAATGGTTGATTTTACACAGAGTTTATCTGAAGTAATGTTTAAGTTTACTAATATAGTAATGTACTTTGCGCCTATTGGTGTTGGTGCTGCAATGGCTTACACAGTAGGGCATATGGGGCTTTCTATATTAGAAAATCTATTTGGGTTACTATTATTATTATATGGTGCGTTAATAGTGTTTGCACTTTTAGTATTGTTACCTATTGCACTTTTTGCACGTATACCGTTAGTACCGTTTATAAAAGCTATAAAGCAACCAGTGTCTATTGCATTTGCAACAACCAGTTCAGAGGCAGCATTGCCACGTGCTATGGAGGCTATGGAGAGCGTTGGTGTACCAAGAAAGGTAGTATCGTTTGTAATGCCTATGGGGTATAGCTTTAACCTAGATGGTACAACATTATACCTTGCTTTAGCGAGTGTATTTGTGGCACAAGCAGCGGGTATAGACCTTAGCCTTGGTGAGCAGCTTATTATGGTGTTTACTCTTATGGTAACAAGTAAAGGTGTGGCTGGTATACCTAGAGCATCGTTAGTAATACTTATGGGTACTGCGGCATCGTTTAACTTACCGATGTGGCCTATTATGGCAATATTGGGTATTGATGAGCTTATGGATATGGCACGTACTTCTATAAACGTTATTGGTAACTGTCTTGCATCGGCATTTATTGCTAAGTGGGAGGGTGAGTTTGACCCGAATAAAGAGGGTGGTAAAGAAGTGTTTGAAACAAATGAAATTATAGAATAGAGATATTAAAAACCGCACTTGTTGCGGTTTTTTTATGCAATGTAATTTTCGTATCTTACGTTATACTAGGAGTACGAATTTTATGAAGAAGAAGCGTTATGAAAAATATTAATATCCCCCGAATAATCCGTCTTGTTTTTGGAGTACTTATTATACTACAAGCTATAGATGTTAAGCAATGGTTATTAGCTATACCAGGTGTGTTTTTAATACTATTGGCTGCGCTTAACACAGGTTGTGGCGCTGGGGGCTGTACGGTTCCTTATAAAAGAAATCGCCATAGCACGATAGACAGGATGGGGAATGAAAAGTGAAAGAAATCATAAAAAATGATTTTTGAATTTTCTGCTGACATAGGGTTGTCACTACCAGCTCTTAATTTTGGTGTACTAAACACATAAAAAATTATTTGTCATGGAAAATAATGTACTTAAAGCACCATCTGTACCAATACTTATTAACGAGACCTTACTAGTATACTGGCAAGGGCATAGAGCATTAACAAGAAGGGTTATAGAGGCTTTTCCTGAGAAAGAATTATTTACTTATAGTGTGGGAGGTATGCGACCATTTGCAGTGCTTGCTATGGAGATGATAGATTTAGCAGGGCCTGGTATGTATGGTTTGATTACTGATGAGTGGGATGATTATGATGAGTTACCACATCATAACAGTGAAGGAATTCCTGATACAAAACAGGAGTTACTTGATCTTTGGGATGAAATAACTGAGGTGTTAAACAAGTTATGGCCTGAGCTTGATAATATAGATCTTGATAAAAGAATAGTAGCTTTTGGTCAGTTCGAAGATTCTGTTAGAGATACATTATTGTATTATATAGATAACGATATTCATCATAGAGGGCAGGGTTATGTTTACTTGCGATCGTTGGGTATAGAGCCACCTTTCTTTTGGGAACGATAAAATATAGGCCATGCTTTTTAGCATGGTTTTTTTCTTATATATAGTGTGTTTCTTGAAGTGTAATGTGATGATTTTGTCTATGAAAAAAATGTATATAAATAAAGATTTTTTTTGAGGGGATAAAAATCTATTTTATGATTATATTTATAGCATAATCACAACTAAATATATGTTTAACAACACAAAAATATTACTAGCCGATGATCACAGTGTTGTTCGTCGGGGGGTCTCGCTTATACTAAAAGAAGTATTCCCAACGATTACCATATTACATGCCGAAAGTCTTAATGAGGTTCTTACTATAATGAACCCTGAAAGCGTTGACTTACTTATTTTAGATATTAATTTACCAGGGGGAAATTCTTCTGGAATGATCGAAAAAGCAAGGGAGGTACATCCATCGGTTAAGATACTTATGTTTTCGGCTTTTGATGAGGAGCAATATGCTCTGCGTTACCTTTATTCTGGGGCAAATGGCTATCTTAACAAGCTAACGTCTGAAGAGAAGATAGTAGAGGCTGTAAATGTAATTTTAGAGGGTGGAAAGTATGTGAGTGATAAAGTAAAAGAGAAGATACTTGAGAACACTCTTAACGGTACACCACACAATCCGCTAGAGGCGCTATCTAATAGAGAAATGCAAATTGTAACACTACTTGCTAAGGGAGAGGGTAACCTTGAAATTGCTAATAGATTGAACATTCAAATGTCTACAGTAAGCACGTATAAAAATCGTGTTTTTGAGAAATTAGATGTTAGCAATATTGTATCGCTTGTAGAGAAGTATAAGTTATATAGTGAATAATTACTGTGGTAGTGTAAGAGTAATTTCTGTACCAATATTCTCTTGAGAGTCTATTTTCATGGTTACTGTCATTATAACTAAAAGTTCTTTTATTATTAACAGCCCTATTCCGTTTTGATCTTTTTCTAGCTCAGTATCTATGTTATTAATAAGATCATTATAACGCGCGAGTTGGGTTGCTGATATTCCTTTTCCTGTATCTTTTATAGATAGAGTTATAGCGTCATTTTCGGTTATTGTAGCCGAAAAGGTAACATTACCTTCTGATGTGTTTTTAATTGCATTATCTAACAAGTTGTGTAGCACTATAGATAGTAAGTGTTTGTTTAACTGTGTTGTTATGGCTGGAGTGATGTTGTTTACTAATGAGATATTGCGTGATTGTGCAATGTTTTTAAAGAATTTTATTTTTTCTTCTGCAAGTTTGTGTAGCGGGTGTGGGACTGATATTGACTTGTCATCAGCCTGCTTAGTGTACTCTAAAAAGTTATCTACAAAGTGATATAGCTGCGATGATGAGGTGTATATCGATTCGATATCTTCTTTAAAAGAGATGTCTTTTTTATCAAGATTATTATATACATATCGCCCTGTAATCTCCATAAACTTTAAAGGACTTTTAATATCGTGTGTAATATTCTTAATTAGTTTTTTATGGTTTTCATTTTGTACACTTAGGTCGTCTTTTGTTGCTCTAAGTGTTTCTATGGTACTTTTAAGCTGTATTGTGCGCACAGATACTTGTTGTTCTAGTATTTCATTTTTATAGCGTATGTAGCGTAGTCGAATTTTAAATATAAGCACTATAATAAATGCGCAGGCTATAATAAATAAAATAGCAAACCATGTTGTTTGCCAAAATGCAGGTTTTACTGTAAATGTTATGGTTTTATATACATAGTTGCTATTAAACCCTGGTAATTTTCGTGCGGTAAGTTCATACTCTCCTGGTGGGAGGGTAGAGTAAGAAACTTTATTTTTGGTTACTTTACTCCATTTATGCATTACAGGGCCTGCTAGTTTTATTTCGAGGCACTGATTGTTTACATCACCATTAAAAGGGCTACTTATTATAAATGTTGCTCGGCCAAAGTTTCTGTTTAGGCTTAGATTATTTGTAGTAACAGCGGTATTGTCAATAATTGCATCATCGATAAAAATGTCATTCTCTGGATAATTGGTAGCGACTTCGTTGGGGTTAAAATATACAATACCCCTCATAGATGGGAAGAAGATATTTTCATTATTAAGATATACGCCACAGGGGTCACAACCACCGTTAAACTCATTTGTACTAAAGCCTGCATTTTTATTGTAATGGTAGTAGTATACACCTTCTTTTTTACCCGATGCATAGTCGTGTAGATCTTGCTTGTTTACTCGAAATAATCCTTTATTTGTTGTAACCCAAAAAAAACCGTCTTTATCCTCAATAATACAATGTGAGGTAAGTATGTATTTGTTTTTATCAGGAGGAAAGTTAGTTACTTTTCCATCTTTATATAGAAATAGACCTTTAGTATAGCTTGCTGCCCAAAACTCATTAGGGCCTGTACTATACATGTCTCTTATATAACAGTTTTTAAATTCAGAGATCTCTTCTATTTCTTTTGTGCTAATTTTTATTTTTAGCATTTTGTCGCGAGAACCCACCCAGAGTTCATCATCAATTGGGTTCAAGATGCTTTTAGCTCCATTTTCTAAATCCATGTAGAGTACTGGGTTGTATTCTTTTTGCTTAAGGTCTATATAGTATAGTGCACCAGGCTCTTTCATGTTGTATGGAAAAGAACATCCTATCCATAGTATTCCGTTTTTACCCATTGTTATTGTAGATACTCTGCGATGAAGTAGCCAGGTATCATGTTTAGTATAATTTGAGCTTTTTCTATAGCAGTGTATATATCTATGCTTTGCTACCCATACATCTTTGTTTTCATCTACATGAATTGAAAATTTATCACTGTTAGCTTCTAGATTTATGTTTATTAAATGCTTTCCATTCTCAAATATATCGCCTGTAGCGGCTATTATTTGATTGTCGCCATAGGCAGAAACGCCATAGTATACATTGTCTACCCCAATGTGGTGCTTAAGTGGGGAGGTGAGCTCTTTAAAGACTTGTTTTTTTACAACAAGCAACCCCTTGTTAAGGCTTCCTAGGTAAATAACATGATTTTTTTTATCGAAACAAATGGTTTCTATATTGTCTTCTTTATTATAGTTGTTGTATATAAGGGTGGTGTGTAGCGTTCCTTCTTTTTCTTCTAAATGATATAGGTTTTTACCTGAGGCTAAAAATACTTGACCTTCGGGCTCGTTAGTATAAATGATGCACTGTTTTGTAATAGAAGGATCGAATTTTTTGTGTAATATTTCATTACCCGAAAACTCTACATAACCATTTTTGTTTTCAAGATGGTATAGCTTTCCTGATAGACTAAAAAATTGTGTGTGCTTTTTGAGGTCATAAAAAAAGCTGTCTTTGTGTTTTACTCCTTTTGTGAATGCCCTAATACTATCATTACCTATAATGTAATTGTTGCCTTGTGAGGATACTTTGAAATATTCTTTTTTAGAATAGTAGTGTAGTGGTGATAGTATGATTACATAATCTGTCGAGTAATGTACTGGGGGTATAAAAACTAAGGGTTTTCGTTTTGTAGTGTCTTCTACAATTTTTCTTTCTTGTATTAAAAAGTACTGTCGTAACTCGTTTGTAACAACAAGGCTGTCTTTGTGTACAAATCCGCCAAATTGATTCATTCGTTCAGATCGCATCCCTTTTACATTCTTAGCGTTGAATGTTTTAAAATTTTCTCCATCAAATTGTACTAGTCCACTTTCTGTTGCTAACCATATGTAGCCATAAGTGTCTTTAACAATATGTTTTACGGTGTTTTGTGGTAAATGGTTACTGTCAGCAGAATACCATGTGGTAAAATATGTGTCTTGGGCATAGCATTGGCCTATGCTTATAACACATAATAATAGTAATATTCTGTTTAGAGTAATCATTTATAATTTGGAGGGTGAAAAATAATTTGGCATCTAAATTAGATAAAATAAATCAGAACAGTCTGATGTAGAACAAATTCTACACAAGGTCAAATTTTTTCGTGCTGTTTCTCTTGAATCAATGGTTAAATTTGCGGTATAATTAGTGTTCTAAGAAGGAATGATGATTATCATTTGTTTTTTAGAAAATTATGTAAGAATTAATCTATAGATTGATAAAAATAGCTTTTGCCCCCCGATTACCTCTATGCTAGAGGGTTTTTAAAAACGAGAAGATGTGTACGGGTTAACCGTTACTCATCTTTCTTGTTTTTAAGAGATTTATAATGTTTTTGTTGTAAGAATAAACTTGTAAAAATAAAAAAGCAGCGCTTAAATTAAGCGCTGCTTTTTTTATATATAGTAATGATTTTCTGTTATACTAAGCTTTCTAAATGTTTTAGCATATCAATAGTCATGGTATCAAGGTCATAATTGTGTTTCCAGTCCCAATCTTCTCTTGCTCTGCTATCGTCTATACTTTGTGGCCAGCTATCAGCAATTTTTTGTCTAAAGTCAGGCTCATAACCAATGGTGAACTCAGGTATGTGTTTCTTAATGCTTTCGGCAATTTCTTTTGGTGTGAAATCCATTGCAGATAAATTGTATGATGAGCGTATTTTGATGTTTTCTTTAGGTGCATCCATAATGCCTATAGTGGCACGTATGGCATCGTCCATATACATCATTGGTAAACGTGTTTCTTCTGAAAGGAAACTTGTAAAAGTACCATTGCTAAGTGCTTTGTGGTAAATATCTACAGCATAGTCTGTAGTACCACCACCTGGTAGTGTAGACCAACTGATAAGACCTGGGTAACGTATGCTTCGAACATCTACACCATAAATGTTATGGTAGTACTCGCACCATCTTTCTCCAGCTTGTTTAGAGATACCATATACTGTAGAAGGTTCCATTACAGTATATTGTGGTGTGTTTTGTTTAGGTGTAGTAGGACCAAAAACGGCAATACTAGATGGCCAAAATATCTTTTTTATTTTTCCTTCTTTAGCAAGGTTTAATACATGAAAAAGAGAATTCATGTTTAACTCCCAACCAAAAGCAGGATTTTTCTCGGCAGTTGCCGATAGTAATGCTGCCATTAAATAAACTTCATCAACATTATACTTTTCAACTATTGCTTCTATTTGGTCACGTTTCAAAGCATCAGCAATTTCAAATGGTCCTGCTGCCATAAGCTCGGCATTACCTTCTCTTACGTCAGATGCAATTACATTATCGTTTCCATGTGCGGCTCTTAGTTTTTTGGTTAGTTCGGTACCTATTTGACCGCAAGCCCCAATAATTAAAATAGTACTCATATTGTTATGTTGTTTATTTTGCAAATATACTACTTTAGTGTTATGATATATACAGTATAAAGGCTAGTTTGCAATAATATTATGTGATATTGTGATTTTTATACCTTAGTTAGTGAGATATTCTTACTATACATTTATATGTTGAAACATAAGGCTAGTTTGTAACATAAATTAAGTTTTAATAAACAACACATTGGCTTAACATTTGTAAATTTGTGGTTCAATACAATACTATGAAATACACTTCTATTATTATAACTGCTTTATTGTCTTTTGCACTACTGTCTTGCGAAGAAGATAAAGAGCAGCGTCTTGCAGAAACATTAAGGTTAGAACAACGTAATGACTCTATAGTAAAGGTGATTGATAATCACTGGAGGTTTGATGTGCCTGTGCCAAAAGATAAGGTGCAGAAAAATCTTGATGACTGGAATGAATGGAGACAGTTTAAAAGTGAGTTGATGCAAAAACCTACGGGTACCTTAACGGCTTATGAGCAAAAGGTAGAAACTTTAATAAGTAAATTATCATCTGTTAAAACTACAATTATACCATTTTTTAATAAACCAGAGGTGGTTACTAGATTAATGGTATTAGATACTAAAATAAAATCATTACACACTTATATAAGTCTAGATGCAGTACAGAGTGATAAAGTACTTGTGTTGATTGATGAGGTAACTAAGGAAACAATTTCTTTACAAAATCAGTTTGAAGAAATTGTTCGTAAAAGTGAAATACCAAAAGAAGTGGGTGAAGAAGAAATGCTACGTGCTTTAGATACATCGCGTATGGCAAACCCTGATATGGTGCCTGATGTGTTAAACCCAACACCTGCTACACCAAAACTAGCAGTACCTACTACAGAAGGAAACGATTAATACCAACAACCTGAAACTCGTAAATTGAAACCCGAAATTTTAGATAAATATCAGCAGTCAGATAAAGTAAAACAGATTGCTACAGCTTTACAAAAGCGTGAAAGTAAGTTACATGTAAAAGGGCTTATAGGTTCGTCGTTATCTTTTGTGATACCACCTTTATTTAAACAGGTAGAACTTCCGTTTTTATTAGTATTTAAAGATAAAGAAGAAGCTGCTTATTACCTTAATGATCTTGAAAAACTTGTGGGGGAACAAGACGTGTTGTTTTACCCAGGCTCATACCGTAGACCATACCAAATAGAGGAAACTGATAATGCTAATGTATTGCTGCGTGCTGAGGTGTTAAACCGAATAAACTCACGTAGAAAACCCGCTATAATAGTATCGTATACTGAGGCGCTATTTGAAAAGGTAGTAACTAAAAAAGACTTAGACAAAAACACGCTAAAGGTTGCCGTGGGTGACTTAGTGAGTATCGACTTTATAAACGAGGTACTGTTTGAGTATGAGTTTAGACGTGTTGATTTTGTTACTGAACCAGGAGAATTCTCGGTGCGAGGTGGTATTGTAGATGTATTCTCTTTTAGTAACGATAACCCATACCGTATAGAGTTTTTTGGTAATGAGGTAGACAGCATCCGTACGTTTGATGTAGAGTCGCAATTATCATTAGAAATCAATAAAAAAATAACGGTTATACCGAATGTAGAAAACAAGTTTTTACAAGAAAAAAGACAGAGTTTTCTAGAGTATATTAATGAGAAAACCATTCTGTTTGTACAGAATACCGAGGCTATGCTTAGCCAGTTAGATCGTTTGTATGATAAGGCAGGCGAGGCTTTTGAAAAACTATCAGAAGATATAAAACATGCTGAACCTGAAGAGTTATTCTTAAATCAGGAATCGTTTATTAAAAAAGCACTCGATTTTACGCTGGTAGAGCTTGCATCTAAACCTGTGTTTAAAACTAATAAATCGTTCGAGTTTCATATACAGCCACAACCATCGTTTAACAAGCAGTTTGACTTGTTAATGAATAACCTTAACGAGAACCATACTAACGGATATAAAAATTATATATTCTGCTCTAACGAGGCACAGGCTACCCGTTTTCATGATATTTTTGAGAGTATAGACGAGGAAAATCATGAGGATGTGCGCAAGCATTATGAAACAACTGTTTTTCCTATTTATGAAGGTTTTATAGATCAGGAAAATCAGATAGTTTGTTATACCGATCATCAGATATTTGAACGTTACCATCGTTTTAATTTGAAGAATGGGTATGGCAAAAAACAAACCATAACATTAAAAGAAATTAGTTCTCTATCAGTAGGTGATTATGTAACTCACATAGATCATGGTATTGGTAAATTCGGGGGGCTTCAAAAAATACAGGTAGAAAACAAAACACAAGAGGCTATAAAGCTAGTATATGCTGATAGTGATATTGTATATGTGAGTATACACTCGTTACACAAAATATCAAAGTATAATGGTAAAGATGGTACACCACCCAAGATATATAAGCTAGGTTCTACTGCTTGGAAAACGCTTAAGAATAAAACTAAAGCTAGGGTTAAAAACATAGCGTTTAACCTGATAAAACTATATGCAAAACGTAGGTTAGAAAAAGGGCATCAATATGCGCCTGATAGCTATATGCAAGCTGAGTTAGAATCGTCGTTTATATATGAAGATACACCTGACCAAGTAACGGCAACACGCGATGTAAAAGCCGACATGGAGAATGAACGCCCTATGGACAGGCTAGTGTGTGGTGATGTAGGTTTTGGTAAAACAGAGGTGGCTATTCGTGCGGCATTTAAGGCGGTAGATAATGGTAAGCAAGTGGCAATATTAGTGCCTACTACTATATTGGCATTTCAGCATTATAAAACGTTTAGCGAAAGGCTAAAAGATATGCCTGTAACTATTGGGTATCTTAACCGTTTTAGAACAGCGAAACAAAAATCGGAAACATTAAAACAGCTTACAGAGGGTAAACTAGATATTGTTATTGGTACGCATCAGCTTACTAATAAAAGTGTGGTGTTTAAAGACCTAGGTTTACTGATAGTAGATGAGGAGCAAAAGTTTGGTGTAAACGTAAAAGACAAGTTAAAAACAATAGCTCAGAATGTAGATACATTAACGCTAACGGCAACGCCAATACCAAGAACATTACAGTTCTCGTTAATGGCAGCGCGAGATCTTTCGGTTATAACTACACCACCGCCTAATCGTTACCCTATAGAAACTAATGTTGTAGGGTTTAACGAAGAGATTATTCGTGATGCAATATCATATGAAATTCAACGTGGCGGACAAGTGTTCTTTATTAATAACCGTATAGAGAATATTAAGGAAGTTGCAGGAATGATTCAACGTTTAGTGCCTGGGGCAAAAGTGGCTGTGGGGCACGGACAAATGGAGGGTAAAAAACTAGAGGAGTTAATGCTTGCTTTTATGGCAGGAGATTTTGACGTGCTAGTAGCTACTACCATTATAGAGAGTGGTCTTGATGTGCCTAATGCTAATACTATTTTTATTAATAATGCCAATAACTTCGGACTGTCTGACTTGCACCAGATGCGTGGTCGTGTGGGGCGTAGTAACAAAAAAGCATTTTGCTATTTTATAACACCTCCATATAGCGCTATGACAGAGGATGCCCGTAAACGGATACAGGCACTAGAACAGTTTAGCGAACTGGGTAGTGGTTTAAATATTGCGATGAAAGATCTTGAAATTCGTGGTGCGGGTGATTTACTGGGTGGTGAGCAAAGCGGATTTATTAACGAGATAGGTTTTGAAACCTATCAGAAGATAATGAATGAGGCTATTGAGGAACTGAAAGAGAACGAGTTTAAGGACTTGTATGAAGAAGATGCTAGTGAGGAAGACAAGAAAGAGAAGCAGTATGTAAAAGAAATTCAGATTGATACTGATTTTGAGCTGTTGTTCCCTGATGAGTATATTAATAATATTACCGAAAGGCTTAACTTGTATAATGAGCTTAACAATATTAAGGACGAGGAGGGCTTAAAGCTATATGAACAGAAGTTGATAGACCGTTTTGGGGCATTACCACCACCTGCACAGGCACTACTGGTGAGTATGCGTATAAAATGGCTTGCTACTAAAATGGGGATTGAGCGATTGATATTGAAACAGGGTAAAATGATAGGTTACTTTGTGAGCGATCAGCAGAGTGATTATTACCAGTCGGTAGGGTTTAGAAATGTGTTGCAATTTGTACAAAAAAACCCTTCGTTAACACGAATGAAAGAAAAGCAAACTAAAAACGGATTGCGCTTACTGCTTAGTTTTGATAATGTAAAATCGCCATCGAGAGCATTACAACTTTTAGAGAAGGTGTTTGAGTAGTTGTACTATGTTATAATCGGTTTTTGTGTAATGTCTTTAATTTTGGAAACAAGATTAAGGTATTGAGGAATTTAGAATTGATAACTTAAAAAATATATACTTATGGTGTGGTGGGTTATTATTGGTATACTTTTCCTTATTGTTGCCTTTTTTGTTTTCAATGAAATAAGAGATAGAAGGTTACTAAAAACGGTTACGGATTCTAGTAGAGGTACAGGGACAGAAAGAGATTTGGTTTTAAAACTTTTAAAATCAGGTATACCGGCAGAAACCATTTTTCATGATTTGTATTTAAAAATGTATGGGGATAATTATGCTCAAATTGATTTAGCTGTTATTACAGATGTAGGTTTAATTGTATTTGAAGTGAAAGATTATAGCGGTTGGATATTTGGAACAGGGTATCAACAGCAATGGACTCAAGTGTTAGCCTATGGTGAAAAGAAATATCGCTTTTATAATCCTATCATGCAAAATGCTAAGCATATCAAAGATTTAAAAAAACATCTTAGACAACAAGATATACCCTGTTTTTCGGTTATTGTATTTTATGGCGATTGTGTTTTGAAAGATATAAAAGCTATTCCAGATAAAACTACTCTTGTATATTCAGATCAAGTTTTAAAGGTTTTAGGCGGTATTAAGAGAAATAATGAAACGATAAATTATAATGATATGCAACAGGTTGTTGAAGTATTAAAAAAAGGTGTAGTGAATGGAGGAGATAGTAATATTCAAGCTCAGCATATTGAAAATGTAAACAGGATAATTAAGAATAAAAAAGTATTTCATTGATTCAACGAATCATAAGAATAAAAACCAATAAAAAAGCGGTATTACTAACTTAGTAATACCGCTTTTTGTTGATATAAGTAATCCTATTTAAATTCTATTGTTTTATAATCCTGAAGTTAGCTTCTTTAGTACCATTGGCTACTTTAAAGAAATAAACTCCTTTTGCAAACGATGCTATATTAGTGCTTGTATTGTTGCTGTTAGCAGTGTTGTGCAGTAATAATTGCCCTGCTACATTGTACACCCAAATATCTGTAATATTTTCTGCTGAGGTAATGTTTACAACATCATTAGCAGGGTTAGGGTAGTAGCTAAAATCGGTAAATGCATTATCGGTAACCGATGCTATACCTGCACAAGTTACATCGGCGTTCCAGCCTGTTCTTGTCAGGAAACTATCTGATGTAAATACAAAGGTTAACGATCCGTCTTCGGCAGTAGATTCAAATGGTCCCGGTATGGTGTTACCACTAAATGTTCCTAGTAGAGGAGCATCGGCATTAGCACCATCATATACTGATAGGAAATCGAAATTGGCTTCTAAATCAAACTCGGTAAACGTTACAATAATGTTTGTATCCTCGGTAGGTATAAAAGTACGCGTAAGGGTTTCTCTGTTACTGTAATTACCATCAATATCTCCTGTATCGGTAAATGTAGTGCCTAAACAATAATCATCAGTAGTAGCAAATACAAGTTGTTCGTTTGCAGGTGCTGTACTTTCTGGACACACTGGGCGCACAGAGAATTTATAGTAAGTGTTTGGGTCTAACGCTGTAGCTGTAAATGTGTTTACATCTATAGGTTGCCAGTTAGTAAAATCGCCATTTATATCGGCAAAAGCTACTTCCCATGGTCCTTCGCTTTCATCTGTCCATACTATAATTGCTGTAGTATCTGTAGTCTCGGTAATAGTGTAAGACGCTACGGTGTTTATACAGGTGTTAATACAATCGGTACTAAGGCAAGCCGAACTATTAACGTTGTCTATTATTCTTTGAGCTGGTTGTGCGCCAAATCCGTTAGCAAAGTTAATACCTACATCGGGTACTAGGTGACAGTAGCTCATAATAGTACCGCCATCTAACTGACCAGGGATAGGGCCTTCTTCGCAGCCACTACCTTCTGTAATTCCTACCGATGTACCACAACCATCTATAGAGGTGTTGTTACCATTCCAGTAACAACCATGTGTGTGTGGTGAGCCTAGAAGGTGGCCAAACTCGTGAGTGATAACTTGTACTGCCCAAGAGAAAAGTGGTACTTCTTGAAAGTTAAGGCTATTAACGTCAGAGTAGCTGTAGTTTGTGTTAGAACACAACCCGTCTATAGTAGCGGCTACACCGCCAAGACCTCCAGGGTCTATACCTACTAGTTGCCCTACATCGCCATCAAAAACGGGACGTACTTGGTTAAACTGATTAAGGTAAGCAAAAGAGCTTTCGCCCTCGTAAGGGTCTTGCTCTGTCCAGATGTAAAGTGATTTTAGTGCTATTGTAATTCCATCGTTATCAAATAATGTTTGCACGTTGTTGAATACCGATGTCATCCAGTTTATGGTAAGTTCTTCGCTAGATTCGTTTTCAAGATAAATATCGTTATCTATTTCAAAATACATTGTTACACAACGGTCGCTAAGTGTTCCTGCTGGGCTTTGTGCTCCTCTTTGTTGCCCGCTAAACTGTTCTGCTTTAGGCTCTGGAGCGTTACATATAAATGTGTTCGAGATGTTTAAATCAGCATCAGAATAAATAATATAATCAGTTAAGTTACCTGTTTTGTGCAGTTTACCAATAACAAGGTTGTTAATGCTGTTAGATGATATTATACCATTCATTTCGTTGTTAAAGAAGTTGAATGATGTTACCGTTGTGGCATCTCCTTTTATAATACCTCTGTAGTAAGATCCTTTATTAAAGGGAACGTTGTTTTGTTTGTCAGTATCGGTATGGAAGCCTTCGGCTAGAATATCTACTCGATACAGTTGTACAGTAATAGTACCTTCGCTATAAGGAATATCGAGTTCGATATTTTCATAACGGTTGTTTGCAATGTTTTCTATAACACTCTTGTTTACGGTTGCTAGTAATGCATTGTTTACCGTTTTCTGAATGGTATTATCTACTGGGGTAGTAGTAGCAATGAGTGGGGTAAATTTTATGAACGCTGCCTTCTCGGAGTTTAAGGTTTGCACCTTCCGAGCTATTCGGTTTTGTCCATAAAAACTTATAGCACTTAAGAAAAGTGCTATAATAAAAATAAATTTTTTCATAAATCTTTTATGACATAACGTAAATCGGATCTTTTTATTGTAGATTTTTTAAATCTTTTATGACTTTAAATGCAAGATCTATTTCGTCTTCGCTTACAAGTATGGTAAATTCGTAAGATGTCGAGATAACTTCGTTAATAATGATACCTTCCCAAGCTAACCTCTGGAAAATGTAGTAGTACACCCCCGGGGTAGAAATATTCTCTTTAGGAAGTTTTACCGTAATAGAAGCCAAGTTGTCTGTGCATTCTATCATTTTTTCTTCGGCAAAAAGTTCTTGTACCGTTTCGCTTACAGATGAACTTACCACAATGTTAGTTTCATTTACACCACGTGATGAGGTATAAAATACTTCTGGGTTAGCTGTAATTCTGTTTATAAGCTCTACGTGTTTGTCTAGCATTGTTTCAGATATTGCGAAAGTATAATCTGTTAGTGAAGAACGAACAGTAATTTCGCCAATGCTTTTTAGTACTTTTACAATTTTGTGGTTAAGGCGAAAGTCAAGATCTTCCGATAGTCTTTTTAAAGACATTACCACTGCCCCTTGTTTTATATCCTTACCTAGTTCTTGCTCTAATTCTGGCATCATGTTTCGTGCCAGAGATGTTAGATTAATGATACCTTGTGAGAGAGCACTTAACAAAAAGGGTTTAGTCTTAATGTAGTGTTCTACTACAGAAGAAATTGTTTTCATACGTTAAAAAGTTGTGTTGTAGTTGTTGTTTGTTGAAACAAATATACAAACTAAAACAATCTGTTAAATATTTGATAAACTAAAAATAAAGAAAACAGTGTGTTTTTCGACTTTATGTTATAAAAGTAACATTTTTTTTGATATTTAACATTTAAAAACACTGCTTCTTTTCAGTAAAACGGGTAGATAAGTAGTTAATTGTCAATATTGAACTGATTATTTTAACATTTTCCTAAAAATGAAAGAAAGCATCTTCTAGGTGTTCTATTGTGAAATTATTGTTATTTTTATGAATTGCGATAATGTCAAAGCGTGTTTCGACATCAAGATCGTTTAAAACGATATATTCGTTGATGGCTTTTACCAATAATTGTATCTTTTTTGGCTTAACAAAATCTTGCGGAGTGCCAAAATCGAGAGATGATCGTGTTTTTACTTCTACTACAGCTAGGGTATCTTTTTTTTGAGCAATAATATCAATTTCGGCTTTCTGATAAACCCAATTAGTTTCGAGTATAGTGTAACCTTGCTTTTGCAAATGCTCTACCGCTAGCTCTTCGCCCAGTTTGCCTAAATCGTTATGCTCTGCCATTAGTCAAAAGTTATAGTTGTATCAGTATCGTTAACGTTTAGGGTTATGGTTGTACCAAGAACAAGCGTTCTGTTATCATCTATATGCCCAGCAGGGAAGTTAAAACAGATAGGTATATTGTAAGGCGCGGTAATATCTTTTATTATTTCGAGTGCATCATGACCCCAAGGTATGGTGTTGTCGTTCATGCTACTCATACCGCCTATAACAATACCTTTTACTTTGTTAAAGTACCTGTTGCGCTCTAGGTTCATCATCATACGGTCTATGTGGTACAGGTATTCGTCTAAATCTTCTATAAAGAGAATTTTGTCGCTATAATCAACTTCAGATCGTGATCCTATAATACTATAAAGCACCGATAGATTACCGCCCACAAGTTCACCTTGTGTTGTGCCTTGATTATTATAAGGATGAGGTTCTATATTGTATGCTAGCTTTTCGCCAAATAGTGCCATACGTAAACTATCTATAGCCTGCGGGGTTGCACTAGGCATAGTAAGACACATAATACTGTGTAGTGTGGGTATGTTCATGTTATTAATGTGACTGTGCAGTACAGTAACATCGCTAAAGCCAATGAGCCATTTAGGGTTTTTCTTGAAACCGGTAAAATCTACACCATCTACCATGCGCACGGTACCATAGCCACCCTTTGCACACCATATTGCTTTTACATTGGGGTTGTCTATCATATCCTGAAAATCGGCAGCGCGCTCTTCGTCAGTTCCTGCAAGCTGATTGTTGTTGTCTAACCCTATTGTTTTGCCAATGGTTACAGAGAGCCCCCAGCTTTCTAGTAATTGTATAGCGGGTGCTAGTTGGTCTAGTGTTAATTTTCTGGCAGTAGATAGTATGCCTATAGTGTCGCCCTTTTGTAAATAAGCTGGTGTTTTCATGGGGTACAAGATACTAAAGAAATGTTATGTTTTTTAGGGCTATTATACTCAAAAATAGGGTGAGAAAAGTAGCTTGGTGTAAAGGTTTTTACGTTTTTAATGTTTTGTTTTTTAGGTTATTGAGTAGGGTTTTAGAAAAATGGGTGTGCTGTATTTATGCGTATCTTTGCATTATTAATTAAAAAATTACATAAATGACGTTTTTTACAAGAAAATTTGATGAACTTTTGGAACTTATTGAAGTTGAGATTAAAAATGAAATAGCAAAAAAATCAAAAGAAGAGCTTGAGGAGATTGATCTCGAAAGTTTGAGAAGTAGTATTATTGATTCTTTTAAAGTTAAATATTTAGAAGTTGATTTTTTGAATAGAACTTCGACTAATTTTGAAGATATTCCTGTATCAGGTAAAAAATTCCCAGAAGATTTTGATGTTAATAGAAGAGGTAAGAGTTACAAGTGTGTAAGGGTTGATTGGAGTTATGATTTAAAAGGTGATGATAGGTTAAGATTATTTACAGATAGGTTTAATAATAAAATACCTGATAAAAACAGTAAAATAATGATTGAGGACGACAAGTTAATTGTTCATTATCAAACATTTTATTCTGCCCCAATTTTACCTGGTGAAGAGTCTTTTATAAAATCTAAAGTAGAAGAAATTCAAAATTGCCTTATTGAGGATGTTGAGTCAGCTAATTCGGAGATAGATAAACTGAATGAGAAGCTTAAAGAGAAAGCTATTAGTTTATTATAGGTAGAAAGACGTGAAATTATTAAGGGGAAAATAGATCAAGATCGAGTTTTTAATGATTTGTGATTTTGTTGTTAGCTGTGCAGTGCTAAAGTTTCTAACTTTCGATTTTATGGCTTTGCAACTATGTTGTACATTTGCATTCAAATTAAATTTTCCCGATGATACAAGATTCAAAACGATATACTATTACGGCAGCATTGCCATATACTAATGGACCTATACACATAGGTCACCTTGCAGGGGTGTATGTACCTGCTGATATTTACTCACGTTTCTTGAGGTTACAGGATAAAGATGTAGCTTTTATTTGTGGTAGTGACGAGCATGGTGCTGCTATACCTATGAAGGCTAAAAAAGAGGGTATAGAGCCACAGGCGGTAATAGACAAGTATAATGGAATTATAAAACAATCGTTTTTAGATTTCGGGATATCGTTTGATAACTACTCGCGTACATCGTCTAAAATGCATCATGATACAGCATCTGAGTTTTTCAAGAAGCTGTATAAAGAAGGAAAGTTTATAGAAGAGGTTACAGAGCAGTTGTATGACGAAGAGGCTAATCAGTTTCTTGCCGATCGTTTTGTGATGGGTACTTGCCCAAAGTGTGGTAATGAAGAGGCTTATGGCGACCAATGTGAAAAATGTGGTTCATCATTAAACGCTACGGACTTAATTAACCCAAAATCGACAATTTCAGGATCTATTCCTATTACTAAGAGTACAAAACACTGGTTTTTACCATTAGATGAATATGATACTTTTTTACGCGAGTGGATATTAGAAGGTCATAAAAACGACTGGAAATCTAACGTGTATGGTCAAGTAAAATCGTGGTTAGACGATGGATTAAAACCTCGTGCAGTAACACGTGATCTTGACTGGGGTATATCTGTTCCTGTAGAAGGGGCAGAGGGTAAAGTACTTTATGTTTGGTTTGATGCACCTATAGGTTATATATCATCTACAAAAGAGTGGGCAGAAAGAGAAGGTAAAGACTGGGAGCCGTACTGGAAGAGTGATGATACTAAGTTAGTACACTTTATAGGGAAAGATAATATTGTTTTTCACTGTATAATATTCCCTGCGATGCTAAAGGCAGAAGGGAGTTATATATTGCCAGATAATGTTCCTGCTAATGAGTTCTTAAACCTTGAGGGTAATAAATTATCTACGTCTAAAAACTGGGCGGTTTGGTTACACGAATACCTAGAAGATTTTCCAGAGCAGCAAGATGTATTGCGTTATGCATTAACATCAAACGCTCCAGAAACTAAGGATAACGATTTTACTTGGAAAGACTTCCAAGCACGTAATAATAATGAGTTAGTTGCCATATTTGGTAACTTTATAAATAGAGTAGTGGTACTTACTAATAAGTATTATAATGGTGTTGTACCACAACCTAATGAATTTAGCGAAGTAGATACGGCTACACTTGCCGAACTTCGTGCTTATCCTGCTGTTATAGCAAGCTCTGTAGAGCGTTACCGTTTTAGAGAGGCACTTAGCGAGCTAATGAATTTAGCGCGTTTAGGTAATAAGTATTTAGCTGACGAGGAGCCTTGGAAGATGGTTAAGCAAGATCCTGAACGTGTAAAAACACAAATGTATGTGGCTTTACAAATAGCTACAGCATTAGCAGTGCTTAGTGAGCCGTTTTTGCCATTTACATCGGGTAAACTAAAGAATATACTTAAGTTAGACGGTGGTTTACAATGGGGTGATATAACATCTAAAGAGGTGCTTATCGCAGCAGAACATACTATAGGTAAGGCAGAGTTACTTTTTGCTAAAATAGAAGATGAGGCAATACAAAAACAGATAGACAAGCTAGAGGCTACAAAAACAGCTAATGCTGCCGAGAATAAAAAAGCTGAACCTCAAAAAGAGTTGGCTACCTTTGAGGATTTCTCTAAAATGGATATTCGTACAGGTACTATACTTGAAGCAGAGAAAATGCCAAAGGCTAAGAAGTTGTTGGTACTAAAAGTTGATACTGGTATTGATGTGCGTACTATAGTGAGTGGTATTGCAGAGAGTTTTAAGCCTGAGGATATAATTGGTAAACGTGTTACAGTATTAGTAAACCTTGCGCCAAGAAAATTACGTGGTGTAGAAAGCGAAGGAATGATACTAATGACAGAGGATAAAGAAGGAAAACTAGTGTTTGTAAACCCTGATACTGATAATGTAGCAGATGGTGAGATAATTAGTTAAAGAATAGTTGAAATATAGATATATATGTAAGCCCTGCGTTAAGCGGGGCTTTTCTTTTTGTAAATGTTGTTAACTGGTTATTAGTGTTTTAGATATTTAACTTAAATTCGCTAGTAACTAAATAAATTTTAACTAAACGATTATGAAAAGAGTACTACTATGCTGCATCTTGTTTATGCAATGTGCGCTGTATGCGCAAACCGACCCTACCTTAGCGGTAGGACTAGAGACTTTAACCATGAATAAGGGGACTATCGACGTAGAAGCCTTAACGGAAATAATCATGGAAAAGCAAAAGGAGATAAAGGGTGAAGCTTTAAAACGCTTTATGCTTAAGTTATTTCCAGAGTCTGATTATACCACAAAGTTTTATGTACAAAACAGTCTTAATATCCTTTTAAACGAAAAGAACCCAAAGGTTATCGAAAAAGAGATATTAGAGCTTACTACAAATTATGCCTTAGCGCTTGGTGTTACTTATGCACTTTATAACAAGTATAATGCTTTTAAAGAAATAAAAAATGTAAACAGTTCTTATACAGTTTATGTTAATTCGAATCCCAATGTTCGTATTCGTGAAAACTATCTCGATTTAAAAAGAAAAGTTATTGGAGGTGAGGACGATTATTTCTGGTTTGATAAATTGTTTAACAGGAATTTATTAAAGTTGGAGTACGAGATATATGAGAAGAATAATGAAATTGGTACGACTAATAGTAGTTTAGGTCTTTTAACCTTTGAGGAAAATAGTAAAAAAAATAAAGAGATAGCAGAGCTTTCAGAACTGATTAAGAAGATAAAGTTAAGAAGAGGTATAGGTGCTGACAATGTAGGGTATAATACCTTGAGAGAGGCTTATATTCAAGCTAAAAATAATCAAAAAGATAATGTTGCAAAGCTTATAAAATGTTTAGATTTTGAAGGTATAAAGCGGTTAAAATTAGATAAAGATTTATATGATTTGCTTGTAAAAGTAGATAAGGAGTTAAGGGATCCTACTAGAACTCTACAGGGATATAAAATTCCTTTTGGACATGTACTTGATGTGGTTAGCTTGTCTCTTTCTGAAGTAGATTTATTGCAAGAGAAAGGCTTTTTTAAAAATAAGATAGACTATACTAAAGATGACTTTTATTTAGGGTTATCTGATAAAAATAAAGGTAAAGAATATCAGGATGCTTTAAATATACTTAAGGAAAAAATAAGTGTTCGGATTAGAAATTATGTGGCTCATTATGATATAATTATAGAGTTTTTGAAAAGTGATGATTATAAGTCTAATGATATACTAGAGGAAGTTAAGAAATTAAGTTTTAAAAAATTAGCTTCATATATGGTGGAGGGTAAAGACGTTGATTTTAATAGTATTATAAAAGACTTAGACGATTCAGGTAATATTAGAGATGGGCTTTATAAGTTGGAGCTTTTAACAAAGCTTAAAACTGAAAAAGTTTCTGAATTTAAGCATATAGATTCATTAGATGTAAATGTAAAAGATATTAAAACGATTCTTGAGAAGTATGAAGAAATAAAGCAAATGGATATTAAGCATATTCAGATTGATGCAATGATTTCGAAAGGCTCTTCAGGGTTTAAGAAGCTAAATATAAGTAACTTAGAGGTTATTGATAGTCAGATTAATGTTATTAAAAAAGCAAGTATTACATATGATAAAGTTAACTCTAAAAGGAATGGTCGAATGGAGTATGAGTTTAAGAGTGATGGTGTTGCAAAAGAACTAACAGATAATGAGGTGATAAATATGATAGCCAATATTGATTCTGTTAATGTAAGTAGTGTTAATTATGGAACACTTGTAAATAGTTTTAATGGAGCAATTAAAAAACTAAATGATAATACAGATATAATTAATAAGAGACTTATTGATATCAATAAGATAGATAAAGGTGAAGTTGAAAAGAATATTGAATCAGTTGTTAAAGATATAGGGCAGAAAGGTTTTTTTAAATCGCATTTAAATTATCTCATGGATATAATTCAAGATGGTAATTATGATTCTAGTGTTGTTAAAGATTCTACTACTGTAAATAAAACAGCTGGGTTAATGAGTGGAGTATATATTAAGTTAAAAGAACTTTCAAGTAAAGATGATGTTTCACTTAAGGATATTAATTACTTTGAAGATAATTTTTTACAGCGCTTAATAGAGCTAAAACTAAGAGACGGAAATAATAAGGCTTACTACGATAAAATACTTAGTCATGCCAATATACTTGTGCCGATGTTAAAAATTAAAGTTTTAACTAAAATAAATGGTTTAGAGTATGATAAAGAATTAATGATGCTACTTGAGTTTATTGCTAAAATAGATAAGCTAGATAAAGCAGAGACATTTACAACAGTTGTAGACATGTTAAGAATGGGGAGCGAAAGTGTAGAAGATAATCTTAAGGATGGTAAGTTTAAGGATAGTTATTTAGTATTTATAAATGCTATGAAAAAGTACTCTATTGTAAATACAAATGAGAATTATGTAGAGCTAGATGTGGCTTCTACACTTAATGATTTAAAAACATATTATGATAAAAATAATACGTCTCATTTTTCATTATACCTTTCCTTAGGGCTTAATCAAAACTTCTTTTTAAATAATAAATTTGAGTATCCTGCGACTACTTCTATAAATGCAGATGGTGAAGAGGTTGTTAATGCGTCAAGAAAAATTAGTAATATTGGTTTTGCTTCAGAGAAGCTAGGGTTAGAAATAAATATCCATAGTTTTAAAAAGTATAAGGGGTATAGTAATGTTATTAAAGATGATATATACCTTAATGAGAGAACCCCGTTTATAAACGATTTATATGCTGTTGTGTACGGTTCTGGGTTACTATATTCTCTTGCTAATACTACGACCGATGAGGATTTTGATTTTGTACATATTGGGGCTGGTTTAGGAGTACGTTTTTATAATGCCCTAGATGTTAATTTTACTATAGGAACACCTTTTGTAAAAGATCAACCTTTCGGCAATAACTTTTTTGTTGGTGTTGGTTTTGATATTCCTTTAGGTGAATATCTTGAGAAAATAGGAGGGAAATAATAAGTAGTATATACTGGATAAAAATCACGGCTTAGTCCGTGATTTTTTGTTTTTATATGAGGTTATTGTAATTGAAAAAGATAAATACGAAGTGGTTATAAAGTAAGAACCCCGGTATTGCTACCGGGGATCCATCCAACTAAAAAATTACTAAACAATTACGATAGAACAATCCACCATAATTACTTTCGAAATTACCTAAAAGCGTTTCTATTTCCTTTTCGATAATTACCTACTGCCTGTATATATATTCAGAACTTGAGAATCCGTATTTGATAAGCTCTATCCGATTATTTATTCTGTTCGAAAAAACGCTCGTTTTGGGTGTAGAACTTATTGTACAAAGGTAAGGCTACTTTTTGTAATATTTACTATTACATTAATAAAAAAATGAATATTTTTAGTTAAATTTTTATTAAGAACATTTTTTGTTTTCTATTGTATACTGGGGCTTTGTATAGAAGTATCTTGTTTACAATGTGTTATGTTTCAGGTGTTTTTTAATGTAAGAATTATCTTAAAACAACTAGTCTCTAAAATTACCACGATTAACTTTAATGCAAAGTAATCATGATAATTTTAGAGATGTCGTTTTTTTGATTGAATGAACCCCGTTACTTTTATATTACGAGTTGTATTGTACTCATTAAAGCTTTAAATAGTCAGTAATTGCTGCTTCTATTTGGTTAGTGATTTCTATATAATGTGACTCATGGCTGTCATGTGATGATGCATCATAATTACTTATTATAAAGAATCCGCTGTTGTCGTTACCGTTAAAATATATCTCAGTACTTAAGCCTGGATCTCCTCCTGTATGACCTACATTATGATTGTTGTCTCTATCCCAAAAAACAGAGTAAGTTGGTGTTATTTGATTGAATACTAAATTGTAAGAGTCTTGACTGAATAAAGTTGTAGAATTACCTCTATAGCCTGCCATCATGTTGAGTAGATATTTCATCATATCTTCATTAGATGTTTTTAGTGCACCATCAGGAAATGTCTCTAAGTTATACTTAGGTAATGGTGTGTTTTTGTTGAAGTATAATGTAGCAATTTTATCAGCCTGTAATTCATTATAGTGGTAAGCAGTGCTGTTCATTTGCAACGGTGTTAATATATGTTGCTTTACAAAATCTTCATATGGTGTTGCGGTTGCTTTCTCGATTAAGTAAGCGGCTAATGTAGAGGCTGTATTTGAGTATTCTTGTACAGTACCAGGAGTATTGTTCATGAAGTTTTCAGTACTATAATAATCTCCACCTTCATAAAAATATGCTTGAATAAATTCTTGTAATGTTTTTGGCTGACGTTGTTCTACTCCTGCAGCCTGTAGCATTTGTACTCCATCACCATTTAAGTTTTCTCCTTCTAGTATGTAATATGAGCTTAGGTAAACCTCTTCTTGATCTATTATTCCAGATGTATGTGTTACTAGGTGTTTTATTCTAATAACATCATTGTTGTTAGGGTTAACTATTGGTTGATCTAGTATATCGTTTATAGGGGTCTCTAATGTAAAGTGATCTAGCTCTATAGTCTTTACTAATGCAGCCGCTATAAAGGTTTTGCTTATAGATCCTATAGATTGTACTGTTTGGTTTGTATATGGTTTATTACCTGCTATATCCATATATCCAAAGCTGTCTTGATAGCTTTGCTCTCCATTTTTTACTATCCCTACTGTGATACCAGGGAAATTAGATGCTTCTATAATTTGGTTTAAGCGTAATGATAATGTTTCTGAATCAAGGACTACGATTTTTCCTTCATTATCTTTAACTGGTTCTTTTGTGGTTTTGTCGTCGTCGTTAGAACAACCAGCAAGTACTAAAATAGTAAGTGCGAATAAATATTTAATACTTTTTTTCATAACAAATGTGTTTTATAATTATGATGCAAAAGTATAGCGTACTTATGGTAAAAGGTTGCTATTTAATGGTGTATAGGTTTGTGTATGTAATAAGTGTACGAATTAGGAAGCTTTAGTATACGATTTTCGGTACATTCCTGGCGACATATTTGTTTCTGCTTTAAAACTGTTATAAAAAACACTTTTTGAGTTAAAGCCTGCTTCGCTATAAATAGCTTCTATGGAGTATTTGTCAAACTCGGGGTTTGATAGAAGTTCTTTAACTAGGCTTACTCTATACTCATTAACAAACTGAATCACATTTTTTCCTGTTACTTTGTTTACAGCTTGCGATAGGTAGCCTTCGCTTATACCTAATTCATTTGCTAAATCAAGTCTGCTTAATAGAGGGTTTTTGTATAGTTGTTTGTTAGCCATTAAATCCTGTAAGAGGTCTATATATTTTGAATGGCTAATAGTTGCTGTTACGTCAGGAATGCTTTCTTTTATAGCTTCAGTTTCAGCCTGTATTTTTGGTTTTGATTCTAATACTACTTCTACTTCTACTTTTGGTTGGGCTGTGGCTAAATAGTGGTGTATTTCGTCTTTTTGGGTAACAATTTGAAGCTTAAATACTCCATAATATAATACCCACCAAAACATGAATGATAAGAATGCCCAAAGTATATCTCTAGAATGTCCAGTGTCAAATACTGCAAGTTCTATTTCGGTTATAAACCAAAAGAATATAGCGCCTATAAAAATGAAGTTTAATTTTAATAGCCAGTCTTTTTTTTCTTTAGATAGTGTAGTACTCTTTTTTATCAGTTTGCGGGCGAATAATATAAAGAAGACATTGTAAAGAAAGGATAGATATTCTTCTAGGGTGTAAAAGAGCTGAACAATGAAACTTTCTTCTTTAAAAGTGGAATTGTAAAGGTTAAAGAGGTGATCTAGATCTAGTGAGACGTCTACAAGTAGGGTTATAAAAAAGGGGAGGTACAGCCATTTATACCAAGATTGTTTAATGTATCTATGTTCTATTTGGATTAAGAAATAAGAGAATAGAGTGATTGCAACTAGAAATTCAAGCATGATATCTTGAATGAAAGCCAGAAATATTGATGTGTCGTTATATTTTCCTGTGATTATTATTACTAACAATGTTAGTAATGATAATGCTAAGTATTTATTTGCGGTGCTTTTAAAAAAAGGAGATATGATAAGGGAAAGACTTAGAAAGAGCCCTAAAGAGAAACTAGAGATAATTATTAAGTCAATTATTGTCATTCCTAGTGTTTGAGGTTAAAAAGGACACCAAAAATAAATAAAAAGTTCGAGTAGTTCTAATATGTTATATAAAGAAATCCCCCAATAGATGACTATTGGGGGACTTACATCCAACTAAAAAATTACTAACAATTACGATGAATTAATCCACCATAATTTTCTTTGAAACAACTTGTTGATTTTCTAATGTAATCATTACAATAGCAACCTGTTGCTGTATGTTTAATGCTGTAGTAAATTCAGCATTATCCACTTTCATATTTTGATATACTACTTTACCAAGTAGGTCATAAACGATTACAGACTCTATAGTTTGTGTTGCGTTTACATTAAGTGTTCCGTTGTTTTGGAAAACTACTACTTCGTTTTCAGTAAGTACTGGGTTATCTATACTTAAAGCTTCTGCTGCATAAACGATTCTGAATCTGTTATTGAATGTACCTATTTCAGAGTCGAAAGAGTAGTCGCTTATTGTTAGGTTATGCGTTGTGTTTGTTACGTTATCTATTACATATATATCTTGTCCTTCTGCAAATAATCCATCCATGTGGTCTATTGTAATTTCAAAAGTACCAGCTATATCTGTAGTAAATCCAAGCTTGATGCTGTCGTCAATTGTAAATGCTGCTCTAGCTTGTATTGCAAGTTTAATATCGTCATCTTCAGTTTCACCTTCTAATATTGAGTATAAGCTTACTCCACCTTGACCTAAAGATCTTCCATCAAAACCGTTATTGTAACCGTTTGTAGCGGCTGCAGTGTGACCTACAAGTATTTGAGAGAATACTGATTGATCTTCTGTTACTACATTTAACCAGTAACGGCTAGTTTCGTTTGTAATGTCTTGCTGTGCAGCTGTGTTTGCTGAACGGAAGAAATTGTTGAAGTTAGTTGTTTCACGCATGTTGTTTCTAAATACAACTTCGTTATCATTTAAAGCTCTTACAAAGAAACCTTGACCTGTGTTAAGTATACCGTCTGATATAATTGTGAACGGATCAGCAATAAGAGTATTACCGTCATTTCCTCCAGTTCCACCACCACCTAGTGCATCGTTTGCTGTATATCCTAGTTTGTTTATAGTACAGTATGTTGTTTTAGTAGCATCATTTGTCTTTCTCCATACCCAAATTGTACCTTCTATATTATCAATGTTTTCATCGATGAATTTAGTGATGTTTATTGGAGATGGGTAAGGGTTACCTATCATGTTGTAGCTCGTAGCTCCAGAGTACTCCATTTCAAATCTGATAGTACCATTGTTTGGTGTTCCTTCAAACGCACCGTTGTAAACTTCAGGTGTAGTATCTGAATGATTATTAGGTACACGTATTAGGTATCCTTTTGCTGTTCCAAAAGTTGTAGATGATGGAGTTGTAGCAAAGAATAGGTTGTTTGTTGCGCTAAAGTCATAAAAACGATTAGTTAATGTCTGAGGAGAGAAATCGAGTAATGTTTGTGATCCAGCTGTAGGTGAAGACCATATAGTATAGTCTAAACGTTTTAGTAAAGAGCTGTTTCTTTTAATAGTAACATCTCCACTGTTAGCAGTATCTTCTATTTGTACAAGGTTAGAGCTACTCTCAAAAGTAAGAGAAGATCCATCTTCTACAACTACAACGTGTGTTACAATTGCATTAGCATTGTTCTCGAAAAGTACAGTAGCACCATCTAAAACAAATATTGAACAAGCGTATAGTGTACCAGCATCTTCTGTATAATCTCCAGAGAATATTACATCAGTACTAGCAGTTGGTGTACCACTCCATGATGTACCGTTCCATGTAACACTACTTGCGCAGTAAATACCATCTCCTGAATCTGGGTCAGGTAATTCTATTGCTCCAAATTCATCAGCACCAATATCTGGTGTTGTAGTGTTTCTAATTTGTCCGTCTATATCTCTTTCAACATCTGCTAGAGGTGTACCTAGTCCTTCAAACCCTGCGTTATCACCATCTGCTACAGAAAGGTGTAAGTTAGAAGTTGACACAAAAATTGGTAATATGTTTACTGAGTTTGCATCTTTACCTGATAAAGATTTCCATCCTGATAATGTTGCTTGGTATCCAGAGTCACCTGCGTCAGTTGCGTTAGTACCTACATACCCTATAAAATCTACTGATGATAATGCGTTGTAATCAAGGTTAGATAACATTGAAATATTACCGTCAACTAGTATAGCACATCTGTTTGTACTAGTGTTACTTTGGTTATTAGCGAATATGTTATTTCTAACATCTACATTAGTAGCATCTGATATACGTAGTGCTGCAGAGTAACCCTGACCAGAACCACTTTGTGCAGTGTTTAAAACTACAGTGTTATTGTAAATTTTATATCCACCACCATCTATTATAGATATTCCGAAACCATTAGCTGTAAGACCACCATTGTTATCTCCAGCAACGTTTAGTATAAAGTTGTTAGCAACAAGTATGTTACTATTAGTGTTTGTTGATTCTAAAACAACTCCTCCAAAATGGATAGCATCTGATGTTGTTTTAACAAGATCTTTCATCTCGTTATTTGTAATAACACCATTACTAGAATTACCTTCTACATATATTCCACTAGATACAAGGCTACCAGCACTAGTATCTCTATAAAGATCATAAACGTAATTTTCATGATATGTAAACCCATTTACATTGTTTATATGTGCAGGTTCTATAACAGTTTCAGTATTGTTTTCGGCTCCAAGATCATTTTGAGTAATTACAACACCTGTTGTAAGTGGGCTTGAGCCTCCATTTACATAAACACCTTGCTTTACATTAGTAAAGTTGTTGCTTATTACTGTTAAGTCAGAATTGTTAGCAGTAGCAGCAACATCAAATTTATTATTACCTCCTGTTGTGTTGTCTCCTGAGTAGATACCAAGAGTAGAAGCAAAGTCCGAATTTCTGTTCTCTTGTCTGATGTTAACGTATTTAACGGTATTGTTAGTTGCTCCATTAGAATCGTCTGAAGCTACCCAAATTACAGAACGGTGTAGGTAGTTGATGTCACTATTATTTTTAATAGTAAGGTTTCTTGTAGTACCTCCATCTTCATTACTACCGTCAAATATAATGTTATCAGCTCCGTCAAGTTTAAATATTGCAGGAACACCTGTACTACCATTAATGTTTTCTCCTTCTACACTTACGCTAAGGCCAGTGTTTGGTTTGAATGTAACAGTGTTAACTGCTGATGTACCTGTGAATTGGTCTATTGTTATAGGGAAAGTTTCACCTGAATCGTTATCGTAAAGTGTATCTGTTAACAAGAAAGTTACAGCACCCGAAACACCATTAGTGTTTAAATAATCTACAGCTGATGTAATAGTTGTAAAGTGACCAGCAGTACCTACAAAATAAGTTCCGTTAAGTGGTCCTGTAGGAGTAACTGCTGCTACTGTTATGTTTACTGTAGCTGTATCGTTAGGGTCAACTCCGTTAGCGATAGTGTAAGTGAAAGAATCTGCACCAACGTAGTTTGTTGTTGGTGTGTATGATACAGTGTTACCTCCGTTAAGTACTACAGAACCATTTGATGGTGCGCCAAGTACTACAGAGTTTATAGCTGCCCCACCTTCATTATCGTTATCTAGTATATCTAGTACTGTAGTAGCATTAAGGTTTGCGTTAAAGTTATCGTCTACAGCATCAAGTACAGGTGATGCAACGTTAGTAACTACACCGTATATTGCTGGACCTACACTGCTAGAGTTAGCAACGTTATTTTGCTGGTTATTATGTACTAAGAACCATTTGTTGTTACTGCTTTTTACTTTATGGCCATATACTCTTATGTAAAGAGTTTCACCTTCTAGTAGGTTGTAGTTGTTTGGGAATGTTAGATTTACAGCTACTTGAGTGTTATTGAATGTTGCATTTACATTTGTGGCAAGTGCAGTACCATTCAACATACTACTGTCGCTAGGTACACCTGAAGAAGATTTTTGATAGGTTACAGTGTATCTTTTAGAATACCCTTTGTAAGTAAATGCAAAATTCTTAAGTTCAATTTGTTTTCCTGTTTCAGCTGTAATGGCTAGTTGGTAATAGTCACCTGAACTGGCACTGTTACCTGTAGGCCATCCTGTACCTATAAATCCAGAATAAAAATCAGAGGTGTTGAAAGATATTCCTGCTCCACTAGCATTTGCAGCAGTAAAATCTCCGTGTGATGTTAAAGATCCTGATGCTCCTGCATCATAATACATAGGTTGGGTTGAAGGCGCGCTCCAGTTGATTCTTGTTCCTTCCCATCTAACAAGTAGTTCGGAAGCATTTTGTGCTAAGCTAATGAAAGGTAATAGCACGACTAGTAATAGTAGTGATTTTTTCATGATAGTAATTAATTTAAGTTTAGGTAGTTATGGGGGACATAACTGCTTTTTGGTTGCGAGTGCAAAAGTATGATACATTTGCGAGCTAAAAAAATTTTTAGACTGTTAAATTTGTGTAAATTTTTAAGTATTTTTTTAATTGGGATATCTGATTAATAAATAGTTACTGATATGTTTAATTGAGTTTTGATTTTTGTGTAAGTAATTTCTTGTTTTTTGTGTTAATTTGTTAGTGGTCTTTAAATCAGTAGATTATGTTCTTTTGAGTTTTAGGGTTTTATTTTGGGCTTAAGATCAAAGGTACGTGATGACTAAGCTTCATGTTTTTAATTTTCGTTAAGGATTAGTTATGTGTCGTTGAACGGTAAATATTTACCGTTCAACGGTTTTTCTGATGTTTTCTGAGTTTGAAAACGAAAAATATGGGTTTGCCTTTTTTTAATAGGTATAATATTACATTGCTGATAATATGGTTGTTATAGCGATGTTTTTTTAATATTAGGGTAACACTATTTTTAAAAAACAGTATTTGTTGTTAAAGTTAGCAAAAGGAGATGTTGGGGATGAGTAAGCTTGAATTTGGTAGTTTAATTCTCGGCTAATTCATGAATTTTGTCATAAATTATTTGATTTTCGAATCCTTTACGTATCAAAAAATCAAAAAGTTTCTTCTTTTTTTTAAGGATATTTGTCTCACGAATGCTATTCCACTGCTTAAGGGAGAGCTCGTTAAAGGAATTTATGTACTCTTCTTTGTCAATTTCTTTAAGGGCGCTATTAATATTGTAGTGTGAAATTTGTCGGGCTTTAAGTTCTCGTGTAATTCTAATTTTACCCCATTGTTTTATTCTGAATTTCCCTCTAGCAAAGCTACAGGCAAACCGTTCTTCGTTAAGGAAGTTGTGTTCTAATAGGTGTCCTATAATGACATCTATAGCCTGAGGTATCATGTTTAGGCTTTTCAGTTTTTGAATAACCTCTTCATGACAACGCTCTTGGTAAGCACAATAATGCTCCAGTTTTTTTTGTGCTTCTGCTACAGTGTACGATTTATGTTGTGTCCATTCTGATTTCACAACGCGAATATAAAGAATAGATGGCTATTATTGTAAAAGGTGAGGGGTGTGTAATAAAAAAGAGCAGCCCTAAAAGGCTGCTCTTTCAAACTATTAAACTATTGGTTGAAGAAATTACTGTACTATAATAAACTCAGTACGTCGGTTAATGGCGTGTTGCTCTTCAGTGCAATTCTCGCCGCAATCTACTTTTAATTGACTCTCTCCATATCCTTGTCCAGATATTCTAGATTTGTCTATTCCTTTTGATATTACATACTGTACTGTAGCTTTTGCTCTTTGGTCAGACAGTTTTAAGTTGTAAGCATCATTACCTCTATTGTCAGTATGTGCTTTAACTTCTATTTTTAATTGAGGTTGTTCTTTCATTGCTTCAACTAATTTATTTAGCTCAAAAGCAGCTTCAGGTGTTACATTACTCTTGTTGTATTCAAAGTAAATACTACTAAGCTCAACTTTACCATCTACAATTAGGTTACCTATTGGCTTAAGCTTGGCGATAACGTCTATTTTTTGTTCACGTGTTTTTTCTATACGGAACATGCTTGTTTCGTAACCATTAGTAGATGCTTTTAAAGAATATGTTCTGTCGCAATCTACACTATAAGTAAGTCTTCCATCTTTATCCGTAGTACGAGTTTCGATAACATTTTGCATATCGTCTAGTATCGCTACTTTAGCCGATGCTAGTGGGTTACCAGTGTTAGCATCTTTTACAATTACTATTGCCTCTACACCACACACGGGTATTGCCATGTACATGTTGTCTTTATCTTTACGGTTACTAGCAAAGAACCCTATGTTTTTTTCGTAGTTAAAACTAAATGAAAAATCATCTTGAGGCGAGTTAACAGGAGCTCCTACATTTATAGTCTCACTACCATTAGCAAGATCGATCATAAAAATGTCTAACCCTCCAAAACCTTTATGCCCGTTAGACGAGAAGTAAAGCTTGTTGTCGTCAGTTATAAAAGGGAATGTTTCTTTACCTTCTGTGTTTACATCTTTACCTAAATTTTCAGGTTGGCCAAAACTGTTGTAACCATTAACTGCAACCTTCCATATATCAGTATTACCTATAGATCCGTCTCTGTTTGATGTAAAGTATAATGTTTTACCATCCTTACTTATAGTAGGGTTACCGGTACTCCAGCTATTGCTGTTGAAAGGAACTGGTTTTACATTACCCCATTTACCATCTTGTTTCTTAGCAATAAAAAGATAAATAAGTCCTGTGCGTTGTTTAGCTGAACTCTCTTTGTCAAAATCGCCATTTGCGAAACTTTCGCTAGCAAAATACATTGTGTTACCGTCGGCAGTAATGGCTATTGGGCCATCGTGCCATCTAGTATTAACAGCACTTAATGCTTTAGGTTTGCTTATCGCGCCTGTTGTATCGTCGTAAGTTGCTTCGTAAATGTCAAGATATGGTTGTTCGTTTCTACCATATTTTCTTCTAGCTGTATTACGCGAACTGGTAAAGTAAAATGTACCATCGTTAGCAAGTACTGGAGCAAAGTCAGCGTGCTTTTTATCGTTTATTTTTAATATTTTCTCATCAAAAAGCTTTGTTTGATTTCTTAGCTTAGGTAAGTAATCAGGATCTTTTTTAAAGATGATGGCTCTTTGATCTTTAGGTGCTAGCTTTGCAAATTTTTGCATTTGCTTGTTAGCTTCTTCATAGTTACCTTCTACTTTTAGCATTTGCGCATAGCGGTAGTAGGTCTCAGCATCTTGCTTCGATTCTGTTGCTTTACCATACCATCTTATAGCTTCTTTAGCGTTAAAGAGGTTGTAGTAACTATCGGCTAGTTGTTTGTATACATAAGGGTCATCGCCCTTTTTAGTTAGTTTTAAATATTCTTTGGCTGCGTCTACATATTCGAAACTACCAAATAGTGCATCGGCTGTTTTGGTTTCTTTGCTTTGAGCCGTTGCTGCAAATCCTGCAAACAATAGGCTTAAGGTAAAACACAATTTTTTCATATTGTTGTTTGTAAAGTTGAATTAGAAATAACGAGGTGAACGAGAAACTTTCTTCGGGAAATTCACATCAAATAGAAGCATAATCTCATGCGAAGAAGGCGTAGTAATGTCAAGATCAGA
>MPCW01000006.1 GCA_001874325.1 Flavobacterium sp. MedPE-SWcel | reverse complement strand
AGCAGATGACTACTGGTTTACAGTAACCTTTAGAGAAGCTGTAGAAGGGCAAGTAGAACCAATTACTAGAGAATTTAAAGCACACTTCGCGATGAAGAGGTAAGACAGTAAATAATACTAGATTAGATAAGAAAGGCGGTAAATATATTTACCGCCTTTCTTTTTATTAAAATTTAAAGTTTGATGTATAATTAAAAAAGCCTCACAATATTGTGAGGCTTTTTTAATTATTATGTGAAGTAATTCTTTACTTACTTGCTGTTGTATTGTTGTATTGCTTCTTTTAGGATGTCTATAGATTGTATCAAATCTTCTTTCTTTAATACATAGGCAATACGTATTTCTGTAGTACCTACATTTGGTGATGAATAAAAACCTGCAGCAGGAGCTACCATTACTGTTTCTCCATTAAGTTCAAAGCTTTCTAATAACCATTGTGCAAAATTGTCAGCATTGTCTACTGGTAGTTTTGCAATGCAATAGAATGCTCCTTTTGGTGTGGCTACTTTTACTCCTTCAATTTGACTAAGTCCGTTTATAAGAGTATCTCTTCTGTCTTTATATTCACTAATTACTTCATCAAAATATTCTTGAGGAGTATCTAGTGCTGCTTCACTAGCTATTTGGGCTAGAGTAGGAGGGCTAAGACGTGCTTGAGCAAATTTCATAGCTGCTTCCATAACGCCTTTGTTTTTAGAAACGACACATCCTATTCTTGCTCCACACATACTATAACGCTTAGATACAGAATCGATCATTATTGCATGATCTTCTATACCTTTCACATTCATAACTGAGTAATGTTTATCTCCATCATATGTAAACTCACGGTATACTTCGTCAGCTATAAGGAAAAGGTCATGTTTTTTAACTAGTTCAGCTAATTGTTGTACTTCTTCTTTAGTATATAAATATCCTGTAGGGTTTCCAGGGTTACATATTAATATAGCTTTTGTTTTTGGAGTTATTAGTTTCTCAAAGTCTGCAACTGGTGGTAAAGCAAAGCCTTCTTCTATAGTAGAAATAACAGGAACTACGTTAATACCAGAAGCTACTGAAAAGCCATTATAGTTAGCATAAAACGGCTCAGGTATAATAATTTCATCACCAGCATCCATAGTACTACCCATAGCAAAAAGTAATGCCTCAGAACCTCCCGTAGTAATAATTATATTAGACTTGTTAACCTGTATATCATGATCTTGATAATAATTAGCTAATTTATCTCTATAACTCTCAAAACCTGCAGAATGACTATACTCAAGAGTTTTAAGCGCATTATCTTTAACAGCATTTAGTGCTACTTCTGGTGTTTTTATATCTGGTTGACCTATGTTTAGATGATAAACATTTAACCCTTTTTGTTTAGCTATTTCAGAGAAAGGAACTAATTTTCTTATAGGAGATTCAGGCATCTGTTGCCCTTTCAGCGATACTTTAGGCATTGTGTGTGTATTTAATAAATTGAGTTGGGCAAATTTGCAATATTTTTTAGATATTTTACAACTTTTGGTTTATCAAATTTTGTATAAATTTAGCGATATTGTTATAAAACAAAAAGCCCACGCGATTGCGTGGGCTAAAACATATATTTAAGTTTTTTATTGATTTGGTAAAGTCTTCTTTTTTTCGAGAATATTTACATCTCCTGGTGATTTTACTAAACCTTTTATTTTAAGAGCTACAGTTCCGTTTTCATAGTTAACAGCGTTAGTCATTACTGTTATTGTTTTTCTAATAGGTCCTGGTCTCATGTTATATTTTACTTCTATTTTATCTGACTCTCCTGGAGCAATAGGTTTTTTAGGCTTGGTTGGGACAGTACATCCGCAGCTAGATTTCACATTTTTTACAATAAGTGGTGCATCTCCAGTGTTAGTGAATTCAAAAACACGTATTCCATCATCTTCTCCTTTATATACAGTTCCATAATCAATGGCTACTGATTTAAATTCAATTTTTGGTCCTGTTTGAGCATAAGTAGCAACGCTAATTATAATTGTAGTTACTAAACCTAGAATTTTTTTCATGATTTAATTCTTAATTGTTTACGTAAAAATACAGTGTTTAATTTAAAGTGCAAATATTACCTATGCTTTTTTTAAATTTCTACTTATATGGTTACTTTTGCATACAATCACCCAAAAATTGACTACAGTTTTTGGAATACATTATATAATAATAGACTATGACAATTCCATCGCAATTTGATGCCAAAGCGGCAGAACAAAAATGGTATGACTACTGGATGACGAATAACTTTTTTCATTCAGAACCTGACCATAGGCAACCGTATACTATAGTAATACCACCACCAAATGTAACAGGAGTGTTGCACATGGGGCATATGCTTAATAACACTATACAAGATGTATTGATAAGACGTGCACGCCTTAAAGGGCTTAATGCTTGCTGGGTACCAGGTACTGATCATGCATCTATTGCTACAGAGGCAAAGGTGGTTGCGAAACTAAAAGAAGAGGGGATAAACAAGAATGATCTTACTCGTGATGAGTTTTTAAAGCATGCTTGGGATTGGACAGATAAATATGGTGGAGTAATATTAGATCAGCTTAAAAGACTAGGTGCTTCTTGTGACTGGGAACGTACTAAGTTTACTATGGATCCTGATATGAGTGCATCCGTAATACGATCGTTTGTTGATTTATACAACAAAGGTTTAATTTACAGAGGTTATAGAATGGTAAACTGGGATCCTGAAGCTAAGACGACACTTTCTGATGAAGAAGTGAATCATGAAGAGCGTCAAGGTAAGTTATACCATTTAAAATATAAAATTGAAGGTACCGAGGATTTTGTTGTTATTGCAACTACCCGCCCTGAAACAATTTTAGGAGATACGGCTATCTGTATCAATCCTAATGATGAAAGATATGCGCATTTAAAAGGAAAAAGTGCGATTGTACCAATAGTTAATCGTGTTATACCTATCATATTTGATGAGTATGTAGATATGGAGTTTGGTACAGGATGTTTAAAGGTAACCCCTGCACATGATGTTAATGATAAAGAATTAGGAGATAGACATAATCTTGAAATAGTAGATATCTTTAATGAAGATGCAACTTTAAACTCTTTCGGATTACATTATGAAGGTAAAGATCGTTTTGTAGTTCGTGATGAAATATCTAAGGAACTAGAGGCTGCTGGATACATGGAGAAGATAGAAAACCATGTTAATAAGGTGGGGACTTCTGAAAGAACAAAGGCTGTAATAGAACCAAGGTTATCAGATCAATGGTTTTTAAAGATGGAAGGTCTTGCAAAACCTGCTATTGAAGCTGTTTTAGAAACAGAAGATGTAAAGTTATACCCAAAACGTTTTAATAATACATACCGCCATTGGATGGAGAATGTTCGTGATTGGAATATATCACGTCAGTTATGGTGGGGTCAGCAAATACCAGCATATTTTTATGGAGATGGTAAGGAAGATTTTGTAGTTGCTGAAACTAAAGAAGAAGCACTTGAATTAGCTAGAACTAAGACAGGTAATGCTACGCTTACTGCAGAAGAATTGAAACAAGATCCTGATGCATTAGATACTTGGTTCTCTTCATGGTTATGGCCTATGGCTGTTTTTGGGGGAATAATGGATCCAGAGAATGAAGAGTACAAATATTATTATCCTACGAATGATCTTGTTACTGGTCCAGATATTCTTTTCTTCTGGGTTGCTAGAATGATTGTAGCAGGATATGAGTATACAGATAAAAAACCATTCAATAATGTTTACCTTACTGGTTTAGTTCGTGATAAGCAAAGACGAAAAATGTCGAAATCACTAGGTAACTCACCAGACCCATTAGATCTTATAGATAAATTTGGTGCTGATGGTGTTCGTGTAGGTTTATTACTAAGTGCATCGGCAGGTAATGATATAATGTTTGATGAAGAGTTATGTAATCAAGGTAAAGCTTTTTCTAACAAGATATGGAATGCCTTTAAGCTTATAAAAGGGTGGGAGGTAAGCGATGATGTTGTTCAGCCTGATCATAGCAAAAAAGCTATTGAATGGTATGAAGCTAAGCTACAGAAAACACTTGCCGAGATAGAAGATCATTTTGAAAAGTATAGAATATCAGATGCTCTGATGGCTATTTATAAGTTAGTGTGGGATGATTTCTGTTCTTGGTTTTTAGAGATGATTAAGCCTGCTTATCAAGCTCCAATAGATCGTATTACTTATAATAAGGCTATTGAAATGTTAGAAAACAATTTGAAGTTACTACATCCGTTTATGCCGTTCCTTACAGAAGAGATATGGCAACATATAGCTGAAAGAACTTCAGAAGAAGCATTGATTATTGCTAAATGGCCAGAAATAAAAACGGTTGATGAAACTATAATTAATGATTTCGAAATTGCATCAGAGGTTATTTCGGGTATTAGAACTATAAGAAAAGATAAGAATATAGCTTTTAAAGATACGATATCATTAAGCATAGTAAATAATGATAAGGTTACAAATTCTTTTGATAGTATAATAACTAAACTGGGTAATGTTGATAATCTAGAATATATTACTGAAGCAGTAAATGGAGCTTTAACGTTTAGGGTAAAATCTAATGAGTACTTTATACCTGTAGGAGGAGCGATTAATGTAGAGGAGGAGATAGAGAAGTTAACGCAAGAGCTTGAGTATAATAAAGGGTTTTTAAAGTCAGTACAGAAGAAATTAAGTAATGAAAAATTTGTGAATAGCGCTCCTGAAAAAGTAGTTGCTATGGAAAAACAAAAAGAGGCAGATGCCCTTGCTAAAATTGCTACTATAGAGCAAAGTTTAGCAAGTCTTAGTTAAAATAGAATCTAACTCTATATGAGTAAATAATGATAAAGGCTGCCATTTAGCAGCCTTTATCATTATTTACTATTTGTAAAATAACACGATAGATTTTCGATTATTTATTATTCAATTTTTTTAGGGCTGCTATTATGTCTTTTGGTTCGGCTCTGTTTCTATATTCAGCATCTAAAAACGCATATTTTATTATTTTGTCTTTACCTATTAGATAGGTAGCTGCTAAAGGAAGTTCAGAGTCATTATTTCCATTATACTTACTTAAACCAAAACTGTTTTCATATGACTTAGCAACATCATCTGTTAACTTATAAACAACCTTATATTCTTTTGCGATTTTATTATTAATATCACTTAGAACTTGAAACTCTAATTCATTTTTTTCTTTTGTAGAAATTGAACTATCAGGTAACTCTGGAGTTAATGCTAGTAAATTAGCTCCTTGATCTTTAAACTCAGGTAATGATTGCTGCATGTGTTGTAAGGTTAGATTACAATAAGGACACCATCCACCACGATACCACATTAAAACTACAGGACCTTTTTCTAATTCACTATATAAATTCACTTCTTTATTAGATGCATTTTTTAGGGTGAAGTTTATTGCAGTATCACCAACTTGTAAAGCATTTTCAACAATTTTGTTATCTACTACAGATTGTATTCCCTCTACATATATTTTCTTTTTCTCATCTGGTGCTTTTTCTTCAAAGCTTGCTTTTTTATTATCTAAGTCGGCTTTTAAGGTTTTTTTTACTGTTTCCTCTTTTATTCCCATAGTCTCATTATTGTCTTTTTTAGAAGTATTACAACTTGTTAATAGTAGTGTACTGATGCATAATGCGTAACTAATTTTTTTCATATTTTCTTTAATTATATTCATATTTATTTTTTAAACCCCTTAAGCATGATGATTTAAATACTTATTTGTTTAATGTAAAAACTCAGTCCTAAAAGGTATTCATCAAGTATAATGTCATTATCATATAACTTTCTGAGGCCTCTTATACCTTCAAATGCGCTTATTAAATAAGTAGCTGATGAAGCACTATTTGTAGAGTTTTTTATAGAACCTTCTTTTTTCCCTTTTTCTATAAGGTTTATTATTGCTATTTTCCATTCATCAATAATTTTTCTTAGTGCTAACTGGTAAGCTTTCTCAGTATCTCCTATTTCATTTATTAAGTTATTGAGTGGACAACCATATTTTTTTTCAAATAATGAAAATGATTGAATTCTTTTATAAAAGGTATCCTCTAGTATTCTGGCAGCATTGCCAGAGTTATATAAGGGAGCAATCATGGCGTTATAAACACGCTCCTGTAGTTTTTGACTTATTACTGTAACTCCAACCTCTTTTTTATTTTTAAAGTGATGATAAAAGGCGCCTTTTGTAAGGTTTGCAGCTTTCATTATAGTTAATATACTAGTTGATTTAAAACCATTTTCATAAAACAAGACGAAAGATCTGTCTATAATTATTTGTTTTGTTAATTCTGATTTCAATTTTTGCTCCATGATTCAAATATAGATTAAAAACATTCAGTTATGAATGTTTTTAAGTAAAGTTTAATATTTAGTATTATATAAAAAAACAGCGAGGCTTTTAAAGCCTCGCTGTTTTTATCGATTAATTAGAAATGTAGCTTATGTTACAATACTAGATTAATTATGATATATAATGCTTCTTTTTTCAATAAAGCTAGGTACGTCATTTATAGTTATAATTTTTTGAGTCCAATTACCTTCATCATCATAGGTGTAAGTATAAGTTCTTTTATCTGTAAAATTATCAGCACCTCTAATCATGTGTGATTCTAATAAATCTCCCTCATCATTATATCTATAAGTTACTTTTAAGGAAGTTTCACCATCTTTAGTAATCAGCCATGATATTTTATTATTGTTATTGTCATATTCAAATTTTTCAGCTGTTTTACGAGTATCAAACTTATCCATGGTAATTTTTGCGGTTATATTACCTTTAGTATCATAAACCATTTCTTCTAAGTACTCTACTTCTCCATCTTTGTTTACAACTTTTTTAAGTGTTAAGTTATCTTCATCATATTCATATTGTGTGTTGAATATAACCTCAGATTCTTTATTATAACGAATATTAGCAGTTTTTTGATTACTATCGTTATATTGGTAAGTATTTTTTATTTGAACAAATTCAGTTCCTAAGTAAAGATTTTCACCTACTAAGTTATTATTGTTATCATATATATAAGTAATCCTATCTATAGGGTTATCTTGTCCATTATAAGTCATCTTCTCAACAAGGTTCCCGTTTTCATATCTCATTTTCTTACGATCAATCTGACTATTGTCAGCATTTTTTCTAGAAATAGAGGTGTTATGTTCCCCAGTATCATCCCATCCAAAAATTGTTTTAATACCAGGTTTATTACTTATATATTGTACTTGTTCTAGTTTTCTATCACGCCCTTTATAGGTTATTTGTTCATGAGCACCTCCTTTAGAATTAAGTTTTTTTTCTAAAATAAGTACTCCGTTTTCATCAAACTGTAATTCATTGTTATGAGCTGTAGAGTTCTCATGTTTTGTTTCTCCTAGATCTAAATTAGTATTTAAAACTTTGTTAGATTTTGTGGTAATAGATTTTACATCACCTTCTAGTTTATGAAATACCCAGTCGGTATTACTTCTGTCAACAACTTCTTTCTCTTCTTTTTTTTCTTCTTTGCAAGCTGTTAAGAATAATAATAAAGCTGCAAATGGATATATATATTTCATTTTAAGATATAGTTAAGTGTTTCAAAAATCTACTTTTTTTTTTAAACAAACAAGATCATATAAAAGAAAATCCGCCATTAAGGCGGATTAGTCTTTAAAATAGGTGTATTTATTTGACTATTGCTGCATCATATTTATTAGTAACAACATCCCAATTTATTACATTATAAAATGCGTTTATATAATCAGTTCTTTTGTTTTGATAGTTTAGATAATAAGCGTGTTCCCAAACATCAAGTGTAAGTATGGGTTGACCAGCTATAGTAGCATTAGGCATCAGTGGGTTGTCTTGATTTGGAGTATTTGTGACAGCTAGTTTACCATCTTTATTTACTACTAACCATGCCCAACCTGAACCAAATTGTTTTGAGGCTGCTGTTGTAAATTCACTTTTAAAGTTTTCAAAAGATCCGAAAGCTTCTTTTATTGCTTTAGCAAGGGCATCTTTAGGTTCTCCGCCACCATTAGGACTCATTACCTCCCAAAATAAACTATGGTTATAGTAACCACCACTATTGTTTCTTACAGCAGTATTTTCCATATTAAGACTTGTTAAAATCTCTTCTATAGTTTTATCTTCAAGGTCAGTTCCTTTAATTGCTTTGTTTAGCTTGTTTGTATAACCAAGGTAATGTTTAGAATAATGTACCTCCATAGTCTTAGCGTCAACATGTGGTGCAAGCGCATCATAAGTATACGATAACTTTGCTACCTGAAAAGTTCCTTCATCTGCTTTTACATCATCAGGATTTCCCATTATTGGAGCTTCCTCTCTTGGTTCTGGAATTTCTACAATCTCTTCAAGTTTACTTTCTTCTTTACATGATTGTAATGTAGCCATTACAACTAGTGCAGAAGCAAAAATCTTTATTTTTTTCATAGTTACGGTTGTTTATTTAGTTACCGAATCAATCATTTCGATATATAGTCTTTTAGCTTCATCTATAGATAAATGCTTTACTTGCATCCAAGCATTCATTTTGAAGCCATCTCTCAAATCAATTTTTTGAAATTGCTGCACTTGTACTACACCATGTGTAGCTTGTTTATAATAAGCATATATCTTTAGCATAACATCAGGCGGTAATGCCTTTGTCATATTCGATGCTTTTTCATAAGCTTCTAAAAAAAGAGTGTCAAGATCTTTTTCTTGTTTCTGCATTTATGCTTTTGTTGCTATTATTGTTTTTCCTCCTATTGCTTTCTCATTTAGTTTTACCTTAACATCAGTACCAATAGGTAAAAATAAATCTACTCGCGATCCAAATTTTATAAACCCAGCATCTGTACCTTGAACTACTTGCATACCTTCTTTAGCATAATTTACGATACGTCTAGCTAATGCACCAGCAATTTGTCTATATAAGACCTCGCCAAATAATGTATTTTCTATAACAACAGTAGTACGTTCATTTTCTTCACTAGCTTTTGGGTGCCATGCCACAAGGTATTTACCTGGATGGTATTTACTAAACTTTACAAGCCCATTAAGAGCATAACGAGTCACGTGTACGTTTATTGGTGACATAAAGATAGAAACTTGTAGCCTTTGATCTTTAAAATATTCAGATTCATAAACTTCTTCAATAACTACTACTTTACCATCTACTGGCGCTATAATATTATGATCTGTAACTTCTACAATACGTTTTGGATTTCTAAAAAACTGAAGTATAAGCACTAAAAATATTAGTGTGAGTACTTGTAGTGCTTTTAAAAGCCATAAGGTTTCTATATAGTGTTCTGTTAACAGTACAACCGCTACGGTTACTGTTAAGGCAATCATGATAATCTTAGCTCCTTCTTTATGAAACATAATTTATAATTTGATAATACAAAAATAAGAAAGGTATAGCAAATATAATACTATCTAACCTGTCTAATATACCTCCGTGGCCAGGCATTATGGCTCCGCTGTCTTTTACTCCAGCGTTTCTTTTAAATTTAGACTCTACTAAGTCTCCTAAACTTCCGAAAATTACTAGTATTATAGCTGTTATCATCCATGATGTAGGTGATAAGAAGTTATAAAATCTGCTAATAATATACCCTGCAATAATAGTGAAGAGTAATCCTCCTAAAAAACCTTCAATTGTTTTTTTAGGAGATATACGTTCGTATAGTTTATGTTTTCCTATTGTTTTTCCTACAATATAAGCAAAGGTATCATTTGTCCACATTAAAATAAACATTCCGATTATTATATTCGGATTATATCCTCCATTAAGAAAGGGAAGTTTAATAATTAGTAGAAAAGGAATAACAACATATCCTGCAAGAATTACAAATTTACCTGTTTTATCGCTATGAGGAGGAGTATTTTTTTTAAAAAGCGCTATTAGTAGTGTTATTGATACAAAAATAGCTGCAAGGTTAAGTAGTATATTATTTAATACTTCGTTATTTATAAAATAACCAAAAGCTAAAAAACCAATACCAGCCATTATAAGCGGTATCGTTTTATCTAAGTTAATCAAGCGACAAAATTCAAGTGTAGCGATCACTAGAAAAAAACCGAATAAAATTGTAAAACTAATAGGAGAGTAAAGTGTAGCAATTATTAATAATGCAATATATACAATGCCCGAAAGCGCTCTAATTATGCTTTCTTTCATATTATAAATCTTCTAGTAAAAGTAAGTAAAGGTTTTTTGCAGAACTACCATAATGTAAGAAGTCTTCTTCTTTTACTTTTTCAAAATACTTTACGGTAGTAATATTTGTAGGGTAAGCTTTGTCATATTTTCTTTTAATCATCCTAAGTCCGTCACTTTTATTACCTACAATTTGACTTGTAGTAGCAAAAATAATGATGTTGACAGGTAAATCGTTAGGCTTATTTTGTTTTATCTGATTAGAAGATAATAGCACAGAGCCTTCGTTTGCAATAAGATTTTCACAGCCAGCAAGTATAAATTTTGGAGTTTTAGGATTCTCGTAAGATAATTTATTTTCTTCTAGAAGGCTATGTAATCTAGGGTCATAGCATAATGCCTCACACTCAAACCAGTCATTTTCTTCTAATATGTTTATGAATTGCTCGTGTACTTCATCAAGGTTTTCACAATAAACAAATTTACCACCATTTTTTTTAAAGTTAGTAGTAAACATTTCATCTTCGGGTAGCTGCTTTTCAGGAAGAAAAGGACTAGAATCCGAATTCTTTTCTTCATTTGTAGCATCATTGCTGCTACCAAAAATTTTTCTAAAAAGACTCATTGGTAAGTATTAAATTCTTTCTATTCATTGAGAAGTAACTCAAAGATAAAAAAATCTTAATTCAATTGTGAAATCGAATTAAGATTTTTCTAAATATTTATTTTATAATTTACCTTAAGACTCTGTAATAGCTTCAGTATCGGTGCTTTCAAATGGGCGTTTACCAAAAATATCTTCAAGGTCATCTTTAAAGATAACTTCTTTGTCGATCAGTATATCGGCAAGTTTAAGAAGTTTATCTTCATTATCATTAATTATTTGTATCGCTCTCTGATATTGCGATTCAATAAGTGTTGATATTTCTTGGTCGATTGTCTTAGCAGTCTCTTCAGAGTAAGGTTTAGAGAAGTTATATTCGCTTTGCCCACTAGAGTCATAGTAAGTAACATTACCAAGCTTGTCGTTAAGTCCATATATAGTAACCATAGCTCTTGCTTGTTTAGTTACTTTTTCTAAATCACTTAGTGCTCCAGTCGATATTTTATCAAAAACAACTTTCTCGGCAGCACGACCTCCCATTGTAGCACACATTTCGTCTAACATCTGCTCAGGTCTAACAATAAGACGTTCTTCTGGTAAATACCATGCAGCTCCAAGACTTTGTCCTCTTGGTACTATTGTAACCTTAACTAGTGGATGTGCATGTTCTAACATCCAACTAATTGTTGCATGACCAGCTTCATGTATTGCTATGGCTCTTTTTTCTTCTTTAGATATTATCTTGTTTTTCTTTTCAAGACCTCCTACAATTCTATCTACAGCATCAAGGAAATCTTGTTTGTCTACAGATTTTTTATCTTTTCTGGCAGCAGTAAGTGCGGCTTCATTACAAACATTAGCGATATCTGCACCAGAAAACCCAGGTGTTTGTTTTGCAAGAAAATCAGTGTCTAATGTTTCTGATTTTTTAAGAGGTTTTAAGTGTACTTCAAATATTTCTTTTCGTTCTCTAATATCTGGTAAGTCAACATATATCTGTCTGTCAAAACGTCCAGCACGTAATAATGCTTTATCTAGTACATCTGCACGGTTAGTAGCAGCTAATACAATTACATTAGTATTAGTACCAAAACCATCCATTTCAGTAAGTAACTGGTTAAGTGTGTTTTCACGTTCATCATTAGATCCCGAGAAGTTACTTTTGCCACGAGCACGACCTACAGCATCAATTTCATCTATAAATATAATAGCAGGCGATTTTTCTTTAGCTTGCTTAAATAAGTCACGTACTCTAGATGCACCTACACCTACAAACATTTCTACAAAATCAGAACCTGATAGAGAGAAGAAAGGTACTTGTGCTTCACCAGCTACAGCTTTGGCTAATAGTGTTTTTCCTGTCCCAGGAGGTCCTACTAATAATGCTCCTTTAGGTATTTTACCACCTATATTAGTGTATTTTTCAGGGTTTTTAAGGAATTCTACAATTTCTTGTATCTCTTCTTTTGCACCTTCAAGTCCAGCAACATCTTTAAAAGTTACTTTAATATCGTTCTTTTCATCAAATAATTTAGCTTTAGATTTTCCTATGTTGAAAATCTGGCCACCGCCACCAGCACCACCGCCACCAGACATACGTCGCATCATGAATATCCATAACGCTACTAATATCAGTATTGGTAATAGAGTAAGTAGCAAATCACCCCACATGCTTTCTGGCTCAGGGTTATAATCACTTATTTTACCAGCTTCTAATGCTTTGTCTAGTTTTTTCTGGAAAAGTTCAGTATTACCAATTTCAAGCGTGTAATGAGGTCCCTCATTAGGCTTGTCAAGTATAGTTTTCTTCTTTATCCCTTCATGCTCTTTTTTTGCAAGGGCTTCTTTTTTAAGATATACTTTTGCGGTAGACTTATTAAAAACTACTTTATCTACCTCATTTTTATCTAGAAATTTATAGAAGTTAGATAATGAAGTAGGTTTTGGGTCATTCCAAGTAGAACCACCAGTAACATAACTTATAGCAAAAAACATTAGAAGTATTCCACCATAAATTAGCCAAGGGCTTAATTTCTTTTTATTATTATCTTTTGACATGAATTGTTTTCTAGCTTATTAATACTTGTTTTCTATAGACGTGATTTTTGCATCACCCCAAAGACTTTCTATATCGTAGTATTCTCTAATATGTTGTTGGAAAACATGTACTACAATATTTACATAGTCCATAAGTACCCATTCGCCATTATCAGTACCCTCTACATGCCAAGGTTTATCTTTTAATTCTTTAGAAACTACCTTTTGAATAGATTGAACTATTGCATTTACTTGTGTATTAGAGTTACCATTACAAAGTACATAGTAATCGCAAACGGTATTATCTATAGCTCTTAAGTCTAGAATATCTATATCTTCTCCTTTAACCTCTTCTATACCTTTGATGATATTTGCTAGTAAATCATCATTGCTTATATTTTTTTTCGCCATTTAATATTTTTATATATCGCAAAGTTATCATTTTTGTATTTACTTTTGAACCTTAAAACAATATTAAAAAGATATACTTTACTTTTTTTTATGAATATAATCAAACTCAGTGCCATTAACTCTACAAATGACTATTTAAAAGGGTTATCTGCAACAAGGCATATCGATAATTTTACTGTTGTGATGGCAGATCATCAAACAGAGGGTAAGGGGCAAATGGGAGCGAAATGGGAGGTTCAGAGTGGTAAAAATCTAACATTTAGTGTGTTGGTAAAAGATTTATTACTTGATGTTAAAGAGATTTTTTACCTCAATGCAGCTATAGCCGTAAGTATTATAGAAGCTTTGCAACAGTTTAGAGTGCCAGATCTTGCTATAAAATGGCCTAACGACATTTTGGCAGGTAATAAAAAATTATCAGGAATATTAATAGAGAATAATATTCGTAGTAATGGCGAAATACATTCTGTAATAGGAATAGGTCTTAATGTCAATCAAATAGAATTTGAAGGATTGCCTAAGGCTACATCTTTAGCTTTGATTATGAATAATGAATTTGATAAAGAGAGGGTAATGATTACGATTCTTGAGAGTTTAAAACGAAATATATCTCAGCTTCTTAATAAAGAGAATGAGGATATATGGAAAAAATATATGTCAAAACTTTATAAGAAAGATATACCCATGACTTTTGAAAAAGATACTCAAAAATTCATGGGTATTATAAAAGGAGTTTCTAAAAGCGGTAATTTAGAAGTACAGCTTGAAGATGATAGTATTGTATTGTTTTCAGTTAAGGAGGTGCAGCTTTTGTATTAAGACTCTAATTCATTGTCTTCATCAAATTCATTAATAAGAAAATCGAGAACTAACTCTATTGTATCATCATTTTCATTAAGTCCCCAATAAGACGGGTAATATCCATCACCCCAACCTGAAGCGCACATTATAGCATTGTTTTCAGAGTCTTTATTAGGGTGGTGGTCGTTCCAGTCACCTAATACCCTAGAGTATTCATTTTTACCAGAGTATTCTTTAAACTCCTTTGCTAATACAGCATCATAGTAATTAGCTTCAGGATCTTTTTCTAATAGAGTATTTATTTTTGTTACCAATTCATTGTTAGTTTCTTCATCAAGAAAGCAAGCTAAGCCTGATTCTACAGGAAAGCCGTAAAATTCACCTTCATCAAGATCATTCATTTCTTCTGTAGTAAGGTCATCAGTAAGAGCTAGAATCCATTTAGAAGCGTCGTTTTCTTGAAATTTAATTTTTACATATGCTATTCTGTGATGCATTTCATCAATCTTAGCCATATAAGCATATACAGGGTATTTGTTTGGGGCTACTGTACGAATAAATGGCTTTTGTTCTAGTGTAAAGAAAGGATCAGCAACTATAATTTTTCCTGTAGGTAAATTTAATGTACCTATTTGAATTTCAATGAGTTCATGTTCACTCATTTCGTCTTCAATATCGTGATGTATTTCGTAGTCATTTATGTCCTTCATAAGTATAGTTTTAATATGGGAATCAATTTTTTTTATAAAACATTATTTAGTAATTTTAAGAGAAGGGCTTAAAGTTGGTATCATTTTACGCATAGTTGTAATATCATTACCTGTTGGATCTATAAAATACCAGTTTTCGCCATTATCCATAGATACAGCTATAAGTGTAGCATCAGCAGTTACAGTTTCTCCTCCTGCATTCATTTTAATAGACTGGAAAAGGGTACATTGTAATTGATCTTCATGTGTTATAATAGCTGATGGATTTTTATAATCAGCACTAACAAATATTACACCTTCAGATTTTATTAAATCAAAACTTCTAGCGGCTTCAGCAATTAACTTTTCTTCTCCTCCCATCATTGTAACAATAGTGGGGTGGGTAAATTTAGCAAAAGTAGGGTAGTCACCATTTATAAAAGATTTTCCCATTTCACTAGCTTGCTGTAATAATATATTATTTATTTTATCGTCTGTAGATTGTGCATGAATTATAGCAACAGACAGTAATAATACTAGTGATAATATTTTTTTCATGATATAAGTTGTTTTTGTTTAAAAGTAATAAAAAAGCCTTTTAGTTTAAACTAAAAGGCTTTTAAGATGGTAATATTATATTTTAAAGCTTGTGCATACTATTAGCTAATGTTTCTATAAACTTAGTTATAGGTCCTTTAACCATCATACCCATCATGGCATTAAATTGCCCTTCAAACTGAAGTTGTACTTCACTAGAAGTATCTGATAGTGTATTTATATTTCCTGTAAGTGTAAAAGGAAGCTTATCGCTTGCAGACCCTAATACAACTTTAGAAGGAGCTACTTTTTCTTTCATTTTTAATTTAATCTCAGGCATACCTTTAAGAGCAAAAATAAAAGAGTCATCTCCTGTCATTTCAAACTTTGCAATATTGTCAGGCATTAATTTTTCAAAATTCTTTATGTCTGATAACGAATCAAAAATATGTTGTGAAGATTTTTCAACCTTAACTTTTGGGCTTTCTAAATTCATATTAGTAAATGTTTTGTTTTAAGTGATTTGGACTTATTGTCCCCATACTGAAGGATTTTTTCTCCATTCTTTAAGAGTCTCTAACTCTTCTCCAGTAATATATTCTTTTGTGACAGCAAGGTCTAAAAGGGTATCATAATTACCTAATGTGTTTAGTTGTATATCTGCTTTTTTAAAGTTTTCTACAGATACATCAAAACCATAAGTAAATATAGCTACCATACCTTTTACATTAGCTCCTGCTGCTTTAAGTGCTTCTACAGCCTGTAAGCTACTGTTACCGGTACTGATTAAGTCTTCTACTACGACTACATTTTGTCCTTTTTCTAGAAAACCTTCTATTTGATTTTGTCTTCCATGCTTTTTAGCCTCTGGGCGTACATATACAAAAGGAAGCCCCATACAGTCTGCAACAAGCATACCAATACCAATAGCACCTGTGGCTACACCTGCAATAACGTCAGGTTTTCCATAAAGTGTTTCTATATTACGAGAAAATTCTTCTCTAATATAATTTCTTACTTCTGGAAATGAAAGGGTTATCCTGTTGTCACAGTATATTGGTGATTTCCATCCTGAAGCCCATGTAAAAGGATTTTTAGGATTTAATTTAATTGCGTTTATTTGTAAAAGCAATTCGGCGGTTTTCTCGGCTGTAGTTGTGTTAAAAATCATATTGCAAATGTATAAAGTTTTTGTAAACGATAAACCGCTTTTCTTAACAAATAAAGTTGAAAAGGAAACCGATTTTCAGATATTTTTATTGGAGACTGTAGATATTGAACAGTTAATAGTAAAAATGTTTAATAATAAAGTAGGGAAAGCTTTTTTATATTATCCTGATGAAAAGGCCATTTTAAAGAAAATGAAAGAAAAAATACCTGTTGCAAAAGCGGGTGGAGGATTGGTTTATAATGATAAAGGGGAAGTACTTTTTATTTTTAGAAACGGAAAATGGGATTTGCCCAAAGGAGGTGTAGAGAAGGGTGAAGAGATGGAAGAAACTGCTATACGTGAAGTAGAGGAGGAGACAGGGGTTAAAAAACTTAAAATAGTAAAGAAGTTACCAAAAACATACCATGTTTTTAAACGTAACGGGCAATATAAATTGAAAATAACATACTGGTATGAAATGAAAACTTCATACACGGGTAAGCTTCAAGGGCAGGAAGAAGAGGGGATTGAGAAAGTAGCTTGGTTAAATCCAGAAGAAATTAAAGAAGCTCTTACAAACTCTTATGAAAACATAAAGCTCTTGTTTGAAGAAGAGCTTGTGGTTAAGTAAAAATGTTGTAGTACTCTATTTTACTCTTACTGAGTCAGGAACAAGAATAGTATAATCACCACCATTACGTAATACATCACGCACTATACTAGAGCTTATAAATGATGTTCTTGCAGCTGTAAGTAAGAATACGGTTTCTATTTTAGATAGTTCTCTGTTGGTATGGGCAATGGCTTTTTCAAATTCAAAATCGGCAGGGTTACGTAATCCTCTTAATATAAATTCAGCCCCTATTTTTCGGCATAAATCAATAGTAAGCCCTTGGTAAGTTATAACTTCTACTTTTGGTTCATCTTTAAAAGCTTCTTCTATAAAACGTTTTCGCTCTTCAAGAGAAAACATATATTTCTTTTCGGCATTAACACCAATAGCTACTATTACTTTGTCAAAAAGGCTAATACCTCTTTTTATTATATCATAATGTCCTAACGTAATAGGATCAAATGACCCTGGAAATACAGCTGTTTTCATAATATGTGTATTGATTGTAAATTGTGTTATACAAATTTACAATTAGTTTTATTTTTTTAGTGCTAGTTCAATGGCATTCTCAAAGAGCTCGGGTAGTGTTATATCTGCTTTACGAGCTTGTTGTGGTAATATACTTTCCGTAGTTAATCCAGGTACAGTATTTAGTTCTAATATGTATGGTTCATTATCCACAATAATAAATTCACTACGCGAAAAACCGTCCATTTTTAATATATCGTATATTTTTTCAGCAATAACAGCTACTTTTTTAGTCATTTCTGGAGAGATACGTGCAGGGGTAATTTCTTCTGATTTACCTAAGTACTTAGCTTCATAATCAAAGAATTCGTTCTCTGACACGATTTCTGTCATTGGAAGTACTGTAATATTCCCTTTATAGTTAATAACACCTACTGAAATCTCTGTTCCATCAAGAAAGCTTTCTACGAGTATTTCGCTATCCTCTTTAAATGCTTTTTCTATAGCGGGAGTAAACTCTTCTTTAGTAATAACCTTAGAGATTCCGAAGCTAGACCCTGCTTTATTAGGTTTAACAAAACATGGAAGTTTTATTTTATCTAAAATAGCATCTTCGTTAATTGTATCACCTAAATTGATATAATGTGAAGTTGCTGTTTTTATACCATAAGGTTTTAGTGCTGATAATAAATCACGTTTATTAAAGGTTAAAGCTGCCTGATAATAATTACATGATGTATGTGGTATCCCAAAGAGCTCTAAGTAGGCTAGTATAAGCCCATCTTCGCCAGGAGTACCATGTATAGCATTAAATACTACATCAAAAATTATTTTAGCACCCTGATAATCAACGGTAAAATCATGTCGGTTAATAGGGTATTCATTTTCCTCATTATCGACCATTACCCATTTATCCTTTAAGATATGCACACGGTAGATATGATATTTTGATTTGTCTAGGTTGCGGTATACTACATTTCCGCTTTGTAAAGATATCTGATATTCACTAGAATATCCTCCCATTATAATGGCAACATTTTTCATTAGCCCTCGTTAATATTACTGTTTCTTACACACAAAAATATCATTAATTATTCAAACATATAAGTTTGTTATTATTTATATCTTTGCCAAAACCGACATTAGATGAGCATTAAAAACTTTTTGACAAGTAGAGCTTTATTAATACAGCTAGCAATAGCATTAGTTATAACCCTTATAGCGATATTTGGTGTGTTAAAATGGATGGACAGTACCACTAATCACGGGCAGGAAATACCAGTACCAGATTTAACTAAAATGTCGATAAAAAGAGCAGAGCAATCTCTAGAGAAAATAAACTTACAGTATGTAATATTAGACACTATGGATTTTAATAAAAGTTACCCTCCATATAGTGTTATGCAGCAAGACCCTTTGCCTAAAGTTACAGTTAAAGAACATCGAAAAATATATATAAAAGTAAATGCAGGAGGTTATAACGATGTGAAGCTACCTGATTTATTACAAAAAACATACAGACAAGCAATACCTAACCTTAGAGCTATTGGTCTTATAGAAGGAAAGAAAACATATAGCCCATACTTAGCCAAGGATGTTGTATTAGAGATGTGGCAGAATGGTAAGAAATTAAAGGTAGGCGATATGGTAAAGAAGGCTTCTAAGATAGATTTTGTTTTAGGAGATGGAAAAACAGGTTATAACGAACCTATAGATGTAGAAGAAGATATTGATATAAATGCAGAAGATACAGAAACAACAAATGACTAAGCCCGCAATTGAGCAAGAATTAGACGACGAATTATATGAGCATCACCGTTTTGAAGCAGGTAAAGGACAATCGCCTTTGCGTGTGGATAAGTTTTTGATGAATTTGGTAGAGAATGCTACCCGAAATAAAATACAGCAAGCAGCTACGGCAGGAAATATTTATGTAAATGATGTTCCTGTAAAATCAAATCATAAGGTTAAGGCTAATGATGTAGTGCGTGTATTATTATCACATCCACCTCATGAATATTTATTAGAGCCAGAAAATATTCCAATAGATATAGTCTATGAAGATGATGAGCTTTTAGTAGTAAACAAAGAGCCAGGTATGGTAGTACATCCAGGGCATGGTAACTATTCAGGTACATTAGTGAATGCATTAGCATATCACTTTGAGAATTTACCAATGAATAGTAGCGAAAGACCAGGGCTTGTACACCGTATTGATAAGGATACATCTGGATTACTAGTTGTAGCCAAGACAGAGCATGCTATGGCATACCTTAGTAAGCAATTTGCCGAAAAGACATCTGAAAGAGAGTATGTAGCATTAGTATGGGGTAATGTAGAGGAAGATGAAGGTACTATAGAAGGTAACATAGGTCGTCACTTAAAAGACCGTATGCAAATGGCTGTTTTTGCTGATGAGAGCGAGGGTAAACCTGCTGTTACTCATTATAAAGTATTAGAGCGTTTAGGTTATATTACTATGGTTTCTTGTAAGCTAGAAACAGGACGTACACACCAAATACGTGTACACATGAAGCATATAGGACACACTCTATTTAATGATGAACGTTATGGTGGAGAAAGAATACTAAAAGGAACAACTTTTACTAAATACAAGCAGTTTATAGATAATTGTTTTAAAACGTTGCCAAGGCAGGCACTACATGCTAAAACTTTAGGTTTTAAGCACCCTATTACTGAGGAGTTTATGAGTTTTGATACAGAACTACCACAGGATATGGTAGACTGTATAGAAAAATGGCGTAATTATTCTAAATCAAATACAGCAGCAGGAGAGGAGTAAATAATAAAATATATATAATTATGAAATTAATTGTCTTAGTAGTGTTTAGTTTTTTGACTGTTACAATGACAGCTCAAAAAGTAATGAGTTTTGAAGAAGCTAAAGAAAAAGGTATTTACCCTGCTATCGAAGACAATTATAAAAGTGGAATACATGCAGATTCTACTAAAGCTGTTTTTAAGGAAAAAATGGCTGTAGAGAAACATATAAAAGCCTACCAGTCGTTTTTACAAGACTTAGGCGTTTTTCTTACAGAAAAAAAGTTTTATTGGACAAAAAGAACACCTAGTTTTAATCGTATTTATATTAATGCTGACGGTACGATTGACTACTTTTTATATCATTTTAGAGGTATTCCTGTAGAAAAGCAAAATGGGTTTAAAGCTCTTTTAGAAGAATATATTAAGACTCACAAGTTTGGAGTTACCGCTCCTGAAAATTTTTCTCAATGTAGTCCTGTCACTTATTCTAAATCAAAAGAGTAGGAGTGATTGTAATTAAATCCAACAACTATAAATTTAATATCGTGAAAAAGTTACTATTACTCTTGTTTATTTTTACCACAACTATCTGCTTTTCTCAAAAAAGGTCAAAAGAAGAGAGACAAAGACTCTTGGATGGTAAGAAAAAAGGATTAATAACTACATATATTCCTAGAGATAGTTTACGTTATGATGTGAAATATTGTTTGTTATTAGCTACAGGTAAACTATTTTCTAAAAAAGTAAATATACAGATAGATTATGGGCAAGATGCAACTTTTTTTGAGGATACAAGAATAAGAGATAAGGATGGTAATATTATACAGTTTAATTCTGTTATGGATGCTTTAAATTATATGAATAGTTTAGGGTGGCAATTTGTAGACTCTTATGCTATAACAATAGGAAATCAAAATGTTTATCATTATTTGTTAAAGGCTAATGAAGATTCTAATTTTGATTTTATACCTAAAACAAAAAGAGATTTATTAAATAGCAATTAATTTATTTTATACAATCTGCCTTGTAAAATAAGACAGATTGTATAAAAATTGTAAACGATTTACTCTTTTACAAATTGTAATTCAATATTCAGTTTTATTTCTTCGCCTACTAATACACCACCAGTTTCTAGAGCAGAGTTCCAAGTAAGCCCAAAGTCTTTACGGTTTAGTTTTCCTGTAGCCGATAATCCTGCTTTTATATTTCCCCAAGGATCTTTACCTATACCACCAAAATCAACATCAAGATTTACAGGGTTAGTTGTATCACGTACTGTAAGGTTACCTGTTAATGTATATTCTCCATCACTTTTTTTAGTAAAGGCAGTTGAGGTAAATGTCATTTTTGGAAATTTTTCTATGTCAAAAAAATCACCACTTTTTAAATGATTGTCTCTATCTGTATTACCAGTAGTTACAGAATCAATAGTAGTACTAAAATCGAACTTTGCATTTTCAAAATTTTCATCTTCTGTTAGCACCGAAGCATTAAAATCGGTAAAATTACCTGATACATTAGTAAACATCATGTGTTTTACTTTAAAACCTATCTCTGAGTGTGTTGGGTCTATCGACCATTTTGTAGTATTCATAATTTTGTTATTTAATATTAATATTTAAAGACTGTAAGCTATTTATAGTTTACAGTCGTCTTAAGGCCATGGGTACTTCCATCAATAATATTTTAGCATCTTTAGCATCTGCTTTTAATGTTATAGAATCGGTATCCCAAATGCCTAGTCCATCACGACGGTTTAATGCAATATTTCCAATGGTGAAATCACCTTCTAAAACAAAAGCATATATACCGTTACCTTCTTTTTTTAGTTTATACTCTGTAGTTATGTCTTTATCAAATTCTCCCATGTGAAACCATGCGTCTTGATGTATCCATACACCTTCATCATAAGGGTTAGGTGATAATATTTGTTGTAATTTATTACGATTATCAGCTTTATTAAGTGTTATTTGATCATAACGAGGCGTTACATTTCGTTTTTTAGGGAATACCCATATTTGTAAAAATTTAGTTAGTTTATCACTATTCTTGTTGTATTCGCTATGCATAATGCCTGTACCAGCACTCATAACTTGTATATCTCCTTTTTTAATAACAGAGGTATTCCCCATATTATCTTTATGCTGGAGATCTCCTTCAAGCGGAATAGAGATAATCTCCATATTATCATGAGGATGAGTGCTAAACCCCATTCCCGCATCTACTCGATCATCATTTAATACTCTTAGTACCCCAAAGTGCATTCTGTCAGGGTTATGGTAACTAGCAAAACTAAATGTATGATGAGAGTCTAGCCAGCCATGATTAGCGTGTCCTCTAGTCTCGGCTTTGTGTAAAACAGTGTTTTCCATAATTAAAGATTTAGTATTAGGTAAATGGTTATAGCCAATGGGTTCGAGTGGCTGTATTTCGTCGATGTCGTTTTTTAAGGTATTACCTAGAGTGCCAGATGCTATGAACATCCCTGTTCCCATAAGTCCTTTTTTTATAAAATCTTTTCTGTCCATAGTAATTGGTTGTTTAAGATTACATTACAAAGTTGCTTTATAATACAAACCTGTACATTGAACTAGGACAAGAAAACGCGTTACTTGAAATTGAATAAAGAAGAAAAGAGGGGATGACTAATTAGTAATCTAAAAAGAAGATTATTTTAATTAGCCTTTTGCCAGTTTGGTACGTACTTTACTTAAAAATTCAGCAGATATACCAAGGTAAGAAGCAATATAGTGTTGTGCTACACGTTGTGGTAAAGTAGGGTATAGTTTTAAAAACTCAAGATATTTTTCGGTAGCCGATTTAGATATCGTTCTGAAAAGTCTATTCTGTGTAACAGATAAATGACGTTGTAATAATATACGAAAGGCACGCTCAAAGCAAGGTGCTTTCTGGCAAAGTTCTTCTTTAGTTTCGGGAGTAAAGATTAGGAACTCGCAATCTTCTAGCGTTTCTATAAAAATGTTGCTAGTGTCGGTTTCGTAAATACTGAAAGAGATATCGCTAACCCATGCATTTTCAGTAGCAAACTGTAATACCACTTCAAAACCATTAGTATCAATATAGTATGTTCGTACACACCCTTTTACAACAAAGGCTTCAAAATCACACATTTCGCCTTGGCGTAGCATTATTGTTTTTTTTGGAACTTTTCTGTATTCTAATAATGAATTAAAGACCTCAAGCTCTTCTTTAGAGAAAGAAACGTAGCGACTTATATTTTCATTTATTTGTGAATACATGTTCATAATAGCAATGCTTTATAACAAATATAGCAAAATAGAGGTAATAAAAAAGAGCCCGTTGAGGCTCTTAATCTTAATTTATTTATCTTGTTATTTGTTTTAATTTACAGGTTCCCAAAGCTCTATTTTATTGCCTTCGGGGTCATATATCCATGCAAATTTACCGTAAGATTCATTCATTCGTTTTTCATCAGTTTTTACACCTTCTGCAATTAGTTTCTCCATTAATCCATCGAGATCTTCTACTCGAAAGTTTACCATAAATTGCTGATTACTTCCAAAATAGTCAGTATCCTCTTTAAAAGGAGAAAACACTGTTCCTCCTGCTTCTTGATTCCAGATGTATCCGTTTTCTTTAGAAGTAATACCTAAATGTTTTTCATACCATTGCCCAAGAGCAACATTGTCTTTAGAACGGAAAAAGAATCCGCCAATGCCTGTTACTTTTCCCATGATTATATTGTTTGTGCTGTTTTTGGTTTACGTTTTAGTATTGCTGCTGCAATAAGTGATATTAGTAGGCCTACAGGTAAAATTTCAGTATAGGTAATAAGCCCTGCCACTAATGGATTTTTATATAACTCTTTCCATCCTTCTACTTCAGACACCATTGTATCGATTTCTTCTTGAGGCGTTCCTTTGGCTATTAAATCATTTTTAGACATTTCAATGTACTTACCCCAAAAATCATCAAGGAAAAAGTAATAGTCGATAAGCCATACTACTACATAAACAGTAGAAGCGATAAGGCAAATGTATAGTCCTATTCTAAAAGCTTTCCCGAAAGAAATAACACCTTCATTATGTTTATCTCTAAAACTTTTAATAGCAACAAATATTAATGAAAAGGCAAGCAGCATTGATGCGTAGCCATAGATCATTCCATTTTCAAAATCGATGCTATCTGGGTTTAACATCATAATTAGGAAGCCCAATACACTAATAAATCCAGAAATAAGTCCGAATGTTAATACAAGTTTTTTCATTATGTTTTTGTTTTTATGTTTGTTGAGCAAAGTTGTGAAAAATGTGATTTATACCACTCATACTTTCGGGTGATTCCCTTATAAATAGTACGTTTACAACTTTAGTACTATGCAATAAGGCTTAGTTGCCTTGCCTTTTCTACAGCTTGGGTACGTCGTTTAACTTCTAGTTTTTCATACAGTTTAGACGAGTGTGTTTTAACAGTATTTAGCGATACAAATAAATTATCGGCAATTTCAGCATTACTCATTCCTTTAGCCATTAGTTCTAATACATCCATTTCGCGAGGACTAAGATTTGTAGCTTTTAAAGCTTCCTCATCTTGTATAAATTCTTTTTCCTGTTGTAAGTATATTTTCTTTTCTACAACTATAGTTTCCTTTTTGGGCTTAGTAAGTTTTAAGGCAAGCCATATCCCCAGTAAAGTGAATATGACTGCTATAACACCTCCGTAAATTTCTTGCATATGGTTTAGTATTAAAAACCGTAGTTCTAGCCAGCGGAGTAAAAAAAGCAATAAAGCTAGACTAATACCATACAGTATTATTTGTTTGTGTTTGCGTAGTGCTTTAAGCATTTTTAAAGGTGTTTATAGCAAAGATAAAAAATCTGTTGTAGATGTAATTTTAGCACACTATTTTTGAGAATATAAAAGAAGGATAAATGAAAATTGTTATATCGCCAGCAAAATCGTTAGATTTTGAAACAAAATTACCATCACGTAAACACTCTGAATCTGCTTTTTTAGATCAATCAGAGATTATACATAGTGTACTTAAAGAAAAAACACCTACTGATTTGATGCAGATGATGAGCATATCAGATAAGTTGGCAGATTTGAACTGGCAACGTAATCAGGATTGGGCAACACCATTTACTACAAAAAATGCTCGTCCTGCTGTTTATGCCTTTAATGGTGATGTATATACAGGTTTAGATGCTTATACTATATCTACAGCAAAGTTAAATAAGTTACAAGATACCTTGCGAGTACTTTCGGGGTTATATGGTTTATTAAAACCACTTGATTTAATACAACCATACCGATTAGAGATGGGAACAAAATTAGAAATAGGTGAGAACAAAAACTTATATGGTTTTTGGAAAAAGATAATTACTGATGCTTTAAACGAAGAGCTTAAAGATGATGAGCTATTTGTTAACCTTGCCAGTAAAGAATATTTTGATGCAGTAGATATAAAAGCACTAAAAGTTCCTGTTATTACTCCTGAATTTAAAGATTACAAAGACGGTAAGTTAAAAATGATAAGTTTTTTTGCTAAAAAGGCTAGGGGAATGATGGTGCGTTATATTTTAGATAAAAATATACGATCGCTTAGTGGTTTAAAAAGATTTGATTACGAAGGATATAGTTACGATGCTAATCTGTCTAATGGAAATAAATTAGTGTTTACTCGATAATTAAATTAAGAACTTAACCAGTTTTCTAAAATCTGCTTTCCTTGAGGGGTTAGTACTGATTCGGGGTGAAATTGCACTCCTTTTACATCAAATTGTCTATGTCGTAATGACATTATAGTACCATTTTCATCTAATGATGTAGGTTCTAATGTGGGGGGTAACTCTGTAGGGTTTACACTCCATGAATGATAACGACTTACCTCTATTTCAGAAGGAAGGTTATTAAACAAGGTCTCGTCATCTACAGTTATTTTAATTTTAGTGGCAACGCCATGATAAACGGTTGGTAGGTTTGTTAAGTTACCTCCAAATACTTCGGCTATTGCTTGCTGACCAAGGCAAATACCTAATATACTTTTGTTGGGAGCATGAGTTCTAATAATCTCTTTAAGTAGTCCAGCTTCATTTGGTATACCAGGGCCTGGAGATAATAGAATTTTATCAAAATCTTCTACATCTTCAATAATGAGTTCATCATTGCGGAGTATAGTAACGTTACAATTAAGGTCTTCTAGGTAATGTACAAGATTATAGGTGAAACTATCGTAGTTATCGATAACGAGAATTTTCTTCATGATAGGGATAAAATGATTACAAATATAAATAAAACACCCCTTACCAATGGTAAAGGGTGTTTTATTTATAAGTTGAACTTTAAAAATTAGAACTGTAAGTTTACAGTAAGCTCAAAGTTATCGTTTATTGTTTTATCTCCTAAACCATCGAAGAAGCTACCTGAACCGTATTTGATATCATATTTAGTTCTATTTACTTCAAATGTTGTTGTAGCAGTATTATTACTATTATTAACTTTAATGTCAAACTTAACAGGCTTTGTAATTCCTTTTATAGTTAAATCGGCAGTTACAGTATATACATCATTTGCATTTCTCTTAATTCTTTTAAAAGCAAGAGTTGCTGTTGCATGTTTGTCTGTACCAAAGAAGTCATCAGCTTTAAGGTGACCTTCTAGTTTTTCTTTTCCTTCACCAGCTTTAATATCAGTTACAGTAACAGATGTCATGTCTACTATAAACTTTCCTCCAGTAAGTTTTTCTCCAGAAAATTTAAGTGTACCACTTTTAAAGCTTATAACACCGCTGTGCTGACCTGTTACTTTTTTACCAACCCATTCTATTTCACTCTTAGAAGTGTTTATTTTTTTTTCTTGAGCAGTAGCTGTTATTGTACCTAGAGCTGCTACTAATGCAATTGCAATTGTTTTTAGATTTTTCATTTTACTAAATTGTTTAAAAATTGGGTTTATATGTTATACAGTTATAAATAATTCGTTTTCAGATTTTCTTACCTTTTTCATGTGCTGGTAGATGTCTTCTTCATGGCGGTAACCTATAGCAGCTACTACGGCAGCACTAAGTCCCATTTCGTTTAATCCAAGTACATCATTAAATGCTTCTTTGTTAAAACCTTCCATTGGTGTGGCATCTATCTTTAATACAGCAGCAGTTGTAATAAGAGAATTCATTGCTAAATAGGTTTGTTTAGAAGCCCACAACCCTCTGTTAGTTTCGTCTAGTTGTCCTAAAAAGCCTTCCATCATGTTAACAAATGGAGTTATACTTTCTCGTGAAACACCTCTTGTTGTTATAATGTTGTCTATATAGTTATTAATATGCTTTTCATTAATGCTTACTTCATTAGCAAATACAAAAAGATGAGATGCTTCTGTTATTGGGCTTTGGTTATAAGCTAATGGTTGTAGTTTTTGGCGTATTTCAGGATCTTCTATTATAAAAACTTTATAAGGTTGTAGACCTAAAGAAGATACACTTAGCCTTACAGATTCTTTAAGTGTTTTTAAATTTTCGTTACTTACCTTTCTATTAGCGTCATATTTTTTTGTTGCATAACGCCATCTAAGGTTTTCTATATAATCATTCATCATTGGGGAATTTAAATTTATTATCCTCTATATTTTTCTAACAGATCATTTAGTTGTTTTAGCTCTTCTGTATTTAAATTTTTAGAGAAAAGATTGTCATGTTCTTCTATTTGAGGATCAAGTTCTTTTAATAAATCAAGCCCTTTATTTGTAATAGCAATATCCATTTTTCTACGATTAACACTACATACCTCTCGAGTAACAAGTTCTTTATTCAATAGTTTGTCTACAAGACGAGTAGTATTACTAGTACGAGATATCATTCGTTCTTGTATAACGCACATATTTGCAGGTTTACCTTTTTGACCTCTAAGAATTCGTAACACATTAAACTGTTCTGCTGATATATCATAAGGTTTGATAATTTCATTAAATTTTTCAGCAACTACATTTTGGGTATATAATATATTCATTACCGTTCTTTGGTTTAAAGGTAACGTTCCGTTTGACTTTATTACATCTTCTATTCTCATAATTGTAACTACAAAATTTGTATGCACAAATGTAGTGTGTTTTATTGTTGTATATACAAATGTTAGGTTAAAAATCTGTTAAAACATATATGAGGGTGCTTTTTTGCCTAATTTTAGGCTTTCAAAATAATGAAGCTATATGAAATCGGTTATAAGTAGAGTAGGGGTATTAGTAATGTTACTTACTATAGTTGCGTGTAATGATGGTGCTAAAAAAGAAGGTAAAAATGTAAAGGAAAAAACTACAGTGTTAGCACCTAAACCTATAAAGGTATACAGTAAAGATGATATTAAAGTGAACGCTTATGATTATGAGGGACTGGAATATTTTTTAAATAGGGATAACGACACTACTTATGTTGTTAATTTTTGGGCTACATGGTGTATACCTTGTGTAGAAGAATTACCAGCTTTCGAAAAACTGAATGAGGAGTATAAAAGTGATAAGATAAAAGTACTTTTGGTTAGTCTAGATATGTCTAAAAAAGTTGAGACTAAACTTATTCCGTTTTTAAAGGGCAAAAAACTACAAAGTGATGTTGTGTTATTAAATGATCCTGATGCAAATTCTTGGATATCAAAAATAAACTCGGAATGGAGTGGGGCTATACCAGCAACACTTATTTATAATAAAAATAAGCGTAAGTTTTATGAACGTTCATTTACTTATGATGAACTCAAAATGGAACTTTCTACAATAAAATAAAGGATTTAATTTTAATAACTATATAAACTATAATAAAATGAAGAAGAATAAATTATCATTAATTTTTGGACTAGCAGGATTACTTATTACAGGTGTAGCATGTAAATCAGAAACTTCTAAGACTTCTGAAATGGAAGAATCTGCTGATACTGTTGAGGTTGTAGATACACATGAAGAGAAAGAGATGGCTAAAGGATATATGGTAGGGGACATTGCTACTGATTTTAGTCTTAAAAATATAGACGAAACAATGGTATCGTTAAGTGATATGACTGATGCTAAGGGGTATATTGTTATATTTACTTGTAACCATTGCCCATATGCAGAAGCATATGAAGATAGAATTATAGCATTAGATGGAAAGTATAAAGATATGGGATATCCTGTAGTGGCAATAAACCCTAATGATCCTGAGAAAATGCCAGATGATAGCTTTGAAAAAATGCAAGAAAGAGCAAAAGATAAAGGATTTACTTTTCCATACCTTTTAGATGATGGACAGAAGATTTACCCACAATATGGTGCTACAAAAACGCCTCATGTTTATTTGCTACAAAAAACAGATGAAGGTAATGTTGTGAAATATATTGGCGCTATAGATGACAACTATGAAGATGCAAGTAATGTTGAGGTTAAATATGTAGAAGATGCTGTTGATGCTTTATTAGAAGGTAAAGAAGTAGCTGTAAAAGAAACTAAAGCCATTGGTTGTTCTATAAAAGCATAATATATTTGTAGGTAAATAAAATAAAACATGGATTTATCACAACAAGAATGGTGGGAAAAAGCACAACAAGATAATAATGCTGTAATACTTGATGTGCGCACCGAAGACGAATTTAGTAGAGGTATTATACCTGAAGCTATAAATATAGATATTTATAAAGGTCAAGGGTTTGTATATGCTGTAGAAGAACTAGATAAAGACAAGAACTATTATGTGTATTGTGCAGCAGGTGCTCGTAGTGGGCAAGCATGTAATGTAATGAGTCAATTAGGCTTTAATACATTATACAATTTAGCAGGCGGAATTTCTCAATGGGGAGGTCCTGTAGTACAGCCTGAGTAATATATTGATATTAATAAAATAAAAAAGCAGCCTACTATAGGCTGCTTTTTTATTTTATAATAATTCGAATTTACGATTTACATTTTTCGAAGTTTATCAATATCTGCAAGTATTATTTTTTTTCCTGATAGCTCTATAAGCCCATTCTTCTTAAAGTCAGATAGTAACCTGATACAACTTTCTGTAGCAGTACCAATCATTCCGGCTAGCTCTTCACGAGATAATTTTACATTTAAACTTTTATCTGCCTCATCAGCACCAAAGGTGTCATATAGGTATAATAAAACTTCAGCAAGGCGTTGTTTTACCGATTTTTGTGCCATAGTAACTACATGATCATCAGAATCTTTAAGGTCACCGCAAATAGTTTTCATGACATTCATAGAAAAGTCGTTATTCTTATTAAAGAAGCCCATGACCTCAGTTTTAGGAATAAAACATACCTGCATGTCATCAAGTGCTACAGCACTTAAGTTAACAGGTTCTTCACTTATTAAAGATCGTTGTCCTAGTAACTCACCTTTAGAAATCAGTTTTACAATTTGTTCATTACCATTTGAACTTAATTTTGTCATCTTACAGATTCCATCTTTAATACAGAAAACTCCTTTAAGGTTTTCACCTTCGGTAAAAATAGGCTCTCCTTTTTTTACTGTATAGTTGGTTTTACAGTTAGAAAGACTAATTAACTCGTCTTTCTTTAAAGCTTTTAGAGAACTAAATTGTCGTACAATACACTGTTCACACTTGCTCATATACCTTATATTATAGTACAAATTTACTTATTTAATGTCACATATAATGTTTAGCCATTATAATATTGATTGATTTTATATAACATATACCACTTGTTAAGCTTATTTGTTTAGGCTAGAACAAGAGTAACTTCTTTTTTATAGCGCATTTTACAACTCATACTTTAAATTCTAAAGCTCATCGGAAAGAGAATTAAATTCAGCCTATATGGAAATAGATTTGTAGTAAATAATCAAAAAATACTGTTATGAAAATAACCAAAATAAGTAATGTTTTACTTTTATTTATTGTATTTACATCTGGAGCAAATGCGCAATGTGAAATACCTAATAATGAATTTGAAGATTGGTCTCCAGCCTATGAGACAGTAGACTATGAAGTTCCTACAGGATGGTCTGAAACTTTAATAATGAATCTTTTTAATCGATTTCCTAACCCAGATGGTAGTCCAGGTTTTGGGTTTGTTTCTAAATATACTGGTGATGATGTTAGTGATGGTATTGGAGTTCTTTTACAAAGAACAAACCAAAATATAAATTTTGCATTTATGCGTTTTGAATGTGATTCACCACCTACTAAGCTAAAGGGTAATTATAAATTCTCGGGAGCAGATGACTCTGATAACGATGATATATTTATGGTGTCAGTTTATTTTGTAAAAGCTACAGATACAGTGCCTGTATCGGATTTACATACAGGATATATGCCTGAAAATGCGAAAAACTTCTATACATCTACATCTACTGATACTTTTACTGAGTTTGAAATAGATCTTAGTTCATTTCAATCAGATGTAGAATATGATTATGCTGTTATACAATTAATATTAAGAGCAGAATCTTTTATAAGTACTTCTTCTGCCAGTGCTGTAGTAGATAATCTAAAGTTTGTTTATGATGTGGCAGGAACAAATGATTTTAATAGTGATGAAATAGTTATTTATCCTAATCCAGTTTATGATAAATTGTATATTAAGGATGAAGGAGATAACCATATTAAGTCGATTAATGTATTCGATTTAATGGGGAGATTAGTTTTAACAACAAATAATATTACTGACGCCATTAATACTATTGATATTAGTAATTTATCAAAAAATGTATATATCCTAGATGTACAGTTAGAGGATGGGAAGAATTATACTGAGAAACTGATTAAAAAGTAGTAATCTTTAATAACTTTAGATTGTTTAAATAGGATAACTTCCTGTTTAGATAATCTAAAGTTATAAATTGCACGTTATATTTTTTTTAATTTAAAAGCAGATTTAAAACATACAATATGAACAAATACAACCTAAAAAAGTTTCTCAATTGGAAGACATTGATGGTTCTATTACTTTTTAATTTTGTGTTTGATTCATTTATAATCTTTATGTTCTCACATTACATGAAGGTTCCTATTGTTTTTACACTTGATATGTTCAAGGTAATGCTACTATCTTTTATAGGGCTTTTAGGGTTAGCAATTATTATTTTTATTATTGTAAAATGGCTAAATAAAAAATTACCATGGTCACCTAAAACAGCTTTGCTACGTACAGTTGTAGATTTATTTATTTTTACTATAGTTACTAGTGTATGGATAACAGGGTATAATATTATTGATACTTATATTAGGTTTGGAGGCGTACCAGATTTTGATAGTATTGTTTTGCGATGTACTATGGGAGTAATCATAAATTTCTTTTTAATCCCTTTTATAGAATTATCAGTGCTATTAAATACTAAGTACATATCTGAATTAGAGACTAAAAAATTAGAATTAGAAAATCAGAAAATAAAGTATGAAGTATTAAAAAATCAAATCAACCCTCATTTTTTATTTAATAGCTTAAGTGTATTAAATTCTTTAATAAGCATTGAACCTAGTAAGGCTAAAGAATTTACCAGTAGTTTTTCTAAAGTATTACGTCATGTACTCGATTTTAAGTACACAGATAGTATTACATTAAAAGAAGAAAAGGAGTTTTTAGAACATTATGTATATTTATTAAAAACTCGATTTGGAGATGCTCTTAATGTTAAGGTTACTATTCCTGATGAGTTTATGAATAAAATTATATTGCCAATGGTATTACAGTTGCTCATAGAAAATGTAATTAAGCATAATGAGGTATCAGATAATCACCCTATGACGGTAGTTGTTGAAGCTAATGATAAAGGTATTTTTGTACATAATAAAGTTCAATTAAAATCGAGTGTTTCTTCATGGGGAATAGGGCTAGATAATATTAAAAAACGTTATGAAAGTTTAGGTTATACCGTTGAAGTGAAAAAAGAGCAAGAAATGTTTAATATATTTATTCCTTATATACAGTAATCGTGAAAGTTGTAATTATAGAAGATGAGAAGTTATTGCAGCAAGAACTTGCATTGCAGTTAGATAAAATAGGAGACATAGAAGTTGCTCACTATTTAACAAGTGTGTCTGAAAGTGTTGAGTGGTTGAAGATGAACGCTAACAATATCGACTTAATTTTTATGGATATTGAATTAGCAGATGGGGTTAGTTTTGAAATTTTTGATTTAGTAGAGATAAGTCTTCCAGTTATTTTTTTAACAGCTTATAGCGAGTATGCTATTCAGGCTTTTAAAGTAAATAGTATTGACTATTTATTAAAACCTGTTAATCTGTCTGATTTGATTTTTGCGTTAGATAAGTTTAAAAAACAAACTAAAGCTAATACGGCTTTTGATGCTACAGTTTTTAAAGATTTCTATGTTCAATCAGGTGTAAATAAAAACCAGAGAATCTTAATTCAGTCAGGTGATAATTTTAAATATTTAGATCAAGACGAGATAGCTTATTTTGTAGCAGAAGATAAATATGTTACCGTAGTTACTTTCGAAAATACGAAGCATTTAATTGACGAAAGTCTTAATAAATTAGAAGAAACACTGCCTATAGATGTATTTTATAGACCTACTCGTCAGTTTATAATAAACATTAAAGCTATTAATAAAGCAACCAAATACTTTAATAGTAGATTAAAACTTTATATAGACCCTTCTCCAGATTCAGAGATTATTATTAGTAGAAATAAAGTAAAAGATTTTTTAGATTGGATGGGCAATTAATAATTCTTTTAGTAATTAAATATTTTGATATTTAATTAGCAATATGACAATTGTCATATTTTACCTCTTCATACTATCGCACCTTTGTATTAGGTAAATGAGCAGATAGTATGGATACTAAAAAATGTTTCCATTGTGGATTGGATATCGATGTAAAAGAAGAAATTATTTTTGACGAAAAGTCATTTTGTTGCAGTGGTTGTAAAACCGTTTATGAAATTTTTAGCGATAATGGACTTTCTAATTATTATGATTTTGAAAATGCACCAGGAGCAACACCACAAGATATAAAAGGTAAATATGATTTTCTTGATAATGAGACAATCGTGGCAAAACTTCTTGATTTTAAAGAAGAGGATACGCACATTGTGTCATTATATATTCCTCATATTCATTGCAGTTCTTGTATTTGGATACTCGAAAATCTAAACAAACTTCAAGAGGGAATAAGTAGTTCTCAAGTTAATTTTTCTAAAAAGAAAGTACGTATAGTATTTAACCCAGAACAGATAACATTAAAAACAATTGTTCATATTTTAAGTTCTATAGGGTATGAACCCTATATAAGCCTTGAAAATTATGAAGAAAAGAAACAAGGAATAAGCCGAGAACTTACTTATAAGTTAGGTGTTGCTTTCTTTTGTTTTGGTAATGTAATGCTTTTATCATTTCCTGAATATTTTGATGTAGACGAGTTTTGGCTAGATAAATATAAAGGTTTCTTCCGTTGGTTAATTTTTGTACTCTCACTACCATCTTTTTTGTATGCTGCTAGTGGCTATTATGTCTCAGCATGGAAAAGTATTAAATCTGGGATGTTAAATATAGATATCCCTATAGCATTAGGTCTTATAGTAATGTTTATTAGGAGTACTGTAGATATTGTTTTTGGCTTTGGTCAAGGCTTTTTTGATAGTCTTACAGGTTTAGTATTCTTTATGTTACTAGGTAGGTTATTCCAGCAAAAAACATATAATTTTCTATCATTTGAGAGGGATTTTAAATCTTACTTTCCTATTGCGGTAACCAAAATTACATCAGATAAAGAAGAAGTATCAGTACCAGTATATGATATCGAAAAAGGAGATCGATTATTAATTCGTAATCAGGAGTTAATCCCTGTAGATGGTATATTAATAAGTACAGAAACTGATATTGATTATAGTTTTGTAACAGGAGAGGCTGTACCTATAAACAAAAAGTCAGGCGATAAAGTATTTGCAGGAGGTAGACAAGCAGGAAGTGTTATAGAAATGGAGGTGCTACATTCGGTATCACAAAGTTACCTTACACAATTGTGGAGTAATGCTGCATTTGCTAAAAAAGAAGCAAGAGATTATAAAACAATGACCGATACTATCAGTCGTTATTTTACACCGTCAATACTTATTATTGCGATTCTAACTTTTATATATTGGCTATTTATAGATGCTAATATAGCTTTTAATGTATTTACGGCAGTACTTATTGTGGCTTGTCCTTGTGCGTTAGCTCTTAGTGCACCTTTTACACTAGGTAATGTATTACGTATAATGGGGAAACAAAAACTCTATTTAAAAAATGCGACTGTTATAGAGCAAATGGCAAAAATAGATACCATAGTTTTTGATAAAACGGGTACTATTACTACCAATAAGAAAGCAGCAATAGTTTATGAAGGAGCAGAGCTGTCATCACAAGAAGAAAAGATAATAAAAAATATATTGCGAGGTTCTAATCATCCATTAAGTAGACGATTGTACGATTTTTTACCGGTGCAAGAACAAGAATCTGTAATAGGGTTTGAAGAAATAACGGGTAAAGGAATACAAGGGGGGGTAGATGGTTATTTTATAAAAATAGGATCTGCTACTTTTGTAGGTTTAGAGGCAATACAATCTTTACAAACAAGTGTTCATATTGTTATTAATGAAACATATAAAGGTAAATATGTTTTTGATAATCAATATAGAGAAGGGCTTGAATTACTATTTGAAAAATTAGTGATAAATAATTACCAATTGAAAATATTGTCAGGTGATAATGAGGGAGAAAGAGATGCTTTAGGGGCTTTGTTACCTACGGGAACCGAATTGGTTTTTAATCAAAAACCAGAAGAAAAACTTGCCTTTATAGAACAACTACAGAAAGAGGGAAAGAATGTAATGATGATAGGAGATGGACTTAACGATGCTGGTGCATTAGCACAAAGTAATGTAGGTATATCAATATCAGAAAACGTAAATGTATTTTCTCCTGCTTGTGACGGTATACTCGATGCAGAGCAGTTTAAAAAGATTGGTTTCTTTTTACGATTTTCTAAAAATGCAGTGAAAACTATTAAAATAAGTTTTACACTTTCGCTATTATATAATGCTGTAGGACTGTCTTTTGCCATTTCAGGAGTACTTTCTCCATTGGCAGCAGCTATACTTATGCCATTGAGTACTATTACTATAGTCAGTTTTGTTACGATTGTTAGTAATTACTATGCGAAAAACAGCGAAAAAGCTTGAAGTATGACAAATGTCATATTTTAAGAAGTAGTACTAGAGTAATTTTGTTAACATAAATTTAGGAAGGTATGAGCGTAATCTATTTATTAATATCCATCAGTATAGTGGTTGCTATCGGCTTTTTCTTTGCTTTTGTAAAAGCAGTAAAAAGCGGACAGTATGACGATGACTATACACCCTCTGTCAGAATGCTTTTTGACGATGAATTGAAAGAATCTAAAACAAATCCAAAATCAAATAATAACAGATAATTATGGAAGTGCAACAATTTTATTATGACAATAAAATAGTTAAAAAGTTCCTCTATGCCTGCATCGTGTTTGGGGTAGTAGGAATGCTTGTTGGTCTATTAATAGCATCAATGTATATGTTTCCCAACTTAACAGATGGGATCTCGTGGTTAAGCTATGGTAGGTTAAGACCTTTACATACTAATGCAGTAATTTTTGCCTTTGTAGGTAATGCTATTTTTGCCGGAGTATATTACTCTTTACAACGTTTGCTTAAAGCACGTATGTATAGTAATTTTTTAAGTAATGTAAACTTTTGGGGTTGGCAGCTTATTATTGTCGCTGCAGCCATATCACTTCCGTTAGGATATACTTCATCAAAAGAATATGCCGAGTTAGAATGGCCTATAGATATTGCTATTGCTGTTATATGGGTTGCTTTTGGTGTAAACATGATAGGTACTATATTAAAGAGAAGAGAACGACATATGTATGTAGCCATCTGGTTCTACCTTGCTACATTTGTAACAGTTGCAGTACTTCACATTTTTAATAGTCTTTCTATTCCTGTAAGTGGAATGAAGAGTTATTCAGTATATGCAGGGGTTCAAGATGCATTAGTACAATGGTGGTATGGACATAATGCAGTAGCATTCTTCCTTACAACACCTTTCTTAGGGCTTATGTATTACTTCTTACCTAAAGCTGCTAATAGACCAGTTTACTCATATAAACTTTCTATTATTCACTTCTGGTCGCTAATATTTATTTATATCTGGGCAGGACCTCACCACTTGTTATATTCTGCATTACCAGATTGGGCACAAAACTTAGGGGTAGCATTCTCAATTATGCTTTTAGCACCATCTTGGGGTGGTATGATAAACGGATTACTTACGCTTAGAGGAGCATGGGATAAAGTAAGAACAGATCCTGTTTTAAAATTCTTTGTAGTAGCGATTACAGGTTATGGTATGGCAACTTTTGAAGGGCCTATGCTATCGCTTAAAAATGTAAACTCTATTGCTCACTTTACTGACTGGATTGTAGCACACGTACACGTAGGAGCATTAGCATGGAATGGTTTCTTAACCTTTGGTATGATATACTGGTTAATACCACGTATGACTAAAACTACATTATTCTCTACTAAGCTAGCTAATTTCCATTTCTGGATTGGTACACTAGGTATTATACTATATGCATTACCAATGTATGTTGCAGGATTTGCACAAGCAAGTATGTGGAAACAATTTAATCCTGACGGATCATTAGTATATGGTAACTTCTTAGAAACAGTACACGCTATTATGCCAATGTATTGGATGAGAGCTATAGGAGGAACATTATTTGTAATAGGGTTACTTGTATTAGTTTATAATATTATAATGACTGTTAGACAAGGGCAAGGAATAGAAGATGAGCTTGCAGAAGCACCAGCTTTACAGAAGATAAGTAAGAAAAGACTTAAAGGGGAGAAATTCCACCCTTGGTTAGAAAGAAAACCAGTGCAACTTACAATATTAGCAACTGTGGCAATTCTTATAGGAGGTATTATACAAATTGTACCTACGCTTATGGTAAAATCTAATATACCTACAATATCTACAGTAAAACCATATACACCATTAGAGCTTGAAGGACGTGATCTTTATATAAGAGAAGGTTGTGTAGGATGTCACTCTCAAATGATACGACCATTTAGAAGTGAGGTAGAACGTTATGGTGAATATTCTAAATCTGGAGAATATGTTTACGATCATCCATTCTTATGGGGTTCTAAAAGAACAGGGCCTGATTTAATGAGAATAGGTGGTAAGTATAGTGATAACTGGCACTTTAACCATATGTGGGATCCACAAAGTACTTCTGAAGGATCAATTATGCCAGGGTATAAGTGGTTGTTTGATAATGAAAAAATGGATTACTCTGATATACAAAAGAAAATGGAAGTAATGGTACAACTTGGAGTGCCATATACTGAAGAAGAAATAGCTAAAGCATACGAATCTATAGAGGCACAATCTGCTAAAATAGAAGAAAATTTACATAACGACCCTGATTTTGTGAAGAGTTATGAGGATAGTCGTAAAGCTGCTGCTGCTAGAGGAGAAGAGTTTGTACCAATGAAAGATAGAGAAATCACAGCATTGATAGCTTATCTGCAACGTTTAGGTACAGATATTAAAATTAAAAATACAACTGCTGATAATTCTAAATAACGAGCTATGCTAAAGTTTATAAAACATAATATGGATACTATTTCTGGAATAGAAATTTATCCGATAATATCACTACTTATATTCTTTTTCTTTTTTGTAGGGCTGTACACTTGGGTGTACACCTACAAAAAGGAGAAAATAACCGAAATGAGCAACTTGCCATTCTCGGATGAAGAAAATAACCAACCGTTTAACCAATAAGCTGCGACATGATGAAAAAATTAATCCCAGTATATGTTAGGGTTCCTATTTTGTTTGCCCTTGTATTTATGGCCTTAGAATATTTTATAGACTCAGGTGATAAACCTGCATTTTTAAAATACCCAATGGTTTCGGTGTTTTTATTTGTATTTCTGTTTTTGCAAATAGCTATAGAAATAGTTATAAATGCTATAGATAAGGTAACTTATGCAATGCTTAGTGAAGAGCAAAAACAAAAACTTGCCGAAGCTGAAGCTTTAGGTATTACAGACAGTGCATGGTATAAGAAAATGAAGCGTGTCTTCACAAAATCTACTCCTATGGAGCAAGAAGATACCATTATGCTAGATCATGATTATGATGGTATTAAGGAGTTAGATAATGTATTGCCGCCATGGTGGGTCTACTTATTTTATGGTACGGTTATATTCGCAGTTTTCTATATGGTGAGATTCCATATTTATAATGACTATACTCAAGATGAGGAGTTTGAAACTGAAATGGCTGTAGCTAAGTTAGCAGTAGAAGAATATAAGAAAACAGCAAAAGACCTTGTAGATGCAGAAACGGTTACATTACTAACTGAAGCTGGAGATTTATCGCAAGGAAAAGCAATATTTGATACTAATTGTGCTGCTTGCCATAGAGCTGATGGTGGTGGGGGTATTGGACCTAACCTTACAGATGAATTCTGGGTATTAGGTGGAGGTATTAAAAATATATTCACAACAGTAACTAAAGGAGGTAGAGATGGCAAGGGTATGGTTGCTTGGAAAGGAGTATTAAAGCCATCTGAAATACAATTAGTAGCAAGTTATATTATTTCTTTAGAAGGTACTAACCCTGCTGATGCAAAAGCAGCTGAAGGTGAAGTATGGAAAGAAGAAGGAGCAGAAGAAACTGAAGAGGTTGAAGAACCTATTGAAGAAGAAGTTCCTATTAAAACGGTCGAAACTGAAGAAGAGTTACAAGTAGCTCAAAACTAAAATAGATACACAATGGCTGCAAAGATGGATGAGGGGTTTCGTGATACAATAGGTACGATTGATGCAGAAGGTAAACGGTCATGGCTTTATCCTAAAAAGCCATCAGGTAAATTTTATAAGTATAGAAAGCTAGTAAGCTATTTTCTTTTAGTCTTTTTAGTTTCAGCTCCCTTTGTTAAGATAAACGGTAACCAGTTCCTAATGTTTAACATTCTGGAGCGTAAGTTTAATATTTTTGGGTTTCCTTTTTGGCCGCAAGATTTTCACCTTTTTGTGATCTCTATGATAATAGGTGTAGTATTTGTGGCGCTCTTTACAGTAGCTTTCGGTCGTATTTTTTGCGGATGGATATGTCCGCAGACGATATTTCTAGAAATGGTCTTTAGACGTATAGAGTATTGGATAGAAGGTGATAGAAATGCACAGGTGAAGCTAGATAAAATGGAGTGGAATGCCACTAAGATTAGAAAAAAGGCATTAAAGTGGAGTATATTCTTCTTTATTTCATTTGGTATTGCTAATGTATTCTTGGCTTATCTTGTAGGGAGTGATAAACTTATAGCAATGGTTGAAGATGGCCCTATGCAACATTGGGGTAATTTAATAGCATTGTTAATATTTACAGGAGTATTCTATTTTATATTCGCATGGTTTAGAGAGCAGGTTTGTATAATAGCTTGCCCATATGGTAGACTACAAGGGGTATTGCTTGATGATAAATCAGTTATTGTAGCTTATGACCATGTGAGGGGAGAAGCAGAAGCAGGACGCGGAAGAATGGTTAAAAATGAAGACCGTGCTGCTTCAGGAAAAGGAGATTGTATAGATTGTAAACTATGTGTTCATGTTTGTCCTACAGGTATTGATATTAGAAATGGAACGCAACTAGAGTGTACTAACTGTACTGCTTGTATAGATGAGTGTAATACAGTAATGGATAAGGTTGGTTTACCTCAAGGACTTATACGTTATGCTAGTGAAGATGAGATAACCAAAAAAGAGAAGTTTGTATTTTCTACAAGAATGAAAGGTTATGCAGCTATCTTATTAATACTATTTGGAGTGTTTACAGGTATGCTCTTTTTAAGAAATGACGTTGAGGCTACAGTATTGCGCCTTCCAGGACAATTATTTCAACATAAAGGAGAGAATATAAGTAATGTATTTACTTATAAAATTGTAAATAAAACGACAAAGGATTTTACTGATGTTCATTTTAAATTAGTGAAACCTGATGGAGTTGTAAAAATGGTAGGTAACCCTAGTTTTACAGTGCCTAAAGAAGGGTTAGCAAAAGGGACTTTATTTATAGAAATAAATCCAGCCTTTTTAAAAGGAGATAAAACAAAAGTAACACTAGAGGTATATGATGGTGATAGACTTATTGAAACAGAAACGACTAACTTTTTAGGACCACGTACTTTTAATTAAAATCAAAGATTATGAAAATTAAAATGAATTGGGGAACGGGGATTTTTATAGCGATTTTACTTTTTATGAGCTTCATATTATTTTTTGTAATAAAAGTACAATCAAACTCTAAATATGATAATGAGCTTGTAGTAGAAGATTATTACAAGATGGAACTTGAGTTACAGGGCAAATTAGATAGAGAACGTAATGCTGTTAACCTAGTAGATAAGGTAATAATAGATCAAGATGATATTAACATTAAAATTAGTTTTCCAGCTGATTTTGATGCTTCAAAAATAAAAGGAAAAGTGTCCTTATACAGGCCGTCTAACCAAAGGCTGGATTTTGAAATTCCGATTTCAATTTCAGTTCCATATCTGCTCATACCTAAAAACGATTTGGCAGGCGGCCGTTGGGACATTGCTGTAGAGTGGAAATATAATGATACAGCATATCTAAATAATAAAATGATGACACTTAATTGATTATAAATTAGAGACTATTTTCTGTAATAGATAGTAAGTCTACTTACTAACTCTATTCCTTGTTTTAAGGCTTACTATCTATTCTTTAATCTCTATTAATTTTGTATTAAATGCTTTATTCGGCTCTAATATTAGGTTTGCTTTCTAGTCTGCATTGTATAGGCATGTGTGGCCCTATAGCCATGATGTTACCTGTAGATAGAGATAACCAAGCTAAGAAAGCAATACAAATAATGCTTTATCATTTTGGTAGACTTACGGCTTATGGTAGTTTAGGGTTGGTTTTTGGTATAATAGGTAAGGGGCTTTACCTTGCAGGTATGCAACAACAATTATCTATTATAGCAGGATTAATAATGATAGTTATTGCTGTTGTTCCAGAACGAATTTTTGCACGTTACAATTTTTCAAAACCAGTATATCGTGTTATAGCAAAAGTAAAGAGTGGATTAGGTAAGCAGTTTACTAAACGAAGTTATAAAGCTTTATTTATTACAGGCTTATTAAATGGATTTTTACCTTGTGCTATGGTTTATGCAGCACTATTCGGTGCTATATCTATGCAAAACGAAGTATTGGGTGTTACGTATATGATTTTGTACGGACTAGGTACTATACCGCTTATGACTGCTGTAGTATATGCGTCTGGTTTTATGTCTACGTCATTACGTAATAGCTTAAACAAAATAGTTCCCTATGCTGCAGTGTTTATAGGGATGTTATTTATTATAAGGGGGCTTGGTTTAGGAATACCTTTTCTTTCCCCGTCAGATGTTAGTCTCTTTGTACAAAGTAATCCAGACTGTGGTATTATAGATCATTAAAAAAGCCTCAATTGAGGCTTTTTATTTATATTGGAGTTAGGTTAGTATTTAGCTATTTTATATTGTCATTGAAAAAAGCTTAGTACCTGGCGCCTTTCGTTTTAATCTTAAGTCAAAAGCCATGCATATATTTCTCACAAAAGCTTTTCCTTTTTCTGTAACTATAATACTTTTTTCTCTAATTTCTAATAAACCATCATTTTCCATTTCATGTAGGTTTATAAGTATGTCAGGGATTTCATCAAAGTAAAGCTCTTCGCTTTCCCATGATGTTTCAAAACAGCACATTAAATTTAGTATATGCTTTCTTATAATTAAATCTTCATCGGTAAGTAAATGCCCTCTAAATATAGGTAATTCATTTTTTTCTATTCTTCTATAATAAGCTTCAATGTTTTTCTCATTTTGAGCAAAACTATACCAGCTATCACTAATAGATGATACCCCTAAACCTATCATTAATTGTGTTTTAGAAGCACTATAACCCATAAAGTTTCGATGAAGTCTACCAGTTTTAAAAGCTTCATGCATACTATCGGTTTCTAGAGCGAAATGATCCATTCCTATTTCATGAAATTCTTTTTTTGCTAAAAGATTTTTACCTTCTTCATATAAAAATCGCTTTTCTTCATCTTTAGGAAGATTACTCTCATCAAATCCACGTTGACCGTTACCTTTTATCCAAGGAACGTGAGCATAGCTGTAAAACGATATCCTATCAGGGTTTAATGATTTTGTTTTCTCTATAGTATCAGTAATATTAGCCATTGTCTGGAAAGGTAAACCAAATACTAAATCATGGCTTATAGAGGTGTAACCTATTTCTTTTGCCCAAAAAGTAACTTTTGCAACATTATGAAATGGTTGTATTCTATTTATAGCTATTTGAACACGCTCATTATAGTCTTGTACTCCAAAACTAACTCTACGAAAACCTAAATCGTATAATTTTTGAAGTTGTACCCTTGTTGTGTTATTTGGGTGTCCTTCAAAGCTAAATTCATAATTAGGAGCTTTTTCGGCATGTTCTAGTATACCATTAATTAGCCAATCTAAATTTTCAGGACTAAAAAATGTAGGAGTTCCTCCCCCAAGATGTAGCTCTTTTATTCTTGGTCTTTCTGGGAGTAAGTCACAGTAAAGCTTCCATTCTTTAAGAACAGCTGCTATATAGGGCTCTTCAACCTCATGGCGTCTAGTTATTCGTTTGTTACAACCACAAAAAGTACACATGCTTTCACAAAAAGGCAAGTGTATATAGAGGCTTATGCCTTCGGTAGTATTACTATCATTAAACGCTCTAAGCATGGTTTCTTTCCATTGCTCAGTAGTAAAACTATCTTCTTCCCAATAAGGTACAGTAGGATAACTAGTATACCTTGGTCCTGGGACATTGTATTTTTGTATTATTGAATTTTCCATGAGAATATCGTTTCCAATATTCAAAATTAAGAGAAGCATTACCCTAAAAGAATGATAATTGTCATGTATCTAGATTATATATTTTTTTGAATGTTTTTTATAACTTAGCACTCTAAATTTAATTTTAAAGAATGAAAAGAATAATATATTTGTTTGCAGTATTGGTTATGTTTGTATCATGTCAATCACAAAAAAAAGAAGGTGTAGAACTTGTAAATCCTACTGTTTTTAGCGAAAATATAACTAAAAATGAAGGACAGGTTATAGATGTTCGTACCTCTAAAGAGTATAACTCAGGGCATATTCAGGATGCGGTAAATATTCATTTATATGATAAAGATTTTAAAAATCGTGTAGCAAAACTAGATAAAGACAAACCTGTATATGTGTATTGTAAATTAGGAGGTAGAAGTGCTGATGCTGTTGTAATAATGAAAGAGAAAGGGTTTACTAATATAATAGAGCTAGATGGAGGTATAGATGCTTGGGTAGATACAGGTAATCCTATTGTAAAATAGTATATAAATATTTTTAACAATCTATTATTTCTAGCCAATCTAAGATATAGTCAGCTTCTTCTTTCCAAGACGATAACCCATATGAAAAGTGGTTTTTATTTTGAAATTCTTTATAGTCAATAACAGAACTATTTTTTTTATCATATTTAGTATAATTCTTATAGTTTATAGAAGGGAGTGTAATACGATCTGTTGTTCCTGATACTATTAGTAGAGGTTCATGAGGTGTTGTAAAGTTTATTTTTGCAGTTTGAGAAAAACGATCCTTAAGTACTCTTTTTGATTGCGGAACCACATCTTTTCCATGACTATATTTTTGTTCTTCATATGGTGTGCCATTAGTAAAAAGGGACTGCCACTCTTTAAAGTTTATTAAATGAGGCTCATTACTAGAGCTAAAAAGACCGATCCTTTTAAGTGAAGATAGTAGACAAGTAGGATTTAGTGAGAATATACCTTTTGGAGGTATAGGGTGTAGTGCAACACCAGCAATTACTAGGTTTTGTTGAAGAAGCAGTTGAACTATTAGTCCTCCAAGTGAATGACCTATAACAATCGGTTTCATTGGTTGTTGAGAGATAATTTCGGTATAATGTTTTAAAACATTAGAAAGTTTTGTATCAGCTATATTATTATCAGGATGTTTACTTTTTAATATTTGTGATGATGCGTTTTTATTAGGCCATGCAGGTGCGATGCAGTTATAGCCTCGTTCTTCATAATATGATATCCATTTATCCCACGTACGATGGCTCGCAAAAGCACCAGTAATAAAAATTACTGTTTTAGGTATTTTAGACTCCATTAGTCAAATTTTTTAGTATAGAGGATGTATATGTTCTATAATGACTGTTAAGTTACAGTTTATTTTTAAACGATTTAATTTTTATTTGAAAGAATAATTCAAGTATTTAATAAAAGTAATATTAATACTACATTTTTTGAATTGTATCAAGAAACTAAAATTGTACGTTTAATATAGTTTTTTTAGAGTAATTTTGGAGCCTGATTTATTTTAATTGTTTTTTGTAATTCGATCTTAGTATTAGATAGAGTACAAATGAAAAGAAATCACAAATTGTTAATGATAAAAAAAATACTAGCAGATAAAGAGTCTTTAAAATATATACTGTCTAAAGGAGGTTTGTCATTTTTATTTCGAATGATAGCTATGGTATTTAGTTTTTTAACCATGTGGTTTATGACTAATTATTATGGAGAATCTGTATGGGGGAGATATTCTCTTACATTGACTATTCTACAAATAGCAGCCATGTTTTTTGCATTAGGGTTACCTAATGCTTTTGTGAGTTTAGCAGGTGGGTTTAATGATTCAAAGGATTCCAAAGGCTTGTTAGTTAAATCAATAAAGCTGGCATTATTATCTTCTATAGTACCAATATTACTTTTTTCTATAGGAGCGGGTTTTATATCTTCTTATATTTTTGATAAAGAACATTTATATATTTATATGTTTATCATTGCATTGGGAGTACCCTGTATGATAGTTCATGAAATTGTTTGTTATTATTTTATATCTATAAAGAAATTTGTGGCTTATGGACTTTCGATATTTATATTTCCAAATGTGTTTTTTATAAGCTTACTACTACTATTATACTATAATGGAGCAAATGGGTATTATACGCTATTAGCTTATGTAAGTGCTTATTTATTAACTTTAGTAATTACTCTTTTTTACATTTTTGGTGAAAAAACTAAAATTGTCTACCCCAAGATAACTAAACGTGATATTTTTAAGAAATCATTTCCAATGATGATTAGCGGTATTTTTCTACTATTATTGAATTGGACTGATGTATTAATGTTGGGTAGACTTGTTAGTGAAGACCAAGTAGGTATTTATAATACTGCTTTTAAGGTTGGGTATTTATCACTCTTTTTTGTAGTATCTATGAGTGCTGTAATTTCTCCAAGAATATCAGAACTGTTTTATCGAAATGATAGAATAGAAATGAAAAAAATTATTACTCGTTCTACCCAAATTGTAACACTATTAACAATTCCATTAACTTTTGTACTTATATTTTTTAGAGATATGATACTTGGTGCATTTGGAGAAGCTTTTGTAGCTGGAGGTACAGCATTAATATTTATAACACTGGGAGGTTTATATAGTGCTATGGCAGGTAATGTAGATCAGGTATTAAATATGACTAATAATCAAAAGAGTGTTAGTATTATTTTCTTTACTGGATTTATAGTAAATGTTCTTTTAAATATTTTTCTTATTCCGTCTTATGGGATAGAAGGAGCTGCAATAGCCAGTTTAATAACTAATATATATGTAAATACTGTATGTATTATCGTTATTCGTAAAAAACTAGGGTTTTACACCTTTATATAAATAAAGAACTGAAAAAGAATAATTACTCTTTTCCAGTTCTAGGTTTAGTAGTTGTGTTTTTTTAAATATGGTTACTACTAAATATTTATTGTATTATACATTTTGCTGTATAAGTTTTGTTTTCGAGTGTTGTAACGGTAATAAGATATACACCTTTAGGTAAGCCTGATGCTGTTAACTCTATTTCGTTTCCATTAACAGTAGTAGCATATTTATTATTGAGTACGGCTCTTCCTGCCATATCTATAAGCTGAACATTTGCACTATTAGTTTGTTCAGGTAGCATTATCGTTGTACTCTCCTGGAATGGATTAGGATAATTGTACATTTTTATTGCAGATAGAGGTTCAATTGTTACTGTGCTAAGCGCTCCTTGAGGACCTAGAAGAAGAGATGATAAATTTAATTGGAAAGGTTCAAAAGAACTATAGTTACCAACAATAGAGAAAACAAACTCTCTTATATTTTCACCTTCAAAGCTTCCGCCAGACGGATTAGTGAAGTTGTTTAAGGGAATGCTATATATTGAAATTTCCTCACTTGCAGGAATTTGGAATCGTAAACGATTATTCCAATCATCTAATCCCTCTGTAACCATAACTACCTCTATATTATGTGAACTCTGCATTTCAAAATTAAGAGCTTCATAACCTGATGCATCTAGTGTAAGCTCTCCTGCAAGGATATTTCTAAAAAGGTTAACTGTACCATATACTGTACCTTCTAACATTGCATTTCGTTCTATTGCATATGTGTTTTCTGCTACTGCTATGGTAGTATGAGCTTCAATATTAAATTCAGCAATAGAGGCTTCTGTTTCGTTGTAGTCAATACCCCAAGGTCCATCGGCAAGGTATAAACCATCTTCTCTTATAGAGTTATTTGCATTTATAGAGAAACCGATATCGAATATTCCGTTTATTGCCACTTCTATAGTTTCATTAAAAGCTCCATTAAGTGAAATTTCTTGTGTGAAACTCTCAATTTCTGCAAGCTCTGTCACTTTTTTATTACCTGTAAAATTAATGGTAGATGCCATAGATTTGTTCACTACATCTAGTGTAAGTACTCCATTTTTATAGATACCTTTCTTTACAAAAACAGATGGTATTCTATCTTCCATTTCAGTTCCAACAACTACTTTGTTATCTTCTAACTGATTTAATACATGGTTTACAATACTACATACTTGCCCCATGTTAGCACCCCATATTTGAAAATTAGTATAGTCAGTAGTAGGATATTGTGCAATATTCCAATAACTGTGTAGTATATTCTGACTTGAAGTTTCTTCTATAGAAAAGCTAAGTGCATACTCTATGACTCCATTAGCTCTTTTTAGTTTTACCATTATAATATCATGACCTTGTAGTTTTATAGTTCTAACATCTTCAAGAGAAGAACCATTAAGTCTATCGCATATTACTTTAGAGTGATCGTAAACATTTTCTGTTGTCTTAGTGGCTAATGCTGCTGCAACCCGTTCATCATCTATATAATAATCAATAGAAAATATTTCGTTAGCATTTGTAATAGCAATTAAATCTTCAGGGCTAGATATATATGATGTTTCTGTACCAAACATACCAGTTGTAGGAAACAAACTCTCTATTGTTGTCATAGCACTTCTCATCATAGTGTTTTGTACTATAAACGGAGTTTGAAGCTGCTTTTTGTTTAGATAGCTATTTGTTTGTACTCTTTTAAAGTTTCGTTTAGCTATAAGTTTAGCTAGATCACCGTTACTTTCTAATCCACCATCATTACCAGAAGATACATCTGCAGCGCTACTCACGTCAGCAACATTACCAATTCTCATGGCTGTATAAGGGTTTGAAGTCACATAGAATACAGCATCATTAAAGTCGTTATCACAAGATGAGTAGTCTCTTCTTATATCTTCAAAACCAAGTATAATTCGTTCATTATCTGGATCAGATAATAATACATTATGATGTCTTAAATCAGGATTGGCTTCTGGGTTAAAGTCAGGGTTAGAAAATAACTGCCATTGTCCATCGGTAACATTTCCACCGCTCCAACCATTGGCAAGTAATACCCACCCAATACCTGTTCCTGCAGTAAAATCACCTATTTTAACTTTATCTCCAGCTAATAATCCTCCGCCTGAACCTGCGGCAGATATATTAGGAAATACGATTGTAATATCTTCAGATTCTGGAGTACTTGTTAGCGGATTATCGACTTCATAAGTATAAAAACCAAGGATATTTCTATAACCAGCACCTTCTTGTACAAAAGTTACCCATACTTCAGCATCATCTGTAAGTATAAGGTCAGTATCATATCCAGCAGAAATATATTGGGGATTATAAACAGGAACAGGGTAGCCTTCTGGTAAAGAGTTACCTACTAGTTGCAAGGTAGCATCTGTAACTACATCACCAGGTACTTCCAAGTAATCAGGAACACCTTGTGAATCATATTCTCCTAAATATTGATAATTCTGTGCAAATATTAGAGAACTAAAAAGTAAAGCCGTAAGTAGTAGTAGTCGTTTCATAATTGTCTCGTTTATTTTTATAAGACAAATATATCTACTACATTCAATCGATTTTTTAGTTTTCGATTATACTGATTGTAAGTATGTTGAAATGCATTTATGTATCGATAAGCCGATTATAGCATATTTAACCTTTTCATGAGTTCAGGTCTGTTTGCTCTACTAACAGGGATTACATCTTTTGCTATAAGCACACTGTTATCTTCTATATCTATTATCTTTTTAATATTGATTATATAAGTACGGTGTACTTTTAAAAATAGAGAAGTAGGTAGTTTTTCTTCTATTTTCTTTAATGTAGAGTGCACAGTGTAGTTCTTGTCCTCAGTTTTAATCTGTATATAATCTCCCTTTGCTTCTATAAGATTTATAGTCGCTATATCAATTTTAATAAGCCTTCTATCAATGTTTACATAGAACTCAGTAGTTGTATCAGCAGGTTCATTTTGTTGCGAAGGGACAGGGGTAGGAGCTGGTTTATCTTCATTTTTAGCAGTTGCTTTTTTAACAGCTTTAGAGAAACGATCTTCCGTAATTGGTTTTACTAGATAATCTACTATACAGTCATACTCAAAAGCTTCTATAGCAAAGTTTCTATCAGAAGTTACAAGAATTGTTGAAGGAGGTTTTTTTATGGTTTGTATAAAATCAAAACCTGTAAACCCAGGCATATGTATATCTAAAAATATAAGATCGACCTCGTTATTATTAAGATATTTTATAGCTTCTATAGCGCTAGAAAATTCCTCAACTAATACGAGTGATGGGTGTTTAGATATCATTTGAGCTATAATAGCTCTAGCCATATCTTCGTCATCTATTATTATGCAATTCATATATAAATGGTGTGCTATTTACAAACCATCGGCGAAATTTTGCATTGTTGTGAGTATATTTTCAAATTCCAATCTTAAATCTGCCGAATGATTTTTAAGGTTGTGTTCAAACTCTTCAGCAATATAATAACTTTTTTCCATTCCCATAACACTTATTTTATGTTTAAGCTTATGTACATGGTTTGCTGCTGTAAGAAAATCACTGTTATTAATAGTGTTTTTATATTCAGTAACTTCATTAGGTAATTCTCTTTTTATAGTATTAACTAATTTAGCTCTAAAATCATCATCATTACCTGCAAGTTCGTCTATGTAGTTTAAATTAGGTTGTTCCATTTTGTTTTAGTGTAAAGAAAAAAGTTGTTCCTTTTTTTAGTTCGCTCTCTAGCCAAATTTTACCTCCATAAAAAGAAATGATCTTTTTTACGATTGATAGTCCTATTCCAGATGAATGGTTATCATTTTCTAGTTTGGTAAATACATTAAATATTTTATCAAAATAAGCTTCGGGTATCCCTATACCATTATCTTTTATATAGAATTCAACCATGTTACCTTTATAAACACACCCGATATTAATGTTTCCTTTTTCTTTGTCATTATACTTAATAGCATTGTTTATTAAGCTTTGGAATAATTGTTTAAAACGATGGTAGTTACCATATATTTTAGGTAATTCATTATCCTTTTTAAGTTCTATGTGCTCGGGTAGGCTAGTTGTTCTTATTATTTCTGAAATTAGTACATTAAAATCAACAATTCTACTTTCAGACTGTAGCTTATCTATAGAAGAATAGTCAAGAATTCCTTTTATAATTAAATCCATTTTCTCCACATTAGAAAGAACAAGGTTTAATGAGTCTTTACTATCCTCTGTAAGTGTTTCTCCGTTATCTTCAATAATCCAGTTAACAAGTGTGTTTACATTACGCAAAGGAGATTTAAGGTCATGCGAAACTACATGGGCATATTCATTGAGCTCTTGATTTTGTAACTCTAGGTTTTGTAGTAGCTCTTCTCTTTGTTTATTAATACTTATAATTTCTTCTGATTGCTTTTTTATATATTCAGTAACATTAAATTCAGTGTTTTCTATACCATCGCTGTCTGGGTTCATTGAATGGAGTATAGACTCAAGATTTTTGTTTATTTCTTTAAGACTTTTAGCCTCTTCTCGTAATCTACTATTAGCCTCATAAAGCTCATCAGAGCTAATTTTCATGGCTCTTTGTAGCATAGCTATTTGCTCCTCATAGTTAGCATAAGAATCATTTATAGCATCTAAAAAATTACCAGTTTCTTGTTTTATTTCTGGATCGAGATATTTTCTAATTTGTCTTTTTAGTAAAGAATTCATTATTCACTAATTAAAGTTAGTGTCATTGTTTGGTTATGAAATTCACAAGATGTGTTCCCAAAGAAAGGTGCAATTTCACCATAAGAATAAAACCCAGCTATGGCTGTGTCTTCACCTACAAGCTGTCTTATTAATTCGGCTTCTTCCTCCATACGTTGGTTTAATACTAGTTTTCGCCCTATGCAGGTTACAGGCAATGCAAGTTGAGGTTTTTTAGTACGGTCTTTCATAGCTAATTTGGTAGCATTATAAGCTCCTTGTGATATACCATCGGCTGATGCCATCATTAATTGTACACGAGAATTTTCAGGTATATCATCTGCAAAAACCATTGTTTGGTTTTCTGTGTCTATTGATAATATAGTACGTACTACAGCATCTTTTCTACCTGGTGCAATTACATTAAGTGGATAAAATAAGGTAGACTCAGCAAGTTTTTCTACTTTGTCACCTAAGTATTTTTTATAGAGTTCTAATGCGGGTTTATCGTCTATTTCATATAGTACATTCCCATCTGATTTTGTAATTATTCTTTCAGGACCAAAGCCTAACCATCCACCGTGGCTAGCAAAACTTATTTCGAGTGAGTCTCCATAAAAACCAATTAAGATTATTTCCCCTTCTTTAGGATCTTCTTTATATGACGCTAATGTTTTTTCAAATCGAGTATCATCACCACATAACCCACCAGTCATAGGGATACTTTCGTCAAAACCATTCTCAAACCCTTTTATTAATGATGTACCACTCATAAAACTACCTTCAGATACTATAAATAAATGTTTTAGTCCTTCTTTAGGCATTTGGTTACTTAATGATGTACCTAACGATAATGTATCTTTATTATGTTCTAGAATACTATCTCTTTTTACAACAAAACTGCTTTTTTCAAATTCTATTGCTAATACAGTAACAGATTCTTCTACGACATCAACATTAATAATTTCACCAGCTGTAGACCCGAAAACAAGGTCTTCGTATGGGAATTCGTTTCTTATATCTGAAAGTACATTTTTATCTTCTAGTAAAAAACGATTACCAAAAACTAAAACGAGAGGTTTCTTTAAAACCTGTTTTTCACTATAATAATTCCAGTCTTTCCCCTTTTCTTTATACGCTTGTACAATTTTCATGATATTATTGTTTTGGTAATTTTATATAGAAGGTAGTACCTAAATTAATTTCACTCTCCACCCAGATGGTACCATTATAATTCTCGGTGATTTTTTTTACAATAGATAAGCCTAAACCTGTAGATTTTTCATTATCTGTGAGTGATTGAAATATGTTGAATATTTTTTCTTGATTTTCTTTTGCTATACCAGGTCCATTATCTTTAACATAGAATGTATTGTAGTTTTCATGTTCATTTACTCCAATTTCTACAATACCTTCTCTTTTATCGATATAGCTTACAGCATTACTTATTAAATTTTGAAATAGTTGTTGTATTCTAAACTTATCAGCTTTAATTATTGGCAGTGTATTGTTTATTGATATTTGTATATGTGAAGGGATGTCAATAATACTGATTATGTTACTTACAACTTTATGTACGTTTACTTTTTCTACTATAATCTCTGTTTGATCTATTTTAGAGTAAGTTAGTATACCATGTATAAGGTGGTCCATTTTTTCAATTTTCCCCTCTATCATACCAAGGTACTGGTCTGTATCGTCAGATAGGTTATCAATATTATCTTCTCTTATCCAAGCGATAAGTGAATTAATACTTCGTAATGGAGATTTTAAATCATGAGATACAATTTGAGCATAATCTTCTAATTCTTTATTACTCTTTTCAAGTCGAATTAACAATTCTTCTTTTTGCTTTTCCATTGCTTTTTCATCGGTAATATCTTCTTCTATAGCAAAGTACCTTGATACTTCTCCGAGCTTATTGTACAGTGCTTGCCCTTGTATTCTTACCCAATATTTATCTCCATCTTTTGTGTAATTGATTACTTCGCAGCTAAATGGTTTTCCTTCTTTTATATTAGAGCTAAGGTATTCAGTGGTTGCAGGATTTGTTTCAGGGCCTTGTAGTAAATAACCTGGTTTTTTACCTATAAGTTCTTCAACGGTATATCCAGACATTTTAGAAAAGCTAGCATTAACCCATTCTATTCTACCTTCTTTATCAGATATTACTACAGCGTTAATATTCTTTTCTGCGATTAAAGAAAGTAATATTAGTTGTTCCTCTCGTTCTTTTTCTTCTGTCATATCTTCAATTATTGCAAAATATTGCAATAATTTTCCATTTTCGTCATATACAGGTTGACCTTTAGTTCTAGACCAAAAATAAGATCCATCTTTACGACCATGTGCAACCTCTATATCGAAAGGCTCTCCTTTATAGAATAAATCGGCCATTTCCCTTAAAGCTTCTTTTTCTATAGAAGCTGTCTTTCCAACCTCAATAGGGGTTTTGCCAAAGACTTCTTCCTTGCTATATCCTGTTATGGATAAGTAAGCATCATTACACCAAAAAATTTCTGCATTTGGGTGAGTAAAAACAATAGCGTTTTTATTAGCACTTGCAACTAGAGATAGCCTGTTTAATTCTTCTCTATCTTTCTTGAGCTTTTCTTTTTGTAAGGTATTTATTGAAAGTTGTTCTTTTAACTCTTTAGTAGTAACCTGCTGTCGGTTTAATATTTGTAATAAGTCGAGTTGCGGGTCGTAACTAGCAAAATCAAATATTGTGAGCTCTCTTTTTTTTACATCCTCTATAGATGTTAACCAAGGAGATCCTAGGAATAGGAATAATTCGCCCATAATTTCGAATTGACCTCGAAGTAATAAATCGATGTCGTCATCTATACATTCTAAAATTATAAGCTGATTTAAGTTTTCAGAAATTGTTTTTAGTGTAATACAATCTGATTGAGGACGTTTTGAGCGGAAGTGTTTGCAAAGTTTTTCGCCTTTCTTTAAAGCAGGGTATATTTTTGAAAGACTTTTTCCTTTAGAGCATATTGTTAAACTTTGATCCAGTAGGATGTAAAAGGGAAATACATTATTGAAATTCTCTTCATTAAAAGTAAAACTATATGATTCCATGTCACCAACATATTTTGAAAATGTATTCTTCATTAACCTCATTATTCTGGTTAATAGGTTCTACAATAGGTTTTTCATTAAATGCTTTCATTAAACCAGTAATATAACCTTCAACAAAAGATACCATTCCTCCTTTAGAAGAGACATAGTGTAAATTGATTTGGTCGCTTTTTATATTACTAACCTTAAATTCAGGAGGTGTAAGTTCAGGATATATAAGCATCATTCGATTATGGAAATTCGGCAGATTGATTAAATAATCTTTCATATTATTCCCCCTTGATTCCATAAATATACTATAATTTTCGCTAGTAGTCTTAATTATCCCTTCTCCAAAGTGAAAAAGAATCTCGTCTAGCGACTTATTTGTATGCTTTGCTGTAGTAGTAGCTAATTTATAACTAATTTGATCATTATAAGGTTGTTCAATAAGAGAGTAGTCAATATTAGTGTTACTATCACTCTTTATTGCCTCCCACTTATTGTTTCCAAAAGTATCAATAACATACTGTTTAATTCCTTTATAAATAATTCCGTACATCTTAGCTAATTATTAATTATTATTGAGAGATTAACTCATTATTGCTCCAATAGTCGATTAGTTTTTTAATACGATCTACATAATCCTCATATTTAAGAGGCTTTAATATATAACCTGCTATGCCTACTCTATAGCACTCTAAAAGATCTTTATGATTATTAGATGTTGTTAATATAATAGCAGGGATATATTTTAATACATCATCATTTTTAATAATGTTTAAAAATTCGAGTCCGTTAATTCTGGGCATGTTTAGATCCAGCACAATAATGTCTGGTATAATTTCTTTTTCTCGAAGTACAACAAGAGCTTCTTCTCCGTTATTAGCTTCGGTGATTTTGTGATTAATTTCTAAGCCTTTTAAGACTCTATTAAATTTCATCACTTCAATAGTATCATCTTCAATTAGTAATATATTTAGGGATATGGGCATATGAGGTGAATTTATATATTGTCAAATGTAGTATAAGTGTCTTTTTGCAATTTTTTTTATCGTTAATAAAACAACTACTATCGGCGAATGGCAATTTGAGATCGATGAACAGTTTTTAAATAATTATTTGAAAGATAATTATTTTTGATTGTTTATAAACACTGGTTGACCAGTAATGTACCATTTTAGTCTAAAACCAAACTCAGTATAAGTAAACCCAGCAGCTGTTGCAGAGGCTATATTACTATGTAAACCATATACATCAGCTAGTAGTCTATTAGAGAATTTATAGCCTAGTTTTGCTTGTACTCTGTAAGTATCTTGTTTTTCATTTTTTTCGATATACTGGTAACCTCCAGCAAGATTTAAACCATAATAAATATTCTTACTTTCTACAGCTTGTTCATCTTGTAAAAGCTCTACGAAAGCTTCTACAAGGTTAAATCGTTTAGGGCTAAAATAAACCGCTGCTCGACGTTCTTTAAAAGAAATATATTGGTAGTTAATACCTCCTTTTAAAATGGGCTTAGAGAAGAAATTATAGTATAATGATGTAAACAATAAATTACGTTGATTATTGTCAGATTGTGTGGTAAAAAAGTATTGTGTAAACCAACCGAATTTAAAATTACTACCAATATTATAGTTAATATATAGATTATCAGCAGTGATCTCTTCATTAGTTAAGTCAGCATTAAAATCTTGTACATCTCGTTTATAACCCGTTTCTAAATCCTGTAGTTTAAAAGGTTTAGCTTTAAAAAAGGCTTCTATCAGTGTTTGGTTATAGTTATTATTAAAAGAGGTAACAGATGTAGTACCTAGTGAAGCATTAAAACTAGCTTTTGGGTGAAATTGATATTGTACACTACCTTTAATATCGTTAGACTTAGCACTACGGTTTGTTATACTGTTTTTAGTTTCTCTATAACGATAGTAAGCACTTAATGACCACTTTGTATTTAAAGGGAAATGTAGTGTAGTAGTACTAAAATAAGCTTTGTTATCACCATTGTCATAAGAATGCCCTGCTTTTTCTTCTATATAAAGTGAGTAGGTTGTATTAAGCTTTTCTAAAAAAGTTATAGCATCTTTTTGGTTTTCAAAAATAGTTAATGTTTTATTTACAGCTTTATAAGCATTGTTAGGATCACCATCTGCAAAATGAGCATTAGCAATACCTAAGTTGCCATCAAACGAGAGTGAATCGTTTGCTAATATATTTTGATAGTCTTGTATACTTTCTTTAAAATCACTTCTATACATACCTAATGTTGCAGAGAGTGCGAGTACACTATTATCATTAGGATATTTAAGCTTTTCTGTAATAATAGCTTCCTCGGCCTCTTTAAATTTTTTATTCCATATTAAAGCTTGTATATAGCGTTCGTTAGCTAATTTAATAAGGTTTTCGTCTTTGTGCTTTTGTGATAACACTACAGCCTTTAAAGCCCATTTTAAGGCTTTTTTGTTTTTTGTATTAATATGATCAGCCAAAGCAAAACCATTAAGTGCAACGATGCTATCTGCTCTATTAGTAGCTAGTTGTTGATAAGCTTCTTTAGCTTTTTTACTATTTTTAATAATAAGGTAAACATTAGCTTTATTTAGTAATGTATCCTTGTCATTAGGGAGGTCGATAAGGTTGTCATTTAGTAAATTTATTGCGCTATCATAATCACGTAGTTGTACTAGTTTTGAGGCATAACCTAATCGTATATATTTTCTAGAGATAAGAGCATTGGGGTTATCTGGAGATGCAGCAAGTGCTCTATTAACATAATCTAGCGCTTCAGAGTATTCTTTTAAATTAGATAATGTATTGGCATACCCTAGTAAGGCAGGAAAACTTTCAGGATGATTAGTTACTAATGTGTAATAGTAACTTTTTGCATCGGTATAGTTTTTATTCCATAATAACGATTCAGCATAATTTAATTCAATCTCAAAATCATTAGGATGTTGTTTTAACATATTGCTAAAGAGTCTATTAGCCTCTTTAGGGTTGTTGTTTAACCCTAAAGCACGTGCATAACATAAATTAGCAGTTTTGTTATCAGGATATGTTTTGAGTATATCATCAAAAAAAACTTCTGCTTTAGCAAAGGCTCCAGTTTCAAGATATGTAAAGCCTTCTTGCATGTTTTGTGCCTGTATAGTACAACAGCATAATATGGTAAGTGAGATGTATATTTTATTTAGATATTTCATAGTAGTTGGATTTATGAATCTTAGTTATTGCAAGTTAGGTACAAACAATGAATATTTCATCTATAGTAAAAGGTCATTCAGCATATATAAGATGTTTTTGATGGAAATTATATAGAATTTTTCTCTCAAAACAAGTCGTTTTAGTTCGAATCAAGGATTGAGTACAAATAGAGCCTAACAATCATTGTTGGCGATTCATCTACAGTTAAAAGGCTTTTAACGAAAATGTTACAAGTTATTATAAGCTAAAGATACATTTGTATACTACTATCCAATTTCTAAAAAAACAACTAATGAAAACTATTCAAACCTTTATACCGTTGTTGCGCAGGCTTACTAAAGAGCAGTTATTCATGGTAACTATTCTTATTGTTAATGCAGGGAATTATCTATATAATTTATTATTAGGACGTTTATTAGGCCCTGCGGCTTTTGCCGATGCAGCAGTATTAATTACTTTTTTACTTATAGTGTCTTTTGCTGGAATGACTTTTCAGATTGTTACAGCAAAATATGCAGTGCTTTTCTCTAAACGAAAGTTTTTTGTGTTTGTACAATGGATGTCAAAAAGAGCGATTGCTATAGGTGCTATAATAGGTATAAGTATCATTTTATTGAGTGAACAGTTACAGGCTATTTTTAATACTAAGAGTAGTTTAATGTTTGTAATATTTGGAGCAGGACTCCCTATATACTTTATTATGAGTGTAAACAGGGGAGGGCATCAAGGAAAGGATGATTTAAAAAAGTTGTCTATAACCTATCAGGCAGAAATGATAAGCAGGTTACTTATTACACTAGGACTTTTATTTATAGTTTCTTCTATGAATTCCTCAATATTGGTGGCCATAGGTATTTTTATTTCTTTACTTTTTGGATTAATTCCTCTTAAAAGAAAGATTGCAATAAAGACAATTACATTAAAGTCTGAAAAAATAGAAACAAAACCTATTATTACTTTTTTTGTACTCACAGCTTTTTATGAGCTTACTCAAATTATAATAAATAACAGTGATATTTTATTAGTTAAACACTATTTTGAAAGTGAAGAGGCGGGTTTATATGCTTCTTTAGCGCTTATAGGTAGGGTTGTTTATTTTGTTGCTTGGATGTTTGTTATGCTTTTACTACCTAAAGTAATACGACTAAAAAAGGATGGTTTTAATACTAAACCTATTTTATTAAAGTATGTAGGCTATATAACAGTTCTTTCGGCAGTTATAGTACTAGGAGCATTTTTATTCCCCACACTAGTCGTTAAACTGATGTTTGGTAGCGATTATATAGCTATAGCTCCTTTGTTATGGCAGTATGCTTTAGCAACTTCTATTTTCGCTATCGCTAATATTTTTGCCTACTACTTTCTTTCTATTGGGCAATATTTCCCAGTAGTAGTATCAGGTTTATTAGGACTAACACAAATAGTACTGATAGTGTTTTTTCATGAAAGTCTATCTCAAGTGGTACAGGTTCAGATAATTGCAATGATAATTTTACTTTTTGTACAATTATGCTTTTTCTTTTATCACGGTAATAAGAACATTCGTCTAAGCTAACCTTCCGCTCGTCGAAAATGCTTAACTCGCAAATCATCAAAATCTAAATTTGGTGTATCAACTTAAAAGTACTAATTATGAAAGTAGCAATAGTAACATCGTTCCCGCCAAGTAAAGTAACTCTAAATGAGTATGGTTACCATTTAGCTAAGAACTTCGTTAATAAAGAAGATATTGACGAATTAGTATTACTTACTGATAAAACAAAAGCACCAAAACAGCTTGATTTTGAAAATAGTGATAACGTAAAGGTTAATGAATGTTGGTCATTCAATAGCTATAAAACAATAGTATCTATTTTTAGAGCTGTACTGTCAGAAAAACCTGACGTAATACTTTTTAACTTACAGTTTGTAAAATTTGGAGATAAAAAAATTCCTGCAGCCTTAGGGTTATTACTCCCAATGTTATTACGTTTTGTCGGTTTTAAAACGATAGTATTATTACATAATATTATGGAAACGGTAGATTTAAAACAAGCAGGTTTTTCTAATAATAAAATAGCGCAAAAAATATATTCATTTATAGGATCGTCTATTACTAGATGTATTCTGAAAGCTAATATAGTGGCTGTTACTATTAATAAATATGTTGAGATATTAAATGCTAAATATAAAGCTGATAATGTGGTATTAGTTCCCCATGGCTCTTTTGAGACAGTAAAATCCCCCAATTTTACTTTATCAAAAGGGCCTTATAGAATAATGGCTTTTGGAAAATTTGGCACCTACAAAAAAGTAGAAGTAATGATAGAAGCTGCTAAAATATTACGTGCTCAGGGCATGAAAAATATAGAGGTAATAATCGCAGGTACAGATAGTCCAAATACACCTGGATACCTAGAAAGTGTAAGACAAAAGTATAATGATGTAGAAGGACTTGTATTTACAGGTTATGTAGAAGAGCATGATGTAGAACGTATTTTTACCGAAAGCACAGTTGTAGTTTTCCCTTATACAGCTACTACAGGTAGCTCAGGAGTATTGCATCAGGCAGGTAGCTATGGTAAAGCTGTTGTAATGCCCGATATTGGAGATTTAGCGCTATTAGTTAAAGATGAAGGTTATAAAGGAGAATTTTTTAATCCTGATAATACAGCATCATTAGCATTAGCAATAGGGAGAATCTTAAATAATGATGATTATAGAAAGGAACTTGCTATGGCAAACTATAATGCGGCACAAGCACTATCTATGGATAAAATAACAGACATGTATCTGCAACATTTTAAAACACTACAACCCGTAAAAAAGTCTAAAGAAAAATTAATAGGAAATATATAAATAAGATGGTTTTTTGTTCCCCTTATCATCAATAAATCCGAAAGCTTTTTGTTTGTTTCTTACCCATGGTTTTTTTCCTACTACAGCAGAAGGTACAGATTCGAAATCATAAAGCGTCCAGGATATAAATGCAAGTTGTTTTTCTTTAAAAACGGCTTGCATCTTTTTATGAAACTCAGCCTGATCATCTTCATCATTACCAAACCAATTCCAGAAACCAGTATAAGACGACACTCCAAATTCTTGTAATACTACAGGTTTTTTTGTGGCATTTTGTAATACATTTTGTTTGTCAGTAAAATGTTTGATGTTTTGATAATAATGGTATGATATAAAATCGACTAGCTCTATAAGATGTATTGCATCATCAGTATTAGACCACCCAATGGTTACTAAATGATTAGGATCCCATTGTTTTATTAAAGGAATAATGTTTTCTAACCATGCTGTTACTTGTTCTTTACCTCGGCTTTTAAAGTCAAGATCAGGTTCATTTTTTATATCCCAAGCTAGTATAGCAGGGTGATTTTTAAATGTAGTTACAATTTTTTCAGCATGACGATGGGTAAGTGTCCAATCGTTTACAGAATAATCTCCATAAAAATCGAATAAGGTAACAACTGTAGCTAATTTTTTTGTTTCTGCTAAATCTAGCACTTTCCTCAATTTTTCAATTTTTGTAGTGTCAATATCTGCCTTTCCAAAGTCTTCATAGGGTACAAAAATTCGGATAGTGTTTAACCCTGATTTTTTAATAATATCAAAATCATTAGCAATAGTATCAGTATTAAAATTATCTCCATACATATCCCAAGGAGAATTTTTAGGGTAATAATTGATTCCTTTTATTGTAAATGGTTTATTCTTCTTCAATATCTTCTTACCCATTACAGTATATATTGAGGTAGAGGTATTAATTGTGTCATTACTTACATTCTTTTTTTCCATACGTTTCATATGACGTATGCGCCAAAACCCATCTTCTAAAAGCATTAAAATCTTATAAGTAGCCGTATCTTTTACAATTGTAACTAGCTTTTCGTCTTGAAACGTTTTTTGATACTCAATTACATTTTTATCTGTAAAAACTATAAGTTGTCCATCAGCACTATAAAATTCTAGTTCAGGATGATGCACAATACTAGTACTCTCAATCGTTGTTTTGTGCTTTTTGTTATATTTTATAATATTATAAATAGCTACTCGTGAGCTATCAGTATAAAAGTCTGCAACTCCCTCTTTATTATTGGTTTTAAGAGCTCTATTTTTAATATGCCACGCAAAGAGATAATCATTTTCTATTTCTTCAAGAGTTTGCTTCTCCATCTTTCGCCCAGGGTTTTCAAGGCTAGTCCAATGTACTTTAGGTAAATAAGTATTTATTGTTTCTCTTTCAAGATGTAGCATAGAAGTTCTTTCGGCGCCAGTATTTAGATAACCTAATACATTGCTTATCCCAAAAAGTAAGGCTATATTAAGCCCTATAAAAGAGGTTAATAAGAGTATTCTATATATGTTTTTATTATTTATCTGCATTGTAGTGTATTGTTTCGGTTGTAACGGTATTACCAAATACTGTAATAGTAAAATTGTATTCTGACTTGTTGTAAGCTTCTTCAGATAGTTTAAAACTAGCCATTCCTCTACGAGTATATTCACTAATAGTATTTACAAGCTCATCTTTATGATATACTTGTAATGTTACTGTAGTGCCATCGGGAGCAATTTGGTTCATAAAACTTTTTACAGGACCTATTGTAATCGTTCGTTTATCATCAGAAAAAAGATATTCAATTGCAGTTTTTATAGGTTTATAGCTAACATTTATGGTGTTGCTTTCAGCCATACCATCTATGTAGGCTTTTATAGTATATGTTTCAGTATATTCAGGACTAAGTATTTCTGCTTGAGCAACTCCATTTATAGTTGCTCCATATGTTTTTAAAATAGTGTTTTTAGATGTTGTTGCTATATAAGTAACCATAGTACCATCGCCCACAGTATTATCAAATTTATCCTTTATAATAGATGATGTAAGTGTTGTAGTCTGGTTACCATCAGCAAAGGCATGATTACGACTATAATCAATTTTAAAATCTACAGGTATTGTAGGGTACACATCAGTTTCAGTTTCTTTTGTTTCAACACCTAAACATGATGTAGATGTAAGTAGTTTTCCTGATTTTTCAGGGGAATAAATTCGCAGCCAGCTAATGAAATCTTTAGTAGGGATTGTTTTTCGCGTAATATTATCTAAAAACTGCCATTGTATTTTTGTAAGTGTGTTGTCTGGTTTAGGATTGTCATAACGATCAGTTGGTATACTTACCATCATAGTGTAATGTCCATCGCTAACAGGCATACTCCGAGGGCCAAGATAATTTTCGAGCCTTACATGATTTTCTGGTATAATAGTAAAGTTACCTTGTAATATAGTGTTTTCTTGCTTAACTAATGTCCAAGAAATATGACCTGCTTTTTGAGCATAAAAATCAGGTAGTATAAAGCTAGTAGTATCATTCTTGGTTGTACCATTTAATACAATACTTCCATAAGATGATTTAACCCATAATGAAGCAATAGTATTATTTTGAGTATTAAATGAAAGCTTGATTGTTGTACCAGCTTTATATGTTTTTTGGGTAGTTAATAAAGAAAAATTAATAACACTACTTTTCTCTTTTGTAGTTACAAAAGAGAAAAGTAAGACACAAAGACTAACTAAAAATAATGTTATAATGCGTTTCTTTTTCATTTATTTGGGATTACCAATAAAGTTATTTAATTCTATTTTGATGTATGAGAACCCTTTACCATTTACTTTTTGTAGTCCTGTTTGTTGATGTTTATAAATCCTTTTTTGTAAAATAGTACGAGCAAGCTCTTCATTCTGTAGTCCATTAACAAAACAGTTCTCTAATGACGATTGTAATACCTTATTTTTAGTAAGATTTAGCATCGGGTAGGTAAAGCGTTGTTTTCGTTGTATGCGTATACCTTCTTGAATATAAAGGTGATCTATATAAATAAGTGCTTTATTATCATTATAATATGATATTAATAATTCAGGAACAGTTACCTCCTGTAATCCAGAGTTATATAGTGTGCCTTTTATTTCGTTATTAACTAATTGTAAATCTGTAATACTTACATTATTATAAAGATCTTTAGTTGCTACATTACCTGCACTTTGAATACTAAAACTTTTAGGAATATTGTTAATAGTTGCTGGAGTATATTCGTCAGGGTTAAATGTTTCTGGTCTAGCTGATTTTTGATCTAACCAAGCAATATCTTCAAAATTTACTTTAAAACCTGTGACCTCTTTGGGTAATAACTTATGCTTAATCACATTTTTAGCATTAAAAGAGGCTAGTTCGTTACTGTACTTATCGTACAAAGTAGCATTTAAAACTACATCAGCAGGTACATTATCAATGTTTTGTATCTCACCTATAATTAAGTATTCATTATTATGCTGTATTAGTTTTGCTGAGAGTATTTCGAGTTCGGGCTGTTTCATCACATCTTCATGATGTGTTTGTTGTGTTGTAACTCTACGTCGACCTTGTTTATGGTATAAAGTATTATTAGTGCTTAAAAATTGATCTGGCGGAATGTCAGGATCTTTATCCTCTCGTAATATGTACCATTTACCTTTTATTTTTTCTAAAAGATGTATGTGTTTTGTATTGATTATTTCTAGTGGAGTAATCCATTTAATTTTTGCTTCAATTTTAGCATGATTATCATTAGATTCTAATATTCCTAAGGTAATACCATCAATTTTACCGTAAGAGTTTAATACACCGTCAGAAACAGACATTTCAAGTAGAAACTGTGAAATAGGATAGTTCTCATCGGGTATAATGTACGAATGTGCTTTATTGAACTCTTTAAAGTCAATAGCATCATAATAAGCTTTTACTACATTTGAAGGATTAACTTGGGTAGCATTATGTAGATATATGGCGTATAGGCTAGTACTTGTTATAATAATCATTATAATAATCCATAGCTTATTTATCCAAAGCATTTGCTTTCTGAATCCGTTATACAATACGCTATATTTAAAAAAAGAGGGTTGGGGTAATGTTTTTGTTTTTAATGCTTGTAACCAAATAGACTGGATATTTAAGATGAAAGCTATAATAACAGTTAATAGAGGTATAATGCCCCACATGAGTTTCAGGTATAATGGTATATCTTCTTTAGGTAATGTTTTAGGTAAGGGCTGTACATTAAGTTTCTCCCATACCATAAGTCCATTTTCAAGCTGACTAAGTCTGTGCCATCCGCAGAAGTAGAGTATAGGATCATAAAATTTATCATTAGAGAAAACATATTTTAAATTATACTTCTCTGGCACAGTAAGAAATTGTTGTAAAGACCCAATACCCTCTAGCCCTCTAAACTTAGAGTTCTCTAGTCGTTCTACAGCGCGTGATGTTAGTTCAGGTAACCTACGTGCAGAATGATAATTACCATCTACAGTCATAGCATTTGTTTGAGTAGAGAGGTATGCCATTTGATCGCCAAACCCGAGTGGTAAAAATCGCCATTTATCATGTTGATCTTGATTAAGGAAATTAACAATAGGTAACATGTTTATTTTTTGAGGCTGAAAAGGACGGAAGTACCCAAGACTTACAGTGAAAAATGTCATAAATAAGAAAGCTATAGCAAATGCTCCTCCTGCTATGCGATGATATAGTGAACCAAAACGTTGTTGTAGAGTTATTTTTAAATCTTCTTCAAATAAGCGATATATAAATTCACCTATAATAGGTAAACTCATAATAGAGCCCCATAATGTAAAGCGATCGAGTGTAAGAATGTCAAAAGCAGTATCGCCTAATATCATTCGTGGTATTGAGGTAGTACCTCCTGTACCTAATATAAAAAGTAATGTTAATGATAACCCGAAAAAAAGATATCGTTTACTAAAGTACCTATAAAAGATGTAAGGAAGTAAAAATAGAATAATACCCCAAGGAATGATAAAAAACATTAACCCTGATGAGGTTACCTCTATAAAATTATCACGACTACCATGCGGTATGGGTACTTGAGTAATAGGGTTTTGTTTGGAGTTTATCCAATAAGGGAAAATACAGAATACGATTAGAAATAATGAGCTACCTCCAAATAGTATAATTCGTTTTAACGAGCTTAGAAGCGTTTTTATAAAAAGCTTAAGACTAATTTGTTTATAGCTATTTACTTTGTCGCGGGCAGTATCTAATATAACCATACCTATTAGCGGAAATATAAAAAAGATCATACCAAATATAGGTGTAACATGATGTGAGGTTACTGTAACAGCAATTAACGATAGCGATGTAAATAAATACTTTTTTTCCCCTGACCGTAACCAAAGATAAATTTCGGGCATAGCATGCATGAGTACAGATATACCTATTATACTAGGTAATTGCCCAAATATGTGTAGGGTTTCCATAAAAGAGGAAGAGAATACAGCAAGTATAGCTGCATAGCCGGCTATAGTTCTATTGCCCGTAAGTAGTACTGTAAATCGAAATACACCAGTTATAAACAATAATACACCGATAATAGCAACTGAAAACAGACCGAATTTTAAACCACCTATATATGAAAATAAAGCAATGGCTTGATGAGTTAGTGGAGGGTATCCCATAACAGTAAAACCAGTATACCAACTATAATTCCATGGCTCCCACCAACTATTAGCATAATGATTTCCAAAAAACATATGTATTAACGCATCATAGGTACTCTCTAATGTAAAGAGTATCAATACAGAGTGAAATATCAATCCTGTAATAATTGCAGTTAGTAAATATTTGTTGGTAGTTTCTTTCACTATATAACTATGGTATATAGTAAAGATAATAAATATTAAATGTTAACATAAAATGTACGTCTAAAGAATATTACCATTCGTCGATAGAAAAGAGGTGCTAGTCTAAGGTTAATTATAATAGTTTGATTATCAGTATATATTTGTTCTATAACCAACACTAAAAAATACTAATTATGAGAATTTTAATTGTAGATGATCAAGAGTTAGTACTCTTATCATTAGAAAAAGCCTTAGTAGATCAAGGTTACGAAGTACAGAGTGCCAAAAATGTAATTAGTGCTATAGAAATATTTGATTTTTTTATACCAGACTTAATAATAGCAGATATAAATATGCCGGCCACATCAGAGAGTGGAAAGGTTTACGGAAATATTAGTTTTGATGAAAAAGCACCAGGATTAGATCTTGTTTCTTATTTAAGAAATGTAAGAGAAGATAATACCCCTATGATGATATTATCGGGAAATCTTGATGAAGAGGTGATAGAAAGAGGGTTTGAGCTTGGTGCTAACGATTATATGAAAAAACCTCTTAGTCTTAATGAAATAGCTATAAGAGTAAAAAGATTAATAGGAGGTGGTAGTGCAGTGAAACGTACTGAGACTAAAGAAAAATTTATACAAGATACCTGTGTGGGTGTAGTTATACCTTGTTATAATGAAGAAGAACGTTTATTAGGAGATGATTTTAAACGTTTTATTAATAAAAACTTAGGCTATCATTTATGCTTTGTAAATGATGGTAGTACAGATAATACTTTAGAGGTACTTAATAAATTGCGTGAAGGTAATGAGGATCATATAAGTATATATAATTGTGATGAAAATGGAGGGAAAGCAGAAGCTGTAAGACTTGGAATGCTTCATTTAGCAAAACAAAGTCAATTTGATTATATAGGTTTTCTTGATGCTGATCTATCTACTGATTTTGATGATTTTCAAGATTTAGTTAAAACAATTTCAAATTCAGACTATCAAATAGTAAGTGGTTCTCGAATAGAAAGAGTAGGAGCTAATATTACAAAAGAGTCAGCACGAAAAATAATCAGCCAGAGCATAAACTTTATTATTAGGAAAACACTAGGTATGCCTTTTAGAGATACTCAGTGTGGGGCAAAAATTATGACACGTACCGTAGTTGAGCAAACATTTCAGAAGAAATTTTTAACCAAATGGCTTTTTGATGTGGAGATATTTATGCGAATGCGAAATATATATGGCCTTAAGAAGGCACAAGCTATGTTGTGTGAAAAACCTCTTAATAGATGGATACATACTGATGGTTCTAAATTATCATTTAAAGATTCTATAAAAATTGTTGGACAAATAGGGCAAATAGCTTTTCACTATAGATAATATTTCATTTTTTAGTTTTTTTAGTTGGTTAGTAAGAAACCACTTGAATGTAATTTGAGTGGTTTCTTCTTTTAAATTTAAAATAATAATATAGTTGCCCCTTTAATAACTAAAAAAATTGCATTAATTTGTTTAGTGCGAGTATTTATTGCTTGTTCTAGCGATGATGATTCGGGAAGTACTGAACCGCAAAGTATAGTAGGAGCTTGGCAAGTTGTTTCTTTTGTGTCTGATGCAGAAAAACAGATAGAGTTAAATGAACAATGCCTAGATAAATATTTTATTACTGAGAATACAGCTAAATTTTTTAGAATACCAACCAATTGATGGGAATTTATAGGGCTTGATATAACTGATCCTGAGAGATACACTACACTCCCATATATCTATGATGGAGATACTTATGAAGTTAATATAATAACTTTCACTTATACATATATTGAAGATGGCGAAACAATTGTAGAGATTGAAACATTAGGAAAAGAATAATGATAGACAATAGATAAACAAAAAAGGAATGTACTTAAAGTACATTCCTTTTTTGTTTGTGGAGTCGCCGAGAATCGAACTCGGGTCCAAACAGGCAATTCAAGAGCTTTCTACACGTTTAGTTTCTACTTAAATTTTCGATAATATGAAAGGCCAGAAACAGCCACATAGTACTTAGCTTTTTTAGTTTCGAAATTTCCCCAAAGCAAAGAAATTTCTAGGTTTACTTTTACGGTTCTCCTTATCAAAACGCCATAAACCAAGGCTTTTTAGGAGAATCTTGCCTTCCTACCTTGTAGGAACGAAGCTAATCGTACTATTAATTCAGATTATGCAGCTAGAGCGTAGTTATTTTCGCCGTTTAAAATGTTGAAACATTATTTACAGGATATGTTTCCGTTCCTGACGTGCTTACCATTCAATTCGACCTGCTGTCAAAACCAGTCGACCCCAATAGTATTTACTGCTTAATTGTTATAAATTATCGCAGTATGTTTTAAAATGCAAAGATAATCAAATAGTCTTTAAAATTAGTTAAATTTCTCGTATATTTGATCCCATTATCAAAAACAATATTACAGTATTAATAAGAGATTACTCATTATTTTATTAAACCTGTAACAAATCAACATTTACACCACATAGATAATGAAATTCGGTATAATAAAAGAGAGAAAATCACCACCAGATAGAAGGGTAGTATTTACACCTGAGAAGTTGGTAGCATTTAAGCAAAACTATCCTGAAGCATTAATAAAGGCAGAATCATCTGATATTAGGATATTTGAAGATGCAGAATATATAGCGGCAGGTATAGAGGTTAATAGCGATATGACCGATTGTGATGTTTTGATGGGGGTTAAAGAAGTGCCAATGGAAGCACTTATACCCAATAAAAAATATTTCTTCTTTTCGCATACTATAAAAAAGCAACCTTATAATCAGAAATTATTGCAAACAATATTAGATAAAAATATTGAATTGTATGATCATGAAACTATAGTAGATGCTAATAACAGGCGTCTTATAGGTTTTGGTAGGTATGCTGGTAATGTGGGAGCTTATAATACAATGAGAGCATTTGGTGTAAAATATGATCTCTTTAATTTACCAAAAGCAGAAACATTACCTGATAGAAATGCACTAATATCAAAGTTAGGGAGACTCTCTTTACCTAATTTAAAAATTGTACTTACAGGTACAGGTAAAGTAGGTATGGGAGCTAAGGAAATGCTTGATGGCATGAAAATGAAAGAAGTTTCTGTTGAAGATTACTTTAATAAAACTTATGATGAGCCAGTTTATACTCACATTGGTGTGATGGACTATAACAAGCGTAAAGATGGTGAAGTAAAAGGGAAGTCCGATTTTTACAATAATCCAACGGAGTATGTATCAGATTTCGAAAGATTTGCTAATGTTTCAGATATTTTTATAGCAGGTCATTTCTTTGGGAATAACTCTCCTGATATATTAACACGTGAAATGTTAGTGTCTAAAGACAATAAAATAAAAGTGGTAGGAGATGTTTCTTGTGATGTAGATGGTCCTGTGGCATGTACATTAAGAGCCTCTACAATTGCAGAACCAATATATGGATATCATCCATCAGAGCATAAAGAAGTAGATGTACATCACCCTGCAGCTATAGCTGTTATGGCAGTTGATAACTTACCATGTGAATTACCTCGAGATGCAAGTATAGGTTTTGCCGAGATGTTCTTAGAAAATGTTATTCCTGCATTCTTTAATAACGATAAAGACGGTATTTTAGAGCGTGCTAAAATAACAGAAGGCGGAAAGCTAACGGAACGATTTAAGTATTTAAAAGGATACGTTGAAGAACGATAAAAGATAATAACGAATTACAAATGCCCTGCTATTGCGGGGCATTTTTGTATATACTATTTAGTAAATGGAGAGGTTAGCAGCATTATTACTATATTAGTGAGCTATATTATAATCTCAATAGATTTTCATAGTTATATTAATTTTATATTTTAAAATGAGTTCTAATAACACACAAACCAAATGGGCACAGTTTATACCATTAGTAACTGTATTCTTTTTTTGGGGCTTTGTTGCAGCAAGCAATGACATTCTTATTCCTGTATTTAAAAAAGCCTTTAGCCTTTCGCAAGGTCAAAGTCAATTAGTTTCAGTAGCATTCTATGTAGCTTACACAGTCGGGTCGTTACTATATTTAGGAATATCCTACATATCAAAATTTGATATTATAACTAAGTTAGGGTATAAAAATGCATTAGCTTTAGGATTGTTTATTTCAGCTTCAGGTACATTGTTGTTTTACCCTGCGGCTGAATTACATTCATTTCCTTTAATGCTCTCAGGGTTATTTATAGTAGGGCTCGGGTTTTCTTTACAACAAACAGTTTGTAACCCTCTTGCCATTGCTTTAGGACCAGTAAAAACAGGATCTCAGCGTTTAACACTTGCAGGAGGAATAAATAACCTTGGTACTACTATAGGACCTCTAATTGTTAGTTTCGCTATTTTCGGATCGGTAGCGTCTGCCAATTCAGAAGCAAGTATTGAAAGCGTAAAAATACCTTACCTTATTTTAGGTGCAGCATTTATTATAGTTGCTATATTACTTAAGTTTTCATCGTTGCCGAATCATCCAGCAGTAGAAGAGAATGTGGTGAAAGATACTACTGTTCAGAAAAAATCAGCGTTAAATTATCCTCAGCTTATTATGGGAATGGTAGCTATATTTTTATATGTAGGAGTAGAGGTTTCTACAGTGAGTAATTTACCTGCATATCTTGAAAACGATTTAGGCTTTTTAACTAAAGATATTGCACCATATGTCTCGCTATATTGGGCAAGTCTTATGATAGGGCGTTGGACGGGTGCTGTTGAAGCATTTACAGATAACATAAATAAACAGGTAATATTAAAGTTTATAGCTCCTTATCTTGCTTTTGGTGTGTTCTTATTAGTAAACGCAATTGCACAACACGATTTAGCACCATTTTATGTATATGCAGCAATTATTTTAGTTCTAATTTTCGCTGATATTATTAGTAAGGGTAATCCTGCTCGAATGTTATTTTTATTCTCTACTTTAGGTATAGTAGCATTATTGATAGGTATGTTTACTACAGGTATGGTGAGTGTATATGCATTTACAAGTGTAGGGTTATTTTGTAGTACACTATGGCCATGTATTTTTGCCCTTGCTATTAGAGGGCTTGGTAAACAAACAAATCAAGGAAGTAACTTCCTTATCATGATGATTATGGGAGGTGGTATTGTTAGTTGGATACAAGGTATGGTTGCCGATGCTACTACAATACATTTAAGCTACGTAATAGGAGTACTTTGTTTTGGATACTTAGCATTTTATGCATGGAGAGTAAAAGGAGTTCTCAAGAAACAAGGGGTTTATTTCGATTCTTAAAATAGGATTTTAAATAGATTTTATAAAAGAAGAAGCACCTATATAGGTGCTTCTTCTTTTATAGATAGTTTACTAAACTTTAGGATTGTGTATTACCCCAATCTATTTTTTTAGAGATGTACATAACGGCTCCAAGTATTAAGAATAGTCCGATACTACCTACTAATAGGGCATAATTCTCTAACTGTATTATTACATATATAAATGTATACAAAGCACTTAACGATGTGACTATTAAAGCAGGGAATTTAATATTCTTTAATATAGAAAATGAGTAGAGCCCAATCATCACTATAACCGATGCACCTGCAATTAAATACCCAAGTAAAAAGGAACTATGCTCTGTAATAGATATTAATAATGTATAGAACATAATAAGGGCAAGTCCTATCATACTATATTGAAAAATATGAATGTTTATTTTGCTAATGGTTTGTATCAGGAAGAATATTAAAAATGTAAGACCTATAACAAGAAAACCATATTTAGCAGTTCTTTCGCTTTGTTGGTATTGGTTAATAGGGATTACAAAATCTACATCGAAAGTGTAATTTCTTAAATCAGGAATTTTACCAAAATGTTGCTGTGGGAATGGTCGGTTAAGGAATGAAATATTCCATTTTGCATTAAAGCCATCTTGAGTTATAGTTTTATCTTCAGGAATAAAATTACCTTGAAACCCAGGAGATTTCCAGTTAGAAGCCATTTTTGCATTTGTTTGCTTCCCTATAGGTACTATTTTTATATGCTCACTTCCTTTAAAACTAATATCAAGGTTAAAAGGAACTGTTTTTTTTGTAAACAATTGCTGTGCATCAATATTTCTTGTTTCTAAAGATGCTAATTGTCCTTTAGTAAATTGACTATTCTCATTAGTAGTAGGTTCAAAAAGATATTTTTTATTTCCAATATTTACGGCTACTTCTCCTTTAATACCTTTAATATTATCAGTCCTAATAATTATAGAGGCTTTATCCCATTGAATATCTGTATCTGGAATGTTTTTCAGATTAAAATCAGGGGTAGAGTAATGCCCTTTAAAGTTCATAACGGAAGTATATACAACTGATTGATAATTGCTTCGATATCTTTCTTGTGTTTTTACATCAGCATTTGTATTAAGTAAATCAGGGAAGAAATAGGCATACTTGGTTTTTGAAGTTCTACTTATACTAACTTGTTTTGTTTTTTCATCTGTAATTTTGGTTTCAGTATATGTAGTATAAGGGATTTTTAAAATAGGCCCATAAAAGTAAACATCGCTTCCCCATTTTTCATTGATTTCAGATATTACTTCATCTTGTCGTTCTGTACGTTCTAAAATAAGGCTTTTTACATATTGTAATGGTATGAGTAATATGAGTGTTAATAGCCCTACCATTATAATTTTTGCAGTGGTAGATTGAAAGAAGTTGTTTGGTTTTTGTTGATTTTCCATAATATTTAAAATTCTGAGTGATTTAGTATATTAGACATAACAATGAATAGATAAATTAATGCTATCGGTATATTGAGAAGTAGAAGAGTACCCCTTATCAATATGGTTTTTTGATGTTTTTTATAATAAAAAGAGGTAATTATTAGCCCAATTAAGAGGAGGCTATTTATAGCAAAAGCGATAAAAGTATAGACGATACCAAATTCTATATAGCCAAAGTTTTTAGGAATTATAAGATGTAGTAGTAAAAGTATTGTTCCTGTTATAAAAGATATACTAAAAAACCATACTGGTAATTGTTTAAGTATTTCTACTTCGTGTAATGAATCATGATTTTTATTATTCATAACTATTAATAAATTGTTTTCTCACAAGAGGCTATGATTAAAAAATAGATTATTGATATGAGTATATTAAGAAGTAATAGTGTAGCTCTTGCTAAAATATTTGTTTGATATTCTTTGTATATAAAAGAGGCAATAGCAAGACCTATGAAAACAATTCCATTTACTAGGTACGCTACAATGGTATATATAATTCCATACCCTCCAACCTCATAGGGAGGTTTGTTATCTATAAAGTATAGAATAAAAAGTATTGTTCCTATTATAAATGATATACCAAAAACCCATACTGGTATTTGTTTTAGTATTTCTATTTCACGAGGTAGTTCAAGATTCTGATTTTCCATAATTATTTAATTAAAAATGTGTCCTTAATTCTATTTATAGGTAGGTGTAGCATCTTGAAATAATCGAGATCGTGAAAGCGTAGTGCATTTTTACCATCGCAATATTTGCTATAAAAATATTTTATAGATAAAGGGTAGAGGAGTGCTCCTGTAGCTATAATAAAAATTGCTTGGGACGTTATATAACCATTACCTAGTAGATAGTAATACATTGCAATATCTTCTTTATCAGATATTCTTTCTGTAATAAGCATTCTATAAATATCTTCCTTTTCAGGTGTAGGATCAGGTTCAAAACTATTATTAAATAGATGATTACCTACATGAAAGCCTAAGCTATCTTGTGGATAATCGATAAGATCGTCCATACTAAGTTCTGTTTTTGCGTGTTTTTTCTGGAGCTTCATAATTTGTTTTTTAATTTTTCAAATTACTTTAAAATTCAAAGTTTATATTTAAATTTTTTTAGACTATTTAATAATATCAATATGCCTCCAACAGTGAATAACAGTTTATTATTACTATAAGGTTTATCTTTTTTAGTTGGATGAAGTCGACAATTATAGAGGAGGCATTTGACATTAAATTTTGTTTATGTTATTTAAAAGTTCTTTGTATTTCAAAGTTGATATATAAAAAAATAGAATTAACCTTTTATTAGTTTTTCGAGAGCATTAATATGGTTTTTAAAGGCTTTTTTTCCTTCTTTGGTCATTACATAGCGAGTATTAGGTTTCTTTCCTATAAATTGTTTTTCAATTTGGATATATTTCTCTGCTTCAAGCGCTTTTGCATGACTTGCCAAGTTACCATCGGTAGCACCAAGTAATTCTTTAAGTGTTGTAAAATCGGCATATTCGTTTACCATAAGAGTACTCATAATACCTAAACGTATACGATGATCAAAAGCTTTGTTTATATGTTGCAGTATATTTTTTTCCACTACTGTTCTTTTCGATCATATTTAAAATACATAATACTACCATATAATATATGGCATACACCAAAGCCTAATGCCCAGAACTCAAGACCATAGCCCATAATCATAGTGGCTAGTAGGCCTATAATTATAATAGTGATGCCTAAGTATCGTACATCTCTTAATGTATATTTACTAGCATTTACACACGCCAGTCCATAAAAAATAAGTGTTACGGGAGATATAAGTCCGTAATATCTATTTTTCAGTAATAATAGTATAAATATACCACCTGTTATTAATGGGATTAGAAAGTTGATTAGTAACCTTTTAGAAGTACTATTCCATACTGTTTCACCACGTTTTTTTGTTTTAACAGCAGTTAGCACATAAGCTGTTAATACAGATAGTAGTAATACTAACATGGCAATACCTACAATAGCTTTAAAAGAAGTACTCTCTAATGTAATATAACTACCATAGTTAAGATTATAGATATACTTTGAGGCAATTGCACCTGCAAGGGCATAAATACCCGCCATTATACCAGAAAGTCCACTTAGCGATAGAAATTGAGATGATTTATTCATCATCATTTTAATATCCTCTATGTCTTTTAAATAGTCTTTTTTCATTCGTAAAGTACTTTGAGGTACAAAGTAAGTTTATTTCTTTCTGTTAGCCAAATATTTATAATCTTATTTTTAAAAGAAATAAAAAAGAGCCCTAAGACTCTTTTTTATATTACAATTACTCTATTTTTTTATAATCTGAAAATACCACCAACGGCTATAACTCTTTCAAAAAAAGTAAAATGTTGTGAGGCACTATCACTACTAGAGTTAGTAGTACGAATATTGTTCATGTTTATATAACCACCCTTTAATTCAGCTTGAATAAAGAAGTACTTTAAAAATGTAATATTTAAACCTGCTTTTGCAGAAACTCCGTAACCAGAGATATGAAAATCATCATGTCTTTCTTTACCTAATAACTTAGCATTAGTTTTAGGGTATATTACACCACCACCAATACCTTCGGTTAAGTTTATTTGTATAACATCAGTATCGGTAATAAAAAGGTATCTAGAGACATCATCTACTCTCGAAATTTCAGCATTAATGTAGTTTAATCCATCAGTATGCTCAAAACTAAGAAAGTCTTCGGTAAGTTGGATAGGTTCGTTATTATAAGTTCTATTATATGCAGCACCTTCTTCGCCATCAGGTAAACCAATATAACCATTAATACGAGCTATTTGATTTTGATCCATTACATACTTCATGTGGTCGATACCTAATGAAACATTATAATGATCAGATATAAAATAACCAACACGCAAGTTTGTTTGCGGAATAGTCATTCGTGCAGGATTAATATAATCTACATGCCAACCTTTTGGCTTGTCACTAGCTTGAACATCATGTAAAGTGAAGTTATATCCATCACCTTTAAAATTGATATCAGACTTTGAATAGCTTTCTCTATTCCCTCCCCAATAAACATAAAATTTACCTTTATTGTGTGCGGTGTATTTTTCTGCTTTAATTGCCTCTTCTTGGGCAACGCTGTACTGTGAAAAAAAACAAAAAGATAGTACAACCCATAAAAACGGTTGTTTCACTGTGTATTAACTATTTAATATTAAAATTGATTTACTGTTTTTCTGATAGCTACTAATTTTTGCATAAGGCTTTCAAAGTAGTCTAGGTGTAGCATATTAGCACCATCACTTTTTGCATTTGCTGGGTCAAAATGAGTTTCTATAAAAATCCCATCCACACCTACAGCAATTCCTGCTTTTGCAACTGTTTCTATCATGTCAGGTCTACCACCAGTAACACCTATAGTTTGGTTAGGCTGTTGTAATGAGTGTGTAACATCTAGTACTGTAGAGGCAAAATCTTGCATAGTTGGTATACCTCTATAATCTACAATCATATCTTGGTAGCCAAACATAGTACCACGATCGGTTACCATTACATTTTTGTTATTACAATCTAATACTTTTTGTACAGCATGTTTCATACTCTCAGGACTCATAAATTGTCCTTTTTTCAAGTTTACTACTTTGCCAGTATTAGCAGCAGCTACTACAAGATCTGTTTGACGAACTAAAAAAGCAGGTATTTGTAGTATATCTACATATTGTGCAGCCATTGTAGCATCTTCATTAGTATGGATATCTGTAACGGTAGGTACTCCAAAATTTTTAGATACTTTTTCTAATATTTTTAAGGCTTTTTCATCACCAATACCTGTAAAACTATCAATACGCGATCTGTTTGCTTTTTTAAATGAGCCTTTAAAAACAAAAGGGATCTGTAATTTATCAGTAACTGTAACAAGTGTTTCAGCTATACGCATAGCCATATCTTCCCCTTCAATAGCACAAGGACCTGCAAGTAAAAAGAAATTTCCACTATCCGTATGCTTTATTTGTGGTATATTTTTTATATTCATTTGTGTGGTTTAATTAGGAGGTGCGAAGATACGTATAAAAACGTTTTTCTAATAGTAATCTTATAGTATCTTCTTGATGCCAAGGCCTAGAGGAGCTATAACCTTTCCTCTTTCATATAGGTTGATATGAATACGTTTAGGTTCCGTAAGACCTTCCCAGTTTATTTCATAAATATCGAGTATACCAGCACCCATATTATTTTTACTAGAAGGGAAAGGGCAGCAACTATCTACAAGTTTATACGTGATGGCTTGTCCTTCAGGCCCAGAAAGTGCTCCAAAGTAGCGCTTGACATTTATTACAGCATTTCTGATGGGTAAATAACCTAAGTTTACTGGGTAATCAGGATCATAACCATATTTGTCATCACTACTTATTTCGGTAAGTATAAATGTTTTTTCTTTTGATAGCGGAGGGACAAGAGCAAAATCATCTATGTTTTTTATAGTAAGACGAGTACTAATACATGATGTTGATAGTGCTATAATAAGGAAGTATGGAAGTAATTTCTTTTTCATAATAAAAATATGGATAAATCAAAGTTATAAAAATAAACAATTACTATTCCCTTAAACATTACAAGTAATGTTAGTTTACGAATATCGTTAGAATTAGGACTATCTATAATCTATATTTCCTATTTTTGGAAAAATTTTTAGATATGTATAGTTTTTATGGCACTTGGCCTTGGTATATTTCGGGGCTATTAATTGGAGGAATAATGCTCTTGCTTATTTATTTTGGTAAAAGCTTCGGTATGTCGTCCAATTTACGAACAGTATGCTCTGCTTTTGGAGCAGGTAAGAATGTGAAGTTTTTTCAATTCGATTGGAAAAGTCAACGTTGGAACCTTGTTGTTGTACTAGGTGCTATGTTAGGAGGTTATATTGCTACACATTATCTAAGTGATGGGAGTGGAGTAAACCTTAACCCACAAACAGTAATAGAACTACAAGAATTAAACATAGAGCCACCAGAGGGTAAACTTTTACCAGACGCTATAGTAGGAGAGGATGCTTTAAAGTCGCCTAAAATATTAGCAATATTGTTATTTGGTGGTTTATTAGTGGGTTTTGGTACACGTTATGGCGGTGGTTGTACATCAGGGCATGCTATTAGTGGGCTTAGTAATTTACAGTTACCATCGTTAATAGCAGTTATCGGCTTTTTTATAGGAGGTTTAATTATGTCGTGGTTATTATTACCATTATTTTTCAATTAAGAGATTCAAGTTATGAAGTTTATAAAATTTTTATTAGTAGGTTTAGTTTTCGGGATAGTACTAACTAAATCAGAGGCAGTTTCTTGGTACCGTATTTACGAAATGTTCCACTTCCAGTCCTTTCATATGTTTGGAATTATAATGACAGCCGTTGTTGTAGGTGTAGTAGGGGTACAGTTGATGAAGAGAGGTAAAGTAAAAGATATTACAGGTAAAACAATTACTATAGCCGATAAGGAAAAAGGATTTACTAACTATATAGTAGGGGGTATACTTTTTGGTTTAGGTTGGGGGCTTGTAGGTACTTGTCCAGGACCAATGTATATATTAGTAGGAGCAGGTTTTTGGGGTATAGGTGTAGTGCTTTTAGGTGCCTTAGTAGGGACTTATTTATATGGAGTATCGAAAGATAAATTACCGCATTAATACTTTAATAATGAAGATAATATTCTCAGGAGTTGTATTTATTTTACTTGTGAGTTGTGCTAGTAAACAAGTTGATAGTGTAAAACTTGAAGTGTTGAATACTGAAGTATATTATTCAGGAAATAGTGATGAGTATCGGTATAAGTCTGAGAAAAGTAGAAAGAACTCTCAAAATATTATTACTTACAGATTAATAAATAATACAAAGGAGAATTTAGCCTTTATTGTTAATTCGGATGAAATTTACCCTTCTGTTGAACTTATGAAGGATATAGATGGGATTAGTTTTAATATAAATGATGAAACAAATAAATCGATAACCTTTTCTAACCCCTTAGTTACATTTATAGAGGATAAATGTACAGGTTGTAATTTAGAGTATTTTGTATATAAAGATAGTATTCGTAGTGAAAAGGAGAGATTAATAGGTTTCAAAGAAACTTATAATTGGAGTCAAATAGATAAATATGTTAAAGGGATATTTATACTTCACTCAGGGGAATCAAAAACATTTAAAACAATAATAAACTTTCCAATAATAAAAGAAATCAATTCTAGTTTTGGAAAGATCCCTATTTATTATGAAAATCTAACAGAGAATCATAATATGGTTTTGTATTATGGTTCTGATAGTAAATTGTTAGAGGAAATACTTCCTGAATATTTGATGGAAGACTTGAAAAATAATAATACAAAGTTATTTAATGGAATTATTACGGCTAAGGCTTTGCAATTTGTAGAGAAAAAATAAAAAAGGGAGGCTTAATAAGCCTCCCTTTTTTATTTTAAACTATTTCTGCGCTAAGTCCTGCTTCGAGCAGTTGGCTGCATTGTGGTTTCAAGTCCTTATATTCACCTGTCTTAACAGTACATTTACCATTGTAATGCACAATAAGCGAACATTGTTCTGCTTGTTCAGGCATATGGTCGCATACTCTTACAAGTGTATCAATTACATGATCAAAAGTATTTACTTCATCATTATACAATACAATCTCATTGTTTAAAGAAACACTTTCTTCAAACATCACTTCTTCTAAACCCTTTTCTTTTGTACTCATACTTCGATAATTAATTCTAAAATGCTAATTTATATATTTTAGCGCAACCCAATTGTTACGTTGTTGTTTTTTTATAAACTTTAACCCTTTTTTGGTACATGAAGCATCAATAGTTGGAATATCTTCTTCATAGAAACCACTTAAAAATAATGTTCCATTAGGGTTAAGACAATCTACGTATTGTTGCATGTCGTTTAATAATATATTACGATTGATGTTCGCAATAATAACATCATATTTTTTACCTTTAAGTAAAGCTGCATCACCTTCATAAACACTAATGTTATTACAGTTATTACGTTCAGCATTTTCAATAGAGTTAAGGTGACACCAGTTGTCTATATCAATAGCATCTATAGGTTTTGCCCCTTTCATCTCGGTAAGTATAGCAAGTATGGCAGTACCGCAACCCATATCGAGTGTTTTTTTACCTTTCAAATCTGTCTCTAGTAAATGTTGTATCATCATGTGTGTAGTTTCATGATGACCAGTACCAAAACTCATTTTAGGTTCAATAACAATGTCATATTCTACATCTTTCTTTTCATGAAATGGAGCACGTACATAACAAGCGTTATCTACCATTATAGGTTCAAAGTTCTTCTCCCATTCCTGATTCCAGTTTACTTGCTCGATTTCTTCAAGAGTATACTTAACCACAAATGCATCAGATTGCAGTAACTGTATATCGTTTAGAATATCTTCATACCATAATTCCTTTTGTATATAAGCAGAGAAACCAGATTCGGTTTCTATAAAGCTTTCAAAAGGAGTTTCGCCGAGTTGAGCAATTAATATTTCAACTCCAGGCTCTTTAGGTTCTACAGTAAAATGATACCCTATATATATACCAGACATATTTTTAAAATTTTCACAAAGGTACTATAACCACTTTAAAAAAGAGTAGTAGGTTGAAGTAAACTGATGTTTCTAGTCGATAATTGTTATACTTTTCCGTTCTAAGAGCTATGTTTGTTATAACCTTTAAATACAGAGGTAATATAAAAGCTATATCGTTGTAATTTTGCTAAATTTGCAATGTTTTAATACAAAAAAATATGTTACAAGCAGATACTACTATCGCTACTACAGCATTAGAGCGTTATTTTGATAAATTCAGACAGAATATTATTGGTATAGATCAAGAATTTGAATCGCCTTATGGCGAACAAAAAATTATATATACTGATTGGACTGCTAGTGGAAGATTATATCGACCTATAGAAGAAAAAATAATTAACGATTTTGGTCCTTTTGTAGCTAATACACATACTGAAACAACAGTATCAGGTACTGCTATGACAAATGCTTACCATGAAGCACGTCATATTATAAAAGACCACGTAAATGCTGGGACTGATGATGTATTGATTACTGATGGTACAGGGATGACAGGGGTTATAAATAAATTCCAAAGAATATTAGGACTTAAAGTACCTGAGAACTTAAAAGAGCACACTACTATACCAGAAGAGAAAAGACCAATAGTGTTTGTAACTCATATGGAACATCATTCTAATCAAACATCATGGTTAGAAACAATTGCTAAAGTAATTGTAATACCAGCTTGCCCAGAAGGACTTATATGTTTTGATAGTTTTAAAGAGTTATTAGAACAACATAAAGATCATACATTAAAGATTGCTTCGGTTACATCATGTTCAAATGTTACAGGTATTAAAACACCTTATCATGAAATTGCAAAATTAATGCACCAACACAATGGTGTTTGTTTTGTAGATTTTGCTTGTTCAGCACCTTATGTAGCTATAGATATGCATCCAGAGGATGAAGAGGCAGCACTTGATGCTGTTTTCTTTTCACCACATAAATTTTTAGGAGGTCCTGGTACATCAGGAGTTCTAGTTTTTAATAAAAAACTATATAACAATATGGTACCTGATCATCCAGGAGGAGGTACAGTAAGCTGGACAAACCCTTGGGGTGAGCATAAATATTTTGATAATATAGAAGAGCGTGAAGATGGTGGTACACCAGGTTTCCTTCAGGTGATAAAAATAGCTTTAGCAGTAAAGTTAAAGGAACAAATGGGGGTTTCTAATATTTTACAACGAGAAAAAGAGCTTGTTGATTATATTTTTGCTGAGCTAGGCGAAGTATCGAATATTAATATTCTTGCACCACAACACCATAACAGGCTAGGGGTTATTTCCTTCTTTGTAGATAATTTACACTTTAATTTAGGGGTTAAGTTACTTAACGATAAATTTGGAGTACAAACTCGTGGAGGTTGTAGTTGTGCAGGTACTTACGGGCATTATTTATTACACGTTGACGAAGAAAAATCGAATTACCTTACTAATAAAATTACAGAAGGAGATCTTATTCAAAAGCCAGGTTGGATAAGAATGTCAATTCATCCAACCACTACTAGTGAAGAGATACAATATGTTTGTAATAGTATAAAAGAAGTTGCAGCTAATCATGAGCAGTGGGGAGATGATTATGTATATAACAAATCAACAAATGAATTTGTACATAAAAATGATTCACAAATACCTGCAAATGATGTAAAACAGTGGTTTAATTTATAGGAGCAGGATCGTTTTTACGATGTTTGAAGCGTTTGTGTGTCCATAAATAATACTCAGGCGCTTCAAGTATTTGCTGCTCTAATAAATCAATAAACATGTCTGTTATCTCGTAGTTAGGTACTTCTTTTGGGTTGCCATTATAAGGGATAAATGTAGCCTTATAATAGCCTCGTTTAATTTTAGTACCTTTTACAAACATAATATTCATATCTAATTTTTTGGCTAGCATTTCTGCACCAACATGTACAGGAACCTCCATACCAAATAAATTAGTCCAATAAATAGCACTCTTTAATTTAGGAGATTGATCACTTAAAAAACCGTAATAGCCTAATACACGATCACGTTTGTGTCTTAGCATTGCAGGTATAGTACTTTTAGTGTCTATAAGCTCACCATCAAATCTACCTCTTATTTTTCGTACAAGTTTGTCGAAATACTCATTACGAATAGTTTTATATATACCAAAACCTTTATGAGTAGTAAGAGATTTGTTCATTACTAAAAGCCATTCATAGCTCGCATAATGACCACATATTAAAGCAATACTTTTTCCTTTATCTTCAAATTCTTTTACAAGCTCTATATTGTCGAATACAAACCTTTTTTTCATTTCCTTTTCAGAAATAGTCATGGTTTTAACCATCTCTACAAGTGTATCACAGAAGTGTTTAAAAAACTTTTTTTCTATTTTTTTACGTTCCGCAAAGCTGAGGTGTGGTAAAGCAAGTTCAAGGTTTTTTCGAACTACTTTTTTACGATAACCAACTACACGGTAAATAAGTAAATAAATTATATCAGATAAAAAATAAAGAACTCTAAATGGAAGTATAGATATAAAATAAAAGAGAGGAAATAAAAGTATATAGGCTAATAAGTGCATTAATCTTTTTTGCAAATATAGTTTTTATTATTAATTAATCTTTTGTTCTGAATTTTCATGCCTGTTAATACTCCGGTATTAGTTATTTTTGCAATAAAAATATTAAATGGGAGATATAAATATCTTTTTGTTACTGCTTATAGGGGCTAATGCTATTGTTAGTTATAAAGGGTTTAATGATATGATTTTCTTTAGAAAATATGAATTTCACATTGGGAGTATAAAAGCAGGGGAGCAGTACCGAATGATTACTAGTGCATTTTTACATGGAGATATGATGCACTTAGTATTTAACATGCTTACGTTATACTTTTTTGCTCCTATTGTAATATATTCATTTGGGGTATTACCACTTTTTCTTATTTATTTTGGTAGCCTTGTGGCGGGTAGCTTGTTAACACTTTATTTTCATAAAAACGATTATTCATATCGTGCTATTGGAGCATCTGGAGCAGTAGTTGGAGTACTATATTCTGCTATATTATTAAACCCTAATATGGAGCTCCGTTTGTTTTTTGCAATACCTATTCCTGCATATCTTTTTGGTATAGGTTATTTATTGTATTCTATATACGGTATGAAAGCTAAATCAGATAATATAGGGCATACAGCCCATTTTGGAGGCGCTATTGCGGGTTATCTTATTACGTTAGCTCGCGAGCCTAATATGATATATGATAATACTTTAATGGTGGTTCTTTTAGCTATACCTATTGTTTTATTGTTTATTTTATCACGTTCAGGTAAGTTGTAAGGGAAAATTGGCACACCTTTTGAAATTCAGATTGAGAAACCAATAAATAATTACAATGAAAAATTTTATATTAGCATTACTAGTTTTAACAGGAACATTTGCAGGAGCACAAACGGCAGTGAATACTTCACCACAAATTAATGTATCAGGAAAGGGGATTGTAATGGCAGTGCCAGATGAAGCAATTATTACTATAGGTGTTACTAAAAGAGGAGCTGATGCTGAAAAGGTAAAAAACGATAATGATATTGTAGTTGATAAAGTATTAAAATACTTGAAGAAGATGAAACTATCAACTAAAGATTATCAAACACAGAGGGTGTATCTTAATAGTAGTAAGGATTATAAGACAAGGAAATATACTTTTACAGCATCTCAGGTAATAACAATTTATTTAAGAGATCTTACTAAATATGATAGCTTATTATCTGGTTTAACAAGTATGGGTGTTAATAATATACAGGGTGTTCAGTTTAAAACATCTAAAGAAGAAGAGTATAAAAGCGAAGCCCGTATAAAAGCAGTAGAAGATGCTAATAAAAAAGCAAATGATTATGCAAGGGCTTTAGGTGTGTATGTGGGCTTTCCTATATTAGTTACTGATAATACTTCAGTGAGTTATCCTAGATCTCCAATGTATGCAATGGAGATGAAATCTATGGTAGGAGACTCAAAAGAGACTTTAGCAGCAGGAGAAATTGCTATAACAGCTAGTGTTAATATAACATATGCATTAAGCCTTATCGAGGAAAAATAAACATATAGGTAATTCTAAAAATAAAAAAGGAGACTATTATAGTCTCCTTTTTTATTTTTAGAATGTATAGACAACTCCTAAAGCATTTCCTCCAAAAGTTAAAGAGATAGATGTTTTATGTGATTTATCATTATTATATTTTTCATCATATTTCCTGTCTAAGTAGATATCTATTGCTTCTACCATAAAGTAACTCATAGCCCAACTCAAAAATACATCACTAGCCCAGTGTGCATCTTGGTAAATTCTAGAAACACCAGGTACAACCCCTATAGCATAGATTCCTGCTTTAATCCATGGACTTTTAAATTGCTTTGCAATAACGTGAGCATTTGTAAAAGTAAGAACCGCATGTCCTGATGGGAAAGAGCGATATGTTGCACCTTCTCCAAAAGGTTTAAAATGTTTTTTTCCAAAATCGGCACCTGGTCGTGCTCTACCAGCTACAGATTTTGTTAATTGTTGTACAAATCCTGTTGCTGTGGCAGATGATATTAAAAGTACACCAGTACGTCGTAATTTTTTATTTTTTGTAAATAACCCTGTTAAGTAAACTACTCCTGTAGCTCCATAATTATTTTGAGGGCTTCCTGCATACCACCCATATTCTAGTAGTACATTAGGCACATTCTCTTTTTGGCGAATAAATTCTTTGCGAATATCACCATCTACAAGATATAATCCATATGTGCTAGCAGTTACACCACCTAATTTCAAAAAATCATTTCCTTGCCAATGTAAAGGTCTTGAATAGGCATATCCAACCCCTTTAAATACATTTCCCATATCATAAGTGAAATCTTGCCATAAATTTTTATCGGTACGCTCAGGCACCACAAAGTTGTTTTGAGCAATCAAAAAGTTTATACCAAGAAGAAGAAATAGGTATAGAATAAAATTTTTATTCATTTTTAAATATAATGGTTAATAAAATTTGGTATAGTAATATTAGAAGAGGATGGGGAAGTAATCAGAGTTATTATTACCAAAATTACTTTATAGGTATATAAAAAAAAAGAGAATTATCATTACTTTATGATAATTCTCTTTTAGTGGGGAGAGCAGGATTCGAACCTGCGAAGACGTAGTCAGCAGATTTACAGTCTGCCCTCGTTGGCCGCTTGAGTATCTCCCCAATTGCCGCTTCACAATGAATTGTTTTGCTTATTGCGGTTGCAAATATAAGACTGTTTTTTAAGTAAACAATGGCTTTTCAGCTCTTTTTTTAGTCTTTTTTTTAACTTGTTGGTTGTTAAATAAATAAAAATCCTCCGATAGGAGGATTTTTATAATAGATTTGTTTTTTAGACTCTTATTGCTCTAAAATCTCTTTTACTTTAGCTTTTAATTCTTCACCCCTAAGATCTTTTGCAACAATTTTGCCATCTGCATCTAATACAAAAGTAGCTGGTATAGACTCTATGCCATATTCTTTTGCTATAGGCTCATTCCAAGACTCTAGGTTAGATATGTGGCTCCAAGTAAGTTTGTCATCAGCAATAGCTTTTTTCCATGCTCCAGCATCCTTATCTAAAGATATTCCTATAATATTAAGCCCTTTACTATGTAGTTCATTATACATTGCCACTACATTAGGATTTTCCATTCTACAAGGTTTACACCATGAAGCCCAAAAGTCTATAATAGTAACTTTACCCATAGCGTCTTTAAGAGACATCGTTTCTCCTTCAGGAGTAGGAGCTGAAAAATCAGGTGCAATTTTACCAATAGAAACTTTAGCTCTGTTAAGTTCTTTAGCCTCTATTTCAACAAACATATCAGCTATCTCTTTACCATCTTTACTTTCCTTTATTTTTGTGTCAAGAGCTTCATACATCTCTTTTAATTCAGCAACTTCAAGGCTTTCAGATCCAACTAGTTGTTTAAGTACAAAAACATTAATGTAAGCTTTTGGGTTATTTTTTACAAAATCGATATTTGCAGCTTCTAATTCTTTACCAATTGCTCTATATTCTTTATTAAGCTTGTCCATTGTGGCAGTATCTCCTTTTTGACTAGCTTCCTTCATTGCAGGAGTGTTTTCTTTTTTATACTTAGACATTCTGTCATTGTATTCTTTCATTTGAAGGTAATACTCATGAAGCTTATCGTTATTAAACGTACCACTTTGTACAGAGTTGTTTATAGTATCTGTATTTACTTTTAAAGTAATACTACCACTTTCTAGTATTAAGTTTAGTTTTTCAGTTGGTTTGTCTTGAAGGCTAACAAAGTGTAATGAAGGCTCTGTTGCAGTACCTTTAAATATAAACTTTCCGTTTTCTACTGTTACCGTATCCACGGCTTCAAGACCGGTAAGCTCACTTTGTTTTTCAAGTATAACATTTTTACCATTTAAAGATTCATCTGCTATAGTTCCTGTAATTTCATATTCATTTTCTGCTAGTTTGTTACAGGATACTAAAATTGCTGATGCAGCAAGGAATAAAAGAATTTTTTTCATAATTAAGTATTACTTTGTCGCTGTAATAGAATTTTTATACAGCATTTATAGATCTAATATTTATTTTGTAATTGTTTATTTAGATTGACAGGCTGACGTACTAGTTGTAGTTTCTATAGGAGTATTTTTGATTCCTCCATAACCTTTCTCTACGTTTATCATGTTATGATATCCTCTAGACTTTAATATAGAAGCCATGATTATAGAACGGTATCCACCTGCACAATGTATGTAGAAACCTTTCTCTTTAGGTACTTCAGCTAATTGCTCATTAACAAAATCAAGAGGTATATTAAGAGCATCTACAATATGCCCATTAGAGAATTCTCCCGGCTTTCTAGAGTCTACGACAATATCTTCATTAGGTTTAAAGTCATTAGCAAAAGTATCAGGGTTTATAGATTTTATGCTATCAATATCATTACCAGCTGCTTTCCATGCAGCAATACCACCTTTAAGGTAACCTAATGTATTGTCAAAACCTACTCTAGATAGTCGTGTTATAGTTTCAGTTTCTCTGCCTTCAGGAATAACTAATAATAGAGGTTGTTTAACATCTCTAATTAAGGCACCTACCCATGGAGCAAATCCACCGTTAATTCCTATAAAAATTGACCCAGGAATATGTTCTTCAGCAAAGTCTTCTTGTGATCTTACATCTAGAATAATAGCACCCGAAGTTTCTGCTACATCTTTAAAGTTGATAGCTGCTACTTCTGTAAGCCCTTTATCCATTATAGTATCAAGACTATCATATCCCTCTATATTCATCATTACATTTTGAGGGAAGTAGGCAGGAGGTGCTCCAAGCCCGTCAAGTAATTCTGATATAAATTCTTCTTTAGTCATATCTGCTCTAAGAGCATAATTAGTTTTTTTCTGGTTACCTAGTGTATCAGTAGTTTCTTTACTCATGTTTTTACCACATGCACTACCTGCACCATGACTAGGATATACTATAATATCATCAGGTAATGGCATTACTTTGTTACGTAGAGAATCGTATAGGTGAGAAGCTAATACATCTTGTGTAAGCTCTTCAGTAAGTGCTTGTGCTAAATCAGGACGCCCTACATCCCCAATAAATAATGTGTCACCAGTTATTATACCGTGTAATTTATTATTTTCATCTGTTAGTAAGTAACAAGTACTTTCTAATGTATGTCCAGGGGTATGAATTGCTTTTATAGTATAGTTACCTACTTTAAATTCTTGCCCATCTGTAGCTATAAGAGCATCAAAGTTAGGCTTCGCAGTTGGTCCATATACGATTTGTGCACCTGTTTTTTTAGATAAATCTAAATGTCCTGATACAAAATCAGCGTGAAAGTGTGTTTCGAATATATACTTTATAGTAGCATTATCTTTTGTAGCCCTATCTATATAGGGTTGTACTTCCCTTAAAGGGTCAAATATGGCAACTTCACCATTGCTTTCTAAGTAATAAGCTGCTTGCGCTATACAACCTGTGTAAATTTGTTCCAGTTTCATCCCTGATAAAATTAGTTTTGTTATCACAAATATACCAAAATCTGTTTTGGATGAAAGCTAAATAGGTGTAGTATGTTTATATTGTGATGTTTTTAACGAAATACTATAGAAAATAAAAAAGGTATCTATAATATAGATACCTTTTTTAGACTTTTATTAAGTAAACTTGTTATGTGAAAATTTTATTTACCCATATATCCATCATCACCACCTCCTTGTTGATTACCACGACCTCTGTCGTTTTTCTTTGTGTTAAAACGGTATGTAAAAGAAAGTGTTATTTGTCTTTCTCTCCATTGCATTTCAGTATAAGAGTTAACTTGTGGTAAAGTGTTGTCTAGTTTTCTTTTTCGAGAGTTAAATATATCACTTACGTTAAGGCTTAGTGTAGCACGTTCGTTAAGTATATCTTTACTTATTGCTGTATTGGCAGAGAATATGCCTTTATAGCTACTTTGTGCATTTTTTCTAGGCCCACTATATCTAGAATTTAATTGCCAGTCTATCCCTAAAGGAAAATTAACTTTTGAGTTTAAACGTGTAAACCAGCTATAGTTTGTGTTATCAAAATTTTGAGTAATTACTTCTCCTAAAAAGTTAGTATATACATAGTCACCATCTATTTCATTTCTATAAAAATTAAAGTTACTATTTAATTTCCACCATCTGTAAGGAGTATAGTTAACATCGAATTCAAAACCATAACGATATTGTTTAGCAAGGTTTATAGGCGAAGTTAGGATTATAGGAGTTCTAACATCTTCTCCTCCGATTATTTCGATAACTTCATTATTATCATTAACAATATCTTCACCATCGACTACTTGAGTGAAAAATTCTCCTGATTCTCTACGTACAAACTGAAAAGTATCATTAGTAATGTTAACATATGCAGACCCGCTTAATGTAACTTGATCCCATTTTTTTAGAAAACCTAGATCTATTGCATCAGTCATTGATGGATCAAGATTAGGGTTACCAGTAAATATATTAATGTTACTAGAAAGACTTGAAAATGGATTAATAAACCACCCTCTAGGTCTGTTAATACGACGACTATAGCTAATATTAGCACTTGTACCTTCAGAAAATTCATAAGTTACAAAAGCACTAGGGAAGAAGTTGTTATACCTTTTATTATTGTAATTGTTATCGTTAAGTAAGTTAACATCAATATTTGAATCTTCCCAACGTAAACCCATCAAGAAAGAAAACTTACCTGTTTTAAAGCCGTACTGTGCGTAAACTGCATTTACGTGCTCTTTATAATCTAATATACTTGTAAAGTTAGGGTCTATAACCCAAGTGTTACTTTCTAAATTCTGAGTTTTAGAATCTGTAAGAAGATCTGTAAAGCTACCTCTATATCCCGCTTCAAATTGATTTCCTTCAGAAAAAGGAAGCACATAATCAGCTTGTAAAAGAACCCTATCTTCATCTTCATCATTAAAAGTTCTTTGGTAAACATTATCCGTATCAGGAGTAGTAGTACCTATTACAATATCATCGATGTTTGCATTTTCTTCATTTTCATTTTTAGCTAATGATATATCTAAATCAAGCTTATGTCCATCTTCATTAAATTTTTTAGTTAGTCTACTTGAAAATCGGTAATTGTCTCGTTCTCTATCTTCAAGGTTAAAGCGGTATCGTGTTTCGTCAAAAGTACGATCAGCTAAGTAATAATCATAATAAGTATCTGTAGGATTATCACTTTTATTGTTTCTTATCGAAAAGCTGTTAGTCCATGTGGTACTTTTATTAAGAAATAAATCCATACCAAAACTAGCATTAAGGCCATTACGTTTTCTTTCGTAATCTCTTCTCTCATTAACAAAACGAGTAGTATTGCCTTCTTCATCAAAATATTCAGAATCAGTAGAGAAATTACCAGGACTACTTCTATAGTTATACCCTATATTAGAGAATAAGTTGTAACTATCACTTCTATAATTTAGGTTTGCAGTAATACCATGATTGTCAGGGTAACCTGTAGAGGCTACTATTGATCCGTTGAATCCGTTAGCTTTTCCTTTTCTAAGTACTATATTTATAATACCACCACCACCTTCAGCATCATAACGAGCAGATGGGTTAGTTATAACTTCTACTTTTTTTACAGAGTCAGCAGGTAATACTCGTAGTACTTCAGCAACATTGCTACCAGCAAGGGTTGATGGTCTTCCGTCTATAAGTATGGTAACACTTTCATTACCTCTTAGGCTTACATTACCCTCTACATCTACAGATATTGAAGGTACATTGTCTAATACATCACTAACACTACCACCTTTTACAATCATATCTTTACCTACGTTGTATACTCTTTTGTCGAGTTTTATATCAACAGTAGAACGTTCAGCTACAATTTCTACTTCATTTAGTATAGTAGCATCAGGCTCCATTGCAGTAGTACCAAGATTGATATTACTTTTTATTTCTTTATTAGTAATACTAATAGACTTAAATGAAATAAAGTCGAACTTAATATTATATGTACCGACAGGTACGTTTATATCATACTCACCTTTAGCGTTAGTAAGTCCACCATTTATGGTTTCATTAGCAGTAGTCTGTATAGTTACAGTAGCAAACTCTAGAGGTTGTTTTGTATCTTGTTCTATTACTTTTCCAGTAACTCTTATTTTTCCAATATTTTTATTACTCTTTCCTTGTGCAAAAGCAGTAATTGATGATAATAGAAAACAAAGTACAATCGCGGGATATATCCTTTTCATGAAATATATTTATATATAAAATTAGCCTGTAAGACAGTAAAAAATGTAACAGGTTTAAACGTGTAATCTTAAAGGTTTGTTAAAGTATCGATTCGATATTACTAGCAGGTCTAGCAATAACCGCTTTGTCTCCATTTACTACAATGGGACGTTCTATAAGTTTAGGGTACTTTACTAATGCATCAATAATAGTGTTATCATCAATTGACTCTAAGCCTTTATAATTTTCTTTCCAGATAGCTTCTTTTACTCTAACAAGCTCTATTGGTTTAATAGCTAGTTTGTTAATAAGTGTAGTAACTTCTTGCTTGGTTAGGTTTTCGTTAAGGTATTTTACAACAGTAAAAGGTGTATTCTTTGACTCTAGTAATTGTAGCCCTTCGCGTGATTTGCTACATCTAGGATTGTGGTATATCGTTAGCATATTTCTTTTTTTGCAAAGAAAACTATTAATAATGGAAATAGAAGTATATTAGTCCAATTCTAAGATTTAATTAACTATTATGTTTATAAAACAGGCGTACACTAAGAACTTCGATTTTACAAAATATCTGCCTATACCTATCATCTTTTTAGCATTAATTGTATTGAATTATTTGACAATAGAATTAATGAATATAGATGTAGAGGAACTATTAAGAGAGCAGGTTGAAGAGAAAGGAACGAACCAAGTATTTTTTGAAACATTATTACCTATGGCTGTACTTTTAGTAGCCTTATTGTCTTGGGTAAAGTATGCGCACAAACAAAGTATTACAAGTCTTACCACTGCAAGAGAAAAAATAGATTGGAAACGTATTTTCTTTTCTTTTGGACTTTGGGGTGGTATTACAGCAGCACTTGTAGGTATAGCTTATGTATCGAGTCCCGAAAGCTTTATACTAAACTTTAAGCCTATACCTTTTGCAATACTAGCTTTTGTAGCTATAATTATGGTGCCTATGCAAACAAGTTTTGAAGAGTACCTCTTTAGAGGTTATTTAATGCAAGGTATTGGTGTTGTTACAAGAAGCAGATTAATACCACTTATTATTACTTCTGTGATTTTTGGAGTAATGCATATAGCAAATCCTGAAGTAGGTAAGATAGGGTACATACTACTCTTTTATTATGTAGGTACTGGCTTTTTATTAGGTATTATAACACTAATGGACGATGGTATGGAGCTTGCATTAGGGTTTCATGCGGCAAATAATCTTATTTCAGCATTATTGGTCACTTCTGACTGGACAGCGTTTCAAACTGACTCTTTACTGAAGGATACCGCCCAACCGTCGACAGGTTTTGACATATTGCTCCCTCTCTTAATTATTTATCCGATAATTTTATTTATCTTTAGTAAGAAGTACCGTTGGTCAAACTGGAAAGAAAAGTTGACTGACCGTGTTTCTATTGATTGATTTATAGATTGTTATTAATTTAATGAAGATGAATATGAGTGAACTAGACTATCATTTTGTACATAATAATTTTAAGCTAAACGGTTTTAATCTTAATGAAGAAGATCTTTGTAGAATAGCTTATAGTTTTATTAAAGAAGGTGAAACTTTTGAAAGAGCTGTAGGTGATTTTATACTAGACTGGTTTAGTAAAGATGACTTTATAACGATAAAAACTTCTGGAACTACTGGAGTGCCTAAACTTATAAAGGTAGAAAAACAAGCTATGGTAAACTCAGCAATAGCTACAGGTAAGTTTTTTGATTTAGATGCAGGAATACGCGCTTTACATTGTTTACCCACACAGTATGTAGCAGGAAAAATGATGTTGGTAAGAGCATTTATATTAGGCTGGGAACTCGATCTAGTAGAACCTTCTTTAAGTTTACTAGAAAGAGGAGATACTATATATAACTTTGCTGCAATGGTACCATTACAGGCTCAACACTCATATAATAATCTTCATAAAATAAAGAAAATAATATTAGGGGGTGCAAAAGTAAATCAAGTTTTATCAGACCAATTATCAAAATTACCATCTCAAGTTTATGAAACATACGGTATGACTGAGACAGTAACTCATATTGCTGCTAAAAAGATAGGGGAGCAAGCATTTACCGTATTACCTAATGTAAATATAGAGCAAGATGAAAGGCAATGTCTTGTTATTGATCCTTATGTGATATGTAAAGAATCAATAATTACAAATGATATTGTTGATATAGTAAATGAGAATCAGTTTATATGGCTAGGCAGGTATGATAATGTAATTAATAGTGGAGGAGTTAAGTTGTTTCCTGAACAAATAGAGGAGAAGTTATCAGGTTTAATTGATGAACGCTATTTTGTAAAAGGTATATCTGATGAAAAATTAGGAGAAAAGCTGGTTTTAATAATAGAAGGAAATCCCTATGAAATAAGTCAAGAGGTTTTTTCTAAACTGGATAAGTTTGAAAAACCTAAGGATGTTCTTTTTGTTGAAAAATTTGAAGAAACGGCTTCAGGAAAAGTAATTAGAAATAAAAGTTTAGTTACGGTTTAAAGTTTTTCTACTTTTATATAAAATCTATTTTTAAGAGCTTCAACGTTGTTGAGGCTTTTTATTTTTGAATTAATTACTTGCCAATTATTAGTAGCTTCAACTCGTATCTCTTTTTTATTAATGATAAGGTCAACAGGCATCGTGAAGTTTTTTACATCTGTTTTCCAGCGATATTCTAGTTTATTGTTATCTATTCGTAATTGTAATGTAGGGATGCTGGTATATCTCAAATACTGATTAAAAACAGGAGTAAGGTTTATGCCGCTCTCTTTACTAAAGAAATCGATTACAGTTTTACTATCAATAATTTGTTTACGATAGGTTTCAGAATACTTCAATAACATTGCCCACCATTTATCATCATCATTAACAATATGGCGTATAGTGTTTAGCATTAACGTGCCTTTAAAGTACATATCGCTAGAACCTTCTCTATTTACTCCAAAAATACCGATTATAGGTTTATCGTTTAATATATTCATACGTTGTCCGTTAACGTATTTCATGGCTTTATCATATCCGTAGCGACATTCTACATATACTGTTTCTGAGTATGTAGTAAAACTTTCATGTATCCACATGTCAGCAACATCTTTAGAGGTGATACTGTTACCAAACCACTCGTGCCCGCTTTCGTGTATTGTAATATAATCGAATAACATTCCTACTCCTGAGAAAGATAAATCAGTACCTTGATAGCCTTTTCTAAAACCATTACCATAAGCTACAGCACTTTGATGTTCCATACCCAAATAAGGTGTTTCAACTAGTTTGTAACCGTCTTCATAAAATGGATATTTCCCAAACTTAGATTCAAAACACTCAATCATTGGTTTTACCTCTTTAAAGTGTTTTTGGGCTTTTTTCTTGTTCTTTTTTAGAATATAATAGTCTAAGTCTAGTCCATTTATGTTGTCGTGTATATGAGCATAGTCAGCAATGTTTACAGTGATGTCATAATTGTTAATAGGGTTTATTACTTCCCAGTCCCAACGTGTATAACCATTATTTAAATTTTTACTACCTATAAAACGACCATTAGATACATTCATTAGTCCATTAGGTACGGCTACTTTTATAGATGCACCATTGTCAGGTTCATCTGTTTGATGATCTTTTACAGGATACCATAAGCTAGCACCTGTACCTTGTACAGCAACGCCTATCCATGGTTTACCTTGAGTATCTTTACTAAAAACAAAACCACCATCCCATGGAGCGTTATGTGCTATTATAGGGTTACCATTATAATAAAAACGTAGTTTTTCTTTATTACCTTTCTTTAATTCGTCAGGGAATGTTATAAAAACAGCACCATTATCTCTATTATAAACTAGTTTTTTATTGTTGTAGATTATACTGTCTACTTGCATATTTTCAAATAAGTCAAGCTGAATACGACTAGTATTATTCACTACATTAAAAGTCATATCGTTATAACCTTTAATGTGCTTTTTATTAGGATTTATAGTGATATTAAGATCATAACGTTGCACATCAAAACATGTGCGTTCAATACGTAACCCACCCTGTAAGCTATCACGTCGTGTAATATTTTGTGCAGATAGCGAGTGTATTATTATTAATAAAAAGAATGTGAAAGTAAATTTCATGACTGTACTTATCTTGGGTAATTATTAAAGGTAAGAGTTTTATTGTTTTGTAGCTGTTAGTACTACATATTCTCGTTCTATCTCTTCTCCGGTATTACTAAACACCATTTCTACATCAGTAATGGTATCTTTAATTTTAAGTCCAACTTTTTCTAGAAGATTTATTACTGATTGAATATCTTTTTTGTTGAAATTATATTTGGTAAATGGTATTTGTTCCATGGCACTTTTGGGTATAAAACCAATAGAAAGTACCGCTTTTTCTTTCATTACACGAGCTATTTCAGTAGCATAGGCTAAATCATTTTCCCAGAAGTATATAGTGTTTACAGTGAAAATTTTGTCAAAACTATCATTCTTAAAAGGGATGTTTTCACCATTAGTAAGCTGAAAAGAAACATTTTGAAACTGAATATTATTCTTTTTTGCTTCTAAAATCATGGTTTCAGAAATATCGATACCATGATACATTAAGTTAGAGCCAAGTGTTATAACATCTATGATATGATTACCATTACCAGGACCTATTTCTAGTATAGAATTTTCGTTACTAATATTAAGGCTTTCTATGGTTCGAGTAATAATATTATTATTGACTTGATTCATCATGTTCGCAACTTCAATTCCTGTATCTCCATCAGGACATCGCAAATGTTGCGCCAGTTCTTTCATTTTATTTTCGTCGGTGGTATCCATATTATTTTGCAAATAAAAATTGTAATATAATATCAAATCGTTCTTGCCACGATTGTTCATTATGGCTTGCCCCTTCAAACTTTTTAGTAACCCAGTTATCATTAAGAGTGTAGCCTTTTTTAGTCATTATGGTATTAACCTTTTTTTGATGAGGTTCGTAGTATTGATCGAGTGTTTCTGTACCATAATCAAAATAAATACGATGATTGGTAGGAGAAGGTAAGTTGTCTTTAAGGTATTGACGTATCGCTTCTGATGGGCTCATAACATCGTTATTAAATAATACCGACCAGTGTGTAGACACACAAGCTGCTTGTCCAAATACCTCAGGGTATTCGCAAATAGCATATAGTGATATTAACCCTCCCATAGAGCTCCCACATATAGAGGTATTATTCTTATCGCTTAGCGTTCTATAATTTTTATCAATATACGGCTTTAGTTCTTTAGTTATAAAGTTCAGGTATTCATCTGCAAGGTAGTCTGAAGGTGCAGTACCCATATGTGCTCTTGCATTTTCAATGTGTTGGTTGTCTTTCTCACTAAGGTATTGTGTTGCTTTTTCTGGGAAATATTCATGAAAACGCTTATCAGTACACCATGAGGCTACAATAATTACAGGTTTTATTTTGCTTTCGTTTATTAGTTGTTGTGCAATACTATCTGCTTCCCATGCAACGTGGTATGAAGCGGTTTTAGGATTAAAAACATTTTGTCCATCGTGCATATACAATACGGGGAATTGTTGCTCGGAGTTGTTGAAATAAGCATCAGGCAACCATACTTCTACATTTCGTGGCTGTACATATTCAGACTTAAAGTTTTCAATCTTTTTAATTTGAGATTGTGAACTCATAGTAAGTGTGATAAAACAAAATAGGAGGTAACAAAAAATAGGCTTCATAATAATTGTTATTTATGAAGCCTAAAGATACTATAAAAAGTATTTAAAATTTATACTTGTATTACGCCTAAGTTAAAAGGTTTCTCAATAGGAGCGTGGTCTGCTGCCTCTATACCCATAGAAATCCATTTACGAGTATCTAAAGGGTCTATTATACCATCAGTCCATAAACGAGATGCTGCATAGTATGGTGATACTTGAGCATCGTAACGTTTCTTTATTTTTTCGAATAACTCAGCTTCTTTTTCAGCATTTATTTCTTCTCCTTTTGCCTTTAAAGATGAAGCCTCTATTTGCATTAATACTTTTGCTGCTTGTGTACCTCCCATTACGGCAAGCTCTGCACTTGGCCAAGCAAACATAAAGCGAGGATCGTAAGCCTTACCACACATAGCATAGTTACCAGCACCGTAAGAGTTACCTACTACTACAGTGAACTTAGGTACTACAGAGTTACTAACAGCATTTACCATTTTAGCACCATCCTTTATAATACCACCATGTTCTGATTTAGAACCTACCATAAACCCTGTAACATCTTGTAAGAATACAAGAGGTATTTTCTTTTGGTTACAGTTAGCTATAAAGCGTGTAGCTTTATCAGCGCTATCAGAATAGATAACACCACCAAACTGCATTTCTCCTTTTTTAGATTTTACAACTTTACGTTGATTAGCAACAATACCTACAGCCCAGCCATCTATACGAGCATACCCAGTAATGATAGTTTGACCATATCCTGCTTTATATTCTTCAAAATCACTATTATCTACCATTCTTTTAATGATTCCCATCATATCATATTGCTCATTACGAGCTTTAGGTAGTATACCGTAAATTTCCTTTTCTTCTAATGCTGGCTTTTCAGGTTTAGTTCTACTAAAACCTGCTTTATCATAATCGCCTATTTTGTCTACAACATTTTTTATAGTGTCAAGAGCGTCTTTATCATCTTTAGATTTGTAATCAGTAACACCTGATATTTCACAATGTGTAGTTGCTCCACCTAAAGCTTCATTATCAATACTCTCTCCAATGGCTGCTTTAACTAAGTAACTTCCTGCAAGGAAAATACTACCTGTTTTGTCTACTATAAGCGCTTCATCACTCATTATAGGTAAATAAGCACCACCAGCAACACAACTACCCATTACAGCAGCAATTTGTGTAATTCCCATGCTGCTCATTATAGCATTATTACGGAAAATACGTCCGAAGTGTTCTTTGTCTGGAAATATTTCATCTTGTAATGGTAGGTAAACACCTGCACTATCTACTAGGTAAATAATAGGTAATTTATTCTCCATTGCTATTTCTTGAGCACGTAAGTTTTTCTTAGCAGTAATAGGGAACCAAGCACCTGCTTTTACAGTAGCATCATTAGCTACCACGACGCATTGTTTGCCGCTTACATAACCAATTTTTACTACTACACCACCAGATGGACATCCGCCATGTTCTTTATACATGTCATCACCAACAAAAGCACCTATCTCTATACTTTTACTGTCTTTGTCAAGCAAATAATCAATACGTTCACGAGCAGTCATTTTACCTTGTGAATGTAGTTTTGCAATTCTTTTTTCGCCACCGCCTAGTTTTACCTTTGCAAGTCTGCGTTTCATTTCAGATAGTAAAAGTTTATTATGGTCTTCGTTTTTATTGAAGTTAATATCCATGGTATAGTACTTAATTTTATTGATAATGTAATTTTGGAGTGCTAAAATACGAAATCGTTTGATATTTGATATAATTAGCGGCTAGTAGTTGAAAAAAATATATTTTTAAATAGAAAATAATAAAAAAGGGAACAGTTTAAACTGTTCCCTTTTTATATATAGGTTTTGTAAAGGTTTATTTTAATCCTAAAAATATCATAAGGTCATTACGTATAGCAGCATTTACTGAAGCAGCTAGTATTAAAGAAATTGTTAAACCTATTGCAGCAAATAAAAAGTCTTTCCCAATCATGCGTAGGGCTTTCTTCTTGTGCTTTTTACCTTTTTTAAGTCTTGCTAAGTTTATTGCAATTTCACGACCACCAATAAGTCCAAGGAAAATCCAAGTTGTACTCATTGGTACCGTACTAATAAATAATTTATAAACAAGTATTAATGCATAAGTAAAGTCGACAAGTGTAGCAGCTCTAATATCTGATATACGTACTTTTTCACTAACTACTTCTTGTATTTTATCTCCTCTTAAAAAGAATAATAGTCCAAGCCCTATAAATATTGCCGCACTAAAAATTCCAAACTGTAATCCATCAAGTTTTCTAGGTAAAAATACAGCAATATTAGCACCATCTTGCATAACCCATACAGCCCACAGTGTACCACTTACTAGCCATTGTGCTACCATCCACATAGGGTGCACTTTTCTACTTTTGAATTTTTTCTTAATATAATTATATCCAAAATACCATACTAATGCAGATACTATGAATGCTATAAAGTATCCTGATACACTTTTAGATATCATTGTTGTTATACCTTTAGAAGAAGAACTAAAGACACTTAACATTAAAAATGTAGTAGAAACTGGCATTTTTAACCTTGTAAGTATTAGTAATACTAAAGGTGCCATTAGTATAAGAAATGAAAAGTTATCAGGGTGAGGATAATTACTTAATCCAGTTTCAGGGTCTAATAAACGTTTGTACGTAACATCCCCATCATACATAACCCAACTAATAGTTACGGTTACTAAAAATATGGTTCCTGTAAAGAGCCATAACCAATACCATTTTTTATCTTTATTACTTTCTATAAATGTTCCTAATGATTGTATACTATCATTAGATACTGTAGCGTAGGCTGCGGTAAAAAAACCAATCCACATAGCAATTTGTGGCTGCCCATAAAATAAAGCACTAAGTATAAATACAGCAAGAATTAATATTAAAAAATATTTTTCTTGTGAAACTCTACCAAGTAGGGTAGGTGTAGGAAGCGATTTTTTTCGTTTCATTTTTATTAGTAGGGGTTTTTAAAAAACACTGCAAAAATATACTACAATACCTTTTAACCTCAAAAGAGTACTTTAAGTAATTGTTAAGTGGCAAAAATACTTTATACTTTTTAAATGCACGCATAAATAATTAGATATATCGTGCAGTTTTTTGTTATAATTAGCATAGTTTTATTATTGTCTATTTATGGCGATTTAGATGTTGTTTAGTTCACCATTGCTTAACTATTTAATAACACTTTAAACTTACCTTTGCTCATTAAAAATTTCGATTATATGTCTATAAATAACATCTTTCAGTTTCTTGTGCCTAAGGACAGAAAATTCTTTCCACTATTTGAGCAAGCAACTCAAAATTTAGTGCTTATTGCTGAAAAATTGCATGAAGCAGTAAACACTTCGAAAGATGAAAAAGATAAAAGAGAAGAGTTTTTAATTGAAATAGAGCGACTTGAAAGTATAATTGAAGGTATTGCTCATCAAACAAATCTTGAGTTAAGTCGTAATTTCCTTACCCCTTTTGATAGAGAGGATATACATGCTCTAATGTCAGCAATAGATAATGTTGCTGATTATATGTATGCTGCTGCTAACAAAATGCGATTATATCAAGTAGATAAAATTACGAAATCGATAAGAAAGCTTACAGAGATAAATTTAGAAGCTTGTCAGTTAATACAAGTTGCTGTTGCTGATTTAAAGGATATGAAAAACCTTAATGGTATTGCTGATAATTGTAAAAGAATTTATAAGCTAGAGAGTAAGGCTGATAATGTTTTTGATAGAGCTGTAGCAGATATTTTTGAAAATGAAACAGATGCGCTTAATGTTATAAAATATAAAGAAGTATTAGCGGCATTAGAAACAGCAACGGATAAATGTAAGGGTGTTGCAAATGTTTTAGAGTCAATAGCTGTAAAACATTCTTAAACTACACTTTCTAACTTATTATCTATGGTATTATTAATCATAATCATATTTTTAGCTCTTGTTTTCGATTTTATAAATGGATTTCATGATGCTGCAAACTCTATAGCCACTATAGTTGCAACAAAAGTACTTACACCACTTCAGGCAGTACTTTGGGCTGCTTTTTTTAATTTTTCTGCTTATTTTATTTCAAAATATTGGATAGGGGAGTTTAAAATAGGTAATACTATTGCAAAAACGGTGAGTGAAGACTTTATTACACTCGAAGTTATATTGGCAGGTATTATTGCAGCTATTACTTGGAATTTACTTACTTGGAAATTAGGTATACCATCATCATCATCACACACACTTATAGGTGGTTTTATGGGAGCTGCATTAGCACACGCTTTTACAGTTGATGGTGCAGATATAAATACAGTTGTTAATTATGCTAAAGTTGTGCCTATTATATTATTTATATTTATGGCACCACTTATTGGTATGATGGTGGCTTATTTCTTGACGATTATAATATTAAATGTGTGCCGTAAGGCTAATCCATCTAAAGCAGATAAGTGGTTTAAACGTTTTCAATTAGTATCATCAGCATTATTTAGTTTAGGGCATGGTGCTAATGATGCGCAAAAAGTTATGGGAATTATTGGGGCTGCTGTAATATATTATTACACTCAAGTGGACCCTATGGAGGCTTATCAAACAGCTGATGATCCTTTTAAATATTTTGTAGACCATTGGAGTTGGGTGCCACTTGCTAGTTTTATAATGATTGCACTAGGTACTATGAGTGGTGGTTGGAAAATCGTTAAAACAATGGGGACTAAAATTACTAAAGTAACCTCTTTAGAGGGAGTAGCTGCCGAAACAGCAGGTGCTATTACACTTTACACTGCTGAGCATTTTGGAATACCAGTATCTACAACACATACGATTACAGGATCTATTATTGGGGTGGGAATTACTAAAAGAGTTTCTGCTGTACGCTGGGGAGTAACAATAAGTTTACTATGGGCATGGATACTTACTATACCAGTATCTGCAATCATAGCAGCTATTCTATATTACATTATAAGTATTTTTTAGTCTTGCTTATTTTTGAAGCTTAAGGTGCTCAAGAAGTTTCTTGAGCCTTTCTTTTTTGTTAGATGCCTTAATTATTAGGTCAGGATTTGTTTTCGTTTCATCATTTGCACTACCATCAGCGTTTAGCCCCATTTCTCCTGTAAATCGAATAACTATACCGCTATTAGGAAGTGTTAACAGTAAAGGGTCTGTCCCTATACCATCGCCACTTGTTTTCTCTCCTACAACAGTAGCGAACTTTGTTACTTTACAAAAATGTGCTAAGGCATCAGAGCTAGAGAATACTTCATGATCTACTAACAGGTAAATCTTTCCTTTATATTTTTTATTATTAGGAACTGGATCTATTGTAGTTTCATCTCTTCTAAATAAATAACTGCCATCTTTTAATTCATCTGGCATGTTAGGTAGTTTTATTTCTTCATAATAGATAGTGTCTTTAAAATAATCAGGTTTGAATTTCTTTAACCTATCAGATTTCTTAAATCCATAGGTTATAGAGAAGGGGATAGTATCATTAATTAAATGAGGTACTATATTTTCCATCCAATATTCTGTACTACCGCCATCATTACCTTGTATGTCTATTATTAAGTTTTTGTAATTATGAGTTTTATTGAAAATATATTTTAATGTATCAGCATCCTCTTCTACATAGTCATAGCTAAATGATTTTATATGGACAATTGCGGTTGATAACGAGTCTATAAAGTTAGTTGTAATATTTTCAGGTATTTCTGTTTCGCTAATGCTAGCTTCATCATTCTTGTTTTTACGTTCTGGAAAAAAAAGCTCAAGATTAATCTCTTTCCAGTATTTAGAACGAATAGAATCTGTTTTCTCTAACTCCTTTACATATATTTTATAAATAGGGTCTTGAGTAGCCCCTTGTTTATATGCATTATAAAAATAATTATAAATTATAGTTGGATAAGCATCTGTGTGACCATTATTTAAATCATTTAAAATACTATTAAAAACTTTAAAAAACTCTTTATCATTTTTTGTGTTTTTTATCTGTTTAATATATTCCTCTTTATTGGCAAGCCAATCAGTATTGTGTGCTCTTTTATTTATTCCGAAATAAGGGTATGACTTTTCAAGTTCTTGGTGTAAATAATTAAAATCAGCTAGTTTTTCATTTATTGATAACTGTGCTTGCGAAAAAGATGTATTAAAAAACACTATTGTCGTTAATAATAGAAATGTTTTTTTCTTTTTTAAAGTAATGTGGAAAAATGAAGAGATAGAGTTCATTGTTCTATTAGTTTGGATTGTTCTATTATTATAGACGTAAATTTTATTATGATGGTTGGCTGGATTTATTTTAAGGATTAAAAATTGATAAGAGTCTATTTATTATAGGGCATATATTTATATTAAAAAAGGTAGTACCAAACGTTTAAGTTTTAGTACTACCTCTTAGTATTTTAATTATGTTTAATGGGTTATTCTTCTTCTTTTTGTCCCATCATCATTAGGTAAGCCTTTAAGAATTTATCGATATTACCATTCATAATTCCATCTACATCACCACTCTCATGTTGTGTGCGTACATCTTTAACTAATTTGTAAGGGTGCATTACATAGTTTCGAATTTGAGAACCCCACTCAATTTTCATTTTTCCAGCCTCAATTTCATCACGCATTGCCTGTTGTTTTTTAAGCTCAATTTCATATAACTGAGACTTTAAAAGTTGCATTGCTTTTGTTTTGTTATCAAGCTGCGATCGTGTCTCAGAATTTTCAATGATAATTCCAGAAGGTTCGTGACGTAATCTTACAGCAGTCTCTACTTTATTTACATTTTGACCACCTGCACCACTAGAACGCATAGTCTCCCATGATATGTCCGAAGGGTTTATATCAATTTCAATAGAGTCATCAGCTAAAGGATATACGTATACCGAAGCGAATGAAGTATGTCTTTTAGCATTACTATCAAAAGGAGAAATTCGTACAAGCCTGTGTACACCATTTTCACCTTTAAGATACCCGAAAGAATATTCACCTTCAAATTCAAGGGTAACGGTTTTAATACCGGCAACCTCTCCAGCTTGATAGTTAAGTTCTTTTATTTTATAACCTTCTTTTTCACCCCACATCATGTACATTCGCATCAGCATAGCTGCCCAGTCACAGCTCTCTGTACCACCAGCACCAGCTGTTATTTGTAATACAGCACTAAGGCTATCACCTTCATCCGAAAGCATGTTTTTAAACTCTAAGTTTTCTAGATGTGTAATTGTGTCGTTATACTGTTCATCAAGTTCTTCTTCGGTAGCATCACCATCTTTATAAAACTCGTAGAGTACTTGTAGTTCTTCTCCTAATGCATTTGCTTTTTCGTAATCTTCTACCCATTTTTTCTTAGAGCGAAGCTCTCTTACGAGTATTTCAGCTTCTTTTGGATTGTTCCAAAAATCAGGGGCAAATGTTTTCTCTTCTTCGTTAGTAATTTCAATTAGTTTTCTATCAATGTCAAAGATACCTCCTCAACGCTCCAAGGCGTTCCATAATACCTTTAATTTGTTCGGTATTTGTCATAAATAATGTAGTTTTGTACCACAAAAGTAAGGTATCCTTTTCATAATATGGAAATAAATTTAGTAAGTGACACTGTCACGAAACCGAGTCACGAAATGCTTCAACAAATGTTTAGAGCAAAAGTAGGTGATGATGTATACAAGCAAGACCCAGCAATGATTGAGCTTGAAGAAGCTATAGCAGATTTGTTTGGTATGGAAGCAGCTTTATTTTTTCCATCGGGTACTATGGCAAACCAAGCAGCGATTAAGTTACATACTAATCCAGGTGATCAATTAATATGTGATAAGTGGGCGCATGTTTTTCATTATGAAGGTGGTGGAGCATCATTTAATAGTGGAGTATCATGTTGTCTTGTAGATGGTGATAGAGGAATGATTACTGCCGAACAAGTTGTAGCAGCTATAAACGATCCTGAATTTTATCATAGCCCATTAACAAGTTTAGTGTGTATTGAAAATACGACAAACAAAGGTGGTGGTGCTTGTTATGATATTGAAACTTTAAAGGAAATAAAACAAGTTTGTATAGAAAATAACTTGAAGTATCATCTTGATGGTGCAAGGTTATGGAATGCGCTTGTAGCTAAAAGACAACACCCTAAAGAATTCGGAGCATTATTTGATACTATTTCTGTATGTCTGTCTAAAGGGTTAGGGGCACCAGTAGGCTCATTATTAATAGGGGATAAAGAAACTATTAATAAAGCTTTGCGTATCCGTAAGATGTTAGGAGGAGGTATGCGCCAAGTGGGTTACTTAGCCGCAGCAGGATTATATGCATTACAACACAATGTTGGTCGACTAGAAAATGATCATAATAGGGCTAAACAATTGGCTGATGTATTAAAACAACAACCTTGGGTAGAGAAAGTAGAGCCTGTGGAAACTAATATTTTAATCTTTTCGGTAAAACCTCAGTATGATGAAACAGTCGTTATTGAGAGGTTAAAAGAGAAAAGTATTTTTATTAGTGCTATGGGTAAAGGTAAATTACGTATTGTTACTCATTTAGATTATAAAGAAGTAATGCACAATTATGTACTCGAAGCATTACAAAAAATAACTTTTTAGTAGTCTTTAAAAGGATATTATAAACTCAACAACGGTTTAATTTTTTTTTAAATAATTATTTCATTTGTTGTTCTTTTTTTAATAAGCAACTAATTGGTTGCTTATTAAAAAAAAGAACATATATTTGTATTGAATTTAAAACTAGTAAATTATGAATGATACAATTAGCAAAGAAATAATTCTTAAAAAAGAAATTGAATCTGTTTGGAATGCAATAACAAAACAAGAGGAACTTTCGACTTGGTTTATAAAAGCAGACTTCAAGGCAGAGGAGGGGTATAACTATAAATTTACCAGTTTGAATGGTGATTGTGATGATGTTATAAGAGGGGTTGTTAAGAAAGCAACGCCTTACACTTTAGTTTATACTTGGATTATAGAAGGTTTTGAAAATGTAGAAACACTTGTAGAGTGGAACCTAGAAAGTATAAGTGAAGGAACGAGATTAACAGTAAAACATTCGGGTATTTCTAAGTATCAAGGAGAAAATGCTGCTAAAATGTTTGAGAACTTTAGCGGGGGATGGGACAACTGTGTATTAGAACTGTCTAAATATTTATAATGTTTTGGAGGATACATTTAGTAAAACATTAAAAGCATTATCAGACCCTTCTAGACGAAAGATATTCCATGCTTTAATTATTGTAGCATCTTCATTACCTATAAATCAAATTGTATCGCAGTTTGATATAAGTAGGCAAGGAGTAACTAAACATTTAAAAGTTTTAGAAAGTGCAGGTTTAATCGAGATAAGTACTAATGGTCGTGAACGCTACTGTAAGGCAAATGCAAAACCATTAGAAGAATTAAATAACTGGTTAAGTTTCTATGAGAAATTTTGGGATGATTCTTTAGACAATTTATCATCATATTTAGATAATAAAGAAAAGAATACATAGAGTTTAAACATAAAAAAGTGATTAAGTTTATGTTTTGTGTAGATGTGCTGTATTGCTATACTAAATTGATTGGTTAATTAAGGTATTAAAATTATCTTTGCACTTTACAACACAAACTACACTACATGAGTTCTGATACTAGCAAACGCTATAGCCAAAGAGGGGTTTCTGCCTCAAAGGAAGATGTGCATAATGCCATAAAGAATATTGATAAAGGATTGTTTCCTAAAGCTTTCTGTAAAATAGTTCCTGACTATTTAACTAATGATGAAGAGTATTGCCTTATAATGCACGCCGATGGTGCAGGTACAAAATCGTCTTTAGCCTATATGTATTGGAAAGAAACAGGAGATATATCGGTATGGAAAGGTATAGCACAAGATGCTCTTATCATGAATATAGATGATTTACTATGTGTAGGTGCTACAGATAATATTATGTTATCATCTACCATTGGTAGAAATAAAAACTTAATACCAGGTGAAGTAATATCAGCTGTTATTAATGGAACAGAAGAGCTTATTGAAGAATTAAAGAGCTTTGGTGTAACAATACATTCTACTGGTGGAGAAACTGCCGATGTAGGTGATTTGGTACGTACTATGATAGTAGACTCGACAGTTACAGCACGAATGAAACGTAGTGATGTAGTAGATAATGCTAATATTAAGGCGGGAGATGTAATTGTAGGTTTGGAATCTTTTGGAGAGGCAAACTATGAAAAAGGATATAATGGAGGTATGGGAAGTAATGGTCTTACTTCTGCACGTCATGATGTGTTTGATAATTATTTAGCCAAAAAATACCCTGAGAGCTTTGATGCTTCAGTACCAGAAGATCTAGTGTATTCAGGTAAAGTTAAATTAACTGATGCGGTAGAGAACAGCCCTATAGATGCAGGTAAGCTTGTGTTGTCACCTACACGTACCTATGCACCTATTATTAAGAAGATATTAGAAAAGTATACACCAAGTGATATTCATGGTATGGTACACTGTAGTGGTGGTGCACAAACTAAAATATTACATTTTGTAGATAATTTACATATAATAAAAGATAATTTATTTCCAGTTCCGCCATTATTTAAGTTAATTCAAGATCAAAGTAATACTGATTGGAAAGAAATGTATCAAGTATTCAACTGTGGGCATCGTATGGAATTATATGTTCCTGAAAACATAGCAGAAGACATTATAGCTATTTCAAAATCATTTAATGTAAATGCACAAATTGTAGGTAGGGTAGAAGCTTCTGATAAAAAAGAGCTCACTATAAAAAGTGAGTATGGCACTTTTACATATTAATATTCAAATCCGCTTTTATAGCGGATTTTTTGTTTTTATAAAGAAAAATATTCCTGTTATATAAACTATGAAAGAAAATAATAAAATAAATAAGCGTACTTTTTTAGATGCACAATGGCGAAAATTAGTAATGATAAATTATGTAGTCGACCCTGAAATATTAAAGCCTTACGTACCATATGACACAAGATTAGATTTGTGGGAAGGAACTTGCTATGTAAGTCTTATAGGTTTTATGTTCGTAGATACTAAAATGTTAGGAATGAAAATTCCTTTTCATATTAATTTTGAAGAAATTAATCTACGTTTTTATGTACGTCATGGGGATGAAAATGATTATAAAAGAGGAGTAGTTTTTATAAAAGAAATTGTACCACAACCAGCACTTACATTTGTAGCTAATACATTATATAAAGAACATTACGAAACACTACCTACTAAACATAGTTGGGAAGAGGAAGGTGATGATTTAATAGTAGAATATAGCTGGAAAAAAGATGAGTGGAATACTATAAAAGTAGTGTCAGATAAGACATCTGTAGCTATAGCTCCTAATAGTGAAGAAGAATTTATCACAGAACACTTTTGGGGATATACTAAAATAAGTGATTCTGTTACTTCAGAGTATGAAGTAGCACATCCACGTTGGCAAATATATCCTATAAAGAGATATGAGGTAAATGTAGACTTTGCAAAGGTTTATGGTACCGACTTTGGTTTTTTGCAAGACGCAAAACCAGTATCGGTATATTTAGCAGAAGGCTCTAAAATAATAGTAAAACAAGGTTCTAAAATTCGAAGAGAAAAATAAACTATTTAATATATAGTTTTTGAGATACTATGATTAATAAACTTTAACTTTGAAACTACTAAAAAAACTACATTATGGAAATAAGTCTTAAAAAAGGAATTGATCGGTTAGTTTTCGGAATGGAACAAAAAGATGTTGAAGCCTTATATGGTTCTCCTGACAGGGAGTATAGTGATGAGGATGAGAATATTATTTATTTGTATAATGATAAAAAGTTACGTCTTACATTTTATGAAGATGAAGAGTTTAGGTTAGGATACATAATAGGTTCACATACTGATTTACAATTGTTTGGTAATTCTGTTATAAGTGAGAGTTGGGACACAGTACACCCACTAGTAAAAGAAAAAGGAATTAAGAGTTTTGAAAATGAAGTTTTCGATTCTCAAGATAATTTCTTTAACGAAGAAAATTGGATAATTTTTACAGTAGAGTTTGGAGAGATTGTAAAAGTCGAACTCGGTGCTGTAATAAGCGATAAAGATGAATTTGACTGGAAATTTAAGGCATAATTGTAAAAGTAAAACAGGTATCAAGTGATACCTGTTTTACTTTTACAAAATTTACTTTGTTTCAATTAAATAATGGTTTTTATGAAACAAATTCATTTTTTTTCTACATTTGGATTAAAAAATGAAAAAGAAATTACTTTTATTAACCCTAACTTTAGGGGTTAGTGCTATGTCATTTGCTCAATTATCTAAGAAAGTCTTATTTATTGGTAATAGCTATACTGCTGCTAATAATTTACCTTTAATGGTAGAAAATATGGCAACGAGTACTGGAGATGTTTTAATATATGATTCAAATACTCCTGGTGGACAACGATTAATGAACCATGCTACAAACGCAACAACTTTAAATAAGATAGATGCAGATGATTGGGATTTTGTAGCATTACAAGCGCAAAGTCAAGAACCGTCTTGGGGACAAGCTCAAATGGAAACAGAGCTTTTTCCTTTTGCAGAACAATTAAGCAATGCTATTAGAAACAATAATGAATGCTCTCAACCATTGTTTTATATGACATGGGGTAGAGAGAATGGTGATGCTGGTAATTGTGAATTTGCACCATGGGTTTGTACTTATGAAGGTATGGATGATGCGCTAAGAGCATCTTATATTTATATGGCAGAGCAAAATAATGCAGAAGTAGCCCCTGCGGGAGCTGTTTGGCGTTATTTACGCGCTAATAACCCTGAGATTGATTTATATTCAGGAGATGGATCACACCCTTCATCAAGAGGTACTTATGCTGCGGCTTGTGCTTTTTATACTATGATTTATAAAAAAGACCCGACATTGATTACTTGGAACTCAAATTTATCAGATGAAGAAGCAAGTACTATAAAATTAGCGGCTAAAACGATAGTTTTTGAAACTATTGATGATTGGGATTTTACGGCAAATTTTGATTTTACACTAAATGATAGTGAGGTATCATTTACGAATTCTTATACTTCAGATGATATAACTTGGGAATTTGGAGATGAAAATACTTCTACTGAAGAGAATCCGGTTTATACATACAATGAAACTGGTGATTTTGAGGTTACTCTAACGATAAATAAATGTGATAGAGTTCATAGATTTACCAAAACAGTTACTGTTAATACTTTGGGGGTACATGATGAATTTTTAGAAACAGTAAGCTTATACCCAAACCCTACTAATGATGTTATTAATATTAACGGGTTAAATAATGAACCTTTTAATATTTCAATTTATACAGTTTTAGGACAAGAAGTTAAGTATTTTGAAAATGTTTCAGATAATGTTATTTCTATTTCAGATTTACCTAATGGAACTTATTTTGCAAAGTTAAATCATAATAATACTTTTAAAACCGTAAAGATTTTAAAGCAGTAATTTAAAAGTATAGAGTATTATAAATAAAAAAAGAGTATCAAAATGATACTCTTTTTTTATTCTCTTTTTCATGCTTTTAAGTACTGCTTATAGGGCTTCTGTACCATATAATGCTGGGGCAGCAGGAAAATCAACAGGAAACTGTGCTGCACCATAAATAAAGTTAGATATTGTTTTATCACCAATAAGTAAAATAATATCTACAAGACTTGTTTCTGTATATCCAGCTGCAAGTAATGCCTCTGTAGTTGCTGTAGATGCTTTACCTCTATTGTCAGCAATTTCTTTAGTAAATTTAGCTAATGCGTCAAGTTTACTATCAAAGCCTGCTGTACCTTTTCGTATCTCTAGAATTTGCTCATCTGTAAAGCCATTCATTTTACCAATAGCAGTATGTGCTGCTAAACAATAATCACAAGTATTAACTTGGCTAACTACTAAGTTTACAACTTCTTTCTCTTTTGCTTTTAGTGATGTTTTTCTGTTTTGTAACGTTAGGTAATCCTGTAATGCTGTTTCACTTTTAGTAAAATATGCATATAGGTTAGGAACCATACCGATACCTTTTTTTAGGTTATCGAAAATTGCTTGATTGTTTTCAGAAACTTCTTCTCTTGTTGGTACTGTGAAATTTTCCATAATTAATTATATGTCTTTAAAATTTTGTTTGTCATTATCGACAGTACAAAGATGCGACACATACCAAGGGTAAGAAATAGATAAAATTCCCGACGTGTAGTCAATTTTTCCTTAAACAGGTTTTTTTATGTTGTTTTTGAATTCAGTAGGGGTAAAAGAGGTCTGTTTTTTAAAGAAACGACTAAAATGAGAAGTATCTTCAAAACCTATTTCTATAGCAATTTCTTTTATAGATTTTTCTGTGTAGTACAACAATCTTTTAGCTTCAGCTATTACACGTTCCTGAATAATTTGTAAAGGAGTTTTCTTTCCATATAGCCCAAATACATTGGCTAATGTTTTAGGAGATTTATTAAGAGCTGATGCATAAAACTGTACTTCGTGTTGTGTACGGTAGTTTTTTTCTACCATTATATTATACTCGCGGTATAAGTTGAATTTTGAATCATCTTTATCTCCAGTAGTAATATATTGTTGTTTTGCTAGTCTTGTAATTGTTATAATAAGTCTTACTAGTAACATTCTAAGCATTTCACCCTGTATAGTATCAGCAGTTTCAAACTCATCTTTAAAAACATTTAATAACGATGTTACTTTATCGGTCTCTTTTTCATCAAGTGATATAAACATTGTTTGAGATGTACCATAAAATATAAAGCCTACACAACTAACTTCCTGATCGTGGTCTACTATACAGTAAAAATCACGATTAAACTGCCATGCAATAATATCTTCACTGTTCTCAAATCTAAAACTTTGGTTTACAACTAATGGTAAAATAGAGTTTGCAGGGAAATCATACTCTATTTCATCAATAATTACTTTTTGAGTTTTTCCTTTGTTCCAAGCAATAGTATATAGTTTATCTTTTACATCACGAGAAAAAAATAATCTATCAAACCCATCGTTATTACACGTTATATCTAGTTTTCCGTCAGTTTTGTTGTCTTTAAAAGATAAGTTCATGTTTTTTCTGTTATATATACTATGAGTGTAATTTAGTAAATGATTCTTATAAACAATAAAAGGATCCTGTATAGAGGATCCTTTTATTTATGTTAGCATTATTTTAGTGACTTGTTTGTACAGGTACACTCTCTATCATTTCTAATTCAAATATCAAGTTAGCATTTCCAGGTATTTTACCTCTTGGCATACCTCTTTCTCCATAACCTAAATGAGAAGGGATAAATACTATAATTTTATCACCTAGTTTCATTTGCTCTATACCTTCAATAAATCCAGGTATCATGCCTTTTTTAGTACCAACCTTAAAAGGTATTGGTTTGTAAGCTCCGGCAGCATCTTTTTGAGGAATATAGTTACCAAACATTTTAGCTACTTCAACCTCACTTGAGTCAAATAAGAAAGCATTATCTAAAAATCCAGAATATTTAAGTTGTACCATTGTACCATTTGCTGGTTTTTGCCCATTACCTTCTTTAACGATAGTATATTGTAGTCCTGAATCAGTAGTAGTACTTTTAGCTTTTTCTTTAGCAAAGTAAGCTACTTTTTCTGCTTTTGTCTTTTCTAAAAGTTCTTTCTTTTTCTTTTGTTCTTCGATAGATTTTTCAAGCGCTTTTTTAAAGATTTTTGCAGCTTTAAACTTTTTAGCCTCACGTCCAATCTTTATTATTTTTACAGATTTCATAACATCGTTTTGCTTGATGCTGTTAACAACATCCATACCTTCTATAACATGACCAAATACAGTATGAATACCATCTAGGTGAGGAGTAGCTCTATGCGTAATAAAAAATTGACTCCCGTTTGTTGCAGGACCAGCATTAGCCATAGATAATATTCCTGCTTTATCGTGTTTTAGGTCGGTGATTTCATCAGCAAATTTATAACCTGGTCCACCAGATCCATTTCCTTTTGGATCACCAGTTTGTATCATAAAGTTATTAATAACACGATGAAAGCTAAGACCATCGTAGTATTTCTTTCCTTTTAAATCATCACTAACCATTTTGTTTTTACCTTCAGCAAGGCTCACAAAATTGGCTACAGTAAGTGGTGTTTTTTTATATTCTAATTGCAATAAAATAGTTCCTTTGTTGGTTTCTATTTCAGCATACATTCCATCACCTAATTTAATATTTGATGGCTGATTGCCAGCATTATTACATGAACAGAAAAAAGCGATTAAACTTAAAAAAAGACTTGTCATTGGTTTCATTTATAATTAGTTATTATCCTTTGTTTTTTGGTTATCTTTTACTTCAGCTTCTGGTTTTATATCGTTTAGGGTAACAGTACATATTAATGATTGATTTACACCAATTTTTTTATTGTCACCATGATACCCATACCCCATGTTAGAAGGAAATAGAAAAGTTACCTTTTCTCCTTTATTCATTAGTTTAATACCACTACGTAGGCCTATCATGATTTTTTCTTTGTCTACATAATAAACCTGAGGTTTTAACTCTTCCTCACTATATATTATGTTACCATCTAAATCTTTAATAGTGTAATTAAAGAAAGCAACGTCACCTCTTTTAGGTGTTATATCATCTTGAGTGTTTTCTTGTCCATAATAATACCAGTATCCTTTACTAGAAGCAATGTATTCAATATCAGGATTGCTTTTTATTATAGAATCTATTTGTGCTTCTTCCTTAGCAATGAGCTTTCTATTTCGCTCAACTGACTCATCTATAAAAGCCGCACCCGAAGTTCTAGATATTGGTTTTCTAGCTTGTTGCTGTTGAGAGCACCCTGTAAGTGTTATACTTACAAGAAATAGCATTGTTATAAAATATTTGTTCATGTATCAATCAACTTTTATAGTTGCTAAAGTAGCAATAAATTTTTGGATGGTAGCTTCTAACGATTCATCCGATCGTCCACCAGCAGCGTTAATATGTCCACCACCATTAAAATGTTCACGTGCATATTTGTTTACATCAAAGTTACCTCTAGACCTAAAAGATATTTTAACAATACCTTCATCTTTATTCTCTGTAAAAAAGGCGGTAAAATCAATACCCTTTATACTTAAGCCATAATTTACAACACCTTCTGTGTCACCTTTAGTGTTTCCAAGACTTATTAATTCTTCTTGACTTAGAAAACTATATGATGTTTTATGTTCTGGCATTACTTTCATATTACTCAAAGCCCTTGCCAAAATTTGTATGCGGTTATGAGAATGGTTGTCGTATAGTGCGCTGTGTATAGCTGCATTATCTATTCCAAGATCTATAAATTCAGCTACTACACGGTGTGTTGTTCCTGTAGTAGATGGGTAACGGAATGAACCAGAGTCAGTAACGATACCAGTGTATAAACAAGTACCAATAGTTTTGTTAATGTATTTACTTTCATCTAATTGATGTATAAAGTGATATACCATTTCGCAAGTAGAACCATAACTAGTATCAGAAAACATATACTTTGCATAGTCATCAGGTTTTTGATGATGATCTATCATTATATAGGTAGTGTCTAATTTTTCTAATACTTTTTGCATTTGCTCACCCGTACGACCAAATGCATTAAAATCTAATGTGAAAATTATATCTGCTTCTTCTAAAATAGTTACTGCTTTATCATTTTCTCTTTCAAAAATAATCACATTGTTAGTTGCAGGTAACCATTCTAAAAAATCAGGAAATTCGTTAGGAGAAACTACAGTTGCATCGTGTCCTTTTTGTTTTAAAAAATGATATAATCCTAATGTAGAGCCCATTGCGTCACCATCAGGATTACGGTGCATAGTTATTGCAATTTTTTTAGGAGAATCTAATAGTGTTTTTAGATTCTCAATATCTTCTTTATTCATCATTTTGCTAATTTACATTTTTTTCTTTTATGCCAGTATGGCAAAATAAAAGGCTGCATAAGCAAACGCTTGATGCAGCCCTATAGTATTATATAAATGTAATTATTCGCAGTTTATCATCCAATTGATTCCAAACTTATCTGTAAACATTCCAAAAAGTGCAGCCCAAAAAGTTTTATTTAATGGCATCATTATATTTCCACTATCAGATAGACCATTGAATATTCTATGAGCTTCCGCTTCATTATCAACATTAATTGATATGGTTATATTATTACCAATAACAAGGTTTTTTCCAAATGAATCAGAAGAGTCACACCCCATGATAGTTGTACCTGTACCAATTGGTAAAGAAACATGCATTATTTTTTCAGCATCTTCTTCTGGTATTTTTTGATCTTCTTCGCAAGGCATATCTTTGAAACGGCCTATGTGTGTAAACTCACCTCCAAAAACTGATTTGTAAAAACTGAAAGCTTCTTCGCAATTACCATTAAAAGCTATGTAAGGATTAATTTGTGTCATTTTTATTGTTATTTGTGTTAAAATTTAAGTGCTTGTAAGCTTCTTGAAATGTTAAAATAAAAGCCCTCTAACTGATAAGGGTTTTCGGCTAGACTAAGGTAATCATATTTATTATCTATCAATGCTTGTTTTCCGCCAAATTCAAATCCAAGTAAGTTTAATAGTTCATATTCATTAATAGTGTTTATAACATAAAAGCAGGTTTCTTTTTCGGTACCGTTACCAGAACTTAATATGGCATCTATAATAATACTAGCTTGTATATTCTCTTTATCTATTTCAGCTTTTTTTCCGAGTTCTTGAAAAGAATAAATTCGATATTCTTTTATTCTTAAACTAAAAGGGTATTGTTTCAAGATATCATCAGTGTATTCTATAATTTTCAGAAAATCTTTTTCGCTAGCACTTTCTTTTTGTAATAACTTTCTTAATTTTTTTTCAGATTCAGATCTACTGTATGGTGAATATTCTTCTCGAAAAGAGTAACCATAATATAAATGTCTTTTCTCTTCAATAGTCATAGTGCTATCTGCTTCATTATATCGTTCAAACAGGTTGTCGAAATGTAAAGAGGTACTTTTGTTATTAACATTTTTTTCTATTAGAACATAATTTGGTGCTTTAAAGTCGTCTATTTGAGAATATGATTGGGTAATAAAAAGTAATAAAAAAAAGAGTGTAGCATTCTTCATAAGTCAGATTGTTAGTGTTTTAAATATAATAAAAAAAGCTTTTAGAGATGAAAATGAAAGATATTTTTTACTTTGTTTAAAACAAACTGATAATATGGTATAAAAATATAAATGTTAGGTTTTCATTTCACATTTTTATAGCTATTTTTGCGTATGCAACACAACGTACTAATTTTAGATTTCGGATCGCAATACACACAACTTATTGCGAGAAGAGTTCGCGAGTTAAATATCTTTTGCGAAATCTTCCCTTATAACAACATACCAGCTGATTTATCATCCTACAAAGCTGTAATACTTTCAGGAAGTCCTTTTTCTGTAAGAGCAGAAGATGCTCCGCATCCTGATCTGTCAGAAATCCGAGGTAAACTACCTTTATTAGCCGTATGCTATGGGGCGCAATATTTAGCTCATTTTAGCGGAGGTGAAGTAGCGCCAAGTAATATAAGAGAGTATGGACGTGCTAATCTTTCATATGTAAATGAGAATGAACCTTTCCTTGATAATGTAGCTGTAGATAGTCAGGTATGGATGAGCCATAGTGATACTATTAAGCAATTACCAACTAATGGTGTTAGACTAGCAAGTACCAATGATGTAGAAAATGCAGCATATAGAATAGAAGGAGAAAGTACTTATGCTATACAATTTCACCCAGAAGTATATCACTCTACTGATGGTAAGCAAATGCTTGAGAACTTTTTGGTTAAAATAGCCGAAGTACCTCAAAATTTTACGCCTGATAACTTTGTAGAAAATATTGTAGATGAACTTAAAACTAAAATACAAGGAGATAAAGTAGTATTAGGTCTTTCAGGAGGTGTAGATTCTACTGTAGCGGCTGTGCTTTTACATAAAGCAATAGGAGCTAATCTATATTGTATTTTTGTGAACAATGGACTATTACGTAAAAATGAGTTTGAAAACGTATTAGACCAATATAAAGATATGGGACTTAACGTTAAAGGAGTAGATGCTTCTGATCGTTTCCTGTCGCAATTGGCAGGTGTTGAAGATCCTGAGTTGAAAAGAAAGGCTATTGGTCGTGTATTTATTGAGGTTTTTGATGATGAGGCGAATCAACTTACAGATGTTAAGTGGCTAGCGCAAGGTACTATTTACCCTGATGTTATAGAATCTGTATCTGTAAAAGGCCCATCGGCAACTATAAAATCACACCATAATGTAGGTGGTTTACCTGACTTTATGAAGTTACAGGTGGTAGAGCCGTTGCGAATGCTTTTTAAAGATGAAGTACGTCGCGTAGGAGCTACTTTGGGTATCGATTCAGAGTTATTAGGAAGACACCCTTTTCCAGGTCCAGGACTTTCAATAAGAATATTAGGTGATATCACACCAGAGAAAATAAGAATATTACAAGATGTGGATGCTATATTTATAGATGGATTAAAATCTCACGGATTGTATGATAAAGTTTGGCAAGCAGGAGCAATGTTACTACCAGTAAATAGTGTTGGTGTAATGGGTGACGAAAGGACATATGAAAAAGTAGTAGTTCTTAGAGCTGTAGAATCTACTGATGGTATGACAGCTGACTGGGTTCATTTGCCATATGATTTCCTTATGAAAATATCAAATGAAATAATAAATAAAGTGAAAGGTGTAAATAGAGTAGTTTACGACATTAGCTCTAAGCCACCTGCAACTATAGAGTGGGAATAATGATTTGATTTTATGAGAATTTTCAAGACAAAAACTTAATTAGTTTTGTTTTTACTTCTTGTCCCATTTAATGATGTTACAATTATAAAATAACCCCTAATTTATAATGTATGGAATTAATATATCTACTATTGAATTTTTGTAAAACGGATGTTTTTGTAAAAGAAAGCAGCATTAATTCTTTAAGTACTAATAAATGAAGAAGTATCTTATTGCGTTATTAATGTCAGGATTGATGTTCAGTAACGCTATGGTGGCTCAACGAGAGTCATCAACAGATGTGGTTCTAAGAGAGGGAACTGAAAAGGTAGTTAATCACGTGGTTACCTTAGGTGAGACAATAGCATTGATTGCTAGGAAGTATATGGTACGCCCATCAGATATATATGAGTTAAATCCTGATGCTGTTGAAGGAGTATCTCCAGGTACGCCTTTAAAAATACCCGTAGATAGAGCATTGCAAGTTTCGGCTTCAAAGAAAAAGAAGAAACAATATCGTAAAAAGAAGTTGTTAACACAAAATAGATTAAAAGAATCCTCTTCTATAGAAGTTTCAAAAAGTTTAGTGAAAACGACTCCTAAAGAAAAGGTTGAGGTAGTGGAAGCTGTATCTGATAAGGTAAGTAAAGCTGTTAAAGTAGTTGAGTTGCCAGAAGATGGAGTGTTTGAAGTTAGGCATAAGGTAAGTTCTGGCGAAACATTAACAGCGCTTACAAGGCGATATAATACTACACTAGAAGCTATAATAGCAGCTAATAGTGTAGATTTAAGAAATGGATTACAAGTAGGTCAGGAGGTTATTGTGCCTGCAGGTCCAACCCCAGAAACAATGGAAGGTATTGTAATACATGAAGTAAAACTAGGAGAGACTTTAATAGGGCTTTCTAGAAAATATAATACCACAATAGAAGCTATAAAAAAATATAATAAACGTAAACTAAGGCATGGTTTACAAACAGGGCAAAAATTAAGTATTATGCCAGGAGAGTAGGGGGAGCACCTCTATTTAATTGTGAGATACTGTTTTATAAAATGGAATAAAATTTGCTGTTAAGTCGTTACAAAAGTTAACTTTGTAACGACTTAATTTTTTATATGGATACAATGAAAACAAGGTTTGTTTTATTTTTTGCATTTTTCTTTTTCTCAATAGCTTCTTTTTCTCAAGGTTATAAAAAGTATACAGTAGTTAAAGGAGAGACTGTAAGAGATGTGGCTAAAAAGCATAGAGTTACTCCTTATGATATACATAGGTTAAATCCAGATTCAAAGAATGGTATTACCGAGAATACGATTCTTTTAATCCCTACTTCAGCTTCTTCAAAAACAACGATACAAAAAGGTAAGTCAACTAAAGTAGTTAATACTATACATAAATTAGAGCCTTCTGAAACCTTTTATAGCTTATCTAAAAAGTATAATGTGGAGGTTATTGATATCGAAAATGCAAATCCTAATATATCTATTGATAGTTTACAAATAGGACAAGAAATTGTAATTCCTATAAATAGAAATAATCTTGTAAGTCAAGTTAAAGAAACAGAAAGTGTAGATGCTTATGTTTATCATGTAGTAGTAAAAGGAGAAACAAAATACTCCATTGCAAAGCAGTTTGATATGACCTTACAGTCGTTAGAAGAACTTAATCCAGAAGTAAAAGAAGTATTACCATTAGGGTATAAGTTAAAACTGTATAATAAGGATTATGTAGCCCCTCAACTTGTGAGTATTGAGGAGTCCCCTTATATGATGTATGTTGTAAGGGCTAAGGAAACCTTCTATAATTTAAAGAAAAAGACAGGGCTTAATAAAGAAGAGATAATTAAATTAAATCCAGAAGTAAAGGAAGGGCTTAAACAAGGTATGTTGTTAAAGTTACCTAAAGCAACTATTATTAATGAGTCTTTAGTTACAGAGGAAAAAGAACTAGTTGATTTTACAAAATCTTTAATAAGAACAGCTCCAAAAGAAATAGCATTACTTATTCCTTTTAATTTGGCAAGAATAGAGTCAGATAGTGTAAGAAAGAAACTGCTTCGTAATGATAGGTTTCTAAACATGACACTTGATTTTTATTCGGGTGCACTTATGGCAATAGATTCTGCTCAAGTATTAGGATTACCATTAAGGGTTAAGATATTAGATTCTAAAGAAACCAGAAATACATCGAGTATAGCTTCTATAAGAGATAGTCTTTATACTACAGATGCTGTAATAGGACCTTTCTTTCCTAATAATGTAGAAACAGTAGCTTCGGTATTAGATACTATACCTGTAATATCACCACTTTCTAAAGGTTATGCTAAGCAATATGATAATTTATTTCAATCAGTTCCTTCTAGCGAATATACAAGAAAAGCGCTTTTAGATTATTTAATATCGAAAAATGGAAATATACTAGCAATTACAGATGTTAAGAAAGCAAGTGTTAGGCAGTATTTAAAAGAAAGATATCCATCGATAAAAATAATATCTCTTACTGAAGATGGAACTATTGATAAGGAGTTATTGAAAAATATGATGCTTAAGGATGTAACTAATTATGTGTTATTAGATACAGAGCGTGTAGGTATAGCTATAAACGCAACAAAGATACTTGCAGAGCAGCAAGAGGAATACCCAATACAGCTTGCTGTAATGGATAATAATAAAATATTCGAAAATTCAGAGATACCTATTGCAAGACTTACCGCTCTTAAAATGATATATCCATCAGTAACAAATGACAATGATGAGAATCCACGAAGATTATCATTTATAAAATCATTTAAAGAAAAAAACGGGTATATGCCTAATCGTTTTGCTGTAAGAGGTTTTGATGTAACTTTTGATATTATCATGAGATTGTTTCAGCCACAACCATTTAAAGAAGTTATGGATACTTTTGCGTCTGAACAGGTGAAAAATAAATTTTCATATACATTTGAAAATGGAGGGTATCATAATAAAGGAATATATATAATGCATTTTGATGAAGAGCTTACGGTTAAAGAAGTGATACATCAAAATGATGAAGTGGTTACCCCAGAAACAGAAGAATCTGAATTGAATGGGGAAGAATTTCTTTTAATGCAAGAATAGAAAATATGACATCTAAAGTAACTTACTTAGGTAATTTAAGAACCTCGTCTGTACACGTGCAGTCAGGAAATGAAATAATATCAGATGCGCCATTAGATAACAATGGTAAGGGCGAAGCTTTTTCTCCTACAGATACTGTTGCTAATGCATTAGCAAGTTGTATGCTTACTGTTATGGGTATAAAAGCTCGAGATATGGACGTGAATATGGATGATTCAGTAGCAGAAGTTACTAAATCAATGCAATCTAACCCGCGTAGAATATCTAAAATAGCGGTTGCTCTTGTTATGAAATCAGATGTTGATGATAAAACAAAAACGATATTAGAGCGAGTAGCATTATCATGCCCTGTATATCAAAGCCTTCATCCAGATATTGATAAGGATATAACTTTTAAGTGGATATAAATATTTTGCAACCTTATACTGATGAACAGCAAAAAGAGTTTTTAATAAAACTAGCCCATACTAAAATGCCTTTTGGTAAATATGAGGGGCGTTATTTAATAGATCTTCCAGAACATTATATTGTATGGTATAATAATAAAGGTTTTCCCAATGGGCAATTGGGTAAGCAATTACAACTAGTGTATGAGTTGCAGCTTAATGGCCTCGAAAACATTGTTCGCAATGTTAAAATGCAATACCCTAAACCATAATTAGGTATATTATTTTCGAAAATTAATCGAAGGTTAATTGATAGAAGTTTTGAACTCCTAAAAATCGTTCACTCTATTAATTAACCTTCGATTAATTTTTGTACTTTTGCCTCGTTTTACTACTACACAACACAACAAACATTATAATGAATCAGACAAAGTATATTTTTGTTACAGGAGGTGTGACTTCTTCCCTAGGTAAGGGTATTATAGCAGCATCTCTAGCAAAACTATTGCAGGCAAGAGGATATAGAACAACAATACAAAAATTTGACCCCTACATTAATGTAGATCCGGGTACACTAAATCCTTATGAGCATGGTGAATGTTATGTAACAGATGATGGTGCTGAGACTGATCTTGATTTAGGTCATTATGAACGTTTCTTGAATGTACCTACATCACAAGCAAATAATGTTACAACAGGAAGTGTTTATCTTTCAGTAATAGAAAAAGAGAGAAGAGGAGAATTTCTTGGTAAAACGGTACAAGTAGTACCGCATATTACTAATGAGATAAAAGATCGTATACAGCAGTTAGGACGTTCAGGTGATTATGATATTGTAATAACAGAAATAGGAGGTACAGTAGGCGATATTGAGTCACTACCTTATATTGAATCTGTTAGACAATTAGTATGGGAACTTGGTGAGAACAATAGTATTGTTATCCATTTAACACTAATACCATTTTTAGCAGCAGCAGGGGAGTTGAAGACAAAACCAACTCAACACTCAGTTAAAACATTAATGGAAAGTGGAATAAAAGCCGATATATTAGTTTGCCGTACAGAGCATGAGCTTTCAAGTGATTTAAAACAAAAGTTAGCTTTATTCTGTAATGTAAAACGTGAAGCAGTTATACAATCTATTGATGCTCCTACTATATATGGTGTACCAAATTTAATGTTAGAAGAAGGACTTGATAAAGTTGCCCTTAAAAAATTAGCATTATCAGAAAAGAATACGCCAGATTTAAAGCAGTGGAATGAGTTCTTATTTAAGTTAAGTAACCCTAAACATACTCTAAATATTGGTCTTGTAGGTAAATATGTAGAATTACAAGATTCATATAAGTCTATTTTGGAAGCTTTCATTCATGCAGGTGCTACAAATGAAACCAAGATAAATATAGTAAGTATACACTCTGAATATGTAGATGCTGATAATGTAGCAGAAAAACTGTCAGGACTTGATGGTATTCTTGTTGCTCCTGGGTTTGGAGAAAGAGGTATAGAAGGTAAAATAGAAACTGTTCGTTATGCAAGAGAAAACAAATTACCATTTTTAGGTATTTGTTTAGGTATGCAAATGGCAGTTATAGAATATTCTAGAAATGTGCTAGGTTTAGAAGACGCAAATTCTACAGAGATGAATGCGAGTACTAAAAACCCAGTTATAAATATTATGGAAGAGCAGAAGACCATTACAAATAAAGGTGGTACTATGCGTCTTGGAGGTTGGAAATGTAGTCTTGAAGATGATTCTTTAGCAAAGACAATATATGGAACTAACGAAATAGAAGAAAGGCACCGCCATCGCTATGAGTTTAATAGCTCATATAGAGAAGCTCTTGAAAAAGAAGGTTTAAAAGCATCAGGGATTAATCCTGATACTGGTTTGGTAGAGGTTGTAGAGTTAGATCAAAATAACCACCCATTCTTTGTAGGTGTACAATATCACCCAGAATATAAGAGTACAGTGGCTAACCCGCATCCGTTGTTTGTACATTTTGTTAAAGCTGCAGTTGCTGGTAAAAACTAAAATGATATTCCTTTAGTAGGAACTATATAAGTGAAACAATTTAAATATAAATGGAAGAAAAAAAATTAGACCTTAAAACGATAGTTGGGTTTGGAATGATAATGATTCTCTTGTTATGGATGGTTTATAACCAAACATCCAATACTGAAGCAGAGCTACAGGATAAAGAGAAACAAGAGCAGGTAGATGAGAAGAAAGAATTAGAAAGCAAAATTGCTGCTGTAGAGAAAGATTCTACGATTACTGATTCTGAAAAATTGTCTCAGCTTAAAGGTTCTTTAGGTGCTTTTGCTTATAGTGCAACATTACCATCTGCAAAAGACGATGTTACTCAACTTAAAAATGGTCTTTTAACATTAGATATAGCTAACAAAGGTGGTTATATTAAAGAGGCTAGTTTAAATAATTTTGAACAATTCCATAGAGACTCTAAAGAAATAGTAGAGCTTATAAAGGATAATAATGCTGATCTTAATTTACAGTTTCAAACAAAAGATAATCGTATTCTAAATACAAGAGATCTTTATTTTGAACCTATAATGAGCAAAGAGGGCGATAGTGATGTGCTTACTATGCGTCTTAAAGCAGGACCACAGCAATATTTAGAATATCGTTATGTATTAAAACCTAATGAGTATATGATGGATTTCTCTATCCGTACTCAAGGATTATCAGATATTGTAAATACTGCTAAGCCAATGGATTTAGAATGGCAGTTAAAAGCATATAGAAATGAGAAAAGTGTTACCTATGAAAATAGATACACTGACCTTGTTTTTGAATATGAAGATGGTAAAGATGATGATTTAGGACAAGGTAGTAATGAAACAGAAACTGCTGAAGATGTTACTTATGTTGCTTACAAACAGCACTTCTTTACATCTATTCTTTTAACTGATACTCCTTTCAAGAATGTTGAGATGAGGTCAGAAAATTTAGTAAAAGATGAAGAGGTAGATACGTTATTCACTAAGAGTTTCTCAACTAAAATTCCTTTAGAGTTTAAAGGAGGAGAGCTTAGTTATAATATGAATTGGTACTATGGTCCTTCAGATTATGATATACTTGATGGTTATGACAGAAATCTTGATGAGGTTATGCCATTAGGTTGGGGTATCTTCGGTTGGATAAACCGTTATATATTTATACCAGTTTATGGATTTTTAAGTGGATTTTTACCACACGGTATAGCTATTATACTCTTTACTATATTGATTAGGTTACTAATGTCACCTGTTACATATAAGTCATACTTATCACAAGCTAAAATGAAAGTAATTCGTCCAGAAATTACAGAGCTTAATGAAAAGTATAAGAAAGATGCTATGAAAAAGCAGCAGGAAACTATGAAGCTGTACAACAAGGCAGGAGTTAGTCCTATGGCAGGATGTTTGCCAGCCCTGATGCAGATTCCAGTATTCTATGCATTATTTCAGTTTTTCCCATCTTACTTTGATTTAAGACAAAAAAGTTTCCTTTGGGCAGATGATTTATCATCATATGATGCTGTAATAGAACTACCATTTTATATTCCTTTCTATGGTAACCACGTGAGTCTTTTCCCTGTATTAGCATCGTTAGCGATATTCTTTTACATGAAGATGACAACAGGAGATCAAAGTATGGCACAGCCACCACAAGAGGGTATGCCAGATATGAGTAAGATAATGAAAGTGATGATATATATATCACCTGTAATGATGCTTATTTTCTTTAATAACTATGCATCAGGATTGAGTTTGTATTACTTTATCTCTAACCTTATTACAATAGGTATTATGTTTGTAATTAAAAATTACATTGTAAATGAAGATAAAGTGCATGCTATGATTCAGGAGAATAAAGCCAAGCCTAAAAAGCAGGGTAAATTCCAAAAGAAGATGCAAACCATGATGGAGCAAGCACAGGAGCAGCAAAATGCAAAGCAGAATAAAAAATAATTAAAAAGCATCTTTCGGGATGCTTTTTTTATGAAGAGTGTTTTAATAGTATAATAAAAAACTATATTTAGGGTTAAAAAATAAAAGGATATTAGTCAGTATGAAAATTAAATTTACAGTAGTATTAGCTTTATTAATAGTAAATGTTTGCGCTTGGGCACAGAGTAATCAGTTTGATGCTAAAGGACAACGCCATGGAGAATGGAAAGGTGTTTATAAGGAAACAAAACGTATTCGTTATAAAGGAGCATTTGAACACGGAAAAGAAGTTGGTGTATTTAAATTTTATGGTAATGATGAATATTCTAGCCTTTTAGCAACACGTGATTTTTCTGCAAAAGATGGATCTTCATTTACTATAGTTTTTGACGGAAAGAATAATAAACTAAGTGAAGGTAGAGAGGTTAATAAATTACGTGAGGGAGAATGGAAGTTTTATCATGCTGGTAAAACTACTGTAATGTCTGTAGAGCAGTATAGTAAAGGTAAATTGATGGGAACTCGTAAAGTATACTTCCCTAGTGGAAAAATAGCAGAAGAGGCTCAATATAAGGATGGTCTTAAAAACGGTAATTATAAAAAATATACTGAAGAAGGAATAGTGTTAGAAGAGTCGGTTTATAAAGATGATAAATTACATGGACTTACTATTAACAGAAACTCAGAAGGAGAAGTAGTTAGTAAAGGAAACTTTAAAAACGATCGTAAAACAGGAATTTGGAAGTTTTTTACCAAAGGAAAACTTACAAAGGAAGAAGATATGACCAACAAAAAAATCGAGTTAATTCGTATAAGAGAATAATCTCGAAATTTGAAGTATCTTTGCACTTCTTTTAAAGTATAGGAGTAATAAAAATGAAACGAGTAGTAGTAGGATTATCTGGTGGAGTAGATTCGAGCGTAGCAGCCCATTTGCTAATAGAGCAAGGCTATGAAGTTATTGGCTTGTTTATGAAAAACTGGCATGACGATTCTGTAACAATATCTGATGAGTGCCCATGGTTAGAGGATAGTAATGATGCATTATTAGTAGCCGAGAAACTGGGTATACCTTTCCAGACAGTAGATCTTAGTGAAGAATATAAAGAACGTATAGTTGATTATATGTTTAATGAATATGAAAAAGGTAGAACACCTAATCCTGATGTACTTTGTAACAGAGAGATTAAGTTTGATGTTTTCATGAAAATTGCCATGAGTCTTGGTGCTGATTATGTAGCAACAGGACACTATTGCCGTAAAGGTACAATAGAGAAAGATGGAAAAGAAGTGCATCAACTTTTAGCAGGAGTAGATGGAAATAAAGATCAATCTTATTTTCTATGTCAACTTTCACAAGAACAATTAGGTAAAGCATTATTCCCAATAGGGGAGCTAACAAAGCCTGAAGTACGTGAAATTGCTGCTAAAATGGAATTGATTACTGCTGAAAAGAAAGACTCTCAAGGACTTTGCTTTATAGGTAAAGTACGTTTGCCAGATTTTTTACAGCAACAGTTACAACCTAAAGAAGGGCTTATTTATGAAATATCTGCTGATGCATCTGTTTATACTGATGATAAGCCAGTACTTTCTTCTTTACAAGAACAATTAGCACATGAAGCTAAAAATATAACTTATACACCAGAAATGGGTAAGGTGGTGGGTAAACATCAAGGAGCGCATTACTTTACAATAGGGCAACGTAAGGGGCTTAATGTAGGTGGTACTAAAGAGGCGCTATTTATTGTTGCTACAGATGTAAAAACCAATTCTATATATACTGGGCAGGGGAGTACTCACCCTGGATTGTTTCGCAAAGCTTTATTAGTACAAGAAAGTGAGGTACACTGGATTCGTGAAGATTTAGCATTGAATAATGGGGAAACGATGGAAGTTATGGCACGTATTCGTTACCGACAAGGTTTAGAGAAGGCAACTTTATATAAGTTTGAAGAAGGAATGTATGTTTGTTTCGACGAGCCACAAAGTGCTATTACCGAAGGACAATTTGCTGCTTGGTATATTAATGATGAACTTTTAGGTAGTGGTGTGATTTCTTAGTGTTTTTATTTGACGTATATTTATATCATGTTTTAAATTGTTGATATATAATGTTATATAATTTACATACACATAATTTTACTGAAACTTCTTCTGTTATTGAGCTAGTTAATAAATATCCTTATGAGGTTATTAATGTACCCTATTTTTCTACAGGTATACATCCTTGGTATATTGATGAGGATAAGGTCGAAGAACATCTTATAATTATAGAACAACGTTTGAAAATGAACAATTGCTTAGCTTTAGGTGAATGTGGCTTAGATAAACGTGTTGAAACCTCTATGGAGGTACAAATGACTATTTTTGAAAAACAGTTGCTTTTAGCTAAAAAGAATAACAAACCTGTTGTTTTACACCTTAATGGAGCTTTTCAGGAGTTAATTGCTATAAAAAATAAGTTGAATTTAGGAGTTCCTATGATAATACATGGTTTTTCTAAAGACGAACAATTAGCAAAGCAGTTACTAAATAATGGTTTTCATTTATCATTCGGAAAATATTTGCTGAGTAATCCAGAACTTTCTAAAGTACTTGCTATAGTGCCACAGGAACGTTTTTTCTTAGAGACAGATACTATTGAAGAGAGCATCAATGATGTTTATAAAAAAGCAGCATTGGCAAGAAATACAACAATGAATAATCTTTTAAGGGTAGTTGAGGGTAATTTTAAAAATGTTTTTGACTATTAATTTTTAATGAATCTGCTTTTATAGGTAAAAAAGTGTCTGTAATCCATTTTGAAGATCTCTGAGGTTGGTTTAGCCTATTATTATATACTTCTATATATTTAGCAATTGTATCTATTTCTAGGCTGTCTTTTACACTATGTCGATAAGCTTTTAATCGAGTTTCTTTAAGATGGGAATAATGCCCTCTCAAATTACTTTTTATAGCAGTAAACGGTTGTAGTGTATCATTTTTAAACTCGCTGCTTAAAGGTTGTGTAAAGCTTTCTTTTAAAGGAATACATACGGTATAGGATGCACTATCACTTTGTATGTTATAAGTATCATATATTATAAAAGGAGCTCCATTTGTTTTAATATTTAGAGAGTCGGTAAGCCTTAACAGTTTAGGTAATACTGTTGTTGTATTCTTATTAATTTCAGAAATATTACCATTAATAGGGTACCCAATATAAAAGGTACTATCCTTTACAATTTTTCCTTTTATGTTGATAGTATAATCATTAACCTCTTTTTTTAGGCTATGCTCTATCTTAGAAAAACCTTCTTGTATAGATTCTTCTAAATAATCTTTAACTCCATTGCCTAATAAAGAATAAACTTTCTCTTTAAAGTCGAGTTTTCCTTTCACTTTTATACTTATAGCTGTAGCGCCTTTTAATGTATCTTTAAAACTCCATGTTATTTGAGATACTTTTTTATCAGTATATAAACTCTGTATGATACTGTCGTACTCTATAACTTTTGTGGTTTCTAATTTGTTTTTAAGATCTCCTGTTTTCCATTTGGCTGTTGCACCTGTACCATAGGTAATTTCAGAATAAATATATCTTGTTGAAGAGTTAGTTTTTGGGAATATATTGATAGAAGTCCAATTAGTGTAATCATTTACATGATTATAAACTAGGTTTCGAGGTAAATCTATTACGCTATCTTGTTTAATATTGTAGCTAGTATTTTGTGTACTAATAAATACAGTAAATGCGGCAATAATTAATATTAGAAGAAAAAAGAGGTACTTTACAATTTTCATCAAACGAAAATTTATGTTTGACGTAAAAATATAAATATTTATGTTAAGATACTAGTATTAAAAAAAGCCCATATAATGGGCTTTTTTTAATGATCACATTCTAGAAAATTCTTAGGATATGGAGATAAACTTAATTTATCTACTAATAAAAAAATGTCATCTCCTTCAGTATAAACATCTGTTATGTCACTTATTTTATTGGCATAAAGAGTTTTTCTATGTGTAGTAATATTGTACTGCTGTAGTTTATCGGTTACATTATAATTAAAAGAGATGATCTCAGGGTAATTATTTTTAAACTGTACTTGCCAGTGGTGTCGTTCTCCGTTTTTACCTACATACTTCATTCTAAAAGTAACTTTAGAATAACAATTGGTTTGTTTCCATTTTTCCCAACCATTATCAGTTTGTGCTTGCGCTTGAGCAAAAGAAATTCCAGCAAATAGACAAAGTATTAGTAATATCTTTTTCATGATTATTCAACTTTAAAAATTGTTACATAAAAATCAGGTGTGCCCTGTGTTATTGGTATAGATGTAGTTTCCTTATTAGGACTTAGTTCTTGATTAAGCTTAAAGTACATTCTTTTCTTATCTTCAAGACTTTTTATATTGTAATATTGTTCTTTACTTATTTCAGTTAAATCACTATCAAAAGGTATTTCACTTAAAGCAAAGGTTACATTTACGGGTTTATTGTTTTTTGATCGAAATATTACTTTTTTAGTATAAGATTTCTTTTCAGATTTATTGTTAACCTCATAAGTTACCTTATATACAATTCCAATACCTGTATCGATCCACTTGTTGTATTTAGATAATATTTTACTATTTACTCCTGTTTTAGAAGAATTAGGATTGATAAATCGAGGTGATAGCTCTGATCTTGTATAACCATTTCTTGTTAGGGTAGGAGTACTTTTTTTAGTAACAGGTTTTACTTTATTAGGTGTTACGGGTATAACTTGTGTTCTCCCTATATCAAAATAGTTTACAATTTGTAAACCACGCTTGTATGGTATATAAATAGTATCAATATCTACTCCTTGAGGGCCATATTTACGAAGTATGAATTTGTTTTCTCCTTCTTTAAGAGGTACACGAGTATATGATATTGTAGCTGGTAACGTTTGCCAGTTTCTAGTGTCTGCTTTTTCTGTAGCAGCTCCAGCTATATCAGCTCCTAACTGTATTAAATCGCCTCCGGTATCACCAAGTAACTCTTTTCCTAAAGCTCCCAGTCCTGCACTAGTTGCTTTTTTAGTAGCAAAACGTACTATAAGGTCTATTGTTTCTCTAAGCATACGGTCTTTAAGACATTGCTTTGCTATAGGGTAAAAATCTTGTGCAAGGTTTAACTCTTGAGGCTTACCATTTACTAAAATTTCTGCTTTACTGTAATAACTTCCTCGTTCTCTATACTTAGGTATTGCTATTGCATTTATACTTCCAATATTTGCACCAGGAGGTACAGGTATTATAATCTCTTCTAGTATATCGCCATCCATGTAACTACCGTAAAAGATACCACTACCAGCAGATGCTGTTATTACTATTTGGTCTTTTGCAGGTCCCATACCGTTCTCCCAAAAAATTATAGCTTCTCCCTTAGGTTTAGATTGATATTCTGAAGCAGTTGTTTTTTTGGTTGTGTTTTCAGGAGGAATATTAAACTTCTTTAGATAATCATTGTACTCTTGAGTAAAGCCAATACGTTTGGCGGTACGTAATAAGTCTTTTTTAAGTTGTTCAGGCATAGATACCCCAAAAAACTGACCTCCGTTTTTACTATATATTTCTCCGGCGTTACGATAAGCAATAAATGCATTATTAATATCACCTACAGATTCATATATTACTCCTTGTAATATTTGGGAAAAAGCATCCTCACTATATCTATTTTTATTCTCTTTATACTTTTCGTTTAATTCGTATAATTTGATATTAATTCTTTTAGCTTCAACAAGAGCTTCATCAGGTCTGCCAAGCATAAAGTAGTTTAGTGCTTTGTAATAATAGATGGTAACTTTTTCAAAATCTTCACCCTTATATGGCTCTGCCATAGGGTTAGTGAATTTTGCAGCTACAGCCTGTCCAACACTTGTTTTAATTAAGTCATCAATTAATATATAGGCTTCTTCAAGTAATTTATTACTTTCAGTATAATTACCTCTTAGGTGCTCTATCTTACCTTTTTCCATAAGGTATAATAGTTTATTCCTTTTCTTTTTAAGAAACCTGTTTTGCTCTACACCAACAACAGCCTTGTCAAAATTGCCGTTAAAGAGATCGTTTTCAATATCTGAGGTTTTAGAGTTATAGGTTCCGCAGGATTGAAAGCTTATCAATAGCAGCAAAAGTACCGCTTTGATAGCGGTACATTTGTATTTAATTGCTTTCATAAAATATTACTTTGGCTTTATTTAAGTTTCTTGCCAATATATTTTTTGATCTTTTTATCACCAATCCATACTTTCTCATTAGTTTGTATGTTAGTTAATTCAAGATCTACCTGATAGTATATTGTTTTTTCTTTAGAGTATTGATCTACTATAGAGTTTAGTGTACCCTGTAGCATAAAATCAGCTCCATTTTCAAGACCAAACTTTTTCATTGTAGACTGTGAAGCAAAATTTTGTTGATCAGCTCTTTCTCCTCTAATCTCTTCACGCATATTTCCAGCCTGTACTAATTTCATTCTACCAGAGTTAATGATAGCCTTTTCTATATCTTTAGAGAAAGTTTCAGTTGGGATATGCTCATGCGATTTATTAACAATCATACCTACAATAATAACAGGCTTTTTTCCTGCGTTTTCAGAAGCATAAGTACTATACCAGCCATGTTGCATAAGTTCAGCTGTAATTTCTTCTGCTGTAAGTCTAGAATCAGTTTCATTCCAACGTCCACTAAGATCGGTTACCATGTTTTCGCTTACACGTTGTACATTGTGAGTAGAACAGCTAGTTAAAGCAAGACCTAAGGCTAAGGTTAATGATAGGTACAGTGATCTTGATTTCATAATAAATGTTTTATTGATTAATGTTTAAAGGTATTAAATTTTATTAATATGATATTTTGTCTTTTATCAAATTCCATGCCAATTGATTTTTTTGATGTTGACACAAAAAAATATCCCCAGAATGGGGATATCTTTGTGCTAAACCAACTGCTCGAAAAAAATGAAAGTACACAGAAGAAAGAAGAAACTTTTTTAGGTCGGATAGATTATGCAGTTGCTTGTGTAACTTTCTAATACAAAGATGAGCAAATAGGTGAAGATAAAAAATACCCAACAGTGGGTATTTTTGAAATTTAAAAGTCATATTTACGCTCCATAGAGTATCGTAATAATTCACTTTTACCCTGTAAGTTTAATTTTTTTAATATATTTTTTCGATGTGTATCTACTGTTGTTTTACCAATAAATAGCATATCAGCAATTTCTTGAGATGTTTTTCCTTGTCCTACAAGTTTTACAATCTCTAATTCCCTTTTACTTAAAGGAACATCATTGCCTCCTTTTTTTGTACCTGTTCTTTTTAATGAAGAATCAAAAAACTTTTCTCCCTTCACAACATTTTTTATAGCGGTAATGACTGTTTTTAGAGAAGAATTTTTCATTATATAGCCTGATGCACCAGCTTCTTCCATTTGTGCAATTGCTTCTTCTTGTTCAAACATACTAAATGCAATAATTTGGCATTCAGGATATTCTTTTTTGATAATTTTTGTAGCAGTAATACCATCCATTTTAGGCATACGTATATCAGTAAGAACGACATCAGGTTTTTTTAAATGTACTATTTCTAATAGTCTTTCTCCATCATTGGCTTCACCAACAACAACAATGTCTTCTTCATAGTCTAAAAATACTTTAATACCATCTATAAGTGATTGATGATCTTCTGCTATTACAAGATGTATCATATAGGTAAATCTATTAATATTGTAGTTCCTTTATTAGGTGTAGAATCTATAGTAAAACTTCCATCAAGTTGCTCTATTTTCTTTTTTATAGAAGCGATTCCCATACCATCAGCAGTGTTGATTTTATCAGTAGAAAAACCAACTCCATTATCTTCTATAATTATATTAATATTATCGTCATGATGTGTTAATTGTATAGAAGCTTCTGTAGCTTGAGCATGTTTTATAATATTTGTTGCTAATTCTTGTATGATTCTAAAGATAGTAATTTCTAAATTATTGTCTAACCTTCCATTAAAGCCATATGGGACTAATTCAATATTTAATTTTTGAGGAATTGATATTTTTTCGGCTAACTTTTTTAAGGCAGGAATAAGTCCTTCATTAGCAAATACCCCTGCATTTTTAACATGAGCAATTCGCCTAACTTTTTGATAAGCTTCTTCTATTAGATCATCTGTTTTTTTATACAATTTATTCTCTTCATCTCTTAAATGATCTTTTCTGATTTTTAAGTTTTCGAAGTTTATCTTTAGTGTGGCAAGCATGCTACCTAGGTTATCGTGTAGTTCGTTAGCAATACGTTGTCGTTCTTTTTCCTGCCCCTCAAGCATAAGATCGATACTGCTAAGTTCGTAATCTTTAAGAGCCTTTTCTAGTTTTTGTTTTTCAATGAGTTTTTCTTGGTGAGAAATCTTCTCTTTCCTACGAGCATTTTTCACAATTAAGAAACCAATAATAAGACTTATTATGAGTACTGATATAATTATATACAGAAAGATATTCCCATTTTTAACTCTCTCTTTTAGTAGCTCATTTTCAAGCTCTTTTTCTTTGGTTTTATATTTAGTATCTATATCACGTATAGCAATATTTTGTTCAGTTACATTGATACTATCGGTATATTGTTTAGTTAAAAGTTGGTATTTGTATGCGTTTTTATAATCACCTAGGTTAGCATAATTTTTTTGAAAGTTACCATATATTATCCATTTAGATTTTAATTCATAATTTACAAGAGGTAAGCTATCTGCTAATCGTAAGTATTTGTTAGCTGTAATAAAATCTTTTTTATGATGGTATGATGCTGCTAAATTTACATAATAATGAAAATAATCCTCGGATGGCGCGTTAATTTCTTTAAGTATTATAGCGTTTTTTTTGAGGTAATAAATTCCAGAATCAGGCTTATGTAAGCTTTCATTATATAAGTTAGCTAAGTTGTTATAGAGGGATGATTTTACAACTTTATAATCTTTGGTTTCTATGATTTTTAGTCCTTTTTTATAATAATCAGAACTTAAGTTATAGTTCTCCTTAGATATATAATACATTGCCATATTACCATAACCTCGAGCAATTTTTAATGTATCATTAGTTTTTTTAGCATAATTAATATACTCTTCTACATAAGGCTTGTAGGATATGTTGTTTTGTTCCTGTGCTTCAAGTAAGTAAGCCATGTCTAGGTTAATATCCATTGCTTTACCAATACTGTCTACAGCTAAATATAATTTTTTTGAAGCTTTTAAATATTTATAAGCTTCATCTTCTTGATTAGTAAGTTCTAAATATTTTGAATTGATGTAGTAGTATAAAGCTTTATCTTGAGGAGATAAAGAAGAGCTATCTATTTCTGTTAGAGAAGTTTTGAATTCGACAAGATCACTAGAGTATAGTTCCTCTTCTAAGTTAAGTAATTTTTTTGAATTTTGAGAAAAAGCCGTATTGAAAAGCAAAAAGCTAAACAATACGACTATTTTGTAAGTTAAATTATTCATTTATACTCTTCTAAGTGATCCAACACCTGCTTTGGCAGGCCCAGCAACAGCACCACAAATTTCTTTTAAGATTAAGGCATCTATTACATTTCTATTAGAAAGTTCTTTATGACAAAAAACATTGTTTGCATGGTATTCACTAACGTCTTTATTATGATATATAAAAACAATTGTAGGTTTAGTGTGGTCGTAATCATTTATAACCTCACCTGTTAGTTTAGGAACTTTAGTCAAGTCAACTAAAAGAGTTTGGAAATCCATGTTAGGATTATCTAGTCCAGCACCAGTATCATTCTGGTTCTTTTTTAAACTAATAACTAGACCATTCCAGTTGTTAGAAGAGATGTTACAATACTCATAATCATAAACTTCATTTGGTAATGAGATTTCTAATTGAGCTTGATGGTTTGCATAGTGGTAGCCGAAGCAATTGTAAGTTTCCATTAATGGTATATTTAGGGATTAAGTAACAAATATCTGTTTTTAATTTGTAAAAAAAAATCCCCATTAATGGGGATTTGATAAGCTAAGGTTATGATGTATTTTTTAAGGTTATTCTTTTAGGTAAATTTTAATAACAAACAATATTAAAATAAATGCTAAAAAACCTAAAAATACTTTATAACTACCTTTATAATATTTTTTATGAAGCACTATATCTTTACGATATACATATATCATAGCGATAATAAAGACTACTACAAAAAATGCAGCAAATGTCCATTGACCAGTTGTAAACATTAGTAAATATTTTTCACAAAATTACAACAACCACTTTATATTTAAACTATTTTTATAGTACTAAATAGAATTAAAAATGAAGAAACAACTAGATGCTGTTAAAGAATTTCATACTGCTTTTGGTTTAGGAGTAAGTAATTCGACTAAAGGATCGTTAGGAGAGAATGTGAACTTATTGCGTTATAACCTAATGAAAGAAGAGAATGAAGAATATCTAGAAGCTGTACAAAATAATGATACCACTGAAATTGCAGATGCTTTGGGTGATATGCTTTACATATTGTGTGGAACAATTTTAGAGCACGGCTTACAGGGTAAAATAGAAGAAGTATTTGATGAAATACAAAGAAGTAACATGAGTAAGCTAGGAGCTGATGGAAAACCAATATATCGTGAAGATGGTAAAGTAATGAAAGGGCCTAATTACTTTAAACCAAACTTTACAGAAATATTAGATAAGTAGGGCGTATAGTATTTACGGTAGTAGTATAATATAAACACTACTACCGTAAATGATAAGTTATATTTTAACAGTCCAGTTAAAAGTATCTTCAGCCAGTTTATATTGTATGGCGTTAAGTTTTTGTTTTAATTGAGATGCTATTGAATTTTCCTGTTTAGGTAATTCATAATAATTGTCTCTGTAATTAAAACCAGATATTGGGCTTACTACGGCTGCAGTACCTGCACCAAATATCTCTTTAAGAGTACCATTGTTTGCAGCTTCTAATAATTCATTTACTAATACAGGTCGAACCTCTATATTAATATTTTCTCTTTTAGCAAGATCAATAAGGCTTTTTCTAGTGATACCGTCCAATATCCTTTCACTAGTAGGAGCAGTATATAGTGTGTCATTTATTCTAAAGAAAACATTCATAGTGCCAGCTTCTTCAAGCGTGGTATGTGTAGTGTCATCTGTCCAGATAATTTGTTGAAACCCTTTCTCGTTTGCTAATTTGGTAGGGTAAAATTGACCTGAATAATTACCAGCTGCTTTTGCTGCACCAATACCACCATTAGCGGCTCTACTATAATGTTCAGCTATAGTTACTTTAACCTCACCAGAATAATATGATTTTGCGGGAGAAAGAATAATCATAAAACGATAAGACTGTGCTGGAGATGCTGTAACCCCTGCCTCTGTAGCAATCATAAACGGACGTATGTATAATGAACTATCGGTTCCGTTTTTTACCCATTCTTTATCAGTAGCAATAAGTTGTTTTAAGCCATCTATAAATACTGTTTCAGGCACTTCAGGCATAGCTAGCCTTACTGCTGACTTATTAAATCTTTCGAAGTTTTGATCTGGTCTAAAAAGCCATATGTCATCATCTGTATCCTTATAAGCTTTCATTCCTTCAAAAATGGCTTGCCCATAGTGAAATACTTTAGCCGAAGGATCTAAAAGAAAAGGGGCATAAGGTTGTATTACTGGGTTTCCCCATGCTCCATTTTTGTAATCACAAACAAGCATGTGATCGGTAAAAATATTTCCGAAAGCAAGGTTTTCAAAGTCTACAGAATCGATTTTTGTAGTTTCAGCTTTTCGGATTGTTATATTATTTATTGAAGTACTCATTGCTAGGTTTAGTTTGATAATAAGTGTAATGTGTTGAGTTGCGCGCAAATTTAAACAAAAAACTGTCTTAGTGTGATATTTGATTAGTATTTTAGATTAAGTACTTTAACTAAAAATTTATTATAGCTGTTATAAGGGCGCGATATTTGTAGTTTTTGTATAAATTTGTCAAACGAAATAAAAACTTTATTAGAGATGAAAAAAACATTATTACTTGCAGCATCAGTTATGTTGATGATTGGTTGCCAGAAAAATAAGGAAACTAAAGGAGAAGCGGATAATGTAGCTATAGAAACTGAAGAAACAGATAATATTGATTTAGCAGAAGCGTATGCGACTTTTGGTAATGAAATAATTGCTGAAGCAGCGATCGATAAAAATGAAATGTTTGATAAGTATAAAAGCCTAAAGATAGGAGATACTGTGAGCGTTAAATTTAGGTCTAAAATTAATGAAGTATGCCAAAAGAAAGGATGTTGGATGTCTATGGAGCTTGCAGAGGGAGAAGAATCTTTTGTTAAGTTTAAAGACTATGCTTTCTTTGTACCACTAAACGCAGGTGATCAAGAAGCAATTGTACATGGAAAAGCATTTGTAAGTGAAGTGTCTGTAGCTGACCTAAAACATTATGCTAAAGATGAAGGGAAGTCGCAAGAAGAGATAGATAAAATAGTAGACCCTAAAGTTACTTATGGTTTTGAAGCTGATGGAGTTTTAATTACAAAATAATGAATAGAATCTTATTTATAACACTATTATCAACTGTATTTATAGTATTGAGTTGTGAAAATAAAAAAGAATCATCTGTTGTAGATGATGAAGTTGTTACGACTAAAACTGATACTATAATTGCGGAAAAAGATTTTGAAATGTACGAGATGTCTGAAATGGCATCACTAATGGAGCAAATGTATGCAGATAATGAACATTTGAAACAGCGTATAATAAATGGAGATACTATAGGTGATTTTCCTAAATATTTTTTAGAAATTCATTCATCAGTAATGACAGATGAAACTGATAATGATGAGTTTTTTAAGGATCAAGCAGCAAAGTTTTTGGAGGCTCAGAAATTGATTTATAATGATTCTTTAAATGCTAAAAAACATTTTAATGATGTAGTTTCTGCATGTGTTAGATGTCATGAGCAAAAATGTGGAGGACCTATACCAAGAATTAAAAAATTGTACATTAAATAGTGAAAAGAGAAATTATTACAACTTCAGATGGTTCGGTTACTATATACCTTCCAGAAATGAAGGAAACTTATCACTCTAAATTTGGTGCTATACAAGAAGCATATCATGTATTTATATTAAATGGGCTGGCTTTAACAAAAGACCAGCCTATTTCTATTTTAGAGATAGGTTTTGGCACAGGGTTAAATACTTTTATAACCTATTTAGAATCTCAAAAAAGAAATCAATTAATACACTATACAGGGGTAGAGGCATATCCAGTAGCCAAAGATGAAGTAGTACAGCTTAATTATGTAAAAGAACTTAATGCTGAAAACGAAACTATCATTTTTAATCAAATACATGATGCTAAATGGGAGCAAGAGTTTTATATTAATGAGAAGTTTACATTATTAAAGCAACAAAAACGTTTTGAAGATATTGAAGATATAGAATGTTATGATTTGATTTATTTTGATGCTTTTGGCTACCATGCACAACCAGAATTGTGGAGTGTAGAGATATTTGCTAAAATGTTTAAAGCACTTAAAAGTGGTGGAGTGCTAGTAACTTACGCTTGTCGTAGTGTTATTAAAAAAGCAATGCAAGAGGCTGGGTTTACTACAGAGAAACTGCCTGGACCTCCTGGTAAGCGAGAAATGTTAAGAGCTTTTAAAGAGTAGTTAATTGTTAAAAAAATATTAAATTTAATGTGTTGTATAATAAAAGGTAGATAATGATGCGTTATCATATCGGATTTATTAGTATATTTACATACGATCTTATTCCAATTAATCAATAATATAATTTGTAAAAGAATTATGACTAGAACTATGTTTAGTTATACAAAGCAAATACTGGTAAATGTAAGTTTTGATCCAGTATTGTTTCGTAAAGAAGTAGAAAAGGCTGTTAAATCACTTTTGCCATATGAAATGGAGCAATTGGTAGATTGGCTTAAAACTTTTACTACTGAAAAACCAGAATTAAGAGCCTGTTTGGCTTATGTTGAACAATAAAAAAAAGAGGAGCCTATATAGGCTCCTCTTTTTTTGTGAAGGAATTTAAAGTAGATTATTTTTGATGTAAAGGACTAGTGATTTCTACATCCTGAAAAGCTATAGCACCTTTTACTATTCCTGATATAGTATTTTTTAGAGCATCTATTATATGTAGCTTCAATTCTTTCTTGGAATATATAAGACTTACTTGACGTGACGGTTTAGGATCTTTAAAATTACGTAAATTTTTAGTTCCTTTTTCATTCATGTCTAATGTATGTAGATAAGGTAATAATGTCATGCCTAAGCCTTCGTTAGCGAGCTTAACTAGTGTTTCGAAACTACCACTTTCTATTTGGAAGTGATTATCACTTAAAAGGCCTTTAGATTTACATAAGTTTAATATGTTGTTTCTAAAGCAATGCCCGTCCTGTAGTAATAATACTTTATTTAAATTAGTTTTTAAATCTTCTATTTCAAGTTCTTTTTTATCAAATGATGACATACTTTCTGGAACATAAGCAACAAATGGCTCGTAGTATAGTACTATCTCTTTTATTGTTTCTTCATCAAGAGGAGTAGCTGCTATAGCTGCATCTAGCTGCCCATTCTTTATCATTTTTATAATTTCCTCTGTTGTATGTTCTTCTATGATGAGATTTATTTTAGGGTATTTCTTGACAAAATTACTCATAAACATAGGTAATAGAGTAGGCATTATGGTAGGTATTATACCCACCTTAAAATCACCACCTATATATCCTTTTTGTTGATCTACAATATCTTTAATTCTGCCAGATTCATTTACAATATTTTTTGCCTGATCTACTATTTTTTCTCCTACATCAGTAAGTTGTATAGGTTTTTTACTTCGATCAAATATTTGTATATCCAGTTCCTCTTCAAGTTTTTGTATCTGCATACTTAAAGTAGGTTGAGTAACAAAAGACTTCTCTGCTGCCAGTGTGAAGTTTTTATGTTCGGCAACCGCCAATACATATTGTAATTGTGTAATGGTCATAATGATAAATTTTTGTGATAAAAATATAAAAACAATCGATATTAGTTATCGCTTTTCAGATTTATATTTCCATAAATTTATACTATAAAACACTTAGTAATAATTTTAAATAAAGATTTATGAAAACCAATCAGAATACAACAGAGATTAATGTTTTAGGACTTCCTACAAAAGAAGTAGATGCTATAGTGGGTGACCTTAATGTGCTTCTATCTAATTTTCAGGTATATTATCAAAATTTAAGAGGTATTCATTGGAATATTAAAGGGAAAAGATTTTTTGAATTACATGTTAAGTTTGAAGAACTATATGACGACTCACAAATTAAGATAGATATGATTGCAGAGAGAGTACTTACACTAGGTAGTACACCATTGCATACTTTTGAAGATTATTTAGCAAACAATAAGTTAGAAGTTGGTAAGAATATATCTAAAGATACAGATGCAGTACAGTTAATAATAAAATCATTATCAGATTTATTAAAAATAGAAAGAGCAATACTTGATGCATCAGGCGAAATAAATGATGAAGGAACAAACTCTATGATGAGTGACTTTATTACTGAACAGGAAAAAACTTTATGGATGATGAAAGCATGGAGCGAATAAAAGATTTAATCCTTTATTCTTTAACATTACTGTAGTAAAATATTAATTTATAATTGCTATATTCGCCAGTATGAAGGCTTTTATAGGTATATTAATATTACTATTTCTTTCGTTTTTAGCAGCTCCAACTATTGTGAGTTTGCTAGATGATTCTTCGGATATATCTATAGCTTATGACCTTAGCGAAGAGGAAAAAGAAGTTGATAAAGAATTAGAGCTAGAATTAGAATTACAAGAAGTAAAAGCAGGACCAAATGAGTTTGCTTTTTGCTTTTTAAATATAATAGAACAATCATCTAAAGTGATGCCAAACAATCTCCAAATACATAAAAATGTATTTGGAGATGTGTTTTCTCCTCCTCCTGAACATAACATAGTATAATTACAGTTTATGCCTATTCTCAAAATGGGTTATTTTAAGGTGTTTTAAAAGAGCGCTGATTAATTATTTTATATTATGTTTTTTATATCATGACAAAAAAGATTAAACTTTTTTCCAATTTAAGAGCAGACTTTCCATCTGGTCTTGTAGTTTTTTTAGTTGCATTACCATTATGTTTAGGTATTGCATTAGCATCTGGAGCACCACCATTATCAGGTATTATATCGGGTATTGTAGGGGGTATTGTAATTGGGTCACTTAGTAACTCCCATATAAGTGTTTCTGGTCCAGCAGCTGGTCTTACAGCAATTGTATTAACAGCTATATCAACACTAGGTTCTTTTGAACTTTTTTTATTAACTGTTTTTCTTGCAGGGCTTTTCCAATTAGTATTAGGTTTTGTAAGAGCAGGTAGTATTTCTAATTATTTTCCTAGTAATGTAATAGAAGGTATGTTAGCTGGTATTGGGGTTATTATAATTCTTAAAGAAATACCATATGCTATAGGTTTTGAAGGTGGTGATGTTTTTAGCGCTATTTTTAACGGTATAAAGATAAATGTACAGTTAGGAGCCGTTATAATTACTGCTGTATCATTATTGATATTGATATTATGGGATAAAATTTCTTTTTTAAAGAATCTTAAATTAGTTCCAGGAGCATTAGTTGCTGTAATTAGTGGAGTAGTATTAAATCAAATCTTTGTACAATCAGGAAGTGATTTAGCTATGGGAGGAGATCAGCTTGTAAAACTTCCTGTTCCTGAATCTTTTTTAGAATTAAAAAACTTAGTTGTTACTCCAGATTTTTCAGGGTTTAAAAATCCAGAAGTGTGGATAACAGCAGTAACAATTACTATAGTTGCTTCTATAGAAACTTTATTATGTATTGAAGCATCTGATAGAATGGATAGACATAAACGTTATACTGATACTGATCGTGAGCTGAAAGCACAGGGTATTGGTAATATGATAAGTTCTCTTCTAGGAGGATTACCGATGACATCGGTAGTAGTACGTTCTTCAGCAAATGCTAGTGCAGGAGCAGAATCTAAAACATCAAGTATTATCCATGGTATGTTATTGCTTGTTTGTGTTTTAGCTATACCAGTAGTATTAAACATGATTCCTTTAGCTACATTGGCAGCAGTACTGTTAGTAGTAGGTTATAAGTTAGCAAACCCTTCAAAACTAGCTCGTTTTTGGAATAAAGGACTTTATCAGTTCGTTCCATTTATAGCTACATTACTAGCTGTAGTATTAACAGACTTACTTAAAGGTGTTGCATTAGGTATGATAATAAGTATTATATTCATTCTTAGAGGTAACCTTAAAAGAGCTTACAACTTTAGAAAACAAGAATATGAAGAAGGAGATGTTATACATATAGACCTTGCACAAGAGGTTTCATTCCTTAATAAAGCAGCTATAAAGTCAACACTTAATGATCTTCCTGAAAATTCTAAAGTTATTATTGATGCATCTGAAACTGTATATATAGCCCGTGATGTGATTGATCTTATTGAAGAGTTTGCGACAATAAAAGCAAGAGAAGAAAATATTGATTTAACATTATTAGGTTTTAAAACAGATTATCAGTTAGAGAACGCAGAAAATAATAATGTATTTGTTACTCATAATGATGAGGAAACAGAGAATAGAAAAGAAAAACAAGACGTTTACTAAAACATCAAACATATAAATTATGAATACAGATTTTTATAAAAAAATTATAGAGAATAATAAGGTTTGGTCAGAAACTAAACTAGCTAAGGATGCTGAATACTTTAAAAAGTTAGCAGAAGGACAACAACCACCACTATTATGGATTGGATGTTCTGATAGTCGTGTACCAGCTAATGAAATTATTGGCGCACAACCAGGAGAGGTATTTGTACATCGTAATATTGCTAACATGGTAGTACATTCAGATATGAATATGCTTAGTGTACTAGATTATGCTGTTAATGTACTTAAAGTAAAGCATGTTATTGTTTGTGGACATTACGGTTGTGGAGGTGTTAAAGGTGCAATGGGTAATCAATCTATAGGTATAATAGATAACTGGATAAGACATATAAAAGACGTTTATAGACATCATAGAACATACCTTGATTCTATAGTAGATGAAGATAAAAGATTTGATGCCTTTGTAGAGATAAACGTAAAAGAACAAGTATTCGATTTAGCTAAGACCTCTATCGTACAGTCAGCATGGAAAGGTGGTCAAGAGCTTTATTTACATGGTTGGGTTTATGGTTTAGGTGATGGTATTGTAAAAGATTTAGAAGTTAACTTTAACGATAATAATGACCTTGATAAAGTAGATAGATTACATTTCTAATAAAGAGAGGTTTAACGAATAAAAAAAGGCTCATACTTAGTATGAGCCTTTTTTTATTATTCATTATCTAGGTTTTCATTAAATGTTGACGGTAGAAGTTGTGGTATAAACTTAATTAATAAGGGGAGGAGTAAACTACCTCCTGGTAGAAGAAATATAGTAAGTGATGGTACTGTTTTACATACCGCTAATAGTTGCTTTTTTACCTTTTTCTTTTCAACACTATCTAAATTTCTATGAGTAGATTCAGTTATTAACATAGCTAATTCTCTATTATTAGCTAATTCTTTCGAAAACCTACTTTTATTTCTTTTTATAAGCTTCATTACATTTTGTGAAGCGTGATCATAAAAGTGTTTTACAGGGTTAGAGTACTTAAAGTATGGAATATTATTTTTATTAGCTTTTATGAATACATCAAAATTTGAAATACTTTCTACTACAAATTCATGCTTTATATGTAATTCTTCTGCAAGTTTATATAGAAACTTGATTTCCTCTCTATCAATATCTTCATCACTCCATATAGCCATTCCTGCTATATCTAATAAGTAAGATCTCTCTAATTCAGATTTGAAATAATCAAGCTCCATTTTTTCAAGGTTATCAGGGTCAATCCTTTTAGGGTTAGTATATCTTACTGATGCTTCAAATAGTTTTATTAATAAATCGTCATAAATAGTTTTTTCGCTTTTAGTTTTTAAGGCTAATGATACAATGCTAACCACTGTCTCTTCTAATTTTTTTAGATAGTTATCAGGTATTTTATCATCGTTAAGGTATTGTCTAAAAGCAAGTATATCTAGGAAGAGTAAAGCATTAGTAAGTATATGAGAAAAGTTTCGATTAATGATATTATCATTAGTTCTAACTCTTTGGTCTATTATACCTTCTAATTCTCTACTAGGAGGAGATTTGGGTAGTACTCTTTTTAAAAACCCATATCCTTCAGGAGTCATTTGTTCATAAAAAGAAACTACTTTTTTTATAAAAAGAGTAGAATCTTCTTGACCACTATATCTTCTATAAAGTTCATATAAAGTTTTTAATAATGCAGCCTTGGTAGTTTCTTCCGAAGTCCATCCTTCGCTATCAATTTCGTTTATATGTCTTACACCCGAAACATATCCATATACAAAACCTGTATCTCTTACAAGTTTATAGAATGTATGAGTATCTATATTTGTGGGTAGCTTATTTTCAAGCTTAGAAAAGAATTTATCGATCCATCCACCTGTAGAAGGGTTAATCATTTTGGTTATACTATATATACAAATCTATAATTTTTACATCAATTTATACTATATAAAGCATAGAGATTAATATATGTTTAAGCTCTTATTTTTTAATAAAAAAAACGTCTAAAGATTCAATCTCTAGACGTTTTTAATTTTTGAGAGTTTTTATACTCTACATAATTTTATTAGAAAATAACTTTCTTACTAATAGTTCCTTTGTTAGTAGTAATATTAACAATAAGCATTTGTTGTTGTGATTGTAGCTCATTAATTATTACTTCAGAAGTGTTTAGGTTCTCTTTAGTAAATAATAATCTACCACGTGTATCATAAACATTAACCTCATTAATTTCTAAATTATTAGAGTTTATTGTTATTGCATTATTTTTAGCAAATACTACGATATTATTATTGTTAAGTGTAAAGTCAGGATTGCTAAGTGCTACGTAGTTATAACTAACTTCAAATCTATCATTGATTTGTCCTGCTTCAGTAGTAAACATATAATCGATATCTCTAAGGTTTACTGTTTCTCCTGTAACATTATCTGTTAAGAATATATCTTGATCATTTAAGAACAATCCGTCTACATGATCTAAGCTTATAGTGTAATTTCCAGCTTCAGCAGCGTTATAACCTAGTGTTACAACGTCATTATCATTAAATGCTGCTCTAGCCTGTATAGCAAGTTTATCTTCTAGTAGTGTAGAGTAGATGTTTATTGGTCCATCTCCAATAAGAGCTTTACCATCCCATCCATAATCAAGGTTGTTAGTAGTAGCATTGCTATAAGCAACAGCCATTTGACTAAACTCTCCAGAGTTTCCAGTAAGGTTAATCCATAAACGTGATATTTCTAATTCCTCCTCATTGTTCTCTTGACTTGATCTAAAGAATTGTCCATTGTTTATGTTTTTTCTCATGCTGTTATCAAAAGTGATTGTAGTTCCTGTTGCTTGTACAAAGAAACCTTGTCCTGAATTAATAACCCATGCTGTAGGATCTCCGATAAATACTCCTGAACCAGTATCTCCAAAACCTCCAGTTTGGTTGTTAGAGGTATATGCTGCCATTGTTACAGTAGCATAAGAACTTGAACTAGCATCATTACGTTTTCTCCAGAAGTATAGAGCAGAAGAACCATTTAGATTAGCACTATTAGCAGTATAAAAATCATGAATGTTTATAGGAGAAGGGTATGGGTTACCTATCAAGTTATATCCGTTATTAGCAGTAGTTACATTTACATTTATAGTACCGTTTAGTGGTATCCCTTCAAAAGTACCAGTCCATGCAGTTCCTGGAGTTCCTGCATCTACATAATCAATATGATCGTTTGGCATACGGATAAGGTATCCTAGACCTTCTTCAAAGCTATTAGTTGATGGATCGATAGCAGAATATACATCTGTTGCTTCGCTATAATCATAAAAACGACTAGCCATAGTCATTGGAGAAAATTCTTGAAGATTTTGTCCACGAACAGGAGATGACCAAAGTGTATAGTCTAGCCTATATAGAAGTGAACTGTTTCTTTGTACTCTTACATTACCATTGTTGTTAATTTCATCAATTTGTAGAATATTAGCATTATTTTCTACAATAAAGTTTTCAGCACCATTGTTACTTATAATTTGCCCTTTTACTACTAGTGTTGTTCCTTCTGCTACAACAAAAAGACCATCTTCCATAGTTAAGGTTTTACATTCAAGGTTACCATTTGTAGTAGTATTATAGTCAGCTTCAATACTAACAGGTATTGTTTGATCTACTACAACAGGGGTAGTACCATCATGATAAAACTCAGGAGTCCATTTTAATGTTCCACCTACATCAGCCCATGTAACAATTCCTTTAGTGTTTACTGTTACGACATTAGAATCTCCTGTACTACAATTATCAGCATATGCACGAACTCTGTAATAGTAAGTACTAAAATTATCTAAATCACTTACATCGTATGATGTAACATTGCTTACATCTAGATTTTCATAACCTGTTATAAAAGAAGAAGTAAAACCACCATCCATGGTATGAGAACCTAAATCTGTTGTTTGAGAAGTACTACTGTATGTGAATGAAGAAACGATCCACTCCGAGTTAGAGGTGTTTGTACCTCTTGATGCCTCCCAATCAGTATTAGGACTATTTACAGAAGATTTTCTTATTAAGATACGGTCTTTTGTTGCTTTACTAACACCAGCAACATCCCATCCTTGACCAGGATCGGAGCCATCGGTTCCTACAGCATCAAGTATTGTATAACTATTACCACTACCTCCATTCCAAGCTAAGCCCATAGCATCATCTCCATTATGAGATACAATTGTGTTATAAATAGTTGCACCAGGTACATCACCACTATTGTTTCCAATAACATATGTTTCTCCATCAGCTAGTGTACCTGAAAGTGAAAGTGAATACTCAGTCCAGTCCCCTCCATTAGATATTCTCCATACTCTATAGTTTGAAAGGTCTACATCTTGACCAGTTCCATTATAAATTTCAATATATTTTTTACTACCACTACTACCTTCTCCATATTCTGATATGAAAAGATTAGAAGCATAGCTACCAGTACCAAAACTTGAAGAATCACTTACATCTAAATAATAACCATTTGCACCTTCTACAGCAGTCCAGTTAGCTGTGAAACTAGTTTCTGTGATATCGTCACTTGTTATACTAGCGGTAGTAGTTGCTATACTATCTGTTGTAAATGATTGTTGTGTACTATCAAATGTTGTTACACCTCCGCTTATTGCATAAGATTTGTAATAGTATGTAGTACATGGGTTAAGATTTGAAATAGTAACAGTATAATCACTTCCAGAAAGGTTGCTCCCCTCTAATTGTGTACCTGTACCACTAGTAAATCCGTTAGTTGTACTATATTCAATTCCGTAGTTAGTTATTGTAGCACAACCTTCAGTAATTTGCCCTGCAACTGTTCCTTCTACAACAGTTATATCTGAAGCAACTCCGGTAACTACTGTAGGGGCAGTATTTATTCCTGTACCTGTAACAGCTACATTTATTCCTGCAGTACCTCCACCGGTAATGCTAATGTTTCCATCGTAAGAGATTTCATTAGTAGGAGTAAATATTACATATACTTCGGATAATATTGTACCATCTCCTTCAGGAGTAATATTTAATGTGTTAGTGTAAGTACCATCGCTAGTGCTAGAGAAAGTGTAACCAGTAATTGATCCAATAACTACATCATCAGTAGTTAAGTTTTCACCACTAATAATAAAAGAATTTTCTACAGTAGAAGATGTATTGATACATATAGATCCAAAATCATTTAGATCTGTAACTTCAAGAAATGGTTCCGTTACGGGTGTAGTTACCTCAATAGTATTAGAGTTAGAAGATAAAGCATTTAATGCAGTATTTTCTGCTCTAACTCTATAGTAATAAGTAACTCCTTGAGAAAGTCCAGTAACATTATATGATGTTACATTACTAACATCTAAGTTTTCATACCCTGAAACATAAGTTGGAGTTCCACTAAAATCAGTAGTACTAACGTCAAGCCTGTAACCTGTAGCATCTATTGAAGCATTCCAGTTAGCTGTAAAGCTATCTGATACAACAGTAGTTGCTGCTGTTGCAACTGGAGCGTTAAGTGGATATATTTCAGTAGTAAATGAACTTTCTGAACTGTAACCTACAGTACCATTATCTGCCCAAGCTTTATAATAATAAGTTGTATTAGGTATTAGTGAACTTAATGAAACTGTAAATTCTCCACTAGATAGATCACTTCCTGATTCAGAAGTTCCATCTACATTAGCAAAACCAGATGTTGTACTATATATAATACCATATGATGTTATAGTAGCACAACCTTCGTTACTTATTGTACCAGCTATAATAGCCTCTGTTGTATCAGTAATATTATCACCAGTAGTAACAACTGGAGTAGCAACGGCACTTATAACAATATCAGAACCGTTATCATCATCACTTTGAATTTCAGGAGAGTCATTTACAACTCTTACTCTATAATTACCAGCTGTTAATCCTGAAGGAAGAGTAGCTAGAATTTCATTTGTATCATCTAGAGCTGTAACTAATAAATTTGATGAAGAATCATCAGGGAAAACACCATTTTCATTTGAACGTTGAACAGTGTATGTACCATCAATTGATCCATTAGTAGTATCAGGGGTATATTCTACAAGTATATCGTTAGTAATTGTGTTACAAAATGGGCCATAACTAGCAGTAGTAGTACTTATACTAGGGCCACTAGGTACATAAGCAGTCCATTCAAGATCATCAAGTACAACTCTTCGTGTACCAGTACTATAATCGATTCTAATAGTAACGTCTTCACTAACATTTACCGCTTCAGAGAAAGTAAAAATATCAATGTTACTAGTTGAAAGATATAGGGTTTCACCAACTTGTACATTATTTACATAAACTTTTATTCCTCCGCTATCTACACCACTGTAAAGTCTTCTGTATTTAAATGTCAATGTACCTATACCACCAGTAATTAAAGAGGTGTTTTCTAAATATCCTTGTCGTATACCAACGCCTTGTCCATTTATAGCATAAGTATCACTAATAGAAGTTCTAGCTGCTGTAGCTATCCAATCGATACCTCCATCACCTGTCCAGGTACGATCGTTATAGTTACTACCACTATTAGTAGGGATATTATCAAAAGTTTCACTCCCTTGTGACCAAATGGTACAAGAGGCTAGCAGCATAGCCGCTATAAAAATTTTAGAAAGCAATTTTTGTCGTAAGATTTTCATCATAAATGTGTTAATTAGTATTAGGAATATTTCTAGGGGAGGTTGGTTTTCAACCGCTCGCAAAGTTTGAATTCCTATATTAACTAAGAGTATTATTTATGTGAAATGACAGTTATTATAATGTTAACTGCTTAATATTTAGGATTATATGTTAATTTTAGACAAAGTGATTTATGTAAATTCTTTTAAAAGTATGATTATTTTAACATAATTCTAAAAGACTTTGTAGTATTACCGATTGTAATATTTAATATGTAAATACCTCTTGTACGATCGGTTATTTCAATTTGATTATCAGTTACTGTGCTATTTACTTTTTGTCCCATCATGTTATATATAGTATGGGTGTAATTTTGATTATTAATATTGTCTATATAAACAATACCAGTTGTTATTGTAGGGTAAACAGCAATATCATTTTTAGTAAAGTTATCATTATTAAGTAGCCAAGTATTATCAGCAGAAGGACCATTCCATATAATAGTAGCAAGGTATGGGTTGTCAATAAAAGGGTTTCTATTGCCTTGCATGTTGTTTATTACATTGTTTCTATTTACTTCATAGGTGCTTACAGGGTCTTCGGCATTCCATTCTAAAAAAATATCAGGCATATCATTACTGTAAGTTGTATTACCAGAACCAACGGTTGTTGCTAAACATTGTGATTGATAACGAACATACATATACATCATCATACGGGCTATATCGCCTTTCCATTCATCACCAGGATAAAAAAGCCATCCGCTTAAAGTAGTAGCATTACCAGATCCATTTGCAAAACGCCTATTACTTCTAGAACCATTCATATTATAATCAACTGCACGTAAACTGTGTGCATCTGAACCAGCTTGCTCATAACCTAAATTAGGGTTACCTAGAGATCGAGGATATACATGTTCTCTTACCCATTTTCCTGCACAGCTAGTAGTATGGCAACTAAGATCTTTATCCCTTGTTCTATCATTATCGGGATCACTGTCATTATCTTCATATCCATAAATTAATAATACATTCTCATTGTTTTCAGGATCAAGATCTCCTTGTTTTAGTGTGTTCCAAACATCAGGAGTATAAACCAATTCATTGGTATGAGTAGTTGTAATAAGGGTAGTAAGTTCTTCTTTTAAATCATCTCCTGTTAAATCGAAATTTATAGTACTATAATACTCTGGTATTTGAGATATACAATAAAAAGGTAATAATAGTGTAAGTAATGTTATTTTATTTATCTGTTTCATTATCGTAATAGTGAGAAGTGGGCTTTAAATTCTTTTGGAGTTCCGTTAGATGATTGGTATAATATTTTGAACCAATAATCAGTGGCAGGAACTTTTTCTCCATTATAAGTTCCATCCCAACCAAATCCATTAGGTCTTATTGCAGTTATTACTTTCCCATAACGATCAAATATATAAATGATAGCATCTTTTTGACTCGATAATCCTTTAATATTCCAACTGTCATGTTGCCCATCTCCATTAGGACTAAAAAAGCGAGGATAGTTTAAAGCATATACTTCTAATACTAAAGAAGCACAACCATTTTTATCATTAATAGTAACAGTGTGTAATCCTTCTCTAATATTAGTAAAAACATTATCATCTTGATATGCTCCTCCATCTAAACTAAATTCATAATTACCAGAACCACCTGTAACATTAACAGTGATAATTTGATTGTAACTAAAGTCTACTGTAGCTTCAGCAGTTGCTATCGCTATAGAAGATACAGCAACTGTAGTAGTAGTGGTACCAACACATCCTGTAGATAAGTTAGTTGCTTCTACACTATATGTTCCAGGCTCATCAGCAATAATAAAACCTGATACAAAAGGTAATACGGTATCTCCTCGTTTCCAGATAAAACTATATTGATTATGAGAAAGTTCACTATCTAATATTACATTATTGAACTCTTGAGTTTCGAGATCTTGACATAAATAGTATTGATCATTCAGTATGGGAGTAGGTAAAGCGTTAACCTCTACTATCATTGTAGCTGAATCGGTGCATATAGTACCTACTGTATAACTTATTGTAACTAATCCCGAAGTTATACCAGTTACAAGACCAGTATCATCAACAGTTGCAATACTATTATTACTACTAGACCATATTCCACCTTCAACAATATTTTCTAATTGTGTTATTTGTTCTTCACAAATAGTATTATTACCTGTAATTACTCCAGGGTCTGGAGCAGGGTCTGGAGGTGTATCAATTGTTATTGTTTCAGATACTTCAGTACATCCTGCTGCATTTCTTACAGTTATTACATAATCACCAGGTGCAATATTAGGGAAAGTAGGGTTAGCCTGATAATCTGTCCCTCCATTTATACTATAGGTATAACCAAAACCAATTGGACTACTTACAACAATTTTTCCTACATCAGAGATACAATCAGTTTGCTGTACATTAATTATAGGTACATTAGGGGTGTCAGGTTGAGGTTGGATGGTTCTGTTAGTAGGCAACGATATACATCCATCAGCATTTTTTACGGTTATAGTATATGTACCAGAAGTAACATCATTAAAAACAGTATCTGCTTGATAGTTTTCGTTATCTATACTATATGTTAATCCAGCCCCTAGTGGCGCAGTAATTTCTAGGCTACCTGTTGCTGTTGTACAATCAGGGTTTGTAACTATAATAGTTGCTACTTCTGGAGTTGTAGGAGCTTCATTAATAATAAATGGAGTAGGTGTGTTAGAACTACATCCTTCAGCATTTTTTACATAAGCCAAATAATTTCCAGCACTGAGTCCGTTAAAAGTAGTTGAAGATTGGTAATCTACACCATTAATACTGTATGTATATCCTGTTCCAACAGGGTGAGTTATTGTAATTGATCCTACAGTAGTATTACATGAAGGTTGAACGATATTAACAATAGCATCAGGAGGTGTATTTGGTATAGGATTAATTATTACGTTTACGGGAGTAGACATACAACCAGCACCATTTCTTACTATTACTTGATATAAACCAGGAGCAAGGTTGTTGTATGTCAAATCGTCACTAAAGTCAGCACCATTGTTAATACTATATTCTAGATTAGTACCTATAGGTGAAGTGATAGTTATAGATCCCGTTGTGTTAGTACAAGTAGGGTAGGTTTTAGTATACAGTGCAGCTGTAGGTATTGAAGGAGCAAAGTTAATAATAATGGCTAGTGGAGTAGTAGAAACGCAACCGGCAGCATTTTTTACTAATACATTATAATTACCAGGAGCTAAATTTGAAAACTCTGTATTTGATTGGTAATCTATACCATTTATACTATAAGTTAATCCTGCTCCTATTGGTGAGTTTACTGTAATATTTCCTAGAGGGTTAATACAACTTGGTTGTATAGCGATTGCATCGGCATCAGCAGGAATTGTAGGAGCTGTATTAATTGTAATGTTTCCTGTAATAGAAGTACATCCTTCAGTATTTCTAACTATTATATTATAAACACCTGTAGTTACAGTAAAAGTAGTATCTGTTTGAAAATCTATCCCATTAATACTGTATTCTAAGCCTACTGCTATTGGAGCGGTAACTTCAATTATTCCATTAGAGTTAGTACAAGTAGGTTGTGTTATTGTTGTAGTTGCTGTTGCTGGTATAGCGGGTGCAGGATCAATTATTATGTTTCCTGTAATAGAAGTACATCCTGATGCATTTCTTACAGTAATATTATAAATTCCTGTAGTTGCAGTAAGAGTAGTGCTTGTTTGAAAATCTATTCCATTAATACTATACTCTAAATCTGCTGCTATAGGGGCAGTAACTTCAATTATTCCAGAAGTAGTACAGGTAGGTTGTGTTACCGCTGTAGTAGCTATTGCTGGAGTTGTAGGAGCAGGACCGATTACTATGTTTCCTGATATCGAGGTACATCCCGCCGCATTTTTTACAGTAATATTATAAGTTCCTGTAGCTACTGTAAAAGTAGTAGTTGTCTGAAAATCTATTCCATTTATACTATATTCTAAACCTATTGATATTGGAGCAGTAACTTCAATTATTCCATTCGGGTCAGTACAAGTAGGTTGTGTTACAGTTGTGGTTGCTGTTGCAGGGGTGTCAGGAGCAGGATCAATTATTATATCTCCTGATATTGAAGTACATCCTGCTGCATTTTTAACTGTAATATTATAAGTTCCTGTAGTTACAGTGAAAGTTGTAGTTGTCTGAAAATCTATTCCATTTATACTATACTCTAAGTCTGTATCTATTGGAGCAATAATTTCAATACTTCCATTAGGGTTAGTACAAGTGGGCTGTGTTACAGTTGTGGTTGCTATAGCTGGTGTAGTAGGAGCAGGGTCGATTACTATATTTCCTGTAGTTGAAGTACAGTTATCAGCATTTCTTACAGTAATGTTATAAGTTCCTGTGGCTACAGTGTTAAACGTAGTAGTAGTTTGAAAATCTATTCCATTTATACTATATTCTAAGCCTGCTGCTATAGGAGCAGTAACTTCAATTATTCCATTAAGGTTAGTACAAGTAGGTTGTGTTATTGTTGTTGTGGCTACTGCTGGAGTAGTAGTAGGATTGATTATAATATCAGTTGTGATAGAGGTACAATCATCAGCATTTTTTACAGTAATATTGTAAGTTCCTGTAGCTACTGTGAAAGTTGCAGTTGTCTGAAAATCTATCCCGTTTATACTATATTCTAAATCTGTACCTATTGGAGCAGTAACCTCAATTATTCCATTTGGGTTAGTACAAGTAGGTTGTGTTATCGTTGTTGTAGCTATTTCAGGAGCATTAAGAGGAGTATTAATAGTTACTGTAGTGATATCAGAAATACATCCTGAGCCATCTTGAACGGTAACATTATGGTTTCCTATTGTTGGGTTATTGAATATAGGAGATGTTTGATACCCGTCACCTATGCTATAAGTATATCCAGTACCTGTAGGTGATGTAATTTCAATTTGTGCTACTGTACCAGCACAGTCAGGCTGTGTAGTAGTAACAGTAGGTGCAGATAATGTTGATGATGGAGTAGTTATTTGTACAGTATAAGTAGAACAAACCTCACAATCAGATGTAAAAGTAGCAGTAATTATTTCTGGTGAGCAAGTTGAGTTAACCGTTACTATAGAGTTATCTGCATTTTGAGATGTTACTAATGAAGCAGGAACCCAAGACCATGTTCCGCCTGTAGTAGGAGTACCTGTAATAGTTGCAGTATTACCCACTAAGTTTGCTGTAGGAGCTACTATAACTTCTTCGACTTTAATTGAGTGAACACGTATTGTATATTGATCAGTTAATGCAGGTGCATTTTGAAGCATATGAGGGAAGATCCATAACTTATTATAATTCTCATTTGCAGTAAAAGTATAAGTGTAATCAGTAGGAGTTTGATCTGTAGCATGCCATCCTGCAATTACTTGATTACCTGTAGGAGTAGGTGTTGGTGTAAACAAACCATTACTAGCTTGTATATAAAACAATGCATTAGCATTTGTATAGCCTATTGTACCAGGAGTATTTTCATTTTCAAGGTTGATACATACTCTATATTCTTTACCTGCTTCAAAATTAAAGCAAGTATAAGCACCATCACCGTCATTATTATGCGATGCCATTGTTATTGTATTTCCAGTACCATCAGGTGTTCCATGCGATGTGTACCAACTTCCTTTTGCTGCTAAATTAGCATCAGAAGAAGGAGGGGAACTATTCTCAAGGTTAGGGTTTTCTATACAATTAGGAACATCATCTTGATTTATAATTACTTCTTGTGGTGTAGATATACAAGTATTAGATTGTACAGTTACTTGATAAGTACCTGCTCCAAGAAAATCAAATATTGGGCTTGTTTGATAATCAGTACCATTAATACTATAAGTATATTGTCCCCCTAGTGGCGATAATATAAATATACGACCACTACTATCACAGTCTGGTTGTGTAACATTTATTGTACCTAGTACTGGGGCATCAGGAACTGTGTTTATGATTATATCTGCTGTTATAGAAGTACATCCTCCAGCATCCATTACAGTAATGTTATATGTATTTGGAGTAAGGCTATTAAATATAGTAGATGAAACAAAGTCTACTCCGTTTACACTATATGTGTATCCTACACCAATAGGAGCTGTAACCTCTATAGTGCCTGTAGGTACATCACATGTAGGTTGTGTAATGGTTGTAGTTGCTACAGGTGGTGTTGCAGGAGCAGTTAATATAATATCAGGTGTTATAGATGTACACCCTAAAGCATTCATTGTAGTAATATTATAAGTACCAGCTGCTAATCCTGAGAAGTCAACATCTACTTGAAAATCAACACCGTTAAGGCTATAACTAAACTCGGCACCAATAGGGGCTGTTACTGTTATTGTACCTGTAGGTGTAATACACGAAGGTTGAGTAACTGTTGTAGTTGCTACATCTGGATCTCCTGCATTTTCTACAGTTACTGTAATAGGGGTTGATACACATCCTGATAAGTTTTTAACTGTAATGGTATAATCACCAGGAGCAAGATCAGTAAATGTTGTTCCAAATTGATAATCAATATTATTGATACTATAAGAAAGCCCAAAATCAGTAGGAGCTGTTATAGTAATGCTTCCAGTGTCTGCGGTACAACTTGAAGAAGTTGTTGTTGCTACAGCAGGCTGAGGAGCTTCAGTTACATTTAATTGAGCAGCATTACTTACTAAATCACATGTTGATGAGGTAATTTCGCAATAGTACTGGTTTTCATTAAAACTGAAAGGTATAGCAGTTATATTTAATGTATTAGTTGTAGCTCCTGTATAATTAGCATCATCAATAACATTTACCCAGTTACCTGCATTATTAAGAACTTTCCACTGGTATGTATAGCCTGTACCAGTTAGAGAAACAGAAAATGTTGTCGATTCGTTTTCGCAAATATTTTGTGTAGTTGGGTGTGTTATATCTGGAGTTGGAGCGCCTCCGGTAGCGTTTGCGGTATGCATATCTAGGTTACTACAATATTCATTACCATCTACAATCCAATCAGTAACATCAAAATTAACTTTAGGAGCTATTGCATCAGGTTCTCTGATTAATGTATAGCCTTTTCCTGAATTACCACCACCTAAAGGAACTTCTACATTATCTATAAGTATTCCATTTTTTAATAATTCGAATTCATCATTGGCATTAATACCATTTGTTAAGTCAAAATCTGTTGGTACACCTGCACAAACATTATTAATATCTATTGCTACTATAAATGTATCTCCAGCAGCTATAGACCCTGAAAGATTCATAGTATAACTTGCTGTAGCTGCACCAATATCTCCATACCTTAATAAAGTATATCCATTTAAGTTAATTGTATTTGAAGTAGGGTTATATAACTCAACAGCACCAGGAACACTACTAAAAGCATCATACAATTCAGATATATATATATCACTTTGACATTCAGGTGTTAATAAGTCAAAATTATTAGTAGCTGTATCATCACAACCTGCTGACGCAGTTACCTCAATTGTACCAGTAGTAACCCCTGCTGGTACTAGTGCAATAAGCTCTGTATCAGAAATTGCTGCAAACGTTGCTATGATACCATCAAAAGTGACTCCAGTAGTATCATTAAAACCAGTACCGTTAATGGTAACTAGTGTGTTTTCTGGTCCTGTTGTAGGAGAAAAAGAGGTAATAGTAAGAGGACAAGGTGGGGTAGAACTATTAGTTACAGTACCATTTAAAGTAAAATCGTCTATAGATAAACTACCACTACCAGTAGTAGAATTATTAAAGCTAATTACTACGGTAACTGTTCCTGTTAATCCTGTAACAGGATTTAATACATTTGTATTTCCTATTTCTGTACCTGAAGTAGGTACTGACCCGTTACCTACAGCAATACCATTAATAGTCATACTCCATGTTTGTGCAGCAGAAGGTGTTCTACGTCTCCAAAAGTTAAAAGAATCTATTTCGAGCTGTTTTCCAGCAGCAATGTCAAATGTTAGTGTAAGCTGTGTAGTTGGATTAACACTTGCTTGTGGAGAATTTGCACCAAGACCAGTACTACTTGCAGCACCACTTAAGTTAACCCAAGCTCCTATATTATTACTCCACGAGGAGTTTGATAAATTAGCGTTAATAGTTGTTGGGGTACCTGTATATGGATTCACTGTAATAGTAGTACTACCAAAGTCATGTTGATATACTACTTGTGCATTAGCACTAAGTGATAATACTAAAGAAAAAAAAAACATAAAGGCTATGTTTTTTCTTAGTAATGTATTGTTATTCAATACCATTTTAATTTATTTAAGATAATATTTAGCGAGCCAAAGTTATAAGATATTTGGACATAATACTTTATCAAAACATTATGTAATACAGTGTTTAATGTAAACAAAATGTTATGTAAATGTATATATAAAGTAAAAGCCACTCTAGTAGTGGCTTTTACTTTATATATAAAAGGTGTTTTTTATTTATCGATTTATATATACCCAACCTGTTTGTGAATTGTTACTAGTTTCAACAACATAGTAATATGTTCCAGTAGGTAATTCATCACCATTGTCAGTTTGTCCTTCCCATTCGTTTTGGTAATTGTTTTTACTATATACTTCTTTACCATAACGATTAAAAATAACAACCCTTTTTACATTTAAGCCTACAAGGTCAAAGTTATCATTTTTACCATCATTATTAGGAGAAATACCTCTAGGTATTGTACAGAATATAGTTTCTACAACAAAATTATGAGTAGTTATACACCCTTCAATAGTTGTAATAGTAACAGTAAAATTTAATGGGTAATCAGCTTCAGTTATATTATTATTTATTGTGTACTGAGTAAGGTTAAAAATACTATCATTATTCCCTACTACTTCACTAGTGTTAGTATTTGTCCATTCGTATGTTGCAGTATTGCTGTCAAAAGAGCCATCTATCGCTAATGCTTCTAGTACTGAATTTCTTCCAAATGTTGTATTTATACAATCTTGTATACCCGTAGCTATTGGAGCGTCAGGTATTTCGTTAATTATAATGTCAGAAGTTAAAGAAGTACATCCACTAGCATTTCTAACAGTTACATTATAAGTTCCATCTGTTACTGTAAAAGTAGTAGCTGCTTGAAAGTCTATTCCATTTATACTGTATTCTAATCCAGCTCCTGTTGGTGCTGTTACTGTAATAGTACCGTTACTATTAGTACAGCTTGGTTGTGTTACAGTTGTTGTTGCCGTTACAGGTGTATTAGGTGTAGCATTAATTGCTATATCAGTAGTTATAGATGTACATCCATCAGCATTTCTAACAGTTACGTTATAAGTTCCTTCAGTTACTGTAAATGTAGTTTCTGATTGAAAATCTACACCATTTATACTGTATTCTAATCCAGCTCCTGTAGGTGCTGTTATTACTATAGTACCATTGGGTGTAGTACAAGTAGGTTGTGTAATAGTTGTTGTTGCTATTGCTGGTGCTTCAGCAACAGTGTTTATAACAATATCATCAGTAATAGATGTACATCCATCGGTATTTATAACAGTAACATTATAAGTTCCGGCTGCTACAGTAAAAGTAGTTTCTGATTGAAAATCTACACCGTTTATACTGTACTCTAATCCAGCTCCTGTAGGTGCTGTTATTCCAATAGTACCGTCAGGGTTAGTACAAGTAGGTTGTGTAATGGCTGTTGTTGCCACTGCTGGAGCATCAGGTACTTCGTTAATTATGATGTCATCAGTAATAGATGTACATCCATCAGCATTTCTAACAGTAATGTTATAAGTCCCTTCTGTTATAGTAAAAGTAGTTTCTGATTGAAAATCTACACCGTTTATGCTGTATTCTAGTCCAGCTCCTGTAGGTGCTGTTATTACAATAGTACCATCAGGGCTAGTACAAGTAGGTTGTGTTAAAGTTGTTGTTGCTACTGCTGGGGCATCAATAACAGCTTCTATAGTAATATCAGGAGTAACAGATGTACATCCATCAGCATTTTGAACAGTTACATTATAAGTTCCTTCAGTTACAGTAAAAGTAGTATCGAATTGAAAATCTACACCGTTGATACTGTATTGTAATACTGCACCTAATGGAGAGGTAACTTCGATAATACCATTAGGGTTGTCACATGTAGGTTGTGTAATTGTTGTTGTAGCTACTGGTAATGGAGTAATTATTAACTGAACTGCATCACTTATAAGCGTACATGTTACTGATTCTATTTCACAATAAAATTGAGCTAAATCGAAATCAATTCCTTCTGGGTTAACGGTTAAAGTGCTTGTTGTAGAACCCGAAAATTGAGTATTATCTACAATGTCTACCCAGTTTCCTGATGCATCTAGAGTTTTCCATTGGAATGTAAAACCTGTAGGGTTACTTATCTCTAGATTAAAGCTTGCACTACCGGCTGTATCACATGTAATCACATAATCTGTAGGTTGTGTAGTTATAGTAGATGATACTAAACCATTATGTGTCCCTAAATCACTACAATCATTACTTGTAAAACTCCAGTCACTATTATTGTAAGTGGTGCTTGGAGCTATTGCATCAGCATTTCTTATTACAGTATAACCAGTATTGTTAGGTGCCCTTGCAATATCAATAATAATGTTATTTTTTTTAATCTTAAATTCATCATTAGCATTAATGCCTTGTCCAACTTCGGCATCAAAAGCTACACTACATCCCATAACGCCTGTACCATAACTTCTTACTATATACGTAGAAAACGGTGCTATACTTCCAGGTAGAGTTAAAGTATAACTAGCTGTTGCTCCGCCTACATCTCCATATCGTTCTAAAATATATTGATCATTAAAAGTAATTGTATTAGCTGTAGGGTTATATAGTTCTATAGCTCCATAACTTCCAGGTGTATGATCATATAACTCTGATATATAAACATCATCACCTCCAGCATCAGGACAGTCAGAAGATAATAAAGTAAAACTTGTTGTGTCAGCTTCACAATCATCTGTTGTAACAGTAATAGCTCCAGTTGTTGCAGTAGCCGGTACTGTTGCTTTTATTTCAGTATCAGATACGATTTCAAAATCAGTTGCATTTACACCATTAAATTGTACTGCAGTAGTTCCTGCGCCTGCCTCAAACCCATTACCATTAATAGTAACTATAGTTTCTGCTGGTCCAGATGCAGGTGCTATTGAAGTTATTACTGGTGGAGTACATGGTTCGCTAATAGTTCCATTAATTTCAAAATCATCTAACGTAAATGTTCCACCTGCTCCTAGAGAATTATTTAATGTAAGAACAATAGTTACTGTACCTGTTAACTCAGTGATAGGGTTAAGTACGTTTGTTTCTCCTATTTCTAGTCCAGGCATAGGTACTGCTCCATTACCCACAATAATGCCGTTAATAGTCATTTCCCAGTTTTGTGGTCCAGTTGCAGAACGGTTTCTCCAAAAATTAAAAGATGTTATATCTAATTGTTTTCCTGTTGCAACATCAAATGTGAGCGTCATAGTAGCTCCAGTTATTGCATTAGCATGAACTAGTCCTTGACCAGTTTGCCCTGTAGTACTTGTCCAAAGCCCAATGTTATTAGACCAAGTACTATTAATAATATCAGTATCTATTACAGTAGGTGCTGCTGTATAAGGATGTCCTGTAACGGTTGTCGTTCCGAAATCGTGTAGATAAACTTGTGCAGATGTATTGAAGTACAGTAGGGTACAAAGTACTGTCAATATACCAGTGGATGTTAAACAAGTCAAAATCTTTTTCATAGGTAATTTATTTTATTACTATTAACTAAAATGCTGTATAAATTTTGTCTCTTTTTTATTATCTCAATATTTTAAATAATAGGGGGGAATATCGAAACGTAATAAATATAGCGGACGCAAAATTAAAACAATTAATGGTGGTTTTGTTATAAAAAACATATTAAGAAAACATCAAGTTTGTTAAAGTGCTTTGTTATATGGTTTTATAACAAAAAACAAGTTCCGGTGAGCAATGCTCACCGGAACTTTTATAAGGAGTTATTTATAAAATAACGAGTACTTATTTTATAACTACTTTTTTAGTAGTCACGTTGTTACCAGAAGTAATAACGGCCATGTAAATACCTTTATTAGCATTTTCAAGGTTTATTGTTTCTGTACCAGAGATGTTCTTAGAGAATACTCTTTTTCCTAATGTATCGAAAACCTCAACTTGTGCAGTAGCATCTGTAGAAGTTAATTCAACTTGGAACTGACCATTGTTAGGGTTAGGGTAAAGTACAACTTCTTTAGAAGATAAAGTTGAAGTAACATTATTTTCCTCAACAGTAGTCATAGCCATTCTAGCAGAAGATCCTGCGTAGCAATCCCAAGTAAGGTCATCTATTACAGTTCTCTTACCACTATTTACTAGTTCAACAGTAATATCTCCAGTAACATTTATTACTTCAGAGAATAAAGTAGGAGCAGTATCAGTAACATCGATATCACCACCATATTGTACACCATTAACATATACTTTAAGTATAGAGTTTCTAGAGAATACTCTAGCATAGTTGAAAGAAAGTGTACCAATTCCACCACTAATAACAGCATCATTAGATAAAGAACCACTTCTTACACAGATAGCATCACCGTTAAGATCTCTATCAGTTCTAGCATCAGTAGCTGTCCAGTTTATACCGTTATCACCAGTCCAAGTACGAGTAGTATAACTACTAGAACTAGAACCTAAGTTAGAGAATGTTTCAGTAGCACCTACACATGGAGCAACATCAGTTGTAAATTCATCATCAGTACCTTCAGAGTAAGCAGGACCATTAAAACAGTTAGTATCATTATAAGCATATACAAAGATAGGGTATGCAGTAGCTCCATCAAGATCAGCGATAGAGAAAGTAGCATCAGTACCAACATATATAATAGTATCAGCACCAAGAGTATCACCCACTACATAAGTAGTACCAGCTACAGGAGCAACACCAGCATCACCAAGTACAGCAATGTAACCATCAGCAGTAACACCATCTACAGTAACATCAATAGAA
>MPCW01000005.1 GCA_001874325.1 Flavobacterium sp. MedPE-SWcel | reverse complement strand
CGGGGCTCACCTCTTTCCATCCCGAACAGAGAAGTTAAGCCCGCTTGCGCAGATGGTACTGCAATTTGTGGGAGAGTATGTCATCGCCTTTTTTTATAAACCCCCTCTATCGATTGATAGAGGGGGTTTTTTGTATAGAAAACCCTGAAATAAAACAATTGTTAATAATACCTTTACTATTAACTAAATTATCAACAGAATTTCACTTAATTTATTCTTAAATTTGTTTTGCTAAATACTATTTGAACGATTTTTTTGTTTTTGATTTAGTGCTTAACTTTTAAAAGTCATAAATTTTGTTTTTAAATTGTATTAAGAGCCAATTTGGTAGTATGGTAAATGTTAATTTATCAATACTAGTTTTTGTGTTTTACATTCCATTTTTTTCGTTTGCGCAGTTACAAGATTTTGATTTGGATGTGATTGCTACAAATGAAAGTTGTGATGACAATGGTAGTCTCACATTTAATGTGACTAATGATACAGCTGGGGCTAGTTTTATTTACACTGTTTTTCTACAACCAAATCTTGTAGACCCTGTTGCTGTTACAAGTGATACTTCGGTAGATAATCTTGATTCTGGAACTTATACTATCATTGCTGTACAATCTTTTGAAGGAGAATCTAATTCTCAAGAAGTTTCTGTTGTAGTTGAAGATGTCATAGAACCACTATCTTATGTTATAAGTTCAGTTAACCAAAACTGTTCTATTGGAGGTGAAATAGCAATAACGACTACAAATGGAGAGGCTGCTCAATATGAAATTATATCGGGTCCTGAGACGAGACCTCTTCAAACATCTAATGTTTTTGAAGGTTTGGCTGAGGGGACTTATAATATACGTGTTTTTGATATATGTGGTCAAGGTGTTGTGACTACTTATACTTTAGTATTACAAACAGCAGATCCAGTTGTTACAGTACCAGAGTATGAAGAGGTTTTTACTGGAGATTGTGATTCGGTGACCATTACTAATACTATTGTTTATCCAGAAGGCGTTGCAATTAGTTACCCTTTAACTATTACTTATACCATTCATCCTCCAGAAGGAGCTCCTGATATTATTGAAACGGTTACTTATAATGAAGGTGCACCTAATAGCTTTGAACTTATTCATGAGTTTGCATTATATGATGATGTTGAGTATACTTATGATATACAAATTACTAATGGATGTGATATTGAATACGGAAATTCAGGAATGGTTATAAACCCTGTTCCACAAATCTCTCAAACATTAGAAGAACTTGAATGTGGTACATTTTTTTTAGCATTAAACATTTCGCAGTATAGTCCCCCATTTACATTAAATTTTAGTACTACTCCTGAAGGATTTAATCCTGAAGAGTTTAATACTTCACATCCAGGACCTTTTTCAATAAGTAGCATTCAATATGGAGGAGAAGGTTCTCCTATTCCTGAAGGAAATTATTCAGTAGATTTAGTTGATGCTTGTGGTAGAGAGGCTTCTGTTGATTTTGAAGTTATATATATTATACCAGATCCTGTAGTTGCAGGAAGAAATAATGGGTGTTTTTCTAATTTGGGTAGAATTGTTGCTTCTGTAGGTGATAGAGATATTGTTACAGCTCAAATTATAGATGCTCCTTCAGCTTATATTGATACTCTTACAGAACCTTTGCCACAAGATGTGTCATCTTCAATTAATAGTAGCGGAAGGTTATTGATACCAGATCTTCCATTGGGAAATTATGTTATACGTATAACCGATATATGTGGTGATGTATATGAGCTACCTGTAGAAGTACCACCATTTGTTGAGCAAGATTTTGTAATTAATACATTAGCAGATTGTACTATAGGTATTGGAGCTATAGAGATATTAAGTGGAAATGGGGCTTTAACATCTGTTACTCTTGTAGGCGCGCCTAATACTTATAGTGGTACAGTGCCATCTGATTTATCGGGTAGTATTGTTTCGGGTAGTTTTTTTATGGATAATTTGCCAGAGGGAGATTATACATTTCAAGGGGTGGATGTTTGTGGTATTGAACAAGAATTAACTATAAATGTAGTTGGTTATGAGCCTTCTGAAACTCCATTTACTTTTGTGCCTAATTGTGGTTCTTTTGATATAATAATGTCAGATACTGCTGTGTCTTCTGGAACTCCTACATATTGGCTTCAAAGGTTATTAAATACAGATACTAATGAATGGGGACATCCTGATACAAATACAGTTTATACTGAGGGAAGTGTACCTACTGAAGATAATTCTTTGCAATTAGAAAATAACACAACAATATTAAATTTAACTTTTTCAGGAGATTTTAGAATTATAAAGTCTTTTGATAGTTATGGTAATGGTAATGAAACTAAAAATTGTTTAGAAGAGCTAGGGACATTTAATTACTTAAGTGACCCAAGAATTAATAGTGTATATAGATTAGCTTGTTCAGGGAGTCCAAATAATGTTTTTATAGATGCTGATGGTATACCAACACTTACTTATAGTATAGATATGATGGACGGTGAACCGTTTAATTTAGATAACGGGAATAGTAATGTTTTTGAAGATTTGGCATCAGGATCTTATCGTTTTGTAGTAGAAGATGGTTGTGGTAATATTAATAGAGTAACTCAAAATATAGATGTACTTCCTGATTTAGTTGAAGCTATTCAGCCAGATAACCTTTTTTACTGCATTGATTCTGATAGTGAAAATGAACTTTCACATGAATTTAATTTATCAGAATTGAATGATATTATTTTAGGTGATCAGAGTGAAGATTTTTATACGCTTACTTATCATCTTACGCCAGATGATGCCGATACGGGGGAAAATCCATTGCCAGAGTTGTATACAGCTAATCAAGCTACAACAATTATTTATGCTCGTTTAATACATAATTTTATTACTATTTGTCACGATGTAGTTTCTTTTGAGCTTCAGCTTAATTCCAATCCTGTTTTACAATTAGAAGAGTTTCGATATATATGCGAAGATAGTTTTATAACATTATTTGCAGGTAATGTATATGATTCTTACCTATGGTCTACAGAAGAAACAACTTCGTCTATTATTGTAACTGAACCTGGAGTTTATTCGGTTACAGTTACTGATGATTCATGTCAGGTAAATGGAGAGGTTACAGTAGAACTATCTGCTCCGGCAACAATTATTGGTATTGATACTGAAGATTGGACTTATAATAATAATACAATTACTGTATTAGTAACAGGTATTGGTAATTATGAGTATTCAATTAATGGAGTATCATATCAATCAGAAAATACTTTTACAGATCTTAAAGCAGGTTTATATACAGTGTATATTCGTGACACTAACGGATGTGGGGTTGTAGAACAAGAGGTAGTATTATTGAACTACCCTAAGTTTTTTACTCCTAATGGAGATGGAGTTAATGAGACATGGAGGATTCCTTTTTCTTCGTTTGAACCAGATCTATTTGTGATTATATTTGATAGATATGGAAAAATTATAACAGGATTTGATTCTCAAAGTCAAGGATGGGATGGTACTTATGATGGTAATGTTTTGCCTTCTACAGATTATTGGTTTTCAGTTACACGTCAGGACGGTACTGTGCATAAAGGGCATTTTTCTATGATACGTTAATTTTGTAAAAAAGAAAATTATTTATAAAAAGAGACAAGGCTATCAATTTTGATAGCCTTGTCTCTTTTTATAAATTCAATTATTCTAAAATATAGATTCCTTGATATTGTGATATAGTAAAGAACTTAACTTTTTACTATTACTCTAAGAAAGCTTATTTCTTCTTTAAGATGGTGTATTTCTGATCTAAGGCTTTCTACAAGTATATCATATACCTCCTTATTTGTATTGTTAAGATTATCTGTATCTCCTGTATTATTGTCAGTTTCATTAAATATGGATGATATATTTGTATTTAAGATTCTTACAATCTTTAATAGCTTAACCACATTAAGTCTGCGGTCATCTTTTTCAAGTCTACCATAGTTACTTTGAGTTACATCTAGCTGTGCAGCCATTGCCTCTTGGGTTATACCTTTTTCCTCTCTTAATCTCTTGATTTTTTGACCAATTACGTTCATAATTTTATTTAGTTTTAGATGATGTCATTTAAAAAACAACTAATTATTAAAGATGATCCTGAATAATTAATCTTAATTTTGAATAAATAGCTTAGAGCGTAGAAAATTTTTATCAACTATTGCTTGATTATTTTGATTACTTAGCAACAGTAGCAGTATAAAAGTAGGAAAGTATTAATGATTAATGGGCTAGGACTCAAAATATTCGATATAGCGCTATTTTATTCGATTAAAAACAACTAAATAATAGCTATAATAGTTACCCTTTAATAATCATTATTTAAATTTCCATAAAAAGGGTCTAGATATTGATTTTGGTAACTAACGATAGTTACAGTTTTTTATTCTTTTTAATCAGTAGATTAGCGTTAAAAGTTACTAAGTAAACTTATTTTTTAAAGTATAAATAGGTAGTAGAATAGTATAAGAGTGCTAAGTTTTAATATAAAAAGGGTATAAAAAAAGCCGGATAAACCGGCTTTTAATTTTTATTGAGAGATAATCGATCTTGATATTACAATTTTTTGTATTTCAGATGTACCTTCATATATCTGAGTTATTTTTGCATCACGCATTAATCGTTCAACATGATATTCTTTTACATATCCATTACCACCATGTATCTGTACAGCTTCTACTGTAGTGTCCATAGCTGTTTGAGATGCATATAGCTTAGCCATAGCTCCACTGATGTCATAATTCTCACCATTATCTTTATCCCATGCAGCTTTTAAGCAAAGGTGACGAGAAGCTTCAATGCTCACAGCCATATCAGCTAATTTAAAAGCGATTGCTTGGTGATTGCAAATTTCAGTACCAAAAGCTTTACGCTCTTTAGAATATTTAAGAGCAAGCTCATAAGCTCCGGCAGCAATACCTAATGCTTGAGAAGCAATACCTATTCTACCACCAGAAAGTGTTTTCATTGCAAATTTAAAACCAAATCCATCTTCACCAATACGATTTTCTTTAGGTACTTTAACATCTGTAAACATTAAAGAGTGAGTATCAGATCCTCTGATACCAAGTTTTTGCTCTTTTGCTCCAATTTCAAAACCAGGCATACCCTTCTCTATAATAAGAGCATTAATACCTTTATGTCTTTTTTCGATATCAGTTTGTGCTATTACTAAATAAACATCGGCAGTACTACCATTTGTAATCCAGTTTTTAGTACCATTAACTAAATAATGATCACCTTTATCTATAGCTGTTGTTTTTTGCGATGTAGCATCACTACCTGCTTCTGGTTCAGATAAACAGAAAGCACCTATGATTTCACCTGTTGCAAGACGAGTAAGATATTTTTGTTTTTGTTCTTCTGTACCAAAAGTTTGCAGTCCCCAACAAACAAGTGAATTGTTTACAGACATTACAACTGAAGCTGAAGCGTCAACTTTAGAGATTTCTTCCATAGCAAGAACATATGATATAGTGTCAAGACCACTACCTCCATATTTAGGGTCTACCATCATTCCTAGAAATCCAAGTTCTCCCATTTTCTTCATTTGCTCTGCAGGGAAAGTTTGTGTTTCATCTCTTTCAATAACACCAGGAAGCAATTCTGTCTGAGCAAAATCTCTTGCAGCCTGTTGTATCATCAGGTGTTCTTCAGTAAGTTTAAAATCCATAAGTATTTCGCTTTATTTTTCGTTTTATTGTGCCCAAATGTAACTATTAATTGCCAATTTTTCAACTAGATTAAGTATTTTTAGCCCATGAGTAAGGAAAACTATAACGTTATAGGGATCATGTCAGGAACATCGTTAGATGGAGTAGATCTTGCATATGTTTCACTGATGTATAAAGAGGGTAATTGGAGTTTTAAACTACATGAAGTTCAAACAATTCCTTATGATGAAGCTTGGATAAATCGTTTACAAGCAGCAATAGATTTTGATGACCAAGCTTTAGCTCGTTTAAATAAAGATTATACAAGCTTATTGTCAGGTATAATTAATGATTTTATAATTAGTAATAAGATAGTTGATATTGATGTTATTTGTTCTCATGGACACACAATATTACATCAACCTCAAAACGGATTTACTTTACAAATAGGTAATTTACAAGAGTTAGCTTCTCATGTCAATAGCCTTGTTGTTTGTGATTTTAGAGTGCAAGATGTTGTTTTTGGAGGACAGGGAGCACCCTTAGTGCCTATTGGTGATCGATTGTTATTTTCAGAATATGATTTTTGTCTTAATCTTGGTGGCTTCTCTAATATTTCTTTTGAAGTAGGAAAGAAACGCATAGCCTATGATATTTGCCCTGTAAATACAGTATTAAATCATTATGCAAATATTCTAGGTCATGCTTATGATGATGGAGGTAAAATAGCGGCTTCGGGTACAGTAGACTCAAAACTGTTAGGGTTACTTAATAATCTTGATTATTATAAAGAAGATTATCCGAAATCGTTAGGCTTTGAGTTTGTAAAAGAGGTAGTACTACCTATTATGGATAATAGTACTATTAGTGTAAAAGATAAATTATGCACATTTGTAGTACATAGTGCTATGCAAATAGCAAAAGCAGTCTTGAAAGAAAGACAGGAAGGTAATCTATTAATAACAGGAGGTGGGGTATATAATAGTTTTTTAATTGAAAAGCTTGAGGAGTTCATGCCATCAATAAATGTTACTATTCCTGATAATAAAACAATAGAATATAAAGAGGCTCTTATATTTGCATTGTTAGGGGTACTAAAATTAAGAGGAGAAACAAATGTTTTGTGTAGTGTAACTGGAGCTAAAAATGATCATAGCTCAGGAGTTGTTTTTAAAACTTAAAGAACTCCCATCTTTTTAATAGCTTCGATAAGTTCATAGTCATCGCCACCTTTTCCTTGTAGTAACATATTTTTCATTCGTGCTTTTCTCTTTTCTATGGCACTTAATGATAATGGTACATAGTTAGGAATGTTTTTGGTAAGTATTCCTTCAGAGAGGCGCATTAAAATTTGCTTATCATAATTATCAAGATTATAGTTGTCAAAAACTTTATCCTTTAGTGATTTTACGATTTTGTTACTTAAATAAGTATCGTTGTTTTCAAAAATAATTTTGAATGCATTTAAAAACTCATCAATATCAATATCACTTTTACATAATATCCCTTTAGGATTTATTTCTTTAATAAGTCTATCTACTAATGTAGCCTCACTATGCATTGTTAAAATGATAATGATACAGTCAGGGATTAATTTTTTTATAAGGACACCTAAATCAAACCCTGAGAATATGTTTTTTTCAGGATAAGGTGGCAAGCTTAAATCAAGATAAGCAATATCAAAAGGGTTACCTTGTGAAGCAGAATCTGAAATAAGGTTATAAGCTTCCTCGCAATTAAGAGCTTTAGTGAAAATTAAATTATGATTTTCAAACTTCTCTTCGGATAGTACATTTACATATCCATTAACCGTCATAGGATGGTCATCAACAATTAAAATATTTAAATCTTGTAACATATATATAGATGTATACACAAAATTAACAATTTTTACGGTTTTACCGTAAAATCGTAAAACACTTTATAATTAATTTTCCAGAAAATTTGACATTTTTTTCTTAAAGTGCAGTATTCTTACCTCATAATAGATAACGATGAAGAAAACGTAAAGGAAATCTTATCCTCATTCGAAGGTTTCCCCGAATATTATTGTGTAGGTGTAGCAAAGGATAAAGATGATGCGATAAATAAAGTGTTAGAATTAGAGCCACAAATTGTTTTTATGGAGATAGCTCCTAAGAAAAGGAGTAGTGATCTTTCTTTATCTATAATTTCAGAGTTATATCAATTCTTAGATATATTACCATATTTTGTAGTGCTTACTGCAACTCCTAAATTTGCTTTTGATGCAATAAAAGCAGGAGTGTCTGATTATTTACTAAAACCTCTTAGTAAGTTTGAGTTACGTAAAACATTACTGAAATTCCAAAAAACAAATCCTGTAGTTGCAAATAATACAATTTGTATTCGATCTTATGGTGATTATCAGTTTATATCATTACATGATATTGTATATTTGAAAGCTGATAATAATACGACAGATTTTTATTTGCAAAACGGAAGGAAGCTTACGGCTTACAAAACACTAAAGCATTATGAAGCTAACTTGCCTTTATTCTTCTTTAGAATACATAATAGTTATATCGTAAACAGTAATTATATCTCTCGTATCAATTCAGGGAAATCATTGTGTTATCTTAATCATAGTGATGTTTCTATATCATTTTCTAAAACTTTTAAGGAAAATGTTGATGCAATAATAAGAAAGATAGCGCCTGATTATTTGTAAAAATGTCATTTACCCTTCAAATCGGTCGAGTTACTCGCAGACTTCGGTAGTCTACTAAACGAAGCTAAAATTACTATATCAAGTAGGTTTTTGATTCTATATTTGTAAAAGAAATCACCGCTGCAGAGGTTGTTTCTAACAACAAAAAACAACAATATACATCTATTAAAATCTTCTTATCATGAAAAAAAATCTTCTTATATTAGGTATAGTGACATTCTTTGGTTTAACAGCAGTTTCTTGTTCAACAGATGACAGCGATATGAATGCAGACATGGAAACGCAAGCAGAACTTATTCCACCTATCGATAATGATAATGGTGACAAAGACCTACCAAAACCACCAATGAAGCCATAATTGTAAAGTTATCATAAAATATAGTATTTTTGAGGGCAATAGTTATTTTACTATTGCCCTCAAAAATTTGAAAACACTTCACAAAATACTCTTTTTCTTAGGTATACTACTGTATGCCTCTTCTTGTAATTCACCAGAAAGTCAGTCTTTATCTAAAACTAAGGCTGAAAAATACCTGGATGAATCAGTTGATGTATCAATTGATATTGGGCAACGAGAAAAATATATTGATTCAGCTTATTCAGAATTAAAATCAGGAGGGCAAAACGATTCTATATCTCGATATTTATATAGACGTACAATAGCTGCCTATTATAATATAGACCTTTACGACAAGTCACTTTCAGTAGGTAAAGACTTACTAGAGCTAGCAACAGATGCAAATGATACGCTAGACATGGCAGAGACAACTTATAGAATAGGTGATGTTTATTATGCAAAGGCTAATAATGATACTGCCTTTTCTTATTATGATCAAGCAGAGAATTTATATGAAACATTAGACGAGAAAGGAAGTCTTGGAGAAACAATTCTTTATAAGGCCTATATTTATTATAATATTGGTGAATATGTTTTGTGTGAAGTTCAAGCTGTTAAAGCATTAGAGTTACTTTCAGGTGATGAAAGAACTACTCATGTTTACAATTGTCTTAACCTTATTGCTACAGCATTAGAAGGTCAAAATAATACAAGAGAAGCATTAAATTATTATAATGAAGCGTTAAAATATCTTGATAATTTTAAAAAAATAGGATACTCAGATGCAGATATAGAACTGTATAAGGCCTCATGTTATAATAACATGGGTGGGGTTTATGTAGAAGAGCAAAATTATGAGCAGGCAATAAGGCTATATGCTGATGCGATTAAATTTGATAATTTAAAAAATAGAGCTCCATCTTTATATGCTAAACTTTTAAATAATTTGGCATATGCTAAGTTTAAAGCAAAAGATGATTCTAATTTGCCAGAGTTGTTTTTTGAATCATTAGTTATAAGAGATAGTCTTAATAATACATCAGGTATTGTAGCAAGTAATATACATTTAGGAGAATATTTTGCATCAAAAAAAGATACGGTTAGAGCATTAGACTTTCTTAATTCAGCTTATAAAAATGCAAAAGTAATCAAAAGTCATTTTGATATATTGAATAGTCTTAAGCTATTAGCGGAATTAGATAAAGAAAAGAGCACATATTATTCTAACAGATATATAACAGTAAGTGATAGTTTACAAGAAAATGCTAGGGCTAATCGAGAAAAATATGCTCGTATAGAGTATGAGACAAGTAAGCTTCAAGACGAAAAGGAGGCTTTAGTTAAAGAGAATAGTTTTATAATAGGAGTTTCGGCTGTTGTATTGCTTTTCATTGCGGCTATTTTTATAATATATTACCTTAATTCTCGAAATAAAGAATTATTACTGATTCAGGAGCAGCAAAAAGCAAATGAGGAAGTATATGAATTGATGAATGAGCAACAGGGTAAAATAGATCTTGCTCGTCAAGATGAAAAAAATAGAATTGCCATGGAGTTGCATGATGGTATACTTAATAATATTTATGCCGTTCGACTTAATTTAGAGTTCATCAATAAAAAATCAGACGAAGACTCAATATTAAAAAGGAAAGAGTTTATAAAAGAACTTCAAAGTGTAGAGACAGAAATACGTTCAGTATCGCATGACCTGAGTAGAAATGCAATGTTACAGCAACAAAATAGCTTTGAAAATATATTAGAGTATATGATAACAAATCAGAAGAATTCGTTTGATACTTTATTTGAATCAGAAATAGCTAGTAATATTGATTGGGATGCATTATCAAGCATACTAAAAGTTAATGTATATAGAATCATTCAGGAGACACTTCAAAATGTAAATAAATACTCAAAAGCAAGCCTTGCAAGAGTTGATATTAGTAGAGAAGAAGAGATTATAACTATAATCGTTACAGATGACGGTGTTGGGTTTGATCCTGAAACAGCAAAAGGAGGAATAGGGCTCAAAAACCTAAGGAAACGTACGACTGTATTAAACGGAACTATCGAAATTGATTCTGAGCTAGGTAAGGGATCTACAATTAAAGTTTCATTTCCTGTATAATCTCTAAAAAAATACAGAATTCTCGTTTATATGTTTTATATATTTGTGTCGATTTAAAAAACACACTAATGAAAGACTTATTAAACAAATTCGAAAATAAAGAACCTGAAATAGTATTTAACTGGAAAGACTCTGAAACAGAAGCAGAAGGTTGGACAGTAATAAACTCATTAAGAGGTGGTGCTGCTGGTGGTGGTACTAGAATGAGAAAAGGCCTTGATATGAATGAAGTACTTTCTTTGGCAAAAACAATGGAGGTGAAATTTAGTGTTTCTGGTCCTGCAATTGGAGGAGCTAAATCAGGAATTAACTTCGATCCTGCAGATCCTCGTAAAGAGGGTGTTTTAAAAAGATGGTATAAAGCTGTTTCTCCGTTATTAAAAAACTATTACGGTACAGGAGGAGATCTTAATGTAGATGAAATACATGAGGTTATCCCAATGACTGAAGAGTGTGGTGTATGGCACCCGCAAGAAGGTGTTTTTAACGGACACTTTAAGCCTACTGAAGCTGATAAAATAAACAGAATTGGTCAATTACGTCAAGGTGTAGTTAAAGTTATAGAAAATGCAACTTTCTCTCCAGATGTTGATAGAAAATATACTGTAGCCGATATGATTACAGGATATGGTGTTGCTGAGGCTGTACGTCACTTCTATACTACATACGGAGGAGATGTAAAAGGAAAGAAAGCAATTGTTCAAGGATTTGGTAATGTAGGTTCTGCTGCAGCATTCTATCTTGCAGAAATGGGAGCTAAAGTTGTAGGTATTATAGACCGAGATGGAGGTGTTCTAAATAAAGATGGTTTTACATTTGAGGAAATCAGAACTTTATTTCTTAATAAAGATGGAAACAAGCTTGTTGCTGAAAACATGATTCCTTTTGAAACTATTAATAAAGAAATATGGACTATAGGTGCAGATATATTTGCTCCATGTGCTGCTTCAAGATTAGTTACAAAAGAGCAAGTAGATAATATGATTGCTTCAGGATTAGAAGTTATCTCTTGTGGTGCAAATGTACCATTTGCAGATAAAGAAATATTCTTTGGCCCTATTATGGAGGCAACAGATAGTAAAGTGAGTCTTATTCCAGATTTTATCTCTAACTGTGGTATGGCAAGAGTATTTGCTTATTTCATGGAGAAAAAAGTAAGTATGACTGATGAAGCTGTATTTAAAGATACTTCAGAGGTGATAGAAAAAGCAATACAAAATGTATATGCTCAAAGTACTTCAAAAACTAATATTAGTCATACAGCATTCGAAATTGCATTAAAACAATTAGTGTAAGTTAGAACAAGTATTAAAAATAGTAATTTTAATGGCAGATATTATTCTGCCATTTTTTTGTTATATGAATTATCAAGAAACCATAAACTGGATGTTTAACCAGTTGCCAATGTATCAGCAGCAGGGAGCGTCTGCATATAAAGAAGATCTTAGTAATGCTATACTACTAGCAGCTCACTTGGGTAATCCAGAACGTAAGATTAAAACCATACATATAGCAGGAACAAACGGTAAAGGATCTGTATCGAGTATGTTAGCTTCTATATTACAAGAAGAAGGGTATAAGACAGGTTTATATACTTCTCCACATATAAAAGACTTTAGAGAACGTATAAAGATAAATGGTCAGGACATACCAGAAACTAAAGTATGTGATTTTGTAGCGGGTAACAAAGCTTTTTTTGAATCAGAACAGCTTAGTTTTTTTGAAATGACAGTTGGGTTAGCATTTGACTATTTTGCTAAAGAAAAGATCGATGTTGCTATTATAGAAACAGGGTTAGGTGGTAGACTTGACGCTACTAATATTATAAACCCTTTAATTTCTGTAATTACTAATATAGGACTAGATCACACACAGTTTTTAGGGAATACATTGCAAGCAATTGCAGGGGAGAAAGCAGGTATTATTAAAGAGAACACTTCAGTTGTAATAGGAGAATATACCCCTGAAACAAAACCTGTTTTTGAAATGGTAGCGAATAAACTCAAAGCTCCGATATCTTTTGTTCAGGATGAAATTTATAATGATTATCCTTCGGATATGTTAGGAGATTATCAAACACAAAATAAGAACACAACATTAGCGACTTTAAAAAAGTTAGAAGAATACTTTATAATAAAAGAAGAAGCTATAAAGAGAGGTTTTCTTTCAGTTGCTAGTAATACAGGTTTTAAAGGAAGATGGCAGCAAATTAAAACTAACCCTACTGTGGTTTGTGACGCTGCTCACAATAAAGATGGACTTGAAGTTGTGATGAAGCAATTAGTAAAGCAAAAGCATGATGTGCTTAGGATTGTTTTTGGGGTAGTGAGTGATAAAGATCTTGCAGAGATTTTACCGTTATTACCTAAAAATGCACAATATTATTTTTGTAGGCCAAATACTTCAAGAGGGCTTGATGTTTCTATTTTGCAAAGTGAAGCAAACTTGTTAGGTTTGAAGGGAGAGATATATAGTTCTGTAGTAGAAGCTTATGATTTTGCTATTGATGAATCGGATAAAGAAGATTTTATTTATGTGGGAGGAAGTGTTTTTACAATAGCAGAAATTTTATAATTTTTTTGATTTTACCCTTGTATATCTACAAAAACCTCTTATATTTGCACTCGCAATAACAAACAAGATATGTCTTAAGAGTTAGAGCAAAATAGGGCAATTAGCTCAGTTGGTTCAGAGCACCTCGTTTACACCGAGGGGGTCGGGGGTTCGAATCCCTCATTGCCCACGAAAAAAAAGCTTCAGTTTTTACTGAAGCTTTTTTTGTATATAATGTTTAAGTACGTCGCTATAATAAATCGAGTACTCTTTCTAATGCCATACCACGAGATCCTTTTATTAAGATTGTGTTGTTCTTTATTTTTTTACTTTCAAAATGTTTGCTGAAACTATCGTAGGTTTCAAAAAAGTGTATCTTTTCTTTTTCGATTTCGTGGGTAAAAAAAGCTTTACCTATGAAGTAAATTTCGATATTATTTAAATCTAGTAGTTGGTAAACTATTTTTTTGTGTTCTTCCTTACTTTCGTCTCCAAGCTCAAACATGTCGCCCAGTATGGCTGTTTTGTTATCTCCTTCTAGTTGTAGAAGGTTATTTATAGCTACAGTCATACTACTAGGGTTCGCGTTATAAGCATCGAGTATTATTCTGTTACTATTCCTCTCTATCAATTGAGAGCGATTGTTGTTTGGAGTGTATTCTTCTAGTGCCTGTTTTATTTTATCATCACTTACTTTAAAATATGAGCCTATAGCAATAGCGGCGCTTATATTTGATGTATTGTAAGCTCCTATAAGATTGGTTTGTATATCAAGTCCGTTATATGTTATTTCAACCATTGGGTTTGCTGTAGCGGCTTCAATAATTGTGTTACACTTCGAATTCTGGATACCGAATGTAATTCGTGATATAGTTACTGTCTTTTCTTCTTGTATAACGTCATCAAGATTTACAAAAGCAGTTTTTTTGTGTTTTTTAAGGTGTATATAGAGTTCGCTTTTACCTTTTATAACGCCCTCATATCCGCCAAACCCTTCTAAGTGGGCTTTTCCAAAATTAGTGATATAGCCAAAGTTTGGCTCGGCAATATTACAAAGTAATTCTATTTCCTTCTGGTGGTTGGCTCCCATTTCTACAATACCGATCTCTGTTTCTTTAGTAAAAGAAAGTAGGGTAAGGGGTACGCCAATGTGGTTATTGAAATTGCCTAGTGTTGCTGAGGTAGTGTACTTTTTTGAAAGAACAGCATTGATGAGTTCTTTAGTCGTAGTTTTTCCGTTACTACCTGTTAGGGCTATAATTGGTAATCCAAGGTGTCGTCTGTGATGATTGGCTAGTTCCTGTAATGTAGTAAGAGTGTTTTCTACTAGGAGTATTCTCTCATTCGTTTTATATTCAGGCTCGTCTACTATTGCATATTTAGCTCCTTTTGATAAAGCTTCTTCTGCAAAAGTATTAGCATTAAAATTGGTTCCTTTAAGGGCGACAAATAAAGTCCCAGTTTTAATCTTTCGAGTGTCAGTGGCTACAGCTGTGCACTGAGAGAAGTAATTGTAAAGTTTTGCGATATCCATATAAAAAAATAAAGCCCTAAGATAGGGCTTTATTAAGTAAATTTTATATCAAAAAACTGTTTTTAGTTTCTTGCAGTCTTACGGGTAGATTTTGGACCAACTTTAGACATTGCACATCTAAATCCAATATAATCTGTTGCCATATCCTGAGGGTAGTATCTTCTTTGAGAAGGATCTAGCCAGTAAGCTCTATCTCTCCAAGATCCACCTTTGAATACTCTTACGTTATCATTTATAAGTGTTGTTCTTTTAGATGAAGCATCCCACTCGCGTTCCATATTACCAATACTATCACTACCTACTCTGTGTTTAGGAGAGTCATACATTCTTTGGTTGTCAGCTAATCCATCTTCTTCAGAAGCACCATAGTTGTAGTAACGAGACGACTGTACGTCACCATCCCTATAACTTCTGTTATCACTTCTTGTATAGTTTTGTCTTAAGAAAACATCTTCTTGAGTTATGTTTTCTCGAGCAATTTGCCCTGGTAAGTTTCTAGCTATTATTTTACCATCACTTAAAGTGTCGTATTCTATAGTTTCAGCAGTTACAATTTCAGCTCTACCGTCTTCACCAATTTTGTTTTTCATGTAAACATTACCTCTGTAGTAGTTGAAGTCATTTCCTTCGTCATCTACTATAGGACGGTATACATCGGCAACCCATTCAGCTACGTTACCAGCCATGTCATATAAACCAAAATCATTTGCTGGGTAAGATTTTACTGGAGCAGTAATATCTGCATTGTCATCAGACCATCCAGCAATTCCACCATAATCACCTTTACCTTGTTTAAAGTTAGCAAGTTGATCACCTTTAGATTGTCTTTTACCATTACGAGTATATTGACCTTTCCAAGGATATTTTTTATTACCTCTGTATAAGTTGTATTCACGATTACCTACAAGTGCGATAGCTGCATACTCCCATTCAGATTCAGTAGGAAGTCTGTATTCAGGTAATATTATACCAGAAGTTCTCTGAGCATATACATTTTTAGCATCCTCTTTAGCAGCAAGCTTATTCCTTGGGCCTTTGTATACGATTTCTTCATTACCACCGTAACTTTTACTAGGACTTTCTAGGTAAGCTTCTGTACTAAATGTTGATTCGGCGGTAACGTCTAGTATTTTAGCATCTCTTTTTAGATAACCTTCTCTTTCAAGAACTGACTCATTTACACGGTCTGTTCTCCATTTACTAAACTCTACAGCTTGTATCCAGTTAACACCTACTACAGGATAATCTCCATAGGCAGGGTGTCTAAGGTAGTTGTTAGTCATTGTCTCGTTGTAACCTAATGCACTTCTCCAAACTAATGTGTCAGGCAATGCTCCAACATAAATATTTTTGTAATTTTCCTCACTTGGAGGGTATACTCTTTTTAACCAATCAAGGTATTCCATGTACATTACATTGGTAACCTCAGTTTCATCCATATAGAATGACTGTACGTGTTGCTGCGTTGGAGTGTTGTTCCAATCGTGCATAACATCGTCAGCTACTCTACCCATAGTAAAAGTTCCTCCTTCCACTTCAACAAGTCCAGGAGCAGTTTCCTGCTGCTTGTACTTAGAATTGTGCTGGAATCCACCTTTCTTATCATTAATTTTCCAACCTGTAGCCGAAGAAGTGTTTCCGCTACCACCAGATCCTTTTTTACTACAACCAGTAAAACCAATTGTCATAGCCGTTGCTAATAACAATCCTAAAGCAGTGTCTTTGTTAATTCTCATTTTTCTGTAGGTAAATAAATTTCGTGGCGCAATATAATAATTAACCATTAAACCGCAACACGAATTTAAAATTTTTAATAAAATTCCAAATTTATGTTAAATGTGTCTTTTTAAAACGACCTTTTTAAAGTAATATTGCATCTTGCGTTTTATAAAAATAATTTAATTCCTTTTTGTAATATATTTTTTCTAGAAGCGTTCTTTACAACATGAAATATCGATTACTCCTATATATATCATTTTTTACATTACTGTCCTCATCTCTTTTAGGGCAAATAACTGATGTTGTTACATTAGAGTGGGAGGATAATGTAATATCTTCTGTAAGTGATATATCAGTTACTCTGCCACAATTTCAGCCACAATATATAGATTATGTTGCAGATAAAAAACAATTGTTTTTTTCTACGAGTATTCCTGTGACTGGTGAGATAGACTCTAATTCACTTCGTATAGATAATATTGTATATGAAAATATAAGATCAAGCCAGTTAGGAGATCTTTCTGTTGTAGGTTTATCTAATAAACTAAATGCAACAATCGTTGCTTTAAAATCACGTAATGATTGGTACGCTAGACTTAAGTTGTCACCTATTATAAAGGAAGGTGCATCTTACAAGCGTATAAAATCATTTACTTATTCTTTTTCGTTAAATCCTCGCAGTAGGAGTATTAATAGTGCAACTAATTTTACTTCTATCTCTAACTCTGTTCTTGCTTCAGGGCAATGGTACCGTTTTTATGTAAAAAAATCAGGAGTGTATAGGGTCAGCCGAAATTTTTTAAGCAGTTTAGGCTTTGATGTAAATACAGACCCTAGAAATATAAAGATATATGGTAATGGAGGACGCATGCTTCCGTTATTGAATGAGACGGAGTATCCATCAGATCTAACTGAGAATGCTGTAGTTTTTGTAGGAGAAGAGGATGGTCAGTTTGATAGTAGTGATTATATACTGTTTTATGCTGAGGGTGTAGATAATTGGAATAGTGATAGTGGTACGCATAATAATTTGTTTGCTGATAAGTCATATTATTATGTTACATCAGGTGGAGGTGAAGGTAAGCGTATTAGTTCGATACCTGAACCTATTGCTGCTGCTGATATTACAGTTTCTACTTTTGATGAGTATGTTTATCATGAAAGAGATTTGGTTAATATTGCTAGATTAGGTAGAAAGTGGCATGGGGAGCAATTTAATGTTGAAAATAATCAAGAATTTGAATTTGAAGTGCCAGATATTGCTGCTGAGGAGGCTACAGTAATAGTAAGTGCTGTTGCAGGATCTATTAACTCTACAAGTATGTCGGCCAAGGTAAACGGTCAAGATGTAGGGGATTTGACTTTTTCTGCTATGGGAGAATATGATGCTGGTAGAGATGGTTATCTTAATGCTAGTTTTATCCCTTCAGGAGAAAATATTACGGTTGCTTTAGATTATAATAATGGAGGTGTGCCGACATCTAATGCATGGTTAGACTACATTATAATAAAGTGTAAAAGAAATCTTACTGGTAATAACGATCAATTTCGTTTTACTTATGATGAAGCGGCAGATAATATTGGTGTAATACAGTATCAATTTAATAATGCATCTAGTATTGATGCAGTTTGGGATATTACAGATATATATAATGTTACTAAAGTTGCAGATAATGACGCGTCACAGTTTTCGTTTAAGGCGAATATGGGGGAGGAAAGAAAGTATATAAGTATAGCATCGTCTGATTATTATACACCACTAAGAGAATCAAATACACGTGTTGTAAATCAAAACCTGAAAGGAACTATATTTAATGACGCACAAGGTCAGTTTAAAGACTTAGATTATCTTATTGTAACACCTGAGTTTTTAGTAAGTCAAGCGGAGTCTTTAGCTAACTTACATAGGGCACAATCGGATTTAAATGTTAAGGTGGTGACGCTTGATAAAATTTATAAAGAGTTTTCTTCGGGTAAACAAGATATAGGTGCGATAAGAAATTTTGTAAAATATATTTACAATAATGCTTCTTCAGAAGAGAATAGAATAAAGTATGTGAATCTTTATGGTGATGCTTCTTTTGATTTTAAGGATAGAATACCGAATAATACTAATATAGTACCTACATATCATGATTATGATCCTGCTAGAACAGGTAATGGTAATTATAGTATTGTAAGGACATATGTGTCAGATGACTTTTTTGTTATGATGGATGATGGAGAAGGTGCAGGAGAAGGTGCTGCTGATATTGCTGCCGGACGTATGTTAGTGAGTACTACGACTCAGGCAGAGGAGATGAATAATAAGATAGCAGAGTATTTAGGTTTAGAATCTTATGGTAGATGGCGTAATGAATATCTTATTATTTCGGATGATGCCGATGAGTCTAGTGACGCTAGTTTTGTTCCGCAACAAGAGAATTTAGTCGAAACAATATTAGAGAATAGGCCTTTTATAAATATGAGAAAGATTTATGCTGACTCTTATGTGCAACAGGCTTCTTCTGGAGGGGAACGTTACCCAGATGCTAAAGAACAAATTATACGATCTATTAACTACGGGACATTGGTTGTGAATTATTTAGGTCATGGTAGTGAAGATGGTATTGCAGGAGAGCGACTTTTAGAGGCTGCAGATGCATTAGCATTTACCAATAGGTTTAGATACCCTTTATTTATAACAGCTACTTGTGAGTTGACAAAGTTTGATAATCCTTATAGACCTACAGCGGGAGAAGAAATTTATTGGAACCCTAAGGGTGGTGCTATAGCGATGATGACAACTACCCGTGCTATTTTTATATCGGCTGCTATTAGCTTTAATACTATATTAGCTTCTAGGCTGTATGCTTTTGAAGGGGGAGACTATCCTTCTATGGCAGAAGCGTTACGTCAAGCAAAATCAAGTCAAGAAACATATCGTTTAATAGCTTTTGTAGGAGATCCGGCATTAAAACTAGCTGTTCCTGGTCCTCAAATAGAACTTACGGCGATAAATGATGTTCCTTTGGCTGATGTTACAGAGCCTATGAAATCATTAGAGCGCGTTAAGCTTTCGGGGCATGTTGCTAATGAGGGTGGAGGTATTATATCGAATTATAATGGAGAGTTAGAAATAACAGTTTTTGATAAAAACATTGATCGTGAAACGTTAAATAACGATAACACTTTAGATACAACTACAGAGTTTGAGACTCTTGGTGAAACTATTTTTAGAGGAAGTGCAACCGTTGTAAATGGTCAGTTTGATGTTAATTTTGTAGTACCTAGAGATATTCGTATACCAGTAGGTAATGGGCGTGTTAGTTTTTATGCCAAACGAAATAATCAATTAGAAGATCAAACGGGGTATAGTAATACTTTACAAATAGGAGGTATTAATTTAGATGCTGCAGAAGATAACACTGCACCAACGGTTAGATTGTATATGAATGATGAAACTTTTGTTTCGGGAAGTATAACAAATGATTCACCTATACTGTTAGCTTATTTAGAAGATGAGTATGGTATTAATACGGCAAGTGGTATAGGGCATGATATTATAGGGATATTAGACGGTGATGAAACGAATCAATTCTTAATGAATGATTATTATGAAGCTGATACTAATAACTATAAAAAAGGCCAGGTTCGTTTTCCTTTTTCTGATCTGGAAAAAGGATTACATACATTAACTTTTAAAGCGTGGGATGTTTATAATAACCTTGTTACAGCAGATATACAATTTGTGGTAGCAGGAGATGAAGGGTTAGAGTTAGAGCGAGTGTTAAATTATCCTAATCCTTTTGTTAGTTATACTGAATTTTGGTTTAGTCACAATAGACCTTTTGAGCCTTTGGAGGTACAAGTACAGGTGCTTACTGTTACAGGTAAAGTAGTTAGAACAATTAATCAAACAGTGGTGACAGATGGTTTTTTAAGTAGAGATGTTAAATGGGATGGACGTGACGATTTTGGAGATAAGATAGGTAAGGGAGTTTATATTTATAAACTTACTGTTAAATCGTCTGTAACTAATAAAACAGCACATAAGTATGAAAAACTTGTATTGCTATAAAAAACACTATATTTGTTACCTTTAAATTTTGAAAAATAGAAATGAAAAAGATTATTTTATTTGCGTTATGCCTTTTAGGAGTGCATGTAGCAAAAGCACAGAATAACAGAGCAATTACTACAGGAGTTCCATTTTTATTAATAGCAGCCGATGCTAGGGCTGCAGGAATGGGAGATCAAGGTGTTGCAACAGCTTCAGATACTTATTCTCAACAATGGAATCCAGCAAAGTATGCATTTGCTCTTGATGGACAAGGTGTAGGTGTTAACTATACGCCATATCTTACTCAAATAGCAGGAGATATATCGTTAGCACAGATTAATTACTATAATAGATATAGTGAGCGAAGTGCTTTTGCAGGTAGTTTTAGATATTTTGGTCTTGGAGATATTGAGTTAAGACAAAGCCCTGATGACCCAGGAGTAGTAAGAACACCAAATGAATTAGCTTTAGATTTATCTTATTCTCTTAAATTAAGTGAGCGTTTTTCTATGGCTGTTGCAGGTCGTTTTATTAGCTCTAATTTAAGAATACCAGAAGCTTCTGGAGGTGGAGATTCAAAGGCTGCAACTACATTTGCTTTTGATGTTGCTGGTTTTTATCAGTCAGAAGAAGAGGCTTATGAAGATTTTAATGGTCGTTGGAGAGCTGGATTTAACTTCCAGAACATGGGGCCAAAAATAAACTATAACGGAGAAGAAGCAGCCGATAGTGCTAATTCAAATTACTTACCAGCAAATATGAGACTTGGTGGAGGTTTTGATTTTATCTTTGATGAATATAATAAAGTTGGAGTAAGTGTAGAGATAACAAAATTACTTGTACCAACTCCTCCTGCAATTGTAGAAGCAATTGATGCTGATGGTGATGGAGATATAAGCCGAGATGAGCAAAATATAGCAGATACCCAATACCAACAAGATTTATTAGATTATAATAAGAAAAGTTGGGTATCAGGTATGTTTGAATCATTTGGAGATGCTCCCGATGGAATAAGCGAAGAGTTAAAAGAAATTACTTATTCATTAGGTGCTGAATATACTTATCAAGATTCATTTGCATTTAGATTAGGGTATTTTAATGAAGACGATTTAAAAGGGGCTCGTAAATTCTTTTCACTTGGAGCAGGATTTAAGTATACAGTAGTTAAAATAGATGTGTCATACCTTTTCTCAGCATCAAAAGTTAGAAATCCATTAGAGAATACATTACGTTTCTCTTTATCGTTTAACTTTGGAGATAATACTTACGACGAATATTAATAAATGAAAAATATCAGTATAACTTCAACCTTTACAGTTTATGACTCGGTAGATGAATTGTCTGACGATGTAAAGGTGTTAATGGAGCGTGCTGTAACGGTAAGAAAAACTTCTTATGCACCATACTCTCGTTTTCATGTAGGAGCAGCATTGCTTTTGGATAATGATGAGGTTGTAGTGGGAGCTAATCAAGAAAATGCAGCTTACCCATCAGGTCTTTGTGCAGAAAGAGTTGCTGTTTTTTATGCAGGAGCTGTGCATCCAAAAGCTAAGATCTTAAAGATGGCTATTACAGCAGCCTCAGAAGAAAAAATAGTTGAAGATCCTATACCCCCTTGTGGTGCTTGTAGGCAATCAATAGCTGAATATGAAATGAAACAAGATGTTCCTATTGAGATTTATTTCATGGGAGAAACTGGAAAAATATATAAGTCAGATTCTCTTAAAAATCTGTTACCGATGGTTTTTGAAAGCAAACATTTATAATAAAACAAAAAAGGATCTCAATTGAGATCCTTTTTTGTTTTAGAGATTTCTTAAAAGAATTAGAAAACAGTAAAAATACTTCAGTTTATTTTTTTAGATATAAAACAGATGTTATATTTTTGCGTTTCGCAAATTTGTGTGAGGAAACTTTTTGCGTAGAGTGAATTTTTTTTAATTACATCAGTAACAAATATTCAGGAATGAAAGAAATTACAAAAGAAGTTTATTTGAAGTGGTATGAAGACATGCTGTTTTGGAGAAAATTTGAAGATAAACTAGCTGCTTTATATATTCAGCAGAAAGTTAGAGGTTTCCTTCACTTATATAATGGGCAGGAAGCTGTACTTGCAGGAGCATTGCATGCTATGGACTTGTCTAAAGATAAAATGATAACTGCTTACCGTAACCACGTACAGCCTATAGGTATGGGTGTAGATCCACGTAAGGTTATGGCAGAACTTTTAGGTAAGGCAACAGGAACATCGCAAGGACTAGGAGGTTCTATGCATATATTCTCTAAAGAACATGGCTTTTACGGAGGTCATGGTATTGTAGGGGCTCAAATACCAGTAGGAGCAGGTATTGCTTTTGCTGATAAGTATTTTGAAACAGGAGGAGTAACACTAACTTATTTTGGAGATGGAGCTGCACGTCAAGGTTCACTTCACGAAGCCTTTAATATGGCAATGTTATGGAAACTTCCTGTAGTGTTTATAGTAGAAAATAATGGTTATGCAATGGGTACTTCGGTAGAACGTACGGCTAACCATACTGATATATGGAAACTAGGATTAGGGTATGAAATGCCATGTGGTCCAGTTGACGGAATGAACCCTATAAAAGTTGCCGAAGCTATGCATGAGGCAATGGAAAGAGCAAGAAAAGGAGAAGGTCCTACTTTCCTTGAAATGAAAACGTACCGTTATAGAGGTCACTCTATGAGTGACGCACAACATTATAGAACTAAGGATGAGGTTGCAGAATATAAGAAAATTGACCCAATCACTCAAGTGCTAAATGTTATAAAAGAAAAAGGTTACGCAACTGACGAAGAGGTTGAGGTAATAGATGCTAGAGTTAAGAGCTTGGTAAGCGAGTGTGAGCAGTTTGCTGAAGAATCTCCATACCCAGATCCTAGTGTTATGTATGATGTTGTTTACGAACAAAAAGATTATCCGTTTTTATCACATAAATTATAATAATTATGGCAAAAATTATAACAATGCCTCGTCTTAGTGACACTATGGAAGAGGGTACTGTAGCAACATGGCTTAAGAATGTTGGTGATAAGATTGATGAAGGAGATATTCTTGCAGAGATTGAAACTGACAAAGCCACTATGGAGTTTGAGTCATTTGATGCTGGAACTTTATTATATGTTGGAATTCAAGAAGGAGATACTGCACCAGTTGATAGCGTACTAGCTATTATAGGTAATGAAGGTGAAGATTACCAAGCATTACTTAACGGTGATAATACAAGCGAAGATAAACCTGCTGTAACTGAAGTTAAAGAAGAAGTTGCTGAAGTAAAGTCAGCTCCAGCGACTTTACCAGAAGGAGTAAAGGTTATAACAATGCCTCGTCTTAGTGATACTATGACAGACGGTACTGTAGCTACATGGCTTAAAAATGTTGGTGATAAAGTAGAAGAGGGCGATATTCTTGCAGAAATAGAAACTGATAAAGCTACTATGGAATTTGAATCTTTTAACGAAGGTACACTTCTGTATGTAGGTATAAATGAAGGTGAAACAGCACCAGTTGATAGCGTTTTAGCTATTATAGGCCCTGCAGGTACTGATGTTACTGGTATAGCTGATAATCATGATAGCCTTGAAGCTGCTTCAGATAAAGGAGCGGGAGAAAAATCTGACAATGCTACAACAGCTAGTAAAGAAGTTGAAGCAACTGCTAAAGTAGAGGCTACAACTAATGGAGGAAGAATATTCGCATCACCATTAGCGCGTAAAATAGCAGAAGAAAAAGGTATTAATCTTAACGAAGTAAAAGGTACGGGCGAAAACGGCCGTATTGTTAAGAAAGATATTGAGAGTTATACTCCGCAGGCAGCACAGCCTCAAGCGGCGGTTCAACAGCCAAAATCAGATAAAGCAACAACAGAAGCAAAAGTTTATGTTCCTGCTGGAGAAGTAAGCACAGAAGAGGTTAAGAACTCGCAAATGCGTAAAGCAATTGCACGTAGTTTAAGTAACTCTAAATTTACAGCTCCAGAATATAGCCTTACTATAGAGCTTGATATGGATGCTGCTATTGCATCTCGAGGTGTTATAAACGCATTGCCAGAAACTAAAGTGTCGTTTAACGATATGGTTATTAAGGCAAGTGCTATGGCATTAAGAAAGCATCCACAGATTAATACACAGTGGAAAGATGATGTAACAGTATACAACAATCATATTAGTATTGGTGTTGCTGTAGCTGTAGACGAAGGATTGGTTGTGCCAGTACTTAAGTTTGCTGATAATATGAGTCTTTCTCAAATAGGTTCGGGTGTTAAAGATCTTGCAGGTAAAGCAAGAAACAGAAAACTACAACCTAAAGAGATGGAAGGTAGTACCTTTACAGTGTCTAACCTTGGTATGTTTGGTATAACAGAATTTACTTCTATTATTAACCAACCTAACTCGGCTATATTATCTGTAGGTGCTATTGTGCAAAAACCAGTAGTTAAAGATGGCCAAATTGTAGTAGGTAATACTATGACGGTTACACTTACTTGCGACCATAGAACAGTTGATGGTGCTACAGGAGCTCAGTTCTTGCAAACACTAAAACAATATATTGAAAACCCTGTAACGATGTTAGCATAACATTTGTATAGGTTTTAATCATATAAATACCCGTTCTGTTTTTCAGGGCGGGTATTTTTGTAATTAGTAATATGTTTAGTTTTTATAAGAAATATACTAATCTTGATAAGGCTTTGTTGTGTCCTAGTAAGGTTAAGAAACTTCATTTGAGTTTTTTAACTCCCTTGGAATATGAAGATAAGTTACCTTTGTTTACTTCGTTAAAAGAGTTATCTATACATGCTAATATTTTTGATGAACCTCTTGGTTTGGAAAAACTGGTAAAGATGGAGTCTTTAGAGAGGTTAGAAATGCTTAATGTAAACTATAAGGATTTCCCTGAGCAGTTGTGTAACCTTCAAAATTTGAAATATTTAAAAATAAGAGGCTGTGATTTTAAATTTATTCCAGACTCTATTGTGAGGTTTAAAAATCTTAGTAACCTTAGTATTGAGAATACTGATATTATTACATTGCCTGTTGTAATGAAGAATATGCCTGGAATTAAAGAGTTGTCTCTTAGGGCTAATTGGTCTTTGAAAATCAGCTGTAATGAACTTCCTTTAAATCTTGAAAAATTGTATATTTCTGAAAGTATATTTGGTAAAGAAATATTAGAAGAATCGCAACTGTTAATGCCAAGACTAAGAGTCTTTTATAGTTGATAAGTACAAGTTATGAAGTTGTTTAACGACACTGATTTATTTACAAACAATAAACCGCATAGGCAAAATCTTGATTTGCCTGATGCCGATTTGATGTTACATGAAGGTTTTTTTGATAAAAAGGAGTCAGATCATTACTATGCTACATTATTAAAAAATACACCTTGGAAAGAATCTGAACTTACGGTTTATGATAAAACGCATACCATTCCTCGTATGGTGGCTTGGTATGAAGATAAAAGTAATGCAGGCGCAGATTTAAGCGCGCCTTTTTGGACACCTGAGCTACTCGCTATTAAAAAGAAAGTAGAGCAGGAGTGTGGTCATAAATTTAATAGTGTATTACTTAATTTATACCGAGATGGTAAAGACGGTGTAGGATGGCACAGTGATAAAGAAGAAGATTTTGGGAGTAATCAAGTGATAGCCTCTGTCTCTTTTGGTGAAACACGACTATTTAAGTTACGACATAAAACTCAAAAAGAACTACCTGTACAAGAGTTACCGTTAACACATGGTACACTATTACTCATGGCAGGAACAACACAAACACATTGGGAACATCATGTTCCTAAAACAGCTAAAGATATCCTACCTCGGGTTAACCTTACTTTCCGACAGGTGAAAAGAGAGGGGTAGTTTTATTTTATTATTTTAGCTAAACAAAACAAACAATATGAAAAAAAGACTGCTAATTACGCTTTTAACTTTAGGAAGCACTGTTACATCAATAGCTCAAACATCAAAACAAGAAACTTATGTTATAAGTGAAAATCATATCGCTGAGACATTACAGTTTTTATCGTCAGATGCACTTGAAGGGCGTGATAGTGGGAGTGAAGGGATAGAGAAAGCAGCTCAGTTTTTAGAAGGTGTTTTTACAGAAAATAATATTAAACCATATTTTGAAACGTATAGAGATACAATATCTAACTATGATAAGCCTGCTTATAATATTGTAGGGTATCTTGAGGGGAATGATCCTGTGCTTAAAAATGAATATGTAGTTATTGGAGCGCATTATGACCATATTGGTATGGCTAAAAAAATGGATGGTGATGTTATATATAACGGAGCAGATGATAATGCATCGGGTACTACAGCTGTAACAGAATTGGTACAGTATTTTGCTGAAACAAAATCAAACAAACGTAGTATACTATTTTGCTTTTTCTCGGCAGAAGAGAAAGGATTACTAGGTAGCTATGACCTTGCAAGTAAATTAAAGAAGGATAATTTCAATATTTACATGATGTTGAATTTTGAAATGATTGGAGTGCCTTTGCAAATGGATATTGAAGCTTTTGTTACAGGATATAGTCGATCTAACGTTGCTAATAAAATGAATGAATATGCAGGTAAAGAAATGATTGGTTATACTGACTTTGCTGTGAAATATCATCTTTTTAGAGCATCTGATAATTACCCGTTTTATTTAGAGTTTAATGTTCCAGCACATACAATATCTACAACAGGTATGGAAACATTTAAATACTACCATCATGTAGATGATGAGTTTGAAGAAATGGATACTGCTCATATGGCAACGTTTATGCAAACAATGTTGCCTGTAGTTACAAAAATGGTAAATGCAAAAACACAAGAAATAGTTCTTAAAAAATAATGAAGAATATAATAATTACAGGAACAAGTAGAGGTATAGGTTATGAGATGGCATTGCAATTTGCAAATGAAGGACATCAAGTTTTAGCACTATCTCGAAGAATTCCAGAAGCGTTAAAACAGCATAAAAACATTTCTTGTTTGTCGATAGATATTGCTGCTGCAACAAATTTAGAGGAAGTAAGCAATTTTATAGACACTACATGGAATAAAGTAGATGTGTTGTTGCATAATGCAGGAGCTTTACTATTAAAACCATTTGAAGAAATAACTGCTACCGATTTTGAATATATATATAAAGTTAATGTATTTGGTGTTGCAGCGCTAAACCGTATTGTATTGCCTTATATGGAATCGGGTAGTCATGTAGTAACCATAAGTAGTATGGGTGGTATACAAGGCTCTATGAAGTTTGCAGGGTTGTCAGCATATAGTTCTAGTAAAGGGGCTGTAATTACGCTGTCAGAGCTTTTAGCGGAAGAATACAAAGAGAAGGGTATAGCCTTTAATGTACTAGCGTTAGGAGCGGTGAATACAGAAATGTTACAAGAAGCTTTTCCAGGTTATGATGCGCCACTTTCTGCAAAAGACATGGCTGATTATATTTGCAATTTTTCACTTACAGGAAATAAATTTTATAACGGGAAAGTATTACAAGTATCGTCGAGTACTCCATAAGAGAATGACCATATAGTGAAAGATATTATTACACCTTACTTACCAGAACACGCTATTGATCCTGTTTTTGAACTCATCAAGTTATACGGTGTGAATTTAAAGATAGTAAGTGAGCGTGTCACAAGGCATGGTGATTATAGAAGGGATTCACGAGGGTATCATCAAATAACAGTGAATGCTAATCTTAATAAATATCGTTTCCTAATTACATTGGTACATGAAATAGCTCACTTGGTAACATTTGAAAAATACGGGCGTAATATAAAACCACACGGGCAAGAATGGAAATCGACATTTCAGCTATTAATGGTACCGTTTATACGACCAGAAATTTTCCCAAATCACTTATTGCCATTACTAGCAAGACATTTTAAAAACCCAAGAGCTAGTAGTGATACCGATGCTACATTGTCTATTGCGTTGAAGCAATTTGATGAAAAGTCCGAAAAGAATTATATCTTTGAGATTCCCTATGGTAGTAGTTTTCGGATTCATAACGGAAAGATTTTTAGAAAAGGAGCACAACGTGTAAAACGATTTGAATGTCTGGAGGTTAGTACGGGAAAAGTATATTTGTTTAGCCCTAATGCAGAGGTAGAGCTATTACCATGATTACCCTAAAGAATATAAACTTTATTTTACCCGAATAAGCTTGTAAATCTTTACTAAAATATATAATGACTAAGCGATGAATAATAATTACTACGCAGTAATAATGGCAGGTGGTGTAGGTTCTAGGTTTTGGCCTGTAAGTACCGCACAATTCCCTAAACAATTTCATGACATGTTAGGTACTGGAGAAACTCTTATCCAGAAAACCTTTGGTAGATTATCTAAAATAATACCACATGAAAATATACTTATTCTTACAAACGAGATATATAATGATCTTGTTTTAGAGCAATTACCACAGGTAAAACAAGAACAAGTAGTGTTAGAACCCGCTATGCGTAATACGGCACCTTGCATATTATATGCGTCACTAAAAATAAAGAAAAAGAATCCTAATGCCGTTATGGTGGTTGCTCCTAGTGATCATTGGATAGAACATGAAGCTGCTTTTATAAATAACCTGAAACTTTCTTTTGACTGTGCAGAGAAAGAGAATGTATTAATGACGCTGGGTATACAACCTACATTTCCTAACACAGGATATGGGTATATAGAGTATAATAAAGCTGATAATAAAGAAATAAAAAAAGTATCTCAGTTTAGAGAGAAGCCAGACTATGAAACGGCTAAAACTTTTTTGAGCAGTGGTAATTTTTTATGGAATGCAGGTATTTTTATTTGGAGTGTGAAATCGATAGATACTGCTTTCAAAAACTTTCAGCCTGTAATGTATTCACTGTTTGAAAGTGGATATGATACCTATAACGCAGAGGGAGAAAAAGAGTTTATAGATGAAAATTATGTTAAGTCAGAAAATATATCTATAGATTATGCTGTAATGGAAAATGCAGATAATGTATATGTATTACCAGCTACTTTCGACTGGAATGATTTAGGTACTTGGGGGTCACTTCATGATAAATTAGAGAAAGACGAAAACAACAATGCTGTTGTTAATGCAAAAGTATTAATAGAGGATGCTAGTAATAACATTATCCGTACAGATAAAGATAAAACAGTAGTAGTAGAAGGGCTTGATAACTTTATTATTGTAGATAGAAGTGATGTACTCTTAATCTATCCTAAAGATAAAGAGCAGGATATAAAAAAGTTTGTAGGAATTATTCCTAAGATGTAATACAAAAAATCTGAATTGTAAGGTAGGGTTTAGCCTTGTTGAAATGTTTTGTTAGATTAGTAGAGATATATTACTCGTTAGAATAATATTTATCTTTGTTAGATCCAAAACAAAATTATGACTAATTACCTACCAACTAAAAAAGGAATATCAATTTTGATGTTTCTACTATTCACAGTGCTGTCTTATGGGCAGTTAGACGATTTCACCCTTATAGTTACACCTACACCGCAAACCTGCTTAGGGAATGGTACATTAACATTTACTGTTGTAGATAACGATCCTGAAGCATCAATAGATTATTCGGTATACTTATTACCAGATACTACTACACCCTTAACAACAGTAACTACAAATACGGTAACGGGGCTTTCTGCTGGCGAATATCTTGTGATAGCTACACAGTCATTAGGAGCACTTTCTAATACGAGTTCTGCCAATGCAACGATTGTTAATCAAGTACAGCCGCTTACTTACACTCTTACACCTACAAAAGTAAAATGTGGAGATGATGGAGTGATTACGGTTAATGTGCTTACAGGTAGTGCAGTATCTTACGAAATATTGTCAGGACCTATAACAGTGCCTCAACAAGCCTCAAATGTTTTTAACAATTTACCATTAGGATTATATACTATTAGGGTTTATGATGATTGTGGAGAAGCTGTGGTTGTTACAGTACAAATAATACAAGATAATACTGATATTAATATAAGTAATGTATTGTTTACAGCGGATGGTATTTTACCTAGTTGTAATACAATTACACTTGGAAATGCGTATGATGTTGCTGTAAATGGTTATAATATTTTTTGGCCACTTAATTTTGAATATACAGTATACCCTCCAGGAGGAGGTACTCCATCAGTTATTACTGAAACTGTAGCTAGCGGTAGTTTAGAAGGACCAAATCCTGTATATACGACTATTCCCTTTTATAATGACCAAGAATATTATTATGACCTTGTAATTACAGACGCTTGTGGTAATATTTTTACAAGAGAGAATAATATAGTTAACCAAAGAACAGAGTTCTATAATAATATGAATTATGATGGATGTGAGGGTAATGCACTTACTATAGAGCCTATAAACTATGTAGGTCCAATAGTAATTAACTTCGATTCTAGCCCTGATGGTTTTGATCCCTCAGCTTATAATAGCAACCACCCTAATTTTTCAGGAGAAGCAGTATATTCATCAAGTAACCCTTTACCACTTGGAGCATATACTCTAACTGTTACTGACGCGTGCGGGAGTAGTTATACGGGTGAATTTGAGTTGTTTGAACCAGAATTACAGCCTTTAATAGCCATTTTAGGGGTATGCGGTACAGGAGTAGGAACGGTAGATATAGAAGTCCCTGCTAGAGAAATAACATCAATAATCATAACGAGTGCTCCAGCAACATATGGCGAACCACTTCCTGATGATGTAATAGAGTTTGTTGATGGGGATGGTGTTTTTAATATGCCTAATTTACCTTTGGGTGATTATGTATTTGTAATAGAAGATTCTTGCGGAGATGAGTATACCTCTGAAATAGAAGTAGAGATTACTGATGGTGAATTTGATATAACAGTATTGCAACGTCCAGGTTGTGAGATAGGTTCTGGTTCTATACGAATACTAGATATAGGAGCTGATTTTGAGACTGTATTTATAACAGATGGGCCAGCTGAATATAGTGCTACTTATCCTGTTGATGTATCAGCTAATATTTCAATCAGTAATGGTGATCTTTATATCAATTCTTTACCAGAAGGAGATTATGAATTTACTATAACAAATGAGTGTGATTTTATACATGTTGAACCCGTAGATGTTGAGGGTTATACTATTCAGACTAATGAAGTAGAAGTTATACCTTATTGTGGCTCTTTTCAACTAGATATAGAACATTTAAGTAATGGAAATTATATAAAATCATTTTGGTTGCAACGTTATGATGAAGTAACAGAAACATGGGGAGATCCTTTAACAGGTGAGGCTTATACATCGGGTTTGCCAGATAATGATAACTCTGATTTTATTAATTTAAACCTTCCATTAGATGAACAGCCATTTTATTCATATGTGGGTGATTTTCGTATAGTAAAAGCTTTTTATACCTATTCTAATGGTACTAGTGCTAATAATTTCTGTTTTTCTGTCATAAACGAGTTCACTTTTACAGGAGCACCTGTTATAACAAATGTTTATAGTTTTCCTTGTGCAGGAGGACTTACAGAGGTAGCTGTGGAAGTAGAGGGTATAGACCCGTTTACTTATAAGATTACCTCTAAAGATGGAGAACCTTTTGTTATTGATAATGGAAATTCAAATATATTTTCAGGTATAGAGCCTGCATACTATAATTTTCAGGTTATAGATGATTGTGAGAATATAATTAATGCTCAGTTTAATATAGGCGCTGTAGATCCTATTACTATTTCAGCGTTTGGTTTTTGTGAGGAAGAAGATAGTTCTCTTTCTGTACAACCTTTATCATTCCTTAATTATGAATGGTATGCAGCTTCAGATCCTACAACGATACTTAGCATAACGAATAGTCTTGAATTTCCTGTATTTAATTCTGAAATAGATTCTGATACTTATTATGTTAGTATAACAACAGATAATGACAGTTCATGTATGAATCAAGTATTAGAGTATATAGTAGCGCCTAATGTATTACCTAATGCAGGAGATGATAACGATAGTGTTTTATGTAATGAAGGATTAACAGTCAGTCTTTCTACTTATTTAACAACACCTCATGATGATGGGGGAGTGTGGGAAGATGTTGATGCTAGTGGAGCACTTGTAGATGGAGTGTTAAATACAGATGGTTTATCTGCAGGGACATATAACTTTAAGTATGTAGTAACTGGATTGTGTGATTCTTCTGATGAAGCTCTTGTAACACTAACATTTAACGACACACCTGATGCACCAACAATTCATGATGTAGAAGCTATTTGCGAAGGTGAAAATATAGAATTATCAGTTACTCCAGTTGAGGGAGCATCCTACTTTTGGGTAGGCCCTAATGGGTTTGAATCTATAGAAGTAAACCCAATTATAGTAGGAGCAAGTCCAAATGCCACAGGAGTGTATGGAGTTACTGCAACAATAAATGGTTGTACCTCTCCATTAGGTACAGTAGGGGTAGTAGTTAATGCATCTCCTGATTTTAATATACAAGGTAACACTGCTTTATGCGAAGGGCAAAGTACTGTGTTAACTGTAGCGCCCGAGAACTTTAATGTTAACGATGTTGATTTTGAATGGTATTATGAAGATGAATTACTACTAGATGTTACAAGTGCAAGTGTTGAACTTTTTGAAACAGGAGTATATCAAGTAATAGTTGACAATAATGGGTGTGAAACACCTTTAGAAGCAAATGTAACGCCAAATACAACAGGTTTTGATGTAGAACTTGAAGCGGGATGTGAGAACTTTGAATATGTATTATCAATAGTGAATATTGATGAATTACAAGGATATAACTTTGAATGGTCTGGGCCTTCAGGTTATAGTTATACAGGAGAAGAGGCCGTAATTACAAACCTTGAAGGAGGAGAGTATGCTGTTACAGTAACTAACCTTGATGGCTGTAGTGTAGTAGCAGTTATAATGGTGGAGAATACAGCATGTATTATACCAAGAGGTATATCTCCTAATGGTGATGAATACAATCAATATTTTGATCTATCTAATTTAGGAGTACAAGATTTACAGATATTTAATAGATATGGACTTCAGGTATATGAGAAGCAAAATTATGTAAATGAATGGTACGGTCAGAGTGATAAAGGAGATTTACCAGCAGGAACTTATTTTTATGTAGCGACATTATCTGCGGGTAAAAAAGTAACAGGTTGGGTTTATTTACAAAGACCAGCTAAGTAAAATAATAAGAGAAATTACTTCTCTCTAGTTACCACTAGAGAGAAGGCTTTCTCGTACTTTTTTAAATAATTCAGATGAATAAACAAATTCAACAGTAGACTGATTGTCAGTTTTTAAAATTTGTTCGTTATCACCTTCCCATTCTTTAATACCATCTTTAAGAAACACAATTTTCTCCCCTATTTGTAATACAGAGTTCATATCGTGTGTATTAATAACAGTTGTTATTTTATATTCGCGAGTAATTTCTCGAATTAGTTCATCAATAACAATAGATGTTTCAGGGTCAAGACCAGAGTTAGGTTCATCACAAAATAAATATTTAGGATTATTCACTATAGCTCTTGCTATAGCAACCCTTTTTTGCATACCTCCTGATAGTTCACCTGGAAATTTCTTGTTAGCTCCTTTAAGGTTTACTCTGTCTAATACTACATTTACCCTTTCCTTAATTTCAGGATCTTTTTTATTTGTAAACATTTTCAAAGGGAAAGCAACATTATCTTCTACTGGCATAGAGTCAAAAAGAGCACTTCCTTGAAATACCATTCCTATTTCTGTACGTAATGTTCTTTTTTCGTCAGGGTTTAGTTGAGAATAAATCCTACCATCAAAAGAAATAGTACCAGAGTCTTGCGAATGAATACCCAATAATGTTTTTAGCATAACGGTTTTACCCGATCCACTTCGACCAATGATGAGGTTGGTTTTACCAGTTTCAAAAACAGCCGATATACCCTTTAGTACTTTTGCATCTCCAAATGATTTTTCTATGTTTTTTATTTCTATCATTAGCTCAAAAGTAATTGGGTTATAATATAATTGATAAGAATGATGACTACACTAGTCCATACAAACGATGTTGTACTAGCTTTACCTACTTGTAGTGCACCACCTTTCATGTAAAATCCATGAAAAGAAGGAATTGTTGCCAAAATAATACCGAAAAGGAATGTTTTTGCAAATGCATAAAAAACATGAAAAGGTATAAATTCGGTTTGTAAACCTTGTATAAACTGATCCATATTGATGAACCCTCCATAAACTCCTGCAAGAATACCTCCTAGTATACCTAAAAACATAGATATTGCTATGACGAATGGGTATAGTGTAAAAGCAACTAATTTAGGGAATACAAGGTAGTTGATAGCATTAACTCCCATTACCTCTAAAGCGTCTATTTGTTCCGTTACTCGCATTGTACCAATACTAGATGTAATATACGATCCTGCACGTCCTGCCATAATTATAGAAATAAATGTAGGAGCAAATTCAAGTATTACCGATTGTCTTGTTGCAAATGCAATTAATTGTTTTGGTATAAGTGGGTTTGTTAAGTTAAGAGCGGTTTGTATAGCTACAACGCCTCCTATAAAGAAAGATATGAATGCAACAATACCTAAAGAACCAATGATGAGATCATCTATTTCTTTAAAAATCAGCGGCTTCATAACCTTCCACTTGGTAGGTTTATTAAATACTTCCTTTATCATAAGAAAGTATGATCCTATCTGGTGTAAAGCTTTTATCATCTAAAATTAAAATATCGGCTAAAGTACCGAATTATGGACACTTTTTAATAATAGTTAATAGTTTTTTAATACTACTCTAAAATAGTTTAGCCTTTATTTTCTTCCAGCGATAGCTTCTTATAAAGGAGGCTTGCTCTTTTGTAACAAGTAATTCTCGTTGTTCTTTTTGGGCTTTAAGGTAGCCCTTGATGTAGTCTATAAATAAAAGAGGTTTCTTTTTACGTAGGGCAAGTTTAGCCCCTGCAATAGTTGTGATGATTAATCCATAACCTAAAGTATAAAAAGATTCCCCTTGTTTGTATCGAGCAGCTTTATTATAGCTAGCACCTGTAGGCTTTAAGTGTTTTACCTTAAGGCTTTCTATTGTAATAACTTTCCAATTATAAAATTTTGAAAGTAATTCATCTACAGTGTCCCAACCCATAGCGGGCTTTAGTTTGCCTATTTGTAAAAAGCATTCCTTTCTGTAGGCTTTAAATGCACCTCTAATATGATCTTTATCGGTTAAGTTTTCGAGTACCCAATCTCCATTATGTTCTATGTAAGCAAAACCGCCTACCATACCTACGGTTTTATCTTTTTTGAAAGTATTAATTATTGTTTCAAAATAATCAGGAGGTAATATAAGATCAGCATCGAGTTTTACAATAATGTCGTAATCTTCATCTATAGTGTTATAACCCGTACTAAACGCCTGTATTACCTTACTACCTGGCATGTGTACAGCACTAGATGTTTTATTAACGAGTTTTAACCATGAATATTTATTACACAATTGTTCTACTATTATAGCAGTCTCATCGTTAGAGTTATCGTTTACCACAACGGCTTGTGCAGGCAATATTGTTTGCTTTGCAAGCGACTGAAGCATACCATTAATGTAAGCAGCTTCGTTATATGCGGGTATGATAACGTAATATTTCATAATAAATGTAAAGCCTTTAAGCAAGTAAGTGATTTAGATTATGCTCTTTCAGCATAAACAATATAATATCTAGGGGTAAATTTCCTTAATATAGGACGGAAGCCAATCTTGTTAGAAGGGTTTGTCCATTTTTGGCGATCTTTAATAACCCAACCTGTTTTTTCTAATAACCAGTCTAACTGCCAGTCTTCAAACTCATGATAATGTCTATCCCACATATCTGTTTTACTTCTATAAGCAGGGCTAAACCAAAGGCGTAATGGAACTGAAATTATAAGTTTATCACATTTGATTTTCTGTAATACGGTGTATGGGTTAAGTAGATGTTCGAATATTTCGAAAGCAGTAAAGAAAGAATAGTCTTCTTTTTCTAATGCTTTTTGATTATTATCCAAGTCTTCACCAGTAGTATTAGTTACAGAATATCCCTCATTTTTCATTATTTTAGAGAATGGGTTTTCGACACCAAGGTCAAGAATTGTTTCTGATTTGGCACTGTGCTTCTTTAGAAAGTCTAGTGTGTGATGATATCTTTTATGCGGAAATGTCTTCTCGTACATACTTACTCGTTTTTGCTTTGCCAAAAATAAAGAAAAACTATATCCTTACTTTAGTAAATGCAAAGTATATTTGCTTATACTAAAGTTGTTGTTTTTGATATTGAAAAATAAGAATTTACATAAACAGGCTCTTTTCTTCACTATTATAAATTATGTAGGTACAGTTATAGGTATTATATCTGCTCTTTTTATATACCCTCTAGATTTTGCTTTTTCAGGGACTATAAGATTTATAGATAATATTGCACAACTACTTTTTCCTATAATGGTTTTTGGAGTTTCTCATGCATTAATAAAGTTTTATCCTTCATTAGATGATAAAAACAGGAAGCAGCTTTTCAATTATGGAGTACTATCTATAAGTATTATTAGCTTAGTTGTATTAGTAGGGATATTTGTTTTCGATTCTTTTTTCGATTATAAACATATAAACTATGTTTATTTTGCTTTCCCAATAGCGGTAGCATTAGCTTTTATAGAATTGTTTAGAAAACAAGCACAAGAACTTCAAAAGTTAGCTGTTCCTACGTTTTTTGAAAAGATAATTCCAAAAATAACTTTACCAGTTGTATTTCTATTATTGCTTAATTTTTACATTGTAGAATATCAGGCTATAATGATATATACGTTATGTTATATAACTGTTTTTCTGTTAGTAGGTATTTATATTTTCAAGTACTTTAAACCAAAGTTTAATTATAACTTTCAACCATTATTTGAACAGGTTTCAAAAAAGGAATATGTAAATTATAGTTTCTTTGCTTTTGCAAGTAGTTTAGGGTCTTTATTGGCTTTTAGAATTGATGGGTTATTTATTTTTAACTTAATATCAGAAGAAGCAAATGGAATATATAATAATGGGGCTACACTAGCAGCAACACTGCAAATTCCTGCCGTTGGGTTGTTTGCTTTATATGCACCTTTAATATCTGAATATATTACCTCAAAAAACTTTAAAGAGCTTAATTTAAAGTATAAAGAAACAGCAAGGTTGTTGTTTTTTATTGGAGCTTTATTATATAGCTGTATTTATTTAGGAGTAAACGATCTCTTTAGCTTATTACCTACTTATGATGCCCTTAAAGAAACGATCCCTGTAATAAATGTTTTAGGCTTTAGTGTATTAATTAATATGGCTACAGGCTTTAATACCGAAATTATAAGTTATTCTAAGTATTATAAGTTTAATATGGTTACCATTTTACTATTAGTCTTTATAAATGTAGGGCTTAACCTGTATTTTATTTATTACACAAACCTTGGTATAGTAGGCGTGGCTTATGCTTCGCTTATTGCAATGATTATTTTTAATTGTTCGAAGCTTATTTTTATTTATAAAAAGTTTAAACTATTGCCTTTTGATAGAGCTTTTTTAAAATTGGGGCTACTATTTTTAGTTTCTGGTATATTGGTGTATTTATTACCCACAACAAACTCAAACCTGCTTAATTTGAGTTATAAAGTAGGGCTCTCTTTAGTTTTAAATATAGTTGTTGTATATAAATTAAGGCTTGTCTTTCAAGTGAATGTTTGGGTAGATAAAGCTTTGAGGTTTATAAAGCTGAAATAGGATTACTTCTAAATTTTGTAAGTTATAGCGTTAATATTCATTCCTGCACCTACTGATGCAAAAAGTACGATGTCTCCTTTATTTAGTTCTTGATTCTCTATTTCACCTCTTGTCAATAAATCATATAGGGTAGGTATAGTTGCAACACTACTATTACCTAGTTTTTGTATGCTCATAGGCATAATTCCCTCGGGTACGTTTTGATTATATAGTTTGTAAAAGCGATCAACAATGGCTTCATCCATCTTTTCGTTAGCCTGATGTATAATAATTTTTTTAAGATCAGTTATACTGGTGTTACTCTTGTCTAGGCATTCTTTCATTGCTAGAGGTACTTGAGTTAGTGCAAACTCATATATTTTTCTACCATGCATTTTAATATAACGTACGTCAGAATCGTGCTTTTGATTGTATGATTCTCCAAAAAATAAATAATGAGCTTCTTCATTGGTGAATGATGCTGTTTCATGTGCTAATATTCCACCACTTTCTTCAGTTGCTTCTATTATAGTTGCTCCAGCTCCGTCAGAATAAATCATACTATCTCTATCATGAGGGTCTACAACACGCGACAATGTTTCTGCACCAATAACCAAGCATCGTTTAGCCATACCAGCTTTTATGTAGGCTTGTGCTTGTATAACACCTTCAATCCACCCGGGACACCCAAAAAGAAGATCGTAAGCAACACATTTAGGATTCTTGATATTCAGATTATGCTTTATTCTTGCAGCAAGACTAGGTACCATGTCTGACTGTATTGTACCATTTTTAACATCGCCAAAGTTGTGTGCTAATATTATATAATCGAGAGTTTCTTTATCAATTTTAGCATTTTCAATTGCCTTTTCGGCAGCAAAAAAAGCAATATCAGATGTAACAAGATTGTTGTCTACATAACGACGCTCTTCAATACCAGTTATCTTTTTAAATTTATGGGTAATAACTTCATTGGTGTGTTGTAAAGGTGTGCCGTTTTCTTCAAGAAATACATGCTTAGAGAAATCTTTATTAGTAACGGCTTCATTTGGAATGTAGCTTCCGCAGCCTGTAATCTTGATATTCATATTGTGCTATTTAAATGCCTAAGGTAGTTATTAAATAGTAACACTTTAGTTATTAAATAAATGAGGTGATAAAAATTATGATATTCTCTTTATTCGCGTTTTATTTTATCAAATAACGATTATACTAAGTATAAATCTTTATTTTCATAACAGTAGCTATAGATAATGCTACAGTTTTTATTCGTTCAGTATTATCACCAACAAATAAGCTGTCTACAGTAGTGTTAAAGTGATTAAGCCATGTTTCAAAATGAATGTTGGTAAGTAATTCTTTAGCATTTAGATCTTTGTGTATTTGAAGAACATTTTTTTTATAAGATCCTTTTCTAAGTATAGATTGTTCCCAAAAATCAGTGAGATGGGGTAGGTGAGCTTCAAGATCTATTTTAGCAACATCAGTAAATATGTAGCTGATTTTAGGGTCGGCAAGTAATTTTTCATAAAACGTCTTCATAAAGAGCTCAATATCGGCTCTTGTTTCTAGATCTCTCATCTTTATGTTTTATAGAATCGCGATTTAAAAAGTATAACTAATTCTTAATTCACGATAATTTCAAAATTAGTAGTATTATAAAAAAAGCTGCCCTTGGGCAGCTTTTTTTATAATGATTAATCTTCCATATATGCTTCAATAGGAGCACAAGAACAAACAAGGTTTCTGTCTCCATAAGCATCATCAACTCTTCTTACTCCTGGCCAAAATTTATTGTCCATTAAGTAATCTAGTGGAAATGCTGCTTTTTCTCTTGTATATGGTAATATCCACTCATCAGCAGTAAGCATAGCTAATGTATGTGGTGAGTTTTTAAGTACATTGTTTTTATCATCCGCAGAAACTTCTTCAATTTCTTTACGAATAGCAATCATAGCGTCACAAAAACGATCTAGCTCCTCTACATTTTCACTTTCTGTAGGCTCTATCATCATTGTTCCTGCTACTGGAAATGATACTGTAGGCGCATGGAAACCATAATCCATTAAACGCTTAGCAATATCAGTAACCTCTATACCTTTTTCTTTAAAGGGTCTACACTCAATAATCATTTCGTGTGCAGCTCTACCCATTTCACCAGTGTATAGCGTATCATAATGCCCGCTAAGTTTTTCTTTTATATAGTTAGCGTTAAGTATAGCATATTTTGTAGAGTCAGTAAGTCCTTCTTCCCCTAGCATGGTGATGTAACCATAAGAGATAAGGCATACTAAAGCAGAACCCCATGGTGCTCCAGATATAGCGGTAATAGCATCACTACCACCTGTTGCTATTACTGGGTTAGTAGGTAAAAACGGGACTAAGTGTTCTGCAACACATATAGGCCCAACTCCTGGTCCACCACCACCGTGTGGTATAGCAAATGTTTTATGTAAGTTTAGGTGACAAACGTCTGCGCCAATAGTAGCAGGATTTGTAAGCCCTACTTGTGCATTCATATTAGCACCATCCATATAAACTTGTCCACCATTATCGTGAACTAGTTGTGTAATTTCTATAATCGAAGCCTCATATACACCATGTGTAGAAGGGTAAGTTACCATAAGGCAAGCAAGATTGTCTTTATGCAATTCTGCTTTAGCCCTTAAATCTTCTAGGTCAATGTTTCCATTTTCAGATGTTTTAGTAACTACAACTTTCATTCCAGCCATCATTGCCGAAGCAGGGTTTGTACCATGAGCCGAAGCTGGTATAAGTGCAATGTTTCGGTGGTCATCACCACGTGACTGGTGGTAAGCACGTATAACCATTAAACCTGCATACTCACCTTGAGCACCAGAGTTTGGTTGTAATGTAGTACCTGCAAATCCAGTTATAACATTAAGTTGCTCTTCTAATTTTTTAAGCATTATTTGGTAACCCTCAGCTTGTTCTATAGGAGCAAATGGGTGAATGCTGTTCCAGTAAGGTAAACTTAAAGGTAACATCTCTGTTGCAGCATTTAGTTTCATAGTACATGAACCTAACGAAATCATAGAATGATTTAATGCTAAATCAAGACGTTCTAACCTTTTAATGTAACGCATTAAAGCGGTTTCAGAATGGTATTTGTTAAATACATCGTGAGATAAAAACTCACTAGTTCTGATTACTTCGCTAGGTAGGTTAACATCATCACAATATTCAGTTACAGCTACTGTGTCTTTACCTACAGCTTCTGCAAATACAGCTATAATACTATTAATATCTTTTATAGAAGTAGTTTCGTTAAATGAAATCGAAACCGTTTCATTATCTATATAGTAAAAGTTGATTGTTTGTTTTTCGGCAATTGCTTTTACCTTAACAGCATCAGCTTTAACTACAATAGTGTCAAAGTAAGAAGTGTTTGTTTGATAAACACCAAGCTTGTTAAGCGCTTCAGTAGTTGTTACTGCTGATTGGTGTACTTTATCAGCGATATAACGAAGTCCTTTAGGACCGTGATATACAGCATACATACCTGCCATAACAGCAAGTAATACTTGTGCAGTACAAATATTAGAAGTAGCTTTTTCACGTTTTATATGCTGCTCACGAGTTTGTAAAGCCATACGTAATGCACGATTACCATTAGCATCTACAGTTACTCCTATAATTCTACCTGGCATACTACGTTTGTATGCTTCTTTAGTAGCAAAATATCCAGCATGTGGTCCTCCGTACCCCATAGGGATACCAAAACGTTGTGTAGTACCTACAACAACATCAGCACCAAGCTCTCCTGGAGAAACCAGTTTTACAAGGCTTAATATATCAGCTGCTACAGCTGTTTTTATACCATTTTCTTTTGCTTTTGCAATAAAACCAGCATAGTCATATACCTGACCATGTTTACCAGGATATTGTAGTAAAGCACCAAAGTATTCATCAGAGAAATCAAACTCTTCGTGATTACCAATAACAAGCTCTACACCAATTGGGTTAGAACGTGTTTGTAATACTGAAAGTGTTTGAGGTAATATCTCTTCAGAGACAAAGAATTTATTTACTTTACTTTTCTTTTGATCACGAGATCTTACATCAAATAGTAATGCCATTGCCTCAGCAGCAGCAGTACTCTCATCAAGTAAAGATGCATTAGCAATTTCCATACCTGTAAGCTCTATTATAGTAGTTTGAAAATTAAGTAATGCTTCAAGTCTACCTTGGGCTATCTCAGCTTGGTATGGTGTGTATGCCGTGTACCAACCTGGATTTTCGAATATATTACGCTGTATAGGCGCAGGTACAATAGTAGCATGATAACCAAGCCCTATGTACGATTTAAATATTTTATTTTTACCACCCAGTTCCCTAATATGGTTCATGTACTCATATTCAGTCATAGCGGGATCCATCTTTAAAGTTTCCTTTAAACGTATATGGTCTGGTAAAGTTTCATAAATAAGTTGTTCCATAGACTCAATACCTATGGTGTTCAACATGTGTTGCAGGTCATTCTCTCTTGGCCCAATGTGTCTTAAAGCAAAAGCGTCTGTTCTCATGTGTATTTCTGCGTTGTTTTTTGTGGCACAAAAGTAATTATTTATATTCGAAATAAAATGCTTTTCAAAAGGCGATTTTGTGAATTTTTCATCTTAACCTCATTACTTTTAGCATATTGATTATTTTTGCGCTATGAAGTTAGCCAAGGCGATATTTCGGATTTATATACATGGTAGTATACACGTGGCATTTGCAGTACTGTCATTACTTCTTTTAACATTAAAAATGTTTCATTTACCTTTTGATGTTCCGATGGCTACTTTTGCTTTTTCAGGAACTATAGCGGGGTATAATTTTGTTAAGTACGAAGGTCATTTTCGCTACAAAAAGTATATTAGTAACGAGATAAAAATTATAGCACTATTAAGTTTCTTCTCTGTAGTAGTAGCTGGGTGGAGTTTCTTGTTATTAGATAGGAAAGTGCAGTTGATGGGGCTTTTGTTCTTTGGGTTAACATTGCTATATACTGTTCCTCTTTTTCCTAAAAAGAAGAATATGCGTAATTGGACGGGGATTAAAATATATATAGTAGCGCTGTGTTGGGCAGGTATTACAACTTTATTACCATTACAAAATGCAGGGATAACTATATCAAACGATGTTATTCTTAAATGTATTCAACGTTTTTTGTTAGTTATCATTTTGATACTTGTTTTTGAAATTATAGACTCTAAAGACGACGACCCTCAACTTATGACTGTACCTCAAAAAATAGGAGTGAAGAATACAAAGTGGCTAAATGTTATTTTATTAATCATTTTTTATAGTCTTGAGTTTTTTAAAACAGTAGTAGATTATAATCAGTTAATTGTAAATATTGTACTGATTACAGCCACTGCATTATTTACTTTTTTTGCGACACCTAATAGATCAAAATATTACACATTATTTTGGGTAGAGAGTATCCCTGTTTTTTGGTTAGGCTTAGCACTATTATTACCTGAGTTTTTTAAATAGAAAGCTATAAGTTTTTTAAAGCCTCTTTTAAATTGTCATATCGAAATATAAACCCGTTATCTTGTAATCGTTTTGGAATGACGTTTCTGCTTTTTAATATTAATTCGGTTTCAGTACCTATAATCGCTGCACCTATTTTTAGTAATGGCTTACTAATAGCAATACCCAATGGTATATGTATTTGATGTTGTAGTGTTTTCATAAAATCAACATTACGAATAGGGGTAGGCGATACGATATTTACAGCACCTTCTATTTCATTGTTTATTATAAAAGCGATAGCGTGTGTAAAATCGAGTTCGTGTATCCAACTTATAAATTGATTACCATTACCTTGTTTACCTCCTAAACCAAGTTGAGATAGTTTTTTTAACATCGGGTATGCACCACCGTGTTTCCCTAAAACAATAGAGGTTCGTAATGCAGTTTTTTTAGTAGTAGGAGTCTCGGTTTTAAAAAAAGCACGTTCCCACATTTTAGCAACATTCATAGAGAAATCGAAACCAATTTCTCCTGTAACCTCATCCATTTCTTTATCTGTGCTATGACGATATATGGTAGCAGTAGAAGAATTAAGCTAATGTTTAGGTGGGTTTTTACACTGTAAAATGGCTTTGTTTAATATAGTTGTACTATCTATTCGTGAAGCAATTATTTCGTTTTTATTTCTTTCGTTATAACGACAATCAACAGATTTACCTGCAAGATTAATTAGTACGTCGCTATCTTCGAGTTCACGTTCCCAACCTGTTTGAATTTTAGCATCCCATTGTATATAGCGTATGTTATTATCTTGTCGAGTTTTTCCTCGAGTTAACACCACTATTTCGTCAACTTTATTTTTAAAATGGTTAACAAGTACTTGCCCTAAAAAGCCTGTACCTGCTGCAATTATTAGTTTTTTCATAATTATAAATTTAAGATTATTAAAAGAGCAATAAGACGATAAAGTACCCATGTATAAGATAAATGATGTGGGAGTTCAAGTGTTTTAACCCTACGAGAATGTTCTATAAACATGAAGGTTACAATTGCTACAAAGTATACTATGTTTATTATGCTTGGTAGATCTATAAAACTATTAATAAGCAATACAGGGAGTAATAAGAGGGAACCGATTAAAGAAACTGTCATTACATTACCCAAGTAATTCAGTATCGTTTTATTATTTAATTTATGAAGGAAAATGTATTGAAATATTAATTGTCCTAATGCGAGTGTTACCTCTCTGCCAAAGCCACTATTATTAGGAGGTATTGGTAGTAAATCACTAAAGTTATAAAGCACCATAGCAGTTACCATAATGGTAAATATTAGATATAGAATTCGATAATGATAATTGAATGTAGGAGTACATTGTAAAGCATCATTACTTTTTTTAGATGGTATAATTACCTTACGATTATAAGAGATGAAAGAGTACAGTTTTTTTAACGCAAACTTTATAGGAAGTACATTCCCTATCGTATTTACAATAGGGAAAGAATTTCCTATAATTTTTAAAAGACTATCAACACCATATATTACAGTATTGGTTTTACTGTCAATTAAAGCTATTTCGTTAGCAGCTCTTTTAGTATCGATAATCTGTAGTTCCTTATCACTTAGTTGACAATATGGCTTTTTCCCATTTTCATCAAGCATTCCACTTTTCACAAATGCGCCAGTATATGCATGACATAAGGGGCAATCTTCGTCATACAGTAATGTTTGATTGATTAGCTTTTTCATGATTTAGTTTTTATTGAATTGATAATGAAGAATTATAGTAAAATAGATTGCAATGCAAGGAGGTAATACCCATATCCAGAGCCAATCTGTAAATATCCACATTAGGAAAAATGATACTGTTAATAGCCAGTAAAGCTTTAATAAGTTATTTAATCGATCATCAAATGTCCATACAAATGCAGAAACTATTTGAACCAATCCCGTTAATATCATAAAGAGTGCAGCAATAGCCCAAAGTCCTTCGAATATAAAACCTAATAGACCTAATATAGCAGGTACACCCACAAAAAAATAATTGAAATTCCTCATTGTTTATGTTTTTATTGATTGTTTTAAACTTTCAGAAAGTATTGAAATATTGTTTTAAATTTTTTTACTTCATAATTTTTGTAACAAGTCTTCCTATCCAGTTTTCTTTAAATTCAGTTGCTTTTTCAATCATGTTGTCAGCTTTTAATACAAAGCTGTATAGTTTAGAAGTCTGATCAGTGAAATGTTTTGCTTCTACTGATTGATCATCTTTTAATCCAGTAGATACATCTTTCAATACTCTAAGAGCAGGTTTAATTTCTCTTTTACTACGTTCTTTAGCTATTTTAACAGCCAGTTCATCAAGGTCTTTTTCTGCAATAAAAAATTCTTTACGTTCGCCTGCTTTGTATTCTTTAAATACAATACCCCAATCCATTAATGCACGAAGGTTCATGCTTGCATTACCGCGAGATATTTGTAATTCAGCCATGATATCTTCCATAGAGAGTGCATCAGGAGCAACCATTAGCAAAGCGTGTATCTGTGCCATAGTTTTATTAATACCCCATTGAGAACCTAAGGCTCCCCATGTTTGTACAAACTTATTTTTTGCTTCGCTGAATTCCATGATTCAAAGGTATAACATTATTTTAGAACTTTCAGTAAAAAATGAAACTTTGTTTTAAAAGGGTAATTACTAAAAAGCAATATGAGGATATTGTTTTTTTAATTTATCACGACGTTGCTGTAGTTTTACTAAAAAGGCTTTATGCTGTTCTGATTCGGCATTAAAAGGACGGTGATTTAATCCTTTTTGAATAATATCAACCTCCTTCATCGTGGCTAAAGCTTTTTCACTGATGTAGGTATCTGTAAAACGCCTCCAAATATAATCGATAGCCACATCGTTAGGATGAATCATGTCAGAACCATAAAATCGATAATCACGTAATTCATCCATCATTATTTCGTAAGAGGGGAAGTAGTTCGTGTTTGATACATACTGTTCAGCGTTTATGGTTTCTTGTAAAGCTGCTATAAGGTTGGCTTTACTTCGTTGATTTTCGACAAAACCATCCTTAATATGTCGAACAGGGGAGACCGTGAAAATAAAATGTAACTTAGGGTTAATTGCTTTTATAGAATCTATGATTCTTTGTAAACTTTGCTGTATAGTGCTAACTGTGAGTAATTCTTTAGTAAACTCTTTTTGTGGTATTTTGTGACAATTTGCTACAATGCTATCCGATTGATTATAACGATATACCCAAGCTGTACCTAGTGTAATGATGAGATGAGAGGCTTGCTGTAGTGTTGTTCTAGTATTTTCTATTATAGAGTTAAGATTGTCGAGTAACACATTCTTATCTGTATTACTTAAATCACTATGAGCACCAAAACAATGCCAGCGTTCGTTATTATAGATAATATCAGCTTCGGTAAACTGTTTTTGTTGTAAAACGTAATCTATAAACTTTTCTATAGCAAGCGGATGGAAAAGTATCCCGAAAGGGTTAATAGTATTCTTGAATTTAAAATAATTCAACTTTTCACCCATATTTACCGCAAAGCAAGAACCTAAAGACATTACTTGAGAATTGTAATCAATAAGATTATCGTTTTTCGAGATTGGTATTTGGGTTCTGAATTGCATTTATGTTATTTTATCACAAAGGTAAATAAACGAAACAAAAAAAGCCCTTCAGTTAATGAAGGGCTTATTATATCTTATAAAAAGAAACCTTACTTATTAATTGTAAGTATATGTTTTAGTATCGATACTCGTTATATCGTTGTCGTCTGTTTCTACAGATACAGTAGGATAATCTTGACTATTATAAGTGTTTACAACTGTATAGTTATCCGTTTCAGTTCCGTAGTCAATAGATAAAGATGTAACATTGTTAGTATTTACATAACCAGTTTCTTCATTTTCATATAACATGATCTCGTTAAACGAAGCGATGTTTTTAAATGGATTATTCTTGTTATCAAAAGTATATGTCCATGTTTCAGTTGTAGCTTCACTTACTACACCCCCGTCATAACTAACATCTTCAGTAAGGTTACCGTTTGTTATGGTAATTACTCCTGTAGCTTGTAATACTGTTTGAGTGTTTAAATCACCAGTATATTCTTCATAGTCTATAGTGCCATCGGTATTATGAGTAAATGTTTTTTTAGCTCCTATTCCTATATCTTGATCTAAAGAAACAATAGACGTTAACTGACCTGAAGTGTATAAAAAGTTCGTTTGTTCAGATAATGTTCCTCCTTCATTGTAATATGATATACCTGTTACTTTATTATCACTGTTATAAGAGTAGTCTTCATAACTACCATCGTTAAAAGTGTTTTTTATGATTTTATTCCCCTCATAAGTGTAGTTAAATGTCAGTATCTCTCCAGCTTCATTATCGACTACCTTAGTGACAAATACATCGTTATTAACAGGGTCGGTAGTGGTACTATCATCATCAGAGCATGATGTCATTGTAAATAAGGCAATTGCTGCCAATGCGATAATTTTTTTCATTTGTAATAATTTTTAGTTATAGTTTTTATTATTTCTAGTTATAGAAACATCTTTTTTGTAAAAGTATTGTTAACGAATTACAATTTGTTCAGGTATAAGTGTGTTTAATAAGCCTACAACTGTAACAACTGTTGTAGGCAATATATAACAAACATTAACTTAGTGATGTTATTTTATATAATCCTTTGCTGCTGCTAGTGCTTCGTCTATACCATTTACATTTTTACCACCTGCTGTAGCAAAGAAGGGTTGACCACCACCACCACCTTGGATGAATTTACCAAGTTCGCGAACTACTTTTCCTGCATTTAAATCTTTTTCAGCAACTAGCTCTTTAGAGATGTAGCAAGTAAGCATTGGTTTATCATTTTGTGCTGTAGCAAGTAATAAGAACAAGTTATTGCCTAAATTCCCTAACTCATAAGCTAAATCTTTTGCTCCTGTAGCATCAAGGTCTACTTGTTTAGCAAGGAACTTAACACCGTTTACCTCCTCAATCTCATTAATAAGCTCACCTTTTAAGTTTTTAGCTTTGTCTTTTAGTAAAGCCTCTACCTGTTTTTTAAGTGTAGCATTTTCATCTTGTAATGACGCTACTGCTTTTAACGTATCCTGTGGGTTTTTAAGTGCCGATTTAATATCGTTAAGTGTATTTTCTTGTGTAGCGAAATAATCTTTTACTGCTTCGTTAGTTATAGCTTCAATACGGCGTATTCCTGCCGCAACAGCACCTTCACTTACAATTTTAAAATGCCATATGTCGGCAGTATTGTTAACGTGAATACCACCACAAAGCTCCATACTATCGCCAAATTTTATAGTACGTACATTATCATTATATGATTCACCAGATAATTTTATAGCACCCTCTTCTATAGCTTGAGCAAAAGGAATACTTCTACGCTCTACTAATGATATTTGCTCTTGTATTTTAGCGTTTACAAAGTTTTCTACTTGTTGTAATTCTTCATCAGTAACTTTAGAGAAGTGAGAAAAGTCAAAACGTAAATACTTAGGGTTTACTAACGATCCTTTTTGCTTTACATGTGTACCTAATACAGTACGTAGTGCTAAATTGAGTAGGTGAGTGGCTGTGTGATTACTAGCCGAACGATCTCTTAGTTGCTCGTTTACTTTTGCAGTAAATGTAGCACTAGTATTTTCGGGTAGTTTTTTAGTAATATGTAGTATAAGATTGTCTACTTTTTTAGTATCTAATACCTCAATAGTTTCGTTAGCTGAGGTTAAAGTACCTTTATCACCTACCTGTCCACCACCTTCTGGATAAAAAGGAGTATTGTTTACGACAACTTGATATAATGTACCATCTTTTTTAGATTCTACTTTTCTAAAACGAGTGATTTTCACCTCATTTTCTAGTTGGTCATAACCTATAAAAACTTCGGTATTACCTTCCACTAATATATTCCAGTCGCCTGCAGCTACTTGACTAGCAGCACGGGAACGATCTTTTTGCTCTTTCAGTCTTTCGTTAAATCCTTTTTCATCTACAGTGAACCCGTGTTCCTTTGCTATAAGTTGGGTTAAGTCAAAAGGGAAACCGTAGGTGTCATAGAGTATGAAAGCAAGTTTACCTGAAACCCTTGTTGTTGGGTTTTCAATCATTCCAGATTTATTAGCAGCTTTAGTAGCTTCAATTGAATTTTCAAGGCTAAAAATACCATTAGATATCGTGCGTAAAAATGAAGCTTCTTCTTCTTTAATCACGTTAGTGATTAATGCTAATTGTGATTTTATCTCTGGGAAAAACCCTCCCATTTGTTCGTTAAGCACCGCTACAAGCTCATTAATAAATGGTTTTTCTTTATTAAGGAAAGTATATCCGTAACGAATAGCACGACGTAATATTCTACGAATTACATATCCTGCTCCATTATTACTTGGTAACTGTCCATCAGCAATAGCAAAAGTCACTGCGCGAACATGATCTACAATTACACGTATAGCAATGTTTATTTCCTCTTCAGCATCATTAGCTGCTTTTATAGTATATTTTTTACCCGTAAGTTCTTCCACTTTTTTAATAAGTGGTGTAAATACATCAGTATCGTAGTTAGACTGTACATTTTGTAATACCATGCAAAGTCTTTCAAAGCCCATACCAGTATCTACATGTTGTGCAGCTAGTTTTTCTAGTGATTTGTCTGCTTTACGGTTGTATTCCATAAATACATTATTCCAAATCTCTACTACCTGTGGGTGGTCTTCGTTTATTAAATCTTTACCGTCTACTTCTGCCTTTTCTTCAGCAGAACGAATATCTACATGAATTTCAGAACAAGGCCCGCAAGGTCCTTGATCGCCCATTTCCCAGAAGTTATCTTTTTTATTACCCGTTAATATACGGTCTTCATCTATTAACTCTTTCCAAATATCATATGCCTCTTGGTCAAAAGGTACATTGTCTTTTTTGCTACCTTCATATACAGTTACATATAAAATATCTTTTGGTATTTTATACACTTCAGTAAGTAACTCCCATGCCCAGTTAATAGCGTCTTTTTTAAAGTAGTCACCAAAACTCCAGTTACCTAACATCTCAAACATTGTATGGTGGTACGTATCAAAACCTACATCTTCAAGATCATTATGTTTACCAGATACACGAAGACATTTTTGAGAGTCTGTAACACGATTACTCTTTGGCGTGGCATTACCCAAAAAATACTCTTTAAATTGAGCCATCCCAGAGTTGTTAAACATAAGGGTAGGGTCATCTTTAGTTACTATAGGTGCCGAAGGAACGATTAAATGTCCTTTTTGCTGAAAAAAGTCTAAAAACTGTTTTCTGATGTCCTGAGATTTCATATTTGGGTATAATTTTATTTAATGCCTAGTTTTTAAATTGAGCCTAGTGCCTAAAACGTAAAAAAGCATGCAGAAAACCGTAACAATTGTTAACTTTGTGCGTCTATTAGTTTTGTGCTTACAAGGCGCTTTGTAAGGTGCAAAAATAGAATAAATTAGCAATATGGCGAAGGTAAAATATTATTACGATTCAGAAACCTTATCTTATCAGAAGATAAAGGGGCAGAAAGGTAAAAAAATAGGTGTGACATTGTTGTTTATAGCAGCATCAGCACTATTCGGTTTTATATGTTTTGTAGTATTACTTAATACTCCTTTTTTTGAAACTCCTAAAGATAAATTACAAGCTCGAGAAATAGAGCATATGCAAATACGATATGAAGCATTAAACCGAAAGATGAATCAGGTTGATGAAGTGTTAGCTGATATTGCCGAACGTGATAACAGTTTATATCGTACTTACTTTAATACATCACCTATACCAGAAGAGCAGCGTAAAGCAGGTTTTGGGGGTGTAAACCGTTATAAAGAGTTTGAAGGGTATAATAATTCGGAGATAATTATTAATACAGCAAAACGACTTGATGTAATATCTAAAGAGTTGGTAGTACAGTCGAAATCACTTGATGAGATTGCTAAACTAGCTAAAAATAAAGAAAAGTTACTTGCAGCTATACCTGCTATACAGCCTGTTAAAAATGAAGATTTACGCCGTTTGGCATCTGGTTTTGGATATCGAAGTGATCCTTTTACTAAGATACGTAAGTTTCATGCAGGAATGGATTTTTCTGCAAAAACAGGTACACCAATATATGCTACAGGTGATGCGGTAGTAAAGCGTGCTGATAACAGAGCATCAGGTTATGGTAATCATATAGTGCTAAAACATGGTTTTGGTTATGAAACACGATATGCTCATCTTAGTAAATATAATGTAAGAGTAGGACAAAAGGTAAAACGAGGTGATGTTATAGGGTATGTAGGTAGTACAGGTAGGTCGCAAGGACCTCACTTGCATTATGAAGTACGTAAAGGAGGAAAACCTATAAATCCAGTAAACTTTTACTACGGTACTATCTCTGCTAAAGAGTATACTTTAATTGCTAAAATGGCTAACCAAGAAAACCAATCACTTGACTAATGCATTTAGATCTTCCTGAAAAGCGATATTATAGTATGGGTGAGCTAGCAAAAGCGTTTGATGTAAATGCTTCGCTCATTCGTTTTTGGGATAAAGAATTTGATATACTTAAGCCAAAGAAAAATGCAAAAGGTAATAGGATGTTTACTCCAGAAGATGTAAAGAACCTGCAACTGATTTATCATTTAGTAAAAGAGCGCGGTTTTACACTAGAAGGTGCTAAAGTGCACTTGAAAGAAGGACAGAAAAAAACAATGGATAAATTCGAGATAATCCGTAAATTAGAAGCTGTAAAAACAGCATTAAATAACATTAAAAACGAACTTTAAAAACAGAAAATAGATATGAAAAAATGGTTAATTCCTGTAATAGCAATTGTTGTATTAGTTATATGGTCAATATCATCATATAATGGACTTGTAGGAAAAGAAGCTGATGCTAAAACAGCATGGGCGGATGTAGAAAGTAGCTACCAACGTAGAAATGACCTTATTGGTAATCTTGTAAATACTGTAAAGGGAGCGGCAGATTTCGAGAGAGGGACACTTACAGATGTTATAGAAGCTCGTGCTAAGGCTACCTCTGTTAATATAGATGCTTCTAATCTTAATGCAGCACAAGTAGCACAATTTCAACAGGCACAAGGAGGACTTACAGGAGCATTGTCAAAATTACTTGTATCGGTAGAACGTTACCCTGATTTAAAAGCAAATCAAAACTTTTTAGCTCTACAATCACAACTTGAAGGAACTGAGAATAGAATCAACGTAGCTCGTGATCGCTATAATGAAGCTGTAAATATATATGATAAGAAGAAACGTAGTTTCCCTACAGTAATTTTTGCTAATATGTTTAGCTTCGAAGATATGGCGCGTTTTAAAGCAGAGGCAGGAGCAGAAAAACCAGTAGAAGTTAAATTTTAAGAAAAAATATGTCTATAGCTAACGATTTTTTAACTCCAGAAGAAGAACAGGAAATAGTAGATACAATTGCTATTGCCGAAAAGAACACTTCGGGAGAGATAAGAGTACATATTGAAAGCCATACAGAAAAACCTCCACTCGAAAGAGCTCAGGAGGTTTTTCAGCTTTTAGAGATGCATAAAACAGCTGCGCGTAATGGCGTTTTGTTTTATTTAGGAGTATCAGATAAAACCTTCGCTATTATAGGAGACGAAGGTATTGATAAGGTAGTAGAAAATGATTTTTGGGATAGTACTAAAGATGCTGTGATTTCTCAGTTTAAAGAAGGTCAGTTTAAAAAAGGACTTGTCGATGGAATATTAAAAGCAGGAGAGCGCCTTAATACATATTTTCCTTATCAAGATGATGATGAGAATGAATTATCCAATGAAATTTCTAAGAACTAAATGAAAAATATACAACGTTACTTATTATTCTCTTTATTATTAATTTGTTTTTCAGCATTAGGACAGAAGGTAGATATTCCTAAAAAGCCTAATGATATTTCTAAGCAAACAGGTTATTATGACTTTAAAACTAATCTTTTAAGTAAGAGTGAAAGCGAAAGAATAGAGCGAAAGTTGATCAATTATGCTGATACAACTTCTACACAAATAGTTGTAGTCGTGGTGCCAACGACAGGAGGTCAAGATGTATCAAAGTTTGCTTTTGATATAGCTGATAGTTGGGGTATAGGACAAGAGAAGGAGGATAATGGAATATTGTTACTTGTAGCTGTAGAAGATAGAAAAATGTCAATACAAACAGGTTATGGTACAGAGCACCTAATGACTGATTATAAATCTAAATTAATTATCGATAATGATATAACACCAGAATTTAAGACAGGAAATTATTACGCTGGTATTGATAAGGGTACTACCGCTATCATGGAAGTGATGAGTGGAGAGTATAGAGGGGAAAGGAAACGTGATAGAGGATCTTCTTTTGTAGCAATAATGTTTTTTGTTCTCATAATCATTCTTATTACATCACTTTTCTCAAAACGTGGCGGCGGTGGTCGTGGCGGTAGAGGTGGTGGTTCTACTTTAGCTGATATACTTATTTTGAGCAGCCTTGGTAGTAGCGGTGGTTTTGGGGGTGGTAACTCCAGTAGTGGTGGCTTCGGCGGCGGCGGTTTTGGTGGTGGCTTCGGCGGCGGTGGTTTCGGCGGTGGAGGAGCATCAGGTGGCTGGTAGTTTTTAAACTAATCATCATTATATATACAAAAAGAGGTTACTAAATTTAGTAACCTCTTTTTGTATTATAAAATCAATTAAATAATACTATGATTAATACATAGTATTATTGTTTTTAGATGTTTTAGGTATTTGTTGTATAGCATCCCAATGCTTGACTATTTTTCCGTTATTATCAAACCTGAAAAAGTCCATAGTTACATATTGATCATTATCAGGCCATATTTGATGAGTATGTAGAGAAACTAAATCTCCTTCGGTTATACAGCGTACAAAGTCTATAGATTTTTCAGAGTATTCCTCAGCCATTCGGTTAAAGTAGTCTATAAATGGTTGTGGGCCATTACCTACATCTGGGTTATGCTGAATATACTCATTACCAACATAAAGTTCGACAGCTTTTTTTGGGGTACCTTCATAAGCCATTCTGTAAAAAGCAATAGCATTTTGTTTGTTCTGTTCTAAGTTGTTTTCCATAAAGCTTATTGTTTTTGAATATTAAAACCACCAGAAACGATTACCTTTATCTTCTTTTTTCTTACCTCCAAATTTTTCAATTTTATATGTAAGAGAGAACATCATATAACGTTTTAAAACAGTATTCTGTTGGTCTAATATAGAAGTTGCAGTTACATTTCTAGAAGTACCTAAGTTTTGGTTTAGTACGTCATATACCTTTACTTTAAATAGTAGTTTGTCGTTCAGGAAATTATATCCTACACTGGTATTCCATAAAAAGAAATCTCTTTTAAAGCCATCTCCAAGATTAGAGTTATAGTTATATCCAAAATCATTACCAAAAACAACGTGTTTAGGCCAGTAAGATGTTGTTCGTAAATTAAATTGATGTGTAGTGAAGCTAGTAGACTCTATAGTGTAGTTAGTATAATCAGTTTCTCTATAAGTAAAATTATAAGAAGGGTTAATGGTAAGTAGATCACCATATTCCCAAGTGAAATTGAAGCGAGGCGACAACCTCATGCCTTTGGCTTCATAAAGTTCTCCGTTAGTATATCCTTTATTTAAGTCAAAACCAGCACTAAATCCTAAATTAAAGCGGTATTTATGGTTTTCTGTCTTTACTGATTTATTCCAATATCCACCAAACCATGTGTTGTAAGTTCCCGATACGTTTGTATAAGTTGTAGTACGTTTTGCTGATTCATCAATTAAAGTAGTTGAAACTACTCTACTGTCGTAAATATTACCACCTCCAAAAAAGTTGTATCCAGAACGTGTAGCATAGTCAAAATCTCTGAAGGTTACATAAAAGTAATGGCTTTTATTAGGGTCTAGATCAGGGTTACCTGACATTGTATGTAGTGGATTACTAATATCTTCAATGTCTAGCACTTGCCTAGCCTGTGGAAAATCAACACTATAGCTATAATGCAGGTAGGTTGACTTTGATTTAGAAAACTTATAACTAAAGTTTGCCCATCCAGAAGGTAAGGTGTAGTTTTTATTTACAGCATAATTATCTCCTCTGTAAGTACCGTTATTATCAAATTTTAAGAATCTAATTCCACTAGAAAGGTTAAGACTATATTTGTCTTTATTTATTTCAAACCCAATTTCAGGATTAAAACCATGTGTTCTTGATGTTGAATAGTTGGTAAGTAAATCGTTTAGCTCTGTATATTCATTTGTAGTTTCATTGAAATCAAAACTATTTCTGTTTTCTGTGGAGCGATTCGTTCTATAATTTAATGTAGCTAAGATATTTAAAGAGTCAGTAATGGGTTCAGAGTATTCTGCCATGAATTCATACCTGTCAACTATTTGTCTATTATAATTTACCTGATCTCGCTCATCAATAGTTGTACTATTGTTATCACTATCATAAAAATTAGTAGTTGATTTATTAGATGTAGTACCGTCGTCTAGTCTATTTTCATTTTCAAAATAGAAATTAATATATCGTCCTTTTTTTATAAACGATTTACTATAGTCAAATGAGCTACTAAAGCTAGTGTTGTCGTTATTACTAAAACTGCTATTATCACTGTTGTTTAGTAATATATCATCTTGATCACGGGTGCTTTGTAGTGAAGTGTTTTTGCCTTTAGAGTTTGCTTTAACAAATTTTGGATCAAAGTATATTGTAGATGTAGAATCTATTTCAAATTCAAACTGAGTATTAAAATTATGCGCATACCTGTCAGTGTCAGAAGTAGATGAAGATTCTGTTATTAAGCTGTTTTCAGTACCAGAGGTATCGCCATCATTTTCAGTTAAAAAAGTAACTCGTTTCGATTTGTTGTTATTTTCAGTATCGGCACTAGTATAAAAATAACTCATGTTTGACTCTAAGTTATCAACCCATTCATCAGCATAATTTATTCCTAACATGTTGGACTGTGTTATACCATTACCACCTCCAAAGCGCATACCGTTAATGCTAAAAGCACCACTGCTAGTAGTGTAAATAGAGTTGTTTCGACCACCACCCATACTATCGAATATTTCATTCATAGAAAACCCACTAGAGTTAATATTGTTACTAGAGGCGAGTATACTTATTTTCCGCTTGTCTTTAAAGTAGTTTACTAATGCGCTACTTTCATACCTGTCATCAGTACCATAACCACCCATAAACTTACCAAAGAATCCCTTGTTTTTATCTTTTTGTATTGTTAGATTAATGCTTGCATTATCTCCACTTGCAGCTTTGCCTGTAAGCTCTTCTTTTTTAGTTTTAGTGTCAGTAACCTGTACTTTGTCTATAATTTCGGCAGGCAAGTTTTGTAATGCAACTTTACCATCTTTGTCAAAAAATGGTTTCCCGTTTACAAGTATTTGGTTTACCTCTTTACCATTAACAGTTATCTTTCCATCACTATCAATATCTACCCCAGGTAATTGTTTTAATAGAGTTTGAACATTCGAATCAGGTCGTACCTTAAATGATGAAGCGTTAAATTCTAAGGTATCTGATTTTATCCTTATCGGTGGGATTTCATTTTTAATGACTACCTCATTAAGCTCAGTAGGATTGTCAGACATTTTTAATATTCCGAAATCCTTATCCTGTGTTAGGTTATTTAATTTTTGTCGAAAATCAGAAAAACCGATAAAAGATATTTTTAGATTTACGGGTTCTTGTTTACTTCGTGTTCTTATTTCCCAATTACCTTTTTTGTCTGAAATAGTATAGTCTATAACTGTAGAATCTTTAACAGAAGTAAGGTATATTGTGGCTGATTCTAGAGGGTAATTATCAGGGTCAGTAACCTGTCCTTTTATGGTTACATTTTGCCCAAAGCTAACGGCAGAGCATAGAAATAACAGTAAAGTAATTTTTTTAAGCATGAATTTTTTAGTGTTGGTTGATTAGATGATTCTATTTTATAAACCGCTAAATAAGCATTTTAGTATATTAAAAACAAATTAAAGACTTTGATAGGGGGTGGAGTGTTACAGTAAGTTACATTTGAAGTTTACTATTTACATAAGGCAATAAAAAACCCGAAGCAGTGCTTCGGGTTAGTAAATTATTTCTGACGGAAGTAAATGTCAATTGGTACTCCAGAAAGATTAAATATATCTCGCATTTTGTTTTCAATAAAACGTCTATAAGGCTCCCTTACATATTGAGGCAAATTACAGAAGAAAACAAATTGAGGAGTAGGAGTAGGTAGTTGCATACAAAACTTAATCTTTACATACTTACCTTTTAGTGCAGGAGGTGGCATTGCCTCTATAATAGGTAGCATTATGTCATTAAGTTTAGAAGTGGCAATACGTTGCTTTCTATTCTCAAATACCTCAACAGATGTTTCTAGAGCTTTAAGCAAACGTTGTTTCGTTAAAGCAGAAACAAATAGAATAGGCACATCGTCAAATGGTTGTAATTCTTCACGTATTCTTGCTTCATAGTCACGAGTAGTCATAGTTTCTTTTTCAACTAAGTCCCACTTGTTTACTAGTATAACAACACCTTTTCGGTTTTTTTGTGCAAGCCAAAATATGTTCTGGTCTTGCCCTTCAAACCCACGAGTAGCATCAATTATTAAAACACAAATATCACTATGTTCAATAGCTCTTACAGAACGCATTACTGAGTAAAACTCTAAGTCTTCTTTTACTTTAGCTTTACGACGTATACCTGCGGTATCTACAAGTTTAAATTCAAAACCAAAACGATTGTAAGTAGTATCAATGGCATCACGAGTAGTACCCGCAATATCTGTAACTACAAAACGATTCTCGCCAACAAGAGCATTAATAAAAGATGATTTACCAGCATTAGGTCGTCCTACTACAGCAAAACGAGGGAGTTCCTCTTTATCTTCAGGTTCTTGAGGGTTAGGTAATTTTTCTACTATAGCATCAAGTAAATCTCCTGTACCAGAACCACTAATACTCGCAAAAGTATAATAATCGCCAAGTCCAAGGTTGTAGAACTCAACAGCGTCTTTTTCACGCATTGCGTTATCTACCTTGTTAACACCCATTACTATAGGTTTAGTAACTTTACGAAGTAGTTTTGCAACCTCTTCATCCATAGGTGTAATACCTTCTTCTACATCTACTATAAAAACGATAACATCAGCCTCATCTATAGCAAGTTCTACTTGTCTTCGAATTTCGCCTTCAAAAACATCGTCAGATCCTTTAATGTAACCACCAGTATCTATAACCGAAAACTCTTTACCGTTCCATTCGCTTTTTCCGTAATTTCTGTCTCGAGTTACCCCACTAACAGAATCTACAATAGCTTCTCTTCGCTGTATCAGTCGGTTAAAAAAAGTAGATTTCCCTACATTTGGGCGTCCTACTATGGCTATTATATTATTCATTATTCAATATTAATTTTTGCAAAAGTACTCTTTTAAGTTGTAAAGTCGAAAGTTTGTAAGTTGTAAAGCACTTTTGATATTATGACTTTTAGTTTTAAGTCTATTTCTTGTTGTTGTACCCGAAACGTTTTAGTTGATAACTATTGCTTCTCCAATTTTTATTAACCTTAACAAACATTTCGATATGTATTTGTTTACCAAAGAATTTCTCTAAGTCTTCACGCGATTGCATTCCTACTTTTTTAATAGCAGCACCTTTATGACCAATGATAATACCTTTTTGAGTTTCACGTTCTACCATAATGATAGCACGAATACGAATAATATCATCATCTTCAATAAACTCTTCTGTTTCTATTTCTACAGCATACGGGATCTCTTTCTCGTAGTTAAGTAGTATTTTCTCACGAATAGTTTCGTTTACAAAAAAGCGTTCAGGCTTATCAGTAAGCGCATCTTTAGGGTAGTAAGGTGGTGATACTGGTAATAACTCAATTATACGGTTGAATACTTCTTTAACGTTAAAGTTTTCAAGAGCCGATATTGGATAAAGCTCAGCATTAGGTACTTTATCTTGCCATAACTGTACTTGTGCTTCAAGTTGTTCTTGGTTCGATTTATCTATTTTATTTAATAGTAATAAAACAGGTATTTTGGCATGAATTATTTTATTAAAAAATGCATCGTCTTTAAGTTCTTTTTCGCCTATTTCTACCATGTATATAAGTATATCAGCATCTTCGAATGCTGATTTTACAAAATCCATCATAGAGGATTGTAACTCATAGGCAGGTTTGATAATACCTGGTGTGTCAGATAGTACTACCTGAAAATCATCTCCATTCACAATACCTAGTATACGGTGGCGTGTAGTTTGTGCCTTACTCGTAATAATAGAAAGGCGTTCGCCTACAAACGCATTCATAAGGGTAGATTTCCCTACGTTTGGATTACCTATTATGTTTACAAAGCCTGCTTTGTGTGTCATGTTCATTCGTGTTTAGAATCTGCAAAGATAAGTCTTTAAGTATCATATTCATAAAATAGAACACTCTTTGCTCATTTTGTTTCTAAAATTAATAATAGCGTACGAAAACCGTATCTATATCTAGTAGATTTATAATTGGTTAAGATGCTTACCTTTTGTTCTTCCGTAAAGTAGATGTTTAGGGCTACCAATAATTTGAGATGAGTATATACCTGTATGTCCAGAGAAGAGGTAAGCAACCATACATGCAATTCCTATATATAAACCGCTTTCTACTCCAAAAAGTTCAATCCCCATAAAAGTACAGGCTATAGGGGTGTTTGTCGCTCCAGAAAATACAGCTACAAACCCCATTCCTGCTAATAACGCTATTGGTAACGGAACAAAAAAGAATAAAGCATTACCTAGTGTAGCTCCAATAAAAAATAGGGGAGTGACTTCACCACCTTTAAAGCCTGCACCTAATGTAAAAGCAGTTAGTAGTAGTTTTATTATAAAGTCATATTGAGGAAGTTCGCCATTAAAAGCGTCTACAATAGTAGGTACTCCTAAACCGATATATTTTGTAGTTCCTAATCCCCAAACGATTAAGGCAATAAAAATACCACCTATAAACGGACGTAATGGCGGGTAGCTAATGGTGTTTTTAAATAAATTACCAAAAGTGTGTGTTGTTTTCGAGAATAACAAAGCAACTAAGCCAAATAATATTCCTGCTGTAATAGTCCAGAATAAGTTGGGTATATCCATTTCTGGTATTGTGGGGATGGCATAATGTGTGTGCGAAACATTCCATAGTTCACAAACATAATTAGCAATTACAGCAACTAAAAAGCTAGGTAAGATAGCTTCATAACGCACACGACCGAGTACTAATACCTCTAATGCGAATATTGCTCCTGCTAACGGTGTCCCAAAAACAGCAGCAAAACCAGCACTTATCCCCATAATGAGAATGATTTTTCGGTCTCTATTTTTTAATTTAAATAGTTTAGTAAATTGGTCGGCTATTGCACCTCCCATTTGTACGGCAGTACCCTCTCTACCTGCCGACCCTCCAAAAAAGTGAGTTATTATAGTTCCTAATAATACTAAAGGAGCCATTCTTAAAGGAATTATCTTTTTTGGGCTGTGAAACTCTTCGAGTAATTGATTGTTTCCCTTTACAACGGTTTCTCCCCAATAGTGATACATTAGCCCTATAGCTAATCCACCTATGGGAAGTAAAGCTATAATCCATAAATGATTTTCACGCCAGTTTGTAGCCCAGTCTAACGAGGTTAGAAAAAAAGCTGTAACAGAACCAATACAAGCACCAATAATTAGGGCTAATACAAGCCATTTAATTAAGTAGGTATAATAATTAATTTGCGGAATGTTTGCAATGTTTAGTGCAGAGTTTCTTTTTGTCATTTTTTGCCTTGATTATATAGATCTACTGTGGCATAAGCCATTAAATAGACGTCATCAGCTTCTAGTTATAAAAAGCGGTTCGAGGCAGACATCATTGCCATTGATAGTGCAAAAGTAATATTTTATTAATAAAATGGAATTATTTTCCGAATCTATATCCTAAAGACAATCGTACAAGATAACCATTATCTACATCAAATTTACCTACTTCATCTTGTTTGTTGTCTAATAATTGATATTGGTTGTTGATTAATAAACCAGCTTCAGCACCAAGAATTAAAGATTTGGTGATGTACCTTTCGTAATTTAAACCTAATGCCCATGCGTTTATTTGTACTCTTTGAGCTGTTTTACCATCGGCTAATGCAATGTTATTAGAAAGATTGAAGTTACTTCCTTGTAAAGATAAAGAAGCTCTAAGGTTACTTTTTTCATTTATAGCATAAGTAGCACTAGTTCTAGGCAAACCTAAGTTCCACTCTATATGTTTTCCTTTTACCCAGTATGAAATATAAGGTATCGGGAAAGGGTATCCTAAACTGTTAGCATATATAGCACCTACTGTAAGGCTTGAAGGTCTATCTCTTTTAAGTCTTTTTACAAATAGCAGGTAACCATCTATAAGAAGGTCTCTTCCTTGTATGTCAGATTGGAAATTAGATGATAGCTGAGGAATAACTCCAGCAGTCATTATCCAGTTATTTTTTCTAACACTAACATAGTTTATAGGAACCCCTACTCTATAAAAATCAGTTAAACCCGGTTGTTGAAAAGACTCATCTTTATAAGAAATATGTACTTGAGTAGCAGATAGCCCATAAGTAAAGAAATTAGTAGGTTTTTTGGTTTTAATAGTACCTAATTTTCTAAAATCTATTTGAGTGATATTATAACCTGCATCACCATCTCCTTTTGGTATAATGGAATAAGAAGCTTCAAAATCTGGAGGAGGTGTTTGAGCGATAGTTTGTTGAAATCCTAATAGTACTAATGCAATTAGCATATAGTGTGCCTTGTAGTTTGGTTTTGTCATACTTATTTGATTTTACCTTAATAAAAGTATTTTGTTTACGAATAAATAAAAGGGTTAGGATTTAAATACTTAAAACTTAGTGTAGTTGTAGTGTATTCAATACAAATGTACGATTATTACTCCAAAATAACTTTTTTGCGACAATATTCTTAAAAATTTGTCTTTAAAGTTGTTGAAAAGTTAAAATTTAATTATCTGTTAATGTGTAGTGTATGTGATTGATGCTGTTTTGTGAGTTAATTATCTGTAACATATTCTTGTTTTCAAGAGTCTTTCTATAAAGATGTTTTTATAAAATAAAAAATAATGAGATATTTTAAAGCTTTATTATTAGTTGTACTCTTATCAAGTTGTGCTTCTAGAGAACAATTGCCAGTACTTAACGCAACAACACAATTGTTAAGTATACAAGATGGGAATAAATTGCATGAAAATGTTTGGACAGCGACACCAAATGTTGATATTGATGAGTTTATAGTACAAAAGTTTGAGGGAGAAAAAATGGTGCATTTCATATCTGATATTGATACACTATCGTTTTCTGTAACTCCCAATAATAATTATGACTTTATTGTTTTAATAAATGGTAAAGAAAAAGCACTTACCAGAATAAGTACAGATACTTTAAAAGAAGCTTCGATACCTCATCAAAAAATGATTGATTATTACTATGATGATAGAGATAAGAGGGCTTTAATAGATACAATTCCGTTTACATTAGGTAACGACAATAGAATTCATTTTAAAGGAAGAGTAAATAATTCCAAACCCTTAGATATATTGTTTGATACAGGGGCTAATGCGGTAGTAGTTGTGTCTAGCTTGATTGGAAAAGAAGTACAATTAAAGTTAGACGGAGAGGTCGATAATAATGGTTCCGATGGTAGTCAAATAGTTCCAACAAGTTCAGATAATCAATTAGAAGTTTTAGATTTAAATTGGGATGGTTTGAATATACTTTCTATTGACTATCAGGCACCTAGTTTTGATGTTGTTTTAGGATGGATTGCTTTTGAAAATAAAATTGTAGAAATTGATTATGAGAAGAAATATTTAGTAATTCATCAATCTAAAGAAACAGTTTCAAATGACTATTCAAAAATAGAGACCAAAATGATACATGGAATTCCGTACATAAAAGGAACCCTGGATGTAGCTGGTAAGCAAAGTTCAGGTTGGTTTGAATATGATTCAGGATCTAATGGTAGTTTTTCACTAAGTCAAAAATTCGCATCAGAGAATGGTTTAAATAACGTAATGAAAGTTACAGGTAGGTCTATTTCTACAGGTAGTGTGGGAGTTGAGTATAGTGCTAAAAACTATGTGTTGCCAAAGTTAACCTTTGGAGAATATGAGCTTGTGAATGTTCCGATAGCGATTGATGATGAAGATCCTGAAGGGGTAGAGTATAATGATATTTTAGGTAATAACTTACTTAAAAGGTTTAATACAGTAATCGATTTTAAAGAATTTGAGATTTATTTAAAGCCTAATAGTTTATTTTATTCAGAATATTAGTAGGTGCCTTTACACTACTTATTGTTATGTTAATAGAGGTGCTTTATCTATGTTGATTTTATATCTTTAATATTTATACTTTATACGCAATGGATAAACTATTATTAGATATAAAAGACTGTAGGATATGCGAAGAGCAATTACCCCTTGGTCCTCGACCAGTTGTTGCAGCTCGCCCTAAAAGTAAAATAATAATAATTGGTCAGGCACCTGGTACTGCGGTACACAAAACAGGAATACCTTGGTATGATAAGAGTGGTGAGAATTTAAGACGATGGATGGGGGTTGAGAACGAAGTGTTTTATGATGCCGAAAAAATAGGTATAATCCCTATGGGGTTTTGTTACCCAGGTAGAGGTAAATCAGGAGATAATCCACCAACAAAAGAATGTGCTCCAAAATGGCATGGTAAGCTGTTTGATTATATAGAGAAACCTGAGTTGATTTTACTGATAGGGAAGTATTCGCAAGACTATTATTTAAGGACTACTTCAAAAAGAACCTTGACGGAAACAGTTAGAAATTATAAGGAATATTTGCCTAAATATTTTGTATTACCACACCCGTCACCACGAAATAATATTTGGATGAAAAAAAATGAGTGGTTTAAAGATGAGGTACTTCCTAGTTTAAAAGAAAGCATATCACAAATACTTTAATGAAGGTATTTTAAACGCTATATATTAAAGCGCTGTAGTAGTAATATAACTAATCAACAGTATTTTTAATTACTAATTGATTGATTTTGTATGTTTTATCTTATATTTTTTGTTGGGATAAAAAAAAGTATTAGATTTAGTATTCGTGGATTATGAAATCCAACTAACCACGTAATTTTTAACCAACTATAAAATTATTATGAAAACAAAAATGTTATTTGCTGTTGCATCTCTTGCATCAGTGTTTCTTTTCTCATGCCAAAATGATGACAGTGTTACAGAAGAAGGTAATACTACCAATGCTAGCGCTTACAGAATGTCTGCAAGGGAACCAAATGGATTAGTAAGCAAGATTAACCATCGAGTAAATGAGAAGCTTTCAAGGATATCAAATGATGAGATGTTTGAAAAGTTTGATATGGCAAATCATATAATAGCTGAAAGCCAAGAGTTAAATCCAGAAGAACAGATACCATTAGAAGAGGTTTTTTATGTTTATGAGGCTTTATTTAACGGACAGCATGGAGATTACATGGCAGAACTCCAAGGTATGAAAACAGTTGATATAGAAGTTAATTTGTCTGTGCATGTAGATGAAGAAGGAGTTTATTCGGTTTATAATTTTGATCTTAGTAATTTTTACACAGGGTTAGCAGATCAAATATCTGAAGAGATATTAACTAACCCTGAAGATTTTCTGTACATATGTGACTTTGTGTTAAAAGATTTAGATAACCTTCCTCCTGGAGGTGGTTCAGGAAACGCTACTATATCTGTAGGTGTTTCTATGGGAATGAATCAATTCTTTTCTCCTGATGGTCCTTATTACGCATGTGGTTTATTAGGTACATGTGGGGCAAGTTATGGTCAAGGTAGTGATGCAGCTACTTTTATTAATATTTATGCTAATGCAACAGCCCCTTATAAAATGAATAACCCTTGCCCTCCTGGTACAACTGTTTATCCTGTAGCAACTACGGGCCCTGCAACATACTATTTAAGTACATGGCCTGTACAATCAGAATGGTTTACAGAGGTGTATCCAAATTATTGGAAAGATAATTTCAATGACTGTTTAGGGAATACAAATCAAGAATGGCAAAATTTATATGCAGATTTCGATGCAATACGTAACTATGCACATCATACTATAGAGGATGATATGGGGTTACAAAATCATGAATTTATTTTTACAGATTATCACTCTCATATAGGGGGATCTAGTAATAATCCTTATGGTATTACTCATTATCATGGAGGAATACTTGGATTTGGATTTGTGTTTTGTCAATAATAGAAATACAAATAAACTATTCAAAGCCTCTAAACTAAGGTTTAGAGGCTTTTTTTATATGTTTAATATCAGCCAAGCTACTTTAGTTTTGAGTTTGGGTTAAAGCACTGTTCCAGCATTTTATAAAGTTTTGGGTGTTTTATTCGTAATAAATCTGGACGCTCAAAAAAGTATTCTGATGCGACAGCAAAGAATTCAGCCTGATTTGTGCCCCCGTAATTTCTAATATCAGACTTGTCATCGTTTATGGCTTCTATTTTTTTATGTATTAAATCGAGCCAAGGAATCGAATATTCATGATTTAATAATTGTTGAGGTATCCCATCAACATTTCCATCCATTTTATCAATTAAATGTACAAACTCATGAATACCAGTATTGTTTTTATCAGTTTTATTAGCAAAGCCATGATGAAGCGCTTTTCGAGATAGAATCATCTGATTTTCAAACTGACCAGTCCCTACCATACCACCAATATTTCTTGATTCGGCTTTGTTGTGGAACTCTAAGTTGATATTAAAATAATCAGGGTATACAGTAACACCACTCAAATTGCTATAACTCCATTCTTTAAACCCAAAAACAGGAATTACTGCACTAGATGCAATTAATATTCTATCAACATCATCTAGCTCAAACGCTACACTGTCAATATAAACTTCGCTTAGAAATATCATTATGCGTTTCTGAAAAATGACTTGATCTTCTGCGGTAAGATTTTTATAAAAACGAACGTTATCAATTAATACGTTATGCCATTCCTTAGGAAAAGATTTTATAGCTCGTTTTTTGTTTTTATTGTAAAAATGGATAGCTAAAAAAAGAAGTAACCCTAATGGTATGAGGTAAGCTATTTTCATTAATTTAAATTTGATATTTCGTCTTTTCTAAATTGAATCATTTTGATAATAAGTTCTTTAGGTAATGGCTTGTTAAAGGGAAAACTAACAGAACCTTTTCCATGTTTATAGTCTTTTAACTCATCTTCAAATTGTTCAACAACAGCAGGAAAGGGATAGAAACTTATAAATTTTGCATAAGCTGCAATCATAATTTGCTGCTCGGGCTTTGTTTCACGAATTAATGTAAATGAAGGCACCTTATAGTTTGGAAGCTCAAGAGCATCAGGAACAGCTTCTTTGATGATAGCTCTTAATTCTTGTAAAACACCTTGTGCTTCTTCTGATTGATTAGCGATATAATCATCAACTGTCTCGAAGATTGGCATAGCTCCTTTTTTTCCCATTTGTTCAATATTTTAATTATTAGTAAACTTCATTTGCTAAATTTAAGAAGATCAAATGAATTAAAACGGATACAACCACTTTGAATAATATTTTTCATTAAAGATCAACCATTTTTTATAGTGATTTAAAGTTTATTTATATAGCTCAACGTGTTAGATAGTATCTAGAATCATATTCAAATTATATATAGCTTGCAAAGCCTTTATTATTATTTATGAACGAGGCTTTTCAATTCCTCTATCATACATTACTATACTTCCTGCAACAGATACATTTAAACTTAATTGCGATTTAAATTTTACTAAAAAATGACTCTTATCAATAGCTTGTTTAGATAAGCCATGATCTTCTGCGCCAAGTAAATATACACATCGTCTTGGATGATGAAATGTTTCCAGGTTTTCAGATTTTTCGGTTAGTTCTACACCAACTAAGCGTGTGCCTTTTGGTAAATTATTAAAGAAATCATCAAATGTTTCATAATGAAAATAAGGCATTGACTTAACTGCATTATGTGTGTCACAGGCTTGTTTAGCATAACGGTTACCAATAGTAAAAATAAAGCTTGCTCCTAAGTTTTGAGCAGATCGCCAAAGTACACCAAGATTTTCAGGAGTTTTTCCGTTTTGAATACCGATACCAAAAAATTCGTTTTTTAAATTATCATTCATGTGGTAAAAATAAAAAAAGCTTCACATATTGTGAAGCTTTTTTTATCTAGTAGCGGGAACTGGACTCGAACCAGTGACCTTCGGGTTATGAGTTCTACTACGTTGCTTTACAAAAAGTCAATACCTTTATTTATAGTGTCTTAGAGTATTGTTAATATGCCCAAATATACGAAATCGTGTTCAAATTTTTATTTGTAAACTTTTTATTATTAGTTGTTTATAAGCTTTATTAGATGCTCTTTTATAGGTTAGCATGAAAAAAATCACTTGTTTTTTTAACAGCAAAATCAACTTCTTTTTTTTGATCATAAAACATAAATTGATGAATTGGAGAAGTTAAATCGGTTTCAACCCAAACTAGTTCTTTGTTTTCTGAAGGTACTGTTTCAAAATACTTTTTAGTGTAATCAGGTAAAACACAACCATTAGAATGTATCATTAATAATGGCTTTTTAAGATTCTTAGCTGATGGAAAAGGGTCTAATGTTAACCAATCTTCCCACGTAGCTACAGCAAATTTATCAGCACTCCATTGCGGTATAGCACCTCTTTTGGGGTTTAAATAATAGTCATACTCCCCAAACATAGCAGCTGTTTCATCGGTTGTAGAAATGGTTTTTATATATGTAAATTCACCTGTTTTAGCATATTTATTTTTAGCTTCCTGTGCTTGTTTAATCTTGTTTTGCACTCCCTCTTCACCACCATAAAACAGTTTTACAGCTTCGGAATCATGTAGCCATGAAGCAGTAGTTGCTACAGCTTTAATATTCTTATCTTCTGATGCAGCCATTAGTGTGTACATTGAACCAGCACAAACCCCAAAAGCACCTATTTTATCTTTTGCTACCTCAGGTAGGCTTTGTAAGTAAATTACAGCATTTTTGATATCTTCAATTTTCATTTCAGGATTTTCCCAAGCTCTTGGTAACCCTTCACTTTCACCATAATTTCTAAAATCAAAGGCTAGTGTTATAAAACCATCTTTTGCAAAATTTTTGGCATATAGTCCAGCCATTTGTTCTTTTACAGTTGTCCAACTACCTGAACATACTATGGCAGGGTACTGTTTTCCTTCTTCAAAATTAGGAGGGTAGTATAAATTACCTACTAGGTTTAGCCCTTCGCTTTTAAAATTTATTTTTTTCATTTTATTTTTTTTTAATGTTGTAGTTTCTGTTAACTTTTCTTTTGGTGTTTGTTTGCATGCAATTATTACCAAAGCTGTTACTGCTAGCGTTATTATTTTTTTAATCATAATTATTTGATTTTATCTATTAAACCAAAGCCTCTTGCTGCGATTATAGGGTTGAAAATTTCGACATATTCTACTATTTTACCTTCATTATTGAATTTGAAAGTAGAGTAGTAGTTATTACTGTAGATCCCTGAATTGTTTTTTAGTATAATGCTACCAGTGTATTTTATAAAAACAATATTTGGATCTTCCATAGCGTATAATTCTTCTATTTCAAATTTCATCCCATCAAAGTTTGGGAAAACAGGAGCCCAATAATTTCTGATTCCTTCTTTACCATTAGCACCTTTAGGGAAAATGTCTGAATGATAAGGGTTAACTTGTTTTCCTTTATCATCAAATAAATCAATTAGATTGTTTACATTTTCATTTTCTAGAGCTTTAAAGAATGCTTTTACAGATTGTTTATTGTTGTTTGCTATAGTTGTTTCCATTTTTTCTTGTTGTTTCATTTGTTGTACTCTGTCTTTTAGTATCTCTGATTTTTTATCATTTGTACATGAGGAAAGGCTTACTAAAAAGAATATCATTAATATTATTTTTTTTATCATCTTAAATAACTTTTACACTGTTTAGGAGTTTTAATTTTCTTTTACGTTTTTAATAGCCTGCTCTACTAGTTTATTATTACCACTTTGGTGCTTGTGGTTGAATTTCATTGTTTTTATTTTCCAACGATTTTTTAGACGTTCTAATTCAAAATCATAGCTACCAATAACTGTCCAAATAGGATTTTCGTTGCCTTCAATAAAATGAGTTGCTGTTCCGTAGCAAAAAGCATTTGCTTTATTTTCGTTTACTTTAATAATAAAGTTTCCTATTTGATGATGTGTGTTTGTAAAACCTGGTAGTACTGTTTTCCATCCCGATATAATATCGGAAGAACTAAGGTTTGTAGCAGGGTTTCCTGTCATAGATGAGTAGTCTAGGTTTACCATTGTAGCAAAATCGTTTTCTACATCATCTCAGTTATTATTATCGGTATTAATAAATAATCTTGAAATAGTTTCTTGAATAACTATTAATTCATTCATACTCTCTAATTGTTTTTTATTGCTTTTACATCCAAAAATTAAAAGCATTATTATTGTTAGTGTAGTTATTTTCATATCATTATGTTTTGATGATACAAAGTTGCTACAGATTGTTTTAGAGTGATTTATGAAATCAAATCAAGAAGTATAAAAATCAAAGATTGTTTGATTTTTTAAAAGAATTTGGAGTTTGAGAGGTTAGTTTTTTGAAAAAACTACTAAAGTTATTTGGAGCGTCAAAATGTAACGAATAGGCAATTTCCTTAATACTCATATCTGTTTGTAGTAGCCGTGATTTTGCTAAACGTAATAAATGATTATTAATATGAGTTTTTGCAGTATGCCCTGTAATTTGTTTAACTACTGCATTTAAATGATTGGGATGTACTGCTATTTGCTCCGCATAAAATCTAGGTGAATGTGTTTTGTTTGAGATGCTACTAGAGTTGTAAAAGCTTGTTTCTAATAATGATTGAAATCGTGATAATAAATTGATATCAGCTTTTCTAAATGCAGCTAAAGCATCATCTTTATCTGTTTGAGCATTAAAAAAACGGTTAATATAATTAAGCATTACTAATACTTGAGCTTCAATGACACGTGATGAATCGTTTTTTAACGTTGAGTTTTCATCATGAATAGACTGATATATTGAAATTAACTTCGAAGCCTCTTCTGGTGATATAGTGAAAGGAATAGATTTATCCATTTTTAAAAATGGAAACTCTGATAATAGTTGTTGTAGGTGTTTTGATTGTATTATAAACTCTTTTGAAAACATTATATAATATCCTTTCCAGTCAGGTATAATATTCCATGATAGAATTTGAAAAGGAATATTAAAAAATATTGTAGCTCCTTCAGGAAAATTATTATAATGACCGGAGGTAACTTTTCCTGTACCTTCAATTCTTACAGCAATAGCATAAAATTCATGCTTGAAAGGTTCCATTTTAGCAAGAACTGTAGGCATGTTTTCTTCAAAACGTCTTATGTCAAAATAAGGCTGTTTTGAGGGGGGGATACCTATAGCATTACAATACTCTTTTATAGATTTAAAATGTTTCACAAAACAAAGTTAGGTTTTCTTTTTTATAAAGAAATATAACGATTAATTATGAACTGATTTTGATTAATACTTTGACTCTATGACAAAGGTAAGAAGTGCTAGTAATCGTCGGGTTGCAGATTATGTTACTAGGTGAGTTGTAAAGTGCTTTTTTTTAGTTGTTTACAGTTTTAGTGCGTTTGTTAAATAAGAAAAACGTGTTCAGAATCGTATTCAAAAAAACAGCGACCTTATATGTTATAAGGTCGCTGTTTATTAAGGAGTTATCCTATTGTTTAGTAGCGGGAACTGGACTCGAACCAGTGACCTTCGGGTTATGAGTTCTATTATGCTACTTCACAAAAGCCAACACCTTTATTTATAGTGTCTTAGAATATTGTTAAGATGCCCAAATATACGAAATCGTGTTCAGAATCGTGTTCAAGTTTATAATATGTAAATATCTTACTATTAATGAACTAAGGTTTTCTTTATAAAGTGGAATAATAAGAAAACGATATAGAGTATAAAAACATATATGATTGGACTTTAGGTTTTACCTAATAATAAGATTTATGAAAATAAAATATAGCGATTCTTTAAAGTGTATAACAATTAACCTGTAAAGAAATTCCGTAACATTGCAGTCTGTAAATTTAAAACACTAAAAAATGAAGAGAACATATTTATTTCTAATTCTCTGTTTCACTGCTTACTTAGCTAACGCACAAGAACCATTTATTACAACTTGGAATGTAGGGTCAGGTTTAACTATTGAAATACCTATAATAGATGATGATGAGATTCCAGATAGTTATACTGTTGATTTTGGTGACGGTACTATGTTAACTAATCAATCAGGAGTAATTTCACATACTTATTCTAATTATGGTGTTTACACAGTTACAATATCAGGAACTTTTTCAAGAATAAGTTTCGGGATGAATAATACTGATCATAGTAATAGTCGACAATTATTAACAGTAGAACAATGGGGAGATACAGAGTGGACAAGCATGGAAGATGCTTTTAATGGATGTGAGAATTTAACTATTTCGGCAACCGATAGTCCAGACTTGAGTCAAGTAACGAGTATGAGTAAAATGTTTCAAGCTTGTTATGATTTGAACTCACCATTAAATAACTGGGATGTATCCAATGTTGTCGACATGTCATATACGTTTAGAAAGGCTAATTCCTTTAATCAATCTTTGAATAATTGGGATGTTTCTGGTGTCACTAGCATGGTGGCTATGTTTTGGGAAGCTAAATCCTTTAATCAACCTTTAAGTGACTGGGATGTGTCTAATGTTACGAGTATGACTGCAATGTTTTATGGGTGTTTAGCTTTTAATCAGCCTTTAAATAGTTGGGATGTTTCTAATGTCACTAGTATGGGGGTTATGTTTTGGGATGCTAACTCCTTTAATCAACCTTTAAATAATTGGGATGTTTCTAATGTTACGAGTATGGGGAGGATGTTTAGTAGGGCTATTGTCTTTAATCAACCTTTGAATAATTGGGATGTTTCTAACGTCACGAATATGGCTGGAATGTTTGATTCTACAGCTGATTTTAATCAACCTTTAAGTGGTTGGGACGTTTCTAATGTTACAAATATGGGGAATATGTTTTGGCAAGCTACTTCTTTTAATCAACCTATAAATAATTGGGATGTATCTAATGTTACGATTATGGGGGGGACATTTTATGGATGTCTATCTTTTAATCAGCCTTTAAACGATTGGAATGTATCTAATGTTACTGACATGGAAGCGATGTTTTTCGTAGCAGAATCTTTTAATCAACCCTTAGATAACTGGGATGTTTCTAATGTGATTACTATGGGAATCATGTTTTACTATACATCCGCATTAAATCAAGACTTTTCTAGTTGGAGTTTCAATGAAGATATAATATTTGAAAGCTTAATTTACCCTAATTATGATTATACATTCTTAGGTAATAGTGGTTTGGATGCGGTTAATTATGATGCTTTGTTAAATCGATTTGTAGAGTTAGGTTTAGAAAATAAAGAAATAGGTGTTGAGGGACTGAAATATTGTGATTATGAAACTCGGGATAATTTAATAAACAACCTAGGATGGACTATATCAGGTGATGGTTTAGGGGAAGAATGTGGTAATAATAATTTATCAGGAACAGTTCTTCTAGATAATGATAATGACGGCTGTGATGCAGATGATACACCTTCAATTCATTTTATCGTAAACGCTAATGATGGGAGCCATGATTTTGCAACTACAACAAATGATAATGGAGAATACAGTTTAAATATCTTTGAGAACACTTACGATATTACCTTACTAAATGTTCCAAATTATTTTGAAGTAACACCAGAAACTTCACAAATCACTTTTACAGGTTCAGATAACACCGAAATATTAAATTTCTGTTTAACTGCTATAGAAACAATCGAAGACCTGAACATTACCTTATTACCTATTACAGATGCTCGTCCAGGATTTGAAGCTCAATATCAATTGATAGTAGAAAATATGGGTACACAAGTTGTGTCTAATGCAACTATTACTTTAACCTTTGATGAAGCTATACAAACCTTTTTAAATGCTACACCAGAAGCAATAGTAACGACAGCCAATCAATTAACTTTTGAAGTAGAAAATTTACAACCCTTTGCAAGTAGTATAGTTGATATTACTATGGAAACCTTCACCCCACCAACCGTAAATGGAGGAGATATTGCAAACTTTACAGCAACTGTTACTCCAAGCATTAATGACAACACCCCAGAAGACAATACTTTTACTTTAGCACAAGAGGTTGTAAACTCATACGATCCTAACGATAAAAGAGTCATACAAGGAGCAGAGATCACTTTAGAACAAGCCGAAGGCTACTTAGATTATATTATACGATTCCAAAATACAGGAACAGCTAGTGCTATCAACGTAAGAGTAGAAGATGATTTACATGAAAACTTAGACTGGACGACATTTAAAGTTATAAGTGCAAGCCATGACTATCATATAGAAATTACAGACGGTAACCATGTCGAGTTTATATTCGATGATATCAACCTACCTCATGAAGATGCCGATGCAGCAGCAAGTAACGGATATATAGCCTACAAAATAAAACCAGTAGCTGATATTGCAATAGGAGATATAATAAATGGCGATGCTGAAATTTACTTTGATTATAACTTACCTATTATTACTAATGATGCAATAACAGAGGTAGTAATACCATTATCGACAGATAATCACAGTATAAACAATCAGCTATCAGTATATCCTAATCCAGTAAAAGATGTTGTTTACATACAATCTGATAACCTAACAGTAGAAGAGTTAACAATATATAACCTACAAGGAAGTCAATTGATAACTGCTAAACAAAACTTAGAAGCTATTAACACAACTAACCTAAATACAGGGATATATTTATTACATGTACAAACCAACAAAGGATTAGCGAAATACAAACTAGTAAAGAACTAATCATTGCGAATAGAATTTCAAACAACAAAAAAGGCTTCACATATTGTAAAGCCTTTTTTAATAGTATGATAGGGCTTGAATTATCGTCGGGTACAGGGTTTATTTGCTGGTGATGTGTAATGCATTGTCTTGCAGGTGTTTGTGTGTTTTTGTAATTGTCAAAGATCTAAAACGTGTTCAGAATCGTATTCAAAAAAACAGCGATCTTATAATATATAAGATCGCTGTAGTCAAGGAGTTATCCTTTTATTTAGTAGCGGGAACTGGACTCAAACCAGTGACCTTCGGGTTATGAGTTCTACTATGCTGTTTCACAAAAAGTCAACACTTTTATTTATAGTGTCTTAGAGTATTGTTAATATATCCAAATATACGAAATCGTGTTCAAAATCATGTTCAAATTTATAATATGTAAATGTCTTATTATTAATGAACTAAGGTTTTCTTTATAAAGTAGAATAATAGGAAAACGATATAGAGTATAAAAATATCTATGATTGGACTTTAGGTTTTACCTAATAATAAGATTTATGAAAATAAAATATAGCGATTCTTTAAAGTGTATAACATATTAACCTGTAAAGAAATTCCGTAACATTGCATTCTGTAATTTTAAAATCAAAAACACTAAAAAATGAAAAAAGTATACTTGTTGTTTATTCTTTATTTAACTGCTTATTTGGGTAATGCTCAGGGTGAGTTTGTCACTACTTGGCAAGTAGAAGGTGTAGACTTAACTATGGAAGTTCCTATAGTTGAAGATGATGATATTCCTGATAACTATACTATTGATTTTGGAGATGGAACTGTACTAACTGATCAATCGGGAACTGCTATACATTCCTATGATAGTGAAGGAACTTATACAGTAATTATTTCTGGAGAGTTTAGTAGAATACGTTTTTTAACAGACTTAGGATCAAACCCTCAGGCTAATCCTTATGCATCTAAAATATTGACTATAGAGCAATGGGGAAATATACAATGGACAAGCATGGAGAATGCGTTTAGAGATTGTCTAAACCTGACTATTCCTGCTATTGATATTCCTAACTTGAGCAATGTAACGGATATGTCAAGGATGTTTATGGGGGCAAGCTCATTTAATCAATCAGTAGGTGGTTGGGATGTTTCGGGGATTGTTAATTTGGAGGCAATGTTTTATGGAGCAAGCTCATTTAATCAACCATTAAATGGGTGGGATGTTTCTAGTGTTACAAATATATCAAGAATATTTCTTGACGCGACTTCTTTCAATCAGCCTTTAAATAATTGGAACGTTTCCAATGTTATAAATATGAGAGGCGTGTTTTTCGAGGCACATTCTTTTAATCAGCCATTAAATGATTGGAATACCTCAAATGTTACCGATATGCAATTTATGTTTTTCGGAACAATTAACTTTAATCAAAGCCTTTCAGCTTGGACTTTTAATACAAATGTTAACTTATCGAGTTTTATCTCGTATGTAGGTTTAGATATCATTAATTACGAAGATTTATTAAACAGGTTTGCAGTATTAGAGTTAGAAAATAAGACCCTAGGTTCTGAAGATTTAAAATACTGCAATGAAGGGGTACGCGATAATTTAGTTAATGATTTAGGTTGGACTATTGTAGGGGATAGTTTGAGTGAAAATTGTAATAATAATATTCTTTTAGGGACAGTTTTATACGATAGTGATAATGATGGTTGCGATATAAGTGATATTCCTTTAATTAATTTCATTATTAATATTGATAATGAAATAGATAATTATAGTACAATAACGAATAATGAAGGAGGGTATAGTTTGAATGAGCTAACAGGTGTTTATGATGTTACATTATTAAATGTACCTAGTTCTTTCGAAGTAACCCCAGCGACTTCACAAGTTACCTTTACAGGTTCGGGGAATATTGAAACATTAGATTTCTGTCTAACAGCAATAGAAATTATCGAAGACTTAAATATTACTTTATTGCCTATCACAGATGCTCGCCCAGGTTTTGAAGCCAAGTATCAATTGATAGTTGAGAATATGGGTACGCAAACCGTAGCTAACGCAACCATCAACCTAACTTTTGATGAAGCTATGCAAACCTTTGTAACCGCTGAACCAGAAGCTACAGTAACAACAGCGAGTCAGTTGACTTTTGAAATAGAAAATTTACAACCCTTTGCAAGTAGTACAATTGATATTACTATGGAAACGTTTACTCCGCCAACAGTTAATGGAGGAGATTTTATTGGTATGTCGACGACTATTACACCACATGAAAATGATAACACTCCGTGGGATAATTTATCAGCTTTAAAACAAGAGGTTGTAAATTCATACGATCCTAATGACAAAAGAGTAGTTCAAGGAGCAGAAATCACTCCAGAACAAGCAGAAGACTACCTAGACTATATTATACGATTTCAAAATACAGGATCAGCAAGTGCTATAACAGTAAGAGTAGAAGATGACCTTCATGAAAACCTAGATTGGACTACCTTTAAAGTTATAAGTTCAAGCCATGACTATCGTGTAGAAATTACAGATGGAAGCCATGTAGAATTTATCTTTGAAGATATTAACCTACCTCATGAAGATGCCGATGCAGTAGGAAGTAACGGATATATAGCCTACAAAATAAAACCAGTAGCTGATATTGCAATAGGAGATATAATAAATGGAGATGCAGAAATTTATTTTGATTACAACCTGCCAATAATTACAAACGATGCCATTACAGAAGTAGTACTACCATTATCGACAGATAATCACAGTATAAACAATCAGCTATCAGTATATCCTAATCCAGTAAAAGATATTGTTTATATACAATCTGATAACTTAACAGTAGAAGAGTTAACAATATATAACCTACAAGGAAGTCAATTGATAACTGCTAAACAAAACTTAGAAACCATCAATACAATTACTCTAAGTACAGGGATATATTTATTACATATACAGACCAATAAAGGATTAGCGAAATACAAACTAGTAAAGAACTAATCAATACATATAGAATTTCAAGAAACAAAAAAGGCTTCACATATTGTGAAGCCTTTTTTAGTAGTATAATAGGGCTTGAATTATCGTCGGGTACGAGGCTTATTTGTTGAAAAACTATAATTAATTTGTATAGTTTTAGTCAACCGCTAAATGGCTAAAACGTGTTCAGAATCGTATTCAAAAAAACAGCGACCTTATATATTATAAGGTCGCTGTTTACTAGTGAGTTATCCTCTTATTTAGTAGCGGGAACTGGACTCGAACCAGTGACCTTCGGGTTATGAGTTCTACTACGTTGCTTTACAAAAAGTTAACACCTTTATTTAGAGTGTCTTAGAGTATTGTTAATATGCCCAAATATACGAAATTGTGTTCAGAATCGTGTTCAAATTTTGAATCAGCAAAGGTCTTATTATTAGTGATTTGCAATTTGTTTTGTTAAGTTTTAATTACAATAAAGTGACATGAAATTGAAAAAAAAATCAATAGATGCCTAATTTATCATTGATAAAAAATAATTTATAGAGCTAAAATATAGCATTTATTTAAAGTGTGTAACAGGCTGATTTGTACAGAAATTCCGTAATATTGCAGCCGATTAATTATTATTCAATTAAAATTTAGAAATACTAAAAAATGAAGAAAATATATTTACTTCTAATTCTCTGTTTTACTACTTACTTTGCTAATGCACAAGAACCATTTATTACTACTTGGCAAGTACAGGGAGATGGTTTAAATATTCAAATACCTATTGTTGAAGATGATGATACTCCAGATAGTTATACTATTGACTTTGGAGATGGTACTGTATTAACTAATCAGTCAGGTATAGCTTCTCATACTTATTCTGATGAAGGAGTTTACACCGTAACGATTTCGGGAGAGTTTAGTAGAGTAATGATTCATCAAGTTACAGATAGTTCTAATAGTGATAAAATTTTAACTATAGAACAATGGGGAGATACCCAATGGACAAGTATGAAAGATACTTTTTATAAATGTTCTAATTTAACTATTTCAGCCTTAGATAATCCAGACTTAACTCAAGTTTCAGATATGAGAAATATGTTTTATGATTGTTATTTATTTAATGAACCATTAAATGACTGGAATGTATCTAATGTAACTAATGTTAGGGGAATGTTTCATGGTTGTTACTCCTTTAATCATCCATTAAATGATTGGGATGTATCTAGTATTATAGATATGGGGTATATGTTTTCAGGTTGTAGCTCTTTAAATCAAATATTTAATAACTGGGATGTTTCAAATATAACTAATATGGATGCTGCTTTTTCAGGTTGTACTTCTTTCAATCAATCATTAAATGATTGGGATGTTTCTGGTGTAACAAGTATGGAACAGATGTTCCAGGATTGTGACTCTTTTAATCAGCCATTAAATAATTGGAACGTTTCTAATGTAACAAGTATGAAACAAATGTTTTCAGGTTGCGATTTATTTAATCAGCCATTAAATAGTTGGAATGTTTCTAATGTAATTAGTATGTCATCGATGTTTTGGAGTGCTACGGTTTTTAATCAACCATTAAACAATTGGGATGTATCTAGCGTGATAGACATGGGGCAAATGTTTAATATTTGCGATTCTTTTAATCAGTCTTTAAATAGTTGGAATGTCTCTAATGTAACTAATATGGGGATTATGTTTGGTTATGCAAGTTCTTTCAATCAGCCATTAAACGATTGGGATGTATCTAGTGTAATTAATATGCATTTTATGTTTGGTAATGCGACTTCTTTTAATCAGCCTTTGAATGATTGGGATGTGTCTAGTATAATGGGGGGAGGTATGGTAGCTATGTTCCGTGGATCAGCTTCATTTAATCAAGATATTTCTAATTGGACATTTTATTCTAATATATCATTATCTAATTTTCTTGATAATTGTGGTTTAAGCGTAGAGAATTATGATTCTTTATTAAACCGATTTGTAGAGTTAGGGTTAGAAAATAAGAATCTAGGCGCTAATGGATTAAAGTATTGTGATTATGAGACTCGAGATAATTTAATAAACAACTTAGGTTGGACTATAATAGGTGATAATTTAGCAGAAGATTGTACTGCAAGTACGGAATCCTTTGAAGAAAATCAATTATCAGTATATCCTAACCCTGTAAAAGATATAGTTTATATACAATCAGACAATCTAACAGTAGAAGAGGTAACAATATATAACTTACAAGGAAGTCAATTGATAACTACTAAACAAAACTTAGAAACCATAAATACAACTACTCTAAGTACAGGGATATACCTACTACATGTAAAAACTAATAAAGGATTAGCGAAATACAAATTAGTAAAGAACTAATCTATACAAATAGAATTCACTACTACTAAAAAAGGCTTCACATATTGTGAAGCCTTTTTTAGTAGTATGATAGGCTTGAATTATCGTCGGGTACAGGACTTATTTGTTGGTGATGTTTAATATGTTGTTTTGCAGGTGTTTACGTGTTTTTGTAATTGTCAAAGATCTAAAATGTGTTCAAAATCATATTCAAAAAAACAGCGACTTTATATATTATAAGTTCGCTGTTTATTAAGGAGTTATCCTCTTATTTAGTAGCGGGAACTGGACTCGAACCAGTGACCTTCGGGCTATGAGTTCTACTACGCTATTTAATGAAAATCAAAATACTTGTTTACAGTGTCTTAGAGTATTGTTAATATGCCCAAATATACGAAATAGTGTTCAAAATCGTGTTCAAATTTTGAATCAGCAAAGATCTTATTATTAGTGCTTTACAATTTGTTTTGTTAAGTTTTAATTACAATAAAGTGACATGAAATTGAAAAAAAGATCAATAGATGCCTAATTTATCATTGAAAAAACAATTTATAAAGCTAAATATAGCATTTATTTAAAGTATGTAACAGGCTGATTTGTACAAAAATTCCGTAACATTGCCCCCGATTAATTATCATTCAATTAAAATTTAGAAACATTAAAAAATGAAGAGAACATATTTACTTCTAATTCTCTGTTTTACTACTTACTTTGCTAACGCACAAGAACCATTTATTACAACTTGGAATGTAGGGTCAGGTTTAACTATTGAAATACCTATAATAGAAGATGATGAAATTCCAGATAGTTATACTGTTGATTTTGGTGACGGCACTGTGTTAATTGATCAATCAGGAGTAACTTCACATACTTATTCTAATTATGGTATTTACACAGTTACAATATCAGGGACTTTTTCAAGAATAAGTTTTGGAGAAGATAATATTGATAATAATAGTTTTAGTTTGTTAACAGTAGAGCAATGGGGTGATATACAATGGACTAGTATGGAAGAAGCTTTTTTAAATTGTCAAAATTTAACAATTACAGCTACAGATATCCCAGATTTAAGTCAAGTAACAAATATGTCAAAAATGTTCTGGTACTGTATATCTCTAAATCAATCATTAAATAATTGGGATGTCTCTAATGTAACCAATATGTCAGAGACGTTTAGAAGAGCAACTTCTTTTAATGAACCTTTAAACGATTGGGATGTTTCCAATGTAACTAATATGGAGAGTATATTTCATGGGGCTAGTTCTTTCAATCAACCTTTAAATGATTGGAATGTATCTAATGTAACTAATATGCAAAGGGTATTTAGTGGATGTTATTTATTGAATCAACCCTTAGATAACTGGGATGTTTCCAATGTAACTAATATGCAAGGGATGTTTGGGATCACTCAATCATTTAATCAACCTTTAAATAATTGGGATGTATCTAACGTAACTAATATGGGAGGAATGTTCAGTGTATCTATTTTTAATCAGTCTTTAGATAATTGGGATATATCTAATGTTACAGATATAAGTGGGATGTTTTATAACAATAATTATTTTAACCAACCCTTAAATAGTTGGGATGTATCTAATGTTACTGATATGGAAGCGATGTTTTTCATAGCATCATCATTTAACCAGCCTTTAGATAGTTGGGATGTATCTAATGTTACTAATATGGGGTGGATGTTTCTAGGAAGTACTTCTTTTAATCAAGACCTTTCTAATTGGGAGTTTAATAGTGATATAACTTTTGAATATACTTCGGATGATCATAGATTTATTAGTTATACTGCCTTAGATGTAGAAAATTATGATGCTTTATTAAATCGATTTGTAGAATTAGGTTTAGAAAATAAAGAAATAGGTGTTGAGGGACTGAAATATTGTGATTATGAAACTCGGGATAATTTAATAAACAACTTGGGTTGGACTATAATAGGAGATAATTTAGCAGAAGATTGTACTGCAAGTATGGAATCCTTTGAGGAAAATCAATTATCAGTATATCCTAATCCTATAAAAGATGTAGTCTATATACAATCAGATAACCTTACAGTAAAAGAAGTAACGATATATAACCTACAAGGTGGGCAATTGATAACTGCTAAACAAAACTTAGAATCGATTAACACAACTAACCTAAGTTCAGGGATATACCTATTACATATACAAACCGATAAAGGGTTAGCGAAATACAAACTAGTAAAGAACTAATCATTACAAATAGAATTACAAGAAACAAAAAAGGCTTCACATATAGTATAATGAAGCCTTTTTTGTATTATTATAGGGTTTGAATTATCGTCGGGTACGAGGTTTATTAGTTGATTAATTATAATGCTCTTTTGTCAGTGTTTTATGATTTTAATTAACTACTAAATAGCTAAAACGTGTTCAGAATCGTATTCAAAAAAACAGCGACCTTATATATTATAAGGTCGCTGTTGTCAAGGGTTATCCTTTTATTTAGTAGCGGGAACTGGACTCGAACCAGTGACCTTCGGGTTATGAGCCCGACGAGCTACCTGCTGCTCTATCCCGCGTTGTTTCGAGTGCAAATATACAACTTTATTTTATATCTACGATTTATTTTTTTAAATGATAAGAATTAAAAAGCTTTAAAATATGTGAATAAATTCCTATTTGGCTGAAAAACAGGATTGAATCTATGATTTTAAATTGGATTAAAATCATAGATTTTAGAAAGCTTGTGTTATTATTTCAGCTTTTCTTGTTGAGTTTTTCGAAAATTAAAAGAGTAAGTAATAATAGAGAAAAGGCATATCCAAAGTCTTCTATAGGGATTGTACCAACTCTGATGTTTAAGTTTTCTAGATCATTGTACCATACTACTTGATCATCTATAAAACTTCCTGTTAAAACCCCGTTAACCAATAAAAATGGTATTAAAATAATTAAGAATGAGATATAAAATTTACTTAATAAAGTTCGATTAAATAACCACCCGAGTATAATTGAAGTAGATAATATTAAAAAATTAATACAGGTATATGCTTTGTCGATATTGGTAACAAAAACGAATAGGCTTAGTGATGTTATGATTAACGATATTAAAGAAGTAGCTTTATTATTTATAGAGGCTTTCGGGAAAAAATGAATTAAAGAATAGTGTATAAAAATACTTGAATAAGGAATGCAAAAAAAGAATAAATACTCTTCAAAAGGCATTCCGAAAAGAGTATAACCAATATAATAATCAGGGTTAAATTTCCAGACCCCTAGTTTAGTAAACCAAATATCCCAAATAATATAAAGTATAGCTATTATTGTAATGGCAATACTTAATGGTTTAAAATGTTTAATAAAATTCATTTTTTTATTAAATGAATATATTAAAGGGATACTAATTGATCCGAGGTTTAAGAGTAAATAAAGTACATTCATTATTTACGATAATTTATAAAATATTTTTTAGGCACATTTAACATTCCAAAACATTCTCCATCTTCTTTACCTAAGTGCTTATGATGTATTTTATGTGCCTTGCGTAATCCTTTTAAATACTTATTGTTAGTTCTTTTAAACCAAGAAAATCGTTGATGTATCAATACATCATGTACCAAGAAATAAGCAATACCATATATCAAAATGCCTAGACCAATAAAGAATTTAAAATTTAATATAGGCTCTAAACCAAAATAAAATAAAAGAATACTAGGTATAGCAAATATCACAAAGAATGCATCGTTTTTTTCGAATAGGCCTTTATATTTTGGTTGATGATGATCTTTATGTAAATACCATAAAAAACCATGCATTACATACTTATGGGTTAGCCATGTAATACCCTCCATCGTTAAAAAAGTAGCTATAGTTGTAAAAATAAACACTAATATCATAGTGATGTGTTTTTTATTATATATTCATCTAGATAATCTGTAGAGTCTTTTTTTTGAACCCAATACAGTATTTTTTCCTTATCATCTGCTATATTCTTATTATACCCTAGTATTTTAGGTGTTTTTTCCTGTAAAAGAAGTCTAATATATCTTAAATGAATATTATTTGGATTCTTGACTATAAGCTTGTTTAAGGCTTTTTTTTGTCTTTTAAATATACTTATCTTCTTTAAAGGATTCCATGTATATTTAGCCTTTTTCATTCTTAAAGCAATAATATATGCTTGCACACTCTCATCTGTAGAGTTTTGATACTTATCAATAAATTGTTGCTCCGTTTTTCTATCTTTTAAATCATGAAACTCTTGTACATAGGAGGGGGCTACACTTTTTGTAAAAGTTAAAAGGATACTGATCAGTAAAAGTTTAATCATAATACATTAAGTTGATATCTGATGTAAGATTTACTTAAAATTAATAATTTTATATGGTTTGGAACTCTTATTCGGGTGTTAATTATTTCTTTTTCAGGTGTTTTTTTTAACTTAACAAGTAACCTTTTATAATATTTATAGGCAGTATAAACCCCTAATTTTGCGTCTAGCGGTAGCTGTTTAACCCCTATGTAAGCTTCTTCAAAATCTTTTTCAATTTCTTCGATTATTTTGTTTTTATCTTCCTTAGATAAATTAAACAAATCTACATTAGGGAAGTAAGATCTAGCTAATCGTTCTCCATCATCTTTTAAATCACGTAAAAAGTTGACTTTTTGAAAAGCAGACCCTAATTTCATGGAATAATCTTTTAATTCTTGATATTTTTCTTCATTTCCATGTACAAAAACTTTTAAACACATTAAACCGACAACATCAGCAGATCCATAAATGTATTTTTTATAGTCATCATAGTTTGTATATTCTTTTTTCGATAAGTCCATTTTCATAGAGTTTAAAAATGATTGTATCATCTCATCCTCAATATTATAATCGTGGACTACTTGTTGAAAAGCATTTAGAATCGGGTTTAAACTAATTTTTCTTTCTAAAGCTAGGTAATACTCTCTTTCAAATTCATTAATAAGCAGTTCTTGATCATACCCGTCAAAACTATCTACTATTTCATCGGCATACCTAACAAATCCATATATAGCATAAATGGCAGGTCTTATTTTAGGTGAAAGTAACTTACATGCTAATGAAAAGGAGGTAGAGTAGGTGTTAGTAACTAATTCGCTAATTTTTATAGATGATTGATCAAATAATGCTTTCATGGTTCGTTAGCTTTTTAATGATTTTTGAATTAGTTCACTTACAATTTTTCCAGAAATAATTGCAGGAGGGACTCCAGGGCCCGGAACAGTTAATTGCCCTGTGAAAAATAAATTTTTTACTTTTTTACTTTTTAGTTTTGGTCTTAAAATATGAGTTTGAAATAGTGTGTTTGCCAAACCATAAGCATTTCCTCCAAACGAGTTATAATCTTCTATAAAGTCATTAACACAAAATGATTCTTTAAAAAGTATATGCTCTTTAATGTTATACCCAATCTGTTTAGATAATCTTTCTATTATTATTTTATAGTACTTCTCTCTTGTTTCAGGAGTATCATTTAGTCCAGTTGCTAAAGGCATTAAAAATATACCAGCTTCCTTTCCATCTGGAGCAACCGTATTATCGGTAATGCTAGGGAAACTAGCGTAGAATAAAGGATTACTAGGCCATTTTTTATTATCATAAATTTCGTTAGCATGTAACTCAAAATCAGCATCAAAAAATAAGCTATGATGTGTTACATTTGGTATTTTGGTGTCAAACCCTATGTAGAATAAAAGGGCAGAAGGTGCAAAAGTTTTATTTTCCCAGTAAGAATCTGAATATTGTCGGTATTTCTTAGGAAGTAATTTTTCAGTATGAGTATAATCTGCACCGCTTAATACAATATCAGACTTTATTAATTTGTCATTAACAATAATTCCAGAAACAGTATTGTTTTTTGTTTTAATTTCACTAACATTTGAGCTTGTGAAAAATGAAACTCCTAAACTCTTAGCTAATGTTACCATTCCTTCGACTACGCTATACATACCCCCCTTTGGGTGCCAAGTACCCAACACAAAGTCTGCATAATTCATAAAGTTGTAAAAACTAGGGGTGTTACTAGGTTTAGCTCCTAAAAAGAGCACAGGAAATTCTAATATTTTTCTTAAATGTGGATGTTTAACAACCTTCTTTACATCAGTTCTTATTGTTTTGATAAACAAATTTAATTTTAAAGCTGTTTTAGTATTGATGATTTCAAATAATGACTCACCTGGTTGGTAAACTAAATCTTTAATAGCTAAGTTGTAATTACTCTCCGCATTTTTTAAAAAACTATCGAGTTTTTTAGCACTTCCTTTTTCAATACGCTCAAAGGTTTCTAAAATTGATTTTTTATTATCACCAATGGTAATCTGGGACTGATCTTCAAAATATACTTTATAAGCAGGGTTTAACTTGTTGAGTAAGTAGTAATCAGACGTTTTTTTATTAAAATCATTAAAAAAACTTTCAAATACATCAGGCATCCAGTAAAAAGTTGGTCCCATGTCAAAAGTAAACCCATTAATTTTTAATTGTCTTGCTCTGCCTCCTAGATAATCATTTTTTTCAAATACAGATACTTTATACCCTGCGTTTGCTAGATAGCAAGCAGCAGATAAGGAGGAGAAACCAGAACCAATGATAGAAATAGATAGCATACTTTTATTTTGTTTAGTAAAACTACATAAAAACTAAACAAAATAAAAACGATTTCGTTTTAGAAATGATTATTTAATAGATTTTAAGAGTTCTTTAGCATTTTGATAGATGTTTATATTGCTATACTTCTTATAAGATACTGAGTTGATATTAAATTGTAAACCATATAAATGAACAGGTAGATTTGTATGGGTAGCAAACTCATTTAAAGATTTTAAATAGTCATTTAAAGATTTTTCATTTGGAACTATAGTTAAACTTCCTATTATTACAATATCTTTTCTATCCTTAAATCTATTTAAGTGTATTAAATCAACATTGTTACCTAGATATATTACATCTTTTTTATTTAAGAGTAATTGATACTGTAAGTATCTTAAGCCTATTTCGTGTATTTCGTTAAGGGGTAGAAATAGAATATGGGTTTTACTTTTTTTTGAAGTGTTTGTTTTTATATTTTCAATTTCAAAAATTAATTTTTGAATGATTAGTGAGGATATAAAGTGTTCATGGATAATATCAATAGTTTCAGTTTGCCATAAGATTCCAATTCGAAACAATAGCGGGTGAAAGTAGTTTTCAAATATGGTCTCGAAAGAATATTCATTTCGCAAATTAGAATATATTTGACTAAATTTTACTTGATCTAAGCTAAGCATTGCGATCAAAAATTCTTCTACTTCTATAGGATAATCGTTGTTGCTCTGATCAATGTTTTTAACTGCTAACTGTATTTCTTTTTCTGTTAAAGCAGCTATTTTAGATATTTTCCAACCATTTCTATTTAAGTAGGCAATGTTTAATAATCTTAAAACCTCTTCAATGTTGTAACTTCTAATTCCTGTGTTAGTTCGAGCTGGTTTTAAAATATTATACCGTTTTTCCCAGATTCGTAAAGTAGGAATTTTTACTCCAGTAAGATTTTCTAAGTCTTTTATTTGAAAAGTGCTTTTAACCATCATTAAATTATTTAATACAAAAATAAATAATTGTTTGGTTTTTATAGAGATAAGCTAAACATTAATGAATGGGAGTGCGGGTTTTTTTAGAATAAAAAAAGGTCTTAGAGCAATCTAAGACCTTTGTAGTCAGTTTGTTGACTTAGTAGCGGGAACTGGACTCGAACCAGTGACCTTCGGGTTATGAGCCCGACGAGCTACCTGCTGCTCTATCCCGCGTTGTTTCGGGTGCAAATCTACAACCTTTATTTAGATCTACAATAGATTTAAAGATAAATTATCATAATTTTAATACTGAGTAGTCATGTATTTATTCAAGTTGTTTATAACATGTTGTATGTTTGTGTGTTACTATTGCGTTAGCCTGAAACATTTTTTTACACAATGTATTTATGATTATAGTATAGGGTTTCTATTTCTTTTTTTATAATAATTAATCGTTTTATAATTTTAATACAAGTAGTACATTTATTAATACCTCCTTATATTTGTTTAACCTAAATTATAGTATTTATATATTTAAGTACTATTAATCTTAACTAAATAAAATTATGACAAACGCAGAGATTAGAGAGAGTATTGAAAGGTGGAAAATGATAAGCAGGAATGGAGATGAGCTTGTTAAGTTTTTCGAGCAAGGGAATAGTTTTTTTTATGAAGTGCCTGATTATTTAGCAGGATCAGAAGATGTTCATATTTATCCAGCTATTTATAAAGACAGGTTAGTTTTCTTGTTAATACCAAGTAAGTTTGATTCCCTTGAGTATTCGGCTACTATTTCAAATTATGTGAGATTTTCACCTGCAGTTTGGTGGCATAGTAACGGTACATTATCAGATAAAGAGGCAATAAAGAGAATGGAGCGCTGGAATAGTCATTATGAAACATGGGTGCCAAAACAAGCAGGTACTGAACATGGTATTTTTTTAGCATTTAGTATTGGTTCGGAAGACTTTAAGGTTCCTGAGTGCAAGATCAATTTAGCACTTAAAGAAAACCTTGAAGATCCACTAGGTCATGCTACTGCAGATTTAGTAGTAACTAATAAAACTGAAACGCGAGTATTTTTTGAAGATCAAGCGGTGCCAGTACCACCTTTTTCAGCATCAGCATCAGCAGATAGCTTCTATTTATTAAACATGGCATAACAAATGACATTTATTGAGGGAGTACAATATTTAGGAGATTTATCGCCAGTGTTTCTTACAGTCGGGGTAATAACAGGTGCTTTTTTGTATAAAAACCTCAATAAATCACATAAAATTATATTTTATTATCTACTTGCAATGTTGGTTTCTGATGTTGCGGGTAGAGTTTTAATTAACTATTATGAGAGTAATAGAATATTTCTACTACTCTATAGTTTAGTAGAACTTATATTGTTTATGTACCTTTATTTAAAAATATTTTTAAGTAAAGGTAATAAACTACTAGCCGTAATAGGGGGGCTATCTATTTGTTATATCATAGGAGAAATATTATATTATTTTGTTCTTAATAATACAAATGCTTTAGTTTTTCAGCCTTATTCTAAGGTGGTAGACAATTTTTTTATAATACTATTATCACTTACTTTTTTGTATGAAAAAATGAGTAGTTATAAGGAATCAAGGTGGGATAATTTTCGGCTGAATATAGTTGTATTAGTGTTTTTTACTTTAAATACGATAATTTATTTACCGTTTAATTTTTTAGTAAATGAAACTACAGGAGTTAAGTTTTATTTCTGGGGGTGTCATATTTTATTTTTATTAATTTTTTATGGTTTTTTGACCAGTGAAATATGGAGAAATGGCAAGATCCGCAAGTAATAGCATTATGGATAGCAATAGCACTTGTGCTTGTATTCACGATATTATTATTTGTAATTAAAATTATGCATGCAGGTTATAAGCGAATGACAGAGGCAAACTTGCGAGAAGCACATCTAAAGTTAGCACATCAAAAAACACTTTTAGAAACTAACTTACAAGCTCAAGAAAAGGAACGTAAGCGTATAGCGTCTGATTTACATGATAGCTTAATAGGTAAACTAACAGTTATACGCATGAAAACGCAATTAGGTTTACCTACTACTGAGATAGAAGGTTTATTAGGAGAGGGGATTGATGAGGCAAGAAGAATATCACACGACCTTACTCCACCGCTATTAGAACATACCCAAACTCAAGATTTAATAGAAGAGACACTTAATCCGTGGAGAGAAAAGCTAGAAATTGATTACTTTAGTGATGTAAGGCTTAAAGATGAATTATCTACTACTACCAAAATACAAGTATTACGTATAGTGCAAGAGTTGATAACTAACATAATAAAGCACGCTAATGCTACAGTAGTTACATTACATTTTAGACACACATCAAGCTCTTTAGCGTTACAAGTAAAGGATAATGGAGTTGGTTTTGATACTAAAATATTAAAGAAGGGTTTAGGACTTAATAGCCTAGAGTCACGAACCCAGTATTTAAATGCAGCGTATAAAGTAAAATCAATAGAAGGGAAGGGGACTACAACGTTGTTAGTTATTGTTTCACCATAAATGCTTATTTAATGGATAAAATTAGAATAGTCATAACAGATGATGATAGTTTAATAGTAAGTCTTTTAAAAGGGTTTCTTCAAACTGAAGATAATATCGATGTGCTATTCACAGCAAATAGCGGGACAGAGTTGCTAAACAAACTTTCAGAAGAAACTATTGAACCAAACATTTTATTACTTGATCTTAAAATGGACGGTATGGACGGTGTGGCTGTTACTGAGCATTTAAAAGTAAATTATCCAGATATAAAAGTAATAGTTATTTCTTCTCATTATCAAAAGTCATTTATGGGGTTTATGATAAAAACAGGAGTTTCAGCTTTTTTACCAAAAGGTGTATCACCTCAAGAACTTCTAGAAGTAATAAATGGAGTGTATAAACAAGGCTTTTATTTTAAAGAAGATCAATTGGCAGCATTAAGAGGCCAGATATCAGTAAAAGCACCTAAGCCATCATTAAATGATGATGCGGCACTGTCTGATAGGGAAATGGAAGTATTACGTCTTATATGTCAACAAAAAACGGCAAAAGAAATAGGAGAAATACTTTTTATTACACAACGTACTGCCGAAGGACATAAGAACAACCTGTTTGTTAAAACTGGAGCAAGAAATATAGCAGGCTTAGTTATATATGCTATGCAACAAGGCATAATAAGAGCAGAAGAACTACCTATTATTTAAACCTATTTACCACAAATTTCATACCTGTAAAATTACCTGTTTTTATTAAACAGGTAAAATCTACCTATGGTGCACGTTCAAGTTTTCTCAAATTTGTATCAGAATAAGAGGTAATACATTGTGATATAATTATAAATACCGAGACAGAAGTTTGGCGGAAATGTGATTCACTTTTATAGATGAACTACTAATAGGGATCCGCCTACTTCTTTATCAAAAAAGACTTTTGCCCCCCGGTGAATCCATTCAACTATTAATTACTAAATGTATTTTATTCAAATTTTTTTTAGATGTGTAGAAGCAGCGGGTTTTTTAAGCCCGCTGTTTTTTTGTTATGTTGCTTTTATAATATCTAACGCATTTTTTTCCGTATTCTACTTAAAGTTTCTGGTTTTATCCCAATATAAGAGGCTATATACTGCAAAGGCATTTCAGCAATGACTTTAGGGCGTTCACTAAATAGTTTAATATATCTTTCTTCAGGGCTATTATGTATAAAAGAACGTTCTCTTTTGGTTTTAACTATAAATAAATGTTCGATCAGTTTATAAAAAAGTATTTGAATGTTTACATGCTGATTAATCAGACTTTCTAGTTCGTTAAAATCAGCAGTATAACAATCAGCATTTTTTAAGGCTTGTATATTTAAAACCGTAGGCTCTTTAGATCTTATAGCGATTAAATCAGTTATTATAGAGGGGCTAAAGTAAAAGTTAGTAGTATACTCTACACCATCTTTTAAATGATACCCTCTAAATATACCTTCTGCTATAAAAAATATTTCATTAAGATTATTACCCTCTGTAGTAAGGTGATCTAACCTTTTTATAGGCGTAGGTTTAAATATCTGACTAAGTTCCTCTAACTCGTTGTCAGATAGTTCACAAAACCTTGATGTAAATATTTTTAAACTGTCTAGCATGATGGCTTTTTAGAGTATTAAGAACTTAATTATAGCTATTGTTATTATAAAAATACTAAAAGATATTTATCCTCATTTAAAATTGAAATTTGTATCCAAAATCAGGGAAGAAACCTATTTGATCTACTTGGTTTACTTGATTTGTTAGCCTGTTATACTCTCTAGAAAAGACATTTTTATTATTAGTAACATTTTGTAAGTCGATGTAGAATTGATGTGATTGTTTTTTAGTTTTACTATTAAATTTAAAACCAAACTTAATATCAAGGCGCAAGTAGGCATCATATTGTTGACTATAAGCATTTGCATCATCCCTTATTTCATACCCAGCATCTATAGATGAGGCTAGATCTACAGGGGTATAATAACGACCACCTGCGGTTGTAAATTTAGAATCTATAGAGAATATATTTGTTTTGTTTTTACCAACTTTAAACTCTTTACCACCTAAAAGGTTAAAAACATAACCATTATTAAACGGAGAGTTTCGTTCTATACCGTCGCTACCTTCGTATTTACTTTCAAATAAAGATGTAGTCATTAATCCATGATAACCATCGCTAAAGAATTTTTCAAGTGTAAATTCAATTCCTGTATTGTACCCTGTACCTGTACTTACTAATGAAGGCTTGTCTATAGAGAATCCAAAATCAGCCCCTTCAGTAAGTGATGAATAACTACTACCAAAACGTTCTACGGCTGCTTTATTGATATCTTGGTAATACACTTCAGCCTTTGCACGCCATTTTTTAGCAAGTTTAACATCATAACCTATTACATAATGTGCGCTTCTAACTAGATCTAGGTCTCTATTGGTTTGTACAAGGTCACCATCAATAGTAGCATTCTGGAATAGTATAGGAGCAGCTACATTTTGATGATGTATACCATACCCGAAATTTAAAGAATGTGACCTGTTTATTGCCCACGATAAAGCAGCTCTAGGCTCTATAGCAAACTCTTCATTTACAGAAAAATATTGCCCGTGAATTCCACCGTTAAACGTAAGTGATTCAGTAAGGCGGTATCTACCTTGTGCATAAGGTTGTATTATTTGATATGTTCCATCAGTACTATAAACTGTAGTAAGATCAGGAAAACCATCATTATCATTATCTCCCTGACGGTCTCTATCAAAAAGATTAGCGTCTAGTGAGAAACTTTCATATAGTAAACCTGTTCTTAGTGTAAATTTTCGACTGATTTTAGAGTTGAATAATGTAGAAAAGGTAATTCTTGATTCGAAGTTGTCAACATCTGTAAAAAGTAGAGGTGTTTCTTCGGGAGTACCATAATTAAATAGACGTTCCTCTTCGTAGGTGCTTTTTGCTACAGATGCCCCAATAGTAGTTTTAAGGTATGATTTGTTGTTAATGTTAATAGTATGAGCTATACCAAAAGCACCAAATGCTGAGTATACATCAGCATTTTCATCCTTTGCCGAAAATAAATCATCTTCATCAGCATCTTTACCTAAAAATTCAATATCAGATGTTCCACCTATACCAAATAAGGTAATATTACCAAAAGAGAAATTTCCAAAATCAACATTAAAGGAAATATCTCTATAATTAGGTTGTGCACTTGTACCACCAGCTCCCACAAGTCCTGCAACACCATAACGAGCCGCGCCTACAAACGAACCTCCTTTTTTACCTAAAGGGCCTTCGGCCATGAACTCAGCACCAGGAAAAGCACCTATACTTGCCATAAATTCATAATCTTCAGTATTACCTTTTCGAAAATTTAAATCGAAAACGCCGCTTAAAGCATTACCATATTCGGCAGGAAAAGCTGAGGTTAAAAAGTCAGAATTAGCTAAAAGGTTAGGGTTAAGGGCAGATACAGGACTTCCTGTTGTACCAAATGTAGAAAAGTGATTTGGACTAGGTACTGGTATGCCTTGTATTCGCCATAACATACCTGTTGGAGAATTACCTCTTACTACGAGGTCATTTCTACTATCATCGGCTGTAGATACTCCTGCAAAGTTAGCGACAAGTCGGGCAACATCACTTCGTCCACCAGCATAACGGTTTACCTCATCAAGACTAAATTGCCTAGCCGATACAGTAGCCATTTTATTAAGCGCTTTTACTTTCCCTCTTTCAGATATAATAACAACTTCTTGTAACTCATTAAAAGACTCTGTAAGCCCGATGTTGAGCTGTACATCTTTACCAGATGTTACCAAAATACCTTCAGAAAAAAATGCTTCATACCCTAAAAATGTTATTAGTATAGACTGCCTACCAAGTGGTATATCATTAATTTTAAATTTCCCTGTTGCATCTGTTGTTACAGTGGTGTTTTGTATGCCTAAAATTTCCACAGTAGCCCCACTTAATGGTGTTCCAGATTGTTTGTCGGTGATTTTACCTCTTATTATACCTGTTTGTGCATAACTAAGAGTACTTATAATACATAATATAATTACAATAAACTTTTTCATAAGATGATTTTTGATTATTGCAAATGTATATTGAGGGTAACATGGAGTTACTTGACAAAAGTCAATAAATAGATTTTATGATTTTTTTAAGACATGGAGAAGTGGAGAGTAGGTATAAAAAAACGGTAGGGTTTAAAGCCTACCGTTTTATAAATTGAAAATTATATTTTATGATTAATAGCTATTATCTCCATCAAGTAAATTACCTATACCACCTAGAATACTACCTTCTCCACGTTGACCTCCTCCAGTTTGTGGCGCAGATGCATATATTCTACTCGCTAACCTGCTAAACGGTAACGATTGTATATAAACTGTTCCAGGGCCACGTAATGTAGCGTAGAATAAACCTTCCCCACCAAATAGTGAATTTTTTATACCTCCTATAAATTCAATATCATAATCTACATCTTTAGTAAAACCTACTATACAGCCTGTATCTACTTTTAATACTTCACCAGCAGCTAATTCTCTTTTAGCAAGTGTACCACCAGCATGAACAAAAGCCATACCGTCACCTTCTAATTTTTGCATTATAAAGCCTTCTCCACCAAATAGCCCGCGACCTAATTTTTTAGAAAATTCAATACCAACAGTAACACCTTTTGCAGCACATAAAAAAGCATCTTTTTGGCAAACAAAACGTCCTCCGTACTCGCTAAGATCTAGAGCTAATATTTTACCAGGGTAAGGAGATGCAAAACTTACTCTACGTTTATCGTTAAATTGGTTAAGATAAACAGTCATGAAAAGGCTTTCACCAGTAAGCAAACGTTTACCAGCCGAGAATAGTTTTCCCATAACGCCTTTGTCTTGGTTAGAACCATCGCCAAAAATGGTTTCCATTTTAATGCCGTCATTCATCATCATAAAGCTACCAGATTCAGCTACTACAGCCTCTTGCGGATCAAGCTCTATTTCTACATATTGCATTTCTTCTCCAAATATTTCGTAATCGATTTCGTGTGATGTCATTTTATGTTTTTTTGATTGATACTTATTAGTAATAAAATAATAGATTTGTTACATCAAAACATAAAAATCTATGTTCAAAAAATTATTATTGGTGGTTGCTTTTTTTGTAACCGTAACCTCTGCTATAGGGCAAGAGATAGCGGAAAAAGATTTGATTGGCTCTTGGAGTTTGAGAGCTTTTAAAATGAAACGAGTTTATTTTGATATAGAAAAAGACTCAATACGTCTTCCTGATGATCTTTTGGTAGGAAAAAGTGATTCTGAAATTAAGGAATTTGAAACATTATTTAGAGAAAAGTATCTTAAACCTTCTACACTTTCAAAAATAGAGAGTACTAGATTTATATTTAACGAAGATTCCACCGTTGAAGCTAATATGGGCGGGAATATCAGAAATACAAAATATACTATAGTTAAAAAAAATGAAGATTATTTTATGAATGATTTAGAATCTGAAGAACAAGTACTAATTAGGCTTGATAATGATTTGTTACACATTCACATAAATGATGATATGTTATTAGTCCTTCAAAGGAAAGAAGATTAGAATAGTTTATATATAAAATTTAAAGATTAGATGTTAAGGAAAATATTATTTGTAATTGCTTTTTTTACAACAGTAACTTCTGTAATAGCACAAGAGATAACAGAGAAAGATTTAGTAGGTTCATGGAGATTAGTAGCCCTAGAAGTTGAAGGAATATATGTTGACTTTGAAAAAGACTCGATATCGTTACCTGAAGAAATAATAGGAAGCATGGCAGAAGGGGAGATTATTGAGTTAAAGAAAAATACTACACTAGGGCTGCAACATTTTAAAACTCTAAATATTGATTTTTATGAAGGGTATACTATGAAAGCGTTTTTAGAAGGTGGAATGGTTGTTGATGACGGTCCATATACTATTATTAAAAATAGTGATACTTACTCTATAAAGGGAACTGATTCAGATGAGGAGTTTCCGATTGATATAAAAGACGAGTTGTTTTACTGGAATTTTCAAAACAATTCAGGTGGAAGAATAACAACTATTTTTGAAAGAAAAGAAGACTAGTATAACCCATATATAAAACTTAAAGATTAGAAATTGAAAAAAATATTATTGGGAGTTGCTTTTTTTGTAACAGTAACTTCTGCCCTAGCACAAGAGATAACAGACAAGGATTTAATAGGTTCTTGGGAAATAGTAGCACTAGACCTAGACGGAAAAGGAATATATATTGATTTTGAAAAGGACTCAATCTCTCTTACTGAAGAGATGGTAAGAGATAGCACAGAAGAAGAACTTGTTGAGTTAAAGGGATATGTTAGTGAGCTTCTAGATTTAGATCGTCTTAAAACGCTAAATCTCGATTTTTATGAAGGACATACCATGAAAGCATTTTTAGAAGACGGAACAGTTCTAGATCATCATGCCTACCTGATTGTTGAGGATGAGGGTAATTATTATGTGAAATACATTAATTCTGAAGAAGAAATTTTGATAGATATAAGAAATGAATTATTGTATTGGATAGAGCAAGATCATTCAGATAAAACGACAACTATTTTTAAAAGAAAAGAGAGCTAAGATAATCGATAGAGCAGTACGATATTAAAAACATACAGCAAGAAAATAATAAGGGTATCCCAAGCCAGTATAATTCTTTTTTGCCTGAATGGAAATATCAAGCCTATAGTGGCTACCCCAGTCATCATTAATACCATAAAAATAGATACTAGGTTAGATTCAGATGCATCTCTTAATAGTAAACCATCGGTATACATAACATCATCTAGAAATAGTATGAAAATGTTAAATATATTACTGCCTAAAAGATTTCCCATAGCCATATCGGCAGCGCCTATTCGTAAAGCAGCAAGCGAAACAACAATTTCAGGTAACGAGGTAGAAATTGCTAGGAATAACGTTCCTACAAACGATTCTCCTAACCCTGTCTCTACAGTAATTTGTTCGGCAAAATAAGGTAACGCCATGGCTGTAGCAATGATTATAAGGGCTAGCCCTGCATAACGTAAAGCTACTCCGCGAAGTGTAACACCTTTTACAGGTTCATAGGGAGTAGTGATAGCAGGGTTTGCTTTTTGATAAGCATATATACCTCTCATTGCTAGGAAGTATATAAGAGCAAATCCAATGCTTGAAATTCCTATAGAATCTACAATCATAATACTTCTATCCATAAACATTCCTAAACCAGCTAGTGCGAGTAGTATAATACTAAATGATGCAGCGAGTATATGGCTTTGCGATACTTGTGTAAACAATGGCTTGTCTTTGGCAGTAAAAAAATCCATTAAAGATAATATACCAAGGTTAAAAGCACAACTACCTATTATTCCTCCTACAGCAAAATCAGCAGATTTTAATATAGTTACAGAACTAACCCCTACCATTAATTCAGGTAATGAGGTTACGGTAGACATCAATATAAGGCCTATCCATGCTTTACCCATACCAGTCATTTCGGCCAATAAATCTCCGTAGTAGGAAAGCTTTTTACCAGCAAAGAATATAATAGAGGCGCAACCAAGGAAACCAAGAACTGTAATATACATTTTTGAATAAAAGTTATGTAAATAAAGGTTGAGGTAAACTTAAACAAAAGTAGTGTAAACAAAAAAGGCTACCTAAGTTTTAGGGTAGCCTCTTATTTTTAATCTAAATGTATTTTACATGAAACCGTTTTTTTCAGGATGGTTATCAGTGCGTGTAATATTTCTACATTCTCTTAATGGTGTCGACTGGATGTGTATAGGGTGGTGGTGATCATGGTAATAATAATGGTGGTTTTTTGCTACCTTTTTAGGGAACGTGGCGAGTTCGTCAGGATTGACGATCGCTGGATCTTCATACGGCATAATGTCGCCATAATAATTCTGTTTTTCCTTGCTGATGTGTCCGCCAAGGCCTCCCAGATCTCGACGGTCGAATGTTACATGTGCCATAATCGTTTGTTTTAATTATTCTAAATATACAATAATATCTTGTAAAAACCTAACTATGTTGCATATAGATCAATTAATATGTTAAAAAGCAGAATTATATTCAGTGATATGTTGTTGGGGTTATCTCTCTCTTTAAGTTGTAATTACTGTTTTAATCGTTTGTTATTTGTTATTTGTCGAACAAAAAGCTCTTTTCAACGTTTTTACATTGTTTTATTTACGGATAAGCGTGTAGAATTTTACTTTTGATAGAAGTAGTATTAATTAGACGTTGTAGAGCAATATGAAAACAATTTATATATTTTTATTTTCAATTTTATTAATCACATTGTCATCTTGTAGTACAGATGATGCAGTAGTTTTTGATGCAGATGATGCGAGTCAGGGTGAATTGAGACCTTCAAGACCTAACGATGTTTGTTTTGATTGGGCGAAAGGAACAATAGGTATTGACTATACTAATGGGTTAAATAACCCAATACTTAATTTTGGAATGGAAGTAAGTGTAGGATTTATAAATCCAGAAAAAACATATGAGGTAAAATTATATCTTCAACCTATAGCAGATTGTGAAGATATGAATAGTGATATTGGTAGCCCTACTATAATCACATTGCCATATACGATTACAAACCCGTCTAATATACCTGACTTTGTCGTTTATCCATCACAACTACCTTCGGCATGTTATAAATGGAAAGCAGTAATAAGTACATCAGCAGGGTATCCTTATTATTGTAGTTCATCCACCCTTTGGTACGACGCGCCATTATATTAATTTTTTTAGTTTCTTAGTAGTTAAAAACCACCGCCTGTTCGGTGGTTTTTTTGTAATTTTAAATTGAAAGTAACTGCTAATTAAAAACATATATGAAAAATTTAATATTACCTCTTTCCTTTCTGTTATTATCTTGTTCGGGTACAGGGAATTATTTAAAACTGATAGGGAAGCTTGATAAAAATGAAATATCGGGTATAGAGTATATAGAGCAAAGTAATGAGTGGCTTTGGGCTATAGAGGATAGTGGTAATAAAAATAAAATATATGGACTTGACCAGGAGGGTAAAACACAGCATAGTGTTACTATAAAGAATGCAAAAAACGTAGACTGGGAAGACCTTACATCTGATGAGGAAGGTAATTTATATATTGGTGATTTTGGTAATAACGATAACGCCAGAAAGGATTTAGGTATATATAAAGTCAAGAATAGCGATTTAAAGAAAAAAAAGGCTTCGGCAGAATATAAAGTTTCATTTTATTATCCTGAGCAACAAAAATTTCCACCCAAAAGATCAAAACGTTTTTATGATGTAGAATCGTTTTTTGAGTATGGGGACAATTTCTACCTTTTTACTAAAAATAGAAGTGCTGGGTTTGATGGAAGTTTTAATGTATATAAAGTACCTAACAGTAAAGGTAGGCATAAAGCAGAATTAATAGCCTCACTTACAAGTTGTGATAATTATAGAAAATGCGCTATAACAGCAGCAGATATCAGTCCAGATGGGAAAACAGTAGTTTTATTATCAGGGCAAAAAATATGGCTTTTAAGAGATACTCTAGAAAAAGGCTTTAATCAAGACATGATGCAAGAATTTGATTTAGGGCATTATTCACAAAAAGAAGGAATCTGCTTTAAAGATAATAATACCCTATTAATAGCTGATGAAAAACATAAAAACAAGAAGCCATCACTCTATGAGTTAAAAATATCAGATCTAAAGTCCGGCTTGTAAGCCAAAAGCGATTCGACCTCCATCTGATCCTTGAAAATAAAATACTTTTAAAGTGGTAGCATCAAGAGCGTTTAGCCATAAGCCACCTCCAACGCTTTGGTGCCATTTGCTAGATGCTTCATCATCAATCCATACACGACCATAATCATATCCTCCAAAAATACCATAGGTAATAGGTAAGAAACTATTTTTCCAATGGTTTAAGGTAAATCTTAAGTCAGAGCTATGATAAGCAGATTGCTTACCTGTAAAACGCTCACGTCTATAACCTCTTAAGTTATTATCTCCACCTAGTGTCGCAGCCTGATAAATTTCGAAGTTGTTATTAAACAATATTTTTGTCTTTGCTCTCGAAGCAAACACAAGTCTGTTGTCAGGTGTTATTTTATGTACAAAATCAATAAAGGCTTCAGCATTTACAAAGTTGCGTTCAATTTGATCGAAACTAGTCGTCCATCCAACAGATAATGAAAACTCCATACCCATTGTTGGTAGTGCGGGAACATCATAATTCTTGAAACTATATTTAGCATTAGCCCCACCATATTGTCTATGTTCAAATAGAGAAGGGGATAATACTCCAGGTATGTTCACAAGTCTGTTGTTAGAATTCTCTATTTCGATAGTTTCAAATGTAGACTTAAACTCAATTACATCCCCATTCCTACTTTCTTTAAATATAGAAGGTTCTATTTTAAAGGTTTGTAGTTTTACTCTATTATAATCCATTCCTAGATCATCGTCATTATTTACAGTTTCGTTACCATAACCAAAATAGTTAATGCTGTATGTAGGGCTAGTATGTCGAGCATCAAGTGCAAAATTCCATTTACTAGCAACGTTTCTAAACTCACTTCTATATGATAATTCAAATCCATTAGTAGCAAAAAAGTAATCTGCTCTTAGTTGATGTTTTCTAGAGTAAGGACTTCTATTAAAGTTGTTTATGGTGTAACTAACTAATGCACCTAGCTTTACACCATCATCAGGGTTATATCCCCCAGAAGGGTATCCTGCTGTAATGTTATAATATGGCTTATGCATGTCATAACTGTTTGTTTCATAATTATCAGTTAATACAAGCTTTGTTTTAGAGTCGGTATTAAAAGTGTTTTTCTTACTCTTAAAATCATAGATTTTAATTTTAGCTCCATTCTCTATAGTATAAACATCATTGTTTTGCCCTCCCATAAGTCGTATCGTTATAGGTTTTTCAGGCTTTCCTTTTACTTCAAATACATCATCATCATCAAGCCCATATATCCATATTTCTTTTGTTTTCTTACGGTTATATACTTGAGAGTGTAATAATGATTTTCCCCCTTTTTTTAAACTATAAGTTTTTACCTCAGTCTCTCCTTTCGGTAAACGTGTTATTACAAACTTTTCTTTTTTGTCAGTACCTTTTAGTATTACCGTTTTTAGTAGCACATCATGATATTCCATTGCATACTCATGTAGCTCACTTCTTCTGTTTTTTAAGTTAGCTTTAATTTCCTCCATAGTATCATCTTGTATTTCTATAGGTAGGCTTTTAAAAGCATTATCTATTACATCATCAGTGATTTTATCCTGTAAAAAAGCAGCTTCTTCTAGCCATACTTTTTGTTCTGATTTACTTGTTAAAGCAAGGTCCAGAGGGTAAGGTTCGCGGTTCATCCATTTTACATTACTAATCGTTTCTTTGTAATTAGTCATGTGACGAAGTGGAGGAATGTTCATTAATATAGATATAAATGCTCCGTCGTATTTAGAGAATGCTTGGTCATGATCACGTGGAATAGGTTTGTAAACAGCACCATTTTCTTTTTCAAATTTAGCCCATCGCCATTGGTCAGCATGTCTGTCCCAGTCACCTATAAGCATATCAAAAAGTCTTGCGCGTATGTAAGCACGTTCATCAACACTATACTTTTTGTTTTTTCTTAAATCTTCAAGCATGTTATCAGTACCCTCAATATCATCAGGTTTACCAAAACTAGCTAAATCATAATGTTCCTTACCAGGATGCTCCTCAATCATGTAGAGTTCATCACCATATTTAGCATTATACTGTTTAAGAGCATTATGTTTAGGAACATAAAACAATTTAGGATTAGTGTGATATATGTTAGCACTTTCAGCTAAATCACCGATTATAAACGGAGTGTAAGGGTGTGCTGTAGTGTAAAAATCTAAAAGAAAACTTTCGGCAAAAGTATTTTCAAGATCGTCACCAAGATATTTTGTTTTAAAAGCTACAGATTGTAAAAATCGAGTAGCACTTTTTTTAAGTCCGCGCATTACGAATTCTTTACCATTTTTATCAGCTAATCGTAATGATTTTGATTGATGCCCCCCCCCAGCTTTAACAGGTTTAAGTCCTCCATATAAAGTGTCTATAACCACACTGTTTACAGTAATTGGAGTACTATAATATTTTCTATAATGTTTCCCGAAGAAGAATTTGTAAATAGCACCTTTATCAGTCATTTTAGGTGTATAGATAGAAGCGTCTAAAGTTTTGTTAGATTGTACAGGATAGTCTATAAGTTCTACTTTAGGTTTTAGGTCTATAGTAGTTTCAAACAGCTTTGTTTCTTCATTACCCTTTAAACCGAAATAACTAATATGCGCTTTGCCATTCTCAAAGAGATCAAGTATAGCATAACCTGTTCCTCCATATGAAAAATCATTAGGATTTATAGCGCGAGCAGCTTGTGTTTTAGATCCTGATCCGCTAACAATTTGATGAATGTTATCATGATTAATATATTGTAGGTTATGGTCATGACCAGATGCTACAATAACATTATCCTTACCTTGAATTAAAGTTTTTATACGCTCTGCAAGTTTAGTGTACACCTTGTTGTGTCTATCTTGAGGGCTATAACCAGATGCTTTTCGGGCAAGATTTATAAATGAGCCTAAAATAGGCATTGGTATTTTATTTATAGGGTATAGCTGCTTTTTTACCGAAAACTGTCCACCATGTGATCCGTTAGTCATTAATGGGTGGTGTATAGCTACTAGAACTAATTTATCTTGATTATCATTAAGTATATCTTCAAACTCTACAAATAATGTTTCGCGAGTTTTAATATCACAATCATCATTAATAGTAGGGTAGTCATCCCAGTCTTCTAAAAACCACTGGCTATCTATTGTAACAAGGGTTATGTTATCATTTATTTCTATATCATCTATAGCGCAACCTTTTCTAGGAGAAAAAGCCTTTTTATCATTTAGTTTTTTAGTAATGTATTTACTTTCCCTTTCTAGGCCTTTTAATCCGTTGTACCAATCATGATTTCCTGGGATAAAATAAGTTTTTCCGCTAAAGTTTTTTGCAGTTTTTATTTGTGCATCAAGACTTTTTTCTGCTTTTTCTCGTTCTTTACTATTTTTAGGAGGCATTCCTAACGGATAAATATTATCACCTAAGTATAATAATGTAGTGTTTTTTATTTCAGTTTGAAGCTTTTCGCTTACTACATCAAGTAGTTTTTCTGAATGAGAGTTGGTATATCCAGCATCTCCTATAAGATAAAAGCGATGATCTGGATTTGTTTTGTGTTGTATAGAGTCGTTGTTAACGGCTTTTACATCAGACCCATACTGTGGATGATGCGTTGCGCAAGACAGTAATAATATACTTACGCAAAAAAGAGTTATATACTTATTTATTGATGTAATACTGTAAACCCAAAAGAATTTCATAATTTGGTATGGTTAATTTTTCTATGATGACAATTGTTAAAAAAGCAGAGAACTACATATTTACTTTATTCAAAGATAAACTATCTGTTGATTGTATTTATCACAACTTTAATCATACTTTAAGAGTTGTTTCAAGTGTTAGTTTATTAGCGAAAGAAGAAAAAGTGAGCCAACAAGATACGGAATTACTTCTAATTGCCGCTTGGTTTCACGATTCTGGTTATGTAGAAAGATGTAAAGGGCATGAAGAGTCGGGCTGTGAAATTGCTACCGAATTTTTAACAAAGGAAAATTATCCAACAGAAAGTATAGAAACGATATGTAGTTTAATTAGGGTAACCCAGTTAGGGGTAACACCTACAAACTTACTCGAAAATATAATTAAAGATGCTGATTGCTCTCATTTCGCAGAGAAAAATTACTCGAAACTAGCAGAACTTTTAAGAGAAGAGTGGAGACTTATAGAAGAAAAAGAATTTACAGATGAAGAGTGGGCTGTAGCTAATAGAGATATGTTACTGTATAAGCATAGGTTTTATACAGACTATGCAAAGGAAAATATGCAACCTGTAAAGGAGAAGAATATAATAGCTTTGCAAGCTACTATAAAAGAACTAAGGAGTGTAGATAATGATGTAGTACACAAGGAAAAAATAAATAAAAAAAAGCTTGAAAAATTAGCTAGACCAGAAAGAGGAATAGAAACGATGTTTAGGGTAACATTAAATAATCATACTCGTTTAAGTCAAATAGCCGATAGTAAGGCGAATATAATGATATCAGTTAATGCTATTATAATATCAGTATCATTAACAACCTTAATCCCTAAGCTAGATAATCCTACAAATTCACACCTTATAATCCCTACGCTTATATTGATATTATTTAGTGTTGTGTCTATCATTTTTGCAATATTATCTACTAGGCCTAAAGTAACCGAAGGAACGTTTACAAGAGATGATATAAATAACAAGAAGGTTAACTTACTGTTTTTTGGGAATTTTTATAAAATGCCACTAGAAGAATACAACTGGGCTGTAAACGAAATGATGAAGGATAGAGATTATTTATATAACTCTATGATAAAAGATTTATATTTTCTAGGCTTGGTATTGAACAGAAAATACAAACTACTACGAGTAACCTATAATTTTTTTATGATAGGTATGATTGTATCTGTAGCAGCATTTGTATTTGCGTTTAGCCGTATTTAATAAGGTTTATTTATCGGCTAACTCTTTTAGTAAATCATCATAACTATAAGTTGTTTTAGAGTTGTCGCTGTATTTTATAGTGATACGTAGTGCTTTTAATCCTGTTACACCTTGTAAATCTTCAACATCAAACTGTTCTATAGTATCAGTAATAAGCCCTTTGTGTTGTAAAGCTTTTATATAGCGTCTGTATTCCATTTCCTCTTGTTTCTGAGAATATACAATCACTATTTTACCTTTTTCAGTAATACGCTCATTAGTGCCCTTTATGTTCGATTTGTCAATTCGTTTTTTTACAACTTCATATCGAGCATTATAAGTACCATCTACATCAAAGCGTTTTTCATCCATTCTGAAGCGTATGGATATTGGAGAGCTAAATACGAGTATAAGAGATGTTACATCAAGGTCATAAGGTAATGCAGGACGTAATTTATAATATTCATTCTCCATTTCACACATGGTCTGAAGTTGCCATAGTCTAAGGTTACTTAGGTATAATGGGCTGTATGGGTGTTTTGGAGCTATAGAGGCCCCGATGTATAGATTATGCTCTACACCATCGGTTTTAAAACGCTCATAGTAATGAGGGTAAAACTCTTGAGCTTCAATTTGTTTTTTATCTAACATCTCGGCTAAATGCTTATTGATAATAGATAGTGCTTCATCAAAGTTTTTTCTATTATCATATACCATGTTAACCCTATTGTCTAGCGTTTTAAAGTAATCACTAATACGTTCATGTACACTCTTATTGACAGAATCGAAATGTTTTAATAATGGGTGAACTTCATTTTGTATATAATTCTGTATTACAGCTTCAGAATCGGCTTGAAGTACTTTTTTAATTTTCTCTTCCATTCCCTCAAGCTCATAAATATGTTGCTCAATAAGCGGGAGTTTTTCAACTTCAAATATATATCGGAATAGAGATAACAATAATTCTATTTGCTTAACAAGGTCTAGCTCCGTAGAGTCGTTTCGTGCAGTTGAAGACCCCTTAACATCAATTTGTCCATAAAGAGGATAAATCTCTTTAAAAACAATTTCTTTATAGGCTAAATCTTTGCTATTCTTATCTCCTACGTGTTGTAGAGCTTCCTCTCTAAATTTCCAATATACACTATGGTGTATAGCTGTATACTCTTTTTGTATAATAGCATCTACTTGGTTTTGTAGTTCAGAATAATAACTTTCTATTCTATCAGTAAGAAATGGTAATATATAAGAGAGTTTATTAGCATTAATACTATTAAGTTCACCTGCTTTAGACGATACAAGCTCTATAATACCCATTAGGGTATTGTTTTTTACGAGTGGAGCGAGTATGCAACTTTTTATTCCTTGAGCTAATAGGTGTTTTGCAATTCCGCTATTGTTATGGTCGCTATTAGCAATACTTTCAGTATCTGATAATACAAAATAGCTGTGGTTGTCAATAATATCTTTTAGAGACTTATGGCAAAAAACATTATCACAATTAGCTTCTTTTCTATCTTTTAGTATATAGCTATCAATTTTTTCAAAAGGAGCAGTTTTGAAAATGTTATCATCTAAATCAGCTTCAGTAAATCCAATTTTCAGATCAGGAATTTTATAAATAGATCTGAAAATAGTTTCGTGATTCGATTTTGTATCTTCATCAAAATCCTCTGTTTTAAGCAAGTCACTCTTTAAATTAGATATTGCACTTTCGGTACTAGCATCAAATAATGATACGATTCCAAAACCTTTTAATACCCAACTTCCTATAGGAAATTTTTCCTTCCATAAATCAATATCATGGAAACTGTCCATAAGTACTTTTACATCCTCGTCAGTTATTTCTATAGCTTTCTCTGTAGGGGAAATCTCTATGAAGTCAGCATTATATAAAATTCTATAATGCTTCACGATACCATCAGTATCAGGAATATCATAAAAAAGAGGCCTATTGAAGTCAAAATGATAACCATAGTAACCATTAAGAATCATACAACATCCCATTACATAAAATTCATGGTCGTCGAAGTTTCGAATAGCCATATCGACCTTGTCGCCAGCAGCATTTATTATATTTTGAAACCTTTCTGTATGGTTAAATGTTATATTGTGAAAAGGAATTGCTACCGCTTTAATTTCATTTTTTGTAAGAGCCGAAGGGAATAAATCAGCTAATAGATTTTCGATTAAATCTTTATGCTTATCAAGAAATTTAAAATCAGTAATTCCTTCACGAAGCTCAGGAAACTCCTCAGCGTGGCGCAAAAGCGCTTTTGCATAATCTGATCGATATTCAATATCAGATTCAGCAATTTCTTCTAAATTTTCTAATACTTTATGAAAAGCAATGTGTACGTTAAAAGGGCTGCTGTCGAGTTGTTCCATATTCATAATTTATCCTCTTCGTGATTTGCAAAGGTACGAAAAATACAGTTGTTCTATAAGTAACGATCTACTGTAAATGTTATCACTAGAGCCGTTATTTAGCATAAAATTATGTTATTTTTACACATTATTTAGCATAAAAAATATGAATCAATCCATTTCTATAGTTTTTCCTCGCGGAATAAAGTTATCTATAAAAAGAGAAGACCTTCTACATCCCCATATATCAGGAAACAAATTCAGAAAACTAAAATATAATATACAAGAAGCAAAAACCATAGGAGCTGAGCAATTGCTAACTTTTGGAGGGGCTTACTCTAACCATATTGCAGCTACGGCAGCAGCAGGAAAAGAGTATGGAATTAAGACTATTGGGGTAATAAGAGGAGAGGAGCTTGAAGATAAAGTAGCAGGGAACCCTACACTGTCTTTTGCAAGAGATTGCGGAATGCATTTTCACTTTATAACTAGAGAAGCTTATAGAAATAAAATAGATCCAAGTTTTATAGAAGAGTTAAAACAATTATTTGGAGATTTTTATCATGTTCCAGAAGGAGGTACAAATCAGCTAGCCGTTAAAGGCTGTGAAGAAATATTAATTGATGATGACGATTGTTTTACCCACGTGGCTTGCGCTATAGGTACAGGAGGGACTATTTCGGGTATTATAAATAGAGCGAAAACACATCAAGAGATTCTAGGGTTTCCAGTGCTTAAAAATGCAGAATTATCCACAGATATTGCTAGATTTGCAAAACAAAGTAATTGGGAACTGATTGAGGAATACCATTTTGGAGGCTATGCTAAAGTAAATGCCGAATTGGTAGAATTTATTAATGACTTTTTTGATAAAACAAATATTCCGCTCGATCCTGTTTATACAGGAAAGATGGTTTTTGGCGTTGTAGATTTAATAAAGAAAAATTTTTTCCCAGACAATGCCAATATTTTGATGATCCATACAGGAGGATTACAAGGAATTGCAGGAATGAATAGGGAGTTAACAAGAAAAAAACTTCCGTTGATTAAAACCGAAGATACATGATAAGAAATATTTTAGCATTAGCAGTTTTAAGTTTATTAGTTAGTTGTGGTTCATCTTACACTAGTAGAAAAAGGAGTGGCAAATCTATAAATACATCTAGAAGTAGTAGAACGAAATCTAATCGTAATACCAATAATAAAAGTTCAGAAGTATTAGAGTCTACCTCCAAAACAACAGTATATGCTGATGTTGTTAAAGGGTATATTAAGCAATATAAAGATATAGCTAAAGATAACATGAGAGATCATGGAATACCAGCTAGTATTACTCTAGCACAAGGTATATTAGAATCTGGAGCAGGTAGAGGTACACTTTGTGTTAAGGCAAATAACCATTTTGGTATAAAATGTCATAAAGGCTGGAAAGGTAAAGCAGTGTATCATGATGATGATGCGGCACAAGAGTGTTTTAGAAAGTATGATGACCCTGCGGACTCTTATAATGATCACTCGTTGTTTTTAACCTCAAGAGGTAGGTATGCATCATTATTCAAGTTACGAAAAGATGATTATAAAGCATGGGCACGTGGTCTTAAAGCAGCAGGGTATGCTACAGATCCTAGATACCCTAATAAATTAATATCGCTTATAGAGCGATATGAATTAGCAAGATATGATGCTGAGGTATTAGGGAAATCTTTTAAATCAAAAAAGAAAGAATCATCTAACAATGATTCAGTTCCTAAAAACTCTCATAAAGTAGAAAAAGGAGATACTCTTTATTCTATATCTAAAAAATATAACCTTAGCCTAGATAGATTAATGGAACTTAATGGATTAAGTAATAATGCTATTTCTATAGGTCAGATTTTAAAAGTAAAATAACATGTTGTACGAAAGAAGTAGCCGCTTGTTTGTAGAGGCAGAGAAAGTAATACCAGGAGGAGTTAACTCTCCTGTACGTGCCTTTAAAGCCGTAGGCGGAACACCAATTTTTATAAAAGAAGCAAAAGACGCGTACCTTTATGATGAGGATGGAAATCGATTAGTAGATTACATCAACTCATGGGGGCCAATGATACTAGGTCATGCTTATGCGCCAGTAGTAGATGCTGTAATAGAACGTGCAAGAAAAGGTACATCGTTTGGTACACCTACAGCCTTAGAGACAGAGATTGCTACATTAGCTACCACTATGGTGCCTAATATAGATAAAATACGTTTTGTAAATTCAGGTACAGAGGCTTGTATGAGTGCTATACGTTTAGCACGAGGCTATACAAAACGAGATAAAATTATAAAGTTCGCAGGATGTTATCATGGGCATTCTGATTCTTTCTTAATACAAGCGGGTAGTGGTGCGGTTACCTTTGGTACGCCAAACAGTCCTGGTGTAACAGAAGGTACAGCAAAAGACACTTTGTTAGCAAAGTATAATGATCTTGATAATGTTGCAGAGTTATTTAAAGCAAACCCAGATGGTATAGCAGCGATTATTATAGAGCCTGTTGCAGGTAATATGGGTTGTATACCGCCATCAAAAGGATTTTTAGAAGGCTTACGTAAACTTTGTGATGCTAATAATACCTTATTAATATTTGATGAGGTTATGACAGGGTTTCGTTTAGCTAAAGGTGGAGCGCAAGAGTTATTAAATATAAAAGCAGACATTGTAACTTTTGGTAAAGTTATAGGTGGAGGTTTGCCAGTAGGTGCTTTTGCTGGACGTGATGAAATTATGAATTATTTAGCACCAGTAGGTCCAGTATATCAAGCAGGTACATTATCAGGTAATCCATTAGCAATGGCGGCTGGATTAGAGATGTTAAAAGCTCTTAATGCTGATGATGCTATATACAAAAGGCTTGACGAAAAAACAGCATACTTAGAAAAGGGGATTAGAGAGAAACTAGATGCAGCAAAAATTACATATACTATAAATAGAGCTGGTTCTATGATATCAGTACATTTTGATGCTAGTCCAGTAACTGATTTTAGTACTGCCGCAAGAGGCGATAATGATACGTTTAAGAAGTTCTTTCACGGTTTATTGAAAGAGGGAGTATATATTGCACCATCGGCTTATGAAACATGGTTTATAACAGATGCACTTACCTATGAAGATTTAGATTTTACAATTAATGCTATAGAGAAAGTAGCTATTACATTATAATAAAAAAAGCTCCCGAAAGGGAGCTTTTTTATACAGTTGTATTTATTTTTTACCCAAATATTAACGAGTAATTAAACTCACTAATTTAGGGTTTTTATCAAGTTTTGCGTTTTGATCTGAAGTTAGCGTAGCTCTCATCTTAGTCTCAATAGCTTGAGCAAGGATGTTTTTACGCTCTTGGCTTAAATTTGTGTTAGCAAGCTCACTATGCTTGTACTCAAATAATCCTAAAAGCCCAGATTTTTGATTTTCATCTAGCTTTATAAGCTTGTCAAGGGACTTAAGATCGTCTGCAGCAGTTCGGTTAGCTGTAACTTCTTGTACAGTAGCAGTAGCCTTAGTTTCTTGTGCATTTGCAGCAAAACCACAAGCTAACATCATAGCAAAAAGAGCAATTTTTTTTTTCATAACAAAATAAATTTTTTGTGTTTACAAAATCAAAACTAATTAAATTTTAAAGGAACACAAAACTTTAACATTAAAAAGTTATCTTTCTTGATGTTTTTTAAGTTTTTTATGCTTTTTTGTTATTTTTCTCTCTTTATGCATTTTCATTTTCTCAAACTTTTCGAATTGTTTAGGAGTTAATATTTTTTTCATCTCCTTTTTCATTACAATTTGCTCATCAAGCCTTTTACTCTTCATAGCAAAACGTTCATCAGCAGTAAGTTTTTTTCCAGCCTCTTTATTCGCTTTATGCTGTTTTCTTAGTTTTTCATGTTTCTTAGATTTTTCAGTAAGAAGCATTTTAATTTCTTTTTGTTGCTTTTCGTCCAAGTCTAATTTTAATGTCATCTTTTTCACCTGTAACTCTACTCTTTGTTCAGGCTTAAGTTTTTCATGATGTCTTTCTCCATGTTGTGCTGTTGCAGTAAATCCCATCATCATTATTAAGGCTAGAATCCATGTTTTCATAATATTAAATTTTTAAAAATTATATAGTTAGGACAGTATGTAAAACAAAAGGTTTAATTCTTTGTAAGATTATTTTTTTAAAAGCATTTTACAGAGTATTTTTGTACTGTGAAAAAAGCACTGTTCATAGTAGCTCTAATTTTGTTATTAAAACCGGTTTTACCCGTTTTTGATTACGTGGTTAATTATGACTATATAGCAAATGAACTTTGTGAAAATAAAGCGAAGCCAGAATTGGCATGTAATGGTAAATGTCATCTTGTAGAAGAGCTTGCTAAAGCATCTGAAGATGAGATTCCTACATCGGAGAAAAAAACGCTGCATCAAGAAACGGAAGTGTTGTTTTATCAGTCAGTTTTTTCTTTTACCTTTCATAATGATGAGCTTTTTTATGATGTTGCCCCTGAAACAATTTATAATAATCTCTATTCTCATTTAACTGTAGTTTCAGTTTTTCATCCCCCTATTTTTAATATTTAATTTATCGATTTAAGCATTAATGTTTTACTACAAGCTACCTATAGTTTGTACAATAATGTTATGCGCCAAACTTTTAAATTTCCTTATACAAATCAGTGTTTAGAAATGATGTTTTTGCAAAAAAAATAAAAGCAAATGACACATTATACTGTATTTGATTATAAGGTGTATAATCAATGTTAAAAATAAAAATAGAATGAAATTTCAATATATAAAATTAGCTGCTTTTTCAATGTTAACTCTTTTTACAGTTTCTTGTAGTAGTGATGATGATAGTAATGCAGAAGTAATAGATGGTACTTTTGGAGAAGTAGAACTTTTCTTTGATAATAGTGTTGCAGGAGATGCTCTTGTGTTAGGTAGTACTTATACTAACTCTAATGGAGAAAGTCTTACTATAGATAGATTTAACTATATAGTTAGTAACGTTGTACTTATTAATGCTGCAGGCGAAGAAGTTGTTTATCCTAAAGAAGAAAGTTATTTTGTAGTTAGTGAAGAGAACGATTTAAAAACAGTTCATTTAGAAAACTTTCCTGCCGGAGATTATAAAAAGATAAAATTTGGTATTGGGGTAGATGCACAACGTTATCTGCAAGGAGAAACTGCACAGCAAAGCTTCTGGGATTTAGCTACGGCTAATGATTTAACTTGGACTTGGAGTACAGGGTACCGTTTTATTAACTTTGAAGGTACATATACAGGACATCATATAACAGATGCAACCCCTTTCCGTATGCACCAAGGGAGTAACTCGGCTACAGATAACTATAGAGAAGTAACTCTAGATTTACCATCTACAGGTAGAGTAAGAGAAAATGAAACGCCATCAATTCATTTTGTAGTCGATTTAAATGTATTATTAGATGGTGATACTAAAATATCATTACATGATAATATTAACGATGCAGGTACTGCTACATCAATAATGGGAGGAGCAAATCTTGTTACAATTGCAGAGAACTCTAAGAAGATGTTTGAAGTACACCATGTGCATAATGCATCAGGACATACACACGAATAATTTAGTTCTATAATTTGTTAGCCCGTTCATTAGTTTGAGCGGGCTTATAATACTTTAAATTATGAGAAAAATAAGTATCGTCGCATTTGCGGCATTATTACTTGTGTCTTGTAGTGATGATGAGGGGGATTATAAAACTACAGCAAATGTTCGTATGAACTTTTCTGTCCCAGCAAATTTCCCTATACCACCACAAGATATAGAACAAAATTTCCCTACTCAAGAAGGGTTTGAACTTGGTAAAAAGCTGTTTTACGATGGCAGACTTTCGGCAGATAACACAATATCATGTTCATTTTGCCACGAGCAATCCTCGGCATTTACACATCACGGGCATATTTTTAGTCACGGAATTAATAATCAGGAAGGTATACGTAATGCTCCACCAATACAAAATATGATTTTTCAATCAGAATATTTTTATGATGGAGCCTCTAATAATATAGAGATGCTATCTATTGCGCCTATACACAACCCTGTAGAGATGGATGAAACATTGCAAAATATTGCCGAGAAATTAAAGCAAGACAATGATTATGTGCAACGATTTAGTCGTGCTTTTGATGACGGTGAGATATCATCAGGTAATATACTAAAGTCTTTAGGGCAATTCATGACAATGATGGTTTCTGCTAATTCAAGATATGATAAATATGTTCGTAATGAATTAGGAGGAACATTAACTAATCAAGAGTTAGAAGGTGAGGATGTTTTTCAACAAAAGTGTGCTTCATGCCACGTTACAGATTTGTTTACAGATAGTAGTTTCCGTAATAACGGTTTACCACCTAATGCTAATTTGAACGACCTTGGTAGAGAAGTTGTGACAGGTTTTGATACAGATAGGTATAAGTTTAAAGTGCCTAGCTTGCGTAATATAGAGCTAACAGCACCTTATATGCATGATGGGCGTTTTGGGTCGTTAGAATCAGTCCTTAATTTTTACGATACTGGTGTAATGCATTCAGAAACACTAGATCCTGTATTGGAAAATGAAGAAGGTTTGGGTATACCACTTTCACAGGAAGAAAAGGAGGCTATTATAACATTCTTAAAAACACTTACTGACGAAGAGTTTGTGACTAATCCTTTATTTTACAACCAAACGTAATTTATTATGAAGAAATATATTTTATTATTTATAACACTAATTTCTCAGTATGGAATAGCTAATACACCACCACCTAATTTTAAGCAATATCTTGGGATGTTTGATGATTGTGATGCTTGCGGATGTTCTGCAAGCGGAGGCGGTATGGGGTTTAGTTCTATGTTAAATCAAAACTTTGTTGGAGTACGTTATTTTTATCAAAGTTATACTAGTCGTGATGGAATTTTTAACGATTCACCTAAAGTTGATGAGAACTTTAATACAGCTCAATTATGGGCTCGTATTCCTGTTTTTAAAAATTTCCAAGTATCTGCATTAGTACCTTATCATTCGCATAATAGAGAGTTATCTACAGGTTACCAAGAGATAAACGGGTTAGGAGATATTACTGTCTTAGGGCTATATACGGTATATCAAACCCAAAAAGACTCTGTGGTGTATAATCATGTTTTACAGGCGGGAGGAGGGGTTAAAATGCCTACAGGAGATTATAAAACAACTAATAATGGTAGTGTAAACCCCAGTTTTCAAGTAGGTACAGGTAGTTGGGATTATTTATTGGCAGCTGAATATGTCGTAAGACGCGATAGATTGGGACTTAATACCATGTTAAACTATAGTATAAAAACAGAAAATGATGATAATTACCAATTTGGTAATCAATTGAACTATGGTAGTACGTTATTTTATATAATAGAAAAACCAAAATATTCACTAGTACCACAATTAGGCTTAGCAGGCGAAAATTATGCTGCTAATAAACAATTTGGTGAAAAATTACCTGATACTGAGGGTGATATTTTTTTTGGTAAAGCAGGTATAGAGGCAGGGTATCAGGGATTCTCTATAGGAATAAATACAATGCTACCCATTAGTCAAAATTTAGTAGGCGGTAGGGTAGAGTCGAATTATCGATGGTCCATTAACTTAAATTACAGCTTGTAATTATAAGAAAAATTTGAGAGAGTAGAGTAATAATAGTTTTAAAGGGAATTGTGTATAAATCTTAATTTTAACATTCATTTTTTCAAATTAACGTTATTGTGTGTCAATATTTTATAGATTTGCTTTTTTTAATAAAAAAACATTGCCTATGAAACCCTCAATACTATTATTACTTCTCTCATTTTTTATTACAGGAGTATCAGCTCAAACAACTTTAAATCAAAACGGTACAATGTATGTTTGCTTTAAAGATACTCAGTATAAAAATGTAGAAGACCTACAGTCATTTTTAACGTCAAATAATATTGAATTAGAGAAAGGAATAAAAATTTCTGATGAACAGTTTGAATACCTAAAGAATCAAGCTCAAAAACTTAAGGGTAATAGTGATGCTGTAGAAAAGCTAAATAGAATTTACAGTATTACAATTCCATATCAAAATATAAATGAAGTAGATAGACTTTATAAAGAGTTATCACTTTTTGAAGGCGTAGAGTATTGTGTTAAACCCCTTAAAAAAGCTCCTTTACCGCCTTCAGATATAGCTCCTGTAACGCCTAGTTACTTCCTTTCACAAGGATATATACAAGCTGATCCAGGTGTAAATATGCAATATGCTTGGGATTTAGGGTATGCAGGTGCAGGAGTAACATTAAAAGATGTTGAGTATGGCTTAAACACAAACCATGAAGAGTTTAACGAAAAAAATACATCAATAGCTACAGGGATGACAATTAGTTCAGCTGTTTCAGAATCTTATACAGAGCATGGTACAGCGGCTGTAGGTGTAGCATATGCAGATAATGCAAGTTACGGTGTTTCGGGTATGGCTCATGAATTAGATGGAGCTGTTTTATACCCTGAATGGACAGCAGAAAATGGTTATAATCGAGTTTATGCGATTACACAAGCAATTAATAATACTGTTGCTGGTGATGTTATAATGTATGAGTTACAAGTTCCTGTGTCAGGAGATGGTGATTTTGTGCCTGCTGAGTATAATTCTGTAGTATGGGATTTAACTAAAGCGGCTACAGATGCTGGTATTGTTATAGTTGCAGCAGCAGGAAATGGAGATCAAAACTTAGATTTGCCAGAGTTTTCTGAATATATGAATAGAGGAGATAGTGGTGCAATCATAGTGGGTGCAGGGTCTCCAGATGTAAATCATGATAGAATGTACTTTAGTACTTATGGTAGTAGAGTAGATGTACAAGGATGGGGTTATAATGTTATTACTACGGGTTATGGAGATCTTTATGCTATTGGAGGTGATTTTAATCAATATTATACATCCTTTTCAGGAACAAGTTCTGCAACACCTATAGTGGCTTCTTGTGCTGCTGTTTTACAGTCATATTATCATACCCAAAATGGAGGGTACTTAACAAGTCAGCAATTAAGAGATGTTTTAAAAGAAACAGGTGTTTCTCAAGGTGTTGCCTCTATTATTGAGCCTATAGGACCTATTCCTAATATGGAGATGGCGCTTAATTATATTGATAGTAATTTGTTGTACAATCAAGATTTTTCGATAAATGAGCAAAAAATGCGCTTATTTCCAAATCCAGCTACTAATAAGATTACAGTTTTGTTAGAAAACTCTATCGGTAATTCTGAGATTAATATTTATAACACACTAGGACAAGTAGTATATAGTGATATAGCTACTTTTGATAGAAAAGAGATTGCTATTGATAATGTTGAAAATGGAGTGTATTTTATTGAAGTTAAAAATCAAGATCAACGATATCTTAAAAAGTTTATTAAAAAATAAAGAATATTTCACCAAGTAAAAAAAGCTGCCAATTGGCAGCTTTTTTTGATAAATGTATCATGTTATACTAAATGTATCTCTAAAGAATCTTCTGTTTTTACAACTTTAGCAATACCATGACCTGTTAATGACTTAAGAGCTTTATCCCACTTTTTGTTACTCAAGTTAGCCTCTTCTTTAATTTGGGCTAGTGGTGCTACATTGTGCTTTTTAATAACCTCTAATATAGCTTTTGCATCACCATCAAGTTCAACTTGTTTCTTCTCAGGTCGCATTTGTGGGAAGAATAAAACCTCTTGTATCGACTCATTATTAGTCAAGAACATTATTAATCTGTCCATACCAATACCAAGACCTGATGTAGGAGGCATACCGTATTCTAGCGCACGTAAGAAATCGTTATCTATAAATTCACCAGCCTCATCATCACCACGCTCAGAGAGTTTTAATTGTGCATCAAAACGCTCTCTTTGGTCTATAGGGTCATTAAGTTCAGAGTAAGCATTAGCAATCTCTTTACCGCAAACCATAAGCTCAAAACGTTCAGTAAGTTCTGGGTTATCTCTATGTTCTTTACATAGTGGGCTCATTTCTTTAGGGTAATCAGTAATAAATGTAGGTTGTATAAAGTTACCTTCACATTTTTCACCAAATATTTCATCTATAAGCTTTCCTTTACCCATAGCGTCATCTACTTGAATGCCCATGTCTCTGGCAGCTTCAAATATTTCTTGTTCTGTTTTTCCAGTAATATCAAACCCTGTAAATTGTTTGATAGCATCTGTCATAGTTACTCTTGCATACGGAGCTTTAAAGTTCACGGTATGTTCTCCAAAAGTAGCCTCAGTAGTATCGTTAACAGCTGTGGCGCAATGCTCAAGTAAGTTTTCGGTAAACTCCATCATCCAGTTGTAGTCTTTGTAGGCTACATATATTTCCATAGCCGTAAATTCAGGATTATGGGTTCTATCCATACCTTCATTACGGAAGTTTTTTGAGAATTCATATACACCATCAAATCCACCTACTATAAGTCGTTTTAAGTAAAGCTCATTAGCAATACGCATGTATAATGGTATGTCTAATGAATTGTGGTGTGTTGCAAATGGACGTGCTGCTGCACCACCAGCAATAGGTTGTAATATTGGAGTTTCAACTTCAAAATAACCTTTATCGTTAAAAAAGTTACGCATAGCATTAAAGAGTTTTGTTCTTTTTACAAAAACATCTTTAACTTGAGGATTAACTACAAGATCTACATAGCGTTGACGGTAACGTAACTCAGCGTCGGTAAAACCATCATGAGTATTTCCGTCAGCATCTGTTTTAGGTAATGGTAATGGGCGTAATGTTTTACTCAATACTGTAAAGTCGTTTACACGAACTGATTTCTCCCCTACTTTGGTTGTAAACATTTCCCCTTCTACACCTATAAAATCACCTAAATCAAGAAGTTTTTTAAATACATCGTTGTATTTGGTTTTATCTTCTCCAGTGCATATTTCATCACGGTTAATATAAACCTGTACACGTCCTTCACTATCTTGTAATTCAGCAAAAGAAGCTTTCCCTTGAATTCTAACAGACATTAAACGACCTGCAATAACTACCTTTTTACCTTCAGTATATTCATTCTTTACCTGTTTACTTGTATGATCTACAGGAAAAAGGTTAGCGGGATAAGGATTTATGCCGAGTTTTCTCAGCGCATCCAGTTTTTCTCTACGAATGATTTCTTGTTCTGAAAGCTGCATAATTAATATTAGTTTATATAAGCTCGCAAAGGTAATGAATATTAGTAAATAAGCAATTTGACAGGTTTAATAAAATGATAATGTAAAGTGAAATAAAATGTATATTTGGGCATCAAAAACGTAAGAAATGAAAACAAAATTATTATTAGCGCTTAGTTTATTATTTATGATGTTTGCGACATCATGCAATTTTACTGAAAACATAACTATAAATGAAGACGGAAGTGGAGTGATGTCTGTAGAGATGGATGGTTCTGAACTTATGCAAATGGCGGGTGAAGAGTTGGCTAAAGAAAAACAAGAAAAAATAGATTCTACAATTGTTTTTAGAGAGATTTTTAAAGAGTATAAAGATAGTATTGCAGCATTGCCAGAAGAGCAAAGAGATATATTGAGAAGGTTTGAAAAAATGGAGATGAATATGTTAATGGATACAGAGACTCGTGAAATGAATATCGGTTTAAAAATGAAGTTTGAAAAGGCATCAGAGTTAAGTGATATGATGAAGAGCTTTAGTGATTTGCGTAAACTGCAAGGAAGCGATAGTGGGAGAACACAGCCTGATTTAGGATTTGATAATGAAAATTCTAGAACAGATTATTTTTATGATGGTAAAAAATTTAAGAAAACAGTTGTTGTTGAGAGTGTAGAAGAAAAGGATGATAGTGATAAAAAGGAAGATATGTATAAAGATATGTTTGCAAGTTCATCTTATACTTTAAATTATAAGTTTCCTGAAAAAATCAAATCAGTATCAGATAAAAGAGCTGTTGTAGGAGAAGATAAAAAAACACTTACGCTTAAGTATTCTTTGTCGGATTACATGGATAACCCTGAAAAGATGAGTATAGAAGTAGAGTTTGAATAGTTGGCTAGATGTAATTATAAATGAATATAAGAGAACCGTGTAATTAACACGGTTTTTTTATGATGTAAAATAAGGCTATAAGTTTTGTAAATTTGTAGCCTAATGTATAGTAAATATAGCATGAACAAAAAAGTACAGCTTTTTGACTTAGGAGTAGTGGATTATAAAGAAGTTTGGGATACTCAAGAAAAGCTTTTCAAAGAGATATTAGATTTAAAAATAAAAAATAGGAGACAAGGAACGGAGATAGAAACTCCAAACTATTTTTTATATGTAGAGCACCCACATGTTTATACGTTAGGTAAAAGTGGAGATATGGAAAACTTATTGCTTAATGAAAAACAATTAGCTGAAAAAGGAGCCACGTTTTATAAAATAAATAGAGGGGGAGATATTACATATCATGGTCCAGGTCAAATAGTAGGTTATCCAATATTAGATTTAGAAAACTTTTTTACTGATATTCATAAATATCTTCGTTTGCTTGAAGAAGCAATTATATTAACCATGGCAGAGTACGGGCTTAGTGCTACACGTAGTGAAGGGGAAACAGGAGTTTGGCTTGGTGTAGGTACTCCGTTTGCTCGAAAAATATGTGCTATGGGAGTTCGGGCTTCTCGTTGGGTTACAATGCATGGTTTTGCATTTAATGTAAATGCGAACTTAGGGTATTTTGATAATATTATACCTTGTGGTATAAAAGGTAAAGGAGTTACATCTTTAAATGTAGAGCTTGGAGTTGAAGAAGTGAATGAAGCAGAGGTGAAAGAAAAAGTTGTAAAACACTTCTCTAGTCTTTTTGATGCAGAAATATCAAAAGGAGCTAATTTACCTTTAGTCTAAATGTTTTCGTGATATTTAAAGTCCAGTGCTAATTGTTCAGGTAATAGTTTAAAAGATTTCCTGTGATACTTGGTAATTCCATATTTACGAATGGCTTCTCTATGTTCCTTTGTAGGATAGCCTTTGTTTTTTTTCCAGTTATACATGGGGTATTCCTCATGAATCTTTTCCATATATTCATCTCTATATGTTTTTGCTAATACAGAAGCTGCTGCAATACTTAAGTATTTACCATCTCCTTTTATTATACAATCATGGGGTATGTTTTTTACAGGCTTAAATCTATTACCGTCTACAATTATATGAGATGGGGTAGGGGATAATTTTGTAATGCATTCTTGCATTGCTTTAATCGAGGCGTTTAAGATGTTTATATCATCAATAACTTGCGGCTCGATATTTGTTATGTAATATGAGGTTGCTTCCTCTTGAATTTTGGGGCGTAATAAATTTCTAATTTTTTTATTTAGTTGTTTAGAATCGTTTAATAATTCCATTTCAAAATCTTCAGGAAGTATTACTGCTGCTGCTGTAACAGGGCCAGCAAGACACCCTCTTCCTGCTTCATCAGTGCCTGCTTCTGGGTGATTGCCTGAGTGATTGATTAATAACATCGAGTTAAAATTTGTTAATTATATCACAATTAGAGATATCAGGTGCTAAAATAAGAAATTAACATGCGGAGAATGATTTAAATTTATATTTTTGCTAATCTTTTTTTGAAGAAAATAAAATAAATGGAATTTTTCGGATTAAATATGCTATTAACTATTAAATAAATAAGAAATGAAAAAGAATACTGTAAAGCTTTTTGTACTCGCTTTAGCTTTAGGAAGCAGCGTTGCAGCTTTTGCTCAAACCCCCGAGCAAAGAGCAGAAATTGTAAAACATTACGACAGGGAGGCAAATATGAAACTTGCAGCAGAATTTGCTGAAAAAAGCGAAGCTAGTTATAAAAGAGCTTTAGAGCTAGCTGCTGTTAAAGGATGGCCTCTTAAAAAGCAAAAAGAAGGATATACATCTACACTTGTTGGTGTTACTGAAAATGATGAGCCAATTTATATACAACCTTATAATGATGGTGGTGCTGGTAGTGCTGCTTTTACGGCTAGAGTTAACCTTGTTCGTACAGGTGGTTTTTTTGGACTTGATTTAAATGGTCAAGATATGGTTATGGGTATATGGGAGCCAGGAGATGTAAGAACAACTCATACAGATCTAGCAGGAGCGGTTACTGTAATGGATGGTTCGAACTTTACAACACACAATAGTGATAATGGTCACGCGACTCACGTATCAGGTACTATGATGGGGCGTGGTATACTTAACCCGTCAGCAAGAGGTATTGCTTATGAAGCTACTCTTCTATCTCATGATGCTCAAGGTGACACTTCAGAGGCTTTAGCAAGAGCTACAGATGATGGTCTGTTGGTTTCTAATCACTCTTACGGATGGGATCCAGAAGATTGGCCTGAGTGGAGAAGAGGGGCGTATACTGCAGAAAGTGCTGCTTGGGATCAAATTACAATGGCAGCAGAATATTATTTACCAGTTTTTGCAGCAGGAAACTCTAGAGTTGGTGAAGCAAAAGATTTATTGATTAGTGATGGGACATCTAAAAATATAGTTGTTGTTGCTGCTACATATGGTGTTTCGAATACTAACCCAACATCAGGTTCAATTGCGATGAGTAATTTTAGTAGTTATGGACCTACAGATGATAGAAGAATTAAGCCAGATATCGCAACAAAGGGTGTAGCGGTTCTTTCGTGTTACTCTCAAAGTAATTCTGATTACACATCGCTACAAGGTACTTCTATGGCTTCTCCAGGTGTTGCAGGTTCTTTAACGTTAATGCAACAACACTATTCTAATTTACATGGAAGTTTTATGAGGTCAGCAACCTTAAGAGGTTTAATGATACATACTGCTGATGAAGCAGGTTTCTTTGATGGGCCAGATCATCGTTTTGGATGGGGGCTTATAGATACAGGTTCTGCAGTTCAATTACTTACAAATGCTGATAGCGGGGTAGGTGCTATTGTTGAAGAGAATATTTTAGCTCAAAGTGCTACCTATACTAAAAATGTTACAGCTGATGACGTAGAAACTTTAAAGGTAACTATCTGCTGGACGGACCCTGTTACAAGTAGTTTGATAAATACGGGTACTCATAATTCAACAACTCCTGTTTTAACTAACGATTTAGATATTCGTGTAACAAAAGATGGAGAAACATTTTTCCCTTGGAGGTTAAGTGATATTGTCGAAACAGCTCCTATTAAAGCTGATAACTTTGTTGATAATGTAGAGGTGATAGAGATAGATAATCCTACTCCAGGTTCTGTTTATACTGTTACTGTTTCGCATAAAGGAAATTTACAAGGGTTTAGTAGTCAAAAATATTCACTTATAATTGATGGTATATCTGATGTTAATGGTGTATCTGATAAGATTGTGAGTAAATTAGGTGTTTATCCTAACCCAGCTACAGATGTTGTTAATATTACTTTAGATGCAGGTTTAGATGCTTCTAGTTCTACAGTGACTCTTTATGATTTACAAGGAAGACAGGTTAAAAACTTTGGTTCATTTACAGGTAGTGTAGATGTGTCAGATATATCTTCAGGTATGTATGTGTTAATGGTAGATGTTAATAATGGAGCTTACACAGAGTCTAAAAAAATAGTAATAAAATAATACGTAGTCAAACAGGATATTTTTTTTAATAAAATTATACGCAACCTTTTTTAATATAATGTATCTATTTAAAACAAAAAGATTGAGATTTCACAATAATTTATGTTTACTGTTTAACATTATTATTCCGAAGTAATATTTGTTTTATTAATAAATTATTAAGAAGTTTGCGGTTAACTAACTCAAATTAATAAAGTATGAGATCGAAGTTTACTTGGATTATGACGCTGTTATTAGCGTTTTCATTTGGTTTCTCTTTTGCACAAGAGAAGACAATAACTGGTACGGTTTCGGACAAAATTGGTCCGCTTCCAGGTGCTAGTGTTATTGTAAAAGGAGCATCACAACGTAGTGCACAAACAGATATTGATGGTAATTATTCCATTAATGTTGCTGTAGGTGATGTTTTAGAGTTTTCTTATATCAATTTTCAAACGCAGTCAATTACTGTAGGTTCGTCTAACACTGTGAATATAGTGTTGGTAGAGACGGCACAAGTACTTGATGTTGTTGTTAAAACAGGGTATAGGTCTACTACTAAAAGAAAGAATGCAGCCGCGGTAACAACTATTTCTGTAGATGCTGTAGAAGATAGGTCTAACGGTAATCTTTTACAAAGTCTTCAAGGGCAAGTAGCAGGTTTAAATATTGCTACAGGTTCTGGTCAACCAGGTTCTGATACTACGATAATACTACGTGGTGTTGGTACGATTAATGGTAACGTAGAGCCGTTGTTTATTGTTGATGGTATTCCAGTTGATGAGGATGGATTTAGAAGTATCAATCAAAATGATATAGCTTCTTACGATATTCTTAGAGATGCTGCTGCAACATCTATTTATGGTAATAGAGGTTCTAATGGTGTAATTGTAATTACTACTAAAAGAGGTAAATTCGGGGAGAGTACAAAAATTAGATATACTACCCAGTTTGGTTATACAGAACTTCAGCCATTAAACCTTGAGTTAATGAGCTCAAGACAATTATTACAGTTGCAAAAAGATAATGGTGTAGGTGTAGGTTCTACTCTTTCTGATGCAGAATTAGAAGCAAGAGCAAGACAAACTAATACTCGTTGGAGTGATGTTTTCTTTAGAAAAGGTGTTACAAAATCTCATGATATTGCAATAACATCAGGTTCTAAAAATACTAGTAACTTTACTTCTCTTGGTTACTTTGAGCAAGAAGGTGTGTTTTTAAATACAGACCTTAAGCGTTTTACTGTAAGAAACAATTTCTCGGGTAAATCAAGTAATGAAAAGTTTAACTACGCAATGAACATTAATGCTAACTTTTCAAGATCAAGTGGTATAGATGGTGCAGGTTCTAATGCAGTGTTTTTCGCTCCTTTTAGAGCAGCACTTCAAGGACTTCCATATTTATCACCTTATGAGGCTGATGGTAGTATAACTAGAGATGGAGGTTTAACTCCTGGAGACCCTACTGGAGTAACAGTAGATAATGTACCTTATGTATTACTGAATTCATCTTACATGAATACAGATATTGAAGATGAAGTTAAGATATTAGCTAGTTTTTCTGCAGATTATAATTTTGCAAAAAACTTGACAGCAGGTATGCAAATGGGGGTAGATTACTCAAGTTTTAGAACATTAGAGATATTACACCCAGAAAGTATATTAGGGCCGTTTCAGGTAGATCAAAGAGCTGAATATGGTGGTGTTCATTCTGAGTCAACTAGTAGAGATTTTAGATTTAACTCTCTTTTTAGTTTAAATTATAATAATACATTCGCTGATGATCATACTATTGATGCTACTGTTTATGTAGAGTACAATAAAGCTCACTTTGACGGTTTCAATATTAGACAAACAGGACTTGATCCAAGACTTGTTGGTACAGGAGCTGCATTTATTGGTGGTGATACTTTTGAAGATCTTGATAGTAATAGTGCTACACCAGATACTCAACCATACATACCAACTATTGGTTCTTTTAAAACAGAAGAAGGTTTATTCTCATATTTTACAAACTTAGATTATGATTATAAAGGTAAATTTGGTATTACAGCTACATTAAGACGTGATTCATCATTTAGATTTATAGATGATCAGAAATGGGGTACTTTTTACTCTGTGGGTGGTAGATGGAATGTTGATGAAGAATCGTTCATGGACAATTCAGTTTTAAACTTACTTAAGTTAAGAGCATCTTTCGGTACTACAGGTAATCAAAGAATTAACAATGCACAATACTCAGCTTTAAATAATACTCGTAACCTGTATGTTTCTGGATCAGGATATAATGGAACAGTTTCTACAGTACCGGGTCAGATAGCAGTTAGAGATCTTCGTTGGGAAACAACAGAGCAAACTAATGTAGGTGTAGATTTTGCTTTATGGCAAAATAAATTAAGTGGTAGTGTTGATGTTTATAAAAAATTAACAACTGACCTTTTCCAAAACACACCAGTATCTCCAGTAAATGCAACTTCTAGTTTAGATACTAATATTGGAGCAATGGAGAACAAAGGTTTTGAGCTTACACTTAAATATACAGTGTATGATGATCAAGATTGGGCAGTTGTTGTAAATGGTAATACCTCTTACAATAAAAATAAAATTAGAGAATTACCTGCAAGTTTTGAAGGTTTAGTAACAAGTGGTGGTTCTATAGCATTTATTGAAGGAGAAGCTATTAATAGTTTTTATCTAGTTAAATATGCAGGTGTTAACCCATCAAATGGTAATGCTTTATTTTATACACGTGATGGAGGTCTTACAGAGACTTTATCTGATGATGATAGAGTTGCTACTGGTAAATCTACATACCCTGTATGGCAAGGTGGTTTCGGTACTCTTGTAACATATAAAGGATTCGAATTTAGTACACAATGGAGTTACTTTGCTGATTTATATAGAAATAACCTAGATTTTGCAGATCTTGAAGAAACTAGTGTTATTAATGATGGAGGTAATAGAGTAGTTTCTGTTCAAAATTCATGGAAAAACCCAGGAGATATAACAAGTGTTCCACGTATAGGAAATGCACTTAGTTCTGTAGACTATATTAACTCTACTGATAGATATCTAGAAGATGCGTCTTTCCTTAGATTAAGAAATATGCGTTTCGGTTATTCATTTAGTCCAGAGATGTTAAAAGATTTACCTGTTAGCGGTGTTAGATTCTATGTACAAGGTGAAAACCTAATTACTTTCAGTTCTTGGAGAGGTTGGGATGCTGAAGGAGGATTTAGAGGTACAGATAGAGGTAATTATCCAACTCCTAAGATTTATACTTTCGGAGCGGTTATTAATTTTTAATAAAAAATTGACAATGAAAAAAATATTTAAATTTAGTTTATTAGCATTATTTATAGGGTTTACTTCCTGTGAAGATGCTACAGATATTATTCAAGACTCTGAATTAGGAGAAGAGGTAGCTTATAGAACACTTGGTGATTTACAAACGGGTCTTAATGGTGTGTATGCTGCATATACTCCAGATTCAGGAAGTAATGGTACAGGTGATGCGATCTTATTTAACGATCTTTTCACTGATAACATGAAAAGAGGTATAGCTAGTACTGGTCAAGGTAATGAAGTGTATGGTTTTTTTATGCAACCAGGAAGTCAGTTTCCAGGTACACTTTGGTCTAATCGATATGCTGTTATAAACTTTTCAAATAGATTATTAAGAGCTTACGATAGAATTGTTCCTGGATTAGAAGAAGATGCTGATATTGAAACTGCTGAGAGAATTAAAGCTCAAGCATTAACATTAAGAGCTTTATGTCATTTTGATCTTTTACAGTATTTTACAGAAGATTATCAAAATACTACATCTCTAGCTGTCCCAATATTAGATATTGTACCACAAACAAATCAAGTTTTTCCTAGAAATACTGCTGGTGAAGTTTTTGATTTCATAATTGGAGATTTAGAGCAAGCGAGTACTTTAATAGGTGACTTTGGAGATGTTGATGCTAATGTAGAACACCCTTTTTATGTTAGTCAAGATGTTATTAATGCAATTAGAGCTCGTGTAGCATTATATCAAGGAGATTATACATTAGCAGGAAACCTTGCTTCTGCACTACTTGCAGACCATGCAATTATAACTAATCCAACAGACTATTTTAATATGTTTATCTCAGATGAACCTAAGTCTGAGCAAATTTTTACACTAGCTAGATTACAAGGTGATAATGGAGTTGTAGCTTTATACTACGCAAATCAAGCAACAATTGATGGTAGCCCATTTTTCGAAATGTCTAATGGTCTTTTAAATACTTTTTCAAATGATGATGTTAGACGTCAAGTACTTCTTGAAACATCATCTAATTATGTAGGCCTAGACTCTCCTGATAATGTATTACTTATCGGTAAATATAGAGGTAGTGCTGCAGATCAAACAGTTAACCATATTAAGTTAATTAGATCTTCTGAAATGTTATTTATATTAGCAGAAACTCAAGCTAGAGCAGGTTCATTGACTGAAGCTGCAAATAGTATTGCAAGTTTAAGAGGAGCTCGTACAGGTACGACACCTGCATTAACTTACGCTACTACAGGAGAAGCTCTTACAGATATCTTATTAGAAAGAAGAAAAGAATTAGCTTTTGAAGGTCATAGATATTTAGATCTTAAGAGATTAGGTGTTGAATTAGGTATAGGTATTAACCGTAACCCTACTGATTGTGGTTCTTTCTTTGCTTCATGTGGATTACCTTCAACAGATTATAGATTTACATTGCCGATCCCTCGTGTTGAGATTAGAGCTAACCCAACAATAGAGCAGAATACAGGCTATTAATCAAAAAAAAAATAATATGAAAACAATATTTAAGCTTTTACTTTTGGCTTTAGTCTTCACTTCTTGTGATGATGTTGAACCAACTGTATTTAATGGAAATAACGAATCTAATGATAGTTTTTTATCATTCTCTCAATCAGTATATAATCTTACTATAGAGAGAGATGGTGTAGGAGAACTTGAAGTAGTTTTAAACGCAAGTACTGTTTCTTCTTCAGATAGAGTTTATAATATCGAAGTTGATCCAGGTGATACCGATTCAGCAGCTAACCCTGCTACTTATACTGTTCCTACAACAATTACAATACCAGCAGGTGAATTCCAAGGAATGATGACAATATCTGGTGTAGATGGAGGTCTTGTAGATGCAGCTATAAAAAACTTTACAATTAATATTACTAATTTAGATGCTGAGACTGAATATATGGATAGTGAATCAGCTACTATAAATGTTTATGAAGTTTGTACAGTTTTTGCTGATTTCTCTGGAAATTATGAGATTTCAATGCCTAATTTAGGGTTAACTGATACGCCTTACATAACTGCAGGAGTATATAACCTAGCGACTACAACGAGTCCTTTTGAAAGAACTTTCACAGTTGCATCACCATATGCTGATTTTGGTGTTCCATCTACAACGTTCACTGTTAGTTTAGCTTGTGGAGCTTCTAATTTTACTGAAGCTGTAGATACAGGTTTGGCTTGTGCAACAGGAAATAACCTTATTAATGAACCTGCACCATTAGGAAGTACAGGATCTTATGATCCTAGTGATGATTCTTCATTCACAGTTAGAATTACTGAGAATGCAGCTTCTGCTTGTGGAGGTAGTCCTGTATTAACAACAATACAGTTTACGAAAGTAGAGTAGTAATAATTTAAAATAAGACATTTACGTATGAAAAAAATATTTTATAGTTTTATAGTACTTACTACTGCACTTTCCATTATAGGATGTAGTGGTGATAGAGATTTGAATGATGATAAATTCTCTGCAGATCCTCAGAGTGGTTGGGTTGTTTTTGATCCAAGTGCACCATCAGTAGCTAATGCTATTGTAGGTTGTGATCCAGATGCGGTTACTGAAATTGTAATCCCACTTTTATTAGATGCTCCATCAAATAAAGATGGTCTTACAGTTGAGTATACTATTACTGATACTGAAGGAACTTCAGCAGGTATTATTACTCATAGTGGTTATGCTGACTTCCCTAAAGGGAGTCGTGAAGGAACTATTACGATTGGTTACTCTCAAGATATTGCATCTTCATTAGGTTTTACCATTACTTTAACTACTCCTAGTCGTAGTAATGTTTCTATAGGTCATCCTGATAATGTAGATCCATTAACATATGATGTAAGAATAAATAGAGGTATCAGAGATGGTCTTTTAGGAGTTTATGAAGATAATGTTGCAGCCACATCTAATACATATGTTGTATCGCAAGGTGCCGCAGCAAATGAAATAATTATCTCAGATATGAGTCAGTTATTTACTGCTGGAGCAACATCACAAACTCGTGTTTTTGTTGCAGAAGATGGTACTTTATCGGGACCTCCTTATTTAGAAAACTATTTTTATGAGAATCCAAATGTTGGAGATACTTATGTAGATAACGTTTCAGGTACTTCTGATTCTTGTGCTGGTGATATAAACATTTCTTTCATTTTAAGATTTGGTACTAGTGCTACAGGAGATCAAAATGTTGTACTTAATAGATTATAGTCTATTTTTAGACTAAGATTCTAATAAAACTAAAACCCGCTTTTTATAAGCGGGTTTTTTTATGCGCTTTAGTTTATAAAAAATTATCTTTGTGACGTATTATAAAGTTATTCATGTATAAGAATTCAATTTTAATTTGGTTACTTCTTCTTTTACCACTTGTTACTTTTAGTCAAGTTTTAAAAAAGAATGATGACCAAACAGCTAAAGATAAAACTAAAGTATCTCGTAGTAATGATACAAAGTCAGCCACTGTTTCAGATAGTATTGCTACTATCGATATGTATAAAATTATATCTATTGAAAAAGATACAATGTATGTAGATACTGCATTAACCATACAAAGTGAATATGCAGAGAATTATCTTCGTAAAGATATTTTCGGGTTACTACCTCTTAATAATATAGGGCAAACTTATAACACCCTAGATTATGGGATGGAGAGCTATTCACCTTTTCCAGAGTTTGGCTTTAAAGCTAAGCATTTTGCCTATATGCAGGTAGAAGATATTAACTACTATAATGTTGCTACCCCGTTTACAGATTTGTTTTATAGATCTGTACTAGAGCAAGGGCAAATTATGGATGCTTCTATTACGCTAAACACATCAGAGAATTTAAATTTTGCTATTGGTTATAAAGGATTACGATCTATAGGTAAATACATTAATTCCATATCGAGTAATGGTAACTTTAGGTTTATTACTAGTTATAATACTACTGATAGACGTTATAAAATTAAATTACACATTACAGCTCAAGATTTTTCTAATCAAGAAAATGGAGGTATTGTAAATATAGAAAATTTCGAAAGCGGTAAAGCGCCCTTTACCCAACGAGAACGTTTAGAAGTATACCTTAATGACGCTACTTCATTATTAAAGGGTAACCGTTATTTTGTAGATCATACATTTAGGTTGAGTAAAGATAACCCTAATAGTATCGTACTACATCATAGATTTAACTATGAGAATAAGTTTTTTGAATATACGCAGGCTACCCCAACAGAACGTTTTGGAGAAGCATTTACGTCTTCTATAAACGATAAGACGCGTCATAATAAGATGTATAATTTATTAGGTGCTGCTTATTCTAATGAAACTTTTGGTGATATTGAATTTTATATAGAAGACTATAATTATAACTATTACTATAACAGTCTTGTTCTTGGTAATGATGGTAATGTTACAATTCCAAATTCATTAAGTGATAGAATTAATACTTACGGAGCACGTTATAGTTATCAAAAGAATAAGTGGAAGGGAAGTATATTATTATCAAATTCTATCTCAGATCAATCTTTAGCTAATATTGATATATCTGCAAAATATACATTTGATGACAAAAATATCATTTCTCTTCGATACCAAAACATGAATAAGCTACCAGATCTTAATTATAGACTTTATCAAAGTGATTATGAGAAATATAACTGGTATAATGAAAACTTCAAAAATGAGAAGATTAATAATTTTGAGGTAGAGGCAAGAACAAAATGGGCTACTGTGTCTGCACAGTATACAGTATTAAAAGATCATCTTTATTTTATGGATGACGCTTTAAACCTTAATCCTGATGCTACGCCTGCTTTATTAGTAGTTCCTGACCAGTATGATAATACTATAAACTATTTATCTATAAAAGCGAATAAGGAGTTCAAATTCTGGAAACTTGCTTTAGATAATACAGTTTTATATCAACAGGTAGACCAGCAAGAGAATATTCTTAATGTTCCAGAGTTTGTAACGAGAAACACATTATATTTTTCAGATCATTACTTTAAGAAAGCATTATATATACAAACAGGGTTTACATTCCAATACTTTACTAAATACTACGGTAATGATTATAATCCGCTTATAGGAGAGTTTTACATACAGGATAGTAAAAAGATAGGAGACTATCCCTTAATAGACTTTTTTATAAATGCTAAAATAAAACAGTTTAGAATGTTCCTTAAGGCAGAACATTTCAATTCAGGGTTTACAGGTTATAAATATTATTCAACACCAAATCAACCTTACCGTGATTTTACAGTTAGGTTTGGTGTAATATGGGACTTCTTTACCTAACAGTTAAGAGTGTGTCAATTAACTATTTTCTTTAAATGATATATAATATCTTTGGCACAAATTATTAAAAAGATAATAAGACTACGATAATGGAATACGTAAAAAATATATTAGGGACAATTGGTAATACACCACTTGTACAGTTAAATAAAGTTACAGCAGAAATTGATGCTTTGGTGTTAGCTAAAGTTGAAACTTTTAACCCAGGAAATTCTGTAAAGGATAGAATGGCAGTTAAAATGGTTGAAGATGCAGAGGCAGATGGAAGATTAAAGCCAGGTGGTACTATTATAGAAGGTACATCGGGTAATACAGGTATGGGGCTTGCGCTTGCAGCTGTTATAAAAGGATACAAACTAATTTGTGTTCTTTCAGACAAGCAGTCAAAAGAAAAAATGGATATTCTTAGAGCCGTAGGAGCAGAGGTTGTAGTATGCCCAACGGATGTAGATCCTTCTGACCCTAGATCATACTATTCAGTTTCGAAACGTTTAGCAACTGAGACTCCTAATTCATGGTATGTAAACCAATATGATAACCCATCTAATGCATTAGCGCATTATGAGCAAACAGCACCTGAATTATGGAAACAAACAGAAGGTAAAGTAACCCACTTTGTTGTAGGTGTAGGTACAGGTGGAACAATATCTGGAGTTGCTAAATATCTAAAAGAGCAAAACCCTAATGTTAAGGTATGGGGGATTGATACTTATGGGTCTGTATTTAAAAAATATCACGAAACAGGTGTGTTTGATGAAAATGAAGTTTATTCATATATAACAGAAGGTATTGGAGAAGATATTTTACCTAAAAATGTAGACTTCTCATTAATAGATGGTTTTACTAAAGTTACAGATAAAGATGCTGCGGTATACACACGTAGGTTAGCTTTAGAAGAAGGTATCTTTGTAGGTAACTCTGCTGGAGCAGCAATTAAAGGTATGCTACAGTTAAAAGAGCACTTTAAGCCAGAAGATGTAGTGGTAGTTTTATTCCACGATAGTGGTAGTCGCTATGTAGGTAAAATGTTTAATGATGACTGGATGCGTGAGCAAGGCTTCCTTGACGAAGAAGCAACAAAAGCAAAAGACCTTATAAAAAACACTATTGATAAACCGCTTATGGTAGCTCGTACAGAAGAGTTAGTATCACATGCTATAGAGCGTATGCGTAAGCATAAAATATCTCAAGTTCCTGTTATGGATGTTACAGGTTTTGTAGGTTCTGTAGATGAAACGGATCTTTTTGATAGCTATTTAGAAGATAAAGATATTGCAGAGAAACCTTTAAAAGATGTAATGGGTAAAGCTTACCCAGTAGTAGGTGCAGATGCTTCTATAGAAGAGGTAACTAAATTAATGAATAAAGATAATCAAGCGGTATTAGTAGATTTAGGTAATGGTAAGCACAGTATCATTACAAAGCATGATATTATCAACTCAATACAATAAAATTATTATTTTATATATTTAAAGAGCCTTAGGGCTCTTTTTTATTTTTATATGACTTTTACAGCGATAGATTTTGAGACAGCAACAGGACACCCGCACAGCGCTTGTGCCGTGGGGATAGTAACTGTAGAGGACGGTGTAATTACCGAGGAGTATTATACTCTTATACAACCACCAGATAATGAATATTGGTTTAGAAATATACAGGTACATGGTATAAAACCAATTGAAACATTAGACAAGCCAATGTTTGATGATCTATTTCCTGAAATACAGAAGCGTCTGTTTGGGAGAAAAATAGTAGCGCATAACGAGGGGTTCGATCGTAAAGTGTTGTCTAAAACAATGGATTGGTATGGCTTGTATTATGATGAGCTCGAAATTGCCGATAAGTGGGAATGTACATGTAAAATATATCGAGCTAAAGGTTATAAACCAGCTAATTTAAAAGCTTGCAGTGACCGTAATGGTATTGCATTGAATCATCACGAAGCATTGTCAGATGCGCGTGCTTGTGCTAAATTATATTTACTGCATGACACTCAGTTTAAATTATTTTAAAATATAAAGAGAGGTGTAATTAGTGCGCTAATAATTTCTATTTTAGCTGTAATCCAACAGCAAAAATGAAAGAAGATTTTCTACACCACATCTGGCAATATAAAAAGTTAGATGTACAAAAGTTAAGAACAGTACAAGGTGAAAATATCTCGATACTTAATTCGGGACAATACTTGCAACAATCAGGGCCTGACTTTTTTAATGCTAAAGTTATTATTGGTTCACAAACATGGGCGGGTAATGTAGAGATACATGTAAAATCATCTGACTGGTATTTGCATAGTCACGAGCGTGATGCAGCTTATGATAATGTGATACTACATGTGGTTTGGGAACATGATGCTGAAGTAATGCGTGATGATAATACTGAGATACCTGTATTAGAACTTAAAAACTATGCAGATACTCAAGTATTCAATAGTTATAACAAACTAACCTCTGATAAAACATGGATTTATTGTGAGAAAGAGCTTCAAAGTTTTGACAGTTTTGTTTTAGAAAACTGGAAGGAACGATTGTTTTTTGAACGATTAGAACGAAAAGCACTACCAATACTTAACCTTGCAAAAGAAACCAATAATGATTGGGAAGCTGTACTGTTTTGTTTTCTGGCTAAAAATTTTGGACTTAATACTAATGGAACTACATTTTATGCTTTAGCAAAATCATTACCTTTTAGTATAGTTCGTAAAGAAAGTTTTGAGGTAGAAAACTTAGAAGCATTATTTTTTGGTAAAGCAAAGTTATTACTAGAAAAATATGAAGATGTTTATGTAAAAGATTTAGCATCGCGTTATGAATACATAACTAATAAACATCGTTTAGAAGAGGTGTATATAGATAGGATCGAATTTTTTAGACATCGACCTGATAATTTTCCAACCATACGCTTATCGCAATTAGCACAACTGTATCATACCCATCAAAATTTATTTTCCAAAATTATAGAAGCTAACACTGTAAAGGATATTTACGATATATTTAAAGTTTCGGTTTCTACCTATTGGCAAACACATTACAACTTCGATAAAGAAAGTACTAAGAAACGAAAAGCCTTAACACCGTCATTTATAGATTTGGTTATTATAAACACCATTGTGCCATTTAGATTTGCCTACGCAAAAAGTCTAGGTAAAGAAACAAGTGAAGATTTATTAGAATTATTGCAACAACTATCTCCAGAGAAAAACTCAATTATAGAAAAGTTTAAGCATTTTAAAGTGCCTGTTACTTCGGCTTATGACACACAGGCTTTATTACAGCTTAAAAACGAATATTGCAATCATAAAAAATGTATGCAATGCGGTATAGGACTCGAATTATTGAAAAATTAAAGTAAAGTATACTGTTGTAAGGTAGGAATATGTAAATTTGAACTTCAATAAAAAAGAAATGACTTTAGTAACTAAAATACGTCACTTTTTCGAGAGAAATGGTTTTCACGTTTCGTCACGTTTAGCCGATAGGCTAGGGGTGCGTACTACTAATGTGCGTCTCTTTTTTATATACATATCTTTTGTAACTGTAGGGCTTTGGTTTGGGGTGTACCTAACGTTAGCATTTTGGCTTAAGTTAAAAGATATGGTTTATACTAAACGAACTTCAGTATTCGATTTGTAAAATTCTAGGACAATGCGACCATTTCGTTTTTTCTTTCATTATACAAAAGGGCAACGAAAAGGTATTGTAGCATTATTTCTTCTGATAATCACCATACAGATAATTTATTTTGTAGTTAACTCTTATACTTGGGAAAGTAAAGAGCAACAAACTGCTGAAGCAAAGCAGTGGTTAGCACTACAAGCTGAAATTGATTCTTTAAAAACAATTTCAGTAAAAAAGGGAACTAAAATTTACCCTTTTAATCCTAATTATATATCTAACTACAAAGCGAAATTAATAGGTTTATCAAAACAAGAATTATCACGTATTCGTAAATTTAGAAAAACGAATAAGTATGTAAATAGTGCTAAGGAATTTCAGGAAGTAACGAAAGTATCGGATAGTTTATTAAAAGCGATAGAACCGTATTTTAAATTCCCTGATTGGGTAAAAAAGAGAAACTCAGGAGAAATAGAGATTTATCCTTTTAACCCTAATTATATATCCGACTATAAAGCAAAACTAATAGGTTTATCAAAACAAGAGTTGTCACGTATTCGGAAATTTAGAGAAACGAATAAGTATGTAAATAGTGCCAAAGAGTTTCAGGAAGTAACAAAAGTTTCAGATAGTCTATTAAAAACAATAGAACCATATTTTAAGTTTCCAGATTGGGTTGTCGAAAAACAAAGAAAGAATGGGGAGAAGATTGAAATTTATCCTTTCAACCCTAATTATATATCTGATTATAAAGCGACATTGATAGGTTTATCGAAACAAGAGTTAGCGCGTATCCGAAAGTTTAGAAAAACAAATAAGTATGTAAACAGTGCTAAAGAGTTTCAAGAAGTAACAAAAGTGTCAGATAGTCTATTAAAAACGATAGAACCTTACTTTAAATTCCCTAATTGGGTTAACGAGCGTAATGCACGTAATAAAGCGAATAAAGTTTCTAGTACATCAACAACTATAATTGATATTAATAAAGCTACAGCAAAAGAATTAATAACAGTACATGGTATTGGTCCTGCTTATGCAAAACGAATATTAAAGCGACGATCTCAATTAGGAGCTTTTGTAAATATTAATCAAATAGACGATTTTACTGCATTTTCACCTCGTGCTAAAAAGGAATTAAAAGAAGGGTTTGCTATTAAGAATAAACCAAAGGTTAAACGAATTAATGTCAACACAGCTTCGATAGATGAGTTGTCTAGTTTTGTTTATTTTAATAAGCAAATAGCAAGGAGTATAGTAGTGAAAAGAGATAGTAAAGGAAGGATTAATAGTGTTGAAGAATTAACAAAAATTAATGGTTTTCCTACTCAAAAACAAAATATAATTGCCTTATATTTGGAGTTCTAAAATAACAGGTATAAAGATGAATTTCGACTACAACGAAACACAGACAATGATTGCTCAATCTATAAAAGATTTTGCAGAACAAAATATTCGCCCTTTCATGAGAGAATGGGACGATACTCAACATTTTCCAGTAGATTTATTTAAAAAATTAGGAGAGATGGGCTTCATGGGAGTTCTTGTTCCTGAAGAATTAGGTGGATCTGGATTAGGTTACCATGAGTACATTACTGTGGTAGAAGAAATATCTAAAATAGATTCTTCTATAGGTCTTTCTGTAGCGGCACACAATTCACTTTGTACTAACCACATTCTTACTTTTGCTAATGAGGAGCAAAAGAAAAAATGGATACCAAAATTAGCAACAGCTGAGCACATTGGTGCTTGGGGGCTTACAGAGCACAATACAGGATCTGATGCAGGAGGTATGAATACTACCGCTGTAAAAGATGGTGATCACTGGGTAGTAAATGGCGCTAAAAACTTTATTACACATGCAATATCAGGAGATATCGCTGTAGTAATTGTTCGTACAGGAGAAAAAGGAGATTCACACGGTATGACAGCTTTTGTTTTTGAAAAAGGAATGGAAGGCTTTACTAGCGGAAAGAAAGAAGATAAATTAGGTATGCGTGCTAGTGAAACAGCAGAGTTGATATTTGACAACTGTCGTGTTCCTGATGCTAACAGGTTAGGAGAAGTAGGAGATGGATTTATACAAGCCATGAAAATACTTGATGGCGGAAGAATATCTATTGGTGCGTTATCATTAGGTATAGCAAAAGGAGCTTATGAAGCAGCTTTGAAGTATGCTAAAGAACGTCATCAGTTCGGGCAGCCTATTGGTAACTTCCAAGCAATTGGTTTTAAGTTAGCAGATATGGCTACAGAAATTGAAGCATCAGAGTTACTTTTACATAAAGCAGCTTATCTTAAAAATAACAATAAGAAAATGACTGTTGCTGGAGCAATGGGTAAAATGTATTCGTCAGAAGTATGTGTACGAGTTTCTAACGAAGCAGTACAGATTCATGGAGGATATGGTTATACAAAAGATTACCCAGTAGAGAAATTCTATAGAGATTCTAAACTATGTACTATAGGTGAAGGAACTACAGAGATACAGAAGTTAGTTATATCAAAAAACTTAATGAAATAGTAATAGTTAATATTTAACTATCATTAAAAGAGCCACTTAACATTAAGTGGCTCTTTTTTTTATGTTTATGGCTTAACCTACAACGTTGTAGTGTTAAAAGTGTTATAAATTTGTTAATTTTATTATTTTCAATTAATACATTTCATGAAACTAAAATGTTATTAATTATGAAATGTTTATTTACACTATTAGGTTCTGTTCTTCTTTTATGGGGTTGTAGTAAAGATTCAGATACACTTTATGATGAAGAACAACAAGTAGAAGCACTTCCATCTCAAGGTGAAGTAGCAAGCCGATCTGCAGGTTCAAAAGTAATGATGCAAGCTTTTTATTGGGATGTTCCTGGTAATGGAGTTTGGTGGAATACTGTTTCGTCAAAAGTACCATCGTGGGCAAGTGCAGGTATAGATGCTATTTGGTTGCCTCCTGCTACAAAAGCAGCTGGCGGAGGATACTCTATGGGGTATGATCCTTTTGATTATTATGATTTTGGAAGTTATAATCAAATGGGGAATACCGAAACTCGTTTTGGTTCACTTACCGAGATACAATCATTAATAACAACAGCTCATAATAACGATTTGAGTGTTATTGCAGATATTGTAGTTAATCACTGTAGTGGTGGGGCATCAGAATATAACCCTTATACAGGAGGTAATACTTATACTGATTTTCAACCCGCTTCAGGGCTGTTTGCGCGTTCATACAATGATTTTCATCCTAATAACGCACAAACTAATGATCCAGGGGTGTTTGGCGGTTATCCAGATTTATCTCATAGCAAAGTGTATGTGCAAGACTGGTTGTATAACAATAGTAATTCCATAGCAAAGTATTATAAAAATGTAATGGGTTTCGATGGCTGGCGTTTTGATTATGTAAAAGGGTTTGAGCCTTGGGTGGTAAAGAATTTTAAAAATTCAGTAGGTGGGTTTACAGTAGGAGAATACTGGGATGGGAATGCAGCTTTATTAGATTCATGGACAAGTGAGGCAGAGGCAAGTGCCTTCGATTTTGCATGTTATTATAGAATGCGTGATGCATTTGGTAATAACGATCTTACACAACTTAACGGAGATATGTTATTAAAACGTAATGCATATAGAGCAGTAACCTTTGTAGCGAATCATGATACAGATGAAATATATAATGGTAAGTTATTAGCTTATGCTTATATATTAACGCATGAGGGTTATCCATGTATATTTTATAGAGATTATGAAGAATGGTTAGATAAAAACAAACTAAACAACCTGATATGGATACATAATAATAAAGCATCAGGAGGTACGACTTATTTGTATGCTGATAATGATGAGTATGTAGCTAGACGTGATGGAAGCCCAGGGTTAATAGTGTATATAAATAATAGTAACTCTTGGCAAGAGCGCTGGGTAGATACTAATTGGTCTAGTACAGTTATTAAAGATTATACAGGAAATTCTAGTTGGGAGCCTACCACACAAAGTGGTACATGGGTTAAAATACAAGCCCCACCACACGGCTATACAGTATGGTCTGTAAAATAAGTAAATAAATGTTTGTCAGGTCAATACTATTCCATACATTTGCATCCTTAAGAAAGGAGGTGTGTATGTATGTTAATTATACCGATTAAAGACGGAGAAAATATCGATAGAGCATTAAAGCGCTATAAGAGAAAATTTGATAAAACTGGTACAGTACGTCAGCTGAGAAAACGTCAGCAATTTACAAAACCATCAGTTGTAAGAAGAGTAGAGATTCAAAAAGCGGCTTACATCCAAGGATTAAGAGATGCTGAAGAAAACTAATCTACGATTTTTAGATTAAAGAATATTTACCGTTAGTAGTAAAAGTTTAACTTTGCTACTAACGGTTTTTTTGTATATGATAGATTCTAAAAAGGCATTTGCAGACTATATAGTAAAGGAGAAAAATTATTCACTGCTCACACTTCGAGCTTATGGAGATGATATAGCTGCTTTCGAAAAATTTATAAAAGATCAAGATACTGATGTGGTGCTTGAAGAGGTTAATTATAGTCAGATAAGAAGTTGGATTGTGTTTCTTGTGGAGAAGGGGATTTCTAACTCGTCTGTTAATAGAAAGATAGCTTCGTTAAAATCATTCTATAAATTTTTATTACGCTCTAGGCAAATTACTGTAAACCCGCTTCAAAAACATAAAACATTAAAGACGGATAAAAAGATTCAAATCCCCTTTTCTGAAAAGGAGCTGCAAGATGTAGTTGAAAATATAGAATACCCAGATGATTTTGAAGGAGTGCGTAATAGACTTATTGTGGAGTTGTTTTATACTACAGGTATGCGTCGCGCGGAGTTAATTGGTTTGTACGTTAATAGTTATGATGTTTCGAATAAAACACTTAAAGTCTTAGGTAAAAGAAATAAAGAACGAATATTACCATTGTTGGCTTGTACCGCAGAGCTTATAGATGACTATCTAAAGAAGCGAAAATGTCTTGATGTAATTACGGATGATCAAATATTGATTTTGAATAGTAAGGGAAATAAATTGAGTGAATCCTTTGTTTATAGGTTAATAAATTGTTACTTTAGTATTGTCTCTGGTAAAGTTAAGAAGAGTCCGCATGTTTTGCGACACACCTTTGCAACCCATCTTCTTAATAACGGAGCCGATTTGAATTCAGTAAAAGAATTATTAGGTCATGCGAGTTTAGCGTCTACTCAAGTTTATACGCACAGTAGTTTAGCTGAGCTTAAAAAGGTATATGGGGCGTCACACCCGCGTAATCGAAATAATTCATGATGTTTAACCAGTAAATAACTATTTGATTATGAAAGTAAATGTTCATGCGGTTAATTTTAGTGTCGACCATAAATTGGTGGGCTTTGTTCAGGCTCGATTAGATAAGCTTGAAAAATATTATGATAAGATTGTTTATTCAGATGTCTTTTTTAAGTTGGATAATACAAATGGGAAGGCTAATAAAATAGCGGAAGTGAAAATTAATGTTCCAGGTGATGAGTTTATGGTGAAAAAACAGTGTAAGACTTTTGAAGAGGCTGTTGAATTAGCAGCTGGTTCTATGGAGCGTTTATTGGTAAAGAGGAAGCAAAAAGTGAGGGTAAGAGCATAAATATTAAAAAAAATGAATAAAAACATTTTGATTAGAAAATAAATTATATACATTTGCAGTCCGTTAGAAATAGCGGGCTTTTTTTATTGCAAGTTGCCGATGTAGCTCAGCTGGCTAGAGCAGCTGATTTGTAATCAGCAGGTCGTGGGTTCGAGTCCCTCCATCGGCTCAATTTTTAAAAAGATAATTGCAATAAGAAAGGGGAGATACTCAAGCGGCCAACGAGGGCAGACTGTAAATCTGCTGACTACGTCTTCGCAGGTTCGAATCCTGCTCTCCCCACAACTTTGAATTATTAAGGCTTAAACTTTTTTAGGCCGGTGTAGCTCAGAGGTAGAGCGTTTCCTTGGTAAGGAAGAGGTCACGGGTTCAATTCCCGTCATTGGCTCGAGTTTAGTAAAATTTGAACACTAATTATATAACTAAGATTAAATTATTAAATCATGGCAAAGGAAACTTTTGATCGTTCCAAACCCCACTTGAATATTGGTACTATTGGACACGTGGATCACGGAAAAACAACTTTGACTGCGGCTATTACTAAGGTATTGGCAGATGCAGGTCTTTCTGAGTTAAAATCATTTGATCAAATTGATAACGCTCCTGAGGAGAAAGAAAGAGGTATTACTATTAATACATCTCACGTAGAGTATGCTACTGCTAACCGTCACTACGCTCACGTTGACTGTCCAGGTCACGCCGATTACGTAAAGAACATGGTTACAGGTGCTGCGCAGATGGATGGAGCTATTCTTGTGGTTGCTGCTACAGATGGTCCTATGCCACAAACTCGTGAGCACATCCTTTTAGGGCGTCAAGTAGGTGTGCCTAGAATGGTTGTATTCATGAATAAAGTGGATATGGTTGATGATGAGGAGCTTTTAGAGCTTGTTGAAATGGAAATCAGAGATCTACTTTCTTTCTATGAGTATGATGGAGATAATGGTCCTGTAGTTCAGGGTTCTGCTCTAGGTGCTCTTAATGGTGAGCAAAAATGGGTTGATACAGTTATGGCTTTAATGGATGCTGTTGATAACTGGATTGAGCTTCCTAAGCGTGATGTTGAGAAGGATTTCCTTATGCCTATAGAGGATGTATTTACGATTACAGGTCGTGGTACTGTTGCAACAGGTCGTATCGAAACTGGTATTGCTAATACAGGTGATGCGGTTGAAATTATCGGTATGGGTGCTGAGAAATTAACATCTACGATTACAGGTATTGAAATGTTCCGTCAGATCCTTGATAGAGGTGAGGCTGGAGATAATGCAGGTATTCTTTTAAGAGGTATTGACAAGACTGATATCCGTCGTGGTATGGTTATCGTTAAGCCAGGATCAGTAACTCCTCACGCTAAGTTTAAAGCAGAGGTTTACGTTCTTAAGAAAGAAGAAGGTGGACGTCATACTCCATTCCATAACAACTACCGTCCACAGTTTTATATTCGTACAACTGATGTAACGGGTACTATTTCTCTTCCTTCTGGAGTTGAGATGGTTATGCCTGGAGATAACTTAACTATTGATGTTGAGCTTTTAAGCCCAGTAGCTCTTAGTTTAGGTCTTCGTTTTGCTATCCGTGAAGGTGGTAGAACTGTAGGTGCAGGTCAGGTAACTGAGATTCTTGATTAATTAATATTCAAGATTAAAATAAAATAGAAAGCCAGTTTGGTTTCAATGCCAAACTGGTTTTTAAAAACGGGTGTAGTTCAAGGGTAGAATACCGGTCTCCAAAACCGTTGATGGGAGTTCGAATCTCTCCACCCGTGCAAAAAAACATAATACAATGAAAGTTACTAATTATATATCAGAAGCATTTCAAGAGCTAAAGGTTAATGTATCATGGCCTGAATGGGCTGAGGTGCAACGATTAACTATTATTGTGGCTGTTTTTTCTATATTGTTTGCTTTGTTAACATTTGGTATCGATAAGGGGTTTGAGTCTCTTATTGCGAATGTTTATAGTTTTTTAAATAAATAATTTTATTGCGATGGCTGATAATAATGTGAAGAAGTGGTATGTGGTTAGAGCGGTAAGTGGTCAGGAAAATAAAGTTAAAAACTACATAGAAACAGAAACAACTAGGTTAGGTGTTGCGGATTATGTTTCGCAAGTACTTGTGCCTACAGAAAAAGTAGTTCAAATTCGTGACGGGAAAAAAACTGTGAAAGATAAAGTTTACTTTCCGGGATATGTTATGGTTGAAGCTAGTTTAACTGGTGAGGTTCCTCATATAATAAAATCAATAACAGGTGTTATTGGTTTTCTTGGTGAAACAAAGGGTGGTGATCCAGTTCCTTTGCGTATATCTGAGGTAAATAGAATGCTTGGTAAGGTGGATGAATTATCTCTTACTACAGATAATATGTCTATCCCGTTTACTGTGGGTGAAACTGTCAAAGTAGTAGATGGTCCTTTTAATGGCTTTAATGGAGTTGTTGAGAAGGTGAACGAAGAGAAACGTAAGCTAGAGGTTATGGTGAAGATTTTTGGAAGAAAAACACCACTTGAGCTTAGTTTTATGCAAGTAGAGAAAGTATAATTTTTGTTACATATATAAACACATCATTCGCTTCCAATGAAGATGTGCTAAATCTTTTTAAAATAAAGAAATGGCTAAAGAAATTAGTAAAGTAGTTAAACTACAAGTTAAGGGAGGTGCTGCGAATCCGTCGCCACCGGTTGGACCTGCTTTGGGGGCTGCTGGTGTTAATATCATGGAGTTCTGTAAGCAATTTAATGCTAGAACTCAAGATAAAGCCGGCAAAGTATTACCAGTACAAATTACTGTGTATAAAGACAAATCATTTGATTTTGTTATTAAAACACCACCAGCTGCTGTACAGTTACTGGAGGCTGCCAAGCTAAAGTCGGGTTCAGGAGAACCAAATCGTAAAAAAGTAGCAAGCGTTACTTGGGATCAAATTAGAGCTATTGCTGATGATAAAATGGTAGATTTAAATGCCTTTACACCAGAAAGTGCAATGAGTATGATCGCAGGGACAGCTAGATCTATGGGTATAACAGTATCAGGAGACGCTCCTTTTTAATCGTAAAAAGACAAAGAAATGGCAAAATTGACAAAAAAACAAAAAGAAGCTTCTTCTAAAATAGAGAAGAATAAATTATACTCTTTACAGGATGCTTCTGCATTACTTAAAGATGTTGCTTCTGCAAAATTTGATGAGTCTATTGATATTGCAGTTCGTTTGGGTGTAGATCCAAGAAAAGCAAATCAAATGGTTAGAGGGGTTGTTACGTTACCACATGGTACGGGTAAAGATACGAAAGTACTTGCTCTTGTAACTCCAGATAAAGAGGCTGAAGCTACAGCTGCAGGTGCAGACTATGTAGGTTTAGATGAATATCTTCAAAAAATTAAAGACGGTTGGACAGATGTTGATGTGATTATCACAATGCCAAGTGTTATGGGTAAACTAGGTCCTTTAGGTAGAGTATTAGGTCCTCGTGGTTTAATGCCAAACCCTAAGACTGGTACTGTAACTATGGATATATCAAAAGCTGTTAAAGAAGTTAAGGCTGGTAAGATCGACTTTAAAGTTGATAAAACTGGTATCGTTCATGCTGGAATTGGAAAAGTATCTTTCGATGCTGATAAGATTTCTGAGAATGCAACCGAGATTATTCAAACATTGCTAAAATTAAAACCAACTGCAGCTAAAGGTACTTACATTAAGAGTATGTATATCTCTAGTACTATGAGCCCAAGTATTGCTTTAGATCCTAAGGCAGTATCTGTGTAATTGGTAGTTAAAAATATTTATCATGACCAGAGAAGAGAAATCAATAGTTATAAAAGATTTAACTGCACGATTAGCTGATACAAACGTTCTTTACGTTGCTGATATTTCAGCGCTTGATGCAGAAACTACTTCAAACTTAAGAAGAGCTTGTTTTAAAGCTGGAGTTAAGATGGAAGTAGTTAAAAATACACTGCTTGAAAAAGCAATGGAGTCTTCTGATAATGATTATGGTGATTTACCATCGACATTAAAAGGAAATACTTCTATTATGATTGCTGAAGCGGGTAATGCTCCTGCTAAGTTAATCAAAAAATTTCGTGAAGGAAATGATAAGCCTATCCTAAAAGGAGCTTACATTGATGAAGCGATATTTATTGGAGATGATCAACTTGCATCATTAGCTAGTCTTAAATCTAAAGACGAAGTTATTGGAGAAATTGTTACTCTTCTTCAATCTCCTGCTAAAAACGTTATTTCTGCACTTAAATCAGGTGGAGGAGTTATAGCAGGTCTAGTTAAAACATTATCTGAGAGAGAAGGATAATACAAGGCGTGTACGCACATAATAAATTATATATTACAAACTATTTAAAACGATAGAAAAATGGCAGATTTAAAAGATTTTGCAGAGCAGTTAGTTAACCTTACAGTAAAAGAAGTTAATGAACTTGCTACAATATTAAAAGATGAGTACGGTATCGAACCTGCTGCTGCAGCTGTAGCTGTTGCTGCTGGTGGTGCTGAAGGTGGAGAAGCTGCTGCTGAGCAAACAGAATTTACTGTTGTTCTTAAAGAAGCTGGTTCTTCTAAATTAGCTGTAGTAAAAGCTGTTAAAGAACTTACAGGTTTAGGTCTTAAAGATGCTAAAGATGTAGTTGACGGTGCTCCTACAAATGTAAAAGAAGGAGTTTCTAAAGATGAGGCTGAAGGTCTTAAAAAATCATTAGAAGAAGCTGGAGCTGTAGTTGAGCTTAAATAAGCCATCTTAAGTTAAGAATTTCAGGTTTAGGCCTTGAGAAAAACTCTCAAAGGCCTAAACCATTTTTCGTATAATAACATTTTATACGTTTCTATATAATATTATTTTAATCAAAATTTTGTCCATTGATGATAACAAATCAGACTGAAAGATTAAATTTTGCCTCAACAAAAAACATCCCTAATTACCCAGATTTTCTTGATATTCAGGTAAAATCGTTTAAAGATTTTTTCCAACTTGAGACAAAGTCAGATGAAAGAGGCAACGAAGGTCTTTATAACACCTTCATGGAAAACTTTCCGATTACTGATACAAGAAATCAGTTCGTACTGGAATTCCTTGATTACTTTGTAGATCCACCACGTTATACAATTGAAGAATGTATTGACAGGGGGCTTACTTATAGTGTTCCGCTTAAAGCTAGGTTGAAACTATATTGTACAGATCCTGAACATGAAGATTTTGAAACAATTGTACAAGATGTATACTTAGGTACTATTCCATATATGGCTCCTAGTGGTACTTTTGTTATCAATGGTGCAGAGCGTGTAGTTGTATCACAACTTCACAGATCTCCAGGTGTATTCTTTGGTCAATCCTTCCATGCAAATGGAACAAAATTATATTCTGCTAGAGTAATACCTTTTAAAGGTTCTTGGATAGAATTTGCTACAGACATTAATAGTGTTATGTATGCTTATATTGATAGGAAGAAAAAACTTCCTGTTACTACTTTGTTCAGAGCAATTGGTTTTGAAAGAGATAAAGATATCCTAGAGATATTTGATCTTGCTGAAGAAATTAAAGTATCAAAAACTGGTCTTAAGAAATATATTGGCAGAAGACTTGCTGCACGTGTACTAAACACATGGCATGAAGACTTTGTTGATGAAGATACAGGAGAGGTTGTATCTATTGAGCGTAATGAAATTATATTAGATAGAGATACTATCATCGACAAAGAAAATGTTGAGGAAATTATCGATTCTAATGTAAAAACAATACTGCTACATAAAGAGGATAATAATCAAGCAGATTATGCGATTATTCACAATACTCTACAAAAAGACCCTACAAACTCAGAAAAAGAAGCTGTAGAGCATATTTACCGTCAGTTGCGTAATGCAGAACCGCCTGATGAAGAAACTGCTCGAGGCATTATAGATAAATTATTCTTCTCAGATCAACGTTACAATTTAGGTGAAGTTGGTCGTTATAGAATGAATAAAAAACTTGGTCTTGATATTACTATGGATAAGCAAGTGCTTACCAAAGAGGATATCATTACTATTGTAAAATACCTTATTGAACTTATCAACTCTAAAGCAGAGATTGATGATATTGATCACTTATCTAACCGTCGTGTAAGAACGGTAGGAGAGCAGTTATCAGCACAATTTGGTGTAGGTCTTGCTCGTATGGCAAGAACGATAAGAGAGCGTATGAATGTAAGGGATAACGAGGTGTTTACACCTATTGACCTTATTAATGCGAAAACATTATCATCTGTTATTAATTCGTTCTTTGGTACAAACCAGTTATCACAGTTCATGGATCAAACGAATCCATTAGCTGAGATTACGCACAAGAGAAGATTATCAGCCCTAGGGCCTGGAGGTCTTTCTCGTGAGCGTGCAGGTTTCGAGGTTCGAGATGTTCACTATACACACTACGGACGTTTATGTCCTATTGAAACACCAGAGGGACCAAACATTGGTTTGATATCTTCTTTAGGTGTATATGCTAAAGTGAATAGTATGGGCTTCATTGAGACGCCTTATAGAAAAGTAACTGAAGGTAAAGTAGATTTAGAATCTACAGCTATATATCTTAGTGCAGAAGAAGAAGAAGGTAAACTAATAGCACAAGCTAATATCGAAATGGATAACGATGGTAACATCACTCCAGAAAGAGTTATTGTGCGTGAGGAGGGTGACTTCCCAGTTGTAGAGCCTTCTGCAGTACACTATACGGATGTAGCACCAAACCAGATTGCATCGATATCAGCTTCTCTTATTCCATTCTTGGAACATGATGATGCCAACCGTGCATTGATGGGATCAAACATGATGCGACAAGCAGTACCATTATTACGCCCTGAGGCGCCAATTGTGGGAACAGGCTTGGAACGTCAGGTAGCTTCAGATTCAAGAGTACTTATAAATGCCGAAGGTAATGGTACTGTTGAGTATGTAGATGCTAACAAGATTACAATTAAGTATGATAGAACTGACCGTGAACGTACGGTAAGTTTCGATTCAGACGATAAGACATATAACCTAATTAAGTTTAGAAAAACCAATCAAGGTACAAGTATTAACCTAAAACCTATTGTAAGAAAAGGTAATAGAGTTACAAAAGGACAAGTACTTTGTGAAGGTTATGCTACACAAAATGGTGAGCTTGCTCTTGGTCGTAACCTTAAAGTGGCCTTTATGCCATGGAAAGGATATAACTTTGAGGATGCAATTGTAATTTCTGAAAAAGTAGTTAGAGATGATATATTTACGTCAATACACGTAGATGATTACTCACTAGAAGTAAGAGATACAAAACTAGGTAATGAAGAGTTAACTAATGATATTCCTAACGTAAGTGAGGAAGCTACCAAAGATCTTGATGAGAATGGTATGATCCGTATTGGAGCAGAGGTTAAGCCTGGTGATATTCTTATTGGTAAAATTACACCTAAAGGAGAAAGCGACCCAACGCCAGAAGAGAAACTGTTAAGAGCCATTTTTGGTGATAAAGCAGGAGATGTAAAAGATGCTTCATTAAAAGCATCACCATCACTAAGAGGTGTTGTTCTTGATAAAAAATTATTTGCACGTGCCGTTAAAGATAAACGTAAGCGTACAAAGGATAAAGATGATTTAAGTAAACTTGAGCTTGAATTTGAAGTAAAATTCAATGAGCTTAAAGAAGTACTTATTGAAAAATTATTCAATATAATAAACGGGAAAACTTCTCAAGGAGTTATGAACGATTTGGGTGAAGAAGTATTACCAAAAGGTAAGAAATTTACACAAAGAATGCTTTATGCAGTTGAAGATTTTGCTCACTTAACAAAAGGACAGTGGACTACAGATGATACTACCAATGCAATGGTTAATGATCTTATCCACAACTATAAAATTAAGCTGAACGACCTTCAAGGAGCCTTAAGAAGAGAGAAGTTTACTATTACAGTAGGAGATGAACTTCCTTCAGGAATATTAAAACTTGCTAAAGTTTACATCGCTAAGAAACGTAAACTTAAAGTAGGGGATAAAATGGCAGGACGTCACGGTAACAAAGGTATTGTTGCAAGAATAGTACGTCACGAAGATATGCCATTCCTTGAAGATGGAACTCCTGTAGATATTGTACTTAACCCACTTGGTGTACCATCTCGTATGAACATCGGGCAGATATATGAAACAGTATTAGGTTGGGCAGGTATGGATTTAGGGAAGAAATTTGCTACCCCTATTTTCGACGGTGCTTCACTAGACCAAATTAACGGATTTACTGATGAAGCAGGAATTCCAAGATTTGGGCACACTTATCTATACGATGGAGGAACGGGAGACCGTTTCCACCAACCAGCGACAGTAGGTGTTATTTACATGCTGAAACTAGGACACATGGTAGATGATAAGATGCACGCACGTTCTATTGGTCCATATTCATTGATTACTCAGCAGCCTCTTGGAGGTAAAGCACAATTTGGTGGTCAGCGTTTTGGAGAGATGGAGGTTTGGGCTCTTGAGGCCTATGGTGCTTCTAGTACTCTTAGAGAGATACTTACCGTTAAATCGGATGACGTTATAGGTAGAGCTAAAACTTACGAAGCTATCGTTAAGGGAGAAACTATGCCAGAACCAGGATTACCAGAATCGTTCAATGTATTAATGCATGAACTGAAAGGACTTGGACTAGACATCAGATTAGAAGAATAAATTATTTCCACGGGAATGGTATCTTAAGGTACCATTCCCTTTTATAGTGTTTTTAATAAATCGATAGATCTATATCACATGACGAGATTAAAAGATAAAAATACCGTTAAAAGATTTGACAAGATTTCTATAGGCCTTGCATCGCCAGAGTCTATGCTTGCTGAATCAAGAGGTGAGGTTCTTAAACCAGAAACAATTAACTATCGTACCCATAAACCGGAGAGAGATGGCTTGTTTTGCGAGCGTATTTTTGGCCCGGTTAAAGATTTTGAATGTGCCTGTGGTAAGTACAAACGAATCCGTTATAAAGGAATTGTTTGTGACCGATGCGGTGTAGAAGTTACAGAAAAGAAAGTTAGACGTGACAGGGTAGGTCACATTAACCTTGTAGTGCCTATTGCACACATATGGTATTTCCGTTCTTTACCAAACAAAATAGGTTATATACTTGGACTTCCTTCTAAGAAGTTAGATATGATTATATACTATGAAAGGTATGTAGTTATACAAGCAGGTATTGCTAAAAACTTAGATGGTGAAGAACTTAATAGATTAGACTTTTTAACAGAAGAAGAGTACCTTAATATACAGGACACTCTTCCTATGGAGAATCAATATCTAGACGACACTGACCCTAATAAGTTTATTGCTAAAATGGGAGCAGAGTGTATTATGGACTTGTTATCAAGAATAGACCTTGATGAACTTTCTTATAGCTTGCGCCATAGTGCTAACACAGAAACGTCTAAACAACGTAAAACTGAAGCCTTAAAGAGACTTCAAGTTGTTGAGGCTTTCCGTGAGTCAAATAAAAATAGAGAAAACCGCCCTGAGTGGATGATATTAAAGGTTATACCTGTTATCCCACCAGAGCTTCGTCCGTTAGTACCACTTGATGGTGGACGTTTCGCTACATCAGATCTTAATGATCTTTACAGAAGAGTTATTATACGTAATAACCGTCTAAAAAGATTAATGGAGATAAAAGCTCCAGAAGTTATTCTTAGAAATGAGAAGCGTATGCTACAGGAATCTGTAGATTCACTTTTTGATAATACAAGAAAAGCATCTGCTGTAAAAACAGAATCTAATAGACCATTAAAATCATTATCAGATTCATTAAAAGGTAAACAAGGACGTTTCCGTCAAAACCTTCTAGGTAAGCGTGTTGATTATTCAGCTCGTTCGGTAATTGTTGTTGGACCAGAAATGAAACTATTTGAATGTGGTCTTCCTAAAGATATGGCTGCTGAGCTGTACAAACCATTCGTTATCCGTAAATTGATAGAGCGTGGTATTGTAAAAACAGTAAAATCAGCTAAGAAGATTATAGACAAGAAAGAGCCGGTGGTATGGGATATCCTTGAAAATGTAATTAAAGGACACCCAGTATTACTTAACCGTGCTCCTACGCTTCACCGTTTAGGTATTCAGGCATTCCAGCCAAAACTTATTGAAGGTAAAGCGATACAACTTCACCCATTAGTTTGTACGGCATTTAACGCCGATTTTGATGGTGACCAGATGGCGGTACACCTTCCGTTAGGACCAGAGGCTATACTGGAAGCACAGTTATTAATGCTTGCATCTCACAATATCCTTAACCCTGCAAACGGTGCGCCTATTACTGTACCATCTCAGGATATGGTATTGGGTCTATATTATATGACCAAGAAACGTGTCTCTACCGAAACAGAAAAAATAGAAGGTGAAGGCCTTACATTCTACTCTGCAGAGGAAGTTAATATTGCTATTAACGAAAACAGACTACACCTTAATGCAAGTATAAAAATACGTGCTAAGGACTTTAATGAAGAAGGAGAACTTGTTTATCAAATTATAGAAACTACAGCAGGTAGAGTACTCTTTAATGAGGTTGTACCAGAAGCTGCAGGATATATAAATGCAGTACTTACTAAGAAATCATTAAGAGATATTATTGGTGACATATTAAATGCTACCGATGTACCTACTACAGCCGCTTTCCTTGATAGTATGAAGGATATGGGGTATCGTTTCGCATTCCGCGGAGGTCTTTCATTTAGTTTAGGTGATATTATTATCCCTCCTAAAAAACAAGAACTTATTGCTGATGCAGATGAAAAAGTAAAAGGTATTTCTACAAACTATAACATGGGACTTATAACGAACAATGAGCGTTATAACCAAGTTATTGATGTATGGACATCTACTAATGCTATGCTTACTGAGCTTGCAATGAAAAATATTCGTGAAGACCAACAAGGGTTTAACTCGGTATTTATGATGCTTGACTCTGGAGCGAGGGGATCTAAAGAACAGATTCGTCAGCTTACAGGTATGCGTGGACTGATGGCGAAGCCTAAAAAATCGACTGCTGGTGGTGGTGAAATTATTGAGAATCCGATTCTTTCTAACTTTAAGGAAGGTCTTTCAATTCTTGAATACTTTATTTCTACTCACGGTGCTCGTAAAGGTCTTGCCGATACCGCTCTTAAAACAGCCGATGCAGGTTACTTAACAAGAAGATTACATGATGTATCTCAAGATGTTATTGTAAACTCTGTTGACTGTGGTACATTAAGAGGTATTGAGGTTGAAGCATTAAAGAAGAATGAAGAGATAGTAGAAACACTTGGTGAAAGAATATTGGGTCGTGTAACATTACAAGATGTTATTAATCCATTAACTTCAGAAGTGCTTATAAAAGCTGGAGAAGAAATAACAGAAGATGAAGTTAAAGCGGTAAACGCTGCTCCTATCGAAAGAGTAGAGGTACGTTCGCCACTTACATGTGAAGCTCCTAGAGGTATTTGTGCAAAATGTTACGGACGTAACCTTGCTACAGGTAAAATGACACAAAGAGGTGAAGCAGTAGGTGTTGTTGCAGCACAATCTATTGGAGAACCAGGTACACAGCTTACACTAAGAACCTTCCATATTGGAGGTACTGCGACTAACATTTCTGAAGAATCTAGTATTATAACTAAATTTAGAGGTAAACTTGAGGTTGAAGATCTTAAGACTGTTGTTGGAGAAGACAGCGAAGGAAACAAAATAGATATCGTGGTATCACGTTCTACTGAGTTGAAATTAGTTGACGAAAACACAGGAATACTTTTAAATACTCACAATATACCTTACGGTTCTAGCATTTATGTTAAGAATGGGGATATCGTTGATGAAGGTGCTACAATATGTAAGTGGGATCCGTATAATGGTGTAATTGTATCTGAATTTACTGGTAAGATTGCTTATGAAGATATCGAGCAAGGACAATCGTTTATGGTTGAGATTGATGAGCAAACAGGATTCCAAGAAAAAGTAATTTCAGAATCAAGAGCTAAAAAATTAATACCAACGTTATTAATCTACGGAAAAGATGGCGAGCTAATTCGTTCGTACAACTTACCTGTGGGTGCCCACCTTATGGTAGATGATGGTGAGAAAATTAAAGCTGGTAAAGTTCTTGTAAAAATACCAAGACGTTCTTCTAAAGGAGGGGATATTACCGGAGGTTTACCAAGAATTACTGAGCTTCTAGAAGCACGTAATCCTTCTAACCCTGCTGTGGTATCAGAGATTGATGGTGTGGTTTCATTCGGTAAAATCAAAAGAGGTAACCGTGAAATTATCATCGAATCTAAATTTGGAGAAATCAAGAAATACCTTGTAAAACTATCTAACCAGATATTAGTACAAGAGAATGATTATATTAAAGCTGGTTTACCACTTTCAGACGGTGCAATTACTCCAGAAGATATCTTAAGAATACAAGGACCATCTGCAGTACAGCAGTATCTTGTAAACGAGATTCAGGAAGTATATAGACTACAAGGTGTGAAGATTAACGATAAGCACTTTGAAGTTGTTATCCGTCAGATGATGCGTAAAGTACGTGTTCAAGATCCAGGAGATACATTATTCTTAGAAGATCAACTAATACATACTAGAGACTTTATCGTAGAAAACGATAAGTTATACGGAATGAAAGTAGTTGAAGATGCTGGTGATTCTGATAGTCTTAAAGCAGGGCAAATTATTTCGCCACGTGAGTTAAGAGATGAGAATTCACTATTGAAACGTAACGATAAAAATCAAGTTGTAGCAAGAGACGTTATTCCTGCAACAGCTACTCCAATACTTCAAGGTATTACAAGAGCATCGTTACAGACTAAGTCGTTTATCTCGGCTGCATCATTCCAGGAAACTACTAAAGTACTTAATGAGGCTGCAGTAGCTGGTAAAGTTGATGGTCTTGATGGTCTTAAAGAAAATGTAATTGTAGGACATAGAATACCTGCTGGTACAGGTATGAGAAACTACGAAAGTATTATAGTAGGATCTAAAGAAGAAGCTAGTGATTCATTAGCAACTGAAACAGAAGAAGTAAACTATTAATTATTAATATAATGAGTGATCAAAAACAACAACCAGGTCAAATAAACATTGAACTGGATGAAAAAACAGCTGAAGGTACGTATTCGAACTTAGCAATAATTAACCATTCCTCTTCGGAGTTTGTAGTTGATTTTGTAGCCATGATGCCGGGTGCACCTAAAGCGAAAGTTAAATCGCGCATTGTTTTAACGCCACAGCATGCCAAAAGGCTAATGAAAGCGTTAGGCGAAAATATCCATCGTTTTGAAAAGGCTAACGGCCCAATAAGCGATACGGAGCAACCGTCAATACCGCTAAACTTCGGCCCTGCCGGACAAGCGTAATAATAAATTAAAAACCCACTCAATTGAGTGGGTTTTTTGTTATATAGATATAGGGATTCTTTTTTTACAGTCATCAAATTTCATTAACTTTGAGGTTCTTCAAAAATGTACATCAATCATCACTATGTCTAGTATAATTCAATTACTTCCTGATCATGTTGCCAATCAAATAGCCGCTGGAGAGGTGGTACAAAGACCAGCTTCGGTAGTAAAAGAATTATTAGAAAATTCGGTAGATGCAGGTAGTACAGATATTAAACTCATTGTAAAAGATGCAGGTAAAACCTTAATACAAGTTATAGATAACGGTAAGGGGATGAATGTAGCTGATGCTCGACTATGTTTTGAACGTCATGCTACAAGTAAAATCCGTCATGCCGAAGATTTATTTGAATTAGGTACTAAGGGGTTTAGGGGTGAAGCATTAGCCAGTATAGCGGCTATTGCTCATGTAGAGATGAAAACCAAGCAAGAGCAAGACGAGTTAGGTACTCATATTGTTATAGAGGGGAGTAAGTTTGTGACGCAAGATGTAGCAGTGTTGCCAAAAGGAACATCATTCTCGGTTAAAAATTTATTTTTTAATATTCCAGCACGTCGTAATTTTTTAAAGTCAGATACAGTAGAGTTTCGTCATATTGTTGATGAGTTCGAGCGTGTTGCATTGGCACACCCTAATATAGGTTTTGTACTATACCACAATGGTAGCGAAATGTTTAACTTGTCTATAGCTAACCAAAGACAACGTATAGTAGGCGTTTTTGGGGGGAAAACTAATGAGAAGTTAGTACCAATAAAAGAAAGTACTGAAATTGTTAGTATAGAAGGCTTTGTTGTTAAACCAGAATTTGCAAAGAAGAGTAAAGGTGAACAATTCTTTTTTGTAAACGATCGTTTTATAAAAAGCGGTTATTTGCATCATGCTATTACTGCAGCTTATGAAGGTTTGCTTAAAGATGGTTGTAAGCCAGGGTATTTTATTTATTTAGATGTACCACCCAATACCATTGATATTAATATACACCCAACAAAAACTGAAATAAAATTTGATGATGAGCATGCGCTTTATGCTATACTTCGTTCATCGGTTAAACATAGTTTAGGGCAATTTAATGTAGCCCCTGTATTAGATTTTGAAAGGGATGCTAACTTAGATACTCCATACAACTATGAAGGTAAAGATGCTGCAATGCCTACTGTAAATGTAGATAGAAGCTTTAATCCTTTTGCTCCAGATGATACTCCGGTTAAAACAGCTCATTCATCTTCATCAGGAAGATATTCGCCACCATCATATAGTAAAGTGGATAAAGGAGCATCGTGGGAGAGCCTTTATACAGGACTGACATCTGAAGTAGATGAACCACAAGGCATGAATTTTGAAGAGGAGGAGGTAACAGGTTCTCTTTTTAATGATGGAGACGTAGAGAAAGCAGTACAGCAGACTTACCAAATACATAAAAAATATATTGTTAGTCCTATAAAATCTGGAATGGTTATTATAGACCAAAAACGAGCACATCAACGTGTTTTGTATGAGCAGTTTCTTAAAAATATTACTGTACAAAATGGATCAAGTCAACAATTGTTATTCCCGTTGATGCTTCATTATAGTAAAACAGAAGTTGAACTTATAAAAGAAATGAGTGGCGCTCTAGTGAATACAGGATTTGTATTTACTCAAATTAATGACGATAGTATAGAAGTTTCAGGTTTACCTGTAAATGTGCCCGAAAGCGAAGTTTCGATTCTGTTAGAAGAACTTATTAGCGATTTACAACAGGAAGTACCCGACAGTAGTTTTAGTCAGAGTGATAGTATTGCTAAATCGATGGCGCGTAGTTTGGCTGTGAAAACAGGTGTACAGCTAACAGAAAAAGAACAAGAAAATATGGTAAACTCGCTTTTTGCTTGTAAAGAAGCCGATGTTTCACCTTTTAATAAACCAACTTTCATTACTATAAGTGTGGAAGATTTAGATAAACGTTTTGCAATATGATGCGAATAACCGAGACTGTAAAGCAGTTGATTATTATAAATATTATATTCTTTGTAGGTACTCTAATTATAGGCCCTCAAGTTGCTTATAGTTATTTAGCAATGCATTTTCCTGAAAATCCAGATTTTCAAGTTTGGCAGCTAGTAACACATATGTTTATGCATGGGGGAATCTCACATATTTTATTTAATATGTTTGGGCTATGGATGTTTGGTAGTACTTTAGAGCAGCATTTTGGAGCTAAAAAGTTTTTGTTTTTTTACTTTTCATGTGGTATAGGTGCTTCGTTATTGAATATTGGGTTAGATTATTATCTTTTCTATGATGCTACGAGTATATTAGTTGAAAATGGATTTGATAAAACTGAAATTATGAGTATTTTATCTCAGGGTAAAGTTGATACTCGTTGGGAAGATATATTAGGACCAATTAAGCATTCTAACATGGTAAGCTCTTATATTACTAGTGCTGTAGGTGCCTCAGGTGCATTATATGGTGTACTTGTAGCATATGCCTTTATGTTCCCTAATGCTGAGTTAATGATGTTGTTTTTCCCAATACCTATAAAAGCAAAATATTTTATACCAGGATTGCTAGCAATGGATTTGTTTTTAGGAGTGAGAGGGCAAGCCGTACTTGGTGCTGGTGATGGTATAGGGCATTTTGCGCATTTAGGAGGAGCATTAGTAGGAATTTTAATGATGTGGTACTGGAAAAAGAATCAATTTAATAATAACCGTTGGGATTAATTTCATGGGACTTATAGACGATTTAAAATTAGAATATAAGGTTGGGGGAATTACCCAAAGGCTTATTTTTTGGAATGTAGGGCTATTTGTAATCCCGATGATACTGTTTAGTTTAGTGTCACTTTTTGGGGTTAATTTGTCATTTTTACGATGGGACTTACCTGGTACAGTCGATTGGCTAAGTCTATCTTCAAATCCTTCTGATTTGTTATGGAAACCTTGGTCAGTTATTACCTATGCATTTTTACACGGAGGCTTTCTTCATCTGTTGTTCAATATGATGGTATTGTACTTCTCTGGACGATTATTTCTTACTTTTTTTACACAAAAGCAGTTATTTGGTTTATATATCCTCTCAACTATATTTGCGGGGCTTATTTTTGTATTGAGCTATAATACTATTCCGCTTTTTACTGCTTTAGGAAGTAGTAAAATGGTAGGAGCATCAGCAGCTATTATGGCAATATTAGTAGCTACAGCAGTATATTCTCCAGATTATAGAGTGAAAATGATGCTTATTGGTACTGTGAAACTTTGGCATATAGCTTTAGTATTTATTATATTAGACCTTATAAATGTATCGGTAGAAAATCAAGGAGGACATGTGGCACATCTTTCAGGGGCTTTGTTTGGTTATATTTTTATAAAAACTTTACAGGGAGGTACCGATTTAACCAAAAGTGTTTCAGTAGTAGTTACCTTTTTTCAATATTTGTTTAAACCTAAAAATAAATCACCGTTTAAAAAGGTACATAAAAACAAAAAACAATCTGGAGGTACTTCTAGAAGACCTGTTGGTAAGGCAAAAAATTATACTCAAAAACAGATAGATGATATACTTGATAAGATAAGTCAGTCAGGGTATGATAGTTTAACAAAAGAAGAAAAAGATTTTTTGTTTAGGGCTGGTAAATAATAAGTAGCTTTGAGGTTGAAAAGGTAACGATAATGAGAAAACTTTCGTGGTTTAATAAAATTATGCAGTTCTTCAATATAGTATTAGCTATATTGACTTTTGTAGCCTATGTTTTACCTTTTTTAGCACCTAAAATTTTCCCTATACTATCGGTGTTTACTTTGGTATTGCCACTAATGCTGGTTTTTAACTTTTTATTTTTTTTATACTGGTTACTACAGTTCAAAAAACAAATGTTACTCTCAGGCATTCTATTACTTTTAGGGATCACCTTTATAAATAAATTTTATAAATTTTCGACAGAAGAACAACCTGTACATAAAGACGATTTTACATTAATGAGTTATAATGTAAGAATGTTTAATCTTTATAAATGGATACCAGAAATTGAAGTTACAGATAGTATAAAGGACTTTGTGAAAGTTCAAAATCCAGATATATTGTGTTTTCAGGAATATGCCCCTTCTAATAAAGTATATTTTAAGAACTACGGTTATAAATATATTTACTCTAGTGCTGACAGTCATAAAACAGGACAAGCAATTTATTCGAAATTTCCTATAATCGATAAAGGGAATATTAATTTTCCCAATACAAGTAATAATGTTATTTATGCTGATTTAAAAAAGGGAATTGATACTATAAGGGTGTATAGTATGCATATGCAGTCAATAAAAATAAGCCCTGATATTCATGAAACAATTGATGAAGAAAAGTCAAAAGTAATTTTTAAAAGGTTTAGTGAGGCATTTAAAAAACAACAATTACAAGCAGAGTTAATACAGAAACATAAAGAAGATTGTCATTACCCTACAATTGTGTGCGGAGACCTTAATAATAGTGCTTTTTCTTATGTGTATAGGAGTGTAAAAGGGGATATGACAGATGCTTTTGAAGAAGTAGGAGAAGGCTTTGGTAAGACGTATAATTATAAATATTATCCTGCTCGAATAGATTATGTTTTTACAGATGATAATTTTACAATTAAAGAGTTTACTTCTTTTGATACTATAGTTAATTCAGACCATTTTCCTATAATGACACGATTGGCAATAACCCCTAAAAATCTGAAAAACTAATATTTTATACCAGCTTTTGTTTTTTAAGATAATCTGCAGCATAGCGCCCTTCATTAAATAGTAGGTCGAGTACACTAAGATTATTTATAAAACCATGTTTTTCTTCAAAAACTTGAGTGTAAGGCTCTATTATTGTAGTGTCTTTTTTTCCATTTACTAGATGACGATAATCTTTAATATCATTATTTACTTCATGTAAATACTCTGTTGTTTTGTTATATGAAAAGTTAACACCAAGACATTCATTAATAACTTCCATTGCTTCAAAGTTAAGATCCATCATAAAGCGATGTTTTTTAGCAAATAGATCTCTTATGTCGTCTTCAAAGTAATCAAAGAAGGGTGAAGATCTATAAGCGGCTTCAAGGGCTTTAAAATGCTGTTTTCGCCAGTCGAATGTTTCATCTATTTTAGTGTCCTTAAATTTTTGATGAGGACTTTCTCCATGCTTTACAGGAATGTTAAGTAATTGCATTCCATTAGCACTATATATATACATTCTGTTCCTATTCGTTTGTTTTTGAAAGTTATCTTCAACTTCAAAAGTTAACGTCTCAGCTTTAGCCATAGCTATAAAGTGGCTAATAGAGGGAAAGTAGGTAGGGTGTAATAGTACGTGCATTACTTCGCTTGAAAATATTATAAATAAAATGATGCAAAAACAAATGGTAATTCGTTTTTGCATCACTAAATTATTATTGATTATTAATCGTTATTTGCTTTTTTCTTCTTCTTTCTAAAATAGTCAAAACCAAACCATGCTGCTAGTGCTATAAGGAAGTAGTTAAAGTAAGATACAGGCTCACCATCACCACTTACGGTAGTGAACATTCTATCCCAACGAATTTTTTTAGATATATTACTCCAAGGCTCATTAGCATCAAGACTCATCCAAATAAATACTGGTTTACCCACAATGTGATCTTCTGGTACATAACCCCAGTAGCGACTATCTTCAGAGTTATGACGGTTATCTCCCATCATCCAGTAGTAATTTTGCTTAAAGGTATAGTTTGTAACTATTTCACCATTAATTCTTATTTCATCACCATTAACTTTAAGATCATTATTCTCATATTCAGAGATGATCATTTTATAGAATGGTAACGTTTCTTCGTTTAGTTCTACAGTTTTACCTTCTTGTGGTATATATATAGGCCCCATATTATCTACACTCCAATCAGACTTGCTGTAAGGGAATATCGCCGAAGAAGGAGGGTATATATAGTTATCTGTTACTTCTTTTACAAACGAATCGTTTCTAAGAGCAGTTACTTTAGCATCAGTAAGGTTTACATGTAGTTTGTTTCTCAACATTTGCATACCTAGTCGCTGCATTTGTTGTTCCTGAATGTATCCAAACACTTCTACAGCTGTAGAATCTCTTTTAAACTCTGTAAGGTTGGCTCTTACTTTAGGACCTTTTAAATGGTCTTGAACATCAGCGTTATCCCAAAGATCTTGTCTTATACTATAATAGTATCTTATTTCTGTTATATCATACTTGTTAAGAAAATCTTGTGTAATAGGTCCTGTTGTTTCTAGAGGATAAAAGCGTTGAGGCTTTGCTCTTTCTGATAATATAAGTTCTTTACCGTCTATATATACAACACCATTTTTTATAGTAAGTGTATCACCTGGTCTACCTACGCAACGTTTTACATAGTTAGATTTTTTATCTATAGGCTTTCGTATTCCAATGCTTTTTTTGTCACCAAAGAAACGGACAGTATCTACTGGCCAGTTAAAGACGACAATGTCATTTTTCTCAGCATTTTCAAATCCAGGAAGTCTAAAATACGGTAATTGAGGTTTTTTAGTATACGATTTTACATTTGCAAGAGGTATAGTGTCATGTACCATAGGTGCAGCAACAGCCGTCATAGGTGTTCTTGCACCATAGTGAAACTTACTTACAAAAAGAAAATCACCTACTAATAATGTTTTTTCTAAAGATGAAGTAGGTATAGTAAAAGGTTGCATTACATAAGTGTGTACTAATGTAGCAACTACAATAGCAAATAGCAATGAACTTATAGTGTCCCCTGTTTTCGTACTAGCTTTTAGGCTTCTTTCGGATTTATAAGTAACATCTTCTACATAATTAATGTAATAGATATAAAACCCTAAAGTGATGATACCTAGTAATGTGTCTTTATCAGAGTTTTTACCAAAGCTTCTTAATGTTTCTACCCATATTACAAAGAACATGATAATGTTGATAATAGGAACAAAAAGTAATAATACCCATAAAGGCGATCGACCTATAATTCGCATTAAAACGACACCGTTATAAATAGGTATTGCAGCTTCCCAAGGTTTTCTACCTGCTTTTTGATAAAGTTTCCATGTACCAGCAAAGTGTACTACTTGTACAACTAAGAAAAACAAAAACCATTCTAATAGTGTCATCTTTTATATATTTATTATATAAGTATCTTTTTATACTAATTTGTTACTTTAAATCTAAAACATCTTTCATACTGAATACTCCTTTTTTTCCAAAGAGCCATTCAGCAGCGACAACAGCACCTAAAGCAAAACCTTCACGGCTGTGTGCAGTATGTTTAATTTCGATACTATCAATATAAGAATCATACATTACATTGTGCGTTCCAGGAACATTTTCTTCCCTTTTTGCATCAATAAATATGTCGTCTTTTTTCGGAGTATCAATCGTCCAGTTTGAATAGTTGCTATGTGTAATGATGTCTTCAGCTAGTGTTATAGCTGTACCGCTAGGAGCATCAAGTTTTTGAGTATGATGTGTTTCTTCCATCGAAACATTATATTGTTTCAGTTTAGACATCATTTTTGCAAGTTGAGTGTTAAGTTCAAAGAAAACGTTTACACCTAAGCTAAAATTAGAGGCATATATGAACCCTCCATTTTTATTTTCGCAAAGTTGTGTAATACTGTCATAATGTTCTAACCACCCTGTAGTACCGCTTATTACGGGGGTGTTACTGTTAAAACATTCTGTTATGTTTTTTATGGCAGCATCAGGTACGCTAAACTCAATAGCAATATCAGCGTTTTCTAACCCAGTAAAAGTATCGATAGCTCTTTTGCGTAGTACAATTTCATGACCTCTCTCTTCTGCAATACGTTCTATTACTTTGCCCATTTTACCATAACCTAAAAGTGCAATTTTCATAGTGTATTAAAATTTATAATTAAGAGTAAGCCCCATGTTATAGTTGTAGTCTATTTCGTTTTGTTGTAGTTGTGGATAGAGTGATAAGTTTTCACTAACATTAAACTGCCCTAAATGCGCATTAACATTAGCCTCTACAATGTTAAGCACATAGATACCTATGGTTATTAGCATTGAGAGATCACGATTACGTTGATGAAAACGTTGTCCACTTATAAGACGATCTTCAGAAAGGCTTGATAGCTCTCCAGTTACTTCACGCCCTGCAAGCTTAGCTCTATAAGCATCTCTAAATTCATGATACTTCTTATTATTAAAATTATAATAATAAAGGCTTATTCCCATTGCTCCATAAATAATAGGCACTTTCCAGTACTGTTTGTTATATACTTGTCCAAGCCCAGGTACTATAGCTGAGTAGAATGCAGCCTTAGAGGGGGCAAGTGGGTTTATAGTATAAGCTTTCTGTTTTTTCTTGGCAACAACAGAATCTTTAACTACAATGTTGGTTTTTAATTCTTCATCGTCTTGTGCTAATGCAGGTACTGATGAAAGTATAAAAAGAAATAGGAGTATGGAAAGCTTATTTATCACTATTCCTGTATAAGTTTAATAATTCTATTGAAATCTTCTTGAGAGTGGAAAGGAACAGTTATTTTTCCTTTTCCTTTTCTGTCAACTTTCACATCAATTTTTGCGCCAAAAAAATCTGTGATAGCTTTTTTATGATCATCTTCTACGGCAAAGGCACTTGATTTAACAACGGCTTTTGAAGTAGCAGGGTTTAAACTTTCTTGGTAACTTTTAACTAAAGCTTCTGTTTCTCTAACTGATAAGTTTTGACTTACAATTTTTTGATAGATATCAGATTGTGCATCATGATCTTCTATATTAATCATAGCACGACCATGCCCCATAGTAATGAAACCATCACGAATACCCGTTTGGATAATAGGGTCTAGTTTTAATAGACGTAAGTAATTAGCAATAGTAGAACGTTTTTTTCCTACTCTATCACTCATTTGTTCTTGAGTTAACTGTATCTCGTCAATAAGTCTTTGGTACGAAAGCGCAACCTCTATCGGGTCAAGGTCATGACGTTGTATATTCTCTACAAGTGCCATAACGAGTGACTCGTTATCGTTTGCAATACGTATATAAGCAGGAACATGAGTAAGCCCTGCCATTTTAGAAGCACGAAGTCTTCGTTCTCCTGATATTAATTGATACTTGTTGAAATCAAGTTTTCTAACAGTAATAGGCTGTATAACACCTAATTCTCTAATAGAAATGCTTAATTCGTTAAGTGACTCTTCGTTAAAATTAGATCTAGGCTGAAAAGGGTTTATCTCTACAGCATCAATATCAAGCTCAATAATATTACCTACTACTTTATCTGCATCTTTATCCTCTACTGATTTTATATCATTTTCTGGATCTTTAAGTAATGCAGATAATCCTCTACCAAGTGCTTGTTTTTTTACTGCTTTTGTCATATACCTACTGTACTATTTTTCTTGATTATTTCTTCTGCTAAATGCAGGTAATTACTAGCACCTTTACTTGTAGCATCATAGTTTATAATGCTTTCTCCATAACTAGGTGCTTCACTTAGTTTTACGTTTCGTTGTATAAGTGTTTTAAAAACCATGTCATTAAAGTGCTTTTGCACTTCATCTACCACCTGATTACTAAGTCTAAGCCTAGCATCATACATAGTAAGTAATAGTCCTTCTATGTCTAGTGATGGGTTGTGTATTTTTTGTACACTTTTTATAGTATTTAGTAATTTCCCTAATCCTTCTAGAGCAAAATACTCACATTGTATAGGTATAATTACAGAGTCGGCTGCTGTAAGTGCGTTAAGAGTAAGTAAGCCCAATGATGGAGCACAATCAATAAGTATATAATCATACTCATCTTTTACACTTTCTAATGCTGTTTTAAGCATATACTCTCTATTCTCTTTATCTACAAGCTCTATTTCAATAGCCACAAGGTCTATATGTGCGGGTATTATAGATACATTAGGAGCTGTACAAGGAACTGTCGCTTCTTTAGGAGTGTTACTATGTTCTAGAATTTGATAAGTACCTTTCTCTAGTGTCTCAACATCAATACCTAATCCAGAGCTAGCATTAGCCTGTGGGTCAGCATCTATTAATAGAACTTTCTTTTCCAATACACCTAGCGATGCTGCTAAGTTTACTGTAGTTGTTGTTTTTCCGACACCTCCCTTTTGGTTGGCAACAGCGATGATTTTACCCATTAGACTTAAAGATTTTGAACCGTAAAAATACAATTATTTATGGTTTATGAAAACTCAAATTGTTAACAATGGGAAATTAAAAAGTAATAGAATATTCTTTAGTAGGTTATGGAGAACTATTTATTTCAACAGTAAAAAAATACTATTTGTTTTTCTTTGTTTTAATCATAGCTTCTAACATACCCCACATCTCTTCGGGTATAGCTTCTAGCAGATTAAATTGTCCTGCACCTTTTAACCATTCACCACCGTCAAGAGTAATTACTTCACCATTTACATAGGCTGAGAAATCGGAAACCATATAAGCTGCTAAGTTGGCTAACTCTTGATGATCCCCTACACGCTTAAGTGGTACTTTCTTGGCAAGATCAAACTTATCTTTTAGATCACCAGGTAAAAGTCTATCCCATGCACCTTTGGTAGGGAAGGGGCCAGGGGCAATAGCGTTAGTACGGATACCATATTTTGCCCATTCTACAGCAAGGCTTCTTGTCATGGCAAGTACGCCTGCTTTTGCAGTAGCACTTGGTACTACATAGGCAGATCCTGTCCAAGCGTAAGTGGTAACAATATTAAGTATATTTGTGTTTTTTTGTTTAGTGTCTATCCAGTGCTTTCCAAAAGCGAGTGTACAATTTTTAGAACCTTTAAGTACAATGTCAATTATAGTATCAAAGGCGTTAGCAGAAAGTCGTTCTGTAGGTGATATAAAATTACCAGCTGCATTGTTAAGTAATATGTCAACTTTACCATATTCGGCAAGTGTTGCTTGTAGCATATTTTCTACTTCATTATAATTACGGACATCACATTGAATAGCTAGACAGTTGCCATTTGTTTCTTCTTCTAGTTCTTTAGCGGTATTTTGTAATTTTTCTAGATTACGAGATGTAATAGCTACTTTAGCGCCAAGCTCCATAAAATATTTGGTCATAGCCTTACCTAGTCCACTTCCGCCACCAGTTATAACGATTACTTTATTTTGTAATGCATCATCACGTAGCATTTTATCTGTGTAGCCCATTGTTTTACAAGTTTGGTTATATTGTAAATATACTAATTAATGAAGAGTGTTTACAAATAGTATATTGCTAAATAAGGGTTTGCTTTATCGATTTATGTAAACCCATGCTTTTTTACCTGATTCGAATACTTTAGACACCCTTTTATAGTCTGAAACTTCATATTTATCGGTCTCTATCAGTTCTTGTTCAGTTATTTCGAAAATAATGCCTTTTATAGAATCATTAGGATTGTTTGTTTTTATTGCTATAGGATAAAATTGTTGTTTATTTTTTTCAAGTACTGCTTGATCTGTAATTTTAAGATTTTCGAGCTTGTAGTGTTTTAATATATCTTTACTACCAGACAGAACTCGACCATAGGTTGCTATTTGCACTTGTTCTAGTTGTAGTGTACCATAAGAGAATAAGTAGTGTTTCATTACCCATTGGTAAATTCAGTAATTATCGATTGGTGTTGAGGGAATTTATTGAGTAACTCTTTTCTGGATGGTAATACAAAATCATTAAAATCAAACCCTGGAGCAACTGTGCAACCTACCAAGGAGTAATCATTTTTATTTATAATTTTTGCAGCAAACCAGCTATTACCAGGTACTACTAGCTGTGGTACTTCACCATTTGGTAAATCACGCCCTATAAAATGTTCTGAATGTTCTCCGGCTTCCGAGATGATGTGTAGATGAATTGTAGAGCCATCATAAAAATGCCAAATTTCATCTTGGTTTATTTTATGGAATGCAGAGAATGTTTTTGAAGTAAGTAAAAAATAAATACAGGTTGAATAGTTCCTGTTACCCTTATATTTAGAGTCTAAACTATCGTTACTGATTTCGCCTTCACTTCTGTAAGTTTCTTTAAAGTAACCACCTTCTGGATGAGGTTTTAAATCTAACTTCTTTATGATTTTTTCTATTTGACTCATTGTTCATTAATGTTAGAAATAGTTATATAAAGATTGTATTTAGATACCAATATAAATAGGGATTTCGGCATTGTTCCAATCACTACAACGCTCGTCATATATTTCAAAGTCTGCTTTATATGCTCGTTCTATGTCAGCAGTCCATATTTTGTTCCATTCTTCTCCAATACAATCGGGCATTTTACCCTTTGCAGTAAATTCAATAAAATCACCTGATTGTATAATTACCTTTACCATACCTTCAGGTACAGTGGTTTCTGGTGTAACTTTACAGCCTATAAAATAAGAATAGGGTTGTGTGTGGTCTCCATCATAATTATGATATACAGCATAAACTTTATTATTTACTTTTTCAGGTATTTTAGTAAACCACCCGCCTTTTTCAAATTCTTGCCAAAGCTGTCCACAATCTTGAGCAGCCTGATTATTAGCGTTAGTAGTTTTGTAAGGTAAAGTAATGCCTATTAGGTGTATGATATCTATGTGTTGCTTTTCCATTTTTAGATGTATTGTTAAGGTTTTAGCTTCTCTATTTTTTCATGAACTTCAAGATATTCGCCTAATGCTGCCGAACCATACCATTTGTACATTTCGGCTTCTAATAGTTGTGCTGAAACAGCAGGGTCAGTAGAAAGTAACTTCTCAGCTTCTTCTAGTGTTTTTACATTAAAAATAAATAGGCCACGATAGTTATTTTCGTTTTTGTAAAAAGGACCAGCTATTACAAGCTTATCTTCTTTTGCTAACTTATCAATGTTAGCCATGTGTCCTGTAAAAAGCTCATTAACCTTAGCTTTATCATCTATTTTTACACTTCCAGTTTTTAAAATAACAAAAACATACGTTTTCATCCCATAATCATCGCCACCTAGTTTTTCTGCTAGATTTTTGTCGTATTTAGGGTTCTCTGTTTGTGCTATAGTTTGGAGACTAAATAAGAGTAATAAAGCTAAAGTTAAATTTTTCATAGTATTATTCTTCAAATCCATTAATCAAAACTTCTAGTATTTTAATAGCGGCATCGCTTATTTTAGTACCAGGGCCAAAAACAGCTACTGCGCCAGAATCAAAAAGATATTGGTAGTCTTGTGCAGGAATTACACCCCCAACAATTACCATAATGTCTTCACGACCATATTTTTTTAATTCTTCGACTACTTGAGGTACAAGTGTTTTGTGACCTGCTGCTAATGATGATACTCCTAATATGTGAACATCATTTTCGACAGCTTGTTTTGCAGCTTCAGCAGGAGTTTGGAATAATGGACCTATATCTACATCAAAACCAACATCGGCATAGCCTGTAGCTACTACTTTTGCGCCACGGTCATGACCATCTTGTCCCATTTTAGCAATCATTATTCTTGGGCGACGTCCTTCTAGTTTTGCAAAATCATTAGCAAGTTGCTTTGCTTTTTCAAAACTCTCATCATTCTTAATTTCTTTACTATACACTCCGCTAAACGATTTTATATTTGCTTTATATCTACCATATACGGTTTCAAGAGCATCGCTTATCTCGCCAAGTGTTGCTCTATGTCGTGCAGCATCTACTGCAAGGGCAAGTAAATTACCTTCACCAGTTTTTGCTGAGGTTGTAAGCATCTCTAAACATTCTGCTACTTTTTTACTGTCACGAGTAGCTTTAATTTCATTTAATCGCTCTATTTGTTGGTTACGAACCATTTGGTTGTCAACATCTAGTATATGTAATGGATCTTCTTTTTCTAGTCGATATTTATTTACACCTACTATAACATCTTGTGTACTATCTATACGTGCTTGCTTACGTGCAGCAGCTTCTTCAATACGTAGTTTTGGTATACCTTCTTCAATAGCTTTAGTCATACCACCAAGCTCTTCAACCTCTTCTATTAAAGCCCAAGCTTTATCAGCAATTTCTTTAGTAAGGCTTTCTACATAATAACTACCAGCCCAAGGATCAACAGTTTTAGTAATCTTAGTTTCTTCTTGTAAAAATATCTGAGTATTACGTGCTATACGCGCAGAGAAATCAGTAGGCAATGCAATTGCTTCATCTAGTGCATTAGTGTGTAGTGACTGTGTTCCTCCAAAAGCAGCTGCGGCAGCCTCTATACAGGTACGAGCTACATTGTTAAATGGGTCTTGCTCGGTAAGACTCCATCCGCTAGTTTGGCAGTGCGTACGTAGTGCAAGTGATTTTTGATTTTCAGGATTAAATTGCTTTAATAGTTTTGCCCAAAGCATACGACCTGCACGCATTTTTGCAATTTCCATAAAGTGGTTCATCCCAATAGCCCAAAAGAAAGAAAGACGTGGTGCAAAAGTATCTATTTTCATACCTGCAGCTAGTCCTGTTCTAATATATTCTAAACCATCAGCAAGCGTATAAGCAAGCTCAATATCGGCAGTAGCACCTGCTTCTTGCATGTGATAGCCTGATATACTGATAGAGTTGAATTTAGGCATATTGTTACTGGTATATTCAAATATATCAGCAATAATTTTCATTGATGGAGTAGGAGGGTATATGTACGTATTACGTACCATGAACTCCTTCAAAATATCATTTTGTATCGTTCCTGAAAGTAATTCAGGCTTTACGCCTTGTTCTTCGGCAGCAACGATATAGAATGCCATAATAGGTAGTACAGCACCATTCATTGTCATAGAAACCGACATTTCGCCCAATGGAATTTGGTCGAAAAGTACTTTCATGTCTTCAACACTATCTATGGCAACACCTGCTTTACCTACGTCACCTACTACGCGTTCATGATCACTATCATAACCACGGTGTGTAGCAAGGTCAAAAGCTACTGATAGTCCTTTTTGACCTGCAGCAAGGTTACGTCTATAAAAAGCATTACTTTCTTCGGCAGTAGAGAAACCCGCATATTGCCTTACTGTCCAAGGACGACGAACATACATAGTACTATAAGGACCACGAAGGTTTGGTGCAAATCCTGCCCCAAAACCAATGTGTTCTAAATTCTCTACATCTTTAGCGGTATATTGTTGCTTTACTTCGATATCTTCGGCGGTAGTAAAAGTATCTTGTGCTACTGCCTCATTAGTATCGTTTAAAGTTTCTTTAATTTGTATATGTTGAAGGTCTTTTCTTTTCATCATAATGCGTTTTTCTTAACTACGATTAGTTTCTTCAGTATTTAACCTTTCTTGTTCCATTGCTTCGGCAAGGCGTTTTTCTATTATAGGCGAGATTAGTGTTTTTCTTGCATCTGTTTTTACAAACGGATATAGCTCAAGTTCACCACTCATTCTATCGTTTTTATTAGGGTATTTATTAGTACCTAATAATACCTCTTTACCGTTATCAAATAGCTCTTGTTCTTTGGTAGCACTTTCTTGTATTTTACGCTTTATAGTACCATCTTTTAACTGATGTAGTAGTCCTCCGTTAGCTTCGATATCTTTAAATAATACTAAAGCTTTCTCAGCTAATTGCTGCGTTAGCTCCTCAATGTAATAAGAACCGTCAGCAGGATTATCTACTTTATCAAAATAACTCTCGTGCTTTAATACGAGTAATTGGTTACGTGCTATCCTGTCACCAAACTCATTGTCTTTATGGTATAGAGCATCATAAGGCAAATTAGCAACTGAATCTGTTCCACCTAATATTGCACTCATGCACTCAGTAGTAGTACGAAGCATGTTTACATTATAGTCATAAAGTGTTTTATTTCTCTTGGTAGGAGAAGCTATAATATGGCATTCAAAGTTGTGATCGTATTCGCTGGCAATTACTTTAAATAACTGTCTTAAAGCTCTAAGTTTAGCAATTTCAAAAAAGTAGTTAGTACCTACGGCTATCTGTAAAACAATTGGTTTGTTTATAGTAGCCACAGCATTGAAATACTCATTAGCATGCGCTAGGGTATAAGCAATTTGTTGTACTATGTTAGCGCCTGCATTTTGGTATAAACTACCATTGATACTTAAAATATTGATGTTAGTACAAGCTATAGCAATAGTATTAATAGCATCGAAATCTTTTTCGATATTATTAAACCAGTTCCCTTCTTTTGCAAGTTTCCCTATAGGGTCTAGCTGAACATATATTGTTGCATTTTTTTCTTTCGCGATAGCGTCAATACGCTTTACAAAATCGACTGAAAGAAAGCTTAAGTTAAAATAAACAGGAATATCTTTTAAAGAGAACCCATTTAGTAGCTTTTCGATATCAGTTTTTTCATCCTCTATAGTAAATCGAATACTTTCTGCTCCACGATTTAAGGTGTCATTTACTTTAGCTATAGATTTATCGATATCAAATACAAAAATGTTTTGACAAATATTGAAACTTGCGGCTTTTGTGCCAGCAGGGTTAGGGACTGTAAAATCGTCATTATGGTAAAAAGGTTTTACTTTTATACCTTCTGGACTTTCCCAAATAAGCGTATCGTTATAATCTGCACCTTTCAGTTCAAATTGTATTTTTTGTTTCCACTCTTTGGATGATACAGGTTCAAAACCTTCAAATAGTTGTTCGCTCATATATAGAGGTCTTTTAGAGATCTTCAGAAGTTTCCTTTTTAGGAGTATCTTCTTCAAACTCTATTATATAAATATCTTCGTTTTCGCGTTTCATATAATATTTTTCACGCGCATATTTCTCGGTCTGATCAGGGTTTCGTAGTTGCCTTATACTGGCACTATCTTTTTTTATTTCCTGAATATAGTATTGTTTATTCTCTTCTAGTTTTTCAATCTCCTTATCAAGTATAGGATGTTCAAAATACAGAGAGTAATTATCTATAAAAACCATCCATATCGCAAAAAGGACAGTAACCAGTACGTATCTATTTCCTATTATTTTAAGGAACGGATATTTTTCGGTTAACTTGCTGAAAGGTTTCATATTGTAAATTTACAAACAATTACAAAGTAATGTTTTTTTATTTATTATTAAAAAGAGTACTTGTTTTGGTGAGTAGTACCTTTTTTAGGATATTTTCTGGTTTATTACAGCACGTACTACATCAATAGCAACAGTATTGTATTTATCGTTAGGGATAATAATATCTGCATGTGTTTTAGTAGGTTCTATAAATTGCTGATGCATTGGTTTTAAAGTAGTTTGATAACGGTTCAAAACCTCATTCATATCACGTCCTCTTTCTGCAATATCACGTTTTAGTCTACGTATTAACCTCTCATCAGAGTCGGCATGTACGTATATTTTAATATCAAACATTTTTCTTAGCTCAGGGTTAGCTAGTATAAGTATACCCTCTACTATCATTACTTTTCTAGGGTGAGTTAGTATTGTATCATCTGTTCTGTTATGTGTAACAAACGAATATACAGGTTGCTCTATAGTATTGCCCTCTCTTAACTCTTTTAAGTGCTGAGTTAATAATTCGAAGTCAATAGCTCTAGGATGATCAAAGTTTATTTTAGCTCTATCCTCAAGACTAAGTGACGAGTTATCTCTATAATAAGAGTCCTGAGATATGATACCTACTTCCGCTTCTGGAAGCTCGTTCATTATTTGATGTACAACTGTAGTTTTACCACTTCCGGTACCGCCAGCAATTCCTATGATAAGCATTTTTAAATAGTATTGTTTAATGTTCTTGCAAAAATAGTAATTATCAATAGGTATTCTATGATTAAAACAAATCAAAGTATAAAAAAATATTGAACATTTTTTTTAATACTTTTATTAGCTGTTTAATTGATTGCTTTTGTATGAAAATTAAAGATTCCGTATGAAGTTAGTGTTAACATTTCTGCTTGTAATAATTTTAAATAATCTATGTAATTCTCAGTGTAATAATGAGCTAGAAAAATATGCTGTTGGGTTTGATGCTTTAAAAGTAAATTCATTTACATTTCTCGATGACAAACTCAAAGGTGTTAGAGTTGTTGGTTATGGAGAGGATACTCATGGTGCATTTGAATTTACAACACTTACAGAAGAGTTAATGAAGTATTTGTCTAAAAAACATAGGTAGTCCAAATGTGTTTTTAAACCTAAGAAGTGCTAAGGCTAACGAAAGTTTGAAAATGTATTTAGAGAAACCTTCAACAACAATGAGTGGTGCAGGTGCTCAAGCAAGAAAGGAAGACACAGAAACTAACTACATAGGTAAAGCCTTTGATGCAGTTATTTACTTGAATCATGTAAATGCAATAAAGTTTAAAGAATAATAAGAATGAAATTATTGTAACCACCTTGGGTAACAATAATTTGATGTTTTATTTATTTATGGGAAACTAAATCGTAATGGTAGATTGATACTTTTGTTTGCATTGTTTAAATGACAATTAAAAACATCAATTTAAAGCTATGATTAAAAAATTACAAGATTTATTACAAGGCACATTGTTAGTGGCTTTGTTTCTTTCGGTTACTCTTTCCTTTGGTCAAGCAGCGCCTACGGCAACAGCTGCAACAGGAGTAGTTTCAAACGGATTTACAGCTACTTGGGGAGCTGTAGCAACAGCAGATGGATATTACTTAGATGTTAGTGAGTCACCAACTTTTGGTAGTGGTACACTTGCTTCAAACCTTATTATCTCAGAATATGGAGAAGGTAATGGAGGTAGTAAAAAGTATGTTGAAATTTTTAACGGTACAGGTGTACCTGTAGATCTTTCAAACTATCGAATTTGGAGAATATCAAATGGAGGTAGTTGGCCTGAGTATGAATATTCTCTTTCTGGTACTTTGGCAGATGGAGCTGCTTATGTTATTGGTAACAATAGTGGAGATGTAATAGGTGCTGATGTATACAACGGTATTGTTAGTCAAAATGGAGATGATGCTATTGGGTTAGCTTGGAATGGTGGAAGCGGAAGTGTTTTTAATGTAATTGATGCAGTAGGTTCTGATGGTCCTGATGTAGGGCAAGGTTGGACTGTTGCAGGTGTGAATAATGCTACTAAAGATAAAATTATAATACGTAAGTCATCGGTTTTTGATCCTACTACAGATTGGGCGGCTTCTGCAGGTACAAACGCAACTGATTCAGAATGGATTGTTTCTTCATTTACATATAATAGTACTGCCCAAACAACAAACTTAGGTTCTCATGTTTTTGATGGAGGATTTACACCATCATTTGTAACAGGGTATAATAGTCTTGATGTAGGTAATGTAACATCTTATAATGTAACGGATCTTGAGCCAGGAACAACATATTACTTTAGAGTAAGAGCTTATAGTGGAGCAAATACATCAGATAACTCTAATGTTATTCAGGTAGACGTTCCTGTTTGTGGAGTGATAGATTTACCAGTAGCACCAGCACAAACATTATGTGCAGATGTTGCCACAGTAGCTAGCTTAACAGTAACTACAGGAGAGATGCCACAATGGTATGCAGCAGAAACAGGAGGTACTTCTTTAGCTTCAGATACAGCGCTTGCAACAGGAGTTTATTATGTGTCGCAAACAGTTGCAGGATGTGAGAGTTTAAGAGCAGCAGTAGCTGTTATTGTAAACCCTACACCAGCTATGCCTACAGTAGAGGTTCTTGAGTTTTGTGGAGCAGCTACAGTAGCAGATCTTACAGTTACTACAGGGGATATGCCACAATGGTATGCAGCAGAAACAGGAGGTACAGCACTAGCTACTGATGTAGTACTAGCAACAGGTAGTTATTATGTTTCGCAAACAGTTGATGGTTGTGAGAGTTCTAGAGTAATGGTTTCAGTAACAATAAATGATATACCAGTAGCACCAACGGCAGAAGTACAAATGTTTTGTGGATCTGGAACTGTCGCAGACCTTACAGTAACTACAGGAGAGATGCCACAATGGTATATAGTAGAGACAGGAGGAGATGCGTTAACGACAGATGTAGCGTTAGCAACGGGAGTTTATTATGTTTCTCAAACAGTAAACGGTTGCGAAAGTATTAGAACAGCAGTTGCAGTAACAGTAAATGATATACCAGTAGTGCCAACAGCAGAAGCACAAATGTTTTGTGGATCTGGAACTGTAGCTGATCTTACAGTTACTACCGGAGAAATGATACAATGGTATATAGCGGAAACAGGAGGAGACGCATTAACTACTGATGTTTCACTAGTAACAGGTGATTATTATGTATCACAAACAGTTGATGGTTGTGAGAGTACTAGGGCAGCAGTTGCAATAACAGTTAACCCAATACCAGCAGCGCCTACTGTTGATGCTGGTGTACAAGAGTTTTGTAATGCAGCCACTCTTACTGATATAGTTACAGGTGGAGATAATGTACTTTGGTATGCTACCTCTGTAGGTGGAGAAGTATTAGAAAGTGATATGGCTTTAACAGAAGGGACTAACCTTTATTATGTTTCTCAAACAATTGACGGTTGTGAAAGTATAGAGCGTACAGCTGTTGCGGTTGTATTAAATATAACTTCTGCTCCAATAGTAGAGGATATGACTTTTTGTGGAACTGCTGCGGTAGTTGATTTAATGGTTACATCTGGTACAGCAATACAATGGTATGATGTTGAAACGGAAGGTGCAGTATTAACAGATGATACAGCTCTTGTAACAGGAATGTATTATGCATCACAAACTATAGAAGGTTGTGAAAGCCCAAGAGCGATGGTTAACGTTACTATAAACGAAATAACCGCTGCTCCTATAGTAGATAGTAGTTTTGATTTTTGTGGATCTGCTACAATAGAAGAGCTTTCAATAGAATCAGGCGGAACACCACAATGGTATACAGCTGAAACAGGAGGTGAGCCTCTTACTGTTGAAGTAGCTTTAATGACGGGTACATATTATGTTTCTCAAACAGTTGATGGTTGTGAAAGTACAAGAACAAGTTTTGAGGTAACAGTAAATGCAATACCATCAGCACCTACTGCTGAGGCAGTACAAGCATTTTGTAATGCAGCTACTCTTGATGATATAGAAGTAGATGCAGATGATAGTATATTATGGTATGCTGCTAATGAAGGTGGAGATCCACTATCAAATGATACGGCTTTAACAGAAGGTACTACTGTATATTATGTATCTCAAGAAGTAAATGGTTGTGAAAGTGTTGAGCGTACTGCGGTTGCAGTTGTACTTAATGTAAATGCTTTACCAGTAGCATCAGCGCAAACATTCTGCGGATCTGCTACAGTAGCTGATTTATCAATAGAAGAAGGAGAAGCTGTACAGTGGTATGCAGAAGAATTAGGTGGTATGGCATTAACAGATGAAACTACACTAGCAACAGGAACTTATTATTTGTCTCAAACATTAGGAGATTGTGAAAGTTTAAGAGCAGCAGTTGAGGTTACTGTAAATGTAGTGCCAATGCCAGTTGGAGATGCTACACAAGATTTTACTGAAGGGCAAACAATAGCAGACCTTGATGCTACAGGAACAGATATGGTTTGGTATAGTGATGCCGATCTTACATCAGTTATAGAAACTACGACAGTTCTTGAAGATGCTACAACTTACTATGTTGTTGCAAACGATGGAGATTGTTCTAGCGAAGTATTAGCTATCACAGTAACAGAGGTATTAAGTACTACAGCTTTTGTAAACAATACATTTAAGTTTTACCCTAATCCGGTTAACGATATATTAAATGTAGAGTTTGATGAGAGTATTACATCAGTAATCGTGTATAATCTTTTAGGTCAGCCAGTAATGGAGAGAATTACAAATTCAGATAAAGTACAAGTGAATATGTCATCACTATCAGCAGGTACTTACATTGTAAGAGCTGTAAGTGGTAATCAAACTACATCTTTTAAGGTATTAAAAAACTAATCTAGAAGTTTTAAATAGTTTGTTTATATAATTAATTGAAAAAAGCCCCGTACCAATTTGGTACGGGGCTTTTGCTATTGTTTTAATCTTAAATGTTAGTCAAACTCAGATGTAAAGAATAATTTTACACTAGGGTATTTTTGTTGTGCCATTTGTATTGAGAATTCAGAATCGGCTAAAAATACAAGTTGTCCATACTTATCTTTTGCCATGAATTTTTGTTTAATTCTTTTAAACTCGGCAAACTCTTCGTTTTTAGCATCGTCAGGTTTTACCCAGCACGCTTTGTGTACAGGGAAGTTTTCATAAGAACATTTTGCACCATACTCGTGTTCTAGTCTGTATTGTATAACTTCATATTGTAGTGCACCAACGGTACCAATTACTTTACGGTTATTCATTTCTAGTACAAATAACTGTGCAACACCTTCATCCATAAGCTGATTAATACCTTTGTCTAGTTGTTTTGCTTTTAAAGGATCAGCGTTATTAATATAACGGAAATGTTCTGGTGAAAAGCTTGGTATACCTTTAAAGCTCATTTGCTCCCCTTGAGTAAGGGTGTCTCCAATTTTAAAGTTACCAGTATCATGTAACCCTACAATATCACCAGGATAAGAGATGTCTACAATCTCTTTTTTCTCGGCAAAAAAGGCGTTAGGGCTAGAGAATTTTAAATTCTTTTTATGTCTTACGTGTAAGTAAGGTTTGTTTCTTTCGAAAGTACCAGATACTATTTTTATAAATGCAATTCTATCACGGTGCTTAGGGTCCATGTTGGCATGTATTTTAAATACAAAACCAGAGAATTTATCTTCATTAGGTTCTACAGTTCTAGTATCAGAATCTTTAGGTCTTGGTGAAGGGGCAATTTGTATAAAGCAATCTAAAAGTTCACGTACACCAAAATTATTTAATGCAGAACCAAAGAATACAGGTTGTAAATCACCAGCAAGATAAGCTTCTCTATCAAACTCGGGGTAAACCTCGTCAATAAGCTCAAGCTCTTCTCGTAAATCGTTAGCAGGTTTTGCACCAATTAACTCTTCAAGTTCAGGGTTGTTAATGTCAGAAAATGCAATTGTTTCCTCAATGTTTTTTCTGCTATCACCACTAAATAAGTTAATGTTCTTTTCCCAGATGTTATAAATACCTTGAAAGTCATACCCCATACCAATAGGGAAACTTAATGGAGTAACAGTAAGACCAAGCTTTTGCTCTACTTCATCCATTAGGTCAAAAGCATCTTTACCTTCACGGTCAAGCTTATTGATAAATACTAGCATAGGTATTTTTCGCATGCGACATACCTGTACTAATTTTTCTGTTTGTTCCTCTACACCTTTTGCTACATCAATAACTACAATAACACTGTCTACAGCAGTAAGGGTACGAAAAGTATCCTCAGCAAAATCCTTGTGTCCAGGAGTATCGAGTATGTTTATTTTTTTATCTTGATATATAAATGCCAGTACAGATGTGGCTACAGAGATACCTCTTTGGCGCTCTATTTCCATAAAGTCACTAGTAGCACCTTTTTTTATCTTATTACTTTTTACAGCTCCGGCTTCTTGTATCGCACCACCAAATAATAGTAATTTTTCGGTAAGTGTTGTTTTACCCGCATCGGGGTGAGATATAATTCCGAACGTTCGCCTTTTTTCAATTTCTTCAGTAAAACCCATTGTATATATTGCTGATTACATTTAAAAATCGTGCAAAAATAGCTTTTAAATTCATTAAATTGATAAAAAACAGCTAGTAACTCTGTAAAAACTGTTAACTGTAATGCTTTGAATATAGTTGAAAATGTTACTTTTACAAAAAGTGATGGCAGATGTAGTAAGAGAAAAAAATAATATGAAAGAAAAATGAAGCTCTTTTTTAACTTTTTAAAAGGCTATTTACCATTATTAATTCTTTGTGTTGTTCAACCTGTTGTTGGGCAGCAGGAGGCTCAATATACCCAATATATGTATAATACACTAACTATTAATCCTGCTTATACAGGATCTACAGGAGGTGTTGATGCTTTGTTATTACACCGTTCACAATGGATAGGTATAGATGGTGCGCCACGTACACAAGCTTTTACAATACACGCGCCAATGTGGAATGAAAAAGTAGGTTTAGGACTTAGTGCCGTTAACGAACGAATAGGTCCTACAGATGAATTTCATATCGATGGTAATTTTTCATATACATTATACTTAGGGCAACAAGGTAGACTTGCTTTTGGGTTAAAAGCAGGTGCGCGATCTATGAGTATAGATTGGTCACGCGGACGTTATTATCAAGAAGGTGACCCTTTACTCAATAGGAATATAAATAACAATATCGCTGCCATGATAGGTTCGGGTGTTTATTATTATACTGATAAATGGTATGCAGGAGTATCAGTCCCTAATTTTATAAGAAACGATTTTTATGACGATGTTCAAGAAAGTGTAGTTTCAGATAGATTACATTATTATATAATAGGAGGTTATGTGTTCGATTTGTCTGAAAGTTTAAAATTTAAGCCTGCTTTTTTGGGTAAGTTGGTAACAGGGGCGCCCGTAACGGTTGATGCTTCGGCTAATTTTATGTTTCAAGAAAAGTTTGTGTTAGGAGCTTCTTATAGATGGGACGATTCAGTAAGCGCTTTAGCAGGTTTTCAAATCAATGATAAAATATTTGTGGGTTATTCTTACGATTATTCTACAACTGATTTGAATAAATATAATGACGGCTCACATGAATTTGTTTTACGTTTTCAATTAAAACCAAAAACAGCCCGTATAAAATCGCCAAGATTCTTTTAAACAAATAGTCTATGAAGAGAATAGTACTTTTAACTTTTTTATTTTTTAGTATAACAGCCTGTTTTGGGCAATACACATTAAAAAAAGCAAATAGACTATTTGATGAGATGGCCTATGTTGATGCCGCAAAAGCTTATAAGGCTTATATAAAAGCAGGTCATCGACCTACAAAGCAAATAATATTAAATATAGCGGATACTTATTATTATACTAACAAATATAGTAGTGCACGATCTTGGTACAAGAGATATAAAGTAGAAAATTTAGATGTACTTCATTTTAATAGGTATATACAAGCATTACGTATTACTAAAAAGTATGATAAGGCAAATGAGGTAATGCGTGCTCATTTAGAAAGAAAAGGAGATGACAAGGCTATAGAGCGTTTTGAAAAACAAAAGAGATATTTAGATAGTATAAATAATACCGAGCTAGTTTATACTATAAAGAATATTGAAGCAAATACAGATAAAGCCGATTTTGGTACTGCTTTTTATGGTTCTAAAATTGTGTATTCTTCAGGGAAAGATATAAAAGCATTAGGAGGAAAGGTTTATCAATGGAACGAGCAGCCTTTTCTTGATTTATATGCCGCAGTACGTGACACAATTACAGGAGAGTTTGTTGAAGATGATAAGTTTATGCCTAAAGTACAAACTCGATATCATAATGCTTGTGTTGCCTTTACTTCGGATTTACAAACAATATATTATAGTACCAATACAGTTAAAAAACGTGATAAGTTAAAAAGTACGACTAATGGGACTAATAATATTTGCCTTATAAAAGGAACGATAAAAGAAGGGGAGATTACTAAAACAAAAAGATTACCATTTAATAGTGTTAAGTATTCAGTGAGCCATCCCGCAATAACACCCGATGGTAAATGGTTATTTTTTGTAAGTGATATGCCTGGAGGGTATGGTGAAACAGATATTTATGTGGTAGAAATTAAAAAAAGTGGTACATACGGCAAGCCAAAAAATTTAGGAGCAAAAATAAATACTGAAGGAAAGGAGATGTTCCCTTTTGTAGAGGGAGATAAATTATATTTTTCATCTAACGGACATTATGGTTTAGGAGGATTAGATGTTTTTGAAAGCGATATTAGAAATATGCTAGAATTTAGTGAGCCGAAAAATTTAGGCTTTCCTGTAAATAGCAATCGAGATGATTTTGCTTATATAATAGATTCAGAAAACGGTTATGGGTATTTTTCTTCTAATCGTTCTAGAGGTAAGGGGGACGATGATATCTATTATTTCACGAAGAAGAAAACTACTTGTAGTTATGTTTTAACAGGTGTAGTGACAGATGCAGCTAATGGAGAGGTTATTAATGATGCTGTGGTGAAAGTTCAAAATAACGAAGGAAAGGTTATATATGAAGTTAATACAGATGAGGGAGGAATGTATGTTATAAAAGAAAAATTACCATGTGATTATTATATTGCAATAACGGCTTCTAAAATTGATTATAGTACAGCTAAAAAAGAAATAACAACACCAGGTATATTTTCAGGAGAAATTAAAATAGATCTAGAGTTAAGTAAGTATAAAGATCTTGTTGAGAAAGAAGAAAAAAGTGGTTTAGAGAAAATCAAAATAAACCCTATTTACTTCGATTTTGATAAATATGATATAACCCCACAAGGAGCTAAGGAGCTAGATAAGGTTGTTTTTGTGTTAGAAAATTTCCCTGATGTAGAGATAAAAATAGAATCACATACTGATTCTCGAGGAAGTGATGAGTATAATATGAAGCTTTCTCAAAATAGAGCAACAGCTACTTATAATTATATTTTATCTAAGGCTATAAATCCTGAGCGTATAGAAAATGTAAAAGGGTATGGAGAGTCGCAGTTAATTAATAAATGTAGTAATGGTGTTGATTGTAGTAAGGAGGATCATCTACTAAATAGAAGGTCTGAGTTTATAATCGTACGAAAATAAATACTATTAAAAAGGCACTATTATTTAGTGCTTTTTTATTTTAATGTTTTAAGATCTAAATTGTTGTATAATCTCGACGAATTATTACTTTTGTTGGTCTTAAAAAAGCTAGTATAAAATATACTAATGTATATACTAGCGCGTTTACTAATCGAGTTTAGGTTTTATAAAATTCAACATATAATGAAATTAAGAAAGGTTCTTTTAGGTTTGTCCTTATTTATTGCTTCAGCAACATTTGCACAGCAAGAGGAAAAAGAAATTTTATTTACAGTAGACGGAAACCCTTATTATACAGGGGAGTTTGTAAGAGTTTATAATAAAAACCTTGATCTAGTAAAAGATGATTCTCAGAAAGATCTTAATAACTATCTTGATCTTTTTATAGGGTATAAACTAAAAGTAAATAAAGCAAATAGCATTGGTTTACAGAATGATAAAAAATATCAAAGTGAATTAAAGTCATACCGTACTCAGCTTTCTAAAAGTTATCTTACCGATACTAAAGTAACAAAAGAACTAGTAGAAGAGGCTTATGAGCGTTCTAAAAAAGAGATAGAAGCATCGCATATACTATTTACAGTTGCTGAAAATGCAGCACCTGCAGATACACTTAAAGCGTATAAAAAGGCTATAGAAGTTAGAAATAAAGCCTTAGCAGGTAAAGATTTTGGTGAGTTAGCTAAAAGGTATTCTCAAGACCCTTCTGCAAAAGATAACGAAGGGAATTTAGGTTATTTCTCTGTATTTAGAATGGTATATCCGTTTGAAAATGGTGCATACAATACACCAAAAGGAGAAGTATCTCAACCAATACGTAGTCGTTTTGGTTATCACCTTATTAAGGTAAATGATGTAAGAAAGAATAGAGGAGAAATTACTGTTGCTCACATCATGATACTTAAGCCAAGAAAATCTACAGAAGAAAAAGAGGCAAAAGCAAAACAAAAAATTGATGAAATATACCAGAAGTTAAAACAGGGTGAAGAATTTGAAAGTTTAGCGAAGTTATTTTCTGAAGATAAGTCATCAGCTCCAACGGGAGGTAAATTAAGCAAGTTTAAATCAGGAGAGTTAAGCTCAATTGTTTTTGAAAATAATGCCTTTGCTCTTAATAAATCAGGTGAATACTCTAAGCCGTTTCAGTCAGAGTATGGTTGGCATATTATAAAGCTGATAGAAAAGCATTCAGCTAAACCATTTATAGATCTTAAAGCAGAATTTGAGAATAAGATAAAAAAAGACGATCGTTCTAAGTTAATAGCAGCTTCTATGAACGAGAAGTTGAAGAAAAGATATCCAGCAAAGAAAAATGCAAAGGTATACACAAGAGTATTAAAATCGCTGAATAATAAAGTTTATGAGAACTCTTGGGGATTGCCAGAAGATTTAGAAAGTTATGATGTAACTCTTTTTGTTATTAACGGAGAGAAAGAGCTTACTGCAAAATCATTTTTACAATATGTAGGTTCTCATCAAAGGTCGGCGGCACAACTTAAGCCAATAGCGAAATATGCAGAGGCTTTAGCTGAAAGATATTTAGAAGAACAACGCTCTATTTATTATAACGATAATCTTGAAAGAGAATTTCCAGAGTTTGGTATTGTGATGGGAGAGTACCGTGATGGATTATTGCTTTTTGACTTAATGGAGAAAGAAATTTGGGAGAAAGCAAAAACTGATACTATTGGTTTAGAGAAGTTTTATACTGATAATGTTGCCAAATACCAGTGGAAACAAAGAATAGATGCTGAGGTTTATTCCTCTACTGATGAGAAGATGATTAAAAAGACTAGAAAGTATTTAAAAAGAGGTAAAGATGCTGCATATATTAAAGAGCAACTTAATATGGCAGATCAGGTTAATGTTATAGAAAAAGCGGGTGTTTTTGAAACAGAAAATAAAGCTTTACCAAAATTAAAGAAGTATAAGGAAGGTGTATCTAGTGTTATAAAAGGTGATAAATATTACTATGTTGTAAAGACAAATAAAGTATTACCAGCAGGAAACAAAACACTTGAAGAGTGTAAAGGTCGTGTTATAAACGATTATCAGCAATACCTAGAGAGTACATGGGTAGATAGTCTTAAGAAAGAGTTTTCTATTAAGGTGAACCAAAATGTATTCAACAAAGTAAAAAAACAGCTTAACCAGTAATGAAAAACAATGCGATTCTGTTTTTAGCAGCTCTTATTTTATCATCTTGCTCTTATTTTAAAAAAGAAGAGCAACAGCCAGAGGCAGTCGCTAGGGTTAATAATTCGTACCTTTACCCCGAAGATATTAATGGTATAGTACCAGTAGGTACAGCTAAAGAAGATAGTATAGCAATAGTTAAGGCTTATGTTGATCGTTGGGCTTCGCAAAAATTGCTTTATCATGCAGCAGAGGTAAACTTAGGTGAAGAGCAACAAAGGCAGTATGATGACTTAGTAAAGCAATACCAAGTAGACCTTTATACTAAAGCATATATTGAAGGACTTGTAAAAAGGAGTGTAGATACTTTAGTGACAGATGAGAATGTTAAAGAGTATTACGATTCGTATAAAGAGAATTTTAGAACAACAGAAACTCTTGTAAGGCTAAAGTACATTAAGCTAGATAAAGATCACCCTAAGTTTAAGACAATTAAAACAAAATTTCTTAGTAATAAGAAAAAGGATATTAATGAGCTTAATGATATTTCTATACAGTTTAAAAGCTTTGCTTTTAATGATAGTACTTGGGTAAATATGAATCAGGTATACACTAAGTTGCCTTTTATTACTCCAGATAATAGAGATAAGTATATTAGTAATAATATGTCTTACCAATATCCAGATTCTCTTGATGTATACATAGTTAAAGTAGCAAAAGTACTTAATAAGAATAAAATATCTCCTTATGAGTATATACGACCAACATTGGTACAGCTCATAATAAATAGTAGAAAACTGGAGTTAGTAAAGAAGTTAGAAAAAGAAATAACAGACGATGCGATTAAAAATAACAAATATGAAATTTATAAGTAGTAGGGCGTGCCTTTTGCTAGCTTTTGCAATTATGGCTTTAGTACCTGCTAATGCTCAGGAGATTATTAAGGAAGTAGAGAAGGATACTGTTAAGCCGACACTTGTTAACTCAACAGGAAGAATAAAAGTAGATGGAGTAGTTGCAGTAATAGGTGATTTTGTAGTGTTGGACTCTGATATTGATTTAATGTACAGAGAGCTTCAAGCACAAAATGTTCCTATTAAAGATGTGAAACGTTGTGAACTTTTAGGGAAATTGATGGAAGATAAACTATATGCTCACCAAGCTATTCAGGATAGTATTATAGTATCTGATGGAGAGGTAAATGAGACTATGAGTAGACAGATAGATTACTTTGTAGAGCAATTAGGGTCTGAAGAAAAAATGGTGTCTTATTTCAAGAAAAAAAACATGGATTCTTTTAGAGCTGAGCTTTTTGATATGATTAAAAATCAGAAGTTAACAGAGCAAATGCAAAAGAAAATCATCGATGAGGTTACAATTACACCAGAAGAGGTGAGGGTGTTTTTTGCTAAATTTAAAGGAGAAGAAATTCCTGTGTTTGGAGCAGAAATGGAAGTGGCTCAAATTGTAATAAAACCAGAGATCTCTCAACTAGAAAAAGATGATGTTATTAATCGTTTGAAAGAAATTAAAAACGATGTAATTAATAATGGGGCTAGTTTTTATAGTAAAGCTGTATTATATTCTGAAGATCCAGGGTCAAGATCAAGTGGAGGTTATTATAAAATGACAAGGAAAACACCTTTTGTAAAAGAGTTTAAAGATGTTGCCTTCAGTCTTGAAGCAGGTCAGATTTCAGAACCTGTAGAAACAGAGTTTGGTTACCACCTAATATTTGTAGAAAAAATTAGAGGTCAAGAAATAGATGTAAGGCATATATTAATGAAGCCAAAAGTGAGTAATGGCGCATTACAGGCAGCTAAAGATAAGATCGAAAAAATAAGAAAGCGTATTCTTAACGGCGAAATAACTTTTGCGGAAGCTGCAAGATCTGAGTCAGATGAAAAAGAAACAAGAAATAGTGGAGGGCTTTTATTAAACCCAAGAACATTAGAAACTCGTTTTGAGCTTACTAAATTGCCGCCAGATATTTATAGTGATGTGGTAGATCTTAAAGAAGGTCAAATAACTCCAGCAGTATTAAGTGATGATCCAAGAACAAGTAAGAGTTATAAAATAATGACAGTTACTAATCGTTATGATGAACATAAAGCAGATTATGCATTAGATTATACTAAAATTAAAGAACTTGCTTTGAAAGAGAAACAGATACAAGCAATTGCTAAATGGAGTGGTGAGAAAATTAAGGAAACTTATATAAAAATAAGCCCAGAGTATAAGCAATGTGACTTTAAAAACAATTGGGTAAAGTAATTTTTTATTACAGATATAACAATTGTTAGGTAAAGAGTAAAAATATTTTTAAGTTTGAAGCTAAGGAATTTTCCTTAGCTTCATTCATTTAAACAATAATACATCAATGTCAGACGTAGCAGCAATTAAGAATTTAGTGCAAAAGCAGCAGGATCTTAAAAAAGAAATTGCAAAAATAATTGTAGGACAAGATGAGGTTATAAACCAAATTGTATTAAGTGTATTCTCAGGAGGTCATGCATTACTTGTAGGTGTACCAGGGTTAGCAAAAACCCTAATGGTGAATACAATATCGCAAGCACTAGGACTTGATTTTAAACGTATACAGTTTACACCAGATTTAATGCCTTCGGATATATTGGGTAGTGAGATACTTGATGAAAACAGGCAGTTTAAGTTTATAAAAGGACCTATATTCTCTAATATAATTCTCGCAGATGAGATTAACCGTACACCACCTAAAACACAAGCCGCTTTGCTAGAAGCAATGCAAGAAAAGGCAGTAACTATTGCAGGACATCATCATAAATTATCATTACCATACTTTGTTTTAGCAACACAAAATCCAATAGAGCAGGAAGGAACTTACCCGTTACCAGAAGCTCAGTTGGATAGATTTATGTTTTCTATTAAGTTAGAATATCCAACTTTTGAAGAAGAGGTAGAGGTGGTTAAAAGCACTACGGCAGATAAAAAGGTAGAAGTAAATCCGTTATTTACTGCACAAGATATTTTAGAGTTTCAAAATCTTATAAGAAGAATTCCCGTAACAGATAATGTAATAGAATATGCTGTAAGTCTTGTTGGGAAAACAAGGCCTGGTAACCCTTTAGCAGATGATTATGTTAATAATTATTTAGACTGGGGAGCAGGGCCACGTGCATCTCAAAATTTAATACTTGCAGCAAAGACAAACGCAGCTCTTAATGGTAAGTATTCTCCAGATATAGAAGATGTACAGGCAGTGGCTACAGGTATATTAAGACATAGAATTATTAAGAACTATAAAGCAGATGCAGAAGGAATAACTGAAGAAATGATAATCAAAAAGCTGTTTTAGATCGTTTTTTGATAATTACACATTATTCTATAATGATCAGTTAAATTGTAAGTAAAATACTGATAACTCAGTTAAATTAAGTGTTTATTAACATATCTTCAATTTTTAGTTAATAATTTTTTGCTAAATATAATAACAAGATCAATTCTTCGTTATATATTTGTTGCCTAATCTAAAAAAAATGAAGTTACCCCTTAAACTTAAACATTTACCTGAGATCTTTTTTATAGGTCTTGGCGTTGCTTGGTCATTAGAAAACTTTATTTCTAATAATTATATCAATTACATTGCCTTATTATCTGTTTGGCTTTTACTCTTACAGCTTATTTATAAAAATAGGCTTGCAGGAATTATATACGGAAACATATTAGGTATGTTTTCTTTATATATGTTAGCAGCTTTATATTCAGAATTAAGAGAGTTTGAAACAATAACAACAAGTTTCGTGCTTTTAATGAGTATAGGAGGAATAATACTCGGAACTGCTATTTTTATGGCAGGAAGAATGCTTTATAATTACCTTACAACAGATAAAAGTTATGAAGATAATGTATTAACAATATCTTTTTAAAAAAAAAATTGTTAAAAAAGAGCCGTTTGTACACTAGTACAAACGGCTCTTTTCGTTAATAAAGGTCTTGTTATTTTTGAATTCTCAAAATACGATTGATATTTTGAGAATTCGTAAAAAAAAGACCCCGTTATGTGGTTTTATTGTATTATTTGCATCAAAATAGAACGTCTATAAATAATAATTCTTATAAAGTAAAGAAACGCTAAAAATTTTTTAATTGATTTAAGAATTACTAATTTTACGGCACTTTTTTACAAACGAACATTAAATACAACTTTTTATGGCTTTTGATATCGAGATGATAAAAAAAGTGTATGCTAATATGGCTGAACGTGTTGATAAGGCACGTGATCTTGTTGGTCGTCCACTTACACTTTCTGAAAAGATTTTATATTCACACCTTTGGGAAGGTAAACCTTCTCAAGCATTTACACGTGGTAGTGACTATGTAGATTTTGCACCAGACAGAGTAGCTTGTCAAGATGCAACTGCGCAGATGGCATTACTACAGTTTATGCACGCAGGTAAGGCTAAAGTTGCAGTACCTACTACGGTACACTGTGATCACCTTATACAAGCAAAGGTTGATGCAAAAACAGATTTAAAAAGAGCAAAAGAGCAGAGTAATGAAGTTTTTGACTTCCTTTCTTCTGTATCTAATAAATATGGTATTGGTTTCTGGAAACCAGGAGCAGGTATTATTCACCAAGTAGTATTAGAAAATTATGCTTTCCCTGGAGGTATGATGATTGGTACTGACTCTCATACAGTAAATGCAGGTGGTCTAGGTATGCTTGCAATTGGTGTAGGTGGTGCTGATGCAGTAGATGTAATGAGCGGAATGGCTTGGGAACTTAAATTCCCGAAACTTATTGGTGTTAAGTTAACAGGTAAATTATCTGGATGGGCTGCACCAAAAGATGTAATACTTAAAGTAGCAGGTATACTTACTGTAAAAGGTGGTACTGGTGCTGTTGTAGAATATTTTGGAGAAGGAGCTAAAGCAATGTCTTGTACTGGTAAAGGTACTATTTGTAACATGGGTGCAGAAGTAGGAGCTACTACATCTACATTTGGTTATGACGAGTCTATGGATCGTTACCTACGTGCTACTAACCGTGCTGATGTAGCTGATGCTGCTAACGAGGTTGCTGAGCACTTAACAGGAGATGATGAAGTATATGCTAATCCAGAACAATATTTCGATCAAGTTATCGAAATAAACCTTGATGAGCTTGAGCCACACCTTAATGGACCTTTTACTCCGGATTTAGCTACACCTATCTCTAAAATGAGAGAAGAGGCAGAGAAAAACGGATGGCCATTAAATATCCAAGTAGGTTTGATAGGGTCTTGTACTAACTCATCTTACGAAGATATTTCTCGTTCAGCTTCACTTGCAAAGCAGGTTGCTGATAAAAACCTGAAAACAAAATCTAAATTTACGATTACTCCAGGATCTGAAGTAGTACGTTATACTATAGAGCGTGATGGATTTATCGATACTTTCGATAAAATTGGAGCGACTGTATTTGCTAATGCTTGTGGACCATGTATTGGTATGTGGGACAGAGAAGGTTCTGAAAAAGAAGAGAAAAACACTATTGTTCACTCTTTCAACCGTAACTTCTCTAAGCGTGCAGATGGTAACCCTAACACACTTGCATTTGTGGGTTCTCCAGAGCTTGTAACTGCTTTAGCAATAGCTGGTGATTTAGGATTTAACCCTATCACTGATAAGCTAATCAATGAGAATGGAGAAGAGGTAATGCTTGATGAGCCAACAGGTAACGAGCTACCTCCTAAAGGATTTGATGCAGAAGATACAGGATTCCAAGCGCCAGCAGAAGACGGATCTGGTGTAGTAGTAAGTGTAAGCGATTCATCAGAGCGTTTACAATTATTAACTCCATTTAAGCCTTGGGATGGTGAAAACATCATGGGGGCTAAACTGCTTATAAAAGCATTCGGAAAATGTACTACCGACCATATTTCTATGGCAGGACCTTGGTTACGTTTCCGTGGTCACCTAGATAACATATCTAATAATATGCTTATAGGTGGTATTAATGCATTTAATAAGAAAACAAACAACGTTAAAAATCAGCTTACAGGCGAGTATGGCGAAGTACCTGCTACAGCACGTGCTTATAAAGCGGCTAATATAGCATCTATGGTAGTGGGAGACCACAACTATGGTGAGGGTTCATCTCGTGAGCATGCTGCTATGGAGCCAAGACATCTTGGTGTAAGAGCAGTACTTGTAAAATCGTTTGCACGTATACACGAAACTAACCTTAAAAAACAAGGTATGTTAGGGTTAACGTTTGCTAACGAAGCTGACTATGACAAGATACAAGAGGATGATACATTTAACTTTGTAGATCTTAAGGAATTTGCACCAGGTAAACAACTTACTATCGAAATAGTACATGCAGATGGTACTAAAGAGACTATAAAAGTTAATCATTCGTATAACGAAGGACAAATAGGATGGTTCCATGCAGGTTCTGCACTAAACCTTATTGCTGCTGCTAGTAAATAGTAAAAAGCAATCCTTTTATATATAAAAATGCCCAACCGTAAGGTTGGGCATTTTTTATGTAATACATTTTATTTTTATTCGGTAATTATAAAATTGTCATTTGTACGAATGTATATAATGCTTTCTTCTGTATCAGATGATGAGATTTTATGAATGGATTCTCCATTAGAACTAAAATAACTTCCTGGTTCTAATATTTTTACTTCTTCTTGATTAGGTACTTGATATTTTGTTTCTCCTTGAATAGTAATAGCGCGAAAAATAGTTCCGTTGCTTATTATTTTTCCTTGAAACTTAGGAGGTAGTTTTATAAGATTTCCTCTTAGTGTATCACTAGCCCATAAGAAAGCAATTTTTGCATTGCTTTTGTCTTTAACAAGTCTTGTTTTCGACGCATCTAGCCAAACAATATTAGATCTATCGAGGTTAATAGGTCTTTCTCTACTATCAAACGAATCTTTTATTGGTTTGACTAAGTATGGACTTTTATCTATTTCTACATAAGCTATTATGCTTTTATCTCCTTTTGCTGCAGTAATATGAGGTTCTCCAGCAGGTTGAGTCCAAAAAGAACCATTAGGCATCCACATTTCTTTTGCGTTAGGGTGATTGTTATGTATAAGCCCATTGATTACTATTGCTCGATAAGTTACGTTATGTATATGTGGTGGCGATGAAAATCCATCTTTAAATTCTGCAAGAAAACCAGTTGGTTCAGAACCGTTTCGATTACCCCAAATAGTCCCAGCTTTAGGGCTTTGATCTCCCCGTGCTGGATTTAATGATTCCCAGTTAATTTCAGATTTTAATATAATTTGATTGGTGGTGGAGAGGGTGCTGTCAGTAGTTTTACTCTGACTTTCCTTTTTCGCATTAGTGCAAGATATTGTTATGCTTGCAATTACCAGTATGCTTAAAAACTTATTATGTAACATTGGCTTTTATTTAATGGAGTTTTTATAAAACCAAAACTAAGTATAGTGTTTAAGTTTTACAATAACGGGCAAAAAGGATAGTATTAATTATATGTGAATTTAAAAGTTGAAATATTGTTGTTATTTAATTTGACTATTAGAGTTTTAGGGGCGTAGCTATATTTTGTAGGGATTGATTACTAAGAGTAGAATTTTATGTTTTAACTTATTTTAAGAAAAATTTAGCTTTGCAGATTAATTCATAAAAAAAGCCTGACTCATTTGAGTCAGGCTCTCCATATATAACTTAGATAATTTCTGGTATTATATCTACCCTACTAGTAGTAAGTATATCTTCTTACTTCAGCAATGTATTTAGCAAGACGTATAACTTGGTGGCTATAACCATACTCGTTATCATACCATATGTAAAGTACTATGTTTTTACCATCAGCACTAACTAAAGTAGCATTGCTATCAAATATAGCAGGTTGCGATGTACCTACAATGTCAGATGATACTAGCTCATTGTTAAGAGAATATTTAATTTGCTCTACAAGTTCTCCTTCTAGTGCATATTGCTTCATGATGTTGTTAACAGCTTCAACAGTAGTTTCTTTTCCTACTTCTAGGTTAAGTACTACTAATGATCCGTTAGGAACTGGTACACGTATAGCGTTAGATGTTAATTTACCAGCTAATGAAGGAAGTGCTTTTGCAACAGCACTACCAGCGCCAGTTTCGGTAATTACCATGTTTAAACCTGCAGCTCTACCACGACGGTATTTTTTGTGCATGTTGTCTACTAAGTTCTGGTCGTTAGTATAAGCATGTATAGTTTCTAAGTGTCCTTTTACTACGCCTAATGTGTCTTCTACAGCCTTAAGTACTGGAGTAATTGCATTTGTAGTACAAGATGCAGCAGAGTAAATATCTGTCTCCTGTGGCTTGTATTCTTTTTGGTTTACACCATGAACGATGTTTGGTACACCTTTACCTGGAGCAGTAAGTAATACTTTTGCAGCACCTTTTGAAGATAAGTGACGTCTTAAAGCAGGTTCATCTTTAAATACACCAGTGTTATCTATAATAAGAGCATTGTCGATACCATATTTTGTGTAATCAATATCTTCTGGAGCACCAGCGCTAATCATATGTACAGTTGTACCGTTAACGATTAATGCATTATTTTCAGCATCGATACTTACAGATCCTTCAAAATCTCCGTGAATTGAATCGTAACGTAATAAAGAAGCTCTTTTTTCTAGTAAAGTAATATCACTCTTGTCACGAGTAACAATGGCTCTTAGGCGAAGTTGATTTCCTTTACCTATTTTAGACATCATTTCTCTTGCAAGAAGTCTACCAATACGACCAAAACCGTATAGTACTACATCTTTAGGTTCTATCTCCTTAGTTTCTTTTGATGCCTTTAATTTGTCAAGTACAAAAGCAGTAGCATCGTTATATTTGTCATCTTCTAGGTGATATTCGTAAGTAAGTTTACCAATATCGATACGAGAAGGTGGAAGATCTAATGATTGTATAGCTCTTGCGATCTCTACTGAATCGAATATGTTTATTGGTTTGTTTACAAACTCAACAGCATACTCATGTAGGTTAATAATGTCGCTTACGTTTCTGTCGATAAGCTGATTTCTAAATAATACAAGCTCTATGGATTTGTCGTACCATAAATCGCTTACAATTTTAATGAATTCTACTCCTGCTCTTCTTCTGTCAGCTTGAAAAGACAGTTCTTTTTCGTATAAAACATTATTATTCATAAAGATAAAGATTAATTAGTGTTGTTAACTTCGTGCAAAAGTATAGATTTCAAACGTTTTCGTAAAATAAATTTAACTTTTTTTCCACTTATTTAGAGTAATACATTTATCAGGCTAAAACCCTGTTAATTGTATAAAATTATAGTTTTAAAAATAGTATTTTCTTAATCAAAAATTAGCAAAAACGAGGTTATTTAAAATTTGATGAAGGTTGTTGTGATGCTTTCTTCATTTTTTTGAATTTTTTTGAAGAAATAAAGCCCATAACAGGATACATCATTGCTAATAGTATAAAGAAGTGAGGTAAGAATTCCTTTTTCTCTAAATATAATATGTATGCCATTACTACAAAGGCTGGAGATGCAACATACCAGCAAGCTATTCTAGCTTTTTTTGGTTTCATTTTTAACGATTTCCAAAAAAGAACAATTACAAGAATTATTACAGCTAAGCCCATTATAATAGTAGCGGGGTAGTATAAACCTTTTATTAATTGATCTACACCTTTTATGATAAGTAGTAAGGCGGTAACAAAATGTAAGAAGGACTCTAGTTTTCGAGCGGTTTTCTTTTTCATTATTTTTAAAGATGGTAGTTTTTACAAAATTACTTAATGAGTAGAGGAGGAGATTTACCAAAATGTTATTATAAAGTTGCGTTTAGTGCAAATAAAAAAGCCCTGTACTTCATTAGTACAGGGCTTTTTTAATAGCATTTAAAGGTAGTTAGATCAAGAACCGTATAACCTCTCCATTTTTAGTTAGCATTTCTACTCGAGTTTTCTGATTCGGATTTTTATTAGATAAAACATCCGATACTGTTTCGATGTTATCAGCTTTTATATTGTCTATGCTAAGTATAATTCCGCCTTTTAATTCATCATAATAAGGCATATAACGTTCGTCGGTAATGTTTTTTATCCTTACGCCATAATCAAGTTTTAGTTTTTTCTTTTCAACAGAATTTAGATTTTCAAGATCAAGACCACTGTAGCTATAGATCTCATTTTTTGTAAGGCGTACCGATAGGTTAAGTTTATCTCCATCACGGTTAATACCTACTTTTATTACATCATTAGGTCTTTTTGTAGCTATTGAAGCATTAATGTCAGAGAAACCACGTATAGGTTTGTTATCTATACTAGTAATAATATCTCCTTTTTTAATACCAGCTTTATCTGCACCAGAATTTTCAGTAATACCATTTACATAAAAACCTTGGGTTTCGCTAATCCCTAGCTCTTTAGATACATAACTGTTTAACTCACCACCTTGAACACCAAGTACTCCACGTTGTACATTACCGTACTCCATAATATCTTCAATAATTTTACGAGCAATATTAGAGGGTACTGCAAATGAGTAGCCAACATACGACCCTGTTGTAGATGATATCATGGTGTTAATACCTATAAGCTGGCCACTAGTGTTTACTAATGCACCTCCGCTATTACCAGGGTTAACTGCAGCGTCAGTTTGTATAAACGATTGAATATTGTTTTTACTTAAATTACGAGCTTTAGCCGAAACAATACCTGCTGTAACGGTAGATGTTAAGTTATACGGATTACCTACGGCAAGTACCCATTCACCTACTTTAATGTCATCAGAGTTCCCGAAAGTAGCATAAGGTAGTTTTTCGTCAGTATCTACTTTAAGTAGTGCAATATCCATTTTAGAATCTGTACCTACTAATCGTGCTTTGTATGATTTATTGTTGTTAAGTGTTATTTCAAGTTCTGATGCATTTTGTATTACGTGATTATTGGTTACTATGTAACCATCCTCGGTAATTATAACACCAGACCCTGTACCTACTTGTGCGCGTTGTTCCCCGCCACGATAGCCATAAATGTATTCCATCATAGAGTTTGGGCGTGCTCTAGAATAAGATACATTTTTAACGTGAACAACAGTGTGTACTGCCTCTTCGGCAGCTTTTGTAAAATCGACGTTTTCGGCACCTAAATTTACATTTTTAGTATAGTTGGTTTCTGTAGGAACAACTGATAAGGCTGAATTATTTGACTCTTGATCAAATACCAGCTTGTAGGCTCCAAGTGTAACGGCTCCGCTGAGCATTGCTACTAGAAATAGACTTGAAATTCTTTTCATGATTAAAATAGTATTTAATTGATTTAATGATTTTAATAAAAACTAAAGCTTAGGGTAAATTATTTACCATGATTTAAAGCTATTTTATTTGTATTTTTGCTAGATAGTCAAAAAATAATGCAACACACTTTTTATAAATATCAAGGCACGGGTAACGATTTTGTAATGATCGATAATCGTGATAATATCTTTTCCAAAAATGATACCAAACTCATCAATAGACTTTGCGATAGAAAATTTGGTATAGGTGCTGATGGATTAATACTACTAGAGAACGATACTGATGCTGATTTTCGTATGATATATTTCAATTCTGATGGAAATGAGAGTAGTATGTGCGGTAATGGAGGAAGATGTATCGTAGCGTTCGCAAAAAAACTTGGTATAATTGATAATGAAGCTATTTTTAACGCTATAGATGGTAAGCATTATGCTACTATAAATGAAGGGGGTATTGTTTCGTTACAAATGAAAGATGTTAACAAGGTAACGGTGTATGAAAACTATGCTTTTCTAGATACAGGTTCTCCGCATCATGTAGAATTAGTAGATAACTTAGAATTACTTGATGTAAAGAAAATAGGAGCGAATATTCGTTATAGTGGTATGTATGGAGATGAAGGTGCTAATGTGAATTTTGTAAGCCAAAATAGCGCAGATGAATTCTCGGTACGTACTTATGAACGTGGAGTAGAAGATGAAACGCTTTCTTGCGGAACAGGTGTAACAGCCGTAGCTTTAGCTATGAAAATATTAGAAAAAACAAGCAAAAATAAAGTAACACTTCAAACACTTGGTGGAGCGTTAGAGATTTCGTTTAAACAAAATAAAGGTCAATTTGCAGATGTATACCTTACGGGGGCTACAATGTTTGTTTTTAAAGGTGAAATAGTATGATAACGTTGCAAGGAGATTCAGTTTACCTTAGAGCATTAGAGCCTGATGATTTAGAGTTTATTTATCAAATAGAGAATGATGAAAAAATGTGGGAAGTGAGTAATACTATAACGCCATATAGTAGATTTCTTATCAGACAATATTTAGACAATGCTCATCAAGATATATTTGAAGCAAAGCAATTGCGTCTAGTTATTTGTAAAAATAATACTTTTAAAGCGGTAGGTCTAATCGATATTTTTGATTTTGATCCTTTAAATCAAAGAGCAGGAGTAGGTATAGTGATTAAAGAAACTGCTGAAAGAAGTATTGGTATAGGCACAGAAGCTTTAGGGCTTTTGATTGATTATGCTTTTAAAACGTTACAGTTGCATCAGCTTTATGCAAATATTAATCCTACCAATGTTTCGAGTGTAGCGCTTTTTACTAATTTTGACTTTACATGTATAGGGGTTAAAAAAGATTGGAATAAAAGAGAAAATCAATTTTTTGACGAAGCTATATATCAACTAATCAATAAACTTTAAAACACTATATAATTTTGAAATTCAGAAGAATTATTGCGCTTTTTTCTATTATAGTCATAACTGCTGGTACTATTTATGGTTACCTTATTTATAAAGATATTTTTACCGAAAACACTTCGTTTTCAGATGATAGAATAGCGATATATATCCCATCGGATGCTACTTATGCTCAGGTAGAAGATAGTGTACGCCGTTATATAGCTGATATGGGTCGTTTTGAAATGGTTGCTAATAAAAAATCATATCCTCATAATATAAAATCAGGGAAGTTTTTATTAGATAGAGGTATGAATAGTAATGATATTATAAATGCATTACGATTGCCAGTACCAGTAAAAGTTTCGTTTAATAATCAAGAAACATTAGAACGTACAGTGGGGCGTATAGCTGCACAGATAGAAGTAGATAGTATATCGTTGCTTAAAGTTTTTAAAGATGAAACCTTTTTAGAAGAAACGGGTTTTACAGAAGATAATATATTAAGTGTTTTTATACCTAATACATATGAGTTCTTTTGGGATACTTCTGCACGTAAAGTGAGAGATAAGTTGGCAAAAGAATATAGAAAGTTTTGGACAGAAGAAAGAAGAACTAAGGCAGAAGCAATAAATCTTACTCCTTTACAGGTGTCTTCACTAGCAGCAATTGTACATAAGGAAACAGTAAAGGCAGATGAAAGACCGAGAGTAGCAGGGGTATATTTAAATCGTCTAAAAAAAGGAATGAAATTAGATGCTGACCCTACTGTTATTTATGCTATAAAGAAAGAATCAGGAGATTTTAATCAAGTTATAAAAAGAGTATATTTTAAAGATCTTGAAATAGAGTCACTATATAATACTTATAGAAATTTAGGAGTACCTCCAGGACCTATAACAATGCCAGATATCTCGGCTATAGACGCTGTTCTTAACGCAGAAAATCACAATTATATTTTCTTTTGTGCTAGTGTAACTAACTTTGGTTATCATGAATTTGCCGTTACAAGTAGGCAACATGCTAATAATGCAAGAAAATACCATGCTTGGGTTAAAAAAATGAATATAAAATAATTGTATTTAAGTTGTTGTTTTACAGTTTTTTATCTTTTTATGTAAGTTTTTAACTGTTAAAATTAATTTTGTTTTTCATTTCGATTTTTTAATGTAAGTTGTTGTTTTTTAGTCTTTTGATTTGTTTTATTAGGTTTTATAATGTTAAATAAGTAAAATAAATTATTTTTTATGTAATTCGTGTTTAATTTTTATATAATTTTGCGCCCTTAAATTTCATAAGGGTGACAGACTGTGAGAAATTAAACTTTATGATAGGAAAAAAATGGATGTATTTTTTAGGGTTAGCCCTTTTTATTTCACTTGTAAGCTCAGGTTTTAAGTCAAGCGATACAGAAGAAGTAAGTAACATCGAAGGATTTCATTTAGCAGAAAATGAAGTTTTAAATTATACTGTAGCGGCAGTAGATAAAACCGCACAAGAACCACTTCTTTTTATAGGGAAGTCATACGTAGGATTTAAACAAGCTGTAGCATTTAAAGAATCTCAAGGATTATATCATCTTGTTAACTCTTATGGTTACATGGGGAAATATCAATTTGGGAAAGCAGCATTACGAGCTGTGGGTGTGAGAAATTCGCAGGAATTTTTAAATAGTCCAGTACTTCAAGAAAAAGCATTCAATGCACTTTTGTCAAGAAACAAATGGGAACTTCGAAAAGAGATTCCTAAGTACGAAGGTAAAGTAATTGGCGGTATTAAAGTTACTGAGTCTGGATTGTTAGCAGCAGCACACCTTTCAGGTGCAGGTTCTGTGAAGCGTTTTTTAAGAAGTAACGGTGCTCAAGCATTTAAGGATGGCTTTGGTACATCTTTAAAGAGTTACTTAAAAAAGTTTGGAGGTTATGATACTTCCAGTGTTATAGCAAGTTCTTCAGCAAAAGTTAAGCTGATTTAAAAAAAAAGCCCTGTTTTTAAAAACAGGGCTTTTTTTTTAAATTAAAGGAGCTATTTTTTCTTCAGTTTCTTTTAGTCGTTTTTCTTGTGCTGCTAATACTCTTTCGTTTCTATTTATAGAGATATGATTTCGTTTTAGTTTTCTATAGCGTTTCTCGGATAGATAAGCGGAATGATGTCTTTTTAAGTCTTTTAGTAATTCTCCATAAGTTATTCCAGAAGAAGAGATTTCGTTTTGAGCATCATATTTTACGATGTAACTATTTAACTTGTTTTGGTAGTGTAAAGACCTACTTCTTGCTCGGCGATATTTTGCAAGTAGTTTGATTTTCTTTTTTTTGTATTTAGGTGTGACAAATACGTAAAAGAGAATACCGATCAAAAGTAAACTTACGATCGTAATTTCTGGTATAAGATCCATTAGAGGTAGTATTATGTAGTTTGATTTAGCATAGCAAAAATACATAAATTTTATTTTTTTTAATTAGGTAATACTACCTGATTTGTTAAAATGGTTGATATTATCGAAGTATTATTGCAAAAATAACATTAATTTAATAAATAGGTTAGGTTTTGATAACAGTTGTTTTAAAAAGATTAAGGCTAGCTCTAATTGCTTAATTTTTAACAAAGTAAATATTTATCAACACGAAAACGTTGTAGTGGTGGTTTGTGTACTCTTGCATTATTATTAAAACAATTAATTAGTTTATTTTTAATTAATATTTTAATAATAATTCAATTATGAAGAAAAAAATACTGCTATTAATTATTTTTTTAAGTGCTTTTTGTGTGAAATCATTTTCGCAAAGTGCAGGCCTTTATGAGACGTATATAGTTTTTGGTATTAACGGTAATGCAAACTTGTATTATGACCTTAATGCAGATACAGGGAATTACGATTTTGATGGACAGTTTCTCGGTACTTTTTGCGAAGGAGATACTAATGGGCTTATATTTAAAGGAGGGGAGCATAAAATTTATAAATGCGGGGGCTGTGATCTTACAAGTACTCGTATTTATTATAGAGTCTATCTTACAGGTAGTCCATCAGGTAGTTATGTTAGTAATAGCCTAGGGTATTTGAGTGGTTTTAATAATGGTTGTGGCGGACAAAATCAAATTTGGGATAAAGTAGATTATAATACAAATGTTCTTGATGGGTTATCGAGTGGTGACTATACTATTGAGGTATACTCTGATGCAACAGTAACTTGTGATGGAGGGACTGTTTTTGCTAGTAATGGAGGGGAGAATTATAAAGCTACTTTTACTATAAACGCATCTACTGTTGGAGGTATGATATCTGGAGATGCTGCTTTTTGTAGTGGAGCAAATAGTGGAGCATTGACACTTTCAGGTAATACGGGAGATGTTGTACGTTGGGAATCCTCAATAACTTCTGATTTTAGTGCTTCAGTGGTTGAAATAGACAACACAACAACTTCACTTAATATTGAAAATATACTTACTACTACATATTATAGAGCTGTTGTTAAAAACGGTGAATGTGGAGAAGAATATTCAGGAATACATACGCTTACTATAAACCCTAATTCATGGACTGGTACTGTTGATACTGATTGGAATGAACCACTTAATTGGTGTGGAGGAGTTCCTGTAGCTACTGATGCCGTAGAAATTCCTTTGGTTACAAATCAACCAATAATAGCGTCAGGAGATAATATTTTGGTTGAAAGTGTTAATGTGTTTTCGGGCGCGACATTAGTAGTTGAAAGTGGTGGGAACCTTACCGTTGCCAATGCTGTTACAGTAGCTTCTGGGGGTGATTTTACAGTAAATAATAATGCTAACCTTATACAGGTAAATGATGTTTCGAATAGTGGAAGTGTTACGGTTATTAAAAATTCGTCTGCTTTATACCGTTTAGATTATACTTTATGGTCTTCGCCAGTTACAGGGCAAAATTTACAAGACTTTTCTCCTTTAACTCTTTCTAACCGCTTCTACGATTATGATGAGTCTACAGATAGTTATTCGGTGATAACACCTTCTACAAATGATTTTTCAGTAGGTAGAGCATGTCTTATTCGTGCTCCTAATACTTATGCTGCTTATGTGGATGATGATACTTCTGGTGTAATATGGGAAGGAACATTTGTAGGAGAGCCAAATAATGGAGATGTAGCTGTAAGTACTACTACTGCACTTAACGGTTATAATTTAGTAGGAAACCCTTATCCGTCATCAATTAATGTGAATGATTTTTTTGATGCGAATGTAGCTACGGTAAACCAGACGTCAGCACTATATTTTTGGAGAAAACGAAATGATCCTAATACAACAACCTATGCAATGATAACTAAGGCTGCTTATGTAGCTAATGCAGCAGCAGGGGGTGATACTGGGGCTAGTACTTTTATAGGAGACTCTTCTGATTGGGTTGTTAATACAGGTCAAGGTTTTTTTGTGCAAACAACAGGTGCAAGTATTGTGTTTAATAATAGTATGAGGAGAGGGGTGAATAACCAGCAGTTTTTTAGAATGGAACAGCAAGATGAGGATATTTCTGAGGTGTCGCGTATATGGCTAAATATAACAGGGGATGAAGGAGAGTTTAAGCAAATGGCTATAGTGTATAATAATCAAACTACCTTAGGTTTAGATTATGGATGGGATGGCGAGGCGCTGTCTGATGGTCCTATAGCATTATACTCTACAATAGAGGGTGTAAACCTTGGTGTACAGGCGAGATCACAATTTAATGAGGAAGATGTAGTTCCGATAGCTTATGAAGTCACAAATTCAGGGAGTTATACTATAAGCTTAGATCATTTTGATGGTGTTTTCTTGCAAGGGCAAGATGTTTATTTAAAGGATAATGTGACAGGGCAATTGATAGATGTAAAAAACACCAGTTATACGTTTAGTACAATAGCGGGATTGTTTACAGATCGTTTTGAGGTAGTATACTCAAATCAGGCACTAAGTATAAATGACCTTGTGTTAGATACTGATACTGTTGTTGTATATCAAAAAAATGATGTTTTAACTATTGATAGTAGTAATTTGATGGTTAAAGAGGTTACAGTTTATGATGTGCAAGGTAGAGTTGTTTATGAAAAACGAAATATAGATACTGATGTCGTTACAATTACCGATTTACAGTTACAAAAACAGATGTTACTGGTAGAGATAACTGTTGATGATAGAAAAGTATATAAAAAAATTATGTTGTAAAGTGTTTTGTAATAAGTAGTAGTTTTTTAAGCCTGTAGTTAATTACAGGCTTTTTTTACGTCTTTTAGTGATTTTTTAATTTTTTTTGATATAATTTTTTAATAGCTATTATCACCATTTTTTAGTTAAAAAATGAATGTTTGTAGGTATTTCTGACATTTAGGTAACTTTGTGTTAACATTTGTGTGATAATAAGTTAAAGAATTATCATTTTTTGTTACAAAAAAAAATAAATACATTTGCAAGCTAATTCATATCTAAAATATTTAGTAATTAAATTATTGTTATTATGCTAAAAAGCTTACAATTGAATCTAACTAAAGTTTTGCTTACTGCATTACTTTTGGTCTCAGGATTGACTTCTTGGGGACAGACTGATATATTTGACCAAGGTGGTGGTGGGACACTTCCTTCTGGTTGGGTTCACGATGAAGGAGGAGGGAGTAATACATTTTATAAAAGCGGATATTGGTTATTAGATGCTGCTACTCCGGTGGATGTACTTACCACATCTACATATGATTTATCATCATATACTGATGCTGAATTTTCTGTTGATATTAGATCCTTCGGATCGGGGAGTCATACGCAATTAAAAGTAGAGGTTTCTTATGATGGAGGTGCTACATATACACAAACTTCTACAACGAGTTCTACAACGACTAGTTTTCTTACACGAACAATAACTTTAAATCAGGTAAGTAATCAAGTAAAGTTAAGACTTTCTCCAAACCAGACTAATAGGCGAGGAATAAGATTACGAGATTTAATATTGGAAGCATCAGGTGTTGCTGTAACAGGACCAACTCTTGAGGCAGATCCACTTACGGCTTTTGGAGATACATGTGTTAATACTACAGCTACAGAGCAGTCATTTATATTATTAGGAGAAAATCTTACATCAGACAATGTGGTTGTAAACGCATTATCAGGTTATACATATTCTACAGATGAGGTTACTTATACATCTACATTAACATTTACTCCTGTAGCAGGAGAGGTTTTAGAAGAAGTATATGTTCGTTTTACACCTACTACAGAAACATCATATGATGGTAATATAACAATATCAGGTGGTGGTGTAGATCCTGCTATTAATGTTGCTGTATCGGGTGATGGAGTTTCAAGTGCTCCAGCTACAGTAACTACTAGTGCAGCTACAAGTATTGCTACAACTACAGCTACACTTGGTGGAAATGTTACAGGAGAAGGATGTAGTACTGTTACAGCTCGTGGAGTAGTAATAGGTACATCATCAAACCCATCTATAGGCGATGGTGGTGTAACAGATTATCCGGCAGTGTCTGGAGGGGCAGGAACTTATACGGTTTCAGCTACTGGTCTTGTGTCTAGTACACAATATTATATAAGAGCCTATGCTACTAATGGCAATGGTACAGCATATGGTGCTGAAGAAACATTCTCTACACCTTGTGGAGATTTTAACTTACCGTTTACTGAAGATTTTGAAGATACTACGTTTACGCCAACTTGTTGGACTAGTTTTAGAGGTACGAATGGATTAGGTACAGGTCAAGACTGGGAACGTATAACATCAGATACTTATAATACATCAGCAGGATCTGCTTTTATAAGTTATGAAAATGTTTCAGGAGGAGATGCGGAAGACTGGTTAGTAACACCAGGAATTGTCTTACCTGATACTGATGGTACTATTGAACTAAGTTTTCAAGAAATTCAGGATTTTGAAACTAACTGGGGAACGAATTTTTATATAAAAATAGCAACTAGTAACCCATCAGATCATGCGTCATATACTGATTTAATAAGTTATGATGAGTCTGATATGCCTAACCATGAAACAGGTACTTATGCTGAGAGAATTATTGATTTAACTGCTTATGAGGGGCAAACAGTATATATTGCATTTGTGATGGTACAGGATGATGGTGATAGTTGGTATATAGATGATGTTTCTGTAAGAGAAACAGCGCCAGCAGTTGCTACACCGGTTGCTACTGCTGCTACATATATTTCGGCTACAACATTTACAGCGAACTGGAATACTGCTGTAGGAGCTACAAGTTATAGGCTTGATGTTAGTACAGAACCTACTTTTAGTTCAGGAGGGGCAGGTTTAACAGAACTTATTATATCAGAATATGTAGAAGGAGGAGATCCAGGACCAGGTAATAATAGAGCCATAGAGCTTTATAACGGTACAGGTGCTGCTATAGATTTATCAGAATATTCAATAGCACAAAACTCTCAATCGAAATATACTCTTTCAGGAACATTAGCAGATGGTGCTACCTATGTAATTGTAAATAGTGAGGCTGCTGCTGCTACACTAGCTGAAGCAGACTTAACAGTTGCTTTTGCAGAAACAACAGCATTGTCTTTTACAGGTGATGATAATTTTAATCTATACAAGAATTTTGTACTGATTGATCAGGTTGGAGACTTATCAGGTGTAGGTACAGAAAATGTAACATTACGTAGAAAATCAAGTATAAGTTCTCCTTCAACATCATATACAAGTAGTGAGTGGGATAGTTATGCAATAAATAATGTAGATGATTTAGGAAGTCATACAGCTTCAGGAGGCTCAACACCATCTTTTGTTACAGGTTATGAAGATTTAAATGTAGGTGATGTAACAAGTTATGAAGTAACAGGTTTAGATCCTGAAACTACTTACTACTTTAGAGTAAGAGGAGCTTCTGATTCAGATACTTCTGGTAACTCTAATGTAATAAGTGTAACAACTGGTAAAGAAAACGTTTGGAATGGTGCAGCATGGACAGCAGGTTCTGCACCAACTACTATAGATGATGCTCTTATAGAAGGAGCTTATAATACAGGAGAGAGTGAAGGTGAATTTACAGCATCTGTAGTACATATAAATACAGGAGGATCTGTAGTTGTGGCTTCAGGAACAAGCCTTACTGTAATTAACGCTGTAAATAACACACAAACTGCTTCAGATTTTATAGTAGAAAATAATGCTAACTTAATTCAGACAAATCCAAGTGCTACAAACACAGGAAATGTACAAGTGATGAAAGATAGTTCGCCGCTATATAGATTAGATTATACATTATGGTCTGCACCAGTAGTAGGTCAAAATTTACAATCATTTTCACCACAAACATTATCAAATCGTTTTTATGATTATAATGAAGGAACAGATGTTTATGCGGCAATAAATCCAAGTTCAAATAGTTTTGAAGCAGGTAAAGGGTACCTAATTCGTATGGCAAACAATCACCCAGCATATGTAGATGTGGATACACCAGGTACTGTATGGACAGGAACATTTGAAGGAGTAATGAATAACGGTAGAACAACTGTTGCTACAACAACAACTTCTAATGGATTTAACTTAGTAGGTAACCCTTATCCATCGCCAATAAATATAGCTGCATTTTATGCTGCTAATACAGGAACAATAGGAGGAGCTTCGGCATTATACTTCTGGAGAAAAACAAACGATTCTGGTGCTACAACTTATGCTTCAGTAACTAGTGCAGCTTATACGGCTAATGCAGCAGCAGGAGGAGATACAGGATCAACTATTTTTACAGGAGATTCTAGTAACTGGGTTATTAATATAGGTCAAGGTTTCTTTGTAGAAGCAACAGGAGCATCAGTAGTATTTGATAATACAATGCGTATGGATGCAAACAATGGTCAGTTCTTCAGGTCAGCACAAGATGAAACAGTACAAACATCACGTTTATGGTTGAATCTAGCGGCAGAAGGTAAGTTTAGCCAAATGGCAATTGTGTATAACGAAAACATGACATTAGATCTTGATTATGGATGGGATGGAGAAGCGTTAGTAGGTGATGGTGCTGTAACACTATATTCTACAGTAGCAGCTACTAACTTAGCTATACAGGCGCGTCCAGCATTTGATACAACAGATGAGGTAACAGTAGGTTTCTATGCAGAGGAAGCAGGAGCATATACAATAAGTTTAGATCATGTAGATGGATTGTTTACAGGAGATCAAGATATTTACCTGATCGATCATGTAACAGGTCAATTAATCGACATTAAAAATAACGATTACCAGTTTACAACAGAAGCAGGTACTATTAATGATAGATTTAGTGTAGTATATGACCAAGCTTTCTTAGGAACAGATAATCCAGTATTAGATATTAATGAAGTAGTAGTGTATCAAAACAATGGAAGTATTATTGTTGATGCAGGAGCGTTAGATATTATAGCTGTAACTGTTTATGATATGAGAGGAAGAGCGTTGTATACTAATAATAGTGTAAATGCCTCAGAAACTGTAATCAGTAATTTAAAGACAGAACAACAAGTGTTGTTAATAAATATTACTACTAATAAAGGTACGGTTACTAAAAAAGTAGTGCTGTAAGTTTATAACGTATTAGGAATGTAGTATAAAAGGAGATTATTTTCTTTTAATTATAAAAGAGCCTGTGCAATTGCACAGGCTCTT
>MPCW01000004.1 GCA_001874325.1 Flavobacterium sp. MedPE-SWcel | reverse complement strand
CTATTAAAAATATTTTTTTATAATTTTTTGTAACAAATTGTTCGTTATGTTGTCATATAGACATCATCAATCAATCAACAGTTATTAAAATGAATTTTAAGTTTTTACTACTGCTTCTTGTAGGAAGCATAACGGGTATTTATGCTCAAAACTCAGGGAGCATCTCAGGTAAAATTGTAGATCAAACTACATCAGAACCATTACCATATGTAAGTATTGTTATTAAAGAAAATGGTACTACCGTTACAGGTGGTATTACTAATGACAACGGAAACTTTACTATAAAAAAATTACCTCTTAAAAATTATAATGTAGATGTACAGTTTATGGGGTACAAAACTCACTCTACTACTGCCAACTTAAGTAAAGACAATAAAGGTATCGATCTTGGTACAATATCACTAGGAGAATCTGCAACAGAATTAGAAGAGGTAGAAATTGTAAAAGAGGTATCTACTATAGAACAAAAAATAGATCGTAAGGTTATTACCGTAGGACGCGACCTTACTACTGCAGGGGGTACAGCATCTGAAATAATGAACAATATCCCATCTGTTAATGTAGACCAAGACGGAAATATCTCTTTACGTGGTAACCAAAATGTAAGAGTATTAGTAGATGGACGACCTACTAATATATCTCCTGCACAATTACTAAAACAGATACCATCTACCTCTATCAAAAAAATAGAATTGATAACAAACCCAAGTGCTAAGTACAACCCAGAGGGTATGTCGGGTATTATTAATATTGTATTACACAAAAACACAAACGACGGGTTTAATGGTAGTGTTAATGCAGGGGTAACTTTTGCAAAAACACCTAAGCATAACAACTCGCTTAACATGAACTACCGTACTGGTAAAGTAAACTTCTTTACTAATGTAGGTTCTAACTTTGGTAAGCGTTTTAACGATGGTAATGTATTTAGAGATGATATTAGCTCGCGACAGGTGTTTGATATTAATAACGACAACAATAGTTACCTTGGTAAATTTGGTGTTGATTATTACATAAACGATAACAACACAATTTCTGCTTACACTAATCAAAATTACACAAATGGAATAGGTCATGTAGGGATTGACATAAGATACCCTTCAACATCTGCGTTTACAAACACTCAACAATTAGCTATTTATGATAGCGATATCAGTAACAACTCTTATAACTTAGCCTACAAACACAAATTCCCAAAAGAAGGACACACATTAGATTTTGAAGGAAATTATAATGATACATCTGTAGAACAAGATGCTACTTTTAACACTACTGTAAATGATGTTACGGATACTTATCTAGATAATATTGATACTGATGGGGCAAACATTACACTTAACCTTGACTATGTAAACCCTTTAAATGATAAAACAACTTTAGAGTTTGGTGCAGAGGCTAGAATTATAAACACCGAAAATGATTATACATCTACAAATCCTAGTATAACTAATCCTGCGCTTCAAAACTCAAATTATACTTACGATGTAAACATCTATTCAGCATACGCAACATTTGGTCAAAAATTCAACAAGTTTACGTACCAGCTAGGTGCTCGATTTGAGAGTTATAATGTAGAAGCAGATTTTAACAGAGGTGGTGCTGTTTTTAACGACGATTATCTTACTGTATATCCATCTGCATACTTAACATACTCGTTAGACGAAAAAAATATGTTCCAGATGAGTTACAGTCGTCGTGTAGACAGACCTAGCTTAGAACAAACAAAACCTGTTAGAGAATTTGCAACTCCGCTAATTACTTCTTTAGGTAACCAATACTTAGAGCCACAGTTTACAAATTCATTAGAACTTAATTATACTAAAGTATTAGGTAGAGGATCATCTATTACAGGAGGTGTATTTTACAGATTAATAAATGATGAGATTAGTAGAGTATTATACCCTGATGAAACAACTGCAAACACGCAAGACCAGATAATGAGTTTTGCTAATTTTGACAGAAACACTTCTTTCGGTTTTGAGGTTTCTGCTAATTATAGAATTACAAAGTGGTGGAGTGTACAACCTGCTATAGATTTTTCTAGTATTTCTCAAAAAGGTTTAGTTTCTGTACTAACACCTGGAACTGATAACGATTTTGAATCTATTATTAAAGAGGTCGATGTAGCTGCATTTAACGGTAGAATAAACAACAACTTTAGAGTAAATAAAAGATTAAGACTTTTATTATTTGGTTTCTACAGAGGTGGTGTAGATGGTATACAAAACAATACTGAAGAAATGTATAAAGTAGATTCTGGAGTACGTTACTCTATGCTTAACAACAAGCTATCTTTAAGTGTACGTTTTAACGACATGTTTAACACCATGCGTTCTCGATTTAACTCTAGAAACCCATTCCCTCAAACAGGTGAATTTAACTGGGAAAGCCGTAATGTATACATCGGTGTAAACTACATGTTTGGTGGTGGTAAAAATAAGGCTATGCAACGTAAAAGACGTGATAACAATACTAAACAATCTGGAGGTGGATTGTTTTAAAAGCATGAAAAAAAGTTCATCAATCAAGAACCGTTTTTCATATTAAGTTTAGTTAGTTTATGTAGCCCTCACGATCTCCATCGTGAGGGCTTACTTTTTATAATAAACTATTACAACTAAGAGCAACAGGAATAATAAATAACACCTCGTTGTTTTATGAATGAATTTATTATTAGAACATAAAAAAAGCCACTCTTATTAAGAGTAGCTTTTTTTATATTTAGTTGTGACTTCAAGCACTTTACCATTTGATTATAGCACTACCCCAAGTAAATCCACTACCAAAAGCCGCTAGTACTACAGTATCACCTTCTTTAATTTTACCTTGCTCCCAAGCCTCTGTTAACGCAATAGGTACAGATGCTGCTGTGGTATTACCATATTTCATGATGTTATTATATACCTGATCATTATTAAGCTTAAATTTTTGCTGAATGAACTGTGATATTCTCAAGTTTGCTTGATGCGGTATCAACATATCAATATCTGATACCTCTAGGTTATTTGTTTTTAACCCCTCCATTATCACTTCGCTAAAACGAACTACTGCATTTTTAAACACAAACTGACCGTTCATATGCGGATAATAACTTTCATCATTAGGATCATTATCTGCTATAATATCAGTAACCCAACGTTTCCCCATACCTGGAGCTATTAAAGAAAGTTCTTCTGCATGTTGTCCTTCTGAATGTAAGTGTGTTGATAGAATTCCTTTTGTAGTATCTTCTGATCTAGAAAGTACTGCTGCACCTGCTCCATCACCAAATATCACCGAAATCCCTCTACCACGAGTAGTCATATCTAAGCCCTTAGAGTGTATTTCAGATCCTATTATCAGGATATTTTTGTACATCCCAGTTTTTATAAACTGATCGGCTACAGAAAGTGCATATATAAAACCAGAACACTGATTACGAATATCAAGCGCACCAACAGTACGTTTCATACCTAAATCTCTTTGCACTAAAACACCTGGACCAGGGAAGTAGTAGTCCGGGCTTAAAGTTGCAAATAATATAAAATCAATATCTTCTTTGTCTAGTCTTGCTCGCTCTATAGCTATTTTGGCTGCTTTTACCCCCATTGCAGTGGTAGTATTACCATCTCCTTCTGTTACATGTCTTCTTTCTTTTATACCTGTACGCTCCTGTATCCACTCATCATTGGTATCCATTAACTTGGAAAGATCGTCATTAGTAACTACATTTTCTGGAACATAATGTCCCAAGCCAGATATTTTTGAAGAATACATCTATTATGAGTTTTATAAAATTAGGTTGCAAAATTAGTGATTTTGCAATTTACACTATCTAAAGATATATATTTTTTAGATAATGATTATCAGACAGCAACCTAATCACTATAGTATATTAACCAAATGCATTACGGTCTACCATTAAACTAACCTCATCATTTATCGGTAGTGCAACATGATGCTCAAAGAAAATCACTTGTCTATCTAAAGCTGATTTAATAAGGTAACGGCTTCCTTTAAAATAACATTGTTTCACAATTACTTTTAAAGGCCCATCATCTGTAACTTTTAATTGATGTGGATATATTAATACTTTCTCATCCGTTTTCACGGTAAGCGTTAACAATTCTAATTTTATTTCGTTTACCTCACCAAATAACGATGCTGTATATCTATCCTTTGGGTTATAGTATATTTCTTTGGATGGTGCTTTATCTACTAAAGTTCCGTTCTTAATAACAATAGTTTCATCTGCAAAAGAAAGTGAATCAGTACTATCATGTGTAGCTACAATACAGGTAATTCCTTTTTGCTTAAGATAAGTAAACAAGTTTCTCCTTAAAGCATTTTTTCTAAAATTATCTATATGACTAAAAGGTTCGTCTAACAGTAATACCTCTGGTTCTAACGCTAACGCTTTTGCCAATGCAATACGTTGTTGTTGTCCTCCGCTAAGGTATTGTGCTTTTACATCAGCAAAATTTGCCATTTCAACTATTTCTAGTAATTCTTGTACACGCCTTTTTTTCTCTTCAGGGTAAAAATTAGAAAGATATTTACCTACATTTTCGGCAGCTGTTATATAAGGCATTAAATCAAAATCTTGCGCTAAGTACTTCATATATAATGACCCAGGAACAAGATTAAACTTTGGACCCAAAATAGTTTCATTTTTGTACTTCACCTCTCCTTCATCAAGATCATATAATCCGTAAATCAATTTAAGTAAAGTACTCTTACCACAACCACTTTCTCCAATAACGGCTATATTTTGCCCTTTTTTTACCGAAAAGTCTATGTTATGTAAAACTCTAGCTTTGGTATAACCAAAAGATATATTTTTAACTACAAGCATCTAGTTATCAAATTATTTAACAAAAGTATTCAATTAACACGAAATAACACATTCACATTTCTCAAAAAAACAATAAGTTTACAACTTTAAAAATATTTTTTTATCAATGAATGAAAAAACTCACATTAACCAAAAGAGCCTCTAACCCCTTTACTTCAAAGGAAACTTTACACCTCTTTCTTGAAAATTTCGTCTTCAAATTTAAAAACCAAGCAATTATACTGTTTTTTTTTTGCAATTTTTATTGTATTAATTTTCTGTTAATAATATATTTGTCTCAAACAAAATACACGACCTATGATTAAAAAGTTACCCCTACTACTATTATTAGTTTCCATCTGTGCTAATGCCCAAAGAAAATTTGATCAATACTCCCTCGAAGCAGGCTATGGTTTAGGTGTATCTGGCGATCCAGGTATATCACAGTTCTCACACTTTGAAATTGGTTTTCGTTATATGTTAGACGAAAGTTGGGGTATTAAATTTGATTTTGGATCTGATAAATTTAGAACAGGAAGTAATCCTGAACTTGGAACTGACTATAATAGATACTCATTTCAAGTTGTACACAACTTAGGAAGAACTATTGCATTACCTGATTACACGAATGGTTATATTAACATGTTAGCTCATGCAGGGCTTGGATATTCTTCCCTAAAATCTATTAATGGTCAAGATGCAGATAACATTGGTAATATTATAATAGGGATAACTCCACAATATTACCTAAGCGATAGTTTTGCGCTTACCTTTGATGCTTCTTATATACTTAACGTAACTCAGCATTATAACTTTGATGGTACTTACCCTAACGGTAAACCTTCTGGAAATGCTTTTACAGGCACAGTTATTAATGCATCTTTTGGAATAACATATTACTTTGGTCGAAATAAAAATGGATCTGATTGGAGATAATAAATTTTCATATAATAAAAAAAAGAGGCTATCATATGATAGCCTCTTTTTTTTATTATATGAAACCTAGATTAGTTTTTGGCTTCCCTTTGAGCATCTTGTATCATTTTATCATTTGCTGTAATTGCAAACTCTACACGTCTGTTTTGACTTCTACCCGCAGCTGTTTCATTACTCGCTACAGGATCTTCAATCCCTTTTCCTATTGTTATAAATCTCGAAGAGTTAATTCCTTTACCCGATAAATACATCTTTACTGACTCTGCTCTTTTTTCTGATAGCTTTAAATTGTAATCTACAGCACCAGTACTATCAGTATATCCAAAGATTTGAATATTTGTATCAGGGTACTCGTTAAACACAGTTACTAACTTATCTAAATTCTTCTTAGCCGTACTTGTAAGGCTTGATTTATTAGTGTCAAATCGAACAGAGTTTTCTCCTAGTGTAAGTTTAATACCTTCTCCTACTCTTTCTACCTCAGCACCTGGTAATGTTTGTTCTATTCGTTGTGCTTGTTTATCCATTCTGTTACCAATAACTCCACCTACGGCACCACCTACTACACCACCAATAATAGCTCCTAAAGCAGTATTACCTCCTTTACCAAGGTTATTACCTAAAATTCCACCTATTACAGCTCCTGATGCAGCACCAATACCAGCACCTCGCTGTGTATTATTTGTATTTTTAATTGCCTCACACGAGCTTATACCTATACTCATTACAAATGCAAGTGCTAATAAATAAACCTTTGTTGTTCTCATAGTCGTATTTCTTTTATTATTTATCTATATTTTTATTAAACCTTACATTTTTTGAAACTGATAAATTACCTCTACCGTATTCCCTCCTACATTTACATTATCTACTAACTGAAAAGAATTTTCGGATTGATTTCTCATTTTAAGATAATAACCATGTGTCACTTTTTTTGCCTTTTGTCCTTCGGTTATCTTTAATGTAAAATTACCTTCTTTAGTAACCGTCCATACAATTGGACTACTAAAAGCGGGACACCCTCCTTTAGTAATATTCATTTCTCCCTTATTATTGTTTGATATAAAACGCCAAGCACTACCCACAAAACACTTTGAATCAGCAATATCAAAAGAGTTTACTTTAATATAGTCTGACCCTGGATAAGAAACGTTAGATATAACCCAATTACCTTTTAGGCCTGATTGTGACTTTTGGTCAAGAGATCCGCATGAAACCATAAAGATTACAAGCATACTTAAAAAAAGGATTTTTTTCATGATGTAAAGAATTAATTGTTTTGTTTTTGTACTGTTATTTATAACGAATAAAGTTACTAAGAATATAGCTTACTTTATAGTAATATTAAACTGAGTTTTTAACAAGTATAACAAAAACCCATTCTCTGTTTTTTTGACAAGGCTATTAAAAAAGTGTCAATTTGTCACAACAAATTAGTTGGTATCTTATTTGAATACCTACTGTCAGCAAACAATAATATAAAAAACACTTATACTATGGCATCAGGAAAAATTAATGTTTCGGTAGAAAACATATTTCCATTAATCAAAAAATTTCTATACAGTGATCACGAAATCTTTTTACGTGAGCTAGTATCAAATGCCACTGATGCTACACTAAAGCTAAAACACCTTACTAACATAGGTGAAGCTAGTGTAGAATATGGCAACCCTGTTATTGAAGTAAAAGTTGATAAAGAGGGCAAAAAAATACATATCATCGATCAAGGTCTTGGTATGACAGGAGAAGAGGTTGAAAAATACATTAACCAAGTAGCTTTTTCTGGTGCTGAGGAATTCTTAGAAAAATATAAAGACTCTGCCAAAGATTCAGGAATTATAGGACACTTTGGTCTTGGTTTCTATTCTGCATTTATGGTTGCAGAGAAAGTAGAAATTATTACTAAGTCGCATAAAGATGAGCCTGCTGTACACTGGGCTTGTGATGGTAGTCCTGAATTTACACTAGAGGCATCTGACAAGACAGAGCGTGGTACAGAAATTATACTACATGTTGCTGAAGACTCTACTGAATTTTTAGAAGAGTCACGTATTAACGAGTTGTTAAACAAGTACAACAAGTTTATGCCAGTAGCTATCAAGTTTGGTACACGCACAGAAACGTTACCTAAGCCTGAGGATGCTCCTGAAGATTATAAAGAAGAAACTGTTGAGGTTGAAAACATTATTAACAACCCTAGCCCAGCTTGGACAAAACAGCCTAGTGAACTTGAAGATGAAGATTACAAAAACTTCTATCGTGAGTTATACCCTACGCAGTTTGAAGAGCCATTATTCAACATACACCTTAATGTAGACTACCCGTTTAACTTAACTGGTATTTTATATTTCCCAAAACTTTCATCTGACCTACAAGTACAGAAAGATAAAATACAACTGTACCAAAACCAAGTGTTTGTTACAGATAATGTAGAAGGTATTGTACCTGAGTTCTTAACTATGCTACGTGGTGTTATTGATAGTCCAGATATTCCACTAAACGTATCACGTTCGTACCTACAAGCAGATGGTGCTGTTAAGAAAATATCAAACTACATTACACGTAAAGTAGCTGATAAATTAAAATCTCTATTTACTGAAAGCCGTGAAGACTTTGAAGCAAAATGGAACGATATTAAAATCGTACTAGAATATGGTATGCTTAGCGAACCAAAATTCTATGACAAAGCAGGTGCATTTGTACTTTACCCAACGGTAGACAACAAATACTTTACGCTAGAAGAGCTTAAAGAAAAACTAGCTGATAACCAAACTGATAAAGATGGTAAGCTAGTAGTACTATATGCTGGTAATAAAGATGAGCAACATAGTTATATTGCCGAAGCACAAGAAAAAGGATATAAAGTATTATTATTAGATTCTCCTATTATATCACACCTAATACAAAAATTAGAGGCTGATAACGAGAACCTGACTTTTGTTCGTGTAGACTCTGACCATGTAGATAATCTTATCAAGAAAGACGAAGAGCAAATTTCTAAGTTAAACGACGAGGAAAAAGAAGCTTTAAAAACTACGCTTGAAGAAATTGTACCAAAAGCGACTTACACAGTACAGCTAGAGGCAATGGATAGCAACGCAGCTCCTTTCCGTGTTACACAGCCTGAGTTTATGCGCCGTATGAAAGAAATGAACCAAAGCGGTGGCGGTGGTATGTTTGGTATGGGTAACATGCCAGAAATGTACAACCTTGTGGTAAACACAAACCACGAGCTTACAAGCAACATACTAAAAACAGAAGACAAAGTACAAAAAGAAGCATTAGTAAAACAAGCGTTAGACCTTGCTAAACTAAGCCAAAACTTACTAAAAGGTGAAGAACTTACTGCCTTTGTAAAACGTAGCTTTGAGTTGATTAAGTAATTAATTGAGTTGGATATAATCGAAAAAAGCCTGTAGTTTTCACTACAGGCTTTTTATATTTTCTGCTTACATTTACAATACAAAAAAATACTGATGACGCTCTCTCTCGAAACACCTGCTTTACTATTCTCTGCCACATCACTAATATTGTTGGCATATACTAATCGTTTCCTTACCATAGCAGGTATAGTACGCGGGTTAAAAAAGAATTACGAAGAAAAGCACACTAAAAGTATATTACTCGAAATTAAAAATCTCAACTTACGCATTACCCTTATTCGCCACATGCAAATGTATGGCGTGCTTAGTTTGTTCTTCTCGGTATTCTCCTTAACGTTACTTTTTTTCGATATACAAGTGTGGGCAATATATATGTTTGGATTTAGTTTACTGTTAATGCTAATATCACTTGCAGTATCTTTTTGGGAGATAAGTATATCAGTACGCGCCTTACAAATTCACCTTAGCGATTTGATAGACGAAGCCAATAAAAAAACAAAGTAATAATACTTATAATAAATCTTTTTCGTTTTTATAAGTCTAAAACATACCCTCCCCACTTATAAGTATTGCTATGAACACAAACACACTATGGTCATTACGGCTTGGTTTTAGTAGAAAAGAAGCTGATCGTATTCAAGCCCAGGGAATAGAACTGTTCTTGAAAAATTCGTTTACTACAAAGCCTAATATAGTACCTTCACATATTTTAGCTACCACCCCAAAAACAGTAGCCGATATAAAAGCTGTAAAACAATCGGTAAAAGGTAATAGAGCTAAAATAAGAGAACGTCTTAAAAAAGAAAAAAAAATACTCTTTACTCTAAAATCATGGTGGATAGATAAAATGGCTACTGATGATTATCCGCTTAGAGAAAAAATGACTCTCTTTTGGCACAACCACTATGTTGCTGCTTATAAAAAAGTAAAAGTTAATCATTGGATATACAGCCATAATAATTTATTGCGTGAAAATGCATTTGGAAACTTTAGAGAACTTACTAAACAAGCATTACGCACCAACGCAATAATAGTATATCTAGACGATACTAAAAACACTAAACGAGGGTTAAACGAAAACCTTAGTAGAGAACTACTCGAGCTTTTTACCTTAGGAGAAGGGAACTATACCGAAGAAGATATTAAAAACGGTGCACGAGGGCTAGCAGGACTTATTGTAGGCGACAATGAAACGCGATATCGACCTTCGTTACAAGACAATACCCCCTTTACTTATTTTGGAGAAAAAGGAGTTTTTAAAAGTGATGATATGGTAGATATTATTTTTAAACAAAAAGCTGCACCTTATTTTATAACCCGCAAGTTACTTAAATGGTTTATTTATGATAATCCATCTGAAGAGCTTGTTCATTATTATGGCGATTATCTGCGTGAGCAAGATTATGAAATACAACCATTATTGTTAAAAATATTCACTGAAGAGTTTGATAAACCTACAGCGGGTTCTAAAATAAAAGATCCGTTAACATATATACTTCAGCTTCATGAAGAGTTAAATATTACAACTCAAAACAACAAACTAACAGCTTTGTTTATTAGGCAACAAGGAATGGATTTATTTGACCAACCTAACGTTAAAGGATGGGATGGTGGTACATATTGGTTAACCGCACAATTATATCAACAGCGTAATCGACTTGCTAATTTATATTGCAACGGTAAAAATGTAAGCATACGAATGTTAAAAAACACAGGTTACGACAATGAACCTTACGCTGCTACTTTTGATATTAATGTAAAATGGGATAAAGGCAATAATCTACAGGTAATAAATCAACTAAAAAATCGATTATTATTTGACGTCGATATCGAAACACAAAAAAATCTAGAATCCATACTTACTCATGATTTTGACGCTGAAGATAAAGATGCCAATAAAGCAGTAATACGACTTTTTAACTATATGCTTAAAACACCTGAATTTCAATTAATTTAAAAAAGACCATTTTATGAACAGAAGAAACTTTTTTAAACTTACAGGTACATGCACTAGTGGTTTACTTATGGTACCTGATTTTTTATATAATTATGCATTACAACATGAAAATGGACATGGAGACAATTGTATTGTTTTTGTTCAGCTATCTGGTGGTAATGATGGGCTTAATACCTATATACCCTATCAGGATGAATTGTACTACAAACTACGACCTAATATAGGTATTGCTAAAAATAAAATTATTAATGCTTCGGGAGGTATGGGTTTTCACCCTGCACTATCAGGCTTTGCTGATATACAACAAAAAGGCGACCTTACTGTAGTACAAAACGTAGGATACCCTGAACCTAATCGTTCTCATTTTCGTAGCCAAGAAATATGGCAAACTGCTACTGCTTCTAACGAATATAGCAACGATGGTTGGTTAGGCCGATTTCTAGATCATCATTATAAAGAACATCATCCCGTTGGTGGTATCAATATAGATAATATTGACAACCTTGCTTTAAAAGGGGAAATCCCTAATGCTTTAACAATACAGAATCCTAATGCTTTAAGGAAAGCAAACAAAGCTCCTGTTAATGTAAAATTATCTAAAAATCCTCAACTAGACTTTGTTCGAAAAATAGCAGGTTCTGTAGTTGATGGCGCAAAAGAATTAAAAAAAGCGACTGATAATGCTAGTAACAGTAATATTAGTTACTCTAAAAAATCGAAACTTTCGAAAAACTTACAATGGATAGCGAAACTGATAAGAGGTGGACTTAACTCTAAAGTTTATTATACCTCGCTAAGTGGTTTCGATACACATAGCAATCAAGTAAATGAACACAACAACAGACTTACTGATTTAAATGATGCTGTATCTGCATTTTATAAAGACATAAAGGCCGCTGGAAAATTAAATGATGTAACTATTGTTGTTTTCTCTGAATTTGGCCGTAGAGTACAAGATAATGGTAATGGAACAGATCATGGTACAGCCGCACCTATGTTTATTATTGGGGGTAAAAATAAAGGAAGAAATATTGGTTCTAACCCTAACCTATCTAATCTTGATGCTAATGGTGATTTAATTCATCAAATTGATTTTAGAAGTGTATATGCATCACTACTACATGATAAATTTTGTTTTAATCCTGAAAAAATAGGAATTACAAACGATAGAGTGAAGGGAATTTTCTAGTTATTCTATTATCCAGAGTAATACAGGTTTGGTAGTTTTTTTCAATTTTGCGTCAAGCTTTTTCATGAAGTTATTAGACACCGCAGGGCACCCCCAACTTAAAGGACTATAATTAGGGTATACCTCGTAATCTTTTACAGCATCCCATGAATGTAATACCACTACTCTATCGTGCGCATCACTATTACTTTCTTCAAGACCTTCTAGCCAATACTTTACATGAATACCCCATGAGCTATAAGCACGCTCGCCTATTTTGTATTTCCCCTTTGAGGAGCAATGACTTTCGGCTCTATTGCTAAATTTTGCCTTCTTATAATTAGTAGGATTAGATTCATACACATCGCAACTACCATGTGTAACCAGTTTTTTATCTACAATTTTATTTTGCTTAAAATCATATATATAAAAACGATTTTTACCTGAGTGCACACTCATATCTATCAGAAAATAATAATCGGCACAAAAATTATTCTCCTTACAAAAAGACAATGCCTCTCTGTGATTTGCTGAATAACTTTTCTCTGATGTTTTCTTAGCCTCTTTTTTATTAACATCAGCACAACTCAAGAAGGATAATAATAGTAGAATGGTAATTCTCATAGTAAAATAGTTATATGCACTATTACCTATAACTAGAAAAGTAGTTAACTTAGTATGCTATTAATTTCTTAAATAATAGTTACCTCCTTTCTAGATAACATCTATTACTCTATCTTTGCCCGCTTTTTAAATTTGAAAACAATGTCACAAAACAATATACTTAAAGGTGTTTTTCTAGTTGGTCTTGGTGCTACAAGCTATGGTATGCTAGCTACATTTGTAAAACTAGCTTATGGCGAAGGCTACACTACCGCTGAGGTTACCTCATCTCAATTTATACTAGGTATACTAGGTATGCTTATCATTAATGCTTTCCAAAAAAAACGTAATAACGAAGATGTAGTTAAGGCAAAAGGCAAAGATATTAGTATGCTTATGCTTGCTGGTACATCGTTAGGGTTTACCAGTATATTTTATTATTTAGCCGTAAAATATATACCTGTATCTATAGGCATAGTGTTATTAATGCAATCGGTATGGATGGGAGTGGTATTAGAAACTATCTTAACAAAAAAACTGCCTTCTGCACGGAAAATTATTGCAGTAATAATTGTACTTATAGGTACTGCTTTAGCTACTAACTTAATAGAGAGTGATAGCTTCCCTGACTGGCGCGGAATTGCATGGGGTATTCTTGCAGCGGCATCTTTTACTACTACCATGTTTACATCAAACAGGGTTGCTGTACATTTATCATCTACACAACGAAGCTTGTTTATGCTTTTAGGTGGTGGGGTTATAGTATTTGCTTTTGCAGTTTATACTTGGACAGGTACTTTTAATGTAGATATTTTCTTGAAGTGGGGTATTGTGCTTTCATTATTTGGTACAATTATACCTCCTATATTAATGAACGCTGGTTTCCCTAGTACAGGAATAGGTCTTGGTAGTATTGTATCATCGTTAGAGTTACCAGTATCGGTAATGATGGCCTTTGTTATCTTAAACGAAGAAGTAACAATATTACAATGGTTAGGTATTGCTCTTATTATTACCGCGATTGTAGTAATGAATATTAATACCCGCAAAAAAGCATAACATTACTGTTTTAATGAAATTTTACAATATAATAAAGTCTGTTAAGGTGTCTATCTCAACAGACTTTATTATTAAACAACAGTACATATCTCACTGTTTATTAAACAGTTCAAAAAATATATTATTTTTTTAGTAGCAATTATTTTTTTTAGTAATATTGGTTAAACAAACTTTAACCAACAAAATAATACTTGATTAAATTTTTCATCTGATGAAAAAAAATAACCCTGCAACACTCGAAAAAGAAGCCATTGATAGCGTTATAAAACTGGCTCAAGAAGAAAAAAAACCTTTTGATGAGATTAAAAAGGTATTTGGTTTATCTAAAAAAGAAGTAACCGAGATTATGCGCAAAAACATTGCTCCTGATTACTTTGAGATATGGAAAAAAAAGGTAGCGCCTAAAAAACCTAAGCCTCAAAAATTTAGTCCTATCGAAGATGATGATGTTGATACTAAATATTATATAAATAAGAAATTCTAATTAAAGCTCCTTATCGGGAGCTTTAATTTTTAGACATAAAATCAATTAAAAAATAAATTTTATTAAAGTTTAGTTTAATTTTATTAAGTTTGTAATTCAATTTAATAAAATGAGTACACCAAAACTGCCTGTTTCTTGCCCTAGCTGTTCTAGTTCGTTACAGGTTTCTCAATTATCTTGCCCTGAGTGCCAAACTCAGGTTTCAGGTAACTACCCGTTACCTGTACTACTTAGTCTTACACCAGAGGAACAAGATTTTATATTACAATTCTTTATTTCTAGTGGGAGCCTTAAACAAATGGCTGTACAAACAGGAAAAAGCTATCCTACTGTTCGCAATAAATTAGACGACCTTATAGAAAAGATAAAACAATTAACTCCAGAACAGTCATGAAAAGTATTTTATTAAACCCTTTCGAGAGATATACCGAGACTCAGCTCATTATAGCAGGTATATTATTTACAGCTATAGGTTGCTTTTTAGGATACTTTTTTAACTGTAGGTTTGATGGTGTGCTTGACTTTCATACACATAGTAATATTGCCATTAAACAACCTTTTATAGATAATGGAGTTAACATAGTATCACTATTTATACCATTCCTTATTCTAGGAAAATACATTAACAAAAAAACACGCATTATAGATATACTCGCCGTAGTAATTGTATCTCGAGTGCCACTTTATCTTCTATCACTTATAAATATAGGTGGAGGTGTAACAACTATGTCTAAAGAATTTGTTGGTGTAAATCCTGCCGACATTCAATTGAATCCACTAACCATTGTTATATTACTTATAATATCTATAGTATCAATTACACTACTCGTTTGGTTTATAACACTACTCTATAATGGGTTTAAAACGGCTAGTAATGCTAAAACTATAACACATAAAACTCTATTTGGAGTCGCAATATTATTTGCAGAAGGGCTTTCTAAATATATCTTATCAATCATCAATTAAAAAACGGTTATCATGAAAAAAATCATCACATTACTCACACTATTAGTCTTTACAGGCTTATTTGCTCAAGACATTACAGGAGCATGGTATGGGCAGATTAAATTTCCTGGCGGAAAATTACGTATCACTCTTAATATAACACAATCAGAGAAAGGGTATACAGCAACTATGGATAGTCCAGACCAAAAGGTTGACGGTATACCTGTAGATAACATTAACTATAGTAATAACAACCTCGCGTTTACCGTTGCAGTAGCTAAAATAGACTATAAAGGTGCTTATGAAAATAATGGGTTTACTGGTACTTTTACACAAGGTGATACCCCTATGACTTTAAATTTTGGACGTGAACCTATATCAGAGGAAAAAGCCTCTAGACCACAAGAGCCTAAAAAACCATATCCTTACTATAGCGAAGATGTAACTTTTAGGAATGAAAAAGAAGGTATTACATTATCAGGAACACTTACTATGCCTAAAAAAGAGGGTAAATTCCCCGCTGTAATATTAGTAACAGGTAGTGGTCCTCAAAACCGTGATGAAGAAATAATGGGACATAAACCATTTTTAGTACTAACCGATCATTTAACTAAAAATGGTATTGCTGTACTACGTTATGACGATCGCGGGGTTGCAGCCTCAGGAGGTAATTTTAAAGGTGCTACCACTGATGATTTTGCTACAGATGCTAATGCTGCTTTTACTTACCTACAATCACTACCATCAATTAATAAAAAGAAGATAGGAATTATAGGTCATAGCGAAGGTGGTACTATTGCACCTATAGTAGCTTCAAAAAATAATGATGTTGCTTTTATAGTACTTATGGCAGGTACAGCAATACCTGGTGATGAACTATTAATGCTTCAAAACTATCTTTTAGGTAAAGCTAATGGTATGCCTGAAGAGGAACTAACAAAGCTCGGTAACATCAATCGTAAAGTATATGATATAATAAAAGAGGTACAAGATAAAGATGAAATGAAAGAGAAGCTATACACTACTTTTAATACTGAGTTAAAACCTCTTTTTATATCTAAAGGTTTGCCTGACAATGAAGTTTCTCAATACATTAACCTACAAGTAATAGAACTATCTTCTGACTGGTATGTTAACTTTATACGTTATAATCCTGCACTTGCTCTAGAGCAAACACAATGCCCAATATTAGCTTTAAATGGCGATAATGATTTACAAGTTGCATCTGTTGCAAACTTAGAAGCCGTAAAAAGAGCCGCTAAAAAAAGTGGTAATAAAAAAGTAACCACTAAACAGTTTTCAGGGCTTAATCATTTATTTCAAGAGAGTAAAACAGGTGCCCCATCAGAGTATGGTACTATAAAGCAAACTATAGCTCCAACTGTTTTAAATGAAATATCTGAGTGGATACTAAAACAGTAAAGTAATTAATTTTTAGTATATTACGTTAAATTTAGCTTTTGTTTGTAACAAAATTAAGTTTCAATCTACTTATATATGTCATTACAATGTAAATAAAGCAATAAACTATAACTAGGTATTAGCAATAATGCCAACTTTATAAACCAATAACTAACAAAACTTACTTAATCATGAAGAATGTATTATTATTATTTATGCTTGCTTTTAGTACAATAGCAATAGCTAATACAAAAGAAGAAACACATACTGCTTCAACAAACATCGATATAACATCTGAACATGATTTTAAAAACGGATATGGTAATCATACCGAAAATGATACAATAAAAACTAAAAGGAAAATAATTCCTCTTGCCAATCGAATAGACAATGATGGATCTCGTTTTAGTATTAGCGTACTTGTTGTAGATTTTATAAATCGAAATAATATTAAAATTGCTAAACGCATTTTAAAAAAATAAACAAAAGGCTGCCATTAGGCAGCTTTTTTTGTTTTAAATATTAAGCATGACTATAGAGAATTATAAATTTCATTACTTTGCGGGGATTTTAAAATAACGCTTACACAATATGAAAAGAGTTCTCACACTATTTACTGCCCTATTATTATTTACTGCCTGTAATAAAACCGATCATGGTGACACTAATCTGCATATAACAGGTACTGTTAAAGGTTTAAAACAAGGTAAGCTATACATACAACGTGTAAGCGATACGTCATTAGTAATAATGGATAGTATCATCATTAATGGAAATTCTAATTTTGAAAGTCACTTAAAACTAGACTCACCAGAAATGCTTTATTTATTTTTAGATAGAGGACAAACTAAATCTATTGATAATAGCCTTCCTTTCTTTGCAGAAGCTGGTGACATGACAATAGAAACAACTAATGATGACTTTTTTGCCAAAGCTAAAATTACAGGATCTGAAAATCATAAACTGTATGAAAACTTCTTAAAAATGAAAAGTCGCTTTACAAATAATAAGTTAGATCTTATTAAGAAAAATGTAAAAGCAATTCAAGATAATAACACTATACAAATAGATAGCATTAACACGCAAATGGAGCACCTTATAAAGAGACGCTACCTTTTTACAGCTAACTATGCTGTTACTAATGCCAAATATGAATTAAGTCCTTATTTAGCCTTATCAGAGATACATGATGCTAATGTTATCTATCTTGACACTATACAGAATAGCATGAGCCCTGAGGTAGCAAAATCACATTATGGAGAGATGTTAACCAAGTATATCTCTGAAAGAAAAGAGGAAGAAGCAAATTCCGTTAAATAAATACACTTCGCATATATTCACATTTAAGTATAACCAAAAAGAGCCACTAAATTAGTGGCTCTTTTTGGTTATACTTAATAATTAATACAAATGATATTAAAAACAAAAAACGCTTCAATTTCCTGAAGCGTTTTTATCAAAGAGCCGATGGAGGGACTCGAACCCACGACCTGCTGATTACAAATCAGCTGCTCTAGCCAGCTGAGCTACATCGGCGACTCAATGCGGGTGCAAATATAAGAACGATTATTAGTTTTTCAAAGAAAAAATTGCTGTACAGTGCAATCTTAACTAAAAAGAGTCACTAATTTAGTGGCTCTTTTTGGTTATACTTAATAATACAAATGATATTAAAAACAAAAAACGCTTCAGTTTCCTGAAACGTTTTTATTAAAGAGCCGATGGAGGGACTCGAACCCACGACCTGCTGATTACAAATCAGCTGCTCTAGCCAGCTGAGCTACATCGGCGACTCAATACGGGCGCAAATATAAGGACGATTATTAGTTTTCCAAAGAAAAAACCGCTCTTTTTACGCCTTTTTTTTACTAAAGTGTATTGATTTTCTCAACAAGCTGTTTAGCAGATGTTTCGAATTCTTCGTTCACCATTTTAAAATGTGCTTTTTTATTTTCTACATCTTTTTGGTTTACTTTTTTGATAAGATTATCGAAAACTGCGATAGCTTCATCTATTAAAGCATCTGATTCTTTTGTTGGTTTTCCAGCAGATGCCATCTCCCAAATATAAACCGCTTCAATAATATCACTTAGTACGTAGTTTATGTCTTTCTTTAAGTTTTTTATACTTGCCATTTTCTTTATTTTATTAAAATTCGTTGCAAAATTACAATTATTCCCTCAAGTACAGCTATTAAGCTATATATATTTCTAACAATGTCGCTTCTCCAGAAAGAGTGTACTGTTTTAAGGCAGCAGGTATTAGTATTGTATCTCCCTTTTTAAAGTTATACACTACATCATTTATAATTACGGTATACTCACCATCGGTACAAATATAAGTTGTAAAGCTATCCCCTTCTTTTTCTATTACCATCTCTCCTTTTAAAGGAAGGTATTTCGTTGTAAAGTAAGGGCAATCTACAACTGCGTTACTTGTATTAGGTATTGAGGTATATTCTTTTTTAGTATTCGATACTTTATAGTTCATCGCATCGAGTGCATTTTCTACATGTAACTCTCTCGAATTACCATTTGCATCTACACGATCCCAGTCATAAATTCTATATGTAATATCACTTGTTTGTTGTATCTCAGCAATTACTATCCCTGCCCCAATAGCATGTATTGTTCCTGTCTCTAGAAAGAAAACATCACCTTCATTTACCTCTACTTCATTTAATATCTCTATTAAGTTTTTATCATCTAAGTGTTTCAAATATTCTTCTGGGCTCGAATCTTCTTTAAATCCTACAATTATTTTTGCTCCTTCATCTGCTTGCATTACATACCACATCTCTGTTTTACCAAAAGAGTTGTGACGTTTTTTTGCTAACTCATCATTAGGATGCACTTGTATAGAAAGATCATTATGGGCGTCTAGAAACTTAAACAATAATGGAAAATGTAATCCAAAACGGTCATATACTTTATCGCCTAAAACAGCTTCTGGGTGTGCTTTAAGTAACTCTATAAGTGGTTTTCCTGCGTAGGCGCCATTCTTTACTACACTCATATCACCAGGCACGTCAGATAATTCCCAACTCTCCCCAGTAATATCATTAGGTATATTTTTACCCAAGTCTGTTTTAAGTTTAGTACCTCCCCAAATTCTTTCTTTTAAAATGGGCTCAAAAATTAAAGGATATAACTCCATACTATTCTCCTTTATAGGTTACAAAATTTCTTGGAGTTTCATATAGCACAACCTCCAAGTCCATAGCACTATCGATTCTTTTCCTTATTTTATTCCATATTACCACTACAATATTTTCTGCCGTAGGGTTTAAGTCTGAAAACTCAGGAACATCTAAGTTTAAATTTTTATGATCGAAAGGGTTTTCTACCTCTTCTTTAATAATATCTTTCAATATTTTTATATCCATTACATACCCTGTTTCCTGATCTATTTCTCCTGTTACATTTACAACAAGATCATAGTTATGGCCATGAAAATTTGGGTTATTACATTTACCAAAAACAGCCTCATTACGCTCATCTGTCCAATCAGGTCGATAAAGACGATGGGCAGCATTAAAATGGGCTTTTCTGCTTATGGTTACTCTCATATAGTACTACTTAATTGAATTTGGACATTATTATTAACTGTTTAAAGGACTTTTATGTTCTTCTAAATAATGATAAAATTCATCAAATATTATTTTAAACCAAACGGTGTACACGTCAGGATTAGCTTTCATATCGTCTTTTACAGCTTCTATACTCATCCATTTCCAGCTCTCAGCTTCATCTCTGTTAATGTTAGGTTCATCGTTATAATACCCTATCATTACATGATCAAGCTCATGTTCTGTTAATCCATTATCAAAAGGAGCTTTATATATAAAAGAAAAAAGCTCTTTCAACTCAGTTTGAATACCCATTTCTTCCATCAGTCTACGGTTACCCGCAACAAGGTTTGTTTCTCCTTCACGTTGATGGCTACACGTAGTATTTGTCCATAATAATGGCGAATGATATTTTTGAGCTGCACGCTGTTGCAACATTATCTCATTTTTAGAATTGAGTATAAAAACTGAAAATGCACGATGCAATAACGCTTTCTCATGAGCCTCCATTTTAGGCATAAGCCCTATCTGCTCATCATTCTCATTTACCAATATTACCTTTTCTTCTGTCATAATATCCAAATAGCCTCCAAAAATAAGAAATTATTAGCGGAAAGCAGAATACAATCTTCTCTTGATACCTCTAAAAAAGATAACTTTTAAATATACAGAACATTTACCTTATAAAAAAGCAAAGCCCATAATATTATGGGCTTTAAAAACATCTAAATTTAACGTGGAAATTTCTTTTTATTATTTAATATATTTCTCATGCGCATAAATATCTATTTGAGATTTCAAATCGAATAATAAGCTATACAAACCAAAGAAAGTACGATTTACATATATAAAGTGCTTAGAGCCTCTATTTCCATTCATTTTACGTAGCGTCTTGTCATTTGTAAACTTTTCACTTAATGCTGCAATAGCATCACTAAAATCAGGTTTACCAAAATCGAAATGTTTATGCCTGTACGGTTCTGTAAAAATTGTCATTAACTCTTTAAACAAGTTAAAAAAGAAAGTCTCCTCTTCTGGAGTATCATTATCCTTTAACACCTCTAGCTCTATGAGTTTTTGCCTAAACAAAACATCATCATCTACCGCATCAGGGTGTATCATTTCGAAATAAGGTTTATAAAAGCTTTCAGGAATTTGTTTCATACAACCAAAATCTATGGCAATAAGGTTTGAATCATCATCAATTAAAAAATTACCTGGGTGCGGATCAGCATGAAATTTTTTCAAACCATGTATCTGATACATATAAAAATCATATAACGCCTGCCCTACCTTATTGCGTTCTGCTTGCGAATGTTCTTCTTTACACCATTCCGAAAGGTGCTTCCCTTCCATCCAGTCCATCGTTATAATTTTCTCACAAGAATATTCAGGGTAATATTTTGGAAATTTCAAATTATCGATAACACTACACGATTTTCGCACAGTTTCACTCTGCTCTAATTCCAGTGTATAATTTGTTTCCTCTATCAACTTCCCTTCCACCTCTTGAAAGTATTCATCTGACGTTCCTTGAAGATTAAACATTCTAATAGCAATAGGTTTTACCATTGCAATATCGCTACCAATACTTTCTCTTACTCCAGGGTATTGTATTTTTACGGCTAAGTTTTTAGCTCCTTTTTTAGCTTTATGTACTTGCCCAATACTAGCAGCATTAACCGATTCTGCAGAAAATTCATCAAACAGTACATGTGGTTCTTGACCAAAATACTTTTTGAATGTTTTTATTACTAATGGTGTCGAAAGTGGTGGTACAGAAAACTGGCTTAATGAAAACTTCTCTACATAACTTTGTGGTAGTAAGTTTTTCTCCATACTAAGCATTTGTGCTACTTTAAGCGCACTCCCTTTCAACTCCTTAAGTCCATCATAAATATCTGTTGCATTGTCTTCATGAAGTTCTTCTTTTGTAAGTTGTGGATCTACTATTTTTTTTCCATAATACTTTAAATAATTACCTCCCACTTTTACACCTGTGGTTACTAACTTACTAACTCTATCTATTTTATTTACGGGTATTGAATCTAACTTTTTCATAACTTAAACTGTAAATTTTTCTTTCCATAAAAACTTACCCAAGTCAAATAAGCTTTGTAACGGGGTGTTATACAACAGTTCTGACGATACTTGTACTGATTTCTCTATCAATATATCCGTCTTTTCAAAACTTGGAGAAGTATCAGTCATCCAGAATTTAAATACTGATATAAATTGCAACCATGCTGCTTCTCGCATTGCTTTATCTTGAGCTTTATCAGCTTTTTCGTTCTCTACTGTTAAAGGCTTATCGAGTACCTCAACAGCATAAGTTGTAAATACTTTTCTAAGCTCTTTTAATTTTAATAAATTACGGAGAGAAGAATTACCATCTCCCATAAGGTACATTATAAAGCTACGGTTTGCCGTTGCCATCTCAAAGAAGGTAAAATAGAAAGCAGATAATTTTTGTGTACCATCATACTCTGCATAAGCAGGAGATTGCTCTAGCATTTCTAATGTATAAGTAAATATTTCAGTAAAATATTGGTGTTCTAATACCTCGAAAGAACTAAAGAATTTGTAAAAATCAGCCTCTTCAAAATCATTGTCTTTTGCAAACTTATATACCGTAGCTGGTCGCTTTCCATTAATAAGGCAATAGTCGGTATACTTTGTTATAATATCTTGTTTTGTAGGTGATTTTATATTTTCTGCCGCCATAATATGATTGTTTTGTTTAACAAATTTATCTATTTATCAGGCAACACTATGTTGAACTTCTGTTAATAATCGTTCAAAAATTTTGAAAGTTCAGAAATAAAAAACGACTTGTATAGTTATCATACTATCTAAATCAACAATCAAATTTATTTTCATGAAGAAACTACGCTTTATATTACCTGTCACTGTATTATTTGCACTTCAATCCTGTCAATCGGTTGAGTGCAATAACACCAATGCAATTTTTGATAATAATCAACCAAATGAGCAAGTATACAAAGATGAATTAGCAAAGCAAGTAATACCTCAACAGGAAGATTTCGTATATACTGTAGAAGGGTATGAAGAAAAGGATGAAAAACGATATTTAAACGTTGCCATCCAAGGAGATAGTATTTGTGCTATAGCATCGTTACTTGTAAAAGACACCAATACTACTATCGAACATTTATTACAAGTAAAAGCGAAAGGGTATCACAATACTGAACTAGAGGGGTTAAAATTTACAGTTGAAAAAGATGGTAATAATACAGAACTTGTTTATAACAGTATCGACCATCTTGTCGACTAATTTACACGCATTTTAAAGCACACTTTTCGCCATCTATAGCTGCCGAAATAATACCCCCTGCATAACCAGCACCCTCACCACAAGGGTACAAGCCTTTTATTTGTACGTGTTCTAATGTATCGCGATCGCGAGGAATACGTACAGGTGAAGAGGTTCTCGATTCTGGCGCGTGCAATATAGCATCGTTAGTAAGATAACCTTTCATCGATTTACCAAATGCAACAAAACCTTCACGTAATGTTTGAGTAATAAAATTAGGAAACACTTGTCCTAACTCTACCGAGGTAGTTCCTGGGAGATAAGATGTTTTTGGAATATCGGTAGATACTTTACTTTGTGTAAAATCTACCATACGTTGTGCAGGTACACGTTGTGTTTCGCCTGCTAAAAGAAATGCTTTTTGCTCAATCGCTTTCTGAAATTCCATACCTGCTAATGCACCGAATTTTTCAAAAGGTTTAAAATCTTCAAGCTTAAGCTCCACAACAATACCTGAGTTTGCCGTTTCTTGATCGCGTTTTGATGGCGACCAACCATTGGTTACTACTTCACCTGCGCTTGTAGCACAAGGTGCTATAACACCTCCTGGACACATACAAAAAGAGTACATACCTCTACCTGCTACTTGCTTTACTATAGCGTAAGGCGATGGTGGTAAATAATCACCTCTACCGGTAGTTGCGTCACAACTATACTGAATGCTATCTATAAGGCTTTGCGGATGTTCTGCTCGAACACCTAGTGCAAAAGGCTTAGCCTCTATATATATCTTTTTCCTATCTAATAATTCGAAAATATCGCGAGCCGAATGCCCTGTAGCCAGAATTACTTTATCGGCTTTTATAGTATCATTATTTTGAGTAACTACCCCCTCTACTACACTACTCTTAACCAAAATGTCAGTAACGCGAGTATTAAACAAAACCTCTCCTCCATATTCAATTATTTTTTCGCGCATTGCTTTAATAATCTTCGGGAGCTTATTTGTACCAATATGCGGATGCGCTTCTACTAATATATCAGTTGACGCTCCAAAAGCAACAAAAAGTCGCAATATTCTATCTACATCACCACGTTTTTTAGAACGCGTGTATAGTTTACCGTCAGAATATGTTCCTGCCCCACCTTCACCATAGCAATAGTTAGAATCTTCTCCCACTATATGGTCTAGATTTATAGCCTTTAAATCACGACGACGCTCTTGCACATCTTTACCTCTTTCTAAAACTATAGGTTTAAGTCCTAGCTCTATTAACTGTAAAGCTGCAAATAACCCCGCAGGACCTGCACCAATAACAATAACCTCTTTACTATTACTTACATCTTTATAGTCTGGTAACGGAATCGTAGTTTCGGTATATTCTTCATTATAATACACAGCAACCTTAAGGTTTATCTTTACCGTTCTTTGACGTGCATCTATAGAACGCTTAATTATAGCTATATGGTTTATCTCATCAGGTTTTACCTGCATGAGTTTTGCCACATAGCTAGTAAGTAAAGGCATTTGTACTGCTACCTCTGGGGCAACCTGTATTTGTAATTCTCTTGGCATGAGGCAAAATTAATACATTTTTTCTCATAGTAAGAAGTAAAACAAAATGTTACTTAAAATATAATAGTCAATTTTATTTACCTTTCTCCTCAAAAGCGTGTAAAGCAAACGAAGCTAACCAATGTTCTCCTGCATAATTACCATCTACTATAGCAGGTAATGAGTGCTTAAAGTGCTTATCGGCTAATGGTTTTAGGTGACCTAAACGCTTAGGGTAAAATTTCGCTAAACGATAAAAGTTCCAAGCTCTACTAAAGTTAAGACCATCAAGGTGTACAAGATGCCCATCACTTCTATCTGACACCTTACCAACTTCTACAGTATAACTTTTATTAAATAGTGATGGTGCAAAATTTCTAATCCATTTTATAAAATCTAGTTTAGGTAATATACGTTGCATAATACCCACCTCTTCCATACATGGTGATAAGAAATCAGTTCCACTAGGCTCCCATTCAAAAGGACAATCCGAATCATCTTTAAATAGTCGTAATGCATTTACCCTGATACTTGTTTGTAAAGGTATATTCCCTGAATACAACGCATAGTCCCACGCAAATGACATCCCGAAAGCCGTATTAGAATGTGTCCCTACACGCAAGGCATAATTAAGTTTTGGCAAAAACTCTATATAACGTTCCGCTATCAAATCACTTAATGGTCGTAGGTTATTAGCTAATTCTTTAGCAAAGGGTTTATTATAAGTATCTAGTTCTAATTGTAACTTTAACAACCAAGCCCAACCATAAGTACGCTCATACGACTTATTGTGTTTTTTACTCAAGTAAGCTATCTCTTGTGCTATATTCTCTTTAGAAAGATTAATCTTTAGTTTATTAATCACTTCCTCTCTTTTATCTAGATCTGGAAAATGTTTTAATAAATAAACTAAACTCCAATGCCCATGTACTGATGAATGCCAGTCAAAACATCCATAAAAAGCAGGGTGTAATGTTTTAGGGTTCGCTATTTCTGTTTCGTCTGCTAATAGTTGACTTAGTTTATTTGGGTACTCTTGTTGTAAACATTTTAAGGGTAACCCAGCTAAGCCGTTAGCGCGCTCCTTTGTAAGTTCTTGCGAAAAAGATATTGATGTGGTTAATAGAATTGAGTAAAGGATATATTTCATAACGTAATGTCTTTTTCCCAAAGATATTTATTTTGATGACAAAGTTTATAACTTTACAGCTTTATAACTTTTAAGCCCACTAATGAGAAAAATTAAACTTATATGGGACTTTCGTGGTCCTGCTGCTGCAAAAACTGCTGAACATCACGAAATTCACCTAAAAGAATATATCGAAATTGAAAAACTACCATTAAATATTACAGGTTTCGATACCATAAACGATATACACACTATTGCATGGATGGTAGTAACTGATGAATTCATGATACCTGTTCGTGATGCACTTAAACCACACAGAGGAGAATTATTTGAAGAGTAGCATATTAAAAAAACAAAAGACCTCTAATAATATTATTAGAGGTCTTTTGTTTTTTAGAATATAGTTTTACGGTGTTGTATCGGTAACTAATGATGTTAATTGATATTTATATTGTTGATTCAAGATACCATCTGAACCAATTTTAGTAAAAGTTGCTACCTGACCTTCCTGCAAAGTAAGACTTGCTCTATTTGTTAAATAAATATTTCCTTCATTATTAAACGTAATACTACCTCCACTAGCTCTTAACGTAAGAATCTCACTTTCCACTAAACTAGAATTAATGTTTACTATGTTTATCTCAGGGTTATTAGGGCTATTTACTAGTAAAAACTTGTTGTACTTACACTCTACAGATTTATCAACAACTGAAGTTACTACTAAAGCTATTCCAAAATTTCTATTAAGTTTTGAAGAGTCTTGAAAACTATTTCCATAAACCTCTAATCCGGGAACTAATAATTTTATTTCATTCCCTTTCTTATCAGTAACTGTCTTACCCTCATTAATTATAAAATAATCTGTTAATATTCTTTCATCATCAAGCCTACTAACTGCCGCATAATTATTCGCAATTGTCATTCTTGTATTTATCGCATGTATACAAACACCTTTATCATATAAATTAGGAGAACTTGCTGGGGCACCTCCATAACCCGAAGCATCTAGAAATCTACTATTAAGAACATTTATACTACTACATTCCTTTTTTATACCATTTACATGTATAGACACACCAAGTCGCTCAAACCAACAATTATCGAAAGTAATGTTATCCGCTTCACGTATTACAACTCCATAATCTGCTTCTTGAAAAGTTGAATTTATAAATGATACAGTACTAGGGAATATATTCCCCTCGTTACCTGAATTAAAAGGACCTATATCAACAACATGGCCAACATGATATTCTCCTTTATTGTTATGATATCCATTAAAACTTGCGTTTATAAAAGTTATCTGTCCATTTTGCCCCGTCATTTTCAAAGCAGAACTATCTGGGCGAGCATGATTACTCAACTCTATATGAATTAATTCAAATATAATAAACTGATTAGGTTGTAAATATTGATTTGCTCCACCTTCAGAGTAAATAGCTGTACCATTAAAACCAGTTATCTTAATATTACTAAACTTTGACTGCCATAAACCTGCTTGAGTATTAACATCATTATTCTCAGGTTGTGCTTTAAAATGAAAAACGCCTTTTTCAGAATATATTTCATCCGTATTGGTACTACGATTCCCTGTTATATTTAAATTAGAAATCTCAATCTGTACAACACCTTCTGGAATATTAAACAAATACCCTGTTCCGAAATCATAACCTGGATCACCCGGAATTGCCGCTGTTATTACAGGTCTATCAATAGAATGTCCCATCAATTTTACACCATACCTTAAAGTAATCTCATTAATTATATATCCACCACCTGGTATAAGAACTGCCGCCCCCCTTGTGGGAGGGGTGTTTTTATCTGTTACATTATACCATGCAAAATCTATCGCAGCTTGTAGTGCTTCAGTTGCATATTGATCTTTACATCCTCCAAAATATGCAAGGTTTATATAATCACTGTATTGTCTAACCCACCTACCTTGTTGATTTATAATTTTTGGACCGTTTGGGTTCTGCGGATTTTCTTCTAACACATGTATTAAAGTACCATCATTATCATTACTATAATAAGAAGAAATATCCATTAATGCTGGATTATCATTCCTCCACATAAACATTCCTCCCCCCATATCCCAAGGGTAGGTATGGTATTTAACGTAAACTACTTCTCCTGTTTGAGTAGGATCATTAGGCAAAGTACTTCTTAAAGCACTTATACTTACTACTTCTGTCATAATATAATTTTTTAATTGTTTGTACTATTACAACTACAAGATCATGAAAATAGTATATTATGAAAATGTTAAACATAAAAAAGCCTCTAATAAATTATTAGAGGCTTTTTTATTAAAATTGTATCCTTAATTAGCTACTTCGCTAATAAATTTAATACGCATTAATCGTAGTTCTTCAGTATCATAATCACCATCAAATTCTTCAAGGGCATCTGTTATACTATCAGATTCTGACTCCATAAAGTAATCTTGAATTTCTTCTTGCTGATCTTCATCTAGTATTTCATCTATCCAATATTTAATATTAAGACGTGTACCAGAATATACTATTTGCTCCATTTCTCTAAGCAAACCTTCCATATCAAGACCTTTTGCTTTCGAAATATCATTAAGCGATAACTTTCTGTCAATATTTTGAATAACATAAAGCTTTAGCCCTGAATTCGCCCCTGTAGATTTTACTACAAGATCATCAGGTCGCATAATATCATTTTCCTTCACATAATTCGCTATAAGTGCAGCAAATTCTTTACCGTACTTTTTAGCTTTATTTTCACCAACACCGTGTACACCACCTAATTCTTCGACAGTCACAGGATATTTAAGTGCCATATCCTCTAACGATGGATCTTGAAATACAACAAATGGAGGTACACCTAGTTTTTTAGCTACTTTTTTACGCAAGTCTTTCAACATACCTGTTAAAACTTCATCAGCCGTTCCGGTAGATTTAGATGCTGTTACAATGGCAGCATCATTACTTTCACTATACTCATGATCTCCACTCATCATGAATGATTCTGGGTTTTTCATAAAAGCTTCTCCTCTTGAAGTCACTTTTACAACACCGTATGATTCAATATCTTTAGATAAATATCCCGCTACTAATGTTTGCCTTATTAAGGCCATCCAATATTTCTCATCAAAAGCTTTACCTTTCCCAAAAAATGGCTGAACATCAGTACGGTGTGATTTTATTACTGCATTTGTTTTCCCTGTAAGAGTAAATACAATTTCTTTAGATTTATATAATTGTCGAGTGTCCTTAATTGTTTGTAACAACACAACAACCTGATCTTTTGCTTCAACTTTATTTTTCGGGTTACGAACGTTATCATCCATATCAGCCCCTTCTCCTGTCTCACTATCAAATTCTTCTCCAAAATAATGAAGTAAAAATTTACGTCGTGACATAGAAGTCTCTGCATAAGCTACAACTTCCTGCAACAACGCATAACCTATCTCTTGTTCAGCTATAGGTTTACCTGACATAAACTTTTCAAGCTTCTCTATATCTTTATAAGCGTAATAAGCTAAACAATGCCCTTCACCACCATCACGACCAGCTCTACCTGTTTCTTGGTAATAACTTTCTAGTGATTTTGGTATATCATGGTGAATTACAAATCGAACATCTGGTTTATCTATCCCCATACCAAAAGCAATGGTAGCCACTACAACATCTACATCTTCCATAAGGAACATGTCTTGATGTTTAGCACGAGTTTTAGCATCTAATCCAGCATGATACGGAACAGCACTAACACCATTAACTTGAAGCACTTGTGCGATTTCTTCTACTTTTTTTCGACTCAAACAATATATTACACCTGACTTATCTTTGTGTTGTCTGATAAAACGAATAATATCTGACTCTACGTTTTTGGTCTTTGGTCTTACCTCATAATATAAGTTAGCCCTATTAAATGATGCCTTAAATGTTTTAGCATTCGACATCTCTAAGTTTTTCAAGATATCTTCTTGAACTTTTGGGGTTGCAGTAGCAGTAAGCCCTATAATAGGTACATCTCCTAACTGTCTTATAATATTACGAAGGTTTCTATACTCTGGACGAAAATCGTGTCCCCACTCTGAAATACAGTGTGCCTCATCAATTGCTACAAAAGAAATTTCAACTCCTTTAAGGAAACTGACATACTCTTCTTTGGTAAGTGACTCTGGGGCAACATACAAAAGCTTAGTAAGCCCTGATGTTATATCAGTTTTAACCTGATTAATTTCAGTCTTGGTAAGCGACGAATTAAGTACATGGGCTACTCCAGCCTCTGAAGAAAGGCTACGAATGGCGTCTACCTGATTCTTCATAAGTGCTATAAGAGGTGAAACTACAATGGCCGTACCATTTAGTACAAGTGCAGGTAATTGATAACACAATGATTTACCTCCACCTGTAGGCATTATAACAAAAGTGTTCTGTCCCGAAATTATACTCGTAACAACTCCTTCTTGTAAGCCTTTAAACTTGTTAAAACCAAAATACTTTTTTAACTCTTTATGTAAGTCAATTTCGGTTGATTTCATTATTTATTAATAGTAAATTACATAAATTTGCAGAACCTAAAGATACAAAAATCTTTAATACGCACAACTTTTAAAACACTTACAAAGTTTGATAAATACAGATACTATACTGGCTTCGGCCAAAAAAACAATACTTTCTGAAAGTGAGAGCATTGCCCGACTTGCACAGCTTATAGACAACGATTTTGTTAAGACTACAGAAATTATTTATAACAATAAAGGTCGCGTTGTTGTTACCGGAATAGGCAAAAGTGCCATTATAGCTTCTAAAATTGTTGCTACACTTAACTCTACTGGCACACCAGCTATTTTCTTACACGCATCTGAAGCTATACACGGAGATTTAGGTATGATACAACCTGGAGATGCTATCATTTGTATCTCTAAGAGTGGAAATAGCCCCGAGATAAAAGTACTTGCTCCTTTATTAAAAAGATACGGCAATACTTTAATAGGCATGACTGCTAATAAAGAGTCTTTTTTAGGAAAAGAATCTGATTATGTACTACATGCTCATGTAGAAGAAGAATCTTGCCCTAACAACCTTGCTCCTACTAATAGTACTACTGCACAATTAGTATTAGGTGATGCTTTAGCTGTATGCCTTATGGAGCTAAGAGAATTTAAAAGTGAAGACTTTGCACTATATCACCCTGGTGGTGCATTAGGCAAAAAATTACTACTACGCGTTGGCGATATGCTAGACACAACACACAAACCACAAGTAAGCCCTGATTGCAGTATCAAGAAAGCTATTGTAGAAATATCTGAGAAAAGACTTGGTGTTACTGCTGTTATAGATAATAATGAAATTGTAGGTATAATTACCGATGGTGACATCAGACGAATGTTAAACAACAGAGATAATATTGCTGGTGTTACTGCCGCAGATATTATGACTAAAAGCCCAAAAACAATAAATACAACTGTAATGGCAACAGATGCTCTTAATACTATGGAGAATTTTGCAATTACACAGCTTGTTGTTGCTGATGATGGTATATATAAAGGTATATTGCACCTACATGACATATTAAAAGAAGGAATACTATAAAATGGCAAAAAAAGAGAAGAAGAACCCCGGAGAAATGTCTTTTCTGGATCACTTAGAAGAGTTACGTTGGTTATTAGTTAGAAGTACAATAGCAATTATAGCTTGCGGAAGTATCGCCTTTATATTTAGTAGCTTTATTTTTAATGAAATTATTTTTGCTCCAATAAGTGGTGATTTTATTACTTATGAGTTTTTTTGCGACTTAGCTAACAAGTATGATCTTGACAAAAGCTTTTGTATGGATCAGTTACCACTTGAGATACAAAGTCGTACTATGGACGGGCAATTCTCTACCGATATATGGACTGCCATAACTGCTGGGTTTATACTTGGTTTTCCTATCATAATTTGGGAGTTCTGGAAGTTTATAAGGCCTGCCCTCTATGACAAGGAGCGTAAATATGCACTCGCATTTCTTTTCTCGACATCATTACTTTTCTTTGTAGGTATATTGTTTGGCTATTATATTATCACACCGCTATCACTTAACTTTTTAAGTAATTATCAAATAAGTGAAGTTGTAAAAAATGATATTGACTTGCAATCGTACCTTAGAATCATAAAAACTACAGCCATATCTTGTGGTTTGATTTTTGAGTTACCAATACTAATGTATTTCCTTTCTAAAGTAGGTCTAGTTAACTCTGATTCTTTACGAAGTTACAGACGTTATGCTTATGTGATTATGCTATTACTAGCGGCTGTTGTAACACCACCAGATGTAGTAAGCCAAGTAATTGTTACTATACCACTAGCTATTTTATATGAAATTAGCATACTTATTGCAGCAAGAATGGAGAGAAAAGTTAAAACAATATAGACTATGAGTAATGCAGTAGAAGAGTTTAACGACTACCGTCAGGAAATGAATGAAAAGCTTCTGGCAGATAACAATAAGATAATTAAACGTATCTTTAACCTTGACACCAATGCTTTTGCAGAAGGTACGCTTGATGTAAAAACAAAAGAATTACTAGGTCTTGTAGCCTCAACAGTGTTACGATGTGATGATTGTGTAAAGTATCATTTAGAATCGTCTCATAAATCAGGACTTAGTAAAGAACAGATTATGGAAGCTTTAAGTATCGCTACACTTGTGGGTGGTACTATTGTAATACCACACCTAAGACGTGCCTATGAATATTGGGAGGTACTAGAAGAAAACAACAATATAGGAAGAGGCATAAACAATACAGTATGATTTTAAGAGCAGATAGTTTAGTAAAGACTTATAAAGGTAGAAGTGTTGTAAAAGGTATTTCGGTAGAAGTAAAACAAGGTGAAATTGTAGGACTGCTTGGCCCTAACGGAGCTGGTAAAACAACATCCTTCTACATGATAGTAGGGCTAGTAAAGCCTAACAGCGGTAATATTTATCTTGACGACATGGAAATAACTGATTTCCCGATGTACAAACGTGCTCAACACGGTATTGGATATCTTGCTCAAGAAGCATCTGTTTTTAGAAAGTTAAGTATCGAAGACAACATACTAAGTGTATTACAACTTACTAATCTTTCTAAAAAAGAACAGGTTGCAAAAATGGAATCACTTATTGACGAGTTTTCATTACAGCACATTCGTACCAATAGAGGTGATTTACTATCTGGTGGAGAACGTAGGCGTACCGAGATTGCTCGTGCTCTTGCTACCGACCCTAAGTTTATTTTGCTTGATGAACCTTTTGCAGGGGTAGACCCTGTTGCCGTAGAGGACATACAACGTATTGTAGCACAACTAAAAGACAAAAACATCGGTATACTTATTACCGACCATAACGTACAGGAAACCCTTGCTATTACCGATAAAACTTACCTTATGTTTGAAGGAGGTATTCTTAAAGCTGGTATGCCAGAAGAACTAGTACAAGATGAAATGGTACGTAAAGTATATTTAGGACAAAACTTCGAATTACGTAAAAAGAAACTTGACTTTCAGCAACACGTAGATGAGAGAGCTGTACCTGATCAGGAAAATTTTTAAATAAAAAAAAGAGCCGTATTTTAAAATACGGCTCTTTTCGTTTTAATCTTTCTTTTCATTTAACAATAGTTCAACAGCCTGTTTTGCTTCTTCTACCAAATCATCATCTCTAAGCTTTCCTTCTAATTTTTGAACCGACAGGTTAGAAAATTGCCTTTTAAAAAACTCAACGGAGCTTCTCCTTCTCTCTTTTTCATTATTACCCCTCTCAATTGAAGATGATCTCATTACAGCACGTATCACATCAAGTCGTTTTACAATTATCATCCCCAACAAGAACATTGAAATTAAATTGACGCTACCAAATTTAACTCCAAAAGCAATCGAAAACTTTACTATCTCGAATACTGATAGTAAAAGAAGTAATAATAGCAACTGTATACTCAGTTTATAATATTTCTTAAGGGTTAAAGAAACAATTAACAATCCTAAAATCCCTACCGCAAATTGTATATCATAATCTAAAATAAGAACAAAAGATAGTATAACACTTACCCACAATAAACATATTATTACAATTTCTAAAACCTTATTTTTTACCATAATTATTTTTTAAGCAACTCTTTTAATCTTTTTAAATCTCCATTGTGAACATTTACATCTACATCCCCTTCTATCCCTTCTACCTCTCCTCTATCAGTAAATTGCCAAAATCGCCACTCTCTCCTAATATCTTCTTCAAAAATACTATAGCTAGCTATCCAAAGCTTATACCCTTTAAATTCTTTTTTTAAAAAATCAGTATAATAACTCTGTCCACTATAAAGAATCGGCTTCACACCATAATGCTCCTCTACCTTATCCAGCCATCGTTGTAAACCTATTTTAAGGTTTTTCATACTCTGCCTATCAGGTATTCTTTCTATATCTAAAACAGGAGGTAAATCTCCCTTTTTAAGTTTTACTGTTTTAATAAAATTATCAGCTTGAGCTATCGAATTTTCATCAGGTCTATAATAATGATAAGCCCCTCTCAAATAACCTTTGTTTTTAGTCTTCCTCCAATTTCGTTTAAATTGTGAATCTTTCTTGTTATAACCTGCTGTAGCCCGTATAAATACAAAATGTATTGGAAACTCTTGTTTCGAATTTTTAACCTTTCTCCAGTTTATCTTACCTTGATAATGAGAAACATCAATACCAAAAACTTTATCCTTATGATGTGCCACCACTTTAGAAACACGAAAATTAGCTGCCTCACGCTCCTCTTTAGTTAAAGCCCTAGCATACTTATTCGTTTTAAAACTTAAGTAATGTAAAATTTCGTTTCGGTATTTATATCCCGCAGCTCCTAGTGTTGCAAAAAAAGAAAACAGAAGTAAATACTTTACAAGCACCTTACCAATACCTGCTTTCTTTTTCTTCTTTCGCGATCGTCGTTTAGCTGACGCTTTTTTAGCAACAACTTTTTTCTTCTTTCTACTTTTAGGTGCAGAACGCTTCATTATTTATGACTGCTTTTGCTGAAATTTATTATTAAAAATAGAAAGCACTACATAAGACAGAATAATTAATGGTATACCCAAGTACTGCAAGAAAACTAACAGTAATACGGAGTATAATAAAAAGAATATTTGAAGTTTATTTTCTTTAAAATTTAACTGCTTTATTTTTAATGAAAAAAGAGGGATCTCTGCATTCAACATAAAAGCACTTAGTAATGTAATCCCCATTAAAACATAAGGGTTACTCAAAATATTAAATATAAAATCATCTCCTGATGATTGACTCAATATCATAGGGATACTCATTATAAACAAAGTATTAGCTGGTGTGGGTAGCCCTATAAATGAATCTATTTGTCTTGTATCTACATTAAACTTTGCTAATCTATAGCAAGATGCAAGCGTTATTATAAAACCTATGTAAGGTATAAAATTAGAATAAAAATCATCAGGAACATCTGTACCCGTCAAGCTATATATGTTCTCAAACATCTTATACATTACTAAACCTGGTACTACTCCGCTAGTTACCATATCGGCTAAAGAATCAAGCTGCAAACCTACTTCACTTTGAGCCTTTAAAATACGTGCAAAAAAACCATCCCAAAAATCAAAAAATATCCCTAGACATACCCATAAAAATGCCATTTTTAAATTATTATCAAAAGCATAAATAAGAGCTATTAATCCTGAGGAAAGATTAAGCAGCGTAATGAAATTAGGAACATATTTACTAATTGGCATAGTTTGTGGATTTTTATATACAAAGTTAATACAATAAGTTAATTGAAATAGAGTTTAGTAATTGAGATTTTTATGTAATATTTGCACAAATTTACCGTATTGAGAAAGTTACTCTTAATTTTATCGCTTCTTATATCTGTTTGTACTTATAGCCAGTCGGTTAGAAAGTACTCTAACGAATTTATGAATATTGGTGTAGATGCCGCTGCATTAGGAATGAGTAATGCCGTAACCGCACAAACAGCCGATGTGAATTCAGGATATTGGAATCCTGCCGGCCTTTTGCAAGTAAAAGACAAACAGGTTGCACTAATGCATGCTAGTTATTTTGCTAACATTGCACAATATGACTATATCGCTTATGCAACCCCTATAGATAGCCGATCGGCTTTTGGTATATCATTAATCCGTTTTGGTGTAGATGACATCTTAAACACTACACAGCTTATCGACAGCGAAGGAAACATCGATTACAATAGAATAAGCCTATTCTCTGCTGCCGATTATGGCGTTACATTATCTTATGCTCGTTCACTTCCGCTAGACGGTTTAAACTATGGTGTAAATGCTAAAGTTATAAGAAGGGTAATTGGAGACTTTGCAAGTTCATGGGGTTTTGGTTTTGATATTGGTATACAATATGAAACTAAGAACAACTGGAAAGTAGGATTAATGCTTCGTGATATTACTACAACTTATAATGTTTGGAATATTGATGAAGAGGAATATGCTACTGTTCGTGACGCTGTACCTGGAGAAAATCAAGAACTTCCTGAAACTACTGAGATAACACTACCAAAAGCACAGCTTGGCTTTGCTAAAAAATTCATGATACGTCGTGACTATAGTGTACTAGCTGCCGCAAACCTAAATATGCGATTTGCAAGAACTAATGATATTGTATCTACTGATGTAGTTAGTGTAGACCCCGCAATTGGTCTAGAGTTTGGGTACATCGATCTTGTATTTCTTAGAGCAGGTGTAGGTAACTTTCAAGATGTTCAGCAACTAGATGGTTCAGATAAATTAACTTTCCAACCTAATATAGGTGTAGGTTTTAAATACAGAGGTATAGCTGTAGATTATGCCCTTACTGATATTGGTGATCAAAGTGCCGCACTTTATTCAAATATATTTTCTCTTAAAGTAGATTTAGGTACCTTTATACGATAAAATCCAAGCTACAATGCGAAGCCTTACTATTGTATTCGTTTTACTTTTATCTCTTTTTATTTCTCCTAAAATTTATGCTCAGATACCACTATCTGAAAAAGCAAAAATAACGTTACTTACCTGCGAAGCAGGTGAAGAGTTATATTCTGTTTTTGGTCATACTGCTATTAGAGTAAGTGATCCTAGCAGAGGAATGGATGTTGTGTACAACTTTGGCTCTTTCGATTTTAACACTCCTAATTTCTATATGAAATTTGTAGAAGGAGATCTACAGTATTTTGTATCAATAGGATCTTACAGTGATTTTTTAAGAGAATATCAATATTATGATAGAACTGTATATGAGCAAGAGCTTATTCTAAAACAAGTGCAAAAACAAGCAATTAGCGATGAATTAAGCGATATACTATTATCTGACAAACGATTTTACAGGTACAAGTTTATAGACCGTAATTGCACTACTATGGTAGCTGATGTTATAACAGATAACATTGATGGCGAAATATCATTAGAGACCGCTAAAAAAGGCGAGACCAACAGAGCTATACTATATTCATACCTTAACAATCACTTTTATGAAAGGTTAGGTATAAATCTTGTTTTTGGATATAAGACTGATAAGGTTGCAGATAAATTATTCCTACCTCTAGAACTAAAAGAGGGTGTTAGTAACACTTCAATAAACAACACCCTATTAGCAAAACCCGCCGTAATAATAAACCAAGGTAGCGAAAAACAACAAAGAAAAACACTTTGGGATAGTATATATAGTTTTGCTATCGCTATAGGGCTATTAATCTATTTCACAAAAAATAAAACCGTTTTACTTTCATACATAATAATAAGCGGACTAGCGGGTATATTTTTCTCTATGATAGGGTTCTACTCACTCCACCAAGAACTATCAATCAACTACAACATATTACTTATCAATCCTCTTTTTTTACTGTTGAGTTATTTTTTAATTACCAAAAAAACAAAAGCAACAAAGGTTACAACATATACATGTATGATCTTGTTAGCTATCTATATTATTTTTATGCTAAACAAGCCTCACATGGTAATTATATTCCCGCTAGTTATATTAAACTTATTAATATTAGTTCGGGTAATTGCATTAAACAAAACATATACGTTAGCGAAAACAACATAGTACAAAATGCTTTTAAGTAATCCTTTTACTCTATTTTTGTTTTAGTCAATTTAAAAACTACTCTATTTTGCTTTTTTTCAAGAAACCAAAAACTCGACTTGTAGACCTTATCCCAGATGGATATATAGATATACATTCACACTTACTACCTAATATAGATGACGGCGCTAAGGATAATGAAGATTCTCAACTACTAATAAATAGTCTAAAAGACTATGGTTTTAGTGAATTCATTACTACCCCTCACGTACTAACAGGAGTTTGGAATAATACTCGTACAGATATTGAAACTAGGGAAAAAGAAACGATAAATAGTCTAGACATCAATGTACCATTTAAAGCTGCCGCTGAATATTTGATGGATGACACATTCCAATCTCTATTCAAATCGGAACAACTGCTTACACTAAAGAATAATTATGTATTAGTAGAGATGTCTTACCTTAACCCTCCTATGCAATTATATGACATACTATTTGAATTACAAATTGCAGGGTACAAACCTATACTAGCGCATCCTGAGCGCTATACCTTCTACCTAAACAATATGGAAGAGTATAAAAAATTAAAAAAAGCAGGTTGTTCTTTTCAAATGAATTTACTCTCGGTCACTGGGTATTATGGCAAAGCAGTTCTTGAAATAAGTAAAAAATTACTTGAAAGTGACATGATCGATTATGTCGGTTCTGATGCTCATCACATGAAACATGTCAATTCATTTAAAAACCCTGTCGTCATAAAAAATCATAAGAATTTAGAAAAGGCTCTAAACAACAATTCCCAATTTAAAATTTAAATTGGGAATTTTGTTTTAACTTAATAAGTAATCTCTCTACTTATTTCTTCCTAATATTTTATCTAAAAAAGACCTATTTTTCACCTCTGGACCATAACCATAACCGTATCCGTAACCATAGCCATAACCGTATCCATAACCATAACCCTGTTTCTGATGTGTATCATTCAACAGAAGCGCCATATTAGGTAATTTCTTTTGCTTATATAAGTTCTCTGGTATATTAAGCATTTGCTTATCTAAATATCCATCTCTCGCAACATATACAATAGAATGTGCATATTTAGCCACAATTAATGTATCAGTAACCAAACTCACAGGAGCAGTATCAACAATTACATAATCATACTCCTCTTTCAATTTAGCAAACATTTCACCTATCTTAGCGCTCATAAGTAGCTCTGCTGGATTTGGAGGTATAATACCTGGAGGTAGAACATCAAAATTGTCAAATCCATTTTGCTTAACCACATAACTCTCAAGAGCAGTTCCGCTAGTAGAAAGATAATTACTTAAACCTTTAGAAGGTAACTCAATATACTCGTCTAGTTTAGGGTTTCTAATATCCATACCGATAAGCATAACTTTTTTACCAGATAACGCTATTGTAGTAGCAAGGTTAACAGAAACAAAGGTTTTACCTTCTTTTGGAATAGTTGATGTTACAAATATAGTTTTTGCAACACCATCAGGCACCTGCCCCAACATGAACTCTAAATTGGTTCTTATAATCCTTAAAGACTCTGCAGTACTCGATCTACTATTAAGACTTATCAACTCATTACTAGACTCCGTTCTTGGCACATCACCTAAAAACGGAACTGATAACTCTTTGATATCTCTATACCCATGTAATTTTGTATCAAGTAAATCGTATAAGTAAATTATAGCAAATGGTATAATACATCCTAAGAATAATGCTGCAATATAAATCAGCTTACCTTTAGGCGATACTGGTATATCAGTTGCAAGTGCAGAATCTATAATTTTAGCATTAGGAGCTGTCGATGCTAATGATATAGCTGTCTCTTCTCTCTTTTGTAATAAATAAACAAATATAGCTTCCTTCAGGTTTTGTTCACGCAAAATAGATTTATATTCTCTTTGTTGCGTTGGTATTTCAGAAATCTTACCTAATAATTTTCTTTGTTGTTGCTCAAGGTCTTGTCTTTTTATCTGAAGAGTACCTTTTAGCCTATCCAAATTAGAAATAACATTCTCTTTAAGAGATGCTAATTGTTCATCTATTTGTATTATAACTCTATTTTCAGGTGTAGCACTTTTTTCTTTCCTATTCCTTTGTATCATTAATGCATTATACTCCTCTATAAGGCTTGATGCAGATGTCGCATCTATAGCAGTAGGCGTTAATATGTTTGCAGGAATTAATTCAGTATTAGAAGCTTCTAACACAAAATCTTTTAATGATTTAACAATACGGAGTTGAGTTTCTGTCTCTATTAAAGTTTTTTCAAAATCTGAAGCATTCTGAAGAAAAAGCCCTCCTTCTGAAGTTATATCCGTAACTCCATTTTTCTTTTTATAAAGTTCACCTTGCTTTTCAACATCGCCTAGCTCTCCCATTATTAGGTCCAGACGAGCATCAATAAACTTAGCTGTATTCTCAAAAACAAGCCCTTTATCTCGCTTAGCATCACTATTGTAATTTTCAATTACTGTATTTAAGAAATCTTCAGCGCGTTTTTTAACAGGATCAACAATTGATAATTGAACAACACTAGTCCTTTCACTAACAAGTTTTACAGTCAGCCTGCCCTTATAACTTTGAGTAACTCTTAGTATAGGCTCTACAATAAAGGTAACTTCAAAATTATCCTTTCCAGGTAACTGATTTAAAACAGTAAAGTCACCATTCTTATTCTTTATAACTTGACCAAATGAATAAGTTCCTAATAAATTATCCTCAGAATCATAAAGTTTATACCTATTACCTTTATTAAATTCTATTCTAAATTTAAAGCTACTTTTTACTTCATTTTCATTAGAAAGTAAAACCTTAATTGGTGATTTTTTATATAAATCAACCGCCTTAACAGTACCTTTTCTTATATATCTAACATTTAAATCAAGATCTCGTACAGCTGATTCAATTATAGATCTAGACTTAATTATCTCTATCTCATTATCAACAGTGCTCTTAATCCCTCTCATCATGTCCATCTCGCTTAACGAAGCAAGCTCAGAAACCATACCTCCTTTTTTATCATCTTTTACCATGATAATAGCAGAAGCATTATACTTAGGAACGGTATATCTTAGATATATAAAGGCTAGTAAAAAAAAAGAAATTATACTAATTACAAACCAAGGCCATTTCCTTAAATATCTAAAAAAAACATCTTTAAGGTTAAAATTCGATTCCGAATCTTCACTGAAATTATTCTCTTGTAACATGTATATTATCTTCTTGTGCTTAACGCAATTATAGTAACAAGTAGAGAAACTGCCGATATCACAACCGTTAAATTAGGCCCGATAACAGATGAATTCACTTTTGTTTTATTAGGTTTTACATATACCACATCATTACGATTTAAGTAATAATAAGGGCTATTAACGATATCTAAATTAGTAATATCAACAGAATGTACAGTTGTTACACCTTCATCCTCTCTTATGATTAATACATCTTTTCGCTTTCCATAAATTGTCATATCACCAGCATAGCTTAAAGCTTCTAGTATAGTAATTCTCTCACCTACAACTTTAACTGGACCTGGTCTTTCGACCTCACCTATAACTGATACTTTGAAATTTATAATCCTTAAATTAACAACAGGGTTTTTGATCTGCTTTTCTAATAGACCTCTAATTTTAGATTCAGCTTCTACACGAGTTAAACCTGATAATTTAACCTTACCTAAACCTGCAAGATCTACATCTCCTTTTTGATCTATCAGATAACTAGTTAGAGCATCATTATTAGATATATTAGTCATCTCATTACTCTGTAATGTAAGATACATAAGGTTAAAAGGAGCTGCTAATGATGGCTCATCTGCAGTAACAGTAATAACTAAATTATCATCTGGCTGTAATACATTTTCGTATTTCAATGTATCCTTATTACTTTCTGTATCTGAACCATTACTGAAATAAACAATCTTTTTATTCGACACACAAGAACTAAATGTGAGTAATATTGTAAGAAAAACTATTGCTCTTTTTATCATGAAAATATTATTGAATATTTAGGTATACAGACTTAAATCGAGGGCAAAGATAATTTTTTATTATTAGGATATATTACTTTATTATAAAAAAATCATTAGCCTACTGTACTCTTATCTAGCGACTGAAAGCTTGAATTCATACTTATAAATTCTGGTACGATTTCTTTCATTTTCTGAACCACTTCTGTACCTGAATAATCTGACGCTAATTGTATTAAATCTTCTGTAAGATATTGTAATCGTTCGAAATCATCATAAACCTCTTGTGCTATCATTATTTTCTCATGATGCGTAGGTAATGTTTTAGAAGTATCGTTAAGCAATTCTTCATAAAGTTTCTCTCCTGGCCTAAGCCCTACTATCTTGATCATTATATCCTTATCAGGTATAAAGCCTGCTAATCTTATCATCTTCTTTGCGAGGTCAATAATTTTAACTGGTTTACCCATATCAAAAATATAAATCTCACCTCCTTTACCCATAGCTCCTGCTTCAAGAACAAGCTGGCAAGCTTCGGGGATAGTCATAAAATACCTTATAATATCAGGGTGTGTTAATGTTATAGGACCTCCATTTTCAATTTGCTTTGTAAATAATGGCACAACAGATCCATTAGAACCTAGTACATTACCAAAACGTGTTGTAATAAACTTTGTCTTACTCTTATTGTCTGCACATAATTTGTTATGCAATGATTGTACATATTTTTCAGCTATTCTTTTACTAGCTCCCATTACATTACTTGGATTAACAGCCTTATCTGTAGACACCATTACAAAACTATCTACATTATACTTACAAGCAAGATCTGCAACATTCTTTGTACCTGACACATTAACAAATATAGCTTGAGATGGATTTCCTTCCATTAACGGAACATGCTTATAAGCTGCAGCGTGATACACTACATCTGGCTTATGTTTATTAAACACATCATCTAACTCTAGCTTATTCTTAACATCTCCGATAACAGATATCGTTTCCGCTTTAGAGTCTATTTTATTTATCTCAAGACTAAGATGGTGGAGCGGAGTTTCCGCTTGATCTAGCATGATCACACGTTGTGGATTAAATTGAATAACTTGACGCACAATCTCACTACCTATTGAGCCTGCTGCACCTGTTATCAAAACACTTTTACCCTTTAATTGCTGAGAAATGGAATTATTATCAAGAACAATTGGTTTACGTTCTAATAAATCTTGAATCTGAAAGTTCTTTATCTTTTTAGAAATCTCTTTTTGATCTTCCCAATCAGATACTAAAGGAACTGTATAAACTTTATAGTTAAAATCAAGACACTCATCTACTATCGCTAACTTTTCATCTTTGGTAAGACTCTTATCTGCTAAAATTAAAGCTTGAGCTCCAAAAACACGCATTAGTGTAGATGTCTTTTTTTTGTGTTGTAAAATTGGCAGCCCTAAAATCATTTTTGATTTATTCTGACTGTATTTATCTACAAAACCTACCAATTTAAATCTACCTGGAACTTCTGATCTTAATGCATTTGCAACAGCAATAGCATTAGCATCAGTACCATATATTATAGCTTTAGATAAATGCTCTTTCTTTGTTTGATTTAAATAATTTTCAAAAAATTGTTTAATCAAAACTCTATATAAGAAAAGACTTGTAAAAGAGAAAACAGCATTAATTAGTATTCCTATATTTAAAAACACTAAATCATTAGTTGCTGATTTATAAACGCTATTAAAAGCTAATAATAAAAATGCCGCTGTAAATTGTGAGAAAAATATTTTTACAGCATCTATATAAGAAGAGTGTCTTATTATACCTGAGTATGTTCTAAAGACACGAAAGGTAATAAGGCTAATCGTTAAGTATACTGGTATACTGACAATGTAAAGCTTAGGGTTTATATATAAAACCCCAGTTCTATGTATTAAAATATAAGACAAGATACCCGTAATAGAAATCACAAATAGATCTATTACTAGAATAATCCATCTTGGTAAATATCCTAAATTATCAAAAACTTTCCAGAGTTTAGTGTCGTTAAATGCATTATCAACAGCACCAACCACATCTTTCTTAAATTTCTTATCCACTACATCTTTATTTAACTAATCAATTTAAAAAAATATCGATAAATATATTACATTTTTAACAAAAGCAACAGTGTTTTTAAAAGAAAGATAGCACTGTTTCTTTTATCCTTAACCTATCTTCCTCTGTTAAATTAGAGCCTGATGGTAAGCATAATCCATTTTCAAATAATTCTTCAGAAACACTACCTCCATAAAAAGGGAATTTCTCAAAAACAGGTTGCATATGCATTGGTTTCCAAAGCGGTCTCGATTCTATATTTTTCTTTTCAAGAGCGATACGTAAATCTTCTCTTGTTTTTCCTCCCGCTTTTTCAGGTGAAACCAAAATTGCACTTAACCAATGATTTGAAAAATAATCTGAGTTAGGTTCTTTAAATACACTCACTGCATCATTATCTTTAAATAATTCAGTATAAAAAGCATGCATTCCTCTCCTATTCTCTATATGCGAATCTAACACCTCCATTTGTCCTCGACCTATACCTGCACAAATATTACTCATTCTATAATTATACCCTACTTCACTATGCTGGTAATGAGGAGCATTATCTCTAGCTTGTGTAGAAAGAAATATAGCTTTATCCTTCCACTCCTTTTTAGCAGTTACAATAGCACCACCACCAGAAGTTGTTATAATTTTATTTCCATTAAAAGATAAAACACCTATATCTCCAAAAGTACCACACTTTTGTCCTTTATAAGTACTACCTAAAGCCTCAGCACTATCTTCTATAACTGGAATATCATACTTACGCGAAATAGCTACTATTTCATCTGCTTTATATGGCATACCATATAGGTGTACAGCAACTATTGCTTTTGGCTTTTTCCCTTTTGCAATTCTATCTTTAATAGCACCTTCTAAAGCGTTAGGGCAAATATTCCACGTGTCATACTCACTATCAACAAATACTGGAGTAGCCCCTAAATACATTATTGGGTTTGCAGAAGCTGAAAAAGTCATACTTTGACATATTACCTCATCACCTGCCTGTACTCCTAGTAATATTAAACCTACATGTAATGCCGCAGTACCTGAACTTAAAGCCCCTACATGCACATTATTTTTTAGGTAACTTTCTATATCTTTTTCAAAACCATTAACATTTGGCCCTAATGGCGCTATCCAATTTGTATCAAAAGCCTCTTTAACATAAACTTGCTCATTGCCCCCCATATGTGGAGATGATAACCATATCTTGCTTAATTCCATTTTATAACGTAATTATTTTCTTTACAAATTTAGTCCAAACCTGCGCCTTATTTATTGATGGATATTTTAAATCTTTATCAAGACTCCAAATTTAGTTAACTTAAATTTAACACTTTATCTATTAGCAAAAAAATTATTCCAAGAAACAATTTATGCTTTTGGTATTGCTAAAACCTTCTCTTTAAACCTATGAAAGTAAGTAGTATCATCGTCAATATTACGTTCTACAATCATACCCGCCGCAATTTTATTTCTATTACCAATAGTAATTTTAGGTATCGATGCAGAATTGATACCAAATAAGTTTTCATCACCTATACTAGTAAAACCTGAGAAACATACATTAGGGCTAATAAAGTTAAACTTCCCTACTTTAGTATCATGCCCCATACTTGCCCTTGAGTTTATAAGTGTAAAATCACCGATAACAACATTAGGACCAACATTAACATAAGGTGCTACAACAACCCCTTTACCTATTTTTGAAGAAGGAGAGACATAAGCCAAAGGATGTATAAAGGTTGAAAAAGCAACGCCTTTACTTCCAAAATCCTCCGTTATTATTTTTCTGAATTTTAGATTAGCAATTCCCATTATATAAGAGCAACTACCATCTATTTTATGATCCTTTATAGTACCTAAATAAGGCGCAGAAAATTCATAACCATCATAACTTGCTGCATTATCATCAATAAAACCTACTACTTTATATTTAGTTTGATTGTTTAATAGGTTAGTATGTGTTAAATATTCATCTATTTCTGCAGCGTGCCCGCCAGCACCTATAATTATTATTTGCTCCATTTTATTATATTGATTGGCTAAAAGTATTGTTTAGTTTTTAATTTACTTAGCGGTATACCCTCCATCTATTTTTAAATCTACTCCTGTTATCCATCTAGAAGCTCCTGAAAGCAAAAATGTAGTTGCTTGTGCAATATCTTGCGGTACACCTAACCCTAGTGGGTGTAACTTTGTTACAAAATCTAACTTATCAGGATCTTTACTATATTCTGAAGACATTGACATAGGTGTTACAACAACACCTGGCGATATAGTATTAAAACGAATATTTTTAGGTGCATACTCTATAGCCATTGACTTTACACCTGCTACAAGTGCTCCTTTACTCATACCATATAGCGACTTCCCTACTTCTCCTACTGTTCCCATAACCGAAGCTACAAAAACAACACTACCACCATCATTAACCATATTAGCAGGCTTACATACTAACTTTGTAAGATTCATAGCTGCAATAACATTGGTTTTAAAAACCTCTTCCATTTTAGTAACTGATGTTGTTCTAAATGGCATTGTAGGAGAAACTCCTGCACAGTTAACTAAGCCATGTAGTTTTCCTTTTTTTGCAACTGCATCTTTTACTATATCTGCAATAGCATCATAATCATTAATATCTATTTTATAAGCCAAATGATTTTCTGGAGTTTGCAACTCCTTCATTGTCTCATTTAATCTTTCCTCATTACGGCCTAATAAAATAAGTGATGCTCCTAGTTTGCTACAAAGTATAGCTATTTGCTTACCTATACCTGAAGTAGCACCTGTAACAACAATATTTTTATTTTGTAATGCAAAAGCATTTATTTCTGAATTGATCATACTTCTACTATATCACTAATGTGACAATCTTCTGTTTTTAAAATAGCTGATGCCCAAGACATACCTACACCAAACCCGCAAAGGAACAACTCTTTACTACCATTTAATTTATCTTGCAGTTCAGAAACAATATTTAATGGTATTGATACTGAAGATGTATTCCCAAATTTTGACACTGAAGATGGAACTCTTTCAGTTTCTAACTTCAACTTTTTTTGTAAATAATCATTCATGTATTTATTAGCTTGATGAAATACAAAGAAATCAGGGTCTGCCGTAGTTTTCTCAGCAAACTTAAATGTTCTCTTTATATCCTTTGGTATTTCTGCTAATACAAAATTAAACACATCGGCACCGTTCATATAACCATGTTCATCTGTTCTAACATTACCATGCTCATCTACTACCTTTTCTTTTAAGGTTTCTGGTGTACTTGGGTTACGATAACCTCCAGCATCCATCTTTATAAGAGACGATCTTCCTCCATCTGAATTTAATGAGAACCAACTTTGCCCATAAGCGTCATCTTTATCGATAAGTGCTGCAATACCACCATCTCCAAATAAAAAGGCTGTTTTCCTATCTTTAGGACTATATACTCTAGAGCGAGTTTCACCGTCTAGCAATAATGCCTTTCTTAATCCTGCTTGTTGCATAAAGTTATATACTATAGATAGTCCATATACAAAACCTGAACATCCTAAGTTTACATCAAATGCAATTGTATTTTTATTAAGCCCTAGTTTATCTTGCAAAATTATAGAAGTTGCAGGCATACGATAATCTCCTGTTTGCGAAACAAAAACTAAAACATCTATTTCTGATTTATCTATCTCTAAGTCTGAAATAAGTTTCTCAGCTGCATGATAACATAAATCAGAAGCACAAGTCGCATCATCTGCAAACCTACGCTCATATATACCTACTTTATCTACAATATCCTTTACATCTTCTGCTGGAAAATGTTCGGTATACTCATAGTTATTAATAACCGTTTTAGGTACTGCTGCAGCAATTCCTCTAATACCTATATTTTTGAATTCCAGTAAAGCCATAATTTAGTTTTTTGCAACTACAGCGTCATATAGATCTTTTACTGTAATTAATTTTTCAAATTTTGCATCTTCAATCTGCACTTCAAATTCATCATCCAAAACTGCTATAAGAGAAAGTCTGCTTAATGAATCCCAAGTATCATAATCCCTGAAATTATCCTCAAAATTAATTTGCTGATCTTCCATCTCTAATGCTTCTTGTAAAGCTTCAATAAATTTATTTTCCATTGTATAATTAATTTAAGGTTATTATGAATCTTTTGTTCCTGTAAAGGGCACTGTAGTAGCAACTCCCTCTGTATTTATATCACTTCTCTTGATTACTTTTAACACTGTTAAATATATAGTTTTAATATCTAACCCCAAAGAAAGATTGTCTACATAGTGTACGTCTAATTCAAACTTTTGTTCCCATGATATTGCATTTCTACCATTTACCTGTGCCCAACCTGTAATACCAGGCTTTACATCATGTCTTCTAGCTTGTTTTGCATTATATAGTGGTAAATATTTTACCAATAGTGGTCTTGGCCCTACAAGGCTCATATCTCCTTTAACAACATTTATTAACTGAGGTAATTCATCTAACGATGTAGTTCTTACAAAGCTACCTACCTTAGTAAGACGAACATGATCTGGTAATAGTTTACCATCAGCGTCCTTCTTATCATTCATTGTTTTAAATTTAATAACCTTAAATATTTTTCCTTTTTTACCTGGTCGTTCTTGAAAGAAAAACACACTCCCTCTATTAAAAAAGGCAAGTAATAATATCAGTAATAATAGTATTGGTGATACTAGAAGTAGTACTACAAATGCTATAATAAAATCAGATAAAGGTTTTAAAAATCCCGAGTATAACATTATAGAAACTTTTTATATATTAATTTCATCTCTTCAAGACAGCTAGGTAACTCAAACATTTTTGCTTTTACTTTTGCACTTTCTGACATGGTCTTGCAAAGTTCTTTATCGTTATACAGTTTTGTAATATAATTTACAAACTCTTCGTGATTTCCTCTATTAAACAAGAACCCGCTCTCTCCTTGATCTATAAGATCTACATGTCCTCGAATTTTAGTGGCAACTACTGGCTTTTTAGCAAACATCTCTTCAGCAACATTCATTGGTAAGCCTTCTTGTCTACTAACCGACACACCGATATCTGACATAATTATAAGCTCTCCAATATCTTTTCTAAACCCTAGAAAATCTACATTATCTTCTAAGCCTTGATTTATTGCCATCTGTTCCATTTCTTCTTTCAAAATACCACGTCCAGCAAAAACAAACTTAAAGTTATCTATCTTCTCTTTTAACAAAGGTATTGTTTCAAGAATAAACTTATGGTCTTTTCTATGAATGAATTCTGCAATATATATAATAATAAACGTATCATTATCATACCCGTTCTTTTTACGTATTGCTAAACCTCCATCTAATGATAAATTATTAAATTTATTAGTATTAATACCTACACCTGAAGTTTTAAATGCATTTACTGATTTAAATTTATGATCGAGTACAAGGTTATGATCTTCCTCGTTTATTGTTATCAATCCATCAGTATATTTTGCTAGATATTTTTCCATCGGATAATATATCTTCCAATATAATTTAGGTGAACCTTTATAAAAATGAAAACCATGTGCTGTATACAACACCTTTAACATTCCTTTTTTTCTAAACTTTTTCGCTGCTAATCGCGCTACTACCGATCCCATTGCTGTATGACAATGTATAAGACTATACTCCTCTGTAGCGATTATTTCTTTTAGTTGCTTTGTAGCCTTTATATTACTATTAGAAAATGGATTACGGTTTATAGGTAAATTATACTGTTTATCTGCCTCTAAAATTTTAGTATCAGAATCATTCGCAGCGACATGAACCTCATATCCTTCGCTTTTTAAATACTCAATATAAGGAATATGAAAAGCTCTAAAATGCTTATGTATATTAGCAACAAATAAGACTTTTTTCATTAGAATATATCTTTTAGGTTTTGTACAAGTGCATCTCTTTCTTTAGCCAACTTTATTTGGTACTTTGTTATCTTTTCAAGGTAGTCTTCTTTTTCATCCTCTAATTTCTCAACCATCTCATTAAGCTTATCTGAAGATACTGACTCTATACCTACAACATAATCTGGTACGCCTATATCGCGCATGATACCATAACTCTTATTCCCTCCGTAAGCAATTGCTAACGATGGTATTTTTTCATTTAATGCAAAAATAACAGAGTGGAATCTTGTACCTACAAGTATATCATAATGAGAATACATTTTTTGCATTTGACGCGAATTAAGATCAAAATCTTCTAAGTAAATTACATTTTTCTTTACCTCTTCATTAATTGCATTATACACATCCTTTAATGCCAATCTATCATCTTCGTGAGCACTTGGGCCTAAAGTATGTGCTACTAAACTCACGTTATAACCTCTATCTACCTGAGTTCCTATAAATTTAGATATTTCATTAAGGTAACTTGTGTATAGTTCATCAGCATTTGCATATCCGTCAAAACGATAAGGTCGTAACGTTATAGCAATATTCTTTTTTGTTTTATCGAAACCTCTTTCTGCTAAATAGCCTTCAAAATCATCATCTGATCCTTTAAGGAAGAAACCTAAATCTGGTACTGTAGGTACATCCATATTTAATTCTTCTTTCAAGAATTTTTTAGACACATCCTCACGTACTGATATATATGATGATTTAGCTATTACTCTTTTAACTAAACGTTTCGCAAGACTATTTTTTAATGGCCCTATAGAGTTAGGTAGTATTATTGTTTTTACTTTATAACGATGTGCTAACATCAAATCGAATAAGAAATAATACATTACATAAGCATCGTATATTTTACCATAACTATGTAAGAAACCTCCACCTTTTACTACTAATGCTGAAAGTTGCGGAAAAAGATCTAATGATTTTTTTTGTTCTTTTGATAAAGTAGATTTACCTATTTTATTAAAAAGTGAAAAACGAGATACTAGCATTAAGGTACTAATAAGATCTGTAACGGCGTTAAAACCCCATTTTACATATACAAACTTACTGTACTTTATCTCTTTGGTTGTACTTTTACCTTTAACACGTGGGTGTTGTAAAATTCTGGTTATAAACTCATAGCCTAAACCTAAAGATTGCCCTTTTTGAAGCATCTTCTCCTCTTCATTTGCTCCTGACTCGTATAAATAAACCTGTAAATCAGGCAATACATCCTCAAAAACTCTTATTGATTCCCAAACTAATGCTTGGTCTCCTCTATTCAAATCTGTGTTACCAGGAACAACTAAAATTTTATTTCCCATCAGTCGTACTTTTTAAGAATTTATCAAAAAATGCTTTTCTTCTAGTCTCTAAATTTTCAAAGCTATACTCCCTTGCCAATTTATAGTTTATCTTACTGTGTTCCATAAGTGTATCTCTATCTAAAAGATTCTTAATTTTATCGGTTAAGTCTTTTACATCTTTTGTTTTAAAAATAGCACTATCATCTAATAATTCAGGTATCCCCGCAGCATTAGAACCAATTGCTGCACAACCTCTACTCAATGCTTCTATTAAAGCTCTTGGTAAACCCTCTGCATCACTAGGCTGTATATATACATCTGTTTTTTCTAAGATATCAAATACATCTTCATGAGGTATTTTACCTGGAAAAATAACTCTATCGGCTAAACCAAGTTCTTTCGACATATTGAGTAACCTTGTATTATCTCCTCCGCCTACAATATTATAATGCACATCATAACCTTCTTTTACTAGAGTAACCATAGCTTCTAAAACATACTGATGCCCTTTATGCACAAGGTTAACGCCTCCAAGTGTAGTAAATGTTATCTTTTTATCTCTACTAAAATTTTCATAGTAACCATCTTTATGATTCTTCTCAGGGAAGTTTCTTAAAATAACATTTGAAATATTTGTAGACTCATACTTTGTAGGGTAACGTCCTTGCAAAAAGTATTTAGTTACATAAATTGCAAAAGGTGCATCTGCTACAAGTTTTCTCAATTTATTTCTTGAAAACGGAGCGTATAGTTTCCCTAAAAAACCATGATTTGTTAAAGTATCCCAAGGACATACTACAACCTCTACAAGATACGGTTTGTTTATTTTTTTTGCATGTGCCACAGCTACAGACCCTACTGTACTTGGCAGTCGAACAACAATCATATCTGCCGACTCTACATGACCTATAATTTCTTTTTTACTCTTAAAGTAGTTTTTTAATAAACTTGGTCTATTAAATGGTTTTACTTCATTAACATATAATCCCTGTTCATTAAGGTTAAGCAGACTTGAAGTATCGTTTGTTTTAAAAACACGCATTACAAACTCTACCTTATCCCCAAGATAAAGATATCTCTTGTACATATCAATATCTGCAACAGTTCCATATTGTGTTCCTTCTGAGTCTTTCCAACGAGGACCATCGTGAATAAATAAAACTTTTTCCATAAGATAACTTTATATATTTTCCATGAATTCGCCGAACTGAGCCTTAGCATCAAAGTTTTTTATAGCAAATTGTTGATATGTATAATTTTCAGGATCTTTCTTAATTTCTAATATTCTTTTAACCGTAGTATCTATATTATATGGGTCTATTAAACACCCTAATCTATCAGCTGGTAAACACTCAACAATAGGATCAATATTTGATGTAGCAATAGGTATTCCTGATATCATTGCCTCTATAAGTGCATTAGGTTGCCCTTCTGTAACCGAAGGGAAAAAGAATAAATCGAAAGCTTTTAGATATTCGTTAATATTACTTTTATAACCTAACGTAATAACATTACTCTCTATGCCTAATTTTTGGATATGTGGTAATAGTTTGTCTGTATTATTACCTATCAGCACTATCGATGTATTACTATGTTTTTCAACTAATTTTGCAGCGACGTCTAACAAGAAATAGTGATTCTTCGCCTCGGCAAATCGCCCTGTATGCCCTATAATATAATTATCTTGAGGCAATCCAAGTTTCGCTCTCAGTTCTGCTTTACTACCATCTACATTTAAAAAGGCATTTACATTAACACCATTTTTAATTACTTTAAATCTAGCATCAGCAGGATATTCATTAGGAAAAAAATATTTAAGTCCTGATGCAGAATTTGCATATATATCTGTACTGTGCTTGTAAACTAACCTATTTAAAAAATTAGTATAAGCAAGTCGTAATGGCGATTTTTTAAAGTGATGACTACTTTGTCTATAAAAAGTAATTCTTCTTTTAATTCCCGCTAATCGACTCAATACAATAGGCAAACCAGCGAAGTTAGCATTCAAGTCACAAACAACATCAAATTGTTCTTTTTTAAAGAAGCGATAGTACCAAAGCATATTTTTAGGGTTAAAATATCCTAAAGGCTTAAAAACTATTCTTGCTCCAGTAGCTTTATATGACTCATAAAGTTCTCCTTTACTACTTTTTCTTACCAAAACAGTAGCATCTATATTACCTTTTTGATGGGTAAGAAAACGAAGCATATAAGTCTCTATACCTCCAGAAAGTACTGAAGGGATTAAAAAACAAACTTTTTTATTACTATCCATTATTATCCAAATAACTAGCCAACTGATTAGATGTCATAAAAATAACATCCGGCCATTTTTTTAAAATTTGTTCTAAAAGTTCATCAAGCATCGCCAGATTAACTGTTCTATTTTCCGAATCTATTTCTCCAATAAAATTCAGTCGATGACTCGCTATTATTGCAGGTTTCTTAAATAAGAAAGCACTTTCTATACCTTGCAAACAATGCTTAACATCGTTAAATACTTTAGATGTTTGTGAAGGTTCAAAGGCGCAATTTCTTACCATATACACCTGATTTAATTCATTCTTTTTACCTGTGTACACAGGATAAAGATCTACAGCATCATTACTACCTTTTGGTATTTTTTGATACTTCATACTCTGAAAACCAACAACTCCATTATCTTTTAACGTTTCATGAAGTGCTGGTGACCATGTATAATTATTTGCTATAAATGTTATCGATCTATAATTAAAAATGCTTTCAAATAGATCAAGTCCATCTTTTATAGCGCTTTTATAGTAAGTAACATCTTGTTCTTCTACAGAGCTATATGACGCTTGTATATTAAACATACTTTTTGCATACACATTTTTAGGAAGTCCCCAAAAACCCATATCAAAAGCATCCATAAAAACTTTATCATTATTTTGTAGCACTCCAAGCCAAAGTGGAACATTTAAATGCTCTCTACCATGATATTGTGGTACAAATATTTTTTTATCCATCCCTTCTTTCCATAATCCAAAAACATCATCGTTAGGATAATATTCTTTTAAAGTTGTGGTAAAAGGTTTATAACTATACTCAGTATAATTAGATTTTTTTATTGCTTCAAAATCAGGATTTGCAACAACAGTATTAGCTGTAATTACAGGATGATTTCCTTTTTTATCTTTATACTTAAGAAGTACTGTGAAAAGTTTTGTTAAGTCATCCGAACTAGCAAGCGTATCATACTTACAGTATGGGTTTTTAGTGACGTTATATCCTTTTTCTTCAAAAGCATCACGCGTTTGCTTGTTGGGCATTCTTATGCTTCCCCAGTCGTCACTCTCTATAACAACAATCTTGTCACTAATACGTTTCCCTTTAACGTTAGTGAGTGTTCTACTAAGTGTATTCTTAAGATTACCGAGCATGGTTTACTTTCTTTTTCTAATTACATCTCCAAGTTCTGACGATGTCATAAATTCTACATCTGGCCATTTCTTAACTATAGCATCAAGTAAACTCTTAAGTTGCTTTAACCCATGATCTCTATTTGCAACATCAAGACCTCCAATAAAGTTTACTCTATGAGAACTTATCACCGCAGGTTTTTTCCATTTAAACGCAAGTTCAACTTCTGCTAAACAGCTCTTAACATCATCTTTAGAGCTTCCTGAAGGTTCAAAAAAAGCATTACGTGTTATATACGTTTGTCCATGTTTATTTTGTTTCCCTATGTGTCTAAGGTGTTTTTTTACTCTTCCTTCTCCTAATACTTCTTTTTGCACTTTAGGTGAAGACATATATACTACACCTGCATCTGCTGCCACTTTCTCCAACTCATTATTAAGAGGTCCATTAGGCGGTACAAAAAACCTTGCTTTATGTCCATGTAATTTTTCAAAAAGATCTAAACCATCTTTCACTATTTCCTTTTGTCCTTCTAAATCTTTTGCAAACTCTAAATCAAATGCAGCCTGAAAGCCCATTTTACCTTCTTTTCTATTGTATCCCCATACACCATGGTCGAATGCTAATAAAGCTTCTTTATCTCCTGCTTTTAAAGCTCTTAGCCATGCATAAACATTTAAATGCTCACGTCCATGAAATTCAGGAACAAAAATATTAGAGTTATAGCCCTCACTCCAAAGAGGCAGTGTATTATCTATGTTATGTTTTTCTAAAGTCTTAGTAAACGGTTCATAAAAATAATTTTCAAAACCACTCTCTTTAATTTTAGCAAAATCAGGATTAGCCGAAAGACTAACTGCAGTTATTTTTGCAGCCTGATTATTCTTGTCTTTAACACTAGAGAGTGTTTCATATAAACAAGTAAGGTCTTCTTTAGATGCAAATGTATCATACTTATTGTATCGTGCTCCTGCTCCCTTCCCTAATGTAACACCTGCATTTGCTAAACTTTGATATGCCTCATTAGAAGACATTCTAATACTACCCCAGTCATCACTTTCTATTACAACAATTTTTCTGTCACTTCGCCAACCTGGCAAATTCGATAAATTCTTTACTAATTTTGCTAACATGTTGTTTTCTTTTAAAAAATTTCTCCTATAAGTTCTCTAATAGATATATTAAGGGTTTCGCTTGTCCATCCTACAAATGGCATACCTAGTATAAAAATACTAGTAAATACTAAAAACTCTGCAATAAAGAATACCATCTTAGGCAGAAAAATAAGTACACATACCCATTGTAAAAATTTTGTTAACCTTGGGTTTAATACTGTATTAAATTGAAAAGCTCCCCTAGTGGTCATTAACACAACAGTTGCTAATATATATATTACAGCATTTGCCATTGTTCTACTATAAAAAGCATATGAAAACGTACCAAAATTAGCTAACGTTGCCGTTAATAAACCTGCGGTAAATAACCCCACTTCAACTGGTGTCATACGTTTTCGATAGAACCCTCCTAGTATTATAAAAAGAGCAAAAGCATGTCCTCCGTAGTATACTGAATCGGTCTTACCGTATTTTGCATACCAAACCGCATTAGACTTTTCACGCCTCTCCATAATAGGGTCTATTGACTCTCCATATTTATTTTCTCTATAATAAGCCCCAACCTTCTCTTCTGCTAGCGAGTTATCTTTAGATACATTTAATATTCCCCCTGGATTTAAAGTTGTGAAAAACGAAAGTATATATAATGATATAACTGCAATTCCTGGTATTTTTTTATATGACAGAGACGCAAATACTGGCAAGGCTATTACTAAATAAGCAAAGTGTACTAAAGGTGCTGCAAACATTAAAAACAAATACTTTCTGTTCTTTGTTTGATGATACCCTAAAACACCATTAAACAATATCCACATACCTGTCCATGTCCTAACTGTCTGAAAACTTGTAATACTACGATGTATTATAAATAAAAATGCTACAGACAGAAGTAATAATGTTACTTGTTTTTTATTCTCCCATTTTAAAATCTTAGACATTGCCATTACATAAAAGTAACCATATATACCTGCAACTATAGGGAAAAATATAGCCTTAGTACCAACTACACCGGCAGAAAAAAATGCTAAACAATGTACATAAACATCATTTGGTGAGTTTGGTAATGGGTCAAGTAGCAAAATATGCTTAAGCCGCAAAAAGAACTCTGAGATCGACATGTCTGAATACAATTCTAAAAGATTTACATATACCGCAGCATCAGACTCTGCACCATACTTTAACAGGGAACCATATATTACAAAAAACAATATTATAATAAGTTTCCTATTTTGCCACGATAAATATTTTAGACCACAAAACAATCCAAATAATGGAGAAATTAGTAGTAATAAAATCGATAATCCTTTAGTTTGATTTTCCTTCATTATAAAAAGGGATTCTTATTTCCCTAATAAATACTTAACAAGGTATTGTAAATTGTTAATAATAAGACCTGTTCTATTTACTTTTTTACTCGTTACATATGAATATGTACGGTTATACTTAGGTAATATACCTGCTGTACCAAAGTAATCATTAAAAATAGTTACTGTATCTTTTTGAGCATTTGCATACTTATCCTTATCTGAAATCAGATCTTTTACATTTGATAAATTATCTTTCAATGACTTTTCATCAGCAACATTACGCTCTGAGAAATTATTACTGAAAAAGTTTTTAAAATTATCATTAGTTATTAAAATCGGCTGATCTGCATTGGATGCGGGTGCTAAAGAAGGGATCCCTAATGATGTTGCCTCCATAAAGCTTCTTCCTGTTCCAACTACAAAGTCGGCAAGATATAAAAAGTCAGAACCTTTTGCCGCTCTTTCATCAGTAATAAACTTAACTGGCAAATTTCTTTTCTCTGCTTCTTCTTTTAGGGTAGCAAACCTCTTTTCATTTTGTATTCTACCTACAACTACAAACTCTACAGGATGTGTTTTAGATAGCTCTTCTATCAAGTTGTAAGCAGAAAGCAATGTATGCTCATAAGCCCCTCCTAAACGACTTACTCTTACAAAAGTAGTCTTACCTTCACTTTTCACTTCTTTTCTTAAACTTTCATCAAGAAGATCTAATTTTCTAACTCTATTCGGAATTAAAAATATATCATCATTATTGTATTTACCGTTTTTCAAGAACCAGTCTTGATTCTCTGTACTAAATACAACAATACCATCAGCATGCTGATAATTTGATTTAAGAGGGTTTCTTCCTCCACACTTATTCAATACAATTGGCACCTTTTTTAATGCCGAAAGTGTAATTACTCTATTTAATGAATTAGTATCAAAACAATGTATAACATCTGGCATAAATGTTTTTTTCATCGCTTTAAGCTCTGCGTTAAAACCAGAAAGTCCTTTTATTCCTTTACTAATTTTTATGTGCTTCTCAAAAAATGGATTACTCGAGATAACTGGGCTAGTAGCAGAACCTAATGTAAGAACCTTCACGTTATGTTCTTTTGCCATTTCTCGGCTAACTTGGTTTAATGAGTTATAGTGACCTCCAACTCCATTTCCACCATCGTTCGATATTAAAAAAAGTATATTCATAACTATTAAATAATTCTTTGTTCTATTTCGAGATTTACACTAAACTTTTCTTTTACTTTTTCCTGCACATGCTTCACTACATTAATAATATCCATACCTGTAGCATTATCAATATTAACGATAAAACCTCCATGTTTTTTAGAAACTTCTGCACCACCTACTCTATAACCTTTAAGGCTTAATTCATCAATCATAGGCCCTACATAATGCCCTGGTGGTCTTTTAAAAACACTACCTGCATTAGGGTACTCCTTTGGTTGCTTAGCCCATCTAGCTTCCTTAATCGATTCCATTTTATTTCGCACCTCAGCCGCATCTCCAGATTGTAAACCTAGCCATGCTTTAAGTACTATTTTATTCGTTTCACGCTGAAATAAACTATTTCGATATTGATACCCAATATCTTCTTTGTTTATTTCTTTAACTGTCATGTCTTCTAAATCAAGATATCTTACTTTTATTAAAATATCTTTAATCTCTTCTCCACTAGCACCTGCATTCATAACAACAGCACCTCCTAAAGAACTAGGTATATCATAAAAAATTTCAACACCAGATAAAGATTTAGCTAAAGCAAACTCACTAAGATCTTTAGTCCCAGAACCTGCTTCACAAACCACTACATTATTATCTTCTAACGTTATAGAGGAATAACTCTCTCCTACAATAACAAAGTCGACATCATAATGATCTTTAGAAAAAATAATATTATATCCTCCTCCTATAATTATTTTCTCCTCAGAATTATCACTGAATATTTCAATAAAATCCTCTTCATTACTAGGAAAAAAAGCACGTTTACAAGTTGCCTTAATACGGTAACTGTTGTAATTCGTCAAATCAAAGTTATGTTCTACTCTCAATGTATTGCTTTTTAAATTATATACTATTGCTGATTTGCTGTCGCTACTTTAAAATCTTGTTTTACTTTATCAAAGAATAAGATATCATCTTTTAACTCCTCTTCAAGCATTTTACGAGTATCGTCTTTCATTTTTGGTGGACGTACTTGCTCTCTAAACAAGTTAACAATCCTTCTACCAACACGAACTAATCCTATTTTTTGCAAAAAAGCAGAGAAAAGTACTACCGTATGATTTGTTGGGATTTTTGCTGGATTTCTTGGTAATTCAGAAAAGTTTAACTCTTCAATATTATTTATTTTATTTAAGCCTAGAAACCCTAACACCACATTAACTGTAGGTTTAGTATTTTTTATTAATGACTCAAAATCTAAAATCAAAAGATTCTCTGCAGGCACTAATTTCACAATTTCCTGAAATTGCGAATTATACCTACTACGATCCATATAAGAGTAATGCTTAAGGTGGTGATATGATTTTTTAATAAGTTCAGGTTCTTTTGCTATTGCCTGCTCAAACTTTCTAAACTCTCTTCCCATACCATACTGATGCCAGTATAATGAATAAGCTCTATCTATAGGGTGACGTAATATAAATATTAATTTAGTGTCAGGATTATGATCCATTATCCTCTTAACACTACCTGGATTAAAATTACAATCAGCAGATGTTTGCCCTATAATTTTACCCGCCTCTTTATCTGTCATTGCCCCATCAAAAAGACTAAGATACCAATCTTTACCACGTTCAAAAATTCTATCGTCATCAAAATAGGCATGATCCATATTTCGATCGATAATTTTTACTTGTGGATGATTTTGGAGTAGATTATGTAAAAATGTTGTACCACTTTTCATAACTCCGCCTAACATAAAATCTGGAACCATATATTATTTAATTTTTGCTGGAATACCTATAGCTGTTGAGTTTTCTGGCACATCTTTGAGTACTACTGAGAAGGCTCCAACTTTAGCGTTCTCTCCTACAGTAACATCTCCTATGATTTGTGCTGAACTAAAAATTTTCACATTCTTCTTGATATATGGATAAGCCTTCGTAGCTTCTCCTTTACTACCAAAAGTTACATGTTGCCATATCTTTACATTATCTTCTATTATAGTACCTACACCGATCACAATACCTATTGGATGTGGAAAACTAACATTTTTCCCTATAATTGCTTGATACGAAATATCACAACCATATTTTACTAATTGTCTCTTTTTCAAATAAAGTAAAATAATATTAACTAAAAAGTTTCTTCGTTTAGCTAAATAAAACCCCACTCTATAATTTAAAGTCAACCTAAAAGATACATTAAAGAGAAACGTCAACACCTTACGGTGGATACCTCTTGCACCACAATGATGTAAATCGTTATTTATCTGCTTTAAAATACTCAAAATATTACTATCTTAAATTCTTTAATTTCTCCTCTAAATTCTCATATCCTCTATATATCTGCCAGTCATCTTCAATAATAACTTCTTCATCAGTAGTCATACCTGCTAACAAAAGAGCAATACCCGCACGTAAGTCAAGAGCTTTTACAGTTCCTCCATGTAAAGGATTACCTCCATTTATAACAAGCATATCTCCTACTACTTTAGAGTCTACACCTAATTTAGCTAACTCTTCTGCATAAGCATATCTACCTGGGAAACGTAAATCTACAATTTTAGTTTCTCCTTTAGACATTGCTCCGTAAACTGCAAATAAAGGTTGCATATCTGAATTTATACCTGGGTAAGGACCTGTACTTATCTCTACTGGGTAAGGTGTACCTCCTTTAACTATCAAACTTGTATCTCCACGATAAAACTTCATACCACTTTCTCTTAAATATACTAATGGTACTTCAAGGTGCTCATATGGGAAATTTTCGATTTCTACTTCACCATTTGTTATAACAGAACCAATAGCCCATGTTAATGCTTCCATATTATCTGGAATAACAGCATGTTTTGTGCTTGAAAGAAAATCTACACCTTCTATTTCTATAGAACGTTGTCCAAACACTTCAATTTTAGCCCCCATCTTAGTTAGCATATCTATAAGATCCATTATTTCAGGTCTAATATGTGGGTTATATAAAACTGTTTTTCCTTTTGCTAAAGAAGATGCTATAATAGTATTCTCTGTTGCTCCTGTAGAACGCATTGGCAAATGTATTTCATTCCCCATTAATCTACCCTCTTTTGCTTTTGCACAAAGGTAGTCACCTTCTTCCCACACCTCTGCTCCTAATTTTTCAAGTAGCATAACGTGTAAATCATATTTTCTTTCTCCTAATTTACAACCACCTGGTAATGGTACTTTACCTTCACCATATCTAGCTGTAAGAGCTCCTAGAATTAAAAGAGTATTTCTTATAGAACGCTCATCCCAGATAAGCTGTGTTTTTATATTTTCTTGGCCTTTACTTATAGTTACTGTATCCTCTGAAGACACAACTACTTTACCTAACGCTTCAAGCATCTTTAAATGTACCTGTACATCAAGAAGCCCATTAGGAAAGTTAGTTAAATGGAGCGTATCTTCTGTTAGAAGAGATGCTGCCAATAAACGAAGTGAGCTATTTTTTGCACCACTAACCTTAACAAGGCCGTTTAATTTAGTTCTAGATATAGATAATGCCATAATTTGTTATCGTTTAAATTTTGATATTTTCTTGGTTAATGATTTAAAAGCATCTTGAATAACATAATAGCTTTCTTGTTTTAATAGCTTTAAAAAAACTACATTACATATTAAAAATAAAGGTGCATATACCCAAGGGCTAATATATTCTCTTCCTAAATTGAATATTATAATAAATACAAAAAATACAATATTAGGTATTATAAAATCTTTCATCTGTTTAGCAAAATTCAAATGAAGCTTTTTATGTACTACAAATGAGTATACAAAAAACACCGTTGTTGAAGCCGCTACAACAGCTATTGCAAATTCTACTACGCCAAATAAAAGACCAAATACTATAGGCGTAAGTTTTAAAAATCGTTGTATAAGGCCTATTTTAAACTTTAACTTAGAATACCCCTTTGCTAAAACGGCTTGTGCCATCATACCAATATGTGGACTCGTAAGTGTGGCAAAAAGTAATATTTGAAAAAATATAATACTTGGTCGCCATTTGTCTCCTAAAAGACCTACTATAATTTGCTCAGAGAGAAAATAAATAGGCCCTACTAGTAATACTATAATTCCTGTTACTATATTAAAAGCTTTGCGATATGCTTTCTCAAACTCCTCAGGGTTATCCTGTAATGCGCTTAGGGCAGGAAACATAACCTTTCGTAAACTATTTGAAGTATATGTATCAATTTGCGCCTTAAGTGATTCTGCTCTAGAATAAAAGCCTAATGTTGCAGGAGAGAAAAATTTACCTATAAAAATAGTATCAATCTTATTAAAAACTTTTCGTAATGCTTGGTCAAAAAATACAAAACTAGAATAACCTAATAATGATTTTACCTCTGTTCGCGAAAATTCGAATTTAGGACGCCAGCCTGTTGAAGCCCACAGTAAAACAGTAGATGTAAGAACTGTAACTATTTGAAGTAGCACTAAACTATAAACTCCCATATCAGTCAAAGCTCCTACTATACCTGCTACACCACCTATCACAGTTGATATAACACTTCTAATAGATAGACTTTTAAAATCCATCCTTTTAGTTAATATGGCAGATTGCACTCTTCCAAATGCAGCAATAATAGGTATTAATGCTAAATACTCTAATATTTTAGCAACTTTTGGTTGCTCATAAAAATCACCTATATATGGAGCAGCTAATAGCATTAACAACGCTAAAAAAACACTAATACCAAGGTTTACATAGAAAATAGATGAATAAACAATATCTTTTACTTCCTTTCTCTGTATCAATGCACTAGTAAAACCTACATCTATAAACACCTCTGTAATGCTTACAAAAACAAGTGACATACCTACAATACCAAACTCTTCAGGTGAAAGAAGCCTTGCTAATATTATCGACACAAAAAAAGCCGCAAACTGCCTGAAAAAACTTCCAGCTAAATCCCAAATGAGCCCCTTCTTTGTCTTATTTTCGACTTCTTTACTCATAATTATCCGACAATCATACCGGCGGCTACTGTTTCATTAGTCCCTTCGTCAATAAGAATAATACTACCTGTATTACGATTATCTCTATATGTGTCTGACATTATACTTTGTGCTGCACGTATTTTTACTCTTGCAATATCATTCATAGAAAGTTCTTTATCTTCTGTCTCTCTTTCATATGTATTAATATCTATCTTGTAAACAACGTCTTTAATTATTGCACGTCGTTCGTTAGATGTATGCATCAATGTATACTTAGCACCTGGTCTTGCAGCATCGTTATTTAACCAACAAAGCATGACATCAAATTCTTGAGTCATCTCTGGCTGATTGTTTTTCTTAACAATCATATTACCTCTACTTGCATCTATATCATCTTCTAACGTCATTGCTACAGACATAGGAGCATAAGCTTCCTCTATCTCTTTTTCTCCTGCGTTTATAGATTTTATTTTAGATGTAAACCCTGATGGTAATACAACAACTTCATCACCCACACGGTAAATACCGCTACTAATTCTACCTGCATACCCTCTATAATCGATAAAACCTTCTCTTTGTGGTCTAATTACAGTTTGTATAGCAAAACGTGCATCAATTTTATTAATATCACTACTAATATGCAATGTTTCTAACGCATGAAGTAAAGGTGCTCCACTATACCAGTCCATAGATTCTGAACGATTAACTACGTTATCACCGTTCAATGCACTAATAGGAATAAATCGAACATCTTTTACGTTCAACTTAGATGAAAACTCTTCAAACTGTGCTACAATATCATTATATGGTTTCTCTGCAAAATCTACAAGATCCATTTTATTTACACATACAATTATATGCGGAATTTGTAACAATGAAGCAATAAAAGCATGACGCTTTGTTTGCTCTATCACACCATGTCTAGCATCAATTAATATAATTGCTGCATTAGCTGTAGATGCCCCAGTAACCATATTTCTTGTATATTGAATATGTCCTGGTGTATCTGCTATAATAAATTTTCTTTTTGGAGTCGTAAAGTAACGGTAAGCTACGTCAATAGTAATACCTTGCTCGCGCTCATCTCTAAGTCCATCAGTAAAAAGGGCTAAGTCTACAGTACCTAATCCTTTTCTCTTACTAGTCTCTTCAATAGCTTCTAGCTGGTCTTCAAATATAGATTTAGAATCGTATAGTAGTCTACCTATTAGAGTACTTTTACCATCATCAACGCTTCCTGCTGTAGTAAATCTTAATAATTGATTGTTATCGATTTGCATTCGTCTATTCGTTTAATTCGTTAGTCGTTATAATTTGCTACTAAATTGATATTTCGAGTTTTATAATTCTCTTAAAAATACCCTTCTCTTTTTCTGTCTTCCATTGCAGATTCTGAGCGTTTATCGTCAGAACGATTACCTCTCTCTGTATGACGCATTGTAGCTACTTCGTCTACAATTTTTGCAAGTGTATCTGCTTCAGACTCGATACCTCCAGTAATTGTGATATCTCCTAAAGTTCTAAAACGAATTTTCTTATTGATAACTTCTTCGCTACCATCAAGCTTTAAAAACTCTGATTTTGGTATCCACGAATCATTACGCCATACCACTTCACGTTCGTGTGCAAAGTATAATGATGGTATCGAAATATTTTCTCTTTTTATATAGTTCCAAACATCCATTTCAGTCCAGTTACTTATTGGAAATGCTCTGAAATGTTCTCCTTGAAATTGCTTACCGTTTAAAACGTTCCATAATTCTGGTCGTTGATTCTTAGGATCCCACTGACCGAATTCATCTCTATGAGAGAAAAAACGTTCTTTAGCTCTTGCTTTTTCTTCATCACGTCTACCTCCTCCTATAGCACAATCAACTTTATGACTCTCTATAGCATCTAATAGCGTTGTTATTTGCAATGTATTACGAGTTGCATTTTTACCTCTTTCTTCTGCTACTCTACCTGTATCGATAGCTTCTTGCACAGAACCTACAAGAAGTTGAACTCCCATATCTTTTACAAGATCATCACGAAATTTAATCGTCTCTGGGAAGTTATGCCCTGTATCAACATGTAATAATGAAAAAGGAATCTTTGCTGGATGAAATGCTTTCTTAGCCAAGTGTGTAACTACAATTGAATCTTTACCTCCAGAAAATAATATTACCGGATTTTGAAATTGCGCCCACACTTCTCTTAATATAAAGATAGCTTCAGACTCTAATTCATCTAAATAGTTTAGATAATATTTACTCATAACTTTAAAGTTCTAATTTATGCTTTACAAATGTAACTACTTTTTCTATAGCCTCTTCTATACTTTCCTGCTCTGTTTTTATTAAAACATCAGGATTAGTCGGCTTCTCATAAGGGGCATCAATACCTGTGAAATTCTTTATCTCACCAGCTCTTGCCTTTTTATATAACCCTTTAACATCTCTTCTTTCACACTCTTCAAGGCTAGTATCTACAAAAACCTCAAGAAAGTTATCTTCTCCTATTATATTCTTAACAAGATCTCTATCCTTTTGCAAAGGAGAAACAAAGGCTGCAACGGTAACCACACCTGCATCTACAAATAGTTTACCTACCTCTGCAATACGTCTTAAATTTTCATGACGATCATCTTCACTAAAACCTAATCCTTTATTAATACCCATTCGGATATTATCTCCATCAAGTGTATATGTTTTTATACTTCTCTCAAATAAAACTTCCTCAACTTTATTTGCTATTGTTGATTTACCCGAACCTGACAGCCCTGTAAACCAAACTACAAATGAAGCGTGTTTATTCTTCTCATTTCGCTTCGCTCTAGAAACAATGTAATCGTGCTTTATAATATTATTACTCATTTCTTTTCTCTTTCAGATAAACCAAAATTTGTTTTGTACCAAACACGTTCGTGCAAGTAATATAAAATCATCTTTGTCGCTACTTCAGCAAGACCTATTTTCATTCCTACTACAGGATTACCTGATATAAACCAAGCTAGAATCATAGTATCTATTGTTCCAAAAAAACGCCACGTTACTGCCTTGGCAATATGTCTTTTTCTACTTTCTAATATCTTGCCTCCTTTTGACAAGTTTACCTTAAACCACACACGCTCGTGTATGTAATATAAAGTCATTTTTGTAATCACTTCGGCAAACCCCACCTGTAATCCTACAATAGGATTTCCAGATATTATCCATGCCAAAAACATCGTATCAAGAGTTCCTACTAAGCGCCAAGTTATGGTTTTTGCAATATGTCGTTTATGCGAACCACTTCTCATGAAGAAACCAAAAAGTAAGGATTTAATAGGTTCTCTTTATTGTACATCATTTCTTGTTTTGTAACATTATCTGTAACTGATAAGCCTACTGATTTACAAATTGCCTGACCAGCAGCAGTATCCCACTCCATAGTTGGCGCGAAACGAGGGTAAACATCTGCTTTCCCTTCTGCTACAAGACAAAATTTTAAAGAACTACCTTTTGAAACTATCTCTATTTCTTTACTTGTCGTTTCTTTAAGGCTATCCACAAAGTCTTGAGTATCTTGACTCATGTGAGATCTACTCCCTACGACTCTTAATGTATTATCGTCTTGTATTGGCTTTATTTCTTCTGCACGTTGTATAATATTCTCTACAGAATCATTTACATTGTCAAGTACTACTCTATATGATTTAGAGTTAGTAACATCACCATAATATAATGTTTTTACAGCAGGAACATAAATAACTCCAAATTCTGGAATCCCATTAATTACTAATGCAATATTAACAGTAAACTCTCCGTTCTTCTTTATAAATTCTTTAGTACCGTCAAGAGGATCAACAATCCAACAAGACGACCAATCTTTACGATCACTATAAGGTAATTGTTTATTCTCTTCACTAATAACAGGTATTTCTGTTGTAGACAAATACCTCATTATAACAACATTGGCAGCACTATCAGCTTCAGTAAGAGGTGAAGCATCTTCTTTATAAGCGACTTCAAAATCTTTTTCATAAATTTTCATTATCGCTTCTCCTGCTTCAATACTTGCTTGTATTGCTGTATTGTAAATCTGCTTCATTTAAAGATTATCTTTATATGTTATTAATTATGAACGGGTTCTGTAAATTTATGCTCGTCGCAAAATAAGCCACAAATATAAAATATCCAAAACAATAATCTGACAATATTTAGCTAAAACAAGTTTAACAAAACATCAACAAACAAAATATTATTTAATATTGTAATACATCTTATACCAGTCTACAAACTTCTTAACTCCAACATTAATACCTGTAGACGGTTTATAATTAAAGGTCTTTTCTAAACCACTAGTATCAGCCCAAGTCTTTTCAACATCCCCTGGTTGCATTGGTAAATAATTTTTATCAACTACCTTACCTGTAACATTTTCTATCTCAGATATAAAATCCATTAACTTAACAGGCTCGCTATTACCAATATTATACAGCTCATAAAGAGGTGCTTCTGAATCTTCTTCTTGAAGTAACGTTGCCGTAACCCCCTCAACAATATCATCTATATAGGTAAAATCTCTTGATAGGTTTCCTTCATTAAACACCTTAATGGTTTTATCATTAAATACAGCATCTGTAAAAAGAAACATTGCCATATCTGGTCGACCCCAAGGTCCATAAACTGTAAAAAAGCGCAGGCCTATCGTTTTTATCCCAAATAAGTGACTATAAGTATGAGCCATTAACTCATTACTTTTCTTAGTCGCAGCATAAAGACTTACAGGGTTATCTACATTATCATCTGTAGAGAAAGGTATCTTATCATTTAAACCATAAACACTTGAACTACTTGCATAAACAAGCTTCTTAACGTTATAATTACGACAAGCCTCTAATATATTTATAAATCCTACAATATTACTTTCAATATATGCATGTGGATTTTCGATACTATAACGCACTCCTGCTTGAGCAGCAAGGTTACAAATACCGTCAAATTGTTCTGTTTCAAATAAAGCGTTTATTTCTTCTCTATCTTCAAGGTTTAGTTTCACAAACTTAAACCTATCCTTGTGTAAGTTACCAGACACCACAACATTGTGCTCTACATTCTCTACACCAAGTTGTTTTAACCTAGATAATTTCAGGTTAACATCATAATAATCATTGATATTATCTAACCCAACTACAGTATGACCTAATGACAGTAGCTTTTCAGAAAGATGATATCCTATAAAACCCGCTGCACCAGTTACTAATATTTTCATAATTGTAATAATTAAAAAAGTTTGTGAATAGTATGCGTATTATCTACCTATGGCACTAAAAACAAAACCTTTCTTTGTCATCTCTTCTTCATCAAGAACATTTCTACCATCAAAAACAAAAGCAGGCTTCTTCATATTGGCATATATTCTATCCCAATCATAATCTTTAAACTCATCCCACTCTGTTAAAACAGCAATAGCGTGAGCATCTTTACAAGCTTCATAAGGATCTTCAAAAACAGCAACCCCTTCTTTGTTCTCTTCAGGTTTTCTTGTTGCTAAATAATCTAAATCTCTAAACATTGTAGTCTCCTCTACTTTAGGATCATACACTGCAATATTTGCCTGTTCATGTAGTAAATCATCTGCAACATATATTGCTGCTGATTCACGTGTATCATTAGTATCTTTCTTAAATGCCCATCCAAGAAAAGCTATCTTTTTACCTGATACGGTATTATAGAGTGTTTTAACAATATTAGCTGCAAAACGTCTTTTCTGATGATCATTCATTATAATCACTTGTTCCCAATAATCTGCAACTTCGTTAAGACCATAAGACTTAGCTATATAAACCAAGTTAAGAATATCTTTTTGGAAGCATGACCCTCCAAAACCTACTGATGATTTTAAAAACTTAGGACCAATACGACTATCCATACCTATTGCTCTAGCAACTTCACCTACATCAGCACCTGTTTTTTCACACAGTTCTGACATTGCGTTTATTGAAGATACTCTTTGCGCTAAAAACGCATTAGCAGTAAGTTTTGATAATTCAGATGACCATACATTAGTCGTTAATATTCTATCTTCTGGTATCCAGTTAGCATATACATCTACAAGAGCTTGAATTGCTTCTTCTCCTTTCGCATCAGTACCTCCACCTATCAAAACTCTATCTGGACTCAACAAATCATCAATCGCTGTACCTTCAGCTAAAAATTCAGGATTTGATAATATTTGAAACTCTACACCATTACCTGTATTGTCTAATATATTCTTAACTGCTTCTGCAGTTCTTACTGGTAACGTAGATTTTTCTACTACAATTTTGTCATCTTTTGCTACAGATGCTATTTGTCGAGCACAAAGCTCTATGTATTTAAGATCAGCAGCCATACCCTTACCTAAACCGTAAGTTTTAGTAGGTGTATTTACAGATATAAATATCATTTCTGCCTCATCAATAGCCTTTTCCACATCTGTAGAGAAGAAAAGGTTTTTACCTCTTGCCGAAAGTACTATTTCGTCAAGACCTGGTTCATATACTGGTAAATTATCTGTATTTTCATCATTCCAATCCGCAATACGCTGCTCGTTAAGATCTACAATCGTAACTTTAATATCAGGACATTTATGTGCTATAACAGCCATTGTAGGACCACCTACATATCCTGCACCTATACAACAAATATTTTTTATTTTCATTTTATTTCCTATTAAAAATGGTACGTATATTTATTACAGTTTACCGTCTGCTACGGCACCTAAAACACCCTTAACATCATATATAATACTGTTCTCTTTTCTTACAGTATCAAAATTCATGTCTACAAATTCTTTATGTGATACTCCAAGAACTATTGCGTCAAACTTATCGTCTGGAAGAGTGTTTACAGTTTTCAACCCATACTCATGCTCAACCTCTTCGGTATTTGCCCAAGGGTCAAATATTGTTACATCGATACCATACTCTTTAAGCGCTTTTATTACATCTACAATTTTGGTATTACGAACATCAGGACAGTTTTCTTTAAATGTGATCCCTAACATTAAAAGGTTAGAACCATTTACAATAACTCCCTTTTTAATCATCAGTTTTACAACTTGAGAGGCTACATATTCTCCCATACTATCGTTTAGCCTTCTACCCGCAAGAATTATCTCTGGGTGATACCCAACTTCTTGTGCTTTTTGTGCTAAATAATAAGGATCTACACCTATACAGTGCCCGCCTACTAATCCTGGCTTAAAAGGAAGAAAATTCCATTTTGTACCTGCTGCTTCTAATACTGCATGAGTATCTATATCCATACAGTTGAATATTTTTGCTAACTCATTAACAAAAGCAATATTAATGTCACGCTGAGAATTCTCGATAACTTTAGCAGCTTCAGCAACTTTAATTGTTGGAGCTAAGTGAGTACCCGCTGTAATTACAGATTTATAAAGGTTGTTTACCCTCTCTCCAATTTCTGGAGTAGAACCTGCGGTAACTTTAAGTATTTTTTCTACTGTATGCTCTTTATCTCCTGGATTTATTCTCTCTGGAGAATATCCCGCAAAAAAGTCTTTGTTGAATTTTAGCCCACTTACGCGTTCTAAGACAGGAACACACTCCTCTTCAGTAACACCTGGGTATACTGTAGATTCATATATAACTATATCTCCTTTTTTCAACACCTTACCTATAGCTTCACTCGATTTATATAGAGGAGTTAGGTCTGGCCTATTATTTTTATCTACTGGAGTAGGAACTGTTATAACATAACAGTCACAGTTCTTAATATCATCTAAATTAGTAGAACAATATAACCCTACCTCTTCTGCTGGAGTATTTACTAAAACAGATTTTAGTAAATCATCGGCTACCTCTAGCGTACTATCAGTACCTGAATTTAGCTCGTCTACTCTAGGCTGATTGATATCAAATCCTACTACAGGGTATTTTGTTGCGAATAATCTTGCTAATGGCAAGCCTACATATCCTAATCCTATTACTGCTATTTTCATTAATTATTTACAATTTAAACTGTTACGCTTATGTTTATAAATTAAATTATTTTAGATTTTCCCAATACCATCCTACAGCCTCTTCAAGACCTTGTTTTATAGAATATTGAGGATTGTAACCAAGTAGTGACTTAGCTTTGTCTATACTAGCAAGTGAGTGGGGTATATCGCCTGCACGATTAGGACCATGTACAACATCTACATCAGCTATTGCAGCATCATGTCCTGATAAAAATTCTTTTAAATAACCAATAAGATCATTTAGTGTAGTTCTGTCTCCAAAAGCTGTATTATAAACAGTGTTTACAGCATCTGGATTATCTGTAGTCATTGCCAACTCGTTCATAAGAACAACGTTGTCTATATAAGTAAAGTCTCTAGAGAAGTTTCCATCTCCGTTAATTACTGGACTTTCATGCTTCATGAATTGCATTACAAACTTTGGTATCACGGCTGCATAAGCTCCGTTAGGATCTTGCCTTCTACCAAAAACATTAAAATATCGTAAACCTATAGTTTCTATACCGTATGTTTTTCCAAAAACATCTGCATAAAGTTCGTTTACATATTTAGTAACTGCATATGGAGATAATGGTTTCCCGATTACGTCCTCTACTTTTGGTAACGACTCAGAGTCTCCGTAAGTTGAAGAGCTTGCTGCATAAACAAATCTTTTCACCCCTGCGTCTCTTGCCGCCAAAAGCATGTTAAGAAAACCTCCAACATTAACATCGTTACTTGTAGCTGGATCTTTTATAGATCTAGGTACAGAACCTAATGCTGCTTGGTGAAGTATATAATCAGCTCCTTCAACCGCTGTTTGACAGTCTGATAAATTCCTTATATCACCCTCAATTAATTTAAAATTAGGGTTAGATAAATGTTTTTCAATATTTTTTCTGTGTCCAGTGGCAAAATTATCTAGACAAACTACTTTATAATTTTTACCTAAAAAGTGATCACACAGGTTAGAACCTATAAATCCTGCTCCTCCAGTTATAAGGATTTTTTTATTAGTCATATTATCCATTATTAATTGTTAGAATTTATATTTTCCACAGATTTAAGCCACAAATATATGTACTTATATTTTAACATAATATTATTTATCTCAATAGTATTACATTTTTTAAAGAATTATAAATAACATTTATTTTACATCCATTTAATAGGAAAATATTGCTTTTACGCTATTTACGATTAATTATTTTTAAAAGAATTTTCAAAAGGTACTCTTTGCACAATACTTCTACCCAGAGTAACCTCATCTGCAAACTCAAGTTCATCACCTACAGCAATACCTCTCGCTATAGTAGAGGTTGTTATCTCAAACTCTTTAATCTGTTTATAAATATAAAAATTAGTTGTATCACCTTCCATAGTAGAGCTAAGTGCAAAAATAAGTTCCTTAACATTACCTTGCCTAACCTTCTCTACCAATGAATCTATAGTAAGTTGACTTGGACCAACCCCATCTATAGGAGATATCTTCCCTCCTAATACATGATACTGTCCTTTAAACAAACCTGTATTCTCTATAGCCATTACATCTCTTATATCCTCAACCACACAAATCACTGATTTATCTCGTGACGGATTAACACATAACTCACACACATCATTATCTGATATATTATGACACTCTTTACAAAATTTAACATCATCTCTCATTTTCTTAAGAGCATCTGCTAAATACTGTGTTTGTTCTGGTGGTTGTTTTAATAAATGTAAAGCTAACCTTAATGCGGTACGTTTACCTATACCTGGTAGCTGAGATATTTCGGCGACTGCCATCTCTAGTAGTTTCGAAGACATTTCCATAGGCCGCAAAGTTAATAAAGACCTGCAATAGAAAAACAGGTAATTTTACTTAAAAAATACTTTTGTAGTTTTTAAGTGTTTTTTTTACTTGCTTTGTGTTTAAACTTATCATCATGCAACCATTAACTATTCTTTCTATTATTGTTATCTATTTCGGGGCACTTATCTTGATTTCAAGATTCGTAAGCGGTAAAGATGATGGAAATAAGGCATTTTTTACCGCCAATAAGAATTCAAAATGGTACTTGGTTGCTTTCGGGATGATTGGTACAGCTCTTTCTGGTGTAACTTTTATATCCGTACCAGGTGTAGTAGGATCACCTAATGGTGATCAGTTTAAGTATTTTCAGTTTGTATTAGGTAACGCTATCGGTTTCATAATAATAGCTAAAATACTACTACCCCTATACTATAAACTCAACTTAACATCTATATATAGTTATATAGAAGAACGCCTAGGTTTTTATAGTTACAAAACGGCAGCTATGATATTTTTAATAAGCCGAACTATAGGTGCCGCATTCCGACTTTACCTAGTTGTAATAGTATTACAACGCTATGTATTCGATTCACTAGGCGTACCTTTCTGGGCAACAGTACTTATATCACTACTCTTAATATACTCATACACTTATAAAGGAGGAATTAAAACTATAATAATCACCGACACTTTACAGACGTTCTTTTTAGTAGGGTCAGTATTATTCACTATTTATTTTATATGTAATAGTCTTGATTTAAGTTTTACGGAGGCGTTTGAAACGGTAAAAAACAGTAGTTATTCAAAAATATTTTTCTTTGATGATTTTATGGGTAGCCGCTTTCATTTTGTTAAGCAAATACTTGGAGGAATATTTGTAACTATCGCTATGGTTGGGCTAGATCAAGATTTAATGCAAAAGAACCTAAGTTGTAAAAACATTAAGGAAGCTCAAAAAAACATGTTTTCGTTTACAGGGATATTTGTAGTTATAAACTTGTTTTTTCTAGGAGTAGGTGCATTATTATATATATATGCTAACAAAAATGGTATTGCAGTACCTGTAGATGAATTTGGTAACTCTAAAGCAGATTTATTGTTCCCCGAAATAGCCTTTCATCACTTAACTATTATACCGTCTATCATATTTCTACTAGGTCTTACAGCAGCCACATTTGCCACAGCCGATTCTGCCTTAACAGCACTTACCACTTCTTTTTGTGTAGATTTTTTAGGTATGAATAAAAAAGAAAACACTAAAAACAAAAACGTTGTACGCACTCGATATTTAGTACACATTACATTTTCAATACTATTATTTTTAGTAATAATACTATTTAATGCTTTAAACAATGATTCTGTAGTGAGTATGATATTCCGAATAGCATCATATACTTATGGTCCATTACTAGGACTATACTCTTTTGGACTTTTAATTAAAAACCGAACTGTTCGTGATAAATTAACTCCCCTTGTATGTGTAGCATCTCCATTACTTACCTTATTACTGAGTATGAATTCAACAGTACTGTTTGGCAATTATGTTTTTGACAATGAACTCATAATAGTAAACGGACTCATTACCTTTATACTACTATTATGCATTAGTAAAAAACAACAACTTAATACTGATTTGTCGTAAGCAATACTAATGTACAAGCAATATCTACTTCAATACTATTTTCTTTTAACAAGGCATAGAATTCTGGATTCTCAGTACCAGGGTTAAAAACAACTCGTTTTGGACTCAGTTGTATTATATAATCATAATACTGTTTTTGATGCATTGGGTTAAGGTACAGTGTTACAGTATCGACATCGTCAAAGAAGATTTGTTCCTTTTCTATCTTCACCCCATCAAGAGTGTCCTCTTTTTTCCCAATAGCGACTACAGGATGATTATGTTGCTGTAACATTTTTACAGCCTTATAAGCATATCTATCAGGAATTGTAGAAGCCCCGATAACTAATGTTTTTTTTATCGCACTCATTAATTATTATTTTTATCAAATTTACCAAAAGCTATTTATCAACACTCATACTTTAAGGCAATAATAACACTTAACGAACTAGACAAACCCACATCTAAAATATAACTTCATAAAAAAAGCGGCTTTAGCCGCTTTTTTTATGAGAAATTAATTTTCATCCTCGACTGTTATACCGAGAGCTGTTATATTTGGAAGATACTCCTCTTCAAACTTATTTTCTATTGTTAACACATACGAACCTGCTGTCATCTCTATACCTTCTTTCACACTCATATTAAGCTCACAAGAGTGGCCTTCACATTCAGACATATTATTACCTGAACCATCTTCAAGCTGAAGATTAATAAAAACATTATCTCGAGTACCATCTGGACGATTTATAACCAACTCTAATGGTACATTTTTATATTGTGGGTCTAGAGTATGGGTAAATGTAAGACCAATATCCGCAGCTTTTATATCTTTTTTAATATCAAAGTTAAATACCTTTATCTCGGATTTTTGCCATCGATTACCATTGAAATCACTAAATGTTTTAGTAAAAAGCATCGTTTTATTACACGAGAATAAAAGTAGAAGGGGTAAAAGGAAAATAATTTTCTTCATAAAGTATTATATTAAAGATTATATTTAATTTATAACTCAAAGGGTTGAAACAAGTACAAAATCAACTGAGCTTCTAACAAATATAATCATTTTTTTAACATTATTTTCAGTTATTTTTATTATTTAAGAGTTAAATAATCGTTTTATCACAAGTAATAAAACGTAAAAATCCCCCTACGCATTGCATTATAATAAAACATGATCTCTCAATTTTTTCACTTACATGATTTATAAATCGAAATAAATATCTTTGTAGAATTAAAAGAATAGCATACATGGAATTATACATTTATATTTTCGCATCACTTTTCTCTGTAATGAACCCCTTAGGCGCTGTACCTATTTTTGTAGGGCTTACGCAAGAAGACACAAAAGCAGAACGGTCTCGAATTTCCTTATGGACTGCAGTGAATGTATTTATAATACTTATCATATCTTTCTTTATAGGGCAATATGTACTAAATTTCTTCGGCATCAGTATAGATGCATTGCGTATAGCTGGAGGTTTTATAATTGTTAACTCTGGTTTCTCTTTACTTACAGGTAAATTTGGAAAAACAAGAGGTATTAACAAACAAGTAGAAAATGATGCCCAAACTAGAAACGATATAGCACTGACCCCACTTGCTATACCTATGCTTGCAGGACCAGGCTCTATGTCTTTATTAATAGCTTTATACCAAGAATCGTCAGGAATACAACAATTAATAATAACCTCTCTAGCAATAGCTTCTGTAGCCATTGTTATTTTCCTTACACTACGTAGCGCACATTACCTTTCTCGTATTCTTGGTGCATCAGGTATTGTTGCTATTTCTAGAATAATAGGATTCATTGTTATTGCTATAGGTGTAGAATACATCAGTAGCTCTGTTGTAAATATATTGCAAGGAATCAATTTTCAATAGAGTTAACGCTTTATGTGATACATCAGTTTTACTTCTACCGCATACTGTAAACACACTTCGGGTGTTGATGGGTTAATTACTTTATCAAAAGCAGAAACATCTAAGCCCTGATAGTAAAAAGTATGATTTTTTCGCTGCTCTTTCTGTATATAATTCTTACTCTTATTATAGTTATGAATATTTACATTTGAGGATTCAAAAGCTCTATACTCTTTATACATATTTTTAGGCATTGTGCTATAATAATTATACTCTATAGTCGTAGGTTCTTTAGATAGAGACACATCAAAAACTTTAGTATGTCTTTCTTTTTTCCTTTTGGCAACCTTCAAAGCTTCTGTTAATAACATATCATTTACTTCTTCTGTATCTTCTTTAATATATTCTGCTTTTACAATATCATATATTTCATATTTTGAAGCTACTGTTATAAGAGCATCAAACTTTTTTATATCAGTCAGTTTTACAATAATGTTCTTCTTTATCTCAAATCCATTTTCAAATTGTGTTGCTTTAGTATCAGACACACTATAATCATACAGCCTAGTTTGAGATATAAAATCGACATAAATATCATCTTCTTGAATCCCCAAGGTTTTTATTTTTTGTAAAAAACTATCTATACGCTTATTAATCCCTTTACTACATTCCTTAACTGTTTTCGCCTCTTGATTAAGACCAAGAGTCACAATTAAAGCATCTGGCTTTACATTAACCATTACTGTAGATGAAACAATCAAATCTGAAGTTCCTACAACAATTGACTTCTTATTACTTGGAACATATCCATTATTACGATAGGCTTGATTACCGTAAACTTCGTTTCCGCTTATTTGAGCAAAAAAAACAGCAGGAAACATAACAATCACCACTTGTAATAATCTTAAATTCTTTAATAACGTTTTCATTTTTTAATATTTATAGTTCACAACAAAAGTATCTAGGACATAAAAACAGGTGCTGTAAACCGCTGAAATACTGCCTGTAAATTATTTTCAGTAGTTTTACAGTGGTTTTACAATAGCGTTATCACCTATATTACCTAAGTTTAACTCACAAATGAATGACATAGATTTTCTTTACCAGCTAAAACAAAAAATACTCGAAAAGTATCGTGTACATTATCCTTATTACAAAGGAAGTATACATGATTTTGGGAATACAGAAATCACTCAATTACTAGATTTAGTAGAACAGGAATGCCAAGAACGTGTGAGTGAAAAATGGATTTACACCCATTTAAAGCCTCAGAAAAATGAAAAACTACCTCGAAAAGATATGCTCAATATCTTTTGTCGTTGGATAGGATATAGTGGCTGGGATGAGTTTAAATACAAAATTGATAAGACAGAAGCTACTATTGGTAATAGTAAACCAAATGATAGCGATAAAGAGAGTAATTATTCTTTTAAAAAAACAGCATATGTTGCTTTAGGAATATTAATAATACTTGCAATAGGTATCAGCTTTAATATAGATTCTAGCTATGAAGCAAAAATTTATCTTAATGATAAATACACTCAAAAAAGCATAGAAACGAATAGAGCAACTATATTCTTTTTAAATAAAAACGAAAAACAAAAACTCAAAAAGGAAAATAATTATTTTATACTTAAAAGCAATAAAGCCAAAGTACATTTACTTGTAGAAAGTCCTTATTACAAAACAGATACACTTATTGTCAATTTTGAATATAATAACTCTGGTAATTATGAGTACGATCTACAGCCTGATGATTACGCCATGATGTTACGCGCCTATATGAATGCTAACATAGATGACTGGAACAGACGAAAACGACAACTTAACAACATACTAGATGATGACGCTGTAATACAAGAAGTAATGTTTGAAGATATAGGCGTTGAGTTTTTAAACAAACAAGAGTTTATAAACAAAATAACAACTCCTACCAAGTCAGTAAAAAAAATGGAGGTAGTAAGTATAGAATATAAAGACAAAAAGATTATTTCACTTAAATACATACAAAAGAAATAATGAAAAAGTATATCACATTAACCCTATTATTCGTCGGTATTTGCAGCTTTGCACAAAGCTCGCAAAACGAAAATATCACGTCGGTTAAATTAACAGAAGCTTATAAGCAAAAAGCAATCGATAAAGTTTTAGAATTTTACAATTACATAGAGCTCTTAACTGACCCTGCTCTTAACTCTAAAATGAAAGAGCATACTGCTAACGAAGCACTTAAACTATTTATAACACCCCAGACCGCAATACACAATTTTTTCAATAAAACAAAAACTAATCCTAGCATATCGGCATTACTTAAAAATGCTACTCATCAAAAAAAACAATACCACTTTACACTAACAACAATAACAGCAACACCTCAATATCAAAACCCTGAGCAAGAGGAATGGATTGTTACCTATAGCCTTACTATAAATAACTCTAAAGGAATCCTGCTAAAACAAAATTTTATAATTAAAGTAGAAAACAAAAAGTTTGGGAATAGTATAAAAAAAGTAAAAAACACTTACCTAGGAGAAATAATTGTTTTGTAATTATTACACATAAAAAAACTGCTCCCTTTGGGAGCAGTAACAAAACTAATTATACAAACAAAACTAATCTTTTTAACCTTTCATAAAACCTTCCGCATAGATAGTGCTTGTAAACTTTCAATATCTAATTTCTGTAATAAGTATCTATTTTCTTCAAATATACTATTAGTCTATAGATATTATAGACTAATAGTGAAATTTTTTTTTACATTAACGTTAAATCATGTAATGTTTTCTCCTGTAATAGCTTTAGAGTATTATCTCTAACCTCAACCATAAAATGATTTAGCGTACATACCTCCTCATCAGGGCAATCATCACAATGCTCATAAAAGTTAAGACTAACACAAGGCAACATCGCTATAGGTCCATCTAAAACTCTCATAAGAATATCCATTGTTATAGTCTTAGGGTCTTTCATTAAATAATAACCTCCGCCTTTACCCTTTTTTGAGCTTAATATTCCTCCCTTTTTTAAATCAAGTAATATTGTCTCTAAAAACTTTCTTGGAAGTTTTTCATTATCTGAGATATCTGAGATAGGAATAGGCATAGGTTCTGGCTCTGACTTATATTGTTTAGCAATATAAATCAGAGCTTTAAGCCCATATTTTGTTTTCTTAGAAAGCATTATGCCTTATTTTTTTGGTAAAAAAACTTCTGCCATCATGCAGCGAGCACTACCTCCACCACAAGCCTCAATAGTATCTAAGCTTACAGAAAGTATCTCCGTATGTTTTTCTATCATATTTATTTGAACTTCTGTAAGGCTTTGATGAGCTGCATTACTCATTACTAAATAAGTCTTATCATCAGCTCCTGTTACTTGTAGCATATTACCCGCAAAATGGTTTAGTTGTTTCTCTGTAAGCAATACAACTTCTTTTCCGTCATCTTTAAGTTTAGAAAGAACCATTTTACGCTCTTTCTTATCATCAATACAATCTGCACAAATAACCGCAAATGTATCTGCCACACACATCATAACATTTGTATGATAAATATGCTTGCGCTCATCGTTTACTGTCTGGAAAGATTCAAATATAACTGGATCATATTCAAAATCTTCACAAAACTCTATAAACAACTCTTCATCTGCACGTGGCGAAAGCGCACAGTAAGCTCTTTTATTAGCCCTATCTAAAACAATACTACCTGTACCTTCTAAAAAGAAACCATCTGCTTCTGCTTCTGTATAATCTACAATATTTTCAATTTCGAAACCGTTTTCCTCTACAGCATCTAAAACATCCTCACGACGTTCATGACGACGATTTTCGGCAAACATTGGGTAAAGCGCTACATCATTGTTTTCATGAAAAGACACCCAATTGTTAGGAAAAATAGAATCTGGTGTATCAGGCTCTAACGTATCATCTACAACAACAACATTTACCCCTACTCCTCTTAATTTTTCTACAAAAGTATCAAATTCTTGTTGTGCCTTAGCATTTACCGTGCTAGGTAAAAGATCGTCTAAAACCTTTTGGTAATAATTATTCACCGCCGTTTGCTCATTCATTCTGAACGCTACTGGGCGAATCATCAATATCGTATTTGTAGTCTGTTTCATTATTCTAAAATTATTCTCTTATTAATGGTAACGTAGAGCAACGTAATAAACCTTCTTGTTTTGCTATCTCAACATAAGGAACAGTTTCTACTGTAAATCCTTTTTCTAATAACCAATCTTTAAGTCTTGTAAACTTTTCTTCTATAACCACTACATCAGGAGCTATAGAAAAGAAGTTGGAATTCATGTTATACATTTCTTCCCTATCGATATGAAAAAGATTTTCTTCGCCAAATAAGCTTACAAGATACTCATATTCTGATTCATTTCTGAAACCTCCTTTGTAAATTACTGCTTTATCTTTCCCTACAGGCTGAAAACAACAATCTAAATGCAAAGCATTATCTCTCGCTTCTGTACTCGATTTTGCAAGATCGAACTCCTTAACTGTTTTGTGAGGGAATAATTCTTTAATAAAATTAACTCCAGCCATATTAGTGCGTGCAGTTACATAGTCGTCATAATCTTCACCTTTATATGTACCTATAAAAATATAATCATCCCACAGCATTACATCTCCTCCTTCTATACTCACATTAGCTGGTGGTGTAACTATTTTTTCAGGGTTTATTTTATCTATTACGTATTGTATAGCATCAAGCTCTCTCTTTCTGTCAGACAATATATTTGCTTTTATAAACATATCATCAATAACAAATGCAATATCTCTACTAAAAATCTGATTATACTCAGCTATAATTTCTGGACGAAAAACCTCAACATTGTACTTTTCAAACACAGCATTAAGCGCTTCCATTTCCTTTACCATATCTGTTTCTACAGGATAGGTACCCGCTTTGATATGTTCTAACGACTTAGGATCATAGGTTTCTTCTGGTTTTGGGGTAGGCCCATTACTCTTTGCTGTACCTAATATAACCGCTTTTAAACGGGATGTTTCGTTTTTTACATTTAATTGCAACATACGTTTTTGGCTTTTAGGCAAATATAGAAAATGCCTTTAAATAATATACGGTTCAATTATTGATAGTTTACTACAAATAAAAAAATCCCGACTGTTTTTAAACAATCGGGATATATAAATTCTTTATTTTAAAGACTATCTTTCATTTACAGATTTAAAGTCTCTTAATTGCTCTCCAGTATATACTTGTCTTGGACGACCAATAGGCTCTTTGTTAACACGCATTTCTTTCCATTGTGCAATCCATCCTGGAAGGCGACCAATAGCAAAAAGCACTGTAAACATCTCTGTAGGTATACCCATTGCTCTGTAAATAATACCTGAGTAAAAATCTACATTAGGATAAAGGTTTCTTGATTTGAAGTACTCATCTTCAAGAGCTGCCTCTTCTAATTTTTTAGCAATAGCAAGTATCGGATCATTTACACCTAATGAAGAAAGAACATCATCTGCTGCTTTCTTAATAATCTTAGCTCTAGGGTCAAAGTTCTTGTAAACTCTATGCCCAAAGCCCATAAGACGGAAAGGATCTTCTTTGTCTTTTGCTTTTTCAAGATACTTATCAGCATCTCCACCATTTTGGTGTATCTCTTCTAGCATTTCAAGTACTGCTTGGTTAGCACCACCATGTAGTGGTCCCCAAAGTGCAGAAACCCCTGAAGAAATCGAAGCAAATAATCCTGCATGTGATGAACCTACCATTCTTACTGTAGAAGTAGAACAGTTTTGCTCATGATCTGCATGAAGTATAAATAATTTATCTAAAGCATTAACCACAACTGGGTCTGCTTTATAAGGTCCTGTAGGAGTCTCAAACATAAGTCTCATAAAGTTCTCTACATAACCTTTTGTGTTATCATAATAGTTTAATGGATACCCCATGTTCTTTCTATAAGTCCATGTTGCAATTACCATGAACTTAGCCATAGTTTTACAAACAGTATCATACATTTCCTCCTCGTTATTTACATCTGCCGACTTTGGATTAAATGCAGTAAGTGCACTCGTTAAAGATGCAAGAACTCCCATGGGGTGAGCAGTTCTAGGAAAACCATCAATGATGTTTTTCATTTCCTCATTAACTAGAGTGTATTTTCTTATATCATCTTCAAATTTCTCTAACTCTGCAGCAGTTGGTAATTCACCAAATACTAATAAGAAAGAAACTTCAAGGAAGTTTGATTTACCAGCAAGATCTTCGATAGAATAACCTCTATATCTAAGGATACCTTTTTCACCGTCAAGAAAAGTAATTGCACTTTTACATGAACCTGAATTTTTGTACCCCGGATCTAATGTTATTGCATTTGTTTGACCGCGTAATTTTCCTATATCAATGGCAACCTCATTTTCTGTTCCCACTACGACAGGGAACTCGTATTTTTTGCCATCAATTTCCAATGTAGCTATATTTGACATGTTGGTAATGATGTTATAATGATTGTGAAATAATAATTCCTGCGAATTTAATAAATTAGATTTTATTTATAAAGGAAATCATATATTTAAATCGTTAAATATGTCCAAAAAAATCAAAAGGAGAAGCCTAAACACTTCCCCTTTTGATTTTTTCTCAATGATTTCCGTTTTTTAAGAAACTTACAATAAATTATTCCTTTATTACTTTCTCTATTTTACTACCTTCTTCTGTAGTAATTTTCACAAAATATAATCCTGGTAATCTGTCTGAAATATTTATTTCACTACTAACTTCATTAACAACATTAGTCTGCAACAATCTTCCCTGCACATCATATAGTTGTACTGATTTGAGACTGGTATTAGCCTCTATAGTTATAATATCGCTCGAAGGGTTAGGGTATAATTTTACTGAATTATCTATTTCGAAAACATCACTACTTAATATTGCAAATGTAGTAACGGCATCATTAGTTTGTAATGGCTCGTCATAATTAAAATAAATTCTAGCACTATTACTAACCATGTCGTTAACCATAAGATATGACCTACTTTTTACTTTAAACAAAATATTACCGTGATCGGCAGCTGAAAGATTTGCATTTTCAAATACAAATTCAACTATATCTTCCACAACTCTAGCCGATACTTCGTGTGAGCTATTTAATAGTTGTAAAGTATTAATATCAAAACTAGCAGGGTTAATGTCGTGCTTTATTACGACAAAATCTACTAAAGAAGTTCCTGTATTCTCAAAGTTCACTGCATAGTGCAAATAATCTCCTATATTATCTTCTGGAGTGATATCACCCTGTATACATATAATATTATTAGGATTATAAGTCTCTACGACCTTTTGATCTAAAACAAAGTTATTGTCATTTAAATTATCATCTACTCCCACAATTGTAGCATCGGCAGTAAAAGGTATTATATCATCAACATTAATAGCTGGTGTATCTGTCACATCATTAACATTCAGCGTCATCATTATCTCCCTATTCTCAAAAGGCTGCAAGTCAACAAAATTCCATGTATAAATATCTGCTCCTATTATATCTGCCATAGGAGTCATATATACATACTCTAATACATCATTACTCCACTCACAACTCACACTACCCGATAGTACTGTATTACCTTTATTTTTATACACTACTTTATAAACAGCATTCTGCCCCGGTCGTGCTGGTATTACAGGTACCATAACCACTTCTACATCGGGATGCTCTCCATTTGCTGTAACACAAAAGTCTTCGGTTACAACCGAATTATCTACAGTAGGAAAATTAACTGATGCTGAAGCAGGATTTGCTATAAAGTAATTATCCTCAAACAATGGCATTATATCAAAATCTCCTGCTTGAGTGTAAAAAATATACTCCCCTAAGTTATTTGTAAAAACCGTATTTTGTGTTGCACCATCATCTACTTTAATCTTTATAAAGCTTCGCGAATCATCTGCTACATCACAACCATCATTATCTAAATCATAGGTTAATCTCCCCGTAATAGTATTATACTCTCCCCCTGGTGTAAAAGAACAATATGTACTCATGTATAAAGTAGTTAAATAAGGAGCTAAAACTTCCGCCTCTCCTTCATCTACACACATAAAGGTTAAATTTGGAGTATTACTTATATGAACATCAGCAGGTGTGGTTATCGTTGTACCCCCTTTTATATTTACATTGGTTAACGCTGTACAGTCATCAACTACAAAACTTGTTAAATTAGGCGAAGTACTTAAATCTAATTCTGTTATAGCACACCCTGAACAATCTAAAGTTTCTAAATTCACTAATGCAGATGCATCTAATACAGTAAGAGGGTTTCCTCCGCAATTTAGATTTCTAAGGTTTATAAACTCTTCTATCCCTTGTAATGAATTAATACCTAAACTTGATATAGTAAGCCCCCACACAGCAGCAGCCTCACTAACTTGTATTTCATTATCATTATTAATGTCAATAGTCATTGCATAGTTATTACTATCTTTTGCTACGCCGTTAGTATTAGTAGCCGAAAGTAATATATTCTTTAAGTTAGCGTCAGGTATATCAACTATTTGCGCACCCGCTATTCCAGAAAGCAGTAGCATAAATAAGAGTATTTCTTTTTTCATAAGTATTTATTTTAGAGCATCTTGAAAACAAAGATATATAATTATAATGTTCTCAAAAATTCTTGTAATCGTTCCTTCTTCCTTTGCGATATTGGTAAATGGCTATTATCCGCCATTACTGCATAACCGCCATCTTTTTTAATATACGATTTTAAATAAGTCAAATTTATAAGATGCGATTGATGTATTCGCTCAAAGCCTTGCCCCGAAAGCAGGTCTTCATACTCTTTAAGCGTTTTAGATATCAATACTGGCTTATTATCTTTTATAAAAAACTTGGTATAATTATCCTGTGATTCTAATCGAATAATATCACTCACTTCAAATAAATGAATCCCCTCAGCTGTAGATAATGCAATACGCTTAAATTTATCAACCTTTTGCCTTATATTTTCTAGTAAAAGATCTATATGAGCATAACTTTCATTATCATTTACTACTTTTTTTATTTTTTCGACCACCATTTGTAAATCCTCAGGATCTACTGGTTTTAAAAGATAGTCGAGTGCACTAAAACGGAATGCTTTTACTGCATATTCTTCATGAGCCGTTATAAAAACAACATGGGCGTTAATACTTCCTCGCTTCTTAGTTAGTTGTTCTAAAATATCAAAACCAGTACCATCACCTAATTGTATGTCTAAAAATATAACATTTGGTTGATGAAACTCAATCGCGCTTATACCTGTCTTTACACTATCTGCTTCTCCTAATATTTGAATATCAGGCGCACACATAGCTAAAAGCCCTTTCATACCATTTCTCAGGTTACTGTCATCGTCTATTAATAGTGCTGTTATCATATTAGTTTGAAACGTATTGTATAGGTAAATTTAAAATGATTTTAGTTCCCGAAGGAGCTCCTTCATCATTAACTAATTCTTTTATCTCTACCTTAGATGTTTTTGATGTAAATGCTTGTATTACTTCGAGTCGTTTTTGAGTAATCTCTAACGCCATTGATTTATGTACTGTTACAGAATTCTCTTTTAGGGCTTTTGATTTTGCAAAACCAATACCATCATCTGTTACTGTACAGACTAACTTTTCGTTTACCAAATCAAAATCGATACTAATTATACCTTTTTCTTTTTTAGGTACAATACCATGAATTATGGCATTTTCTACAAAGGGCTGTAGTAAAAGTGGAGGTATAGCCATATCATCTTCGATATTCGGATTTTTAGTTATCGAAAAATCAAAAACTTGGTTAAAACGAAGCTGCTCGAGCTCTAAATAGTTTTGTAAACTCTCTATTTCTTTATCTATTGGTATCAGTGATTCTTTAGAATACTCTAAAGTCAATCGCATTAACTTACTAAACTTTGAAAGGTATTTAATAGCCGAATCGGTACCGTTTTGAACTATAAAGCTCGAGATAGACCCAAGACAATTAAATACAAAATGAGGGTTCATTTGTAGGTGTAATGCTTTTTGTTCATACTCAGCTAAATCACGTTGTAACGTCAATGTTTTTTTCAATTGCAGTCTATTATAAATCAAAAACAAGAGCCCAAATAGCAATATCACGAATAATACTCCAAATAGCATTTGCTGCTGATGACGCTTTTCTGTTTCTTGATATACAGCTTCTCGTTTTTCTATTTCTATTTTTTGCAAGGCGGCTTTGCGCTCCATTTCAAAGTTCATCTCCTCGCGCACCATGTTTTTTATATTCTCAGCATTATTAATACTGTCTTTAGCTACACTATATTTTTTATAATGTATAAGTGATTCTTTATGATTTCCTAACTTTTCATAAAGCTCACTAATACTTTTTTCTGAGTCTTTTACCTGTTCTAACACCCCAATATCAGCAGCTAGTCGAGAAGAACGTTTTAAACTCTCTAACGCTACTTTATCTTTACCTTGCTCTGCATATAAATTACCTAAAAAAGCTAATGATGCCGAAGCTCCATATTTCTCACTAATATCTTCAAATACCTCTAATGCACTTTTATAACTTACTTCAGCATTAGCACTATCATTTACTTTATCATAGTAATTCCCAAAGCTATTATAAAGCTCCCCTAATCCTCTTTTATTTTCGTGTATTGTAAAAATAGACAATGCTTCGTTATACGATTGTAATGCCTCTGCCTCCTTATCTTGCAATAAGTATATATTACCAATATTAGTAATCGTAATAGCAGCCGTATTATCATTTATCCTTTCTTGAACATCTAAAGCCTTCTTAAAATAATCTAAAGCCTTATCATATTCTTTATTAGTTTTATAAACAATACCCATATTATTATAAAGCCTTGCTACAATATCTTCTTGCTTTGCTTCACGGTAAATTCTTAATGCTTTAAAATAATACTCTAATGCTCCTGCATAGTTATTTTGTTCTGAATACACGACTCCAATACTACCATAGGCACGTGCAAGCGCACTTTTTATCAAATCTTCATCAATAGCCTTATCGTTATCCAATAATTTTTCGAGTATATCTTGCGAATTACTAAAGCTTTTTAATGCCTCTGTATATCGACTCATCATGATATTTGCATTCCCTATGTTAAGCCAAGAATCTGCCTCTTCATCTTTCAAATCTTTTTCTTTAGAAAGAGTAAGCGCTTCTTTTGCATAGTCCATCATTCTTTCGGGATCATTCTCTATATACTCAGAAGCAATTGCGTTAAGTAATGCGGCTCTTTTTTTATTACTCTCTACTTTATCTAATTCAACAAAAAGACTATCAAGTACTTTTTGCTGAGAAAAAGAAGGAACAACATATCCTATTAGGGTAAGTAATAATAGAAAATTTAGGTGTCTCATAAATCTAGAGTATAATTAAACAAATTTATCATTTTCATACAATTAACAATACACTGTTTAGAATTTGAACGTTATAATTTAGAATTCGACACTAACTATTATATAAAACAAAAGCCTATCTAAAAAGATAGGCTCTCGCACAACTAACTGCACATGAAGAATTAATTTTTAATAACCTTTTCGATTGTTGTACCGTTATTAGTAGTAATCTTAGTTAAATAGATCCCCTCTGGTTTATCTGAAAAATTTAATTGAGTAGTAACATCGTTTACAGTAACTGTATTTAAAAGTCTACCCTGTACATCATATATGCTTACTGTTTTAATCATACTATTAGATGTAATAGAAACAATATCTTTTACTGGGTTAGGATAAACAGCTACTTTATTTTTAGTAAAATCTTTCACGTTAGCCGTAGCCTCAAATGTTGTAACTGCTTCATTTGTTTCTATTGCCTCATTAAAGTCAAATACAATACTAGCATCGTTCATTACAGATTCTCCTACTGCTATCGTATTTAGTGATTTAATTTTAAATGTAACATTACCTTGAGCATCTGGTGCTAAGTCAATATCATCAAATCTAAATGTAACCGTGTTATTTTCTAAGATTGCATTTACTGCATGAGAACTGTTTAATACTTGTAATGAATTTACATCATACTCTGTCGCATCAATTTCATCAGTAACTACTACAAACTGTGCTGCACCTGTACCTATATTTTCGAAGTTAATAGTATAGTGTAAGTACTCCCCTATATCATCTGGAGAAGCAGTATCACCTTGAAGACAAACAATGTTATTAGGATCAAAAGAACCTGTTGTTATTTGTGTAAAAGTAGATTCGTTGTTATCCAGATCAGCATCTGTTTGAGATGTTGTTCCTAAAGCTGTAAAAGTAAACTCTTCATCTATATTTACTGCTGGAGTATCTGTAGGACTATTCACATGAAGTGTTAACACTATTTGACGTGTTTCGAAAGGCTCTAAGTCTGAGAAATTCCAAGATAACGAACCTGTAGACGCATTATCATAAGCAGGTGAAGCAGAAACATGTTGTAATACGGTATCGTCAAAACTAAATGAGATATCACCATCTAACATTTGGTTTCCATTATTTCTATATACTATATAATATATCGCATCAAAACCAGGCGACATACCCCAGTTTGTAGCTACCACGACTTCAAGGTCTGGGTGTATACCATCTGGCGTAATACAAAGATCCTGTGTTACAACTGTACCATCTAATGCTGCAAAGTTAATTGTAGAAGGAGCTACCGAAGTAAAGTAAGGCGCATCACTTAAATCAAGCGCTACATCATAATCTCCTGTTTCTGTAGAAAAACTATAGTAACCATTAGGCTGCGTAAATATTGTTGTAACATTATTATCATGAGTAGAAGTAACTTTTACAAAGCTTTGTGTTAAATCAGTTGCATCACATCCGTTAGAATCCATATCAAATCGTACAGTACCTGTAATTTCATTACCTTCTTCGCCTGTTTGAGAACAAGTTGTTGTAATTGTTACATCTTCTATAGTAATATCAGTTCCCCATTCTATTGCAGATGAAATACTAGTATAAGCTTCTTGATATTCTTCTTCATCTACACATACATAACTTAGACTACCACACTCACCAAACTCTTCTCCATTAAACTCTTGAACTGTCCCATTTTTCACATAAACAGTAGTAAGATTAGAACAATTATATAAACTAAACCCTAGTAAGTTAGTTTGAGTAGAAAGGTCTATCTCAGTAAATAAATTATCACCAGCATAGAAATATGTTAAGTTTACTGGAGAAAAATCTAAACTTGTTAATTCATTATTAAAGCAAGTTAAAAACTCTAGGCTAGAAACTCCTGTAAGGTCTAGACTTGTTAATTGATTTACTCCACACTCTAACCTTTCTAGGCTTGAACAACCTGTAACATCTAAAGATGTAAGTCCACAATATTCTGTATATACTTCTAATAAGCTTGTCATATTAGAAAGATCTAATGATGTAAGCCCTCCGTTGTTGCTAGCTAACAAATGAGTTAAATTAGTAAAAGATTGAATTCCTGTTAGGTCTGCAATATTAGCATTATGTAAACGAAGTCTATACACTGCTTGCGCTTCACTTTCTTGTATTTCTCCATCAGCATTAACATCAACCACCATATAATCGCCATTTGCATCTTGTGCAGTATAAGCATTAGGAGTATTAACATTGGCTGCTACCAGTTTATTTTTAAAGTTAGTATCTGGAATGTTTACAATTTGAGCATTTGCCACTACGGCTACGAATAATAAAATAATAAGTAATTTCTGTTTCATCATTAATTGAATTTTAGCATTTTTAACATAAAACATTTAAATGTTAAAATACCCTACCAATTATTCTCATCTTTTCTCAATAAAAAAAGGCTCGCTAGTAGCGAGCCTTTGAAATTATATATTTAAAAACTGAGGAACTACTTTACTTTAAAAGCATTTTCTCCTGGAAAATAAGCTACATCAGCTAGTTCTTCTTCTATTCTTAATAATTGATTATATTTTGACATACGGTCACTACGTGAAGCAGAACCTGTTTTAATTTGACCACAATTAAGCGCTACAGCAAGATCAGCAATAGTGTTATCTTCTGTCTCTCCAGAACGGTGTGACATTACTGATGTATAACTTGCATTATGTGCCATGTTTACAGCTGCAATAGTCTCTGTAAGTGTACCTATTTGATTAACTTTTATAAGAATCGAATTAGCAGTATCATTAGCAATACCTTTGCTAAGACGCTCTACATTCGTTACAAATAAATCATCACCTACAAGCTGTACTTTATCACCTACAAGCTCAGTAAGATATTTCCAACCATCCCAGTCATTCTCATCCATACCATCCTCAATAGATACAATTGGGTATTTAGATGTTAACTCCGCAAGGTAATCAGCTTGTTCTTTAGATGTTCTTACAACTCCTTTATCACCTTCAAACTTAGTATAATCATATTTCCCATCAACATAAAATTCAGCCGATGCACAGTCTAGTGCGATTTTAACCTCTTCACCAAATTTATATCCAGCGTTTTCTACTGCTTTTTTAATAGTATCAAGAGCATCCTCAGTACCATCAAGTGTTGGGGCAAAACCACCTTCATCACCTACAGCAGTACTTAAACCTCTATCATGTAATACTTTTTTAAGGTTATGAAATATCTCTGTACCAATTTGCATTGAATGAGAGAAATTCTTAGCCTTTACTGGCATAATCATAAACTCTTGAAATGCGATAGGCGCATCAGAGTGTGAACCTCCATTGATTATATTCATCATTGGTACAGGTAATGTATTAGCCGAAACACCTCCTACATATCTATATAATGGCATACCTAACTCATTAGCTGCTGCTTTAGCTGCTGCAAGAGAAACACCTAAAATAGCATTAGCTCCTAGTTTAGATTTATTAGGCGTACCATCAAGCTCAATCATCATTTTATCAATTCCATTTTGCTCAAATACTGACATACCAACAAGCTCACTTGCAATAGTAACATTTACATTCTCTATCGCTTTAGATACACCTTTACCCATATAAGCATTACCACCATCACGTAGCTCTACTGCTTCGTGCTCTCCTGTAGAAGCTCCAGAAGGAACTGCGGCTCTACCTAATATCCCATTTTCAGTAATAACATCTACTTCAACTGTAGGGTTTCCTCGTGAATCTAATATTTGTCTTGCATGTACTTTAATAATGATACTCATGAGTTCTTATTTTATTATTTTTTTGGTTGATTTCTTAGTCTCGAAAGCAAATTTATATATTTTAGAATATCAAATCCCTTAATTCACAAAAACTTATAAACGCAAACGTTATAGACCATTCACTTTATATGTTTTATTTTGATTTTTCGATATTAGCAATAAACATATCAAAAAGATATGTAGCATCATGTGGGCCTGGATTAGCTTCAGGATGATACTGAACAGAGAAACAGTTTTTGTTTTTCATTCTCATTCCTGCAACCGTACCATCATTTACATGCTCATGAGTTATTTCAAAATCAGTATGATTTTCTAACTCTTCACGAACTACAGCAAAACCATGATTTTGAGAAGTAATTTCACCCTCACCAGTAAGAAGATTTTTTACTGGATGGTTAATTCCTCTATGCCCATTAAACATCTTATAAGTAGATATTCCGTTAGCCAATGCTAATACCTGATGACCAAGACAAATACCAAAAACTGGTTTATCCTCTTCTAATATTTTCTTAGCAATCTCTTGAGCTCCTACAAGTGGTGAAGGATCTCCAGGTCCATTAGATAAGAAATATCCATCAGAGTTAAAATCTTTCATATCTGTATAATTTGCATTATATGGGAATACTTTTACATAGCAATCTCTCGCAACTAAATTTCTAAGGATATTCTTTTTAATTCCCAAATCTAATGCTGCTACTTTATATTTTGCATCAGGATTACCTACAAAGTAAGGTTCTTTTGTAGATACTTTAGAGGCAAGTTCTAAACCTTTCATATCCGGCACTTGAGACAACTTCTCTTTTAACTCCTCAATAGCTGTACCATCAGTACATATTACAGAGTTCATAGCTCCATTATCTCTGATATAGCTAACTAAAGCTCTAGTATCAACATCAGATATTGCTACAAGATTTTGTGCTTCAAAATACTCTTTAAGGCTTCCTGATGAATTAGCTCTAGAATGATTAAAACTAAAGTTTTTACAAACTAGTCCTGATATCATTATACTATCAGCCTCTACTTCTTCTTCATTAACACCATAATTACCTATATGCGGGTTTGAAGCCACCATTATTTGCCCAAAATAAGAAGGGTCGGTAAAAATTTCCTGATAACCAGTCATTCCAGTATTAAAACATACTTCACCAAAAACAGTACCTTCTATACCTATAGATTTTCCATAAAATATAGTGCCATCTGCTAAAAGAAGTATTGCTTGATCTCTGTTAGAATATTTCATTTATGTATTTGTTGTTGTGTTGTGTGCAAATTTACTTTAAAAAATTGTTTTAGTAAAAACCGATTGATAAATTTTACATATCAGCTATAAAACAATACCATAACTTTCATTATAATTCAAAAAAAAGGGATAAACTATTTTAGTTTATCCCTTTTCTGTATTATTGAAAAATCAATTGAATCATGATTATTCAGCAGCTTCGTTATTTTCCTCTGTTTCAGTTGCAGGAGCAGCGTCAGCAGCAGGAGCATTGTTATCAGCTTTAGATCTACTACGACGAGTAGTTTTCTTAGCCTCTTTCTTAGCTACATTATATAGTTCATTATAGTCTACAAGTTCGATCATTGCCATATCAGCATTATCTCCAAGACGATTACCTAATTTGATAATACGAGTATATCCTCCTGGACGATCTCCAACTTTTGCAGATACCTCTCTGAAAAGTTCAGTAACAGCATATTTATTTCTAAGGTAAGAAAAAACAATACGTCTGTTATGAGTAGTATCTTCTTTAGACTTTGTAATCAATGGCTCAACAAATTGCTTAAGAGCTTTCGCCTTAGCAACTGTCGTATTGATACGCTTGTGCTCTATAAGTGAGCAAGCCATATTAGCAAGCATAGCTTTCCTATGCCCTCTTTGCCTGCCTAAGTGATTTACTTTTTTTCCGTGTCTCATTGCTATCTGTAATGTGAATCGTTACGATTCAGATTATTCTTTATCTAATTTATATTTCGTTAAATCCATCCCGAAGTGTAAATTTTTGGCAGCAACAAGCTCATCAAGCTCAGTCAAAGATTTTTTACCAAAGTTACGGAACTTCATTAAATCATTTTTATTGAACGATACTAAATCTCCTAATGTATCAACTTCAGCCGCTTTCAAACAATTTAATGCTCTTACAGAAAGATCCATATCTACCAACTTAGTCTTAAGAAGTTGCCTCATGTGCAATGACTCCTCATCATAAGATTCTGTTTGTGCTATCTCATCAGCCTCAAGTGTTATCCTTTCATCAGAGAACAGCATAAAGTGGTGAATAAGTGTCTTTGCTGCCTCAGTAAGTGCATCTTTAGGATGAATAGAACCATCTGTAATGATTTCAAAAACTAATTTTTCATAATCAGTTTTTTGTTCAACACGAAAGTTTTCTATTGCATATTTTACATTCTTTACTGGTGTGTAAATAGAATCTGTAAAAATAGTACCTATAGCTGCATTTTGCTTTTTATTCTCTTCAGCTGGCACATAACCTCTACCTTTCTCTATAGTAAGTTCTAGGTTTAAGTTTATACCGCTATCCATGTTGCAGATTACAAGATCCGGGTTTAGAACCTGAAATCCTGAGATGAATTTTTGGAAATCACCAGCAGTAAGCTGATCTTTCCCTGTATAAGAAATAGTAACCGACTCGTTATCAACATCCTCAATCTGACGTTTGAAACGAACCTGTTTTAAGTTCAAAATTATTTCTGTTACATCTTCAACTACCCCTGGAATTGTAGAGAATTCATGATCTACCCCTTCAATGCGAATTGAAGTAATTGCATATCCTTCTAATGAAGAAAGCAAAACTCTTCTAAGTGCGTTACCAACAGTTAATCCATACCCCGGTTCTAGTGGACGAAATTCGAATTTCCCCACAAAATCGGTAGAATCGATCATGATAACTTTATCGGGCTTTTGAAAATTAAATATTGCCATATTACGACTAATGTCTATTATTTGTTATACAACTCAACGATTAGTTGTTCTTTAATATTTTCAGGAATTTGGATTCTAGCTGGTACTGAAACGAAAGTACCCTCTTTAAGATCATTATTCCAAGTGATCCACTCATATACGTGAGCAGAGTTAGATAAAGAACGTTCGATAGCTTCAAGAGATTTTGATTTTTCACGTACAGCTACTTTATCTCCTGGCTTTAAATGGTAAGATGGTATATTTACCAATTCTCCATTTACAGTAATATGCCTGTGAGAAACTATTTGTCTTGCAGCTCTTCTTGAAGGTGCAATTCCCATTCTGAATACCACATTGTCAAGTCTTGATTCACATAATTGTAAAAGAACTTCACCAGTTACACCTTTAGTTGCTGATGCTTTTTCAAATAAATTTCTGAATTGCTTTTCAAGAATTCCATAAGAATACTTTGCTTTTTGCTTCTCCATAAGTTGGATAGCATATTCAGATTTTTTACCTCTTCTTTTTGCATTACCGTGTTGTCCCGGTGGGTAATTTCTTTTTTCGAAAGATTTGTCATCTCCGAAAATCGCCTCGCCAAATTTACGAGCGATCTTTGTCTTTGGACCAGTATATCTTGCCATTTCAAAAAATTAATAAACAGGGGATTATGAATTCAGGTCAAATCCTCCGATAATCCTTAACCCTGTTTGTGTTATACTATAAAAATTTATTAAACTCTTCTTCTTTTAGGAGGACGACAACCATTATGTGGCATTGGAGTTACATCAATAATTTCTGTAACTTCTATTCCTCCATTATGTAAAGACCTAATAGCAGATTCTCTACCATTACCAGGTCCTTTAACGTAAACCTTTACTTTCTTAAGTCCAGCTTCAATAGCAACTTTGCTACAATCTTCGGCTGCCATTTGAGCTGCATAAGGAGTGTTCTTTTTAGAACCTCTAAAACCCATTTTACCAGCAGAAGACCAAGAAATAACTTCACCTTTCTTGTTTGTCAAAGAAATGATAATGTTATTGAAGGTTGCACTTACATGAGCTTCGCCTGTTGATTCTACAACAACTTTACGCTTTTTTGTATTCGCTTTAGCCATACTACTTATTATTTAGTTGCTTTTTTCTTGTTAGCAACAGTTTTTCTTTTACCTTTTCTAGTTCTAGAGTTATTCTTAGTACGCTGTCCCCTTAATGGTAAACCTGCTCTATGACGGATACCTCTGTAACATCCGATATCCATTAAACGTTTGATGTTTAATGATACTTCTGAACGTAGTTCTCCTTCAATTTTGAAGTAAGAAACTGCATCACGAATGGCACTGATTTCATCATCATTCCACTCTTGAACTTTTTTATCTTGACTAACTTCAGCCTTTTCTAAAATCTCTGTAGCTCTACTTCTACCAATACCAAAGATATAAGTTAAAGCAATGATTCCTCTCTTATTTTTAGGTATATCTACCCCTGCAATTCTCGCCATAATTATCCTTGTCTTTGTTTAAATCTAGGATTCTTTTTGTTAATAACGTATAATCTGCCTTTTCTACGAACAATAACGCAGTCGGCACTTCTTTTCTTTACTGATGCTCTTACTTTCATTTTAATAGCTTTTAATATCTATAAGTAATTCTTGCTTTGGTCAAATCGTAAGGGCTCATTTCCAGTTTCACCTTATCACCAGGTAATAATTTGATATAATGCATTCGCATTTTTCCTGAAATGTGAGCAATTACTATATGCCCGTTTTCTAATTCAACACGGAACATTGCATTAGATAATGCTTCTATTATCGATCCGTCTTGTTCTATTGCTGCTTGTTTTGCCATAAAAATTATTAAGCTACTGCTTTTCTATTTTTACCACTCTTCATTAAACCATCATAATGCTTATTAAGCAAGTATGAATTTATTTGTTGAATAGTATCGATTGCAACTCCTACCATAATTAAAAGCGATGTTCCGCCATAAAACAAAGCCCATTGTGATTGTATTCCAAAACTAACTGCTATTGCAGGTAAAATAGCAATCACCGCAAGAAATAAAGATCCTGGGAATGTGATTAATGACATAATTTTGTCTAAATAATCTCCCGTCTCTACACCTGGTCTTATTCCTGGTATAAATCCTCCACTTCTCTTAAGGTCATCCGCCATTTTATTAGTTGGCACTGTAATTGCGGTGTAAAAGTACGTAAAAATTATAATTAATAACGCAAAAACAATATTGTAGGTTAAACCAAACACATTTTGAAACTGTGCTGTAATGGTATTTGCCATATCAGAATCTGATAAACCTGCTAAAGCAGAAGGAATAAACATAATCGCTTGTGCAAATATAATTGGCATAACTCCAGAAGCATTTAGCTTTAAGGGTATCCATTGTCTATTACTATCCATCAAATCTTCTTCATAATCTCCCGTTGCAGTACGTCTTGCATACTGTACTGGAATTTTACGAACAGCCATAATAAGAAGTATACAAACAATTATTACTAGTAACCAAGCAACAACCTCTAGTACCAGTATCATTGGTCCTCCATTGTTATCAGTTACAACAGTAGTAAATTCTTGTATAAATGCTTGAGGCATTCTTGCAATAATACCTACTAATATTAATAATGATATACCATTACCAATACCTTTATCTGTTATCTTTTCACCTAACCACATTGCAAATATAGTACCTGTAGCAAGTATTACTACTGATGAGAAAAGGAACGGAAATGAATCAGATGGTAATAAGAACGCTTCTCCTGGAAGTGTTCTATATAAATTATAAATATAACCTGGTCCTTGTACCAATGTAATAACAATGGTTAACCAACGTGTTATTTGGTTTATCTTTTTTCTCCCGCTTTCACCTTCCTTCTGTAACTTTTGCAAGTAAGGTATTGCAATACCCATAAGCTGTACAACAATCGAGGCTGAAATATATGGCATAATACCTAATGCAAATACAGATGCTTGCGAAAACGCACCACCTGTAAATACATCGATAAGCCAGCCAATACCCTGTTGAGTCTGATCTGTTAAGCTATTTAATTTTGTAGCATCAATACCTGGTAGAGTTACGTGTGCACCAAAACGGTATACTAGTAACAATCCCAGAGTAACTAAAATTCTGTTTTTTAGTTCCTCTATTTTCCAGACATTGGCAAACGCTTCGAAAAATTTCTTCATTGTAATAAAGATTATAAAGTTACAGCTTCACCACCTGCAGCTTCAATCGCTGATTTGGCAGTTGCCGTAAATTTGTGAGCAGTTACTTTTAGTTTTGCCTTAAGCTCTCCTCTTCCCAAAATCTTCACCATTTCATTTTTAGTAGCTAGGCGGTTTTCTACTAATACTGAAAAATCTACAGTATCAGTAATAACTCCATTATCTACAAGATTTTGAAGAGTATCAAGATTAACACCTGCATATTCCTTACGGTTTATGTTTTTAAAACCAAACTTAGGAACACGTCTCTGTAATGGCATCTGACCACCTTCAAAACCAATCTTTTTAGAATAACCAGATCGAGATTTTGCACCTTTATGTCCACGTGCAGCAGTTCCTCCTTTACCAGAGCCCTGACCTCTACCTAGTCTCTTATTTTGATTATGAACCGACCCTTCAGCCGGTTGTAAGTTACTTAATTCCATTAGTGTATTTGTTATTTAGCTTCTTCTACAGAAACTAAGTGTTTAACTTTGTTTACCATTCCAAGGATAGAAGGAGTAGCATCGTGTTCAACAACTTGTCCTAATTTACGAAGACCCAAAGACTCTAAAGTAAGCTTTTGAGTTTGAGGACAGTTGATTTTACTCTTTACCTGTTTTACTTTTATTTTTCCCATGATTCCTTGAATTAACCTTTAAATACTTTGTCTAAAGAAATACCTCTTTGTTTTGCAACATCAACAGCACTTCTCATTTGAAGTAAAGCATCAAAAGTAGCTTTAACAACATTGTGAGGGTTAGATGAACCCTGAGATTTTGATAATACATCGTGTACACCTACAGACTCAAGAACTGAACGAACAGCACCCCCTGCAATAACTCCTGTACCATGAGAAGCTGGCATTAGTAGCACACGTGCGCCACCAAATTTACCTTTTTGCTCATGCGGCACAGATTGTCCTGAAAGTGGTATTCTTACAAGGTTCTTTTTAGCATCTTCTACTGCTTTTGCAATAGCTTCTGATACGTCTTTAGACTTACCAAGTCCATGACCAACAACCCCGTTCTCGTCTCCTACAACTACTATAGCAGAAAAACCAAATGCTCTACCACCTTTAGTAACTTTAGTAACACGATTTACACTTACCAAACGATCTTTTAATTCAAGTCCGCTTGGTTTTACAAGTTCTACGTTTTTATAATTATGATACATAATTTTCTTAGAATTTAAGTCCAGCTGCTCTTGCGCCTTCAGCTAATGATTTAACACGTCCGTGATAAAGATATCCACCTCTATCAAAAGAGATAGTATTAATACCAGCATCGATAGCTTTTTCAGCAATTAGTTTCCCAACAGCTGTAGCAGTTTCTATATTAGTTCCTTTTGTTATAGCTTTATCTCTAGAAGATGCAGCTAACAAAGTTACACCATTTACATCATCTATGATTTGTGCATAGATTTCTTTATTACTTCTGAATACAGAAAGTCTTGGTCTAGCAGCAGTTCCGCTCACAATCTTTCTGACTCTGAACTTAATTCTTTGTCTTCTTTCAGATTTATTTAATGACATAGTCTTAATTTTTAAGCTGATTTACCTGCTTTTCTTCTCAATTCTTCACCTACAAATTTAACTCCTTTTCCTTTGTATGGTTCTGGCTTACGGAAAGAACGAATCTTAGCCGCAACCTGTCCAACAAGTTGTTTATCAAAAGAGCTCAATTTTATAATAGGGTTCTTACCTTTCTCTGATACAGTTTCTACAGTAACTTCAGGAGCTATATCTAAAACAATGTTATGAGAAAAACCTAATGCAATATCAAGTTTTTGTCCTTTGTTAGAAGCTCTATAACCTACTCCAACTAACTCAAGTTCTTTGCTGAATCCTTCAGAAACACCAATAACCATATTGTTAATTAAAGATCTGTATAAACCATGCTTAGAACGCATGTCTTTATTATCAGAAGATCTTTCTACAATAACTTGCTCACCTTCAACCTTTATAGTAACATCTACAAAGTCTTGTGTAAGCTCGCCTTTTTTACCTTTTACTGTAACAACATTACCTTCAACCTTTACAGTTACTCCGGCTGGTATTGTTACTGGATTTTTACCTATTCTTGACATCGTGTAAAGTCTTTTATATTAGTATACGTAACAAATTACTTCACCACCCACATTAAGCTGTTTTGCTTGTTTTCCTGTCATTAATCCTTTTGACGTAGAAACAATTGCAATACCTAATCCGTTAAGGATTCGTGGTAGGCTACCTGAACCTGCATACTTACGTAAACCTGGTTTACTAATTCTTTGGATATCTTTTATTACTGACTCTTTAGTTTCTTTGTCATACTTAAGAGCTATTTTGATTGTACCCTGTACAGAGTTATCATCAAATTTGTAACTTAAGATATATCCTTGATCGAATAAAATCTTTGTGATTTCTTTTTTCAAGTTAGATGCAGGAACTTCAACCACTTTGTGATTTGCTCTTACTGCATTTCTAACCCTTGTCAAAAAATCTGCTATAGGATCTGTGTACATTTCTTTTTCCTTTTAATCTTAATTACCAACTTGACTTTTTAACTCCTGGTATCAATCCATTGTTTGCCATTTCACGGAAAGTTACACGTGAAACGCCGAATTGACGCATATAACCTCTTGGCCTACCTGTAAGTTTACAACGATTGTGTAAACGAACTGGTGAAGCATTTTTAGGTAATTTTTGTAAAGCATCGTAATCTCCAGCTTCTAATAAAGCTTTCCTTTTCTCAGCATACTTAGCTACCAGTGCTTCTCTTTTAGCCTCACGGGCTTTCATTGATTCTTTAGCCATATCTTAATTCTTTTTAAAAGGTAATCCCAATTCTCCTAATAATGATTTCGCTTCTTTATCAGTTTGAGCAGAAGTTACAAATGTAATGTCTAATCCAGATATTTTGTTTACTTTATCAATATCAATTTCTGGGAAAATGATTTGTTCAGTAACACCTAGGTTATAATTACCTCTTCCATCAAAACCTGTAGCTTTAATTCCACCGAAGTCTCTTACACGTGGTAAAGATGATGTAACTAACCTATCAAGGAATTCATACATTCTTTCTCCACGAAGTGTAACTTTAGCACCAATTGGCATACCTTTTCTAAGCTTAAAAGATGCAACATCTTTTTTAGACATAGTAGAAATGGCTTTTTGTCCACTTATTTTTGTAAGTTCATCTATTGCGTAATCAATCAATTTCTTGTCTGATACGGCTGCTCCAACTCCACGGCTTAAAACGATTTTTTCAAGTTTAGGAACTTGCATTACGTTTTTATAACCGAATTCTTCCTTAAGTGCAGGGACAACTCTGTCCTTGTATTCACTTTTTAATCTTGGTATATAAGCCATCACTATAATACTTGATTAGATTTTTTTGAAAATCTCACGTTCTTATCTCCTTCTTTTCTAACACCTACTCTTGTAGCTTCCTTAGTTGAAGGATCTACAACTGCAAGATTAGAAATATGAATAGGAGCTTCTTTCTTCACGATACCACCTTGAGGATTTTTAGCACTTGGTTTCGTATGTTTCGACACCATGTTTACCCCTTCAACGATCGCTTTATTTTTTTCACGAAGTACACTTAATACTTTACCTTCTGAGTTTTTTTCATCTCCGGCAAGTACTTTTACTGTGTCTCCTGATTTTATCTTTAGCTTTATCATCTTTAAATCAATTAAAGCACTTCAGGTGCTAATGATACAATTTTCATGAATTGTTTTTCACGAAGTTCTCTTGCTACAGGACCAAAAACACGAGTTCCTCTCATTTCACCAGTAGTATTTAACAATACGCATGCGTTATCGTCAAATCTAATATATGATCCATCAGCTCTTCTCACTTCTTTTTTGGTACGTACAACAACTGCAGTAGATACAGTTCCCTTTTTAACGCTTCCGTTAGGGGATGTATCTTTTATAGAAACTACAATTTTATCTCCAACAGAGGCATAACGTCTTTTCGTTCCTCCTAGTACACGGATAGTTAAAACTTCTTTAGCTCCCGTGTTATCTGCTACTTTTAATCTGGATTCCTGTTGTACCATAATTACTTCGCTCTTTCAATGATTTCTACTAATCTCCAACACTTGGATTTACTCATAGGACGTGTTTCCATAATCCTAACTGTATCTCCAACGTTGCAGTCATTTGTTTCGTCGTGTGCAACATATTTCTTTGTTTTCAACACGAACTTACCGTATAATGGGTGTTTTACTCTTCTTGTTTCAGACACAACTATGGATTTAACCATTTTGTCGCTAGTAACAACACCTACTCGTTCTTTTCTTAAATTTCTTTTTTCCATCTTTCAGCTAGACTACAATTATTGCAATTCGCGTTTGCTTAGCTCTGTTGCTACTCTCGCAATAGACCTTCTTACAGCTCTAATCTGTAATGGGTTTTCAATAGGAGATATAGCGTGAGCTGATTTTAAATCGGCATATGTCTTTCTTAACTCACCAAGTTTACCTTGTAACTCAGCTGCAGATAGATCTTTAATTTCTGATTGTTTCATAATAAATGTTTAATTATGCTTCAAAATCTCTGGCAACAATAAACTTAGTTTTAACAGGAAGCTTTTGTGCAGCTAGACGTAATGCCTCTTTTGCTACTGACAAAGGTACTCCTCCTACTTCAAACATTATTTTTCCTGGTTTAACAACTGCAGCCCAATATTCCACTGCACCTTTACCTTTACCCATACGTACCTCTAAAGGTTTCTTTGTAATAGGCTTATCTGGAAAAATTTTAATCCACAATTGACCCTCTCTTTTCATAAAACGAGTAGCTGCAATACGAGCTGCCTCGATTTGACGAGAAGTAATAAAAGATGAATCTAAAGATTTTACACCAAACATTCCATTAGAAAGTTCGTGACCTCTTTGAGACAGTCCCTTCATTCTACCTTTCTGTACCTTACGGTATTTTGTTCTTTTAGGCTGTAACATTTTTCTTTAGTTTAAAATTACTTTCTTTTGCGTTGGTCAGGTCTTCCGCCTGGTCTGCCTGAATTAGACCTACCTTGAGATCCTGAAGATTTGGATTTTTTATCCATACCTACTAACGGAGAAAGATCTCTCTTACCGTAAACCTCACCTTTCATGATCCACACTTTGATTCCCATTCTACCATAAGTAGTATGTGCCTCTGTAAGTGCATAATCAATATCAGCTCTGAAAGTTGATAAAGGAACTCTACCATCTTTGAACATTTCTGAACGTGCCATTTCAGCACCGTTCAAACGACCAGAAATCAAAACTTTGATTCCTTCTGCGTTCATACGCATAGCAGCAGCAACTGCCATCTTGATAGCTCTTCTATAAGAAATTCTGCTTTCAATCTGACGAGCAATACTAGCTCCTACAAGCTTAGCATCAAGCTCTGGTCTTTTAATTTCAAAGATGTTAATTTGAACCTCTTTGTCTGTAATTTTCTTAAGCTCCTCTTTTAACTTGTCTACCTCTTGACCACCTTTTCCGATAATAATACCAGGTCTAGCAGTAGTGATAGTAACGGTTACAAGTTTAAGCGTTCTCTCGATTATTACTTTTGATACACTCGCTTTAGATAAACGGGCATGGATATACTTTCTGATTTTGTGATCTTCGGCAAGTTTATCACCGTAGTCATTTCCACCATACCAGTTGGAGTCCCATCCTCTTATGATACCAAGGCGATTTCCTATTGGATTTGTCTTTTGTCCCATACTGTTTATTAATTACTTTGTGTATTATTATTAATAGCTCCCAACACTATAGTAACATGGTTAGAGCGTTTTCTTATTCTGTGAGCACGACCTTGTGGTGCAGGCCTAAGCCTTTTCAACATCGATCCGCTATCAACTCTAATCTCTTTTATAAAAAGACCAGCTTCTTCAAGATTCTCCTCACTATTCTTTTGTTGCCAGTTATTAATCGCTGATAATAAAAGTTTTTCTAGTTTACGAGAAGCTTCTTTACTATTGAATTTTAATATATTAAGAGCTAACTCTACCTTCTTTCCTCTCACTAAATCTGCAACTATGCGCATTTTTCGTGGTGAAGTTGGGCAGTTATTAAGCTTGGCAAATGCAACATGCCTATTAGCTTCTTTTATCTGCTCTGCTCTTTCTCTTTTACGAACTCCCATAGCTTCTTATTATTTTTTACCTTTATTTTTTGCCCCTGCATGACCTCTAAAAGATCTTGTAGGTGAAAATTCTCCTAGTTTATGACCTACCATATTCTCTGTTACATAAACAGGAACGAATTGACGCCCGTTATGTACCGCGATAGTCTGCCCAACAAAATCAGGTGTAATCATAGAAGCTCTAGACCAAGTCTTAACAACTCCTTTATTACCCTTCTCTACATTTTCTTGAACCTTCTTATCTAACTTATAGTGAACAAAAGGTCCTTTTTTTAATGAACGTGCCATATCTTACTTATTATTTCTTTCTACGTTCTACGATATACTTATTACTCGGGTTAACTTTAGAACGAGTTCTATAACCTTTCGCCGGAAGACCATTTCTTGAGCGTGGGTGACCTCCTGAAGAGCGTCCTTCACCACCACCCATTGGATGATCTACTGGGTTCATTGCTACTGGTCTTGTTCTTGGTCTTCTACCTAACCATCTTGATCTACCTGCTTTACCAGAAACAACCAATTGATGATCTGAGTTAGAAACAGCTCCAATTGTTGCCGAACAAGTTAACAAGATTAATCTTGTTTCACCTGAAGGCATTTTAATTGTAGCATACTTTCCATCTCTCGCCATTAACTGAGCAAAAGTACCAGCACTACGCGCTATTACAGCACCTTGACCTGGACGTAACTCAATACAAGAAATAACAGTTCCTAAAGGAATTTTACTTAAAGGCAATGCATTACCAATTTCTGGCGACGCATCTTCTCCTGAAGTTACAGTTTGACCTACTTCTAAACCGTTTTGAGCGATCATGTAAGCCTTTTCACCATCCTCATAATTCAATAAAGAAATAAATGCTGAACGGTTTGGATCATACTCTATTGACTTAACAGTAGCAGGAACACCTACTTTAGCTCTCTTAAAATCAATGATACGATACCTTTTCTTGTGACCACCGCCGATGTAACGCATGGTCATTTTTCCTTGACTATTTCTACCTCCTGAGTTTTTTTTCGATGCGATCAAAGAACGCTCCGGCTTATCAGTTGTAATAGCGTCAAAACTATTAACAACTCTAAAACGCTGACCCGGGGTAATAGGTTTTAATTTTCTTACTGACATTTTATCTTAGATATTGTTGTAAAAATCTATTGTTTCTCCTTCTTCTACTTGAACAATTGCTTTCTTATAAGCATTTGTCTTTCCTGATATTAAACCACTCTTAGTGTATTTAACTGATCTATCAGCTCTGTAAATCATAGTGTTAACATTCACAACAGAGATTCCGTAAGCAGCCTCAACAGCTTCTTTAATCTGAATCTTATTAGCTTTTTTGTCAACAATAAAACCAAAACGGTTGAAAAGTTCTCCCTCTTTGGTGATTTTTTCAGTAATGATAGGCTTAATTATAACGCTCATATTCCTATTATTTGCTTAAATTTTCTACAATTCCTTCTAAAGAACCTTCAGTAATCACTAAGCTGTCTGTGTGAACAATTTCGTAAGTGCTTAACTCTGAAGAAGTTACAACGTTAGTTGTTTTTAAATTGCGTGACGACAAATATACATTTTTATTTGTATCACCCAACACAAATAAAGATTTTTTATTATCTAACTCTAAAGCTTTCAAAACATTAATGAAATTTTTAGTGTTTGGCACGTCAAAATTAAAATCTTCTAAAACAATTATATTTGAATCTTTTGCCTTTAAAGTAAGTGCTGTTTTTCTAGCAAGTCGCTTTAAATTTTTGTTTAATTTGAAAGAGTAACTTCTTGGTCTTGGACCAAAAACTCTACCTCCACCTTTAAACAAAGGATTCTTAATACTACCAGCACGTGCTGTACCAGTACCTTTTTGTTTTTTTATCTTTCTTGTACTACCTTTAATCTCAGCTCTCTCTTTAGCTTTGTGAGTTCCTTGTCTTTGATTAGCAAGGTACTGCTTAACATCAAGGTAAACGGCGTGCTTATTAGGCTCTATTGCGAATACTGATTCAGAAAGGGTTACCGTTCTGCCAGTTTCTTTTCCGTTGATATCTACTACTTTTACTTCCATTACTTCTGAATGATTACATAAGAGTTTTTGTGTCCCGGAATAGCTCCCTTAACAACTAATAGGTTTTTATCACCTACTACCTTTAAAACTCTAAGGTTTTGAACTGTTACATTTTCTCCTCCCATTCTTCCTGCCATGCGCATTCCTTTAAATACCCTTGAAGGATAAGAAGACGCACCGATAGAACCTGGAGCTCTCAATCGATTATGCTGACCATGCGTAGCCTGACCAACACCAGCAAAACCATGACGTTTTACAACACCTTGGAAACCTTTACCTTTAGACACTCCTTGAACATCTACAAATTCGCCCTCACTGAACAAATCTACTGTTAGAACATCACCTAAGTTATGCTCTTCTGCGAAATCACTGAATTCAACGACTTTTTTCTTACCAGAAGTACCAGCTTTTTTAAAGTGACCTTCGGCCGCTTTAGCTACTCTTTTTTCTGACTTGTCATCGAAACCAAGTTGTAACGCTTCATACCCGTCAACCTCTTTGGTTCTGACTTGGGTAACAACGCATGGTCCAGCTTCGATTACTGTACACGGAATGTTTTTACCGTTTTCATCGAAAATGCTAGTCATGCCAATTTTTCTACCAATTAACCCAGACATATTTAATTATTATAATTATTACTTATTTAATTTCACTTATTTTTTAAGACAAAGTATCAGGCATAAAGAAATCTTTACACCTGACACTGATATATCTTAAGAATAAATATCTTAATTATACTTTTATCTCTACTTCTACACCACTAGGAAGCTCTAATTTCATTAAAGCATCAATAGTTTTTGATGATGAACTATAGATATCAAGAAGCCTCTTGTAAGAACTAACTTCAAACTGCTCTCTTGATTTTTTATTTACGTGCGGAGAACGCAGTACCGTAAAAATCTTTTTGTGAGTTGGTAAAGGAATTGGCCCTGTAACTACAGCTCCAGTATTCTTTACCGTTTTAACGATCTTCTCTGCAGACTTATCTACAAGACTATGATCGTATGATTTTAATTTTATTCTGATTTTTTGACTCATTTTCTTTAAGATTAATCGTTAATCGTTGCCTTTAGCTTTTTTGATTACTTCTTCTGATACATTAGAAGGTGTTTCAGCATAGTGAGAGAACTCCATTGTAGATGTTGCTCTACCTGAAGATAATGTTCTTAACGTAGTTACGTAACCAAACATTTCTGATAAAGGAACGTGCGCTTTAATAGTTTTAGCTCCCGCTCTATCTCCCATATCACTAACCTGACCTCTTCTTCTGTTAAGATCACCAACGATATCACCCATGTTTTCTTCAGGAGTAATAACTTCAATTTTCATCAACGGTTCAAGAACAACAGCTCCAGCAGCACGACCAGATTCTTTATAACCCAACTTCGCTGCTAATTCAAATGAAAGTGCATCTGAATCGACAGGGTGGAAAGATCCATCAGTCAATGTTACTTTTAAGCTATCTACCTCATATCCTGCAAGTGGCCCAGCCTTCATTGCCATTTTGAAACCTTTCTCTACAGATGGTATATATTCTTTAGGAACGTTACCACCTTTAACTTGGTTTATAAACTGAAGTCCAACAACACCTTCGTCTGCTGGTCCAATTTTGAATACGATATCAGCAAATTTACCACGACCACCTGATTGTTTTTTATAAACCTCTCTGTGTTCCGCATCTCTTGTAAACGCTTCCTTGTACTCAACCTGAGGCTCACCTTGGTTAACCTCTACTTTAAACTCACGTCTCATTCTATCTACAAGAATATCAAGGTGAAGCTCACCCATTCCTGAAATAATAGTTTGACCAGAAGCCTCATCCGTTTTAACTTGGAATGTAGGATCTTCTTCAGCAAGTTTAGCTAAAGCCATACCCATCTTATCAACATCTGCCTTAGTTTTAGGCTCAATAGCGATACCAATTACTGGCGCAGGGAAATCCATACTTTCTAATACAATTCTGTTCTTTTCATCACATAATGTATCTCCAGTCTTAATATCCTTAAAACCTACTGCCGCTCCAATATCTCCTGCTTCGATATAATCAATAGCATTTTGCTTATTAGCGTGCATTTGGTAAATACGAGATATACGCTCTTTATTACCAGAACGTGTATTAAATACGTAAGAACCAGCATCAAGACGACCTGAATACGCTCTAAAGAATGCAAGACGACCTACATAAGGATCAGTAGCAATCTTAAATGCAAGTGCCGCAAAAGGATCTTCTACCTTTGGTCTACGAATCTCTTCTTCTTCTGTATCAGGATTAGTACCCGTAATACCTTCTTTATCCATTGGAGATGGAAGATACTTACATACAGCATCCAGCATGAACTGAACACCTTTATTTTTAAATGCAGAACCACATATCATTGGTATGATAGACATATCAATGGTAGCTTTCCTCAAAGCATTATTAATCTCTTCTTCTGTTATAGAGCTCTCATCTTCAAAGAATTTCTCCATAAGGTTCTCATCGTAATCAGCAACCGCCTCAATAAGCGCAGCTCTATACTCATGAACCTCTTCCTTCATATCTTCAGGAATAGGAATAATATCAAATGTAGCCCCTTGTGTATTATCATGCCATACAATAGCTTGATTCTTCACTAAATCCACAATACCTTTAAAGTCATTTTCTTCACCAATAGGCAAAGTAATAGCAACGGCGTTAGATTTTAACATATCTCTTACCTGCTGACAAACAGCAAGGAAGTTAGAACCTTGACGGTCCATTTTATTTACAAAGCCCATACGAGGCACTCTGTAATTATCAGCTAGTCTCCAGTTAGTTTCAGATTGTGGCTCAACCCCATCAACTGCACTAAACAAGAAAACAAGACCATCTAATACTCTCAAAGAACGGTTTACCTCAACAGTAAAATCAACGTGCCCTGGAGTATCTATTATATTAAAGTGATAAGGCTTAGATTCCGGTAACGGCTTACCTTGTTCTGTAGGAAAGTTCCATGTACAAGTTGTAGCAGCCGAAGTAATAGTAATACCTCTTTCTTGCTCCTGCTCCATCCAGTCCATTGTTGCAGCACCATCGTGCACCTCACCAATTTTGTGTGACTTACCAGTATAAAAAAGAACACGCTCTGTTGTTGTTGTTTTACCAGCATCAATGTGAGCAGCAATACCTATGTTTCTCGTAAATTTTAAATCTCTTGACATTTCTTAAAAATTTATTTTTTTTTACAAATTAAAATCTAAAGTGAGAGAATGCCTTGTTTGCTTCGGCCATTTTATGAACATCTACTCTCTTCTTAACAGCAGCACCTTCTTCTTTAGCAGCAGCTAAAACCTCAGAAGCTAACCTTTGAGCCATAGATTTTTCATTTCTTTTTCTTGCATAAAGTATCATCCACTTCATCGCCATAGATATTTTTCTATCTGGACGAATTTGCATTGGTATCTGAAATGTAGAACCACCGACTCTACGACTTCTAACCTCAACATGTGGCATCACGTTAGTTAACGCGTCTTTCCATATTTCTAATGCTGTCTTTTCTTCATCTTGCTTCTTAGCCTCTACGATGTCAATTGCATCATAAAACACTTTAAAAGCAGTAGATTTCTTACCGTCCCACATTAAGTTATTCACAAAACGTGTTACCAGCTGATCGTTAAATCTTGGATCCGGTAAAAGAGGTCTTTTTTTGGCCTGTCTTTTTCTCATGTCTTTTCTTTAAAAATCTTTAAAATTTACTTTTTGTCCTTTGGACGTTTAGCACCATACTTAGATCTTCTCTGTAATCTACCGCTTACTCCGGCAGTATCTAGAGCTCCACGAACGATGTGGTATCTAACACCTGGTAAATCTTTAACTCTTCCACCCCTAACTAATACTATCGAGTGCTCCTGTAGATTGTGTCCTTCTCCTGGTATGTATGCATTCACTTCATTACCATTTGTCAAACGAACCCTTGCAACTTTACGCATTGCAGAATTCGGTTTCTTTGGTGTAGTAGTGTAAACACGCGTACAAACCCCTCTTCTTTGAGGACAAGAATCTAAGGCAGCCGATTTACTCTTCTTAGTCATCTGGGTTCTCCCTGTTCTTACTAATTGTTGAATTGTAGGCATAATTATTCTTAAAAAGTTCTTATAATTTATAATTCCCGCTTTTTTCGGGTTGCAAATGTAAGTATAAAAACCCACAAAACAAATCTTAATCCATTAATTTTCAAACAGGTTGTAAACAGAAAATAGGTTTATATTTTTTCAGGTTTTTTTACGTTATTTTTACGCACAATATTTTTTGCATTGAAAAAAAAACTCTTCATATTTTTATCTTTTCTTCTTTTCTTCTCAGCAAAGTCACAAAATCTTTATCTAAAGGTTGAGGGTAAGAACGCCAGAGAAACAAAAATCATAGACTCAGTATCTTACAATAAGATACATGAGAATGCTAAATCTATTATTGATGAAACATCTCGGCTTTCTCAAACACTTATGACTATTGGTTACTTAGAAAACCAAGAAACCGCACACATTAAAGCAAATGACTCTGTTTTTAACTATACTTTCTCTGTAGGTAAAAAAACAAACACTATACATATATATACTGGTAGACTTACCGAAAAGGAGAAAGAGTATCTAAAAATCAGTAAAGACACTATACTATTGCCTATAGCAGAAACAGAAAGTTTCATGAATAGTAAGATAGCTCTGTTAGAAAAAAAAGGATATTCACTAAGCAACTTACAACTCACCAACCACGAGATAAAATCAAACTCGTTACACACACAGTTAGCTGTTACTATAGAAAAGAAACGAACACTCGACGGATTAGTTTTAGAAGGGTATGACAAATTCCCCGAAGGTGTACGTCGTAATATATTGAGGAAGTATAAAGGCAAAGTTTTTAACCGTGAAAACCTACAAAGAGTCTATAATGATTTTAACGCTATTCGTTTTGTAAGCCAAGTACGTTATCCTGAAATTTTATTTAAAGAAGACACAACTAAGGTATATGCATACCTACAAAAAGCAAAACCGAATACTTTTGATGGTTTCATTGGTTTTTCTAATGATGATGAAAGCGGAAAAGTTCGATTTAACGGATACCTTGATTTATTACTAAATAACGTATTAAACTCTGGGGAGAAATTCAACTTATACTGGAAGAATAATGGAGAAGAGCAAACTACCTTTAATACCTCGATAGAACTACCTTATGTTTTTAAAAGTCCTATAGGTATAAAAGCTAGTTTAAATATCTTTAAACAAGATAGTACTTTTCAAACTACAGTTACTGACCTTAACCTTGGTTATTATTTCAGTTATAACTCTCGTGTGTATTTAGGACGCAAACAAACAGAATCTGTCGATATTCAGAATCTCGACAACAGCACTCTTAGCGATTACTCTAGTACATTCTGGACTTCTAGCTATGAATATACAGGGTATTCTTTTGACGACTTTTTGTTTCCTAAAAAAACATCCATATTCTTAAAAGCTGGTTTTGGTAAACGAGACACTAAAACAACTAATACTGATCAGTATTTTGTAGAGAGTAACATCTCGCAAAACATATACTTAAACAAGCGGAATATCATTAACCTAAAGAACGAGACCTTTTACCTCAAGAGTGACTCGTATATAATTAATGAACTTTACCGTTTTGGAGGTATTAACTCCATAAGAGGTTTTAACGAGAATAGTTTACAAGCGAGTCTGTACTCTTCAATAATGGCAGAGTATCGTTATGTACTCGCTCCTAACGCATATGTATACTCTATTACTGATTACGGTTACTTTCAAGACAAAACATCTGACCTTAGCGATAGCTTACTAGGCCTAGGTTTTGGTTTTGGGCTACTTACAAAAAATGGTCTCTTTAATATTGTATATGCAAACGGTAGTACTAAAGGCGACACAATAAAACTATCGAACTCTATTGTACACCTTAGTTTTAAAACTCAATTTTAGGATACTGAACCATTATATATTTACTCTAAAAATCAAATAAACGAGTAATACATAAATCAAACTATTCAAATGACTATATTTGCACCATGGAAAAAGAGCACCAAATATTTGGAATTAGAGCTATTATAGAAGCTATACAAGCAGGTAAAGATGTAGATAAAGTTTTTGTACAAAAAGACACACAAGGTGACTTGATGCGAGACTTAATGAAAGTAATGAAGCGCAACAATATTAACTTCAGTTATGTACCTGTAGAGAAACTAAATCGTTTAACTCCAAACAATCATCAAGGTGCTGTAGCAACCATATCTCCTATATCTTTTCACGATTTAGAAACACTTGTAGAGCAAGTTATGGAAAGTGGTAAAACCCCTCTTTTCCTTATACTTGATCAACTATCTGATGCTCGTAATTTCGGCGCTATAATCCGTACAGCAGAATGTACTGGTGTAGATGGAATTATTGTTCAGAAACAAGGCTCTGCCCCTGTTAATGGTGACACCGTAAAAACATCTGCTGGTGCAGTATTTAATGTACCTATTTGTAAAGTAGATCATATTAAAGATGCTATTTTTCATCTTCAAGGGTCGGGTGTAAAAACTATCGCCGCTACAGAAAAAACAGAGGATACTATTTATGATGTTTCTTTCACAGAACCGTTAGCAATTATAATGGGATCTGAAGATAGAGGTGTTAACCCATCTGTTTTAAAAATAGTAGACGAAAAAGTAAAATTACCTATGTTTGGTAGCATTTCATCTCTTAATGTATCTGTCGCTTGTGGTGCATTTTTATATGAAGCTGTAAGACAGAGAAGATAATTAAACTCACCTAGCTTAACGACTCTTCATCATTACCACCTTCTTCCTTTTCTGGTTGTTTGGCGTTATAATTATATACAATAGTAATGCGCTGTGGTAAGGTTGCAGAGGTATGCTCCGAAACTAAATCTGAGAATTCTTCTTCTGGATCTGGTTTTGGAGGATTTACAAAGTTTCCGTTTTCATCAAACCTTTTCATGAAAGCATCTTCTTCTGGATTGAATTCTGGTTTCTCCCAGTCGTACACTACAGGTTTTTGATAATCGGGTGCATCATATAGCCTTGAAAACAATATCCCTGTAATAAGCCCACCTAGGTGCCCCTCCCAAGAAATTCCTTTTTCTACATCAGGAAAAACATACCATATCATTCCTCCATACAACATTATTATAGTTAACGACAATGCTACTAGACGGTAATAGCCTGTTTGTATTCCTTTAAAAAACATAAAACTAACAAGCACATATATAAGTCCACTTGCCCCAATATGATATGACTCTCTACCAATAAGCCACGTAATTATTCCTGATAATAGCATACCATAAATAATTACTTGCCAAGCATGTTTTCTATAAAAATAACGCAATGCAGCAATCAGCACCAACAACGCTACAGAGTTATTATATAAATGTTCTAAACCACCATGTAAAAAGGGACTAAAAACAACACCTCTAAGTCCTTTAAACGTACGAGGGTATACACCGAAATGATTTAGGTTTAACCCATACTTTATTTCTATCCAATATATCACCCACAGTAACAGCACAAAATACAATGGCCATGCGAATACTGATGGTGAAAATTTAAAACGATTATCGTGTTCTTTCATACTTCTTGGGGATCAAAAAACCAACCAAAGAAAAACTACTGTAAAATTGTCAGTCTTCCCCTTCTAACTCCAGCTCCATTTTGTAACGCCTTCTTTTTACGGTAACCCATCTATAGCCTGATCTATCTCCATTTTTATATTCTGGTTTATAAATATAAGAATATCCTTTTCGTCTCACTCCACCTTCATGTTTTAATGTTGGTACAGCAGGAATTGCTCCTCCTTTTCCCATAATAGAGGTTACTTTATAAAACTTGTGACCTGATATTATAAAAACAATACAAAGCCCCTCTTTCGGGGTTCTAATATTATATTTAGAAACATCAATCGTTGCCCATTTATTTCCTTCTTTATTCTCTACAACAAGATCTTCTGGAAGTAGTGGTTCTTTTGGTGTTTTACGAACTGTATCAAAGGAGTATAAATTAGTTTTAAAAGACAAATAATTTAAACCTTTCACCCCCTTAACGTTAATTACTCTAAATTTTAATTTTGTTATTATACTATCACTCCTGTATGGTATAAACGTTGCGACCTTACTATTCCATGCAAAATTTAAAAGCACAGGAGACATACTATCTTTCAACTGCTTAGAATCTATAATAACTTCATCTAGAAAACCTATTCTTCTCTTTAACTTATAAACCTTTCTTTTTTGTAATGAATCGCGTGGTATAACCTTATCTTCATAAGAAATATGGCTAACAACCACATTACTATACTCCCCTCCAATATCTACCTTTACATTACCATTATAACCCGTGGTAGTTACAAAAGTTGAATCGGTATATACATCAGCATCGTAAACAGGTCGTTTTGTATGGCCATCTAAAAAGCGAAGTGTTTTTACTTGTGCAGTAAGAGTAACTGTACTAATAAAAAATACTAGAAGAATTCTAAAAACTATAATCATTAAAATAATATTAGTTATTAAGCTATAACGCTAGATTGGTAATTTATAATACACCCTAAAGATATAATTTTCGAATAAATCTGTAATTTTACACCATGGAAGCACCTTTGGCAGAACGCATACGACCACAAAATTTATCTGAATATATAAGTCAGCAACACTTAGTAGGACCACAAGGTTCACTAACTCATCAAATCGCCAAAGGCATTATACCTTCATTACTTTTATGGGGACCTCCTGGAACAGGAAAAACAACGCTTGCCCAGATTATGGCAGAAGAGTCTAAAAGACCTTTTTATGTACTTAGCGCCATCAATTCTGGTGTAAAAGAGGTGAGGGAAGTTATAGAAAAAGCAAAACAAAGTGGTGGTTTATTTACCGCTAAAAACCCTATACTTTTTATAGATGAGATACACCGTTTTAGCAAGTCGCAACAAGATTCGTTACTAGCTGCTGTAGAAAAAGGCTGGGTTACTCTTATTGGGGCTACAACTGAAAATCCTAGCTTTGAGGTTATCCCTGCATTATTGTCAAGATGTCAGGTATATGTTCTTAATCCATTTTCACGTGAAGATTTAGAAGCATTATTGCACCGTGCTATGGAAAAAGATACGGTTTTAAAGAACAAAAACATTAATCTTAAGGAAACTGAAGCACTACTTAAACTATCTGGTGGTGACGGACGTAAACTACTTAATGTTTTTGAACTTGTAATAAATGCTACTGATGGAGATTCTATCGAAATAACAAATGACCGAGTAATGCAACTTGCTCAAAAACACACTGTTTTATATGATAAAACAGGTGAACAGCATTATGATATTATTTCGGCTTTTATAAAATCTATACGTGGTAGCGACCCTAATGGTGCTGTTTACTGGCTAGCACGAATGATAGAAGGCGGTGAAGATTTAAAGTTTATAGCTCGACGTATGTTAATCCTCTCTAGTGAAGATATAGGAAATGCTAACCCTACTGCGCTTATTATGGCAAATAATACTTTTCAGGCAGTAACAACTATTGGTTATCCTGAATCTAGAATAGTACTTAGCCAGTGTGCAGTATATTTAGCTACATCACCTAAAAGCAACGCTAGCTATATGGCTATTGGTAAAGCACAACAAGCAGTAAAACAAACAGGTGATTTACCTGTACCCTTACACCTGCGCAATGCACCAACTAAACTAATGAAAGAACTAGGTTATGGTGATGAATATAAATACTCTCATGACTATGCAAATAATTTTGCAGAGCAAGAGTTTCTTCCTGATGAGATAACAGAAACAAAGTTTTATGACCCTGGAAGTAATAGTCGAGAAAATAGTACTCGCGATTTCCTAAAAAACCGCTGGAAGGATAAATATAATTACTAAAATTTTATATTTAGTTTCTCTATAATCAACTCTTTGTCTTTATAATATTCTAAGAACCAATTATCATCATCTTTTAGAAGCACACCTCTTTTATCCTCTCCTACAGCTATGTATAAGTCCAATTGAGATGTTTTATATATCCTTAAAGATACTTCTCTATCAATACTTGACAACTGGTATCCATTTTTCACTTTATACGCATAAAGAATTGATTTATCCTTAGGATCGCTATCATATGTCGGATCATGATCCATCTCTTTATCACTTAGTATAACATCTGTTGCTTCCTCCATCTTATACAATGAATGTGATGCTTCTCTTAATGATTCATGAGCAGCTCTTTTATGTTCTTTTGCCTTACTAACACCTTCATCAGAAGTAAACAAAACTCTACCCCAACAATCTGTTATCGTAATAGTCATTCTTGTTCTAGTAAAGTTTGATTCTCTATGCAAGTCAACATATGCTGCTTTACATTTATCCAATGCTAATTCAGGAGGCATTTGATCTTTACTATAAAACACCACAAAGCCTTCTCTCTCGAACATTTTTTTAGTCAATTCGTTTAAATCAAACTCTCCCGATTCACTCTGAAATTCAAATCTTTCAGGTACAACTAGGTATTTATAGTCACCTATACTTTGTGAAAACATAGATATTGTTAGCGAGAAACAAAGTAGTAGTATAATTTTCTTCATAAGAATTATAGTAAGTTTTTAAGGTCAAGTAAGTGATTTACTTGTTTGATAGAAGCATCGGCTTCTTTATTAAATTCATTAAAATATATTGCTTCTAGACCAAAATCGATCGCGCCTTGAACATCAGCTTCAATACAATCTCCAATCATTACACTAGTGTGTTTTTCAGCATTAGCGCTATTAAGTGCATACTCGAAAATAGCGGGATGTGGTTTTTTACACCCTGCTAATTCAGAATTAGTTACGGTATCAAAATAATGATGAATATTTGAGTTTTGAAGCTTTCCATCTTGCACTCCCTGAAAACCATTTGTAATAATATGTAAATTATACTTTGGCTTTAAATAATCTAACACTTCAATAGCTCCATCATACAAATGATTATATGTAGGTAAATATTTAATATAATCGTCAGATAGGATATTTATAGTACTATCATCAACTTCAAACTCTAATATATCAAAGGCATCTTTTAACCTACCATACCTAAGTTCTTGTTGTGTAATTTTAGCATCGCGATATAGCCTCCAGTATTGTAAATTTATAGGAACATATTGTTTTATAAATTCAGAAATATCAACAGCTACATTATGCTTACGTAATATTGTTTCGAAAGCTAGCGCTGAGTTTTTTTCGAAATCCCATAATGTATGGTCTAAATCAAAAAAAACATCTTTTTTATTAACTAATTGCATTTATTCTCCTTTTACAATAATTGCATTTTCTATATGGTAAACCCAATCGTCAACATCACTATCGTTATAACGAAAGTTCCCTTTTAAAGTTACATATTGATCTGTTTTAAGACGTATTGATTCATCTTCAAACTTAATTCCCATAACCGTTTCAGGGCCTGCCTGGCCGCAAAAAAAGCATGATGCAAATACATTTTTACTTAACGCATAGTTTTTATTATCAATAGGGATAATAAAACCGCTCATTACAATTTCTTTCTTGTTTTTTGTTTTCAGCGTTTCATTAATTATTGGGTACATTATGCCTCCTGGATAGTCTTTACTGGCTTTTTTTTCATATTTTATTCTACCTAATAACTTCCAACTAAGTGTATCTGAAAACGTAGTATATTCTGAAAAATCTTTATTAGAAAGCTGTCCTTTATTTAACGACGGTGTACCTACTGACATTAATAAAAATCCTGATATAATAACTGTAGATAATATAAATATTGTTTTACGCATTTGCGAGTGTTTTTGATATGTTTAAACTATATGCTTTTACTGCTGGTATTACTGCTGCTAAAATACCCACAAAAATAGTGAGTAAGAACAAATACCCTTCTTTATCCCAAACAAATTCGAATGGATTAAATGACATTTTAAATTCTTCTTCTGATGAACCTGAAATGAGCATTAATGCTACTCTCCCAACAATCGTTCCAAACAAGAAACCAGTAATACACAAAAGTAAACTTTCTATAAGTACTAATATTAATAATTGAAGGCGACTTGCTCCATTTACACGTAGTAAAGCGAACTCGTACTTTCTTTCTTTTAAGGTATTAAATAATGCTATAAAAATGCTAATTCCTGAAATTAACATAATACCATAAGCTAAATATTGTAAAGCCTGTAAACCTATACCAAATAATGAAAATAAACGGTTGATTTCTAAACCTGGTGATGCTGCTTGCATTTTAGTATTCATAGGTATCATACGTTGCCAAGAGAAAATAGCCATTTTATTTTTCATCTTTACTAATACAGCCGTTATTTCTTTCCCCTCATAATTTACAATAGCTTCTTCTTCATGATCGTGTGTATCTTCTGTTGCGTGGTCATGGCCTTCGTGTTCGTGCCCCTCATGATTATCTACTGATGTTATCGCTTCCTCATGATCTTCGTGATTATGTCCTTCATGACTTTCTATTTCATCGCCATGATCATGTCCTTCATGATTATCCGTTGATGCTGCGGCTACTTCATGATCATGCACCTCGTGATTGTGTCCTTCATGGCTTTCTGCTTCATCGCCATGGTCATGACCTTCATGATCGTGTCCCTCATGGTCATGCATTGTCCAAACACTTTGTACGTTACATAATATAAGATTATCAACAACCTTATCTGTTTTACTAGCAATTCCTACAATAGTATAAGCTTGATTATCATGTACATCTCCTTCTTTACTATCTCCGTGAGTTCCAAAAAAAGTATCACCTATTTTAAGCTGCATTTTTTCAGCTATTGCGTTACCTACTACTACTTCAAATTTTTTATTGAATACCTTTCCTTCTTCTACTGTAGCATTATATTTTTCTAAATAATCTGGAGTAGTCCCCACAATACGAAAGCCTTTATAATTATCGCCAAATGCTAATGGTATTGCTGTTTCTACAAATGGGTGATCCATCCATTGCTTAGCTTCTGTATAACTTATATTTCCTGTAGGAGCATCAACTTGATAAACCGATGATAATATTAATTGTAACGGACTACCTTGTGCACCTAACACTAGATCGATACCATCTATATTGCTATTAAATTTTTTCTCGAACTGCTCTTGCAGCAATATTAGTAATGTAATGATTGCAACACTTGCTGTAAGTAGTATTATACTAAGCAGTGTGTTAAGTGGTTTAAACCAAATGTTTCTCCAAGCTATTTTTGTAATCATGATAAAGTAATTTGGTTAGAAAAACGTTCTTTTAATCTCTGGTCGTGTGTTACAATTACTAGTGCAGTACCATACTGCTTTGCTAAACCCGAAAGCATATCGGCTACTATAACTGCATTTTCATCATCTAAACTCGATGTAGGTTCATCTGCCAAAAGTAATTTTGGTTCATTTATAAGCGCACGTGCTATAGACACACGTTGCTGCTGACCAATACTTAACTGTGATGGTAGTTTTTGTAATTGATCTTTAAGCCCCAATTGCTCTAACAATTCTTTTGCTTTTTCTGTAGCTTGTTTTCCTGTAGCTAACCACGATGCTAAAGCTACATTTTCTAGCACATTAAGTGATGCAACAAAATAAGATTGTTGCAAAACCAAACCTATATTTTTACCACGAAAATGATCTAACTTTTTATCTGAAAGTGTCGCTATATTAGTATCCTCTATATGTATTTCTCCTGATTGTGGTTTTAGCAAACCACCTAAAAGATGCAATAAAGTTGTTTTACCTTTACCTGAGCCTCCTGTTATCAATAACGTATCACCATCTTGTGCCGTTATATCTGGGAAATCAAACTTAGTTCCTTTCCCGTAAGAAAAATGAATGTTCTTTGTGCTTATCATGCAATAACCATTTATATGCCTTGCAAGTTAGGCAAAATAGAACGATTATAAAATATCATATTTCCTAAAACTATGTTGTATTTTAACGACAAAAACCTGAGTTAGATTATTAATCAAACTCAGGTTATAAAATATTATAAAGCTATTATTTATACTTGGCTTAGTCCTCCATCTACTTCTAATTCAGCACCATTGATATACGATGCTTCATCTGAAGCTAAAAATAAAGCAACGTTAGCAACCTCTTCTGAAGCTCCAAATCTAGCCAATGGAACTTGTGCTGCAAACCCTTTACCCATTTCTTGAACAACATCTTCTGGTAATCCCATTTTACCATAAATAGGTGTCTCTATTGGTCCTGGAGCAATCGAATTTACTCGGATGTTTCTAGAACGCACTTCTGAAGTTAAAACTCTTGCAAAAGCACCTAACGCGCCTTTACTTGCTGAATAAACTCCTAAACCATCGAAACCTCTTTTATTAACAATAGAACTTGTAAATAAAATAGATCCTCCATCATTCATTTGTGGTAATGCCTCTTTAGTGGCTAAAATAGGCCCTTTTACATTAATATCGAAAACTTCGTTATAATGATCTTCGGTAACATCTGTAGTTGGTGAAACAGGTGCTATACCTGCATTTAAAAATAGAATATCTATTTTACCAAAACGATTTGTTGCTTCATTAATCAACTTAACATTATCGTCTGCTTTAGAAACGTCTGCTAAAACTGTAATAAAATCACCTTCTAAACCTTTTACGGCTTCATCTAGTGCTTCTTGTCTTCTTCCTGAAAGTACCACTTTTGCACCTTCTTTTAAATAAAGTTTAGCTGTTGCTAAACCAATTCCACTGTTTGCACCTGTAATTACAGCTACTTTGTTTTTTAATTTACCCATAATAAGCATTTTAAATTGAAACGATCGTTTCAGATTTGATTAAAAAAATTTAGATTAATGTTTGTATAATTGTTTTTACAATAACTTGTAAGTCTTTTTTGTTTGACATTAAAATACCTGCCGTTCTAAACCCTTGAATAGAAGAGAACAGGTATAATGCGTACTCTCTAGGCGTTCTAATAGTATTAAAAACTGATTCTTGTTGTCCTTTAAAAACCAATTCCTCTAATAAAGAAAGAAATGACTCTTGATTACTATTTAAAAACCGAGTAACACAAGTTTGTTGATTTGCCATTTCAGATGTACAGTTGGTTATCATACATCCTTTATCCTCTTCATCACTAATAATCTCTTGTAAGTACAGTTCAAAGAGAAGCTCAATAGCATTTAGAGAATTCTCTGCTCCTTCTAAAATATTTGAAATCTTTACGGCATATTTTCCTTGATATGTTTTTAAACATTCCATATACAAATCAAGTTTACTACCAAATGAATTATATATACTCGATCTGTTCAAACCAGTAGCATCAACCAAGTCTTGCATAGATGTAGCGTTATATCCCTTATCGTGAAATACTTCGATGGCTTGCTTTAAAACGAACTCTTTATTAAATGTTTCTACCCTTGGCATACGTTAACTGAAATGAACGTTTCAAAACTACAGCTATAAATTATATCTACATAATAAAGATATGTTAAATTTAATTTATTGACTAAATTCGTTTGATTTATAATAAAATAAAAAGACTACAAAATACCTTCGTCAGCAAAACTAAAATACCCGTTTTCACTTATAATTACATGATCTTGTATTTTAATATCTAAGCTATGCCCTGCTACTTTTAACTGTCTTGTTATTTTCTTATCATCTTCACTTGCTTCTAACTTTCCTGAGGGATGGTTATGAACTAATATTATACTCACCGCATTTTGCTCTAATGCTGTTTTAAATACAATACGCACATCAACAACTGTACTGGTAATACCACCTTTACTTAATTGCCTTTTATAGATTACTTTATTCGAATTATTTAAATAAATAATCCAGAACTCTTCGTGAGGCAATTCGCCAATAATAGGTTGCATAATCCTGAAAATAGCCTTGCTATATGTAATTTCTTCTAAAACTAGGGCTTCTTCTGCTCTACGTCTACGCCCTAGTTCCATGGCAGCAGCAATAGTTATAGCCTTTGCTTCTCCTATTCCTTTAAACTCCATTAATTGCTGTAATGATTGTTTCCCTAAGGTATTCAAATTGTTCTTACTACTAGCAAGCACACGTTTACTAAGCTCTACAGCACTTTCATTGCGATTACCCGAGCCTATAAGAATAGCTATCAATTCGGCATCGCTTAAAGTAGACTTACCTTTTAGCATTAATTTTTCGCGAGGCTTATCATCTTCTGCCCAATCTTTTATAGGGAATGAGCTTTGTATTTCCTTCATAGTAATATTAAACGGTTGGTTTGCGAATATAATTATTCTTAAAAAGAATCATACTACACTTAAACATCCTTACGTTTTGATAACAAACCAACTAGCATGAAGCATTTTGTACTTTTACTATTCTTATTGATAAACTCTATTTAGAAACCCTTCTGATGTTATAACATGATTGACTTCCTATTTATATCGTATTATGTATAATTTAAAACTCAAATAAGCACCCATACTGACTATTTGATATTTTTGTTGTAAAATCTGAATACTTATCTTCCAAACAGCCCTCTATTTTATTGACTCTTATTTTATCTGTATTTGAATCATAAAAAAGCTCTAAAAAGCTAAAGTTTTCAATAAAATTATCTTCGATGAATTTTCTTACATCTCTTAATAAAACACCGTTTTGGGTCTTAATTGTGAGGTTATTTTCTTCTGTTGGAACCAAATCAGAATAAAATTTTAGTTTTTCCATAGTAATATTTAGATAGTTGAGTTACGAATATAGTTATTCTTAAAAGAACTATACTACAAATAAGAATCCTTACGTTTTGATAACAAACCAACTAGCATGAAACATTTTGTACTTTTATTATTCTTGTTGATAAACCCTATTCAGGACAATTTTGCCGAAAGGCTTTCTAACGCTGCTATATCACTCACTAAAGATCATGTGGTATATGATGGGAGTTATTGTAAAATACCTTACCCTAATGGAGATGTAGCAAAAAACAAAGGTGTTTGTACCGATGTTGTAATTAGAGCTTATCGTAAACTAGGCATCGATTTACAAAAAGAAGTACACGAAGACATGAAGGCTAATTTCTCTAAATATCCTAAAAACTGGGGGTTAAAACGTACTGACACTAATATCGATCATAGACGTGTACCTAACTTACAAACATTTTTTAGTAGAAAAGGGAAATCCTTATCTATTTCTGAAAATGCTCAAGATTATAAACCTGGTGATATTGTAACATGGATGTTAGCTGGAAACATGCCCCATATTGGTATAGTAGTAAATAAAAAATCTAGTGATGGAAAACGTTATAAGTTAGTACACAACATAGGTCGCGGTCAAGAGCTCGAAGATTGTCTTTTCAATTACACTATTACAGGACATTATAGATATAAAAAATAAGGGAGCTTTTAGCTCCCTTATTTTATTACCATACATCATTAATATTTACTATAATAATGTTTTAACTTCATCAAAATTAAGCCCGCCATAATTACCTGAACTCATTAGTAATAATGCCGTGCCTTTATCTTGTTTTTTCAAACTGAAAAGGTATTCTTTAAACTCATCAGGATTTGTATAGATAATTAAATCTTCACGATTAAATGCTTTTGCTATCTGATCGTAAGTAACTTCTTCAAGTTGTTTTATTTTAACTGCATCTGGCGAATAAAACACAACTGGAATATCTGCACTACTCAACGCTCCTTCATATTCTTTTAAAAACTCAGCATTAAGACTACTATAAGTATGTAACTCTAAACAAGCTACAAGTGTACGGTCTGGGTATTGCTCCTTTACTGCTTTAGTTGTCGCTGCCACTTTACTAGGTGAATGTGCAAAATCTTTATACGCTACATTATTTCCTTTTTCGGCAATTTTTTCAAGACGCTTACTTGCTCCTTTAAATGTTGAAATTGCTTCATAAAAATCAGCTTCGTCAACTCCCATATTCTGACATATCCATTTCGCACCCGCAAGATTGTTTAAGTTATGTTCTCCAAAAACTTCTATAGGCATAGCACCCTCTGGAGTTTCAAGATAAGTAACCCCATCTTCAACTGAGTATTCTGGAGTTTGATATAGCATTTTACGTATAGGGTTAGCCGATGTTTCTGCAACACGTTTTACCTCAGCATCATCTTCATTATATACTAAAATACCTCCCTTAGTTATTTGCTCTACAAATATTTCAAACTGCTCCACATAGTTTTCATACGTAGGAAACACATTAATATGATCCCAAGCTATACCACTTATCAAGGCAATATTAGGTTGGTATAAATGAAACTTCGGTCGTCTATCCATTGGCGACGATAAATATTCATCTCCTTCTAGCACTATAAAATCATTTTCTTCGGTAAGGCGTACCATAGTATCAAACCCTTCTAATTGCGCCCCTACCATATAGTCTACATCTATTTCATGATAATGCATTACATGTAATATCATACTTGTTATGGTAGTTTTACCGTGTGAGCCACCTATTACTACACGAGTCTTATTTTTACATTGCTCATATAAAAATTCTGGATATGAATAGATTTTTAACCCTAGCTCTTGTGCTTTCAATAATTCAGGGTTATCTGCCTTAGCGTGCATCCCTAATATTATTGCCTCTATATCTGTAGTTATTTTCTCTGGAAACCATCCTGTTTTAACAGGTAGTAATCCTTTACTTTCTAAACGTGTGCGCGATGGTTCGAATATAGCATCATCACTACCCGTTACTTTATATCCTTTCTCATTAAGTGCTAATGCAAGGTTGTGCATTGCTGCACCACCTATTGCAATAAAATGTGTACGCATATTTATAGATAATTTCTTCAAAAGTACTAAAACTACTGATGACTATGAAACATAAAAAAACGTCTCGCAATTGCGAGACGTTTTATATTTGAACAAATAATTAATCTAATTATTTAACAAGTGTCATTTCGTCAACAATATGCTTAGCGTTAGAGAATCTATCAATAACCCAAAGTACGTAACGAATATCTACATTAATTGTTCTTTGTAGATCTTTATCAAAAATAACATCACCTGCCATAGCTTCGATATTACCATCAAATGCTAAACCGATAAGTTCTCCTTTACCGTTAAGTACTGGTGAACCTGAGTTACCTCCTGTAATATCATTATCTGTAAGGAAGTTTACTGGCATGTAACCTGCTTTATCAGCATACTGACCAAAGTCTTTATCGTTATATAATTCTATTAATCTTTTTGGAAGGTCAAATTCTTGATCGTTTGGCTTGTACTTAGCTACTTCACCTTTCATAGTAGTATAGTAGTTCACTTCAGCATCATTTCTTTCATCAGCAGGAAGTGATCTTACTTTACCGTATGTTAAACGTAGTGTACTGTTTGCATCTGGGTAGTATTTAGCTTTAGGGTTTGCTTCTCTCATACCTTGTACTAATAAACGGAATGCTTTAGCATAATCTGCACTAAGTTGTGCTTGCTCATCAGTTTTAGCTCTATACTGTGCTATTATAGCTCCAGATAATCTATATAAAGGATCTTCGTTAAGTGCATCTTTATTTGGATTTTCTATCCAAGCCATAACTTTTTCTTTACTAGCAAAGATACTAGCTTCAAAAGCTTTCTCTACAAACTGACTATAGTCATAATTTGTATTCTTACCTAACTCATCAATATATACTGCTACTGGGTATCCTTTAGATTTTGTAGCGTACATGTTTAACTGAGCAGAAAGTACATCTTTCTCTAATGGTAAGTAAAGTGTTTTGTATTCCGCATCTATAGCAGCCTTAATTTGTGGCAACATAGCAGCACGTCCGTTTTCATTAGCATTTGCATATGCCTCAAGACCTCTACCTACACTATATGGTAATACAGAAAAAGTACTTGTACGTAATAAACCTATTAGGTAATTATCGTGGCGTGCTTTTTCGTTTGTTTTAGCATAGTAGTTATTTATCGTAGCGATAACATCTCCATACTTTTCTTTATTCTTTTTCTTGTTTGCCCACTTATTAAATTTCTTCTCAGCTTTAGCTTTAGTTGCTGCTGTTTTATGTTGCGTAAGTGCATCTATCATACCTTGACGGTTCTTCCAATAGTTTGCTACTTGTGCATATTGTGAAGCATAGTTAAGACGAACCTCATCTTTTTCGTCCATATGTACTTTCATCTTATCCATTCCTAGTTTAGATGACTCTACCCATGCTGGGTAAGCAAACTTAACATTTTGCTCTATACCTCCTGCTGGCATCCAACGGTTAGTACGACCTGGATAACCCAAAATCATTGCAAAATCGTTTTCTTGAACACCTTTTAAACTTACTGGAAGGTGGTGCTTAGGGTGTAAAGGAACATTGTCTGTAGAATATTCTGCTGGGTTACCATCTTTATCTGCATAAATACGGAACATAGAGAAATCTCCTGTATGACGTGGCCATTCCCAGTTATCAGTATCTCCACCAAATTTCCCGATACTTTCTGGTGGCGTACCTACTAAACGTACATCTTTATAATCTTCGTAAACGAAATAGTAGTACTCGTTACCTTGGAAAAAAGAACGTACTGACACAGTATATCTACCTCCATCGTTATTTTCTTTTTCAATACGAGCAATTTCTTGGTTGATCGCTCTTTCTCTTTCAGCTTCAGTCATGCTATCATTTACCTGACCTAGTATCCTTTTAGATACATCGTCCATTCTTACAAAGAAACGAACGTATAATGAACTTGGCTTTAACTCTCCTTTACGATCAGCAGCCCAAAAACCATTCTTTAAGTAGTTTGCTTCTGGTGTAGATAATTCAGCAATAGCACCGTACCCACAGTGGTGGTTAGTTAATACTAAACCATCTTTAGATATTAGCTCTGCAGTACAACCACCATCAAACTGAACAATGGCATCTTTTAAACTGTGATTATTTATGCTATAAATCTCTTCAGCTGTAAGCTGTAAGCCCATTTTTTGCATATCTCTGTGGTTTAAACGTTCTATGAACATTAAGAACCACATTCCTTCGTCTGCTCTTACTGGCAATACCATGATAAACATGGTAAGGAATAAAATTAATTTTTTCATCAACTTGATTGAATAAAGGTTAATAGTTAGGTTAAAATCAATTAGTTGATTAATCGTGTAGATTGTTACACTTATTAATCAACTTTTTTGCTTTTTGCAATGCGAAGATACCTCTTTTTAAGAATTTCTTAAAACAATGCTATTCTTAAATTGCAGTTTTTATGTAATTTACCTTAAACAAAAAGGACGCTCTAAGAGCGTCCTTTTTGTTTATAAATACGAAAGTTAAAGATTTTAGTTATTTAGCATTTTCCATAACTCATCTTTAAGCTCTACAAGTCCTTGTTGTGCAACTGATGAGATAAACATATAAGGAATACCCTTAAATTCTTCGTCAAGCTGTACTTTCAGTTCTGTTTTTAACTCGTCATCTAGCATATCACTTTTAGATATTGCTATAAGTCTATCCTTATCAAGCATTTCTGGATTATATCTACGTAGCTCATCTAGTAGTATATCATATTCTTTCTTGATATCTTCTGCATCAGCAGGAACAAGAAATAATAATGTTGAATTACGTTCTATATGTCTCAAGAAGTAATGTCCAAGTCCTTTACCTTCGGCAGCACCTTCTATAATACCTGGTATATCAGCAATTACAAACGACTTATAATCTCTATAAGCAACAATACCTAAATTAGGCTTTAATGTTGTAAAAGGATAATCGGCAATTTTAGGTTTAGCAGAAGTAAGTACTGAAAGTAATGTTGATTTACCTGCATTAGGAAAACCTACAAGACCAACATCTGCTAGTACTTTAAGTTCTAAAATAATATCTAGCTCTTCACCTTGCATACCTGGTTGAGAATAACGAGGTGTCTGGTTTGTTGAACTACGAAAGTGCCAGTTACCTAACCCTCCTTTACCTCCTTTAACAAGTGGTTTTTTCTCACCATGATCAGTTACTTCAAAAAGAACTTCATTTGTTTCTTTATCACGCACTACAGTTCCTAATGGTACTTCGATATATTTATCTATTCCGTCAGACCCTGTACTTCTTGCAGTACCACCATCTCCACCGTGTCCAGCTTTAACGTGTCTTGCAAATTTTAAATGAAATAATGTCCAAAGTTCCTTATTCCCTACAAGGTATACGTGACCTCCTCGACCACCATCTCCTCCATCTGGACCACCTTTATCTATAAATTTTTCCCTGTGTAGGTGTGTAGATCCCTTTCCTCCTTTACCAGAGGCTACATAAATCTTTACGTAATCTACAAAATTCCCTTCTGTCATTTTTTATAATTTAAAGTCTAAGCTACCAAACTCAAACCGTTTTATTCGTATTATTCTTTTATCGACTTTACCTGTATCTTATCAATCTTAACACCATCCATTTTCAACACTTCAAGCTCATATAAGTTCCAAGATAACTTTTCTCCTTCTTTAGGTATGTATGACAACTCTGTAACAATAAGACCACTTACTGTTGTTACTTCATAATCGTTAGTAAGATCGTCTAAATCAAAATAAGTTAGAAAATCGTGTAATGGATAATGTCCGTCAACCGTCCAACTACCATCTGGATTATCTACCAACTTAAATTCATCATCGTCAAAATCAGACGCATCTCCTACCAATGCTTCTAGTATATCATTCAGTGTAATTACACCCTGAAAAACACCATACTCATCTGTTACAAAAGCATAATGCACTTTTGTTTTCTTGAATATCTCTAGTGCTTTGTATGCCGATGTATGCTCTATAAGATATACCGGATCTTTAGTTATTTCTCTCAGGCTAAAACCTTTGTTTTCATAACTAGCAAAAATATCTTTAAGCAACACTACACCTACAATTTCATCCAAGTTATCTTCACACACAGGATATATAGAATGCATATCCTTAAGCATAATTTCTTTAACCTGATTTTTATCTGACTGAAAAGTAAGATAAGACACTGACTTACGGTGTGTCATCAAAGAGTTTATCTTTCTATCTCCAATATGAAAAACACGCTCCATAATATCGTGTTCTATCTCCTGTACCTCTCCATCTTCTGTACCTTCTTTTATAATTGCCTTTATCTCTTCTTCTGTTACTTTACCATCTGCCGTTGGGCGTATGTTGAAAATCTTCATCAAAAAATCTGTTGATGAAGTTAACAACCAAATAAATGGAGCTGTAGCAATAGACACATACTTCATTGGCATAGCTACTAACTTAGCTATTGCCTCAGGATATATAAGCCCTATTCTTTTAGGTAATAACTCTCCTAATACTAATGAGAAAAAGGTTAAAATCACAACCACAACCACTACTGCCAAATTTTCGGCATAGGGCTGAAATATCTCATATTGCAAAAAGAAGCTCTCTACATCATCAGTAACTTTATCACCACTATATATACCCGTAAGTATACCTATAAGCGTAATACCTATTTGTACTGTAGATAAAAACTTATTTGGTGAATTTGCTAATTTTAATGCTGTATCGGCACTTGCATTACCTTTTTTTGCAGCACTTTCAAGACGGTTTTTCCTAGCCGAAATCAATGCGATTTCTGACATAGAGAATATACCGTTAAGCAATATTAAAAATAATATTATGGCTATTTCCAATCTTTATAATTTTAGTTAAGCTTCTCTATCACCAAGCTTAACCTTTCAGTTATCTCTTCGATAGTCCCTATACCATTTACAGCATGAAATTTATCTTGCTCTTTATAGTACCCCATTAAAGGAGCTGTTTTTTCGTTATACTCTTGGTAACGTGTTCTTATCTTACTTTCGTCTTGATCGTCTACTCTACCACTTGTTTTTCCTCTTTCTAAAAGACGTTGTACTAATATCTCATCATCTGCCTCTAGTGCTACTGTACCTGTTACTTCCCAATCTTTAGTTGTCAAGAAAGCATCTAATGCTTCTGCTTGAGCAATAGTTCTAGGAAAACCATCAAACAAGAAACCTGCTGTATCAGTATGTTTCTCTACTTCGTCTTGTAGCATTTTTATAGTAATAGAATCAGGTACAAGCTCACCTCTATCTGAATATACTTTAGCCTCTTTTCCTAGTGCTGTATTATTCTTAAAGTTATAACGAAATACATCTCCTGTAGAAATGTGTATTAGGTTATATTTTGTTTTTAAAAACTCTGCTTGTGTTCCTTTTCCTGCTCCCGGTTTCCCGAATAATACTATATTAATCATAGTTGTTTATATTGTTGTTTTAGTTATTGTAATTGGTAAATTTCAGGTATGTTACGTCCTAACCCGTCATAGTCTAGACCGTAGCCTACTATAAACTTATTAGGTATTTCAAAACCTATATAATCTAGTTTTATATCTTTAGTATAAGCTTCTGGCTTAAAGAAAAGTGTTGCTATTTTAAGTGCTTTTAGCTCTTTAGTTTCTAGCGTTTTCTTTAACTCTACTATTGTATTTCCTGTATCTATAATATCTTCAAGGATAACAACAGTTCTACCCTTTAAATCTTGATTAAGACCTATAAGCTCTTTAACCTCATTTGTAGATGTAGTCCCCTCATACGATGCTAGTTTTATAAAACTTACTTCGCAGTCTTTTTTATATTGTTTCATGAAGTCCGAAACTACCATAAAAGCACCATTAAGCACCCCTATAAAAACAGGAGTTTCGTCTCCCATATCCTTTTCTATATCCTGCGCCATTTTTGCTATTGCTGCATCAATCTGGGCTGCATTTATAAAAGGCACAAAATATTTATCGTGAAGTTGTATCAATTTCATATAATTCGTTAGCAATAATCTGCAAATATACTAATTAGAGTGTAGCTCTTAGTAAAGAGAACTTTATTTTATAAAAATTTATCTGCTATTTAAAAGACTTGTAACCTATTGACTTACTATTATAAAATTATTCTACTAGTCTTTACAAGAATTAGCTAATTTTGTGACTCTAGCCTTTCCATAAACATGAATATATCTTTTTACGAAAAAGTAGTAAACAGTAGTTCTCACAGACGTGTTCGTGATGAACTTAAAGATCTCGTTCTTAATGATAAAAGTTTATTACCTGACTTAATAGAAATTGCTTTCGACATTGATGATAAAAACCATCATAGAGCAGCTTGGATATTGGAGTTAGTTTTTGAAGTTGATATTACATGGCTTAAAGATCATTTACCATTTTTTTGCGACAGCTTACCTACTCTTAAGGTAGATAGTACAATACGCCCTATATCAAAAATTTGCCTATTTGCCGTAAAACACAATATAAAGAATCCTACGTTTTTATCTGAAAAAGAAGTTCAACAAATAATCGAATCTTCTTTTGACTGGTTAATCGATCCTGATAGAAAAGTAGCTCCAAAAGCTTATGGTATGCGTACACTTTATGTATTAGGGAAAAATATCGACTGGATATACCCTGAGTTACAACCAATACTAGAACAAGGGTTCTCTCAACACTCCGCTGCTTACAAAGCTGCTACAAAAAATATACTGCGAGAAATTGAAAGAAGAAAAAGAAAGCAGGGTTAATCCTCTACCTCTTCTCTATCTTCAAAACCAAATTTACGTAATTGTGGTGCACTAAAAAAGGTTACAGCAACCACACCAAGTGTAAGACAACCACCCACTACTACCGCTCTAACAGCACCTATATAGTGTGCCATTATTCCACTTTCAAAGTCTCCTAACTCGTTAGATGAACTTACAAACATAGTGTTTACCGAAGCCACACGACCACGCATATGATCGGGTGTTACAAGTTGTAATATTGTACCACGAATTACTACACTAATAGCATCGAACATTCCTGAAAATAGTAACATAAAAAATGAGAGTAGGAAATTAGTTGAGATTCCAAAAATTATAATTGATAGCGCAAAGCCAGTAACGGCTATAAATAATTTTCTACCAGGATATGTACGTAAAGGTATAAATGCTAATATTCCCATAGTTACTAACGCCCCTATACCTGGTGCTGCACGAAGAATACCAAAACCAACCTCATCTACATGTAATATTTCTTTTTGATATACAGGCAATAAAGCGACTGCCCCTCCAAAAAGCACCGAAAACATATCGAGTAATTGCGCTCCTAATAACTCAGGGGTTTTTAATACAAATCGCAGCCCCATTGTAAGGCTCTGCAATATTGGCTCTTTTTCTTTTTTGAGTATTGGTTTAACCTTTATAGATAATAACGGTATTAACAATAATAACTCTATTACAACCACAGCCGCCATACCTATTACTATACCATCAAGCGCAATAAGTATCCCTCCTGCAACTGGTCCTAAAACCAACCCCATCTGCCTAACCATGCTACTCCAACTAGTAGCACTAACATAATCTTTTCTAGGTACTACTAAGCCAAACAACGAAAATATTGATGGCCCTAAAAAAGAACGAATGACTCCGCCTAGAAACACAAAGAAGTAAATAAAGTAAAGTGTATTATCAAGCCCCAATGTATCAAAAGCAAAAGGAGTAGTTAGTGCAAAAAGACCTAACCCTAACAGAATATAGGTTATAACACAAATGAACAGCATTTTTCTTTTCTCCATCAAATCTACATAATGCCCCGAAAAAAGAGACAGACCAACAGCAGGTATTACCTCTGCAAGTCCAACATAACCCAATGATAACGGGCTATTAGTTATTTCGTATACCCAATAAAAAATAATGGTTATTTGCATGTTTAGGGCAAACATGATTCCAAACCTTACACTTAAAAAAGAAAGAAATTCGCGAATTTTTAACGCTGGGTTTTTCTCAAAAAACCCAGTTTTATTATTATTCTTATCGCTCTGTTTCATGGCTACCTAAAATTTACGACAAATATACAATAGTATATTGCTACAACAGCAGGTTTGTTTTTACATCTTTATTACTATAAAAAACACCTTACAATAAGCTATTTCACTTTAGTGAAGTGTATAAATATTGTTATTTAATAGCAAAATTTTACGGCTTTAAGTATCTTTGGCACTGCTAACAACAACACAATAATGAACTACTTTTCTTCAGATTTTAAACTAGGAATTTTAGGTGGTGGACAGCTAGGAAAAATGCTGCTTACCGATACTCGAAAATTCGACATACAAACTTATGTACTTGACCCAAGTGACGAAGCGCCTTGTAAAATAGGTAGCAACAAATTCTTTAAGGGTGACTTAATGGATTTTGACACCATTTATAACTTTGGTAAACAAGTCGATGTACTTACTTTTGAGATAGAACATGTTAATGTAGCGGCTCTTGAAAAACTAGAAAACGAAGGTATCAAAGTATACCCTTCGCCTGCTACACTAAAACAAATACAAAATAAAGGCGACCAGAAGGATTTTTATATCGCTAATAATATACCTACTGCCGACTATAAACGTTTTGAAACTTTAACTGAGCTTAAAACAGCAGTAGAAAATAACGCTATAGCATTACCATTTGTATGGAAAAGCACACAGTTTGGTTATGACGGTAATGGTGTAAGAGTAATACGTTCGGTTGAAAGCTTTGAAGGCTTACCAAATGTACAATGTATTGCTGAAACAATGATTCCTTTTAAAAATGAATTAGCTGTTATAGTAACACGTACTCCTTCGGGCGAAATAAAAACCTACCCAGTAGTAGAGATGGAATTTCACCCAGAAGCAAATCAGGTAGAATATGTAATATGTCCTGCTCGTATTGATGCTACTGTTGCTGACAAAGCAAGAGCTATTGCACTGAAAGTTTCAGAAACATTTAACCACGTTGGTTTACTTGCTGTTGAGATGTTCCAAACGGAAGATGATGAAATATTAGTGAATGAGGTAGCACCTCGACCACATAATAGCGGGCATTATTCTATCGAGGCAAGTTACACATCGCAGTTTGAACAGCACCTAAGAGCTATACTTGATTTACCACTTGGTAATACTGATAGTAAAGTTGCAGGTATTATGGTAAACCTTGTAGGAGCCGAAGGACATACTGGCAATGTAGTTTATGAAAATATCGAGAAGATATTAGCTAAAGATGGTGTTATACCACATATATACGGAAAGAAACAAACACGCCCGTTTAGAAAAATGGGACATGTAACTATCGTAAATGAAGATATTACCGAAGCTAGACGTATAGCCGAAGAAGTTAAAAACAGTATTAAAGTAATTAGCGAATAAAATGAAAGTAGGAATTATAATGGGTAGCATCTCTGACATGCCAGTAATGCAAGATGCCATAGATATATTAAAAGAACTAGGTATAACAACAGAGGTTGATATTGTATCGGCACACCGTACACCTGAAAAATTATATGAATACAGTAAGGAAGCTCACACTAGAGGAGTATCGGTAATTATTGCTGGTGCAGGTGGTGCAGCTCACTTACCAGGTATGGTAGCATCAATGTCGCCACTACCTGTAATTGGAGTTCCTGTAAAATCAAGCAACTCTATAGACGGTTGGGATAGTGTACTCTCTATACTACAAATGCCAGGTGGTGTTCCTGTAGCTACAGTAGCACTTAATGGTGCAAAAAATGCTGGTATATTGGCTGCACAAATATTAGGTAGCCATGACAAGCTAGTACAAGCGAGAGTAATTGCATACAAGCAAGAGCTCAAAAGCAAAGTAATTGCAGCGTCAGAACAACTTAAGAATAACTAATTAAAACTTAATATTTTGGTGAAGTTTCACCAAATACATTATACATGAATATACTCACTCAAAAATTCAGCACTAAACACGACACTGCTCCGTTTAGTCAGATAAAAAACGAAGATTTCTTACCTGCTTTTAAAGAGGGTATAACCTCTGCAAAAGCAGAAATAGATGCTATTGTAAACAACACTGAAGCACCTACTTTTGACAACACTATAGCAGCAATGTCATTTAGTGGAGAGATGCTCGATCGTATTTCTAGTATTTTCTTCAATTTGCATTCGGCAGAAACAAATGACGAAATACAACAAATAGCACAAGAGGTTTCTCCGTTATTATCAGAATTTGGAAATGATGTGAGATTAAACACTGCGCTATTTGAAAAAGTAAAGGCTATTTATAACCAAAAAGACACGCTTGAGCTTACTGTTGAGCAAGAAACATTACTAGACAAAAAGTACAAAAGCTTTTCGCGCAACGGTGCTAACCTAAACGAAGAAAAGAAAAGTAAATTAAGAGAGCTTGATAAAGAGCTATCAAAACTTAACTTAGAGTTTGGAGAGAATGTACTGAAAGAAACAAATGCTTTTCAACTTCATATAACTGATGAAAAAGAGCTTTCTGGTTTACCAGAAGGAGTTATTGAAGCTGCAAAAGAAGTCGCTACAAATTCAGAAAAAGAAGGCTGGATATTCACATTAGATTATCCTAGCTATGTACCTTTCATGACGTATGCCGACAACAGAGCGTTACGTAAAAAATTAGCACTAGCTTTTGGCGCAAAAGGTTTCCAGAAAAACGAAAACGACAATCAGGAAATAGTATTACAAATAGTAAAACTACGTCACGAACGTGCATTACTACTAGGCTACGATTCATATGCTAACTTTGTATTAGAAGAGCGTATGGCTGAAAGCCCTGAAAAAGTACATACATTTCTTAACGATCTTCTTGAAAAAGCGAAACCAGCAGCAGAAAAAGAGTTTGAACAACTTACTGCTTTTGCTAAAGATTTAGACGGATTAGATCATTTAGAGAAATGGGATGGTGCTTATTATTCTGAAAAACTAAAGCAACAACTATTTAATCTTGATGACGAAAAACTAAAACCTTACTTTCAGTTAGAAAAAGTACTTAATGGTGCTTTTACTATAGCGGGTAAACTATTTGGACTTACTTTTAATGAAGTACAAGATGTTGACAAATATCATGAAGATGTAACTACATATGAAGTAAAAGATAAAGACGATAATTTTGTAGCTATATTCTATGCTGATTTCTTCCCTAGAAAAGGAAAACGTAATGGCGCATGGATGACATCGTACAAGCCACAATTTGTTAAGGATAACACAAACGAAAGACCACACATTTCGATAGTTTGTAACTTTACTAAACCTACTGAAACTAAGCCTTCGTTACTTACTTTTAATGAGGTTACAACACTGTTTCACGAATTTGGTCATGCACTACACGGTATGCTAGCCGATACAGTTTACCCTAGCCTTTCGGGTACTAGTGTGTATTGGGATTTTGTAGAGCTACCAAGCCAAGTAATGGAAAACTGGTGCTACGAGCCAGAGGCATTAGCGTTGTTTGCTAACCATTATGAAACGGGAGAAATGATACCGATGGAATACATTACCAAAATAAAAGAAAGTGCAAGTTTTCAAGAAGGTATGGCGACACTAAGACAACTTAGTTTCGGGATGCTTGATATGGGATGGCATAGTCTTGACCCTAGCAACATTACTGATGTAAAAACTTTTGAATCAGAACAATTTGCTAACACACAGTTATACCCTGATGTAGCAGAAAATGCAATGAGTACTGCTTTTAGTCATATATTTCAAGGTGGTTATGCATCAGGTTACTATAGCTACAAATGGGCAGAGGTATTAGATGCTGATGCTTTTGAATTGTTTCAAGAAAAAGGAATTTTTGATACTGAAACAGCTACATTATTTAAAGACAATGTACTTAGTAAAGGTGGTACAGAACACCCAATGACATTATACAAACGCTTTAGAGGGCAAGAGCCTAAACCTGAAGCATTACTAAAAAGAGCAGGACTGTTATAAACACACCTTGCTCTTCTATAGAAAATAAAAAAGGATGCTTATATAAGCATCCTTTTTTTGATTAATCAAGCGATTTCTCTTTTTCAAAAATAAGTTCAAGTCCTCCGTCAACTAAATGTACAACTTCAGGACGTTTATTTTTAACCTCATCAAGATGTGCCATTACTTGGCTCAACAATTCGGTAGTATTATTCTTTTGTAATAACTCAGCAATTTCTACTGACAGTAACCAATCGTTAGGATGATTTTGTTTTAATGCAGTAAATATACTTCCTAGAGCTGTAGTTTCTGCATTACCCTCTCTAATATCTCTTACCGTTTTATAAAACCCTTCTAGCTCTTGTCTAGCTTCTGACATTTCAGGTTTAATTGTTTGGCTTGATGGAACATGTGTTATCAAGTCGAAACTATTAACATCTGCTGGACCAGAAAAAGCAGAAATAACCTCTTTACCTACAGCCATGTCATAAACACCCCATTCTGGTTGGAATAACACAGTATCGTTATGCGTTACCGTACAATCTTTAAAGCTGATAACTATTATTTTCCCTTGCAGGTTACGTGTTCCTGTTATTATAGTACCTGATACTTTTATATTACCTTCAAACTCTAGTGTAACATGCTCCCCTTCGTATATAGCATAAGCTTGTAAATCTCTAGGGCTCATATCCTCTATAGCAAGGTTAATTCCTTTTAACTTACCTACTGGGCTACCAAAACCTTCGGCATGATATAGTGTACCATGACCTACTAATTCTTTTTCTCTATGTGATAATGCTGTACCTCCTGTAGTTTGGATGTATATAGGTGATCCGTCTTGCTCTATAACATTAGTAAACACTCCCGATACTTGTAACCCTGTACTAAATTCTATTGTACCTAATGCATTGGACTGTATTAGTTTTTTAATACCATCTAAACCACCTGTACGTAATGCCATTTTATTAGCAAATTCCTCAAGCACTCCATTAAGATCTGCAAAGCTAGAGGTTACATAAAGTTGTGGTTGCGGTTTTGTAATATCAAAACTCTGATAAGCTGCATTTATATCATATGGTAATTTCTTCACATTATCTGTCATACACCAAGCACTCTCTCCTATAGATGAAAGTAACCCTGCTCCATATATTTTAGGATCTTCTACAGTACCTATCAAACCATACTCTACGGTCCACCAGTGCAGGTTACGAATCAATGCCATTTCAGATAATTCGCCCATGTCATTCTGTAAATCCTCTACTCGTTTTTCGATAGCATCAATCTCATCCTGTGGTGTTCCTTCTGCCTCTTTTAATATCGATAATAATCGAATAGCTTCATACATTTCGTAATCTCTAGCCGATGATATAGCCTTACAGCCTATCTCTCCAAAACGACGTAAATATTCAGCATACTCAGGGTTAGCAATAATAGGTGCATGACCTGCTCCTTCATGAATAATATCTGGTGCAGGAGTATATTCTATATGTTCTAATTGACGAATATCTGACGCTATAACAAGTACATTATAAGCTTGGAACTCCATAAAAGCATTTGGTGGAATAAATCCATCTACTGCTACAGCAGCCCAACCTATTTCCTTTAATATCCTATTCATACCATACATGTTAGGGATATTATTTACTTCTAAACCTGTTTTTTCTAATCCTTCAAGGTAAGAGCTATGTGCAACTTTACTAAGGTAGTCTACATTTTTACGCATTACATAACGCCACACAGCCTGATTTATAGGTGTGTAATCTTCATATTCTTGCGGTTTTATAAACTGTCTTAAATGATTTGGCAGCTTATCTAATAATGGATTGCTATCTATTGTTGCACTCATAATTCCTAGCATTGTTGTTATACTGTAAAATTACGAATTTATCAGGATTTGTAAATATCTAATAACAATTATATTTTTATTTTAATTGAGATAAACTATAAATTACAAAATATTCAAAATCAGTATTCTTTAAACACAAAAAAGCCACAGCAAGTTACTATGGCTTTTTAGGAAGTAAACAAAAAATAAATATAGATCAATATTAAAACCTATAATTACAAACTCATTACTTACTTTTTTTAGTATTCTAAAACTCTTAAAGTTTTATTTTTTAACTATTTTTTCTTCACTGGCGGGAACTCAGTAATAATTTTAGAAACAAACTCGTTAATACGCTGTTGTTTCTTCTCTCTATTTAGAGTTAATACTCCTGTACCTGTTCCTTGCCATATCAGTTCTTTTTTTCTAGCATCTATTAAGTCTATATACAATGTACCCTCTGTAGATGTAGTTACCGTAGTACGATTCATTCCCCACATCCAAGGGTTATAACCCCAGCCATAGTTGTAGCCCCAATTGTTTACATCAACCTTTTCGTTAGCATGTGTAAAAATACTAATTAGCATGTCTGGGTTTTTACTTTTTGTAAAACCCTTCTTTTGCATCTCGGCATCTATAGCACGTAGTATACGTTTTTTATCGAGGTCTGATATTTCGGCTTTATCTATACCTTCTTTAAAAAAAGCATAGGTTTTATATTGATTAAAATCAACAGCTTCATCATAATCTGAAGCTACACGAACGGAACTACAGGAAACCGCAAAAGCGGTAATTAATAGTAGTGATAGCAATTTTATTGTTTTCATAGCATAACATTTTTTCATTTCAACAAAACAGCATCAATCTATCAGAACCAACTTTAAACCGTTTTTAGCTCAATAATGCATCATCTACATTATTCGGTAATGTAACCTTTAATAATGGCTGGCTTTCCATAGCACGTTTTATAGCAAAAACAGCTTCGTCGTTTCTTGCCCAACTTCTTCGTGAGATACCATTATTAACATCCCAGAAAAGCATTGATTCTAAACGTTTTGACGCTCCTTCAGAACCATCAAGAACCATACCAAATCCTCCATTCATAACTTCTCCCCAGCCTACACCACCACCATTGTGGATGCTTACCCAAGTAGCTCCTCTAAAGCTATCTCCAATAACATTGTGTATTGCCATGTCTGCTGTAAAACGAGAACCATCATATATATTTGATGTTTCTCTATAAGGAGAATCAGTACCACTCACATCATGGTGATCTCTACCTAGTACTACAGTTCCTATTTCTCCTTTTGCAATTGCTTCGTTAAATGCTCTTGCTATATTAATTCGTCCTTCAGCATCCGCATATAATATACGTGCTTGAGAACCTACTACTAATTTATTTTCTTGCGCACCTTGTATCCATTTGATATTATCTTGCATTTGCTGCTTGATTTCATTTGGTGCTGTTTTAGCCATTTCTTCTAAAACTCCAGATGCTATAGCATCCGTTTTTGCTAAATCTTCTGGTTTACCCGAAGCACATACCCAACGGAATGGTCCGAAACCATAATCGAAACACATAGGCCCCATAATATCCTGAACATAACTCGGGTATTTAAAATCAATACCGTTTTCAGCCATTATATCAGCACCTGCACGTGATGCTTCTAACAAGAATGCATTACCATAATCGAAAAAGTAAGTTCCTTTTGCTGTATGGTTATTTACTGCTGCTGCATGTCTACGTAATGTTTCTTGTACTTTTTCTTTAAACAACTGAGGGTTGTTTGCCATCATATCGTTTGCTTCTTCAAACGATATACCTACAGGATAATATCCTCCTGCCCATGGGTTATGTAATGATGATTGATCACTACCTAAATCGATATAAATATCTTCTGTATCAAACTTTTCCCAAACATCTACAATATTTCCTTGATAAGCTATAGATACTACTTCTTTATCTGCCTTTGCTTTTCTAACTCTTTCTACAAGTGCATCTGTATCAGTAACAACTTCGTCTACCCACCCTTGCGAATGACGTGTATGTACTGCTTTAGGGTTCACCTCTGCACAAACAGTAATACAACCTGCTATATTACCTGCTTTAGGTTGCGCACCACTCATACCTCCAAGTCCAGAAGTAACAAATACTTTACCCTCTAGCCCTTCTCCGTTTTTAGATATTTTTCTACCACCATTAAGTACTGTAATTGTAGTACCATGCACAATACCTTGAGGGCCTATATACATATAGCTACCTGCTGTCATTTGCCCGTATTGCGTTACCCCTAGTGCATTAAACTTTTCCCAGTCATCTGGCTGAGAATAGTTAGGGATCATCATACCGTTAGTAACAACTACTCTGGGTGCTTCTGGGTGCGATGGAAATAGCCCCATAGGGTGACCAGAATACATTGTTAATGTCTGCTCATCAGTCATCTCACTAAGATATTTCATAGTAAGTCTGTACTGTGCCCAGTTTTGAAACACTGCCCCATTACCACCATAAGTTATTAACTCATGTGGGTGTTGTGCTACAGCATAATCTAAATTATTCTGTATCATTAACATTATAGCTTTAGCTTGCTCTGATTTCCCTGGATATTCTGAAATAGGGCGAGCATACATTTCATAATCTGGGCGTAAACGATACATATAAATACGACCATACTTTTCTAACTCATCCGAAAACTCTTTTATTAGCTCTGCATGATCTTTTGGTTCAAAATAACGCAGTGCATTACGCAATGCTAATTTCTTCTCCTCTGCAGTTAGTATTTCTTTTCTTTTTGGTGCATGATTTATAGCTGGGTCATACGCTTGTGGTTGTGGTAAAACCGATGGTATTCCCTCTTGTATCTGTTCTTGAAATGTCATATTCTTGTTGTTGTTTATCAAATTTTTCAATCACTAGCCCTTTAAGCTATTATTGTAATTGTTTACTTTTTAAATTCTCCTGTTTTTTTATCATATCCGTACGGGCAATGACGACAACCGCTCTTGCAGCAATAGCCACGCTTTAAATGATATGCTTCGGTAAAAACCTTATACCCCTCTGGAGTAAGGTAATAATCTTCTCCTTTAATTAATTTATCAGAATTTTGGCTATACATGTGCGCAAATTTATGAACTTTACATCGAATGATTATAATTACATCTAAATATTTAATACCTAAAGGTTACGCCGCTGTCGCATTGTTCCCTTTTATAATATTGCGCGGCAATAAATTCAAGGAAAATAAGATACTCATTAATCATGAAAAAATACACCTGCAACAACAAGCAGAATTATTACTACTCCCCTTTTATATTTGGTATATAGTTGAATTTCTTATACTATTAATAAAATATAAGAATCGCAAAAAAGCTTATCGAGCCATCAGTTTTGAAAAAGAAGCTTATACTCATGAAAGTAACTTAGAGTATTTAAATAATAGATTTCGCTGGAATTTCATTAAACACTTACAAGGCAAATAATTATAAATATTCAACAATTATTTATAATTATAATATAAATTTGTTAGAACAACCTTAAACAAACAACATTATGGAACTTAATTTTTTAGCAATTCTTGTCGCTGCATTATCAACTATGGTAATAGGTGCCGTGTGGTATAACCCAAAAGTGTTTGGTACTATGTGGATGAATGAAACTGGCATGACTCAAGAAAAAGCAAAGAATTCTAACATGATGAAGATATTTGGTATGTCTATATTCTTTGCACTAATGATAGCTTTTGTTTTACAGTTCGCTGTAGTACATCAGTTTGGTCCATTTGGATTAATCGATGGAGATATTACAACCGCTAAACCTTCATATGAGGCTTTTATGGCTGATTACGGACATGTACATAGAACTTTTACTCATGGTATGACTCATGGCTTTATGATGGGACTTTTTATGGCACTACCTGTTGTGGGTACTAATGCTCTTTTTGAAAGAAAAAGCTGGAGATACATTTTTATAAACAGCGGGTACTGGATAGTATGCTTCATGATTATGGGCGGTATTATTTGTGCTTGGGAATAACTATATTTACAATCTTAATTGCTAAATCTCCTTCGGGAGATTTTTTATTTTATTTATTTTGACACAACATCTTTCTTATAAACTCTATACTTCCGTTTCAGAATTTCCTTCTGAGTGGGGTACTATTGCTGCAAAAAATATATTCTTATCGCGAGAAGGCTTAACCGTATTAGAAAAAGCTGCTCCTAAAAACATGAAATGTCATTTTGTAGGGATTTTTAAAAATGATGTATTAGAAGGCATAGCAATTATTCAATTTATTGATTTAGCTACCGTAACTACTTTTAAAGATAAAGGAAGTCAGTTTTGTGTTAGAGAATATCTTTTCAAGAAATTTACATCTCACATTCTTTTTATTGGAAACAATACTTTAACAGGCCAAAACGCTTATCTGCTTTCTGAAAATATTACCGAAACAGAAGCATTACAATTAATGCGAGAAGCGTTACATGAAGTAGAAAAACAGTATAATAGCAAAGGGATTAAAATAAACCTTTTGACCATTAAAGACTTTAACAATACCGAATTTCCTGATTTTTCTGCTGCTGGGTTTAAACATTATTTTAAATTCAGTACTCAGCCCAACATGATATTCGATATTCAAGGAAGTTGGAATAGCATAGATGATTACCTCATTGATCTTAGTAAAAAGTATCGTTCACAATATAAACGTGCGCGCAAAAAAGCTATAGGTATTACTAAAAAGAAACTTACTGCTGATGAAATTCGAATAGCCGAAGAACGAATAAATGAGCTATATTGTACTGTAGCCAATAGAGCTGAATTCAATTCTTTTTTCTTGCCTAAAAATCATTTTGAAACTATGAAACGAGAATTAAAAGATAATTTCTTGTTTTATGGCTACTTTATTGATGATAAACTTATTGGATTTAATACACTCATTAAGAACAATAGCGATATGGACACTTATTTTTTAGGATATGATGAGTCTATACAAAAAGAAAAAATGCTGTATCTAAATATGTTATATGACATGGTTGCTTATGCCATTAAAAAGCAATATAATCATGTAATATTTTCACGATCAGCAATGGAAATAAAAAGTAGTGTTGGAGCAAAGGCAGAAGATGTTTATGGTATAATAAAACATACTAATCCTATTATAAATCTGTTTATAAGTAAGTTATTTACTTATTTTGATCCAAAAGTAACATGGAAAACGCGTAACCCTTTTAAAGAATAAAATTTATAAAACTATACGATATGAGAAAGCTTATTTTATTATCAATAGTAACGTCATTTATGTTCTGTGTTTCCTGTAAATGCAAAAAAGACACAATACCTAGCCATAAACCACCTGTAGAGAACCCTTCTGCACCTGTAAAACCAGAACGTAATTCTAATTAAAACAAGAGCCTCACTTTATAAAGTGAGGCTCTTGTTTTAATATATTATTCAAAGTTTATACATTTTCTATTTCTTCATGCACTAACTCCCAATTTTCCATCAACGTATCTAGCTTTTTCTTTTTGTCTTGATAGCCCTCAAAAAAAGTAGCGTCAGCCATCAACTTCTCATATTCCTTTTCTAAACGCTGATCGTCTTTTTTTATATCTTTTTCTAGCTGCTGTATTTGACTCTCAATTTTAGATAACTTATTTTGTAATGCCTTATTTTTCTTTTGATCTTGATATGATGCTTGTTTATTCTCTTTTGGTTTTGCTTCTTTAACTACATCTCTTTTTTCTACCTCACGCATATTCTCTAAATTACGCTGCTCTAAGTAGAAATTAATATCTCCAAGATATTCTTTGATCTTCTGATCTTTAAACTCATATACAATGTTAGACATTCCTTGAAGGAAATCTCTATCGTGCGATACTAGTAATAAGGTACCCTCAAATTGTTGTAAAGCCGCCTTTAAAACATTCTTAGACTTTATATCTAAGTGATTGGTAGGCTCATCCATTACAAGCACATTTATAGGCTGTAAAAGCAACTTACACAAAGCAAGACGGTTTCTCTCCCCTCCTGACAGCACCTTTACCTTCTTCTCTACATCATCCCCTCTAAAAAGAAAAGCACCAAGCATATCACGTACTTTACTACGATTAGTATCCGTGGCAGCATTCTCCATTGTTTCTAACAACGTTATTTCGCCATCTAAATACTCTGCTTGATTTTGAGCAAAATATCCTAACTGTACATTATGTCCTAATTTAATAGTACCTGTATAATCAATATCTTTAGTAATTGCCTTTATCAAAGTAGACTTACCTTGACCATTTTGCCCTACAAAAGCTATTTTACTACCACGCTCTACTAATAAATCAATATCTTTTAAAATAGTTTTCTCTCCATACTTTTTAGTAACATCCTCAGCCTCTACTACAACACGCCCAGGCGTTACCGAAACAGGGAAAGATATATTCATTACTGAGTTATCATCTTCATCTACCTCTATTCGCTCTACCTTATCTAACTTTTTAATAAGCGACTGCGCCATAGATGCTTTAGATGCTTTTGCTCTAAATTTTTCTATAAGCTTTTCAGTCTGTTCAATTTTTTTACCTTGATTCTTTTGAGTCGCAAGCTGTTTCTCACGCAACTCTTCACGTAATACAAGGTATTTAGAATATGACTTATTAAAATCGTATATTTTACCTAATGATATTTCTATTGTACGATTTGTAACGTTATCTAAGAACATTTTATCGTGAGAAACAATTATTACTACCCCCGGGTAATTTCTAAGAAATTGCTCTAACCAAATAATACTCTCTATATCTAAGTGATTGGTAGGCTCATCCAATAGTAATATATCATTATATTGTAATAATAGCTTAGCAAGCTCTATACGCATACGCCACCCTCCAGAAAAAGTATCCGTAAGCTTATCAAAATCTTCACGTTTAAAACCAAGCCCTAAAAGTATCTTCTCTGTATCACCTACATAATTATAACCTCCTAAGATTTCATAACGATGTGTATAATCACTCAGATCCTCTATTAACTTAGAATAATCATCACTTTCATAATCCGTTCTAGTAGCAAGTTGTTCGTTTATCTTCTCTATCTTACCCTCTACTTCCTTTATCTCTACAAAAGCTTGATATGCTTCTTCAAGTATTGTTCTTCCTTGTATAAAGTCAATATCTTGCTTCAAAAAACCAATACTAACCTCTTTTTCGGTAGCTATTACTCCTGAATCAGGTTCTAACTCTCGAGATAAAATTTTAAGCATAGTAGATTTTCCTGCTCCATTCTTACCTACAAGTCCCACTCTATCTCCTGCTCCTAAACGAAAAGTAACTTCTTCAAAAAGATAAGTTCCTCCAAAAGAAACTGATAAATTATGTATATTCAGCATTATTATGTCTTATTTATATCGTGAATTCAGAAATACCAAATTCTTTTGCAAATGTTAAAAAAAGGATTGGAACTATATAGTATTTTAACAGGAACCTGTTTAAACTCTATCAATAAAGAAACAAAGTTTAGATTTTAAATCTATTAAGGTTTATTTCTCTAGGTATAATCTTACCGCTCTCAATAGATTCGAATAATTCGGCAGCCATTGGCGGTCCCAGCATAACCCCTCTTGTCCCCAAACCATTCAGCAAATGCAACCTTGAGTATTCATGATGTGTGCCTATTAGAGCCTTTCTGTCTTTAACAGTAGGTCTAACACCTGCCAAATGCTCTACAATTTCATATTCACAAGTAATTAAAGCATCAAGCTTATCTGTCAGCTCTTTTTTACCCTCTTCTGTAGGTGTTTGAGTTTTATCGTACCATTCATAAGTAGCCCCTACTTTATAAAGATCATTACCAACTGGCAAAATAAAAATACTAGCATTTACAGCAACATCAAGTTTTAAATCAGGAGCCTTAATAGTTAACACTTCACCCTTAGTTCCATCAAGAGGTAAATAACTAAAGTATGGATTAGAGTGAATACCAAAACCCTCTGCAAAAACGATATGATTTGCCGAAGTATCTTTATAACTCACAAAATCGTCTTCAAGTTTAAGCATATCATAATCAAATGATTCCTTGACAAGAACCCCATCACTATCTAAAGCATTACGATAAGCACTTATAAATATACCTGTATCAATATATCCAGTATTAAAAACTCTACCAAACCCATAAGGAGATGGCAATGATGAATAAGTAGTTCGTTTAATACTGATATCTAAAAATGGAGTTAATGAAGGCTTATCAGCAGCCTCAAACCAATTATTTTGTTCTTCTATAGAAGCAAATTTTCGACATACAGGAATATCATTCATAAATTTCACTCCAAGTCTATCTTCTATATTACTATAAAAAGGAGTAATAAACTCCATATGTTTTGCAGCATTAACCGGTAAACTAAAGCGCTTTAATATTACAGGGTTATAAATACCTGCGGCAACACGACTAGAGTTATGAGAATCATCATTAATAATAACGAATGACTTATTATTCAAAAAACAAGTTTCTGCAAAAGCTAAACCTGCCAAACCTGCCCCTACAATGATAAAATCTTTCATGGTGCAAAAATAAAAAAAACTCTTACCACTAGGGTAAGAGTTTCTTTATTATTATAGTTACGAGAATTATTAGTAATTCCACATATCTTGTTCAAAGTTACGTATCTTATCTTTTATACGTTCTGATTCTAGAAGCTGTAACTGAGCATTATCTTTAAGGTAATCCTTAATAAGTCTGTCACCGTATACATTCTCTTCTTTATAAACTACAGCACTAAAACGTCTAGAGTTTAACAAGTGGTCAAAAGTAATTGGCATTGCAGAGTTTTTCTCATTAAAGGCAGTAGCTCTGTGTAAAACGTCTCTTGCACCTGGATAAAATACCCAAAACAATTCGATTGGTTCTGCACTTTCACCCATTCTTAATTTACTCAAAGCATCAACAGCCATAGGACAAATTCCTAAAATTCTGTATTTAAGCTCACCTTGTCTTTTATCAAAGTACCAAGTACCTACAATTCTATAAGCAGCAACATCATTAGCAGTTACTTCCTGAGTATCAAAATGCTCTACAGTAAGAACCCCTTTATCTTTAAGAGCTTCTTCTGTTTCACCAGGATACTGGTTCATGGTATCAACACCATAACTATTCAACATACTAACATAGAAGTTCTCTTGAATTTCTTCTAGAGTTTTCTTCTCTGTAAAATAAGAATCACCATATACCTCTGTAAGGTCACCATCTTTAATAGCAGAAATTAAGACTGTGAAAAGTGATTTTCTATCATCTCCGATATTTTCCTCTACAGGAAAAAGCATTGGAAAGTTAATTCTTTGGTTAAGATCAACTGTCTCCCAAACTTTTCTTGCAAATAAAACATCTCTATCTCCCACATAACCGTAAGGTAAAGGATTGTCATTATCTAACAATTCTTGCTCAGCAGTTTTGTGTCCTATCTCATCTGGTGTCTTAGCATTTAGTAGATTTGATTGAGCCATTGAAGAACCAATCCCTACAAAAAATAATGCTGATAATAAAAAACTTTTACTGTTCATATCCTTAATTTATTCTATAAAAGAAAAACGATCTTTTAATTATATTATTGTACTTCCCAAATAAATGGTGTAGAATCTTTCATTCTATAAGTTCCACCACCTACAAGTTTAGTTTTTATATTCGTAACCTGTATTTGGTCACCTCTTTTTGCTCTCTTAATAGCACTTTGAGCTTTACCATCAAACTTATTACCCTGTACTATCATACCTGCATTACCTGGAACATAAAGCTCGAAAGATACTACTTGTACTTTAACATCGTATACGAAATCAGGGAACATAACATTTACTGTAGATACTGCTAGATCATTAGCACGACCTTTAGAAGTATTCATTTTACCTCTAATAGAAGCTGCCGGTGCAGGAATATCTCTTACAACAAATTTCTTTTTAGAAACTACAGTTGATCCATCAGGAAGTTTACCTGTTACGTTAACAACAGCTTCTTTACCTGACACACCTGTAACATTCCAATTATACTTTCCTGCTTTAGATCCTTTTCTAAGACCTTGAGCGCTTGCATTAACATCAGAGTCAGAAATACCTGCAAATGAGATTGTCATTGGGTTATCAACACCTCTATAAACAGAATTCATCTTATCAGCAGAAATTGTAGCTTCGTTTGGACGAGGAACAACAACATAGTTACCTTCAATAGGAATAATTACTTCTTTTCCATCTTCAAGGAAAACAAATTCCCCGTTGATATCTTGTTCTCCGATACCACCAGCACTTACTTCAAACGCTGCTTGACCATTCTTCATTTCATAGCTACCGTTTTTAATCTCAACTCTCGTTGGTACAGTAGAATCATCGTAACGACCAAGAACAACTTTACCAGTTACTTTCTCACCAGAGAAAAACGCTGATTTGTCAGTAATTACAATAGCCTTATACTTGTTCATAGACGTAGCTTCAATCGCTGCTTTACCAAGCGCAACACTATAAACGTTTGCTTCTAATACTTTAACATTATTCTGCATTGCAGAAAGCTTAGTTAAAGATGCGATTGCAGGAAAGTGCTTAAAGTGATAGCTTAGGTATTTTTTCTTTATACCTTCACCATCCGTTACATCATCTACATTAAATTTATTTTGAATTTCTTTCTTTAAAGAATTGTATTTATTGTCTTTACCAAAAGCAGCAATCATATCTGCTTTATACTTATTGATAGTTGCAATAATATCATTACCCTTTGGAGAATAACCATCATCTTTAAACCAAGTTTCATCAATCACAGCACCTTTATCCATAGCTTCATAAGGAAGTTTACCTTCCTCATTCTTTTCTACGTCTTTAGTGATGTCGTTTTTAAGACCTTCAAGGTATGTGGTAAAAGAAGCAGAAACAGACTTAACTTTATCTGCTATCTTTTTAGCCTCTCCATATTGAGCTGAAGATTCACTTGCTTTTAAAGCAAGAACATCATAAAGCTCCCCATTTGTTTTTTTAGCTTGTGTATTAGCAGTTTCAAACTGCTCATTCATCAATCCAAAAGCGGATAGTACCTCTTTGGACATATTTAGTGCCAACATTGCGATGAAAACCAAATACATCAGGTTAATCATCTTTTGCCTAGGGGTTAATTTTCCTCCTGCCATATTAATTAGTCTTTTTGTTTAGTTAATAATAAATCCTAATTATTAGGCCTTGTTGCCCATTGCAGAAAGCATTCCACCATATACATTATTCAATGAAGATATGTTCTTAGTCATTGATTGCATTTCACCTTGTAATTTAGCAGCATTTTCAGCAATTGCCTTATTTGCTTCAGCATTACGTGATGCACTTTCAAGTTGAACTTTATAAAGATTGTTTAATGACTCCATTTGAGCTGCAGCTGTAGACATTTCTTCACTATATTTTTTCTGAGAAGAGATAGAATCTACTGTAGGAGAAATCCCTTTAGCAGCTGATTCAAAGTTCTTAATGCTACTTCCTAAGCTAGCCATTAATTGACCATCAATCTTAGCATCTTTTAATAAGTTATCCAGTTTTTGAGAAAGTAAACCTTGCGCTTCAGCTGGGTTTTCTTTTTTAGCTCCTTTTTTATCAGCCTGCCCTCCTGCTAATTCAGGATATACTAATGACCAGTCTAATTCTTTATCTACAGGATCGAATGCAGAAAGCCCAAAAATAAGAGCCTCTACACCAAGCCCAACAATTAGCATTATACTCGCTCCTTGCCAGTGTTGTATTTTAAAAAGTGCTCCAACGATTACAACTGCTGCCCCCATACCGTAGGCAAAATTCATAACTTTTTTAGGTAATGCCATAATAAAATAATTTTAGTTTTTAGTTAAGTTAAATAGTTTAAATATTCAAAAATCCGAGTTGGTTCAATTTTAATTATCTGCCGTTTGCAGTATTTTGTGTTCCCATGTAATCTTGTACAGTTCTGAAACCGATATAACTTCTTGCAGAATCTGCATATTCCCAGTCTCTAGTACTAACCTGAAGGAAGTAAGCGACATCTTTCCAAGAACCTCCACGCGTCACCTTTCTTCTATTAGAAGGATCTGGAGCATTAGGATTCATTGTAGATACATATTCGTAAGAAGCTGCATCATAAGAAGAGTCAGTCCACTCAGCAACATTACCTGACATATTATAAAGGTTATAATCATTTGCTTCAAAAGACTGAGCCTCTACAGTATAAAGTGCACCATCAGCAGCATAATCACCTCTATTAGGTTTAAAGTTAGCTAAGAAACACCCTGTATCATTCTTAGTATAAGTATTACCCCAAGGGTATGTAGCAGATTGCATACCACCTCTCGCAGCGTACTCCCACTCTGCCTCTGTAGGCAAACGGAATGAGTTAACATATTGTCTACCTTTATCTTTTTGATAAGCATTTTTATTCAATGTTCTCCAAGCACAAAACGCTTTTGCTTGTCTCCAAGTAACACCTACTACAGGATATTCTCCGTATGCATCATGCCAAAAATAGTCATTATGCATTGGTTCATTATATGAGTAAGAGAAATCCTTAATCCAAACAGTAGTATCAGGATAAACCTCTACTTGCTCATGAATCATATACTTACTTCTCTTTTCTCTTGTGTTTTTAGACTTATCTTTAGCCGCTGCTTGAATATCCATCCAGGAGTACTTAAACTTAAGCTTAGATACATCCATTGTTCTTAACCCGTTATAAGACTCTGAAGCAGGAAGATACATAGAATCCATCACCTCAACATAATACTCATCTGGGTATTTTTGCGGATCTTCAATAAGCTTAGCTTTATGATTCAGTTTTCTTCCAGCATAAGGATCATCAGAATCACCTACACTGTAGTAATTCTCATACATATACTTATCATAAGGAGATTGATCTTCTGCCTCTTGATCTTTAAAGGCATATTCTCCAATACCACCTTCTCCACCTGGCTTCTGCCCCATCTCATCAGCTAATATAGCTAATCTTGTTCTTATAGTAGAGTCTTTAACCCACTCTACAAATTGTCGGTATTCACTATTAGTAATCTCCGTTTCATCCATATAAAATGAACGAACAGTAACTGTTTTTGTAGGAGCATCTTGTACGCTAGCTAAATCATCATCTGATTTACCCATAACATAGGCACCACCTGGTACTAAAGTCATACCATAAGGCTTTTCAGGCCTCCATTTTTTTCCTCTAACACCTACCAGTTCCCCGCGGTCACTGGAACCACAGCTGATTAATAACGATAAAGTTGCTGTTAATGCAATGAACTTCTTCATAAATTTGGGTTATTAATGTAATTCTATTTTTAAGGCCGTAAACCTATTTATTTATTTTCAAAAAAACAATTTTTTTATTAAAAAAACCTTAACTAAAAGGAAATATATTAATGCTATGTAAAATTCTTAGCACTTTTTATAACAAAAACCTCAGATTATGTTTTTCCTCTGAGCCTTCCACAATCGTTCAGGAAAACTTTGGTCACAAGCCGCTAGATAATCATCATGCGTACATGGTAATAACGTATTCCTCTTTAATTTATTATTACCACCTGTTACTAAAGGAACCTCTATCCACCATCTTTCAGTTTTATCACTTTTATAAAACACTAGCTCTTCTTCATCAATTAGAACTGTGTACTTTAAGTAATCAATCTTAGTATTAAATGGATATTCATTAGAGCGATAATTAACTCCTTCTATAAAATACCATATAACTTGTGCTATCAATAAAGCCTCCTGTTTAGTATCTTGATGATTGAATATACCAAACGATGTAACCTTATCACTTATACCAGCATAGCGCGCTAAAGTACAAATTTCTTTACCATTAAAGCCATTTGGGAAAAATTTAACAATATTCCCTGAATCCGCGGATCTAACTGACTCCATATCAAGGCTAATTAAATCTGCATCTCTAAAAACTGGCTCTGCGATAGTTGAGTTTCCTGTAATTTCACCCAGCCTATAAGCATCAAAATACAATTTCTCTATTAAATCTATTTCTTCTTGCGAATTAAAATATGTTTGATACCCTACATTACTATAATTAAATAGATTATTAGGTTCATCTACAATCATACTAGTAAGGTATGATTCTGCCCTTATCACCTTATTGTCTCTACCTAAATCAAATTTATTATCTATCGCTACAAGATTAACCATTTGCTCCAACTTATCATAACCACGATACATCGCATAAGTTATATCTTGAGAACCACCTATAACGATAGGTATTATCCTACTTTTTATTAATTGCTCCACAATCACTTTTACCACATAGTAAGTGTCTTGCAAAGTAGCCCCTGCGGGTATATTACCTAAATCAGCTATCGTTTTATCCCAATTCCCTGGATAAAGTGAATAAAACTGCTCTCTGATATAATTAAAGTGAATCGGATCGCTTTCTTCTCCATCTCCCCTATTATCTAAGACACCTATTATAGCCATCGAAACATTTTCTACTTCAGGAAAGTCTCCTTCAACATGCAACGATGCATTTTTACCTAATGATTGCTCAGGGAGTGTAGCTATATAATCTACCAAAGTATTATCTAATGGCTCTAAAAATTCAAAAGTCATAGTCTACTTATTTCTTTTTAACCACTCTTTTCTTTGCAGCAGGTTTTTTAGCAGCCGCCTTAGCTTTAGTTTTCTTTGCAGGCGCTTTCTCCTCTATCATCGTTTTAACCTCATCGAGCGTTAAAGCAGCCGCATCTACATCCTTACTAAGCTCTATCTTAACTTTACCTTTCAATATAACAGAACGCCCCCAACGTGCTTTTTCTACACGTATACCTTCGTCCTCCCAATTATGTAGCACTTTATCAATCTCTTTCTGTATTTTTTCTTCTATAAGCGTTACAATGTCCGTTTGAGAAAGATTATCAAAATCATATTTTTTATTAACATTGATAAACATACTGTTCCATTTTATAAACGGACCAAAACGCCCTACACCTTTTTGTACAGGCAACTCTTTATAAGTAGCAATAGGTGCATCTGCTTTTTCCTTCTCAATTATAAGCTCTTCAGCTCTCTCAAAAGTAACATCAAGCGGGTCTTCTCCTTTAGGTAAAGAGATATATTTTTTACCTAAGCGAATGTAAGGGCCAAAACGGCCATTATTTACATCTACACTCTCCCCTTTATATTCACCTAAATTTTTAGGCAACAAAAATAAATTTAAAGCTTCTTCTAATGTTATAGTCCCTATATTCTGATCTGCCAATAAACTAGCAAATAGCTTCTCTTCATCTTCGGCGCTACCTATTTGCGCCATTGGCCCAAACTTACCTAAACGAACACTTATTGGCTTACCCGTTTCTGGATGAATTCCTAATATCCTTTCTCCAGATTCTCTTTCTGCATTCTTCTCAACATCTTGAACTGTCGGATGGAAATGATCATAAAAATCACTCATCATCTTAGTCCAGTCCTCATCACCCGCAGCAATTTCATCAAAATCCTGCTCTACCTTAGCAGTAAAATTATAATCTAAAATTGTCTCAAAATGATTTACAAGGAAATCATTAACAATAATACCTATGTCTGTAGGCACTAACTTTCCTTTATCCGCACCAACTTTCTCACTCAACTCTTGAGCAACTACGGCATCGTCTTTTAAAGTTAGCTGCTGGTAACTACGTTCTTTACCTTCAAAAGTTCCTTTCTCTACATAATTTCTACTAATAATTGTAGATATTGTTGGCGCATAAGTAGACGGTCTACCTATACCAAGCTCTTCAAGTTTCTTAACCAATGCAGCCTCTGTAAAACGAGCTGGTGGTCTACCGAAACGTTCAGTTGCTGTAATATAATTATTCATTAACGGTTCGCTTACTCGCAACGCAGGTAACATACCTTGCTGCTCTACCTCTTCATCATCACTTCCTTCAAGATACACCTTCAAGAAACCTTCAAACTTAAGTACCTCTCCAGAAGCCGTAAACAACTGCGAATGATTATCTGCTTCAATCTTAACATTAGTACGCTCTAACTGGGCATCACTCATTTGAGATGCTAGTGTACGTTTCCATATCAAATCATAAAGCCTTGCTTGATCACGATCTATATTTACAGTATGACGCGTCATATCCGTAGGACGTATAGCTTCGTGCGCTTCTTGCGCTCCTTTACTCTTAGTAGCATAGTTACGTGGCTTACTAAACTCTTTACCGTATGATCGTGTAATTTCATCTTCGGCAGCGCTCATTGCATCTGAAGATAAATTCACACTATCTGTTCTCATGTAAGTAATAAGTCCCGCCTCATACAAACGTTGTGCTAACATCATAGTCACCCCTACTGGAAGATACAACTTTCTTGCTGCTTCTTGTTGTAAGGTAGAAGTTGTAAATGGTGCCGCTGGTGATTTTTTACCTGGTTTAGTTTCTAAACCTGACACCTTATATATAGAACCTATATTTTTATTTAAAAAACCTTGTGCTTCTTGCTTTGTAGAAAAATTCTTTGGCAACTTCGCTTTAAAAGCTTTTCCTGCTTCATTTGTAAACTCTGCAGCTACACTATACGTAGGTTCTGCATTAAAATTTTCCACATCACGCTCACGCTCTACTATAAGACGAACAGAAACTGATTGCACTCTACCAGCAGAAAGACCACTCTTTACTTTCTTCCATAATACTGGAGAAAGCTCATACCCCACTAACCTATCTAACACACGACGTGCTTGTTGTGCATTTACTAGATTATAGTTTATATCTCTCGGATTCTCTATTGCCTTTAATATCGCTGTTTTTGTAATTTCATGAAAAACAATACGCTTTGTTTTGGATTTATCTAGTTTTAACTCCTCTGCTAGGTGCCATGCTATAGCCTCTCCTTCGCGATCCTCATCACTTGCTAGCCAAACCATCTCTGCAGATTTAGATAAACTTTTAAGTTTTTTAACCAAAGCTTTTTTATCCGAAGACACCTCATATTTTGGTTTAAACCCATTGGCAACATCAACACCTATCTCCTTAGAAGGCAGGTCGGCAATGTGCCCATAACTAGACTCTACCTGATAATCTTTACCTAAAAATTTCTCTATAGTTTTTGCCTTCGCAGGCGACTCCACAATCACTAAATTCTTTGCCATCTTACATTTCTTTGTGTCGCAAAAGTATAGGAATTTTTTAAATATTGGTTTTTCATATTTTTAAATTTCATGTTTTTATTCAAATATTAACCATTTACAAACACTAAAAATGGCTGAATTACCCTACTTTTATAAAGCAGCGACAAAAAATATTAACCAACACAAATATGTCACATTGTCATATTTCAGAAATTAAATAGTATCTTTGCTCGTTCAAAAACTGCACTACAGGAGTGGATTATGGAAAAGATTATTGATGAAAGTAAGCAAGGAGAAAGCCTTGTTTTAAAACAGAAAAAAGACAACACCAAAAAACTTTTTATAGAAAGTTATGGGTGCGCTATGAATTTTTCTGACAGTGAAGTTGTTGCTTCTATTTTAACTAACGAAGGATTTAACACAACACAACAACTTGAAGAGGCTGACCTTGTTTTAGTTAACACCTGTTCTATTCGTGATAAGGCAGAGCAAACTATTAGAAAAAGACTTGAAAAGTATAATGCTGTAAAAAAAACAAACCCTAAAATGAAGGTAGGCGTTCTTGGCTGTATGGCTGAGCGCCTTAAAAATCAATTTTTAGAAGAAGAAAAAATTGTAGACCTTGTTGTAGGACCTGATGCTTATAAAGATTTACCTAACTTATTACAAGAAGTTGATGAAGGTCGCGACGCCATAAACGTTATACTCTCTAAAGAGGAAACCTATGGAGATGTTGCCCCTGTACGACTTAATAGTAACGGAATAACAGCTTTTGTATCTATTACTCGTGGATGCGACAACATGTGTACTTTCTGTGTAGTGCCTTTTACTCGTGGTAGAGAACGCAGTAGAGAACCTCAAAGTATATTGGCTGAGATAAATGAACTTTGGGAAAAAGGATATAAAGAAGTAACCCTATTAGGGCAAAATGTAGATAGCTACTTGTGGTATGGTGGCGGTCTTAAAAAAGACTTTGTAAAAGCTAGTGACATGCAAAAAGCTACAGCAGTAGATTTTGCTCAGTTACTAGACATGACTGCAGAAGCTTTCCCTAAAATGCGTTTTCGTTTTTCTACATCAAACCCACAGGATATGCACGAAAATGTATTTCATGTTATTGCAAAACGCAATAATGTATGCAAACATATACATTTACCTGTACAAAGCGGTAGTACTAGAGTATTAAAAGAAATGAACCGTCAGCATACTCGTGAAGAGTACATGGCGCTTATAGATAAAATAAAAACAATATTACCAGACAGTTCTATATCGCAAGATATGATTACGGGCTTCCCTACAGAAACAGAAGAAGATCACAAAGATACACTTACACTAATGGAGTATGTAAAATACAACTTCGGGTATATGTATGCTTACTCTGAAAGACCTGGTACAATGGCTGCTAGAAAAATGGAAGATGATGTACCTGAGGAAGTGAAAAAGCGTCGTTTGCAAGAAGTTGTAGACTTACAGCAAAAACACAGCCTTGAAAGAACACAGCTTTTTCTTGGTCAAACTGTAGAAGTGCTTGTCGAGAAGTCATCTAAAAAATCAGATGCGCACTGGAGCGGAAGTAACTCGCAAAGCATTACAGTTGTTTTTCCTAAAGAAAACTACAAGCTTGGCGATTTTGTAAATGTAAAAATAACCGACTGTACTTCGGCAACACTAAAAGGTGAAGCTGTAGGATATAGTGATATGAATTAAATCCTTTAACTCACAAAGAGTCAATATGGAAAGTATACAAGCTACAAAGCAACGTTTTGAAATTATAGGGAACGACCCTAAGCTTAACCGTGCTATAGAAAAAGCTATACAAGTAGCCCCTACCGATATATCAGTACTTGTTACTGGAGAAAGTGGTGTGGGTAAAGAAAGTATTCCTAAAATAGTACACTCGCTTTCTCATAGAAAGCATGGGAAATATATTGCTGTAAACTGCGGAGCAATACCTGAAGGAACTATAGATAGTGAACTTTTTGGTCACGAAAAAGGTGCCTTTACTGGTGCAACTTCTACTAGAGAAGGTTATTTTGAAGTTGCCGATGGTGGTACTATTTTTCTAGATGAAGTTGGTGAGTTACCTCTTACTACACAAGTAAGATTATTACGTGTATTAGAAAACGGTGAATTTATAAAAGTAGGATCATCTAAAGTTCAAAAGACGAATGTACGTATTGCAGCAGCGACCAACGTAAACATGATGGAAGCTATTGAGAAAGGTAAATTTAGAGAAGACCTTTACTACCGTCTTAGCACTGTAGAAATAATGCTACCGCCACTTCGTGAACGTAAAGACGATATTCATTTATTATTTCGTAAATTTTGCTCAGATTTTGCTCAGAAATACAAAATGCCTCCAATAAAATTAGATAGTGACGCTATACAGTTATTACTAAAATATCGTTGGGGTGGTAATATCAGACAATTACGAAATGTAGCCGAACAAATATCTGTTTTAGAAACAAACAGAACAATATCTATAAGCTCACTTAGAAGTTATTTACCCGAAACGGGGAGTAACTTACCTGCCGTAGTAAAAGATAAAAAAACTGAAAGTGATTTTAGTAACGAACGAGAGATACTATACAAGATATTATTTGACATGAAAGCTGATCTTAACGATTTAAAGAAGCTTACCATGGAACTAATGCAGAACGGCAATAGCAATAATGTACAAGAGTCAAACAAAAACCTGATTCAGCGTATTTATGGTTCTTCAGAAGAAGCTAATAGTAATTTTGAAGAAATGGCGAGACCTACAGAAATGTTACCTCCACAACCTGTAAGCAGAGCTGAATCTATTATAGAACACAACAATAGTAATACAGAAGAAGATGACGACAGTAACTATTTATTTGCCGAAACAGTAGAAGAGGAAGAAACTTTAAGACTTGACGAAAAAGAAATAGAGTTAATTAAAAAAGCTTTAGAACGTAATAAAGGAAAGCGTAAAGCCGCAGCAGATGAATTAGGGATATCTGAACGAACGCTTTACCGAAAAATTAAACAATACGATCTTTAATCACTATGAAAAAGATAAAAGTAATTATAGCATTTGCATTATTATTCACATTAAGTGGCTGTTCTGTATACAACTTTACAGGTACAGGTGAAATTGATGCTGAAACTTTTCAGGTAAATTATTTTCAGAATAATGCCGATGTAGTAGAACCTGGTATAGAAAGAACTTTCACGCTAAGGCTACAAGAATTAATACAAAACCAAACAAACTTAAGCCTTACAAACTCTGGTGGTGATTTAGTTTATGAAGGTGAGATAACACAATATCGTATTAGCCCAATGACGGCTACAGCCGACCAACGTGCATCGCAAAACAGGTTAACAATAAGTGTTAATGTTAGGTTTACCAATAAGAATAAAGAAGAAGACGATTTCGAAAAAAGCTTTAGCTTCTTTTATGACTATAGTGGTAATGCCTTACCAGATAGAGGGGTTTTAAACACTGCGTTAGAAGAAATTTTTGAAAGAATAACGCAAGACATTTTCAACGAGTCACTTGCTAAATGGTAATTAAAAGCTAATAGAATACACTAAAAAACTAGACCACTATACTTGAATACGAAAGATTACATAACACTACTCAATAAACCGCACTCTTTAAACGAGAAGCAGCTACTGGAGTTGGATAATATCCTGTCGGAATTTCCATACCTACAAAGTGCGCGCGCTATTTATTTAAAAGGATTATACAATCAAGATAGTTTTCGTTATAATACTGAGCTAAAAAAAACCGCTGCTTTTACCACAGATCGCTCTGTACTTTTTGATTTTATAACCTCTGAAAATTTTCAGAGCATAGAAAAAGAACATTTTGAAGAGGTTGAAAAGTTAATTTTAGATTTTCCTGTTAATAATGATGAAGTTGTAGAAACTGTTATAACGCAAAGCATTGAAGAGGCTGACAGAAACGCTACAACTACAGAACCTACAGAAGAAAAAGAAAACATACCTAAAAGCGGTAGTGATAACTCAAATATTGAATCTGAAAAATTAGAAATAGGTAAACCTATACCCTTCACACCAAGTGAAACACATTCATTTTCAGAATGGTTACAACTATCTAAGTTATCACCTATAGTTAGAGAAGAGGAAACTGAAGAACCTAAACAAGAAGAAGCTTCTTTAGATAAAAAACTAGATCTAATAGATAAATTTATAGAGGCTAACCCTAAAATAACACCCGTAAAAAACATCACCCCTCCCCCTTCAAACATCAAGAAGAATAGTGGAAACAATAGTAGCTTGATGACTGAAACACTGGCACGGGTATACTTAGAACAAAAGAAATATACAAAAGCAATACAAGCATACGAGATTTTAATTTTGAAATATCCAGAAAAAAGTGTTTTCTTTGCAGACCGTATATCGGATATTAAAACTTTACAACAAAACAATAATTAACATACAATGGGATTTTCAATTTTTTTATTCTTAATAACAGTAGTAAGTTTTCTACTTGTAGTAGTAATAATGGTACAAAACCCTAAAGGTGGAGGTTTATCTTCTAGCCTAGGAGGATCTCAAATGATGGGTGGTGTTCAGAAAACAAATGATTTTCTAGACAAAGGTACTTGGGCACTAGCAACAGTACTTATATCTCTTATACTACTTTCTTCTTTAAGTTTCTCTAACGGAGCTGGCGGAGATGACAGTAAATACATCGATGAGTCTGCTGTATCTACTGAAGCTGCTGCACCAGTAACTCCAGAAGCTGAAGCAACTCCTGCTGCTACAGAAGGAGCTGAAGCACAAGAATAAAAAACATACAACATATATCGTTAAAATGCCGGCAACTGACATGCTGGCATTTTTTTTTGTTATTACTGGCAGTTTACTCAATTGGCACAGTTTCTGAAAAAACAGTAACAACAAAATTTATCATTAATAATCAATAAAAAGAATATCATATGGCTTTAAACATTAAACCACTTTCAGACCGTGTTCTTATAGAGCCAGTTGCTGCAGAAACACAAACTACTTCTGGAATTTTTATTCCTGACACTGCTAAAGAGAAACCGCAGAAAGGTATTGTAGTTGCTGTGGGTAACGGAACTAAAGACCATGACATGACGGTAAAAGTAGGCGATACTGTACTATATGGAAAATATGCTGGTACAGAACTAAAATTTGAAGGTAATGATTACCTGATAATGAAAGAAGAGGAAATTTTCGCAGTACTATAATCGAGTTTAATACTAAAACTATAACAAACGAATACAATGGCAAAAGAAATAAAATTTGATATTGAAGCGCGCGATGGTTTAAAGCGCGGTGTAGATGCACTAGCAAATGCAGTAAAAGTAACACTAGGTCCTAAAGGACGTAATGTAATTATAGGAAAGTCGTTTGGCGGACCAACTGTAACTAAAGATGGTGTATCTGTTGCGAAAGAAATAGAACTTGAAGACGCTCTTGAAAACATGGGAGCTCAGATGGTTAAAGAAGTAGCATCAAAAACTAACGATCTTGCTGGTGATGGTACTACTACCGCAACAGTACTTGCTCAAGCAATTGTAAAAGAAGGTCTTAAAAACGTTGCCGCTGGTGCTAACCCAATGGATTTAAAACGTGGTATAGACAAAGCTGTTGAAGCTATCGTTTCTGATCTTGCAGAACAAACTAAAGAAGTAGGAACATCTACTGATAAAATAAAACAAGTAGCATCTATCTCTGCTAACAACGACGAAGCAATTGGTGATCTTATCGCTACTGCTTTTGGAAAAGTAGGAAAAGAAGGTGTTATTACTGTTGAAGAAGCTAAAGGAACAGATACTTATGTAGATGTTGTAGAAGGAATGCAGTTTGACAGAGGTTACCTTTCTGCTTACTTTGTTACTAACTCAGAGAAAATGGAGGCTGAACTTGAGCAACCATACATTTTACTATATGACAAGAAGGTATCTTCTATGAAAGATTTACTTCCTGTACTTGAACCTGTAGCACAAACTGGCAAGCCTTTATTAATTATTGCTGAGGATGTAGATGGTGAAGCACTTGCTACACTTGTTGTAAACAAACTTAGAGGATCACTTAAAATAGCTGCTGTAAAAGCTCCTGGATTTGGTGATAGAAGAAAAGCACTTCTTGAAGATATTGCTATCCTTACAGGTGGTACAGTAATCTCTGAAGAAAGAGGTTATAGTCTAGAGAACACTACTCTTGACATGCTTGGTACTTGTGAAACTGTTACTATTGATAAAGACAACACTACTGTTGTTAATGGTGCTGGTGAAGCTGACATGATTAAAAACCGTGTTAACCAAATTAAAGCTCAAATCGAAGCTACTACATCTGACTATGATAAAGAAAAACTTCAAGAACGTCTTGCTAAACTAGCAGGTGGAGTTGCAGTACTTTATGTAGGTGCAGCATCTGAAGTTGAGATGAAAGAGAAAAAAGACAGAGTAGACGATGCACTACACGCTACTAGAGCCGCTGTAGAAGAAGGTATTGTTGCTGGTGGTGGTGTAGCGCTTTTAAGAGCTAAAAAAGCACTTACAGCAATAAGTACTGATAATGCTGACGAAGCTACTGGAATACAAATTGTAGCACGTGCTATTGAGGCTCCGTTAAGAACTATTGTTGAAAATGCAGGTCTTGAAGGATCTGTAGTAGTAGCAAAAGTTGCTGAAGGTACTGCTGACTTTGGATACAACGCTAAAACAGATGAGTATACTGATATGCTTTCGGCTGGTGTTATCGATCCTAAAAAAGTAACTCGTGTAGCACTTGAAAATGCTGCTTCAGTTTCTGGGATGATATTAACTACAGAGTGTGCACTTATCGACCTTAAAGAAGATAACCCTGCTGGTGGAATGCCACCAATGGGAGGCGGAATGCCAGGCATGATGTAATAATCATTCTAAAAAAATAAACCTAAAACGGGGTGCTTTATAAAGCACCCCGTTTTTTTTATAAAAATCACTCCAATAGATAATACAATAGCTATACTTTTGCGTTATAACTGTATCACCAACTAATTACCACTACAAAGGCATCTTATGGCAAATAGAATTTTACTCTTTTTATTACTGTTAACAGGCAGTATCTTAAACGCACAATCTTCTAAAAAAGATCAAATAGCCGACAAAATAAATGACTATTTTTTCCTAGAAAGAGAAAGCATTCATGCTCATTTTGATAAAGACGTCTTTCTTATCGATGAATCAATATGGTTTAAAGGTTATACTTATCATCGAAAAAGCAGTAACCCTTTCTATGCCTGTGTAAATATTTTTGCAACACTTATAGATGATAAAGGAAACATCATAGAGAAGCAATTACTATATGGTGACATGGGGGTTTTTTCGGGTAGTTTTAAGCTTGACGACTCTATGAGATCAGGAAAATATTACATTCAGTTTTACACTAACTGGATGAATAACTTTACTGAAGATGAATCGTTTGTAAAAGAGGTAACTATTATTAATCAAAATATCTCTCCCTCTCTATTTAACACCCCAAATTACTCTAAAGTTAACATCAAACTTAACCCCGAAGGAGGTACACTTATTAGCGGAGTAAATAACTCAATAGCGATAGATATTACTGATTACAATGGAGTACCTATACATACCGCAGCAATAACACTAGTAAATAGTAGTACAGGGAAAACCCACAAAACTATTAGCGTTAACAAACATGGTTATGGTAAGTTTAACTTCACCCCCATCCCCCGTGAGCAATACAAGATTATCGCAACCATAAATGAGAAAAAATATGAGCAAAATATAGATTTACCTCAGTACAATGGAGTTGCTTTAGAAGTAAACAATTACACAATACCTAACAAAACCATTATAAAAGCTCGTATTAATAAACTAACACAAGAGTCATTATCTAACCAACCTTTATTTTTAGTTGTTCATAAAGACAATGAATCAATTATAACAGAAATCAATTTCCCTAAAGAAGATTTAGAGCAGACAATATCATTCGAGAACACAAGTCTTTTTGACGGACTAAACACTATACGTATAATAAATAATGAATTAGAAGAACTCGCTGAACGTGTTATTTATAACTATCCAGAATCTGATTTAAAATTAGAAGTATCTAAAGGGACTGAAAAAAATGGCATTATTACTCTAAATGGAAAAATAAATTCTGGGACAACAAACCTAAGTATTGCCATGCTACCTGCTAGTACAATAACGCTTAAGGAGCATAATGATATTTACAGCTCGTTGTTAATTAAACCCTATTTAGAAGGGCATAAAGAAATAAATGTACAGAAATATATTAATACCGTTTCTCGAAGAAACCAATATGAAATAGACCTCTTTTTACTTAACCAAAAAAGCAAGTATAAATGGAGAAACATTAAAAACATCTCTCCTAAAAGTAAGTATACTTTTGACATAGGTTTATCTCTAAAAGGAACCATTAACCGTCGAAATCTTAAAAAATATAAAGTAAAAGTTTCATCACTTAAAGGAAAGATCAGTGAAGTTATTGCTATTAATGAGAAAAATGAATTCTATTTAAACAATCTTATACTTTCCGATTCTTCTAATTTAGATTTTTACCTTGTTAAGGGAGAAGCTACAAAATCTATAAAACTCTATCCTCAAATTTTTAATCGAAATAGAATATATAACAAGCAGTATAAACCTAAGACTTATATTGCCGCTAAAAGTGATAGTATAACCAACATATTTCCTGAAATACCTAACCTTGTAGATACTAATGCCATTTTACTTGATGAAGTGGAGCTAAATGGAACTACTACAAAATTAAAATATGAGCGTGCTTTTGGTAACTCACAACTTAGAGGATATAAAATATCTGAAAACGATGAGAAAAGCTTTTTCTATGTACTTGACTTAATTCGTTATCATGGCTTTGACGTAGAGAACAATGGCGCTAGCGTAGGTATATACGGTCGTACCATAAACACTATTAATGGGCAACGAACAACACCTATGATTTACATAGACAATATACGGGTTATGAGCTTTGATATTTTACAAGGTATGCAAACGGCTGACATTGATGAATTTTATATAAATCAACATGCTTCTGTACCATCTGTAGATAACAGAATGGGAATTGTAAGGATATATATGAAAAAGAATTATATGTATAAATCTAAAATCAATTCACCCACATCCTTTTTAGTAGAAAATGGTTTTAAAAAAATCACTCCTTTTAAAAATGCAGAATATTTCACTACCTCTTCTAAAGGGTTTGAAAATTTTGGAATTATTAATTGGGAGCCTCGTATTACGACAGATGATAATGGAAAATTTCAGATTGAATTACCTAGAACAGGTCAAAAATCTGTAATAATATTAATTGAAGGCTTTAGTAACGATGGTAAGCTTATATCTGAAACAAAAACGATTAATCTTAACTAGTAACAAAATATCATTTTAAATAAAAAAGCCCCTAAATAATTTAGGGGCTTTTTTAAATCTATTCTCTTTTATATTTACAACACTCGTGTAACCCGTCATAAGCTACATCTTCCGCTTTAACTTTATCTGTATCATGTCCTGTTTCTGCTATTGCTTTTCGAACATCCTCTACACTACATTTATTCTCATCTAAAATCAGGTGAAGGTCTTGATGGTCTTCATGCCATGCTGCATACTTAACTCCTTTTACACTAAAAGCAGCTTTTTCTATACGCTTTTTGCACATACCACAATTACCATTAACACCTATCTCTAATTTGGCATTCTTTTTCTTCTTTTTTTCTTGTGCTTGTACTGTTACTCCCACAAGCATAACAAGCATAACTAAAATCAGTCTTTTCATTGTATTTAGTTTTTATAGTTTTATAATATATTAAATTCTCTAATTACTTTATCTTAAATCGTAAACCTGCATAATACATTTGTCCAAAAACTGGCGCATATACTATAGAGGTATCAAAATACGATCCAAAAGGATCATCTGCACCTATAATAGCTTTATCTTGCCTGTAATTACCTATATTCTCTCCTCCTACATACACCTCAAAAACACTAGAAAAAGTACGCGTTATTTGTGCATTAATTAATGAAAATGAAGGTGAATAATCTGGTTGACGGTATTGTTCTGGATTACTAGCCGTATAAGGTAAACGTTGTTTTCCTAACCAATTGTATGTCACATCAAACTTCCATTGTCTTCCTCCATCTACAATATGAGTTTCATACCCCACATTAGTAAAGAATCGGTGTTTAGCCTGTAAAGGTCTTTCTTTCATACCTGAAGCATATTCTGTTTGAATATCGTAGTATTTATAAGCTGTACGTATATTAAAGTGATGTGTTATCTCATAGTTTAGCTCTACCTGTAAACTATTAGCAAATGATTTTCCGTCAAGGTTATAAATTTGTACTTCTTGTGGAGATGCATAAACATCTACCACTGCTTGATTTTGAAAATCAGTTCTATAAAAATCTACTCCAAATTCTACTTTTTTGTCAAACAATGTAAAACATTGCGCAAAACTCACTCCGTAGTTCCAGGCAATCTCTGGATCTAGCCCATAAACTTTACCTCCTCCGTTTACAACATTAAACTGTCGTGAACTACCAAAAAGAGCTTGGTTCTCTGCAAATATATTAGCTGCTCTTTTACCTCTACCGGCAGAAGCACGAATAACAGCTTTATCCCATGGATTATACCTCATGTGCATTCTTGGAGTAAAAAACGCTCCTAAACGATTATGTACATCTAACCTACCCCCTGTTGCAATACTAAAGTTATCAGTATTATCATAAGTATATTCAAAAAACGCACCTACTGAGTTATCTGTTCTACCTACATCATTAGTATTTACATACTCGTCATACTTATCATAAGTAAAGTTAATACCTGTAGAGAACTTGTTTAATGTATTACTAATAATAGAGCTAAATATTAAGTTTGAATAGAAACTTTTTTGATCAATTTCATATTGATTTAATCCAAAATAAGAGTCTTGTTTGTGCCAGTTATAAGACGTTTGTAAACCTACACTCTGATAAGGCATATCTGGAAAAACATAACCTAATTTAGTCGAAAGGTCTAACTTATCAGTATCTATTTCAGAACCCCAATAGTTCGTTGTTAACTTATCAGTATCTGGGTTAAAATCAATTTCTCCTGTTTGTTTTTCATCACGCATATAACGTGCATTAATAAAACCTACCCATCCTTTTTCGGCATCTGTATATTGCCAACGGTTCATTATATTAACCTGCTTTGCTAATGGGTTGTCTAGAAAACCATCATCGTTCATGTCATTTTCTGCTACACGCGTATTACCGTGTAGAAAAAGGCTACTACTCCACTTGTCTGATACTTTTTTATTGAAGTGAGTATTCAACTCAAGTCGTCCTCCTGTAGAACCATAAGCATTTACAAAAAGAGGTATATCATTTACTGGTTTTATTAATTCGTAATTTATTTGTCCTGATATACTCTCGTAACCGTTAACAACAGGCCCAGCCCCTTTAGTAATTTGTATACTCTCTACCCATGTACCTGGGATAAATGATAACCCGTAAGCTTGAGATGCACCACGTACAGCAGGAATATTTTCTTCACTAATAACTAAGTATGGACTAGTAAGTCCTAACATTTTTATTTGTCGTGTACCTGTAAGAGCATCAGAGAAGTTAACATCAATAGAAGGGTTTGTTTCAAAACTCTCTGCTAAATTACAACAGGCAGCTTTTAATAATTCTTTACTTCCCATGTTAGAAACATTGGCTGTTTTAACATATGATCTTTGTAAACTCTTTCTGGTTTTGGTTACCTTAACTTCTTTTAGGTTATTAGCTCCAGAAGGTTTCATAGTATGATTAATATACCGTGGTGAGTTTACTGTAATAGTATCTGTAGTAAACCCTAAAAAGCTAATAACAAGTTGAGTGTTCTCTGGAGAATATGGTAGTTCAAATACTCCTTCTTCTGTAGTAGATGTTCCTATTGAAGTGTTTAACCAATAGAGACTTGCTCCTGGTAATGGTAAATTTTGATCGTCTAGTATTTTACCGCTAATTGTTTCTTGCGCCTGAGTAGTGAATATTGAGGCAAACAGAAGGGTAATAAAAAATATTTTTTGCATAAAAAAAATGTAATATTAATAATAATTTCATCCCTAGTCATTAATAATGAAGGGTTCGAGTATTATAAATATTACTTACGCATATAGTATATAACTGCAATAGAGTTTAAACAGCGGTGGTGCATTAGCATCACAATAAAATGCAGGTTCTTGATTTTTAACTATAGCTGCCTTCTCGTAGAATAAAACAGGTTTCCATTCGTTTACAACACAAAAGCTCGTTAAATCTAACTGATGAGATTTAACAATTATAGTATTATCAGCCTTATCTTTCAGTTTTACAAGGTCATTTTCACAACAAGTTTTATGGCTATCATCATTTAATCCACAACAAATTTTTGTTTCTTTTTTATGATGGTAACTACAAGGTTCTTGTACTTGATAAGCAAATGACATCTCTGTAACCTGCCCTTTACAATAATGCACATTGAGCGCTAACCCCATATTGGCAGCCAATATCAGGAAAGATAAAATAAAACTTATGTGCTTTTTTATCTGCATTGCAGTACAAAATTAAACTTTTACTGCTTATATAGCAGCATTTTAATGTTTTTTTTAACCTTTAACCTTTTTTTGATAGTAAAAAGCAGGTAAGAAAAGTATTAAAAATAGTGGCTGTATTAAAAATCGTCTTACATAAAAGAGTAATAATAAGTCAACATCATCAGTATTTAAAATTATAAACAAGACTCCTGTTAACAACACAAATAGCACACTATATAATATAGTGCACAACTTTAAAATAGCTCTATCTTTAAAAGCCAAATAAATTATAGCTAGTGAAATTATGGCATTTAAAAAATAACGGAACGCTAATCCGAAAAACAGTTTTAAAGAATCATACTCTGGCAACACTTTGCTTTCCTTCTTAAAAAAAGATAGTAATGGATCATAAAAAAGATACTCTTGAAATACACGCACCAAAACTAATGCTACAACTAATGTAACGATGCCTATTATGCTAACAGTATTAAGCTTTACTTGTTTTTCCATTTTTTGAAAGTTTCATTACCCATAATACCCATAAAGAAAACACTACACCGTAAATAAATAACGGAAATAATATATCGTGCATCAACTCTTCATATTCAGGATAATAATAAAAGCCTAAACCTAAAAGACCAATACGTATTACATTTAGAACATGTATTATGAGTATTCCTGCAAGTATATATAATGATGTTCTTTTAAAGGTAGTAGAAAATGCTATAATAAATGCTACAAACAATATCATTACACTCACAGCATTACACCCTTCTACTATCCTAGCAACGCTATCGTTATTTACATAAAAAACATACGAAGCTTCTTTATCATTTGGTTTTATAAAAGATTTATCTCCCATAAAGTTCACAATATCTCTAGCTTGTTCCGCTACAAGTTTAGTCATACTATCTGTTTCAAAAGCATCACCATTATATTGATTTAGATACAGCGAATAAATTACCGACAAAACAAAGTAACTTAATCCAAACTTGATAAGGAAAAGAAAAAACGGACGGTTTTTTTGCCAAACATTCATTAGGGAAATTTTTAACAAAAATAACTAAAATAGAACAGCTTTAATAGATACATTTGTTATAATAAGAAATTTGAGAAATGATATTTGAAGAACTAAAGCCTAAGGTAACTGACATATTAAATCGTGATGAAAACTCACGTGATGAAAAACTATTACAACTATGTCAACTACTTAAGGATAATATTGAATATTATGACTGGGTAGGATACTACTTTATTAATGGTGACAAACCAGAATTATTACTAGGTCCTTATGTTGGCGAACCAACCGACCATACTGTTATACCTTTTGGAAAAGGTATTTGTGGTCAAGTAGCTGTTTCAAATGAAAATTTTGTAGTGCCAGATGTAAATGCTCAAGACAATTATATTGCTTGTAGTATTACCGTAAAATCAGAAGTTGTAATCCCACTTTTTGTTAATGGGAAAAACATTGGGCAAATAGATATTGACTCTAGTACTATTGATGCTTTTACCAAATCTGACGAAGATTTCCTTGAGTTTGTGAATACTGAAGTAGCCAAATTGTTTTAAAGGAGAGACATTTGCATTTAAAATGTTATAAAAAATCAGTTATACCACATTTTATTGCTGATATAAAAAATATGATTATCTTTGCAGCTAATCGGGAAAAACCTGATTATACATAATAATTATTTAAAATAATATTGGCATGTACTTAACTAAAGAAGTTAAAGCGGAAATTTTCGCAAAGCACGGTAAATCTGCAACTGATACTGGTTCAGCTGAAGGACAGATTGCTTTATTCACTCACAGAATTAACCACCTTACAGAGCACCTTAAAGGAAATCGTCATGATTACAACACAGAGCGCTCACTAGTAAAGCTGGTAGGTAAGAGAAGAAGCCTGCTTGATTACCTTAAGAAAAAGGAAATTAACAGATATCGTGAGATTATCAAAGAATTAAACATCAGAAAGTAATCAAGATGAAAAGAGGTGCCTGCGCGCCTCTTTTTATTTTTATATAATGCAGAAAAAGTTTTGGTTTTTCATTGGGTTTTACACAACTACACACAACAACTACAACACAACTAGACCCATTGTTTAATCAAAGTATTAGAATTTTATGATTCCAAATGTAACAAGAGAGATTATCGATCTAGGAGATGGCAGAAGCATCTCGATCGAGACAGGAAAACTTGCGAAACAAGCTGACGGTGCTGTAGTAATACGTATGGGAGATGCCATGCTACTTGCTACAGTAGTGTCTGCCAGGAGTGCAAGCCCAGGAATAGATTTCTTACCACTTACTCTTGATTATCGTGAAAAGTTTGCCGCAGCAGGACGTTTTCCTGGTGGTTTCTTTAAGCGTGAAGCAAGACCTACTGATGGAGAGATCTTAACCATGAGATTAGTAGATCGTGTATTACGTCCACTATTCCCAAAAGATTATCATGCCGAAACACAGGTAATGATACAATTAATGAGTCATGACGACGATGTTATGCCTGATGCTCTTGCAGGACTTGCAGCATCTGCTGCATTAGCTATGTCTGACATTCCTTTTGAAACATTGATTTCAGAGGCGCGTGTTGCTAGAGTAGATGGTAAATTCATCATTAACCCTAGTAAGGCTCAACTTGACCAGTCTGACATGGATATGATGATAGGTGCTTCCATGGATTCTATCGCTATGGTAGAAGGTGAAATGGAAGAAATATCTGAACTAGAAATGATTGAAGCAATTAAATTTGCTCATGAATCTATTAAGTTACAGATTGCTGCTCAAGAAAGACTACAGGCTGCTGTAGGTAAAAAAGAAGTAAGAACATACGACGAAGAGCGTAGTGATGACGCTATACTTGAAAAAGTATACAACGCATCTTACGATAAATATTTCGCGATAGCAAACGAAGGTTCTTCTAAACAAGAGCGTTCTGAGAAATTCAGCGCTGTTAAGGAAGAAGTTCAGGCTATGTTTACTGAAGAAGAATTAGCTGAAAATGGTGATTTAATTAGTAAATATCTCTCTAAATCAAATAAAGAGGCTGTACGTAATGTTATTCTTGATAACGGTATGCGTCTTGATGGTAGAAAAACTGACGAAATTCGCCCTATATGGTGTGAAGTAGATTATTTACCATCTACACACGGTTCGGCAGTATTTACACGAGGAGAAACTCAAGCACTTGCTACGGTAACACTTGGTACATCTCGTGAAGCTAATATTATCGACAGACCAACAGAGCAAGGTGAAGAGAATTTTTACCTACACTACAACTTCCCTCCTTTCTCTACTGGAGAAGCTAGACCTTTAAGAGGAACATCTAGAAGAGAAGTTGGTCATGGTAATCTTGCTCAACGTGCACTTAAAGGTATGATTCCACAAGACAATCCTTATACGGTTCGTATAGTATCTGAGATACTAGAATCTAACGGTTCGTCTTCTATGGCTACTGTTTGTGCAGGTACACTTGCTATGATGGATGCAGGTATAAAAATGACAAAACCAGTATCTGGTATTGCTATGGGACTTATCTCTGATGAAGAGAATGGTCGTTGGGCTGTACTTTCTGATATACTTGGAGACGAAGATCACTTAGGTGATATGGACTTTAAAGTAACTGGTACTGCTGATGGTATTACTGCATGCCAGATGGATATAAAAATTAAAGGATTAAATTATGAGATCATGGAGCAAGCCCTTAATCAGGCTCGTGACGGACGTCTTCATATATTAGATAAATTAACTGAGGTTATTGATACTCCAAGAGCTGAAGTTAAACGTCATTCTCCTAAAATTATTAAAGTTACTATACCAGGTGCATTCATCGGAGCTCTTATTGGCCCAGGTGGAAAAGTTATACAAGAACTTCAAAAAGAAACTGACACTACAATCGTTATTAACGAAGTAGATGAGCAAGGTGAAGTTGAAATTCTTGGTACAGATCCTGATGGTATTGATGCCGTACTACGCAAAATTGAATCTATTACTTTTAAACCTAAAGCTGGTGAGACTTATAGCGTAAAAGTTATAAAAATGCTAGACTTTGGTGCTGTAGTAGAGTACAATGATGCTCCAGGGAACGAAGTACTACTTCACGTTAGTGAAATAGCATGGGAACGTACTGAAAATGTATCAGACGTAATAAACATGGGTGATGTATTTGATGTTAAATACATTGGTATAGATCCTAAAACAAGAAAAGAAAAAGTTTCTAGAAAAGCGTTATTGCCACGTCCACCAAGAGACGAGAATAGACCGCCTAGAGAACCTAGAGATAACAATCGTAAAGATGACAGAAACTCTAGAAATAGAGACAACAAAGGAGGAAACACAAATAAAGAGTCGTAACCAACCCTCTGTTTAAATATAAAAAGCCTGCACTATTACAGTTGCAGGCTTTTTGCATTTAAGCTTTATATCTTCAATAAAATTGAGATCGAAATATAATCCATTTTGAAAGAAATATAGTGCTAAAATATCTTTGATTATTTACCTCAAAAAATATAACTTGCACCCGATTTCAAAAAAATAATCTAAAACTAAAAAAGTAATAATGAAAAAAATCGCAAAAGTTTTCACATTAGCATTCGCTGCATCTATTTTATTAAGTTCTTGTTATACATACACTACTGTAGTAGGTAAAGGAGCTCAAAGTAACGCTGAAGTTAAAGAGTGGAACCACTATATCCTTTTCGGCTTAGCTCCTGTTGGAGTATCTAATTCTGAAGAAATGGCTGATGGTGCAACTGATTATACAGTAAAAACAGAACAAAGTTTTGTTAACGGACTTGTTTCAGCATTAACGTTCGGACTTTACTCTCCAACAACAACAACTGTTACTAAATAACCCTATTTATAAAGCGGAAGGCTAATGCCTTCCGCTTAAATTTCATTGAGCATTGAAAAAAATATTCTTCTATATCGTTGTGGCTATTGCTTTAATATTAGCAATAGATGTCATATCAAAACTAATTTATGATATTGATAGATTAACCAAGTATGGTTGGGGACATATTACAGGAAAAGTAATCTTATCCTTAATTTTTTCAATTATCGGATTTATACTCTACAAAAAAACATTCAAGAATACACTTAAGAAATAAGAACATCTTATTTCTTAGTATTTACCCGTTTAATAGCTTATTTCTCTTAAACGGCTTTCCTTTACGTATAAGCCATGCATGATAGCAACTAGGTACATCATGAGTCCATCGTGGCAACAGTAAAATAATAAGGTATACATCTATATGCGAAACAACTCCCAAAATAATCGCTAAAGCTAACGATACTCCTCCGTAACCAAAACCTATTATAGAAACAAAGGCTGCAAATAATGTTATTCCCCATAGCTTAGATAATAATGCATGTGTACAAGTTTCTTTCCCGAACTTCAAGAAACTAAAAATATAGGTAAGGGCTTCCATTATAAAAACTACAATGATAGCATATTTGTTTGCTAGAATTATCTCAGGATTAAGTAACCAAGCGCACCAACCCACACAAATCCAAAAAATCAAATCAGTTTGACTATCCATTCGTCTTAACTTTACTGATGACACCCCTACTCGACGAGCAATAATACCATCAAAAATATCAGAGAGAATACCTAATAACAAAAGTATTACTAGTAATAGCCTTATAGTATCATAATAGCTATACGTAAGCACTATCATAACAGGACCTAGCAGTAACCTAAACAATATTAACAGTATTGGTATATTTTTCATAATATTTCTAATTTAAGGTTTATAAATAATACCAAGGTTAAGACTATGCGAACCAAAATCATCTTCTACATGACTACTAAACTTTCCATAAGGCGAATAATTATAGTTTACATATAATCCCAAATTCTCTATAGTAAACCGTACTCCCTGCCCAACAACAGGAGCGCTTAACCCCCTCACTCTACTATCTTCATCTTCTGGACGGACTTCATTAAATGGTCTATACTCATCCTCATACATAAAAAAGGAATAACCAAAAGTAGAAACCCACTCAAGGTCCGTTTTATATTTACCCCTACCTAAATTGTAAATTTTAGTAAGTCTAAATGCAGTCATACCACCCATTCCTATAGGTTTCGCTTTATTACTAGCACCTGTATCACGATAATCAAATGCTCTAGCATTCGAATATATATATCCTGAAAAACCCCAATCGAGCATCTCATTCTCTTCAATAAAATGACGCCACCAAAAACCAAGCTCTGGAGATACTCCAATTTTATCTGCCAGTTTACCTAAGGGAATTCTCACTCCCGACTCTATAACAACACCTTGTTTTGCGCGCGTTTCCAATTCTAACTCTGACATTGGTTTCCGTTGTAAACTCAATTTCGGCTGTATATCCTGTGCATTTGTAACTATACAACAGAATAGGAATACAATAAATTGTAATTTTCTCATAATTAATAGTTTTTTGTCTGATCAAATCTATTGTGATTACAACAATTCATTTTGCGCTAAAAAATTAAAATAATATATATATTTGTGTTTTTCGCAAATATGGATAATCAAGAAAAATTATTAAAAGCTATAAGGCAACAACTCTCTAAAACATCCTCTGTTATAGATGAAGTTGCTACTATACTGAACATTAGCTATGATGCTGCTCATCGAAGAGTATCTTTAAAAAGTAAATTCTCGATAGAAGAAACTATTACACTTTGTAAACATTTTGCATTATCTATGGATATGCTTTTTACGGATAATACTAAGGTAATTGTAGAGAAAACAAGCGATATAAGCACGTTAGCCGACATGGGAACATATTTTAAAGAATCGGTTGCCAAGCTAGAACACTTTAAAGACAATCCTAAGGCAAAAATGTATTATTCAGCTAAAGACATACCGCTGTTTCATACTATAGGAGGCACATTACTATCAAAGTTTAAACTATACGTTTGGTTAAATTTACTAGCAGGAACAGAGCAAGAAGATACTTTTGAAAATTTTACTATAGATCATTCTCTATTGGAAGATAGTATGAAATTAAAAAGTATTTATGAAAATATAGAGGTACACGAAGTTTGGAACGACACTACTATAAATAGTATTCTACAGCAAATATATTATTACTTTCAGGCAGGGTTACTTTCTTTTACTAATGTGCAATTACTACGTGATGACTTGAAAGACATTCTTAATAAAATAGAGAAGAAATGCAGTAGCCCAAACTCTCGTTATCATTTATATTACAACGAATTATTAATGCTTAATAATAATGTATTATTAACTTCTCCAGAAAAAAAATCATTATTTGTGCCCTATACTATGTTAGGTTACTTTATAACTAACGATATTGCTACTTGTAATAATGCTCAAGATTTTTTTCGCCATCAAGAAAAAAACTCAAAACCACTTAACCAGTCAGGAACACGCGATCGTAAACTATTCTTTAATAAAGCACATCAAAAAATAGATTTTTACATGCAACGTATAACTAATGAACTTGATTATACTTTTTAATGGTATAGCATTGCCAAATAAAAAACAATTCCGAAATTGGGATTCGCAAATACAAATTAAATTCCATGTCAAACTCTTCTCTTTTTTTAGATACAATTACAAAAGGATATACCACTAAAGGTGATAAAATAACACTAGGTACTGCAATGCTAGACGGGCAACCTGTAGAGGGAGCTTATGTAAATATTCCACTAAAAACCTTGAACAGGCACGGGCTTATAGCGGGTGCAACAGGTACTGGAAAAACCAAAACGTTACAAATTATTGCTGAGCATTTATCTGATAATGGTATCCCTGTATTGATGATGGATATTAAAGGAGATTTAAGTGGTATTGCACAACCCGGAGAAGAAAAGAGCTTTATTACAGAACGTCATATAAAAATTGGGTTACCATACGAGTCCAAAGGATCTCCAGTAGAGTTAATGAGCTTATCAAAACAAGATGGAGTACGATTACGATCGACAGTATCAGAGTTTGGACCTGTATTATTCGCTAGAGTATTAGGATTAAATGATACCCAAACAGGTATTATGAATGTGATATTTAAATATTGCGATGATAATAAAATGCCTTTACTCGATTTAAAGGATATTAAAAAAGTACTACAGTATATTACTAAGGAAGGTAAGAAAGAAATTGAGAAAGAATACGGTCGAATATCTACAGCTTCTACAGGAGCTATTTTAAGAAGAATAATAGAACTTGAACAACAAGATGCTGATTTGTTTTTTGGTGAAAAATCGTTTGAAATAGATGACCTAATGCGAATAAACGACGAGGGTAAAAGCTATGTAAACATCATGAGGCTTACTGATATTCAAGATAAACCTAAGTTGTTCTCTACTTTTATGCTTTCGCTTTTAGCTGAAATTTATAATCAGATGCCAGAAAGAGGTGATGCCGACAGACCTGAACTTGTAATATTTATAGATGAATCTCACCTTATTTTTGATGAGGCTAGTAAAGCATTACTTGACCAAATAGAAACTATTGTAAAACTAATACGATCTAAAGGTGTAGGTCTATTTTTTGTAACACAAAACCCTACTGATATACCAAATGATGTATTGAGCCAATTAGGTTTAAAAGTACAACATGCACTTCGTGCTTTTACTGCCAAAGACAGAAAAGCAATTAAACTTACTGCTGAAAATTATCCTATATCTGAATTTTATGACACTGATAAAGTCATAACAGAACTTGGTATTGGTGAGGCCTTTATTACTGCTTTAAATGAAAAAGGGATCCCTACTCCACTAGCTGCCACTATGCTTCGTGCCCCTATGAGTCGTATGGATATTTTAACTGATGAGGAAATAAAAGAGGTTAATAAAAACTCTGAACTATTAAAAAAGTATGCTGAAGAAATAGACAGGGATAGTGCTTATGAAATGCTCAATAAAAAAATTGATACCATAACGGCACAACAGGAAAAAGAAGCAAAGAAAAAAGAAGAAGCTAAAGAAAAATCAAATACTACTAGCCGTAAAAAAACTAGTGGATCTGGAATAGAAAAACAGGTTGTAAAAGTATTAACTAGCGCTACATTTATAAGAGGTGTTTTTGGGGTACTAAACAAAATGTTTAAATAAATTTAAATCACAAACAACTAAATACGAGTTATTTAAAAATTTATTTAAAATTTAATGTAACTTTTTTGCGCCTTGTTACGTATAACTACTCACACACATTAATAAGTCAGGAGTTTTTAAATGAGACAGCTTAAAATTACCAAGCAGGTAACCAACAGGGAAACTGCATCTTTAGATAAGTACCTTCAAGAAATCGGAAAAGTAGATTTAATTACAGCCGATGAAGAAGTAGAATTAGCACAGCGTATAAAAGCCGGAGACCAAAGAGCATTAGAAAAGCTAACAAAAGCTAACTTACGTTTCGTGGTATCGGTAGCAAAACAATATCAAAATCAAGGATTAACACTTCCTGACCTTATTAACGAAGGAAATTTAGGACTTATTAAAGCCGCACAACGTTTTGACGAAACTCGTGGTTTTAAATTTATATCCTATGCTGTATGGTGGATTCGTCAATCTATCCTACAAGCTCTTGCAGAACAATCTCGTATTGTGCGTTTACCACTTAATAAGATTGGATCTATTAATAAAATTAACAAGATGTATGCTTTACTAGAACAAAGTAGTGAGCGTGCTCCTTCGGCAGAAGAAATTGCTAAAGAGCTAGACATGACTGTTAATGACGTTAAAGAGAGTATGAAAAACTCAGGACGTCACTTATCAATGGATGCTCCACTTGTAGAGGGTGAAGATTCTAACCTATATGATGTACTTCGTTCTGGTGAATCTCCAAATCCTGATCGTGAATTAATTCACGAATCATTACGTACAGAGATTGAAAGAGCATTAGAAACACTTACTCCAAGAGAAGCAGATGTTGTACGTCTTTACTTTGGTTTAGGTGACCAACACCCAATGACGCTTGAAGAAATAGGTGAAACTTTTGACCTAACTCGTGAACGTGTACGTCAAATTAAAGAGAAAGCTATTAGAAGATTAAAGCATACTTCTCGTAGCAAAATTCTTAAAACATACCTTGGGTAACGTTAAAAAGCTCAAAAAATTATAATCGAAATTTTATTTTTTGTTTATAATTTGTACTTTGGCTGCATAATTTCGTAATTCAACGAATAAAGACATATAAGACACTAACAGTTCAATAACTGTTCGTTTTTTGATTGATGATTGAACTCCGGCTGATTACCGGAGTTTTTCTTTATACAGAAACCACGCCACACTCCCTACAACCACATTATTATAACGTTAACTAACTTACCTCCTCAGTAATAATTAATGTAAATCCAATAAGTAATATATAAAAATACTTTAATTGAATTTATTCATTATTTTGCGGCACGAAATACATAGTAAGTTTATCGATGCATAAATTCTTAAATCAAAAATTAACGCTTATACATCTTATCACTATTTTAATAATAGCCGCAGGTATTTTATTAATTACAAACAGTGATGATAAAAAAGAAAATGTAACCTCTTATGATAACGGAAACGTTACTGTAGCCGTTATAGATCTTAGTGGAGCAAAACCAGAGCCTAAAACTAATTATAAGTTAATCTCAGGAATAGCTTTACTACTATTAGGAGCTGGTGTATTTATTAAAATGTATACTACTAGAAGTGATAAATCAACCACTGAGCCTTTAACCAAGCTTACAGAAAAGGAAAAAGAAGTAACTACTTTAATACAACAAGGCAAGAGTAATAAGGAAATTGCAATCGAATTAAGTATTAGTTTGAGTACTGTTAAGACTCACATCAATAATTTATACAAAAAACTAGCTGTTACATCAAGACCTGAACTTATTGACTTACTGAAACATAAAGAGGTCTAGACCCAAAATCCAACCCGAAAAATTAGTTATTTACTTTTTTCAAACTCATATTTGTTGCCAATCAAAAAACAACAGATATGAACTTTTTAAATCAATTTTTAAAAATCACTTTCCTCTTTATTACATTAAGTTTTACAACAACTACCATAGCACAAGATGTAAAAAAGTGTAAAGAAGTTATAGCAATTACCGCCGAGGGAATCAATAGTAAATCTTCAAAAGCTTTAGAAAACAAATTAGCTCCTGATTTTACCATTGCTAATCAGACAGGTTCTATTGCAAAAATGGTTTTACAACAATTATTTGGTCAGCTAAACGATCACGTTGATGATTACACAGAAATCAGCAAGACTAAAACAGATAAAGGACTAGAAATTAAATATAATTTTGTTTACAAGCAGCGAGGTCCTGTAAAAACTACTTTCGTATTTAACAAACAAAACTTGCTTGCAGAACTTCAGCTTTTTGGCATGCAGGTAAAGACAATGAGTTCTGAAACAGAAATTCAAAGGAGTAGCGATAATGTTATAGAAATTCCTTTTAAAATGTCTGGAAATTTAATTATGGTTAATGTTTTACTAAATGGAAAAGAACGAAAATTTATTGTAGACAGTGGAGCACCAAGGGTAATTTTAAACAGCAAATATATTATTGGTCACAATGATAATGAGAGAACTACAATATCATCATCTAGTGGTGTTAACGGTAGTATAAATGGTATGGATATAACCAATGTAGAAGAATTAGATTTCGCAGGAATTAAACTCGAAAACCAAGAGGTAATTACTTTAGATATATCACATTTAGAAGAAAACTTAAATGAAGAAATTTATGGTTTAATTGGTTATGATTTAATTCAAGATTATGATGTTTTATTTGATTACGAGAATAAAAAACTTACCCTTATTAACCCAGATCATTTCGAAGATTATAAATCAGAATATTTATCTGGTGCAAAATTAGAAACAACACCAATAACACTAGAGCAACACATTCCTGTAATTAAGGCACAGATAAACAATAAAACATACAGTTTTGGGATTGATAGTGGAGCTGAATCTAATTTAATGGATAAATCTTTATTTAACTCGCTTAAAAATAATCTAGAAAACATTACAACTGATTACCTAATAGGCGCAGACAACAATCCTACAGAAATAAAGAGTGCTGAAGTAAAGAGTACAAAAATTGGCAATAAGGACTTTAAAAACTTAGTAACTGCATTTAGTGATATTTCACATTTAAATCAAGGTTATGGGTTAAAACTAGATGGGTTAATAGGTTATGAAGTTTTATCGAAACAAAAAACACTACTTTCTTTCAAGCGAGGTGAACTTATTTTTATTCAAGAATAAAAATCCATCGTGGTTTTCCTTCTCACAAAAATTAAAACTACAAGACTTTCAAACCTTAAAGCATAAAGCTATCTTTGCGACATAAACACACACAACGACACAAAGATGAAGAATACTTTAATTGCACCTTCTGTGCTTTCGGCTGATTTTGCCAACCTACAACGTGATATCGAAATGATTAACAATAGTGATGCTGACTGGTTTCATATTGATATAATGGATGGTGTTTTTGTTCCTAATATTTCATTTGGTATGCCTGTTTTAGATGCAATTTCGCGTCATGCTAAAAAAACAGTTGATGTTCATTTAATGATTGTAAACCCTGATCAGTATATTAAAACGTTTGCTGAGCTTGGCGCTAATAATTTAACTGTACACTTTGAAGCTTGTACTCACTTACACCGTACACTACAGGCTATAAAAGCTGAAGGTATGAAAGCTGGTGTTGCTATAAACCCACACACTAATGTGAGTTTACTAGAAGATATTATTAATGATATCGACTTAGTATGTATAATGAGTGTTAACCCTGGTTTTGGAGGACAATCTTTTATAGAGAACACTTACAGTAAAGTTAAGAGCCTAAAAGAAATTATTACTAGAAACAACGCCTCTACTCTTATTGAGATTGATGGTGGTGTTAGCGATAAAAACGCAGCAAAACTTGTAGAAGCTGGAGCTGACGTACTTGTTGCTGGTAATTATGTATTCAAGTCTGATAATCCTGTAACTACAATTACTGGTTTAAAGAAAATGACTAGGATCTAGTAAATATCAATAATACATTTTATATGGGGTTTTAGTTTATCTAAAACCCCATATTTATTTATAAAAGGCTATTATCCCTCCTACCTCCTGATATAGGAAAACACCCTTACTCTAGATTTAGTAAGAGAAAAGATATTGTCTAACGACTACTACTTCTAGTCTGTTTGAATCTTTTTTCCGCTATATACCCCCTTATTCTAAAAGCGTCATTTCTCTTTTTGAATGATTTCTCAATTAATAAATATTTTAAATCTAAAGTATTTAAAACGCGTACTTACTCACCTACTGTTAGATATTCTCAATAATTATTTCAAATCAAAATAAATAAACCTCTAAAATATTTTTTTAGACAAAACTAAACTTTTACTTTTGCAGGACTAATTTTAATTTTAAAGATGAAAACATATTACTTATTCATACTATTCATTAGTAGTTTAGCTTTTTCTCAAAATGGTAGTATTCAAGGAAAAATAACTGCAAACAGAGAAGCTGTACCTGCAGTTACTGTTTCTATCGCTGCATTAGACATTATGATTGTAGCCGATGAAAACGGTAAGTACATTATTAAAAATGTGCCTTATGGTACGCATGAGGTTACTTTTAACTTTATAGGGTACAAGACCGAAAGAAAAAAAACAAGTGTTACCAGCGCTACTCCTGTAACTTTAAACATTAAGCTTAAAGAGGATGATTTAGCACTAGACGAAGTGGTAATTACAGGAACAATGAAAGAAATCAGTAGAGCTGATAGCCCAATTCCTGTAGAAATTATAACTCCTAAGCTATTTAAGAAAAACCCAACCCCTAGCCTTTTTGAAGCTGTTGGCATGGTAAATGGTGTACAACCGCAACTTAACTGTAATGTATGTAATACGGGAGATATTCATATTAATGGTATGGAAGGTCCTTATACACTTATATTAATAGATGGTATGCCAATAGTAAGTGCGCTCTCTACAGTATATGGTCTTAACGGAATACCTAATAGTATGGTAGAACGCATTGAGGTTGTAAAAGGTCCTGCATCGTCATTGTATGGGTCTGAAGCTATGGGAGGAATTATAAATGTAATTACAAAGAGCCCAAACAAAGCTCCTGTTATAAGTGCAGATACATTCCTTAGTAGCTGGGGAGAGCTAAGTATGGATCTTGCTGGTAAAGCTAACTTTGGTAAAGCAACATCCCTAATCGGCTTTAACTATTTTAAATATGGTAGCCGTATTGATAACAATGGAGATAACTTTACCGATTTAACTTTACAAGACCGTATTTCTATTTTTAACAAATGGAATTTTGAAAGAAAAAATGATCGAGTAGCAAGCATCGCAGCTCGTTATGTATATGAAGACAGATGGGGTGGTGAAATGGACTGGACTAAAGAGTTTCGAGGTAGTGATCTTATATATGGAGAAAGCATTTATACCAAGCGTGCCGAAATTATAGGACTTTATCAATTACCTATTACAGAGCGTATCTTTACTCAGTTTTCATACAACTGGCACGATCAAGACTCTTGGTATGGAGATGTGCCTTATATGGCAACTCAAGAGGTAGCTTTTATACAGGCTTATTGGGATAAACCATTAAATGATTCTCATACATTACTAGTGGGTGCTTCTATGCGTTATACAAAATATGACGATAACACTCCTGCGACAGCGACAGCAGATGGTACTGGTAACAGACCAGCAGAAACTCCTTTACCTGGTATTTTTATACAAGATGAGTGGACTCTAAATGAAAAACATAAACTGCTAGGTGGTTACCGTTTTGACCATGATGAAAACCACGGTGCTGTACACTCGCCACGAGTAGCATATAAGTTTTCTCCAAACAGAAACAATACACTTAGAGCTAGCTTTGGTACAGGTTTTAGAGTAGTAAACTTATTTACAGAAGACCATGCTGCCCTTACAGGATCTCGTGAGGTAGTAATTGAAGAGGCTCTTAACCCTGAGCGTTCATATAATGCAAACCTAAATTATGTATTAAAAGTACCTACAGACAGTTTCTTTTTAGGTTTTGATATTACTGGATTCTATTCTTATTTTACAAATAAGATTGTTTCTGACTTTGATACTGATCCTAACAAAATAATCTACGATAACTTAAATGGTCATGCCATATCACAAGGAGTATCTTTAAACATAGATGCAACATTTACTTTCCCGCTGAAATTACTAGCAGGAATATCATATATGGATGTTTTCCAAATGGAAGAAAATGCTGATGGACATTTAGAGCGTATACAACAACTACACGCCCCAAAATGGTCTGGAAACTTTGTTGCTACTTACAAGCTACCTAATAACTATAGTATTGATTTAACAGGAAACTGGTATGGTCCTATGCGATTACCTGTATTACCTAACGACTATAGACCTGAGCAATCACCTTGGTTCATTATAGGGAATATTCAAGCAACAAAGAAGTTTGATTATGGGCTTGAATTTTATGCTGGTGTAAAAAATGTATTCGACTTTGTACCAGATAGTCCTTTAATTCGCCCGTTTGATCCGTTTGATAAAAATACTGATGTAGATAACCCAAATGGTTATACATTTGATACAACATACAATTACGCTTCACTACAAGGTAGAAGAGTATTTGTTGGAATGCGATATAACTTATTTTAATCTAGAATTATGAAACTAAAAGCAAGACCTACTTTTAAAAATACATTTGTATTACAACTAATGTTGTGTCTTGCTTTTGTTTTATTTATAACTAAAGGGTATTCTCAAAAAAGCTATACTACAAGCTTTGCTGATTTACCTGAAAAGATAGCTCAAAACCCGAAACCAATACTTATAAAGCTACATACCGACTGGTGTGCTGTATGCAAAATACAGGATAAAAAAATTGAAAAGGATAGCAAGCTACAAGCTTTACTAGCAAAATTATGTTATTACATTGAGCTCGATGCTGAAACTACTGATTCGATAACATTTAATGGAAAAGTATATAGCTATACAAAGCAAGGAAACGGAAAAGGGTATAATCAACTTTCGGAATATCTTACAAACGGGAGTAACTCTTACCCATATTGGGTAATATTATCCTCTGATTATACCATAATTGACACTTACGGTGGCCTATTAAAAAACGATCAATTAAAAGCATTACTTACCGAACTAAGTAAACTGAATTAATTACCCTTCACGATAATTAATCATTGCTTTTACAATACTATATAATTCAGGAAAATGCTTTTTTAACTCCTCTGGTGTTTCAAAAAAGTGTTCTAATAGCACTGCTATAAATTCATACTGATTAGTGTAGGCATAATTCCTTAAATATCCTGAATTTAATAATGCTTTTCTATTATTAATATCATCCAGATAATACATAACATCGTCTAGCATATCTCTAAAAACCACTGATGATGAACCAAGCTTTTTCTTTCGTAATGACTCAAAGTGCAATACATGAGCAAACTCATGTAAACCAAGGTTAAGGTTATCATTACCGTAAGCCATTCCTTCTTCAAAATGATTCCAAGAAAACACTACAGCCTTAGCTAATGGATTAAATTCACCCTTGTGATACTTACCACTTTTTGACAAGAAAATATCTGGATATAATACAATTACAGAAAATATACTTTGTCTATATTTTCGCATACCAAAAGTGAGCATAACAGATGTTGCTGCTATTTTCACCCTCATTTCTTCGGTAACTTCTAAACCATCTCTACCTGCAAAGGTGTAGTTATCTATAAAACTAGCTACTCGATGGCGAAAATAAGATTGTCGCTTAGGTGAAAGTTTTTGATAAAATGAAAAATGTTCCTGTAATACAAGTATTCCTTCTGAGCTAAGCTTTCGTTTTACTGGGTAAAAATGAACATATATTGGCTTATTAAAAAGCAAAATATAAGTAGGTTCTATAATCACAAAAAAAACAAAAACTCCTCCTACAAATATTAGAAACAAAAGAACGAATATATCCATATAGTATAATAAAGCCGAGTAAAAACTCGGCTTTTAATTTTTTTTTAATGTGACAAAATCCCTTGTTTTAGTATTTGTCCAAATTCATACATATCTTCATAAGAACAGTATAATGGTACTGGTGCAAGTCGTATTACATTTGGTTCTCTCCAATCTGTTATCACACCTTTTTTCATCAAGTAATCAAACAATGCTTTACCTTCTCCATGTAAGAAAACAGATAATTGACACGCTCTCTCTTCGGGTTTAGATGGTGTAATAATTTCAAAAGTACTATCTACTTCTTTATCTATTTCTTGTAATACAAACTCAAGATATGATGTTATATGATCTCTTTTTTCTATTAATGCAGGCATCCCTACCTCATCAAACATCTCTACCGATGCTAAGTAAGGTGCAAGCGTAAGTATAGGAAGGTTACTTACCTGCCATCCGTTAGCACCACGAACAGGATCGAACTGAGGTTCCATTAAAAAACGGCGCTCTTTATTATGACCCCACCAACCTGCAAAACGTGGTAAATCTAAATTATTATGATGCTTTTCGTGTACAAAAGCTCCTGATGCATTACCAGGACCTGAGTTCATGTATTTATAGCTACACCATGCTGCAAAATCTACACCCCATTTATTTAATTCTAAATGTATGTTACCTGCGGCATGAGCAAGATCCCATCCTACATAAGCACCCGTATCGTGTCCTGCTTTAGTTATTGTTTCCATATCAAAAACTTGTCCTGTATAATAGTTTACACCACCTATTAATACAAGCGCAAGCTCATCTCCTACTTCTTTTATAGCTTCAAGCACATCTTCTGTACGAATGTTATGCTCTCCTTCTCTTCTTTTTATTTCTACAATAGCATCTTCAGGAGCATATCCGTGAGAGTGTACTTGACTTTTTATCATGTACTGGTCACTTGGAAATGCTTTTTCTTCGCAAATTATTTTATATCGCTTAGCTGTAGGCTGGTAAAACGTCACCATTAGTAAGTGTAAGTTTACCGTAAGTGTGTTCATTACAGTAACCTCTGTAGGTAATGCTCCTACTATTTTACTTAATGGCTCTGCAAAACGCTCATGATAATCCCACCAAGGTTTCTCTGCATAAAAATGACCTTCTACAGCAAGGTTTGCCCAATCGTCCATAACCTCATCTACATAAGCCTTTGTACGCTTTGGCTGTAAACCTAATGAGTTTCCTGTAAAGTAAATAACTTGTTTACCATCTACCTTTGGAAATATAAATTCATCTCTATATTTAGCTAATTTATCTTTAGCGTCAAGCTGTTGTGCAAATTCGCGTGTATTCTGAAATTTCATTGTTGTTTATTGTTTGGTGCGTAAAAATAAGGAAATAAAAAAAGAATAAAATAAAAAATCCCGCCTATGATGGCAGGATTTTTTATTTTTTAATGCTTTTACTATAATATTAGCATCGCATCTCCGTAAGTATAAAAACGATATCCTTCTTTTATAGCCTCGTCATACGCTTCACGCATAAGATCGTGTCCCATAAATGCAGAAATCATCATTAATAATGTCGATTTTGGTGTATGAAAGTTTGTAATCATACAATCAGCAATACTAAAATCATATGGAGGGAATATAAATTTATTCGTCCATCCTGAAAAAGTATTTAATGTATGCTTAGAAGATACTGAACTCTCCATAGCACGCATAGTTGTAGTACCTACAGCACATACTCTCTTTTTAGCAGATTTTGCGTTGTTTACAATATCACAAGCTGCTTGATCTACTAACAACTCTTCAGAATCCATTTTATGCTTAGATAAATCTTCTACTTCAACAGGGTTAAATGTACCAAGGCCAACGTGTAGTGTAACCTCAGCAAAGTCAACTCCTTTTATCTCTAGTCTTTTTAACAAGTGCTTAGAGAAGTGAAGTCCAGCAGTAGGAGCTGCAACAGCACCTTCTTCTTTTGCATATATTGTTTGGTAACGTTCTGCATCTTCTGGTTCTACATCTCTACTAATGTATTTTGGTATAGGTGTTTCTCCTAGCTCTGTAAGCTTAGCTCTAAACTCTTCATACGAACCATCATATAAAAAACGTAATGTTCTTCCTCTAGATGTTGTATTGTCTATAACCTCTGCTACTAGTGAATCATCTTCACCGAAATATAGTTTATTACCAATTCTTATTTTTCTTGCAGGGTCTACTAACACATCCCAAAGACGTTGTTCTGCATTTAATTCTCTTAATAAGAATACTTCTATTCTCGCACCAGTCTTTTCTTTATTTCCATAAAGACGAGCAGGGAAAACTTTAGTATTATTAAGCACCATAACATCACCTTCGTCAAAGTAATCTAATACATCTTTAAATAGCTTGTGCTCAATTTTTTTTGTCTTCCTGTCTATTACCATTAAACGAGCTTCATCTCTATTCTCAGCAGGGTGCTCAGCAAGTAACTCATTCGGTAAATTGAAATTGAAGTTTGATAATTTCATATTTGTGTCTTTAATTTTAACGTTATGGATACGTTATTTTTAATTGACTGCAAATATACTATCGTAAAACAGGCGTTGTCAAGTGTTTTGCAATATATTTATTTAAATCTCTAATCTATTTTAATAAAACTGAGCGAGTTTAGGCCTTTTATGTCTTATTAAGGATAAAACCTAGTTTTTCGAGATCATTCCAGAAAGCAGGATATGATTTAGAAACAACTTCGGAATCTTCAATAATAATCGAATTTTTTAGAGCTAATGGAGCAAATGCCATTGCCATACGATGATCGTTATAAGTAGCTATTGAAACAGCATCGCTACTTTGGCCAATATTAACAGCACTAGTATTCATTTCAAGGCTATCATTTGTAACCATAACTACAGCCCCAAATTTTTCAAGTTCTGTTTTTAATGCTTCTAACCTATCTGTTTCTTTTATTTTAAGCGTATGCAATCCTGTCAAGTAACACTCTATACCTAACCCTAGGCAGGTAACAGCTATAGTTTGTGCAATATCTGGTGTGCTATTTAGTGATAAGTTAATAGTTGTGAGCATCTTTTGTAGCTCAACTTTGGTAAGTGTTATTTCTTCACCATTAAAAACAGTGGTAACTCCAAAGCTTTTATATATTTCAACTAAAGCGATATCTCCTTGAAGACTATCTTCTTTAAATGACGATAGTGTTATTGCACTCCCAACGGGTGACAATGCTATAATAGAATAAAAATAAGATACAGAACTCCAGTCACTCTCTACAGTAATGCTTATTGATTTTTCATTATCGTTTCTAGGAAAAACTTTAATACTATTATCATTCATTACCGCTTCAATCCCTACTTGATTGAGTAATGATAATGTCATTTTAATATAAGGGAGTGAAGTAATTTCTCCGTTAAGTGTGATTTGCAGTCCTTCTTTTAGATTCGAGGCGATAAGCATAAGGGCAGTTATGTATTGACTACTCACATTAGCATCAATGCTCACACTGTTTTTCAGAATAGTTTTCCCTTTTATTTTTAAAGGTGGGAAACCCTCTTTTTCTGTGTAATCTATGTTTGCACCAAGACTACGCAAAGCATCAACCAAAATACTTATAGGACGCTGTTTCATTCTATCAGATCCTGTAAGTATAATTTCTCTATTATGCTGTAAAGAAAAATAAGCTGTAAGAAAGCGCATAGCTGTACCTGCATGATGAACGTCTATTACAGCATCTGTAGTAGTAAGTGCATTTTGCATTACAACACTATCATCAGAGCTCGATATGTTTTGTATCGAAATATCTGAAAAAAACGCTTGTAGTAATAAAAGCCTATTCGTTTCTGATTTACTCCCTGAAAGATTAAGGCTTACAGGGAGAATAGTATTTATTTTCTTTAACCCTACATCCATAAGCAAGACATTGTTTACTCAAAAATAGAGAAACTATTTTAACTTCTCGTTGTTGTGATGTCTGTCATGATCGCGCTTTGTTTTTAAATCTAATTTTTTATCAAAGGCATCTTGTAAGTTTACTCCTGCTTGATTAGCTAAACAAAGTACTACAAAAACAACATCAGCAAGTTCCTCTCCTAGATCTTTATTTTTATCACTCTCTTTTTCACTTTGCTCTCCATATCTACGCGCTATAATACGAGCAACCTCTCCTACCTCTTCAGTAAGTTGTGCCATATTTGTAAGCTCATTAAAATAACGAACACCGTGTTCTTTTATCCAGTTGTCTACTTCTTGCTGTGCATTTTTTATATCCATCATTATATCTTTTTAAGCACTATTTTTTCACTTTTCTTCTCTATTATTTTACGATAAAAATCTTTCAGTGTTGTATAATACTCTGATGACACATTATTATAATTGATCATAGTATTTGTTACTACCTGTAACTGATTTCCTTTATAAGCTACTCTATATTTAAATGAACCAATATTTTGTTCCATCTTAACATTAATATTATCAGGTATCGACTCTACTGTATAACCATCTGGAATATTTATTAGCATTATAGTCTTATAATTTTTAGGGAAGACAAAATCAATTGGATATTTACGTTCCTCTTGTTTAAATGGATTCTCTGATAGTGTATAAAACAACATCGGTGATAAATACATTTTATCACCAATGAATTCTACATAATCATCAGTTCTAAAAGTATAGCTCTGTTTAACAGGCTTTAAAAGGTTTGTTGTTACATTTGACAATTCATAATCATCAATAGTAATTTTATCATATCTATTTTCTACAGCAGCAATACACATTTCATTACTTAACCCTCCATATTCTTTTCTAAAACTATAAGCTTCATAATCTAAAAAAGCATATCGTGTCTTTCCTGAAATAGTTCCTTGTTCAGATATATCTGCCAAAATGGTCAGGTTTTTCAAAGACTTCTCTTTAGGCAACATATTAACTTCTTGATTAGACCCATCTATCTTTATCAATCTTCCTTTCCAGTTTAATGCTCTTTTAGGTAAAATTCCTGGAACGGTGTATTTACTTGTAGCATCCAATAATTTTAGTTCATTACCAACATTAACTGCTGACACTACATAATTAAATCCCATCCTACTAGGAAAATCAACAATTCCATTAGATCTAGTACTTACTAACACTGGATTTGCATCAAGCCCAGCGTAACGTAATATTGCTGTTAACATCAGATTAATTTCGGCTACATTACCTACTTTATTTTTATATGCTTTCTTTACTCCCTCTTTACAAAAATAACTATTCCTTCCATTCCAATTCATTCTAGATTTAACATAATTAAAAACTACATTTATCTTTTGCTCTAGCGTATTTACTCCCATCAATAATGCTTCAACATCATCTTCAAAATATGAATATTTATTTAACTCTTTCCCAAAATCATCATCTTCATAAATCTTTTTAGCTACATCTGACCACAATATTGAATACCTTTTTACTTCTTCACCTTCAAAATGAGTAGAAGCCAATTCATGCTTTAAAACAGATCTATAATTTTCTAAATTATCTACAAAACCTTCATCTTTTAATGCCTTTACATCCTTGGCTGAATATGTAAACACTACGTCTCCGTAACGTGTATCTCCTGCTATTTTTTTTACATCTGACACCTTAACATCTACATAGCCATGTAAATATTTTTTATATATAAAACATGCAGGAATAGCCACGTTATAACTTACTTCATTAACAGGTATATCAAATTGAAAAAAGTAATCGCTAAAAATTGAAAAATAAGGAGTTTTTACTGTGTATTTATATTCTATAACACTTCCTTCTTTCACATTAGGTAGCGTTATTTTTTTTATACTATAATTTTCCGTTACTTCTTCTTTAAATTCTCCCTCCCTCTTTAGTTTTGTCTTTTTTATTTCTCCGTTTTCTAAATTGTATGTACATACATCAGAATAATTAGCCCTTATTCTTTTTCCTCCTGTATAATACACTAATTCATCAGTAGCATATTTATAACCTTCTTTGGTATATATTTTTATTCGAGTTTTCACTTCGGTTACCATAATCAACCTACTATCTGACGTTAAAACAAAATATGTTTTACCTTCTCGAAACAATATAGCCGCAGTTGCATCAGGGTCATTAGGGTGCGACTTTTCTTGTAACTCCTTTACACTAACCTTTCCTAATTCAAACTTCTGTGCATAAAATTGCTTACTTAAAAACAGTAATAAAAAAACTATTATAACTTTTAAATTCATCTATATAGTCGGGTATCCAAACAATTAATTTTTCTTTCTAAGAACAATTTTTTCACTTTGCTTTTCTATCATATCTGTATAAAAAGCTTTCAATTCTTCATAATATTCAGGGCTCAGCCTACCTACATTAATGTTGTTACTTACAACCATTTGTATCTGATTATTACTTGATGCTATATTAAAATGGAAATTACAAATATTATGATTCATACCTATTTGCATAGATTCTGGAAGTGATTCCACTTCATACCCATCAGGTATTGTAATAGTAATAGTCTTTTTACTATTTCTAGGAAACACAAAGTCTATTGGGTAATTACGTTTTTCTTCTTTAAATGGATTCTCAGACATTGTATAAAACAATATAGGCGATAGATATATCTTATCTCCTACAACATCTGCTGTACTACCATCAAATGAAAAGCCCTCTATGATAGGCTTATCATATTCTTTTCCATTTCTTATTTTATAGTCTGATATTTCTATATTACCCAACTCTTTTTCTATCTGAGTAATATAATTTTCATGACCTGTATTAAAATAATCTTCTCTAAATTTATAAGCATAATAATCAAAATATCTTGTTCTAACCTGTCCTGATAAACTACCATCATTATTGACCTTTGCCATCACAATTGTATTCTTTAAAGAGTTGACTACTGGAGTAAGATCTACTTCTTTAGAAGAAAGGTTTTCTCTCACCACCCTACCTGTAACGTTTAAGGCTCTTACTGGTAATAAACCTGGTACACCATTTTTTGTTGTAGCATCAAGATACATAATACCATTTTGTGACTCTAGTCCTGCAACCACATAATTAAACTCTGTTCTATTTACAAAAGATACGTGACCATTTTCTCGAGTACTAAGTAGTACTGGGTTTGCATTAAGTCCTACATAACGAAGCATAGCTACTAACATTAAGTTAATTTCGGCAACATCACCCGTTTTTGTTGCATAAGCTGTTTCTACACTATTATGACACTCGTATCCAAGATTATTATTAAAAGCCATTCTATCCTTTACATAATTATAGATAGTTGTTATTAGCTCTCCTCTTGTTATTTCATCTTGTTTAATCAAGTTTTTAATATCTTCTTCAAAATATTCTTTCTTGTTAAGTTGTCTACCAAATTTTACGTCATTATAAATTAACTTAACCACTGCATCCCAATCCGAAGCATACTTTTTTTCTGGTTGATTAGGATAAGTAATTTTAGCTAGTTCATGTTTTACAAAAGATAAATAGTTTTTAATATTATCAATATAATATTCATCATTCAGTGCGGGTACATTTTCAGCATTATATGTTTTTCTTATCTCATAAAAACCTATTTTCCCCGCCTGATTTCTAAACATAGAACTTTTTCTTCCGTAGCCTGCACTAACTCTATGACTATTATAATGTCTTGTTACTTTAGTTGTTTCTTGTTTTTCTTCTATAGGGAGGTATGAGTTTAATATTCTATTATATGTAAAATATGCTGGTATATATATACTATACTCAATATTATCTATAGGGTCTTCTCCCTGAAAATACCATGTAGGTATGTGCTGTATAAATGGTGATTTTATTTGATAGTGGTATTCTATTATAGAACCCTCTTTTATAGCTGGAAGTGTTATTTTTTTTATTTTCCAGTATCTGCTATATTCTTCTTTAAACTCACCTTCGCTCTTTAGCTTCGTTTTTTCTATCTTATTCCCTAAAAGGTTATAGGTAACAGCATCGCTAAACACAACCTCTTCTTTATTTTTACCTTTAGTATAATAAGGCACCTCTACATTTGCATGATGATAACCTTCTTTTGTATATATTTTGACTCTTACCGTAACATCTGTTACGATCATCCATTCTCCTGAATTATCAAAATCAAAATAGGTATTACCCTTTTTATACAAAATAGCTGCATCTGCCGAAACATCTGCTTTATGTTCTTTTTCTTTTAAATCATCTACTGTTACCTTATCTAACTTAAACTTTTGAGAAAAAGAAAGCGTTGATACTAATAAAGTTAATACTACTATTATATTTTTCATATTTTATTTTTTTACAAGAACAATCTTCTCAGTTTGCTTCTCTATCGTTTGTTGAAAGAAATCTTTTATTGTGGTGTAATATTCCTGAGATATAGCTGCATAATTAATATTCATTGTGGCTCGTAGCATTATTTGATTACTATTAGCCACTACATTGTAGTTAAAATCACCTATACCTTGCTCCATCCCTAATGAAATAGATTCTGGAACTGATTCTACAACATACCCCTCTGGTAGCTTAATACTAATCATATATCTATCTTGACGTGGATATATAAAATCTATAGGGTACTCTCTTTTTTCTTGTTTAAATGGGTTTTCTTCTTGCATAAGAAAAAGCATCGGACTGATATAAATTTTATCTCCAATTATATCAACTACACCATTATGAGTAAACTCATACTCTTCTATTACTGGCTTAGAAAAATCTTTTTTAGTTACACTATAGCTATCCTCTATCGTTATTCCTTCATAACTTTTCTCTAATCTAGATATACGACTATCTGTACTTAAACTACCGTAACGTTCTCTAAAAGCATAAGCATTATAATCAAATTGTTGAGCCTTTAGCTTTCCTGTTAGCGTACCTTCTTCATCTAATTCTGCCATGATACTAGTTGACTCTATAGAGTGTTCTTTAGGGATCATGTCTATACCTAAAGATGTACCATCTTTCTTTATAAGTCTTCCACTCCAGTTTAACGCCCTAAATGGTAAAATATTTGGTATACAAGACTTAGATGTTGCATCTAACAATATTGTTTTCCCTCCCATTTGTACAGCTGCAATAACATAATTAAAAGCTGTACGGCTAGGGTATAAAGCTACCTTTTGTGAACGTGTAGTTACTAATACAGGGTTAGCCTCAAGCCCTGCATAACGTAACATTGAAGTAAGCATTAAATTAATTTCTGCAATATTACCTACTTCGCTTTTATATGCCTTTCTAACTCCATCATCACAAGAATAACTATGATATTCATTCCAGTTCATTCTATCCCTAACATATGTATATATAGCATCCATTCTTTCTTTTTGTGATGTAAGTCCAGAAAGTAATGCATTAATATCATCTTCAAAATAACTAGTTTTCCTTAACTCATTCCCAAAATTATCGTTATCATAAATTGACTTTGCGACATCGTTCCATGTAGATGAAAGTGATTTTATTGGCTCATTAGGATACCTTACCGATGTTAACTCATGCTCTACACTTGTAATATAATTTGCTATTGTATTAATAAATGATTCATCCTTTATGGCAGGAAGATCTTTAAATTCATAAGTAGTTATAGATTCAATATACTCTTGATTCGAACCTTGATTTCCGTTACTTCTCTTCCCTCCAAAAACAATTGTTTTATTTACTTGTTTTTTGGTCGTTTTAGGTGTATAATATCCTCTAAAGTTAGGTGTATAAGTAAAATATTCCGGTATTCTTGTTATATATCTAGAATGATCTACTGGTATTCCATCTTGAAAATACCATTCTGGAAAAACATTAAGAAAAGGTGAAATTATCTTATATCGATACTCTATTATACTACCTTCTTTCACCTCTGGCATTACAATTTTTTTTGCCTTCCAAAATTTATTAATCTCTTCTGTAAACTTCCCTTCTTTCTTTAATTTTGATTTTTTTATACGACCATCTTCTAGATTATATGTATATGATTTAGAAATATCAACCGTTTGTCTGCTACCTCCATCATCAAAATAACGTATCGTTTTATTTGCCCAGTTATAACCATCTTTATTATAGATCTTTATTTTAACTGCTATTTCTGTAATCATCTTAAAACCTTGCCCCTCAGAAAAGGTAAGATATGTTTCTCCTTTATTAAATAGAATAGCTGCAGGAGCGTCTTTTTCAATAGGGTGTTCTTTTTGTTCTAATTGTTCCTTAGTAACTTCTCCTAGCTCATATTCAAACACTTGTGCTTGTATAGAGAAACTACATAAAGCAGCTACTAATAATGTAATTAATCGGATATTCATGGTATAATTTGGTTTTGTATTTTATTTAATTTTTTATAAGTACTACTTTAGCATTGTCATTTCGTGCAATTTTCTCCCTAAAAAGACGATATTCTTTATAGTCAGTACTTTCATAAAGTCCGTCTTTTATAATCAGTGAACGCTTATAAAGTATTTGAGTTGGAGTTTTCATACTATATTCTACACTATATTCCCCAAACTTATTTGTAATTGTTACATCATTAGGTTTCGCTTCTATACTGAAACCTTCTGGTAATTGTATAGTAACCTCATCTGTATCATAAAATCCTGTCCTGATTTCTAATGGCATTTTTCTATTTCTATAACGCTTTGGTACAAGAGTAGATTGATTAAATGCATTTATAACAAGCATCATTCTTTTACCACTCATATTTCCATAATGCTTTGCTTCAACAGTAATGTTTTCTATAAACTTTTGTTCGTCAACATTATTTTTAACTTCAACTTTATCAAGCTTAAGGTTATTTATATTATCGAAGCTGTTTTTATAGTACTTTTCTAAATCATCTGTCGATACTGTTTCTAGTGCATACTTATCATCATATTGTAGCCCTTCAGAGACTATATTAATATTTCCTTGAATATCACCCTCTGGTGTTACTTCATATTCTCCTTTAGAAAACTGTGTATTGCTTTTTGTATCATACACACGAGTTCTTACTAAACAACTTTTTTCTGGCTTTACCAAAAGTGCATTTCTATCATCTGTAAAGTCTCCCTGAAACCCAAATGGTAATTGCTGACTTGTACATTCTAACCACACTAATTCATCATTATTGGGTATTGCTAATATGATATGATTACTTTGCATAGACACAAAATCCTCTTTGATTTCACGTCCACCACTACCCCCGTAAAGAGCCGCATAATATGATTCTATACCGACTGCTTTTAATAATGCTCTAGTATAATTCGTTAAAGCTTTACAGTCACCGTAACCTAATCTATCTACATCTTTAGCAGGCATAGGCTTCCAACCTCCAAGTCCTAGTTGTATACTTATATAGCGAGTTTTACTTTGCATATATTCATATACTATTTTAGCTTTTGCTAAAGGTGTACTAGCATTTGCTGTTAATGTCTTTATTTTCTCTATAGTTTCTTTAGGTAATTCATCAGTACCGGTTAATAGAGAATTATACCTCCAAGTACCAAGTGTTTCCCAACTTGTTGCATTCCCCTCTACTCCTTCTAAATTAAAAGTGGTAAGACCAAAGAGTACATAAGGCCCTGTTTTACTTAAAGATGGAGAATACTCTTCATACTTAAGTGCCATCAGGTTTTCTGTAGATAACTTTAAAGTGTTTCCCCTTTCTTCTATTTTCAAAACACCTTCATCAAAGTTATACGCCTTATATTTAAAACCTAAATCAGGATTACATGTTATACTTATAGTTGCTTTTTCTGTACTAGCATAAAACCCTTCAAGTGGTCTCCACTGTGGTATAAATGCAGTGTTTGAACTTTCTGTTTTACTAGTATAAACAACAGTAAAAGGATATTTTATAGGAGTATAATCTAAATATAAAACTCTATTATCTGTAATTATAGAGCCTTGAGAAACCGAACGGTCTTTAAAACCCTTCTTCTTCACCTTTTTAATCTCTTTTCCAAAACCATCATAAATAATAGCTTGCATCGATTTTATTTTGGTCGATTCATCAAAAAACTCACTAGCATCAATATAACTCATACCGTGCTTATTAAAAACAGTAACTATTCTTTTAGTCTCAATAGTCATTGATTTTTTAGATGAAATAGAAATCTCTTTTTCATCTAGACGTATAACTGCATTTGAGTTTTCTTTTAAAGAATCAGAAAGGGTCAATATTGATATATTATCCTGAGCGAAAAGGCTTTGTTGTAAAAGTAAAAGTAGGAATAGGGTAATTCGTAAAGGCATCTGTGTAATTTTTCGCAAAAGTAGGAGAATTTCCCCTAAACGAAAACTTTATTCTTTGACTTTACTATCAATTAACACTGTAACAGGACCATCATTTATTAAAGCTACCTTCATATCTGCTCCAAATTGACCCGTTTGAATTTTCTTATCTATTATATTTTCTATACTAGAGATGAACTGTTCGTATAAGGGAATTGCAATATCTGGGTGAGCTGCTTTTATATACGACGGGCGATTACCTTTTTTTGTAGCTGCATGAAGTGTAAACTGACTTACAACTATTACATCTCCATCTATATCTTGAATCGAGCGATTCATAACACCATTTTCATCACCAAATATTCTAAGCTTTGTTATTTTATTAGTAAGCCAAGTAATATCTTCATCATTATCTGCTTCCTCAATGCCTACTAATATCAATAACCCTTGTTGTATTTCGGCTACTTTACCTCCTTCAATAGTTACAGATGCTTCACTTACTCGTTGCAGTACTACTCTCATTACTGCTCTTTATTTTTATCTTCACTATAAACATCAGTTCGGTAGTGCTCTTCATCACCTTCTAAAATTTGAATATAGCTACGATAACGCGACCATGCTATTTCGTCTTCATCTAAAGCGTCTTTTATAGCACAGTGAGGTTCTTCTTTATGTAAACAGTTATTAAACTTACATTGGTCTTTCAGCTCAAAGAACTCTGGAAAATAGTCGCCTATTTCTTCTTTTTCCATATCTACAATACCAAAACCTCTAATACCAGGGGTATCAATTATTTTTGCATCAAAATCTAAATCAAACATTTCAGCAAAAGTTGTAGTATGTTGTCCTTGATTATGTTGTTCTGAAATTTGTTTTGTTTTAAGGTTAAGAGATGGTTGTAATGCATTTACTAACGTAGATTTACCAACCCCTGAGTGACCTGAAAAGATACTAACAGCACCTTTCATCTCTTCTTTTAGTTTTTCAACTCCTTTGCCTTCTGTAGAGGAAACTCTTAAACACTTATACCCTATACGACTATATAAAAATTGCATATAGAGTTGTTCGTCCTCTATTGCCTTATCAAAAGTATCTATTTTATTAAACACTAAAACAGCCTCTATTCCATAAGCTTCAGCGGTAACTAAAAAACGATCTATAAAACTTGTAGTTGTAGGCGGGTTATTAATAGTTACTAATAAAAATAGCTTATCGACATTAGATGCTATTATATGTACTTGTTTCGAAAGGTTTACTGACTTACGAATAATATAATTTTTCCTTTCGTGTATTGTATGTATGACCCCTCTATCATCTTCCTCAACATTAAAATCTACAATATCGCCTACAGCAACAGGATTTGTACTCTTAATTCCTTTTATACGGAATTTTCCTTTTATACGGCATTCATAAAAAACACCCTCTTCCGTTTTTACGGTATACCAACTTCCTGTAGATTTATAAACAAGTCCTGTCATGAGGCAAAGATAGTAACATCACCATTAAAATGAGGTATAAAAAAAGGTTACTACCAAAATGGTGTAACCTTTTTTTATAAATAGTTATTATAGCTCTACATTAAAGTTGCATTCTACCTAATCTATCTTTACTTCTTCTAGATGAGTAAATAATATATTCTCCATCTCCTTTTTTGTAATATACTCCTGGTCGTATTACAAGTTGTTTTTTCTTAACCTGTTCTGGATCTTTTCTTGTTATTGATCCGTTATCATCAAACATAAACATAGAAGGTATAGCCTTATTATAGTTACCCATAGATCTAATCTCTTCTATATCTACAATTCCTCTATTTTTAACATGATCGTTAATAAGGATATTAAACTCTCCATTATTATACATCGGGATAGCTCCTAGGTACTCTGGCCCTTTACCCATTTGAGCAAATGGAATACCAACACCTATTCCTACTCCAAAATTACCTCCCGAATATCCTCCAGCAAAAACATTCACAGACAGTGTAGATGTCGCTGCTTTTTGTTCTTTTGGCACTACGTTGCTCCAGTCTAAAGAACCGTCAGGTTTAAAAGCCGTTACAATTATTTCGTTTCTTACATAAACAATAGAAGTAAGTGCTAGAGGGCCTATACCAGAACTCCTACCATAAACAGCTTCTTGATACTCCGAAAGAACAATAAGTCCTCCATCATTTCTTTCAATAATTGTATGAATGTTATATAAAGGTTTTACATCTTTACCTTTCTTAGCTCTACGCTCTCCTATTAACTTTACTTTCGTTTCGTAGTCAAACTCATTAAATTTAATAGTACTTGTAGTGCTTGTAGATGCATCTACTGTAATATTATAAACCCCTTTTAACTCTCTATTAGCTCTACCACTTTTGCGTACACTTGAATAAAAACCAACAAGTTTCACTGTGTTTTTTACTGTAGGGATCATTGTACAATTAATTATCTCCTTACCTTTTATATCAATATTAACAACCTCTTTAGTGTAGTTATTTGCTCTTTTAAAACAGTGCATTTCGAAACGCTCTATTTTTTCTTTCTTTTTAGAATCTCTATAACTTTCGTTAATTACTAAAAAAACATCTTCGTTATGATTTACAGCAAAATCAGATATCATGAACTGAAAATCTCTTTTCTTTTTATCGTCAAATGATACTTTTTCTTCATTTTGAAAAAGTGTCTTAAGGTTTTCATCAAATAACTTTACCTCATACTTTACAGCATCTTCTTTAGGAAAATGATCCTTTATATTTCTTCTTGGCTACTTTCGACTCAAAAAGAATAGTTCCGTTTTTATTTACAATTCCACTTTCTGAAACACTTGCTCCTAAAAGTTTGAATTGTTTAGCTTTTCTATCATAAACACTACCTATAGCATAGATGTTTCCATTTATAAGAAATATGTCTTCAAAATCGACATCTTTCTTTTTCATGTTTGGTAGTTCTATACGATTAGAAGCTACTTGCTTCATACTACCTGATTCGAATATTTTAAGGAAGAATTTCTTTTTTTTTATAGCTAAAGCATAAATTTTATTATTTGCCTCCCCTATAATCTTTACGATTTTTTGACTATCGTCAGGTAACTCCTCTCCATAGGTAAGAGATACATTCTCTAATTGGTTTTGGGCTTCAACACTTGTAAGGCTAAACAAAAACAGTATAGCAACAGACAATACTTTTAGTAACTTATTCATTGTTAGATAAATATAAATTTTTATTTAAAAATGCAATACTACACAAATTAAATCAGAAATTAACTACATAAAAATTACTAAGTAATTAAAAGATTGTTACTTATTTATCACTCTCTCTTGATGACTAATACTTTCTTGATGTACTGCTTTAAAAAGGCGCTGTATAAAATCTTCACTAAGTCCTTTTTCTTTCCCCATAACAAGCATACGTTGCCTTACTTCGTTCCAACGTTTATTTTGCAATACAACTACGTTATTCTCCTTCTTTAATACTCCAATATCATCAGCAATACGCATACGTTTACCTAAAGCATCCATGATTTTAGTGTCATATTCATCTATTCGAAGTCTATAAGCTTCTAAGTCGCTATTAAAAGAGTCTGTTTCATTCGTTTTTTCACGAAGTACTAAGTTCTCAAGAATTTCTTTTAAAACATCGGGAGTTACTTGTTGTGCTGCATCACTCCACGCTTTTTCTGGGTTATTATGCGTTTCTATCATTAAACCATCATAACTAAGGTCTAATGCTTGTTGCGATACTTTCTGTATCATATCACGTTTTCCTGTAATGTGCGATGGGTCGCAAATAATAGGTAAATCAGGATAACGATCGTGTAGTTCAATAGCAATTTGCCATTCAGGTATATTACGATACTTTGTTTTCTCGTAAGTAGAAAAACCACGGTGTACCACCCCTAGTTTACGAATACCCGCATTATAAATACGCTCTACACCACCTAACCATAAGGCTAAATCAGGGTTTACAGGATTTTTTATCAGTACTATTTTATCAGTACCCTCAAGAGCATCAGCTATTTCTTGTACTGCAAAAGGGTTTACTGTAGTACGTGCCCCTATCCATAGTACATCTATATCGTGTTCAAGCGCTAATTTTACATGGCTTGCATTAGCAACCTCAACCCCCATTAACAATCCTGTTTCGGCTTTTGCTTTTTGCAACCAGCCTAAACCTATAGCTCCTACACCTTCAAAGTTCCCTGGCCGTGTACGAGGTTTCCATACACCTGCACGATATATACTTACTTTAGAGTCTTTTAATTGTTTTGCAATATCTAAAACTTGCTCTTCAGTCTCTGCACTACAAGGTCCTGCTATTACTAATGGATGCGACAATTGTAAGTCGTCTAGCCATTGTCTCATCCCACTATTATTTTCCATCTTCTTTATTATGATACAAAATTATGGAATTCTTACTACTTTTGTTTAAAACAAACACGTTATGTCGATAGAGGTTAAGGATATTTCTAAAAGTTATGGTGAGCAAAAAGCGCTAGACACCGTTTCATTCACAATAAACAAAGGTGAAATTGTTGGTTTCTTAGGACCAAACGGTGCAGGAAAGTCGACATTAATGAAAATATTGACTACTTACCTTAATGCAGACGAGGGTACGGCTCTTGTAAATGGTAGTAACGTAAACGATCAGCAGAAAGCCGTACAAAAATCTGTAGGTTATTTACCCGAACATAACCCAATGTACCTTGATTTATATGTACGTGAATATTTAGCCTTTAATGCTGATATACATAAAACACCTAAAAAACGCATTGAAGAGGTTATACAGCTTACGGGGTTAACACCCGAAGCTGGTAAAAAAATAGGGCAACTCTCTAAAGGGTACCGCCAGCGCGTAGGGATTGCTACAGCATTACTACACGATCCTGAGGTATTAATATTAGATGAGCCAACTACTGGTCTTGACCCTAATCAATTAGTTGAAATTAGAGAGTTAATAAAAAACATAGGTAAAGATAAAACCGTATTTCTTTCTACTCACATTATGCAAGAGGTAGAAGCTATTTGCGACAGAGTTATTATTATTAATAATGGTAAAGTTGTAACTGATAAAAAACTAGAGAACCTAACAGCCGAGAATGAACAAATAATTGAAGTAGCCTTTGATTACAGAGTTGAAGAACAGCTACTAAAAGAAATTCCACACCTTGTTGAGTATGTAAATACTTTTGATTTTACTTGGGAACTTACTTTTTCTACTAGTGAAGATATGCGCCCTGCAATATTTGATTTTGCTCATGATAATGGATTGAAAACATTACAGCTAAATCATAAAAACAAAAACCTAGAGTCGTTGTTTATGGAAATGACTAAAAAGGAAGAAGAGGAAGAATAACCCTCTTTTTAGTTATAAATAATATGCCCCGTATAGAGCTGATCTACATCTACTACTAGTGGGGTATTTAATGATGACGGAGTATTTTTTATTATTAAATTACCCGTAGAATATATTGTTCCTTTTATTTCTTGCTGCGGATTCACGATGATATCATTAGTACTTCTCTGAAATACTTCTACTTTTTGCGCTATCAAATCACCACCTTCAAAACGAGCATCACCATCGTAAAACTTTACAATAAGGTTATCTACTTCACCTTTTATCACATAATATGCTGACTGGTCGTCTTGCACTAAAAGGTTTTCTGAATTTATAGTAAGCTCAAAAGTTCCCGATGCTGTTTCGCTTAACAGCCCTGACATTAACTCTAATGTTGGAAAATTAAGTACCCCCTCTGATTTTATAGCAAATTGCGAAGCTGAATAAATTCTATCTAAGTTAGGTGTTGTTATATATACTATTGTGTTATTATAATCTCGCGTCCAGTTACAATTGTTAGCATTTGCTATAAACAATTCCCCTTCTTTAACCTCAGCAGTAATATATTCTTTAATATTCTCTCCTGTATGCACGGTTACCTTTTGCGTTTCTCCTTGTGTTATTACTAACTCTATACCTGCGGAAATATGAACTTTAGTAAAATCAGCTACTACAATATCATATTGCACAGCATCGCCTGTTGTTCTAAAACACTCAATAGCCGTATCGCTATTGCAAGCCACTACGCCTTGCAACACTATAAATAAGGCAATAAATCGTTGTACTAAATTCATCATTTTATAATCTTACACCTACACCAAACTCAAGTACCTCTGCCTTAGCTCCGTGTGTTTTTAAGGCTACTCCACTAAATATTTTATCGGTAATATAATATTTCATTCCTACACGTTGGTACATTGTGCCTGTAGAGTTAAAGGGTTGGTACACATAAAAACCTACTTGTCCTTCTACAGAGAGTCTATTAATAAATAGTTCATGGCCTACAAACATTCCTATTTTTCTATAATCAGCATTGCCGTCTACATTTTCTTCTGGGTAAGAAACTGATTTAAATTTTATATACTCCTTTAAATATGTTGGCCAAAAGAAGTCAACTCCTAACTGAAAGGCACTTTTCCTGCTTACTCGTTTATCTACATAAAATGATAATGCATAATACGGATATTGCCCGCTACCTATTACATCACTTTCATTAAGACCTCCTCTAAAAGCAATATTATATTTAAGAGGTTGTTTTTTATAGTTTACAGTATCCTGCTTTCGCGGTATATAACGTAGCTTTTCGTCTTTACCAAAGGTATAGTTAAGCCCTACGTTTACTGCAAAAGTATTGGTACTAGTGTTAGGCGATTTCATACTACCGTTAGAATGATGAATAAACGACAAACCTGCTTGCACTCCTACACCTTGTAAAATATCAGGTTTATGATAGTTTAGCATAAAGTAAGTAGTAGGCATTACGGCTGCACCATAAGCATGGTTCCTAAAGTTTGTTTCTTTATCATACGGGTTGGTATTATAAGCAATACCTTGCCCTATGCGAAATTGCAATCTTCTTTTTAGAAAGTAAAAATTATAATGACCATACAAACCATACATTTCACCTAACGATCTATTTTTCATATCCTCGTACTGGAATGAAAAACCATAATCAGGATAATTGTATGCTGAGTGCCACTCTTTATCGCCAAAAGTTTTACGGTTAAAACTTACGATTACACCCTCTGGATGTGCTGTTATAAGATGCTGTATCGACTTACGGTGTGGTACTACATTACCATAAAAATAATTAACATCGACGGTGTACTTGCCTTCAGTCTTTTGCTGAGCAATTACAAGTGTTGGTAATAGTATTAATAGGTATAAAAAATGCCTCATTATAATGTTAATGCGACAAATATAATAGAATTTGAATAGCAAGACTTATTATCCTATAAAATCACAAACAACTAAGCTACTTTTTTCTTCTTATCAACTACTTGTAATATCCCATCAAACAATGCTTCTGCAGCCAAATCTTTATTTGCAAAAGCAGTAGTAATAAACTTATAACCTCCTCCGTAAGTATCGCCAAGAAAACGAGCCCCTTTCTCGAAGCTTTCAGGTAGTAATTTCAAGTTCTCATTTATTGACACTACACTAAAACCACTTCTTAAAAACTCAATATAAGCATTGGTTAATTGTAGGCTTGGCGTGGCATCTACTATAACAACATTTTCTAACTCGTTATCTATAACATACAGCAATATATCTTCCATTTTAAATGGTATACCAAACTGTATAAAATTAGCTTCCCAAGAAAAATTAGCGCCTTCTTTCTCAAAAAAGGCAACGGTAGTATTTGTTATTACAGGAAAACGAACAGCTATTCTGTTTTCTATTTCTAGACGCTTCTTCTCCTTCTGTACTTTATTTATTAAGGCACTTCCTGTAGCACCTATACCAAAGAGTATTATATTTATTTTGTGACTCATAATAATTTTAATTTTTAAAAAAGAAACTGCCCTTGGCTTACCCAAAGGCAGCTCTCTCAAACAACAAAAACAAACAACTTAATAATTCTAACTAATGCTTAGTTACAAGCAAACTTTTTAAACAACACTAGGTTTACTGGTGCATTACTCCCCAACAAATGACTAGTAGGATTTCTAGATTTTATTTCTTCTAGCCATTTTTGCAATGCTTCCATTGGCACATCAGTAGCAGGCTTTAATTTTATGGTTATATTTTTAAATCCTGAATTTGATTTCGCTAACAACACATCATCATTCAGGTTTCCTGTAATTTCTATTTGTAGTGAGTACAACTGTACCGCTAACTCTTGTGCTACCAGTATACCCAATGCATTTATATATGCTGCAAAACCCGCTAGTATATACTCATACGGATTAGGAGTTTTTGACTCTAAATAGTTATCGTTTTGACTTACCTTAAGGTTAGTACTAAGTGTTTTTACAACAAATTGCTGATTGTTACTCGTATATCCTAGTACGTTTATAGGTTGTGTATTCATGACTTTATAGTATTATATAGTTAGGTATTAGAAATAAAAAAGGCTCTTTTGGAATGTGTTACCAAAAGAGCCTTGAACATAAGTTATAAACTAAATTTAAGTCATCCGCTTTGGTAATAGCACATACAGCCACATCATCCATGTATTAGGCATGGTATGGCGTTTATTAATTGTATGTGTATAAAGCGTATTCATTATTATAATTTCATCTTGTTGTAAATAAAAAGCCCTCCTGTTTTTCAGGAGGGCTTTTAGTATATATTATTTTAAAGAAATTTAAAACTAACCAATAGCACCCTCCTGCGGAATGTTCCACATGGTATGATTACGATATTGAGGTTTAATAAATTTCATCTCTGTTACTGTTCTTTAACTCGAACAAACATCCGAACTATTTCAATACAAAACAAGTAAAACTTTAAAATTTAACACTATAGCTTTTTTATGCTAGTACTAATTAAATCTTAAAAGGGTTATGTACTTTTTTTATTTGAAATACGTTTTATACCTTTGCTTTGTAAAATTTAAGAGGAAAAATTTGTACTGATTGCAACCTCTATAAAAAATGCTAAAGCAGGATACCCCTCCCCTTTAGCGTTGTGTTGCACCACTACTTTTCCCGTTAACTATAACATTAATTATATTTATGGCATATTTATTTACGTCGGAATCAGTAAGTGAAGGGCATCCTGATAAAATAGCTGATCAAATTTCTGACGCACTAATCGATAATTTTTTAGCTTTTGATCCTGACTCTAAAGTAGCATGTGAAACTTTAGTAACTACAGGACAAGTAATATTAGCAGGTGAGGTAAAATCTAAAACTTACCTTGACGTACAACAAATAACTCGTGAGGTTATTAAAAAAATTGGGTACACAAAAAGTGAATATATGTTTGATGCTAACTCTTGTGGAGTACTTTCTGCAATACACGAGCAATCGGCAGATATTAACCAAGGTGTAGACAAACAAAGTAAAGAAGAGCAAGGAGCTGGTGACCAAGGAATGATGTTTGGTTATGCTACTAACGAAACTAAAGATTATATGCCATTGGCACTTAATCTATCGCACAAGTTACTACAAGAGCTTGCTGCGTTGCGTCGTGAGAATAGCGAAATTAGCTACCTGCGTCCTGATGCTAAAAGTCAAGTAACATTAGAGTATGACAATAACAACAAGCCTGTAAGGATAGATGCTATTGTAATATCTACTCAACATGACGATTTTGCTGACGAGGCTACTATGCTTGCCAAAATTGAGAAAGACATTAAAGAAATACTTGTACCAAGGGTAATTAAAAACAACCCTCAGTACGCACATTTATTTAATGACGCTATAGCTTACCACATTAACCCAACAGGGATATTTGTAATAGGTGGGCCTCATGGTGACACTGGACTTACGGGTCGTAAAATTATTGTAGATACTTATGGTGGTAAAGGTGCTCACGGTGGTGGTGCATTTTCTGGTAAAGACCCTAGTAAGGTAGACCGTAGTGCTGCCTATGCTACACGTCATATTGCTAAAAATCTTGTTGCAGCAGGTATTGCCGATGAGATATTAGTACAGGTATCATATGCCATTGGTGTTGCTGAGCCTATGGGGATTTACATAAACACTTATGGCACTAGCAAAGTAAGCCTTACTGATGGTGAAATTGCTAAAAAAGTAGAGGAACTGTTTGACATGCGCCCTTACTTTATAGAGCAACGTTTAAAACTAAGAAACCCTATTTATAGCGAAACAGCAGCTTACGGACACATGGGACGTACTCCTGAAACAGTAACTAAAACATTTACTGCTCCTAGTGGCGAACAAAAAACTATGGAAGTAGAATTGTTTACTTGGGAGAAACTAGACTATGTAGAGAAAGTAAAAACTACTTTTGGCTTATAGAAAGGTTTTATTATAAAATTAAAAAAGGCAGCCTTTATTAAGTGCTGCCTTTTTTGTTTTAAGATGGATACCTACAAAAAAAGTGTATCTTTATATAAACAGTTCTCCAAATTTTATCGCTGTACATGAAGTTTAAATTTCTTTTTCTCTTACTATTTTCCTGCCTATCAATAATGGCGCAAGAAACACTTACACCCATACCTGTAAAGCAACTATCAGAAAATAGTTTTACGGCAACACGCTATTTAGGCACTGATGCTTTGGGTTGTGAATACTCTATTACAAATAATACTTTTCAGAAAAAACAAGACGGAAAAACAGTAAAATATAAAGCGGTATCCTTAAGTACTATTTATCGTGCCGATTTACAAAACCCATTGCAAATAGTGTTGTTTTATAAAAAATTCAACACCGTAGTACTACTCGACAATCAGTTAAACGAAACAGCAAGAATCAATTTTTCTGAGCTGCAACAACCACTACTTGCCGAAGCTGTAGGGCTTGCCTCACAAAACAGACTTTGGGTGTACGACACTAACACGCAACAAGTGGGGTTATATGATATTATAAACAATACCTTTAAAACATTAACTCCGCCGTTTAATCAAACGTTAACTGATTATCAATCTAACTACAATTACTTTTATTGGGTTGACAGCCTGAACAATATGTATGCTGTAAATCTTTTCGGGAAAGTAAACACATTAGGAACATTACCTGAATTTGAGCATTTACAACTTGTAAACAACAAGCAAATTATATTACAAAAAAACAATAATTTACATCTCTATAATTTAGAAAACAAGAGCTTACAAAAGATAGATATCGCTGAAAAAAGCTTTGAAAATTTCAACTACTCAGCGCAAATTTTATCTATTTTTACAAAGAATAAAATCACACACTCTAAAATAATACTACCTGAATAATGCATATAGCTGTAGCTGGAAATATTGGTGCCGGAAAAACCACGTTAACAGGATTATTGGCAAAACACTTTAAATGGGAACCACATTATGAAGATGTAGTAGACAACCCATATCTTGATGATTTTTACCATCAGATGGAGCGATGGTCGTTTAACCTTCAAATCTATTTCCTTAATAGTCGTTTTAACCAAATACTGCAAATACGCGAAAGCGGAAAGAACATAATACAAGACAGAACCATATATGAGGATTCGCATATATTTGCGCCCAACCTGCATGCTATGGGGTTAATGAGTAATAGAGATTTTAATAACTATAAATCGCTATTTGAACTTATGGAAGGCTTTGTAGGTGCTCCTGACTTGCTTATCTACCTGCGTAGTTCTATACCTAACTTGGTAAAGCAAATACACAGTCGTGGTCGCGATTATGAAAACTCTATCTCGATAGATTACCTAAGCCGTCTTAACGAACGTTATGAAGCATGGGTGCAAGGTTATGACAAAGGAAAACTACTTATACTAGATGTAGACAACCTAGATTTTGTAAATAACCCTGAAGATTTAGGAACTATCATTAATAAAATTGATGCCGAAGTAAACGGACTGTTTTAAACACAAACCAAATCATAAATAAAAAAGCCCCGCATTGCGGGGCTTTTTTGTTAGTATATTATATATAAAATTCTATTCTTCTTT
>MPCW01000003.1 GCA_001874325.1 Flavobacterium sp. MedPE-SWcel | reverse complement strand
AACCACCTATTTTGACAGGAAGAGAAAACCTCGTCCCAATTAAGTTCCACACCGCCGTTTTCAGAGTGATGTTAGTATATTATATATAAAATTCTATTCTTCTTTTATTACAAAAGTTGATTCATCATCAATAGCAGTATCGTTTTGATAGTTTATAACAACTTCTTTTTGGTCTTGCTCTAACAAACTTGCTTCATCATGAGCTTCGTCGTTAGTATGCCCGCCCAATATTGGTGCAATTACAAGTCCTATAAGGCACGTTAGCTTAATAAGAATATTCATAGAAGGTCCTGATGTATCTTTAAACGGATCTCCTACAGTATCACCCGTTACCGCTGCCTTGTGCGCATCCGATCCTTTATACGTCATTTCTCCGTTAATCATTACACCAGCTTCAAATGATTTTTTAGCATTATCCCAAGCACCACCTGCGTTATTCTGGAACACAGCCCACAACACACCCGATACTGTTACACCTGCCATATATCCTCCTAGCATCTCTGCTACTAATAAGTTATTATCTGGATACACAAGCATTCCTAAAATAACAATTGCAATAGGAAAACCTATAGTAAGTACTCCTGGTAGCATCATTTCACGCAGAGCTGCCTGTGTAGATATTTCTACACACTTACCATACTCTGGCTTACCTGTACCTTCCATAATACCTGGTATCTCTTTAAACTGCCTTCTTACCTCATATACCATCTCCATCGCGGCTTTACCCACAGAATTCATTGCTAATGCCGAGAACACCACAGGAACCATACCTCCTACAAAGAGCATTGCTAGTACCGGCGCTTTAAATATATTAATACCGTCTATCCCCGTAAAAGTAACATAGGCTGCAAATAATGCTAACGACGTTAATGCTGCCGAAGCGATTGCAAAACCTTTACCTGTTGCTGCTGTAGTATTACCTACCGAGTCTAAAATATCAGTACGCGTACGTACCTCTTTTGGTAGTTCGCTCATCTCGGCAATACCACCTGCATTATCGGCAATTGGTCCAAAAGCATCAATGGCAAGTTGCATTGCTGTTGTAGCCATCATAGCCGAAGCCGCTAGTGCCACACCATAAAATCCTGCAAAAGCATAAGATGACCAAATAGCAGCTGCAAATAATATTACTGTCGGGAAAGTAGATATCATACCCGTAGCAAGCCCTGCAATAATATTAGTACCTGCCCCTGTGCTTGATTTTTGTACAATGGCTAATATTGGTTTTTTACCAAGCCCTGTATAATATTCCGTAACTGATGATATAACACCTCCTACTACCAAACCTACTAATGCTGCATAAAACACTCGCATAGACGAGATGTCTTTAGCACCTTCTCCGTAAAACTCCATTTTTATAGTTTCTGGCAACATGTAGCCTATTAAAAAGTAACATGATATTGCTACTAGTATTATAGAAACCCAGTTACCTATATTAAGCGCACCTTGCACTTTTGCTTCTTTAGCATCGTTACTGGTTATCTTTATTAACATAGTACCTATTATAGAAAATAGTATACCAAAACCTGCTATTGCCATAGGTAGCAATATTGGCCCTATACCACCAAACGCATCTGTAAAACTAGGATTGTCTATTAAAATATCTCTTAGCACATAATTACCCAAAACCATTGCTGCTAGTACCGTTGCCACATACGACCCAAAAAGATCGGCTCCCATACCTGCTACATCCCCTACATTATCACCTACGTTATCTGCAATTGTTGCAGGGTTACGCGGATCATCTTCTGGAATACCTGCTTCTACTTTACCCACAAGATCAGCCCCCACATCGGCAGCTTTAGTATAAATACCTCCACCCACACGGGCAAATAATGCTATAGATTCTGCTCCTAACGAAAACCCTGCTAATGTTTCTAACACAATAGTCATATCAGTAGTATTCGTCCATGTACCCTCCATAAAGTAATGAAAGAAAAATATGAAAAAGGCTGTTAACCCTAACACTGCTAGTCCTGCAACACCAAGTCCCATAACAGTACCGCCACCAAAAGATACTTTTAGCGCTTGTGGCAAACTAGTTCTTGCCGCCTGTGTGGTTCTTACATTGGTTTTAGTTGCTATTTTCATTCCCATATTCCCTGCAAGTGCCGAGAAGAATGCCCCAAATATAAAGGCAACTACAATTAACATGTCTGTAGTAGGAACAAAGTAAGCAATTGCAGCAAGTGCTATACTGGCGGCAATCACAAAAAAAGTTAGTAATCGATATTCTGCTTTAAGAAAGGCAAGTGCCCCCTCGTAGATGTGATCTGAAATTTCTTTCATCTTCCCATCTCCAGCATCTTGTTTTAACACCCAAGATCTCTTTACAGCCATAAAAAGAAGCCCCAGTACGGCCATAATGGCTGGAACATAAATCATAATAGAATCCATAAATAATTGTTTGGTTTATTGTTAATTTATAGTAAATGTAACGAAACCAAAATAAAAAAAGCAATGTTCCGTTACAGAACATTGCTTTTTTCTCAATTCTTTGTGAGAATTAGACTATCGTATGCTGAATAATTCTTCAGGCTTATTTTCTAGTGTCTCAAAACGATCTACACATTTGTTTATAATCTCACGTGCTTCGTTTACATCACCCCATCCACCAACGTCAACTTTCTTTTGCTCAAGGTCTTTGTATACTTGGAAGAAGTGTTCTATCTCTTTTACTAAGTGTGGGTTCATATCACTAAGATCATTTAGCTTGTTCCAAATTGGATCTGATACTGGTACACACATAATTTTTTCATCTGGTCCTTTTTCATCAGCCATATGGAAAACACCAATAGGTTTAACTTCCATTACACATCCAGGAAAAGTAGGCTCTGTTACTAAAACTAGTACATCAAGTGGGTCACCATCTAATGCAAGTGTTTCAGGAATGAAACCATAATCTGCAGGATACATCATCGAAGAGAAAAGCATCCTGTCGTAGCGTATTTTTTTTAATTCAAAATCATATTCATATTTGTTCCTGCTTCCTTTTGGAATTTCTATCAGGACATCAAACGTTTCTAGTTTTGCTGCAGACATATTTATATATTATTTCTTTATTAAGCGATTGCAAAAGTAGCACAAAAATAACGTATTGCAAGTTTATATGAGGCTATTATGCGCAGCAAGACTACTGTATTCACACAAATTTAATACAGCATGCATATATATTCTTTTTTAAGAATGGTTTACTTAACTAAAAAGCCCCTAGAAGTATATCTAGAGGCTTTTTAATAATCGGTATTCATATTTTATAGAAGTAGTAAATATTACTTTATTTTCTTTTCTTCTTTAGAGCATTCTCTACAGCTACAATCTATTTGTTGTTTATCATTTCTTACATTAACTATAGGCAAACAACCTTCTTGCTCACAGTATCCTTCATCTTCACACATTACCATAATGTGCTCTCCTTCTACTACAGATTTAAAGAAAAACTCACCGTCTCTTAAATCTAATAATGCTGCTACCATTATATTACCCTCGTTAGTTCGAGATATAATCATGTAATACTCTTCACTAGAATTATTATCTACTTTTCCTGTTATAATCTCAAAACCTTCTAATTCTATCTCTTTACCTTTTTCAGCTGTAAGTGCCTTCTCCCATTTTACTTCAAGAGCTTCAGGGTCTGTAATTTCAAAATCTCCACTAATTACTGTCCCTACAGCAACAGCCGTAATTTCATCTACAATAGGCTGAGATTCTTCTTTTTTAGCATCTTTACAAGATATAAGTAATAACCCTACAAATAGGGATGCAATAATCGATTTCATAAGTATTAATTAAATAATTTGTGTTACGAAAATAAGCCTTTTTCTAGAAATGGAAGCCAAACACTCCTTTAACCGTAAATTTATTAGCATCAGGAAGATTTAAATAGTTTCCTCTCCATGCAAAATCAATACGGAATACTCTAAATATATTCCCTATACCTGCATGATACTCCCAGTACACATCTTCTGGTGCTCTATATGCAACACTAGATGCATTAAGTCTTCTATTTTCGTCAGACACTGTACCATATACTCCTTTTATACCTACTATTTCTCTCAAATTTAAATCTCTTAAATAAGGAATTCTAGAAAACAACTTACCATTAAAATTATGCTCAAGGTGTAGCGATACATATTCATCTGCCACAAACTCATAATAGTTCATCAAGTTATAGGTATTAGGTATAATAAAATAAGACTGGTTACCTGGTATTACTCCCATAAGCCCCAGTGGTACTTCTCCAAATATTTTACCAGCTTCAAGCGTAGTAGAAAATAGCCCAAAACCACCTATAAGTATTGGTTGTCTATAGAAAAATTGTAACTTTTTATAATCAAAATCACTTCCGAAATCACCTTTAATACCATGTGAAAAATTAAGATATAACCTAGCATAATCATCTGAATCGACATCTGATCGCTCTACTCCATACCCTATTGTTCTTCTACCTGGTGTATAATCTACCAATAAGCCATATTCATACTGCCTAAGGTGCCCTTTTGTACCTTTAGATTGATCATTAGGATCTATAAAGTAATCCATCTGGAAAGTAGGTGATGCCGACTTTAAAGTACGATAGGATGCATTTGCCCTAAAAACAACATTTTTAACAGGCTCTATCTCTACAGAAAAGTTAGTAAAGTTTACTGAGGTAAGCTTACTATTATCTCCACTTGCAAATAATGCTGATGAAGCAAAACTTCTACCCAACACGTCTGTAGATCCTGTAAGGCTAACCCCTATCTGCTCTACATCGCGTCGAGTACCCCCTGCAAGTATAACTCGTTTCTTTTTATCGACCATCCATTTACCGGACAACCCATACTTAAATTGATTGTCTTTAAATCCATAAGCCGTATAACCTTCTATACGCCAAGGGTCATTTTGTCCAAAAAATGTACGTCCACCTGTTCGCAACCTAGCTCCCTCTACATCATTATACCCAAATGTTGAGAAGATAGGACCATAATCAAAATTACCTCTTTGATAATAACCACTACCCAATGTAGCTACAAGGCTATACATTCTTTTAAACTTAGGCACCGTTTTTAATGTATCTAACATTTTATAAACAGCCTTTTCATCTTTATTTAATGATTCAAAACGATTCTCTGCCCAATATTCCTCAGATCGTTGATGTATTGAATCGTTATAATAATTAACTTCTTTAGCATAAAAACCTTTTGGCTTTTCTATATCAAATTTGTAATTACGATAAAGCGTTGTTCTTTTTCCATAAACACCTTTAGATTCTTCTTTTTTACGCAATGCAAAATCAGACATCATGTGATCACGCTTCAATAAGAATACTGAGTCATTAAGCACATCAAATTCTTGTTCTATATAAACATCTTTTACCCAGTTAATATTAGCCCCTTTACTGGCTGCCATACTTATTTTTTTAATGGCATAGGTAGTATCGTTTACCCAAAAATTACCTTTAAAGGTTAACTCATTTTTACGACGTGGATAGAACACTATATTATAACACCACTTGTCCTCTATATAAGTACTATCGTGCAACACATAGTTATACACATTTATACCTGTACGTGATAGTGGGCTAACAAAATCTTTATCAAAAAACTTTAAGTAGTTATTATAGATATCATAATCGGCATATAGGTCTTTTACAAAGGCTATAATTTGCTGGTTATTACTAAATCCTGAATTTTTATTTGCCTGTTGTATTTCTTTCTTACTATTGGTAGTATTATCTCCATACACCTCAGCAAGACTTTCGTTTATAAATATTGGTAAGTAGGTTTTACCAGTAACACTAGAGGTATCTACATGGTTAAATATAAACTCCATACCTCTAAATATTTTACTTGCCATAAAAGCACTATCTATGCTATTCATATCAAACTCGACCTTTTCATATTGATCGTACTGATATTGGTCAAACATACGTAATCCGTTCTTACGGCGACGCTCCCATATCTTTCTCAATATATCTATGGCTGGATTATTTTTCTTTGATGTTTTACCAGAGTACATCACAAGCTCTTTAAGCTCTTGCCCATCTTGAAGAGTTACTTTTAGATTATAAGTAACTGACTTTTTAAGCTCTACCTCTTTAGGCGTGAAACCTACAAAAGAAACTAGCAATGTATTGTACTTATTCTTTGATTCTAAGTAAAATTTTCCATTTTCATCTGTAATAACACCCTCGCTAGAATTCTTAAAGTAAACGTTAGCATAAGGTATAGGGTAGTTAGTATTATCTAACACCACTCCACTCACTTTTGTTTGCCCAAAAAAGGACAACGAAAGCAAGAGAAAAAATCCTAAATATAATATCTTATCTTTCATATATGCATATAAACAAAAACTTCATCATAATAGTATGATGAAGTTTCAAATATAGTAGTTTTATTTTTGTTATTTATAAGCAACTTTTCTAACTGCCTTAATTACATCATCCGCATTAGGTATCCACTCTTTAAGTAATACTGGAGAGTATGGTGCAGGAGTATCAGCAGTAGTAATACGTTGTATAGGTGCATCAAGATAATCGAATGCTTTTTCTTGAACTATATAAGTAATCTCTGACGCTATACTAGCAAAAGGCCAAGCCTCTTCTAATACTACAAGTCTGTTTGTTTTTTTAACAGAATTAAGAATTGTATCATGATCTAACGGACGAACAGTTCTTAAATCTACTATTTCACAGCTTATACCTTCTTTAGCTAATTCATCAGCTGCCTTATAAGCCTCTTTTATTATTTTACCAAAAGATACTATAGTAACATCTGTACCTTCTCTTTTTATATCGGCAACACCTAGTGGTAATGTGTATTCTCCTTCTGGAACTTCACCTTTATCACCATACATCTGTTCTGACTCCATAAATATTACAGGGTCATTATCGCGAATAGCCGATTTAAGTAGTCCTTTTGCGTCATACACATTAGATGGTACAACTACTTTTAAACCTGGTGTATTTGCAAACCAGTTTTCAAAAGCTTGTGAGTGCGTTGCTCCTAACTGCCCTGCTGAGGCTGTAGGTCCACGAAACACCATTGGCATTGGGAATTGCCCACCAGACATCTGACGCATCTTTGCAGCATTATTTATAATTTGATCTATACCTACTAAAGAGAAGTTAAATGTCATGTACTCTACTATAGGTCTATTACCGTTCATAGCAGAACCTACTGCTATACCAGCAAAACCAAGCTCGGCAATAGGAGTATCAATAACTCTTTTTGGACCAAACTCATCAAGCATACCTTTTGATGCTTTATAGGCGCCATTATATTCAGCAACCTCTTCACCCATTAAATATATGGTTTCATCGTTGCGCATTTCTTCGCTCATAGCCTCACAAATGGCTTCTCTGAATTGTATCGTTCTCATATAAGTACGTTTTCGGTATTAAAAATGAAGAGCAAAAATACAGATTTAAATTATTATTTTATACTTTTTAAATCGCTTTTAAAGAAAATCACACCTTACGAAAACGTTTAAGATAAAAGATAAACTCTAAAAACTAGTACAGACTACTAAAATCATCAAAAAAACCGATATGTTCATGTCTAAAAAACCATACTTTTGACCTTAAAACTAAAAAACACCCCATGAAAAATATCATTACCCTTCTATTATTATTTACAGCTTTAACCGTTACTGCTAAAGATTACTATAAAGCCAAAATATTATTCTTAGACAAAACCATTAAAGAAGGATACGCCGAACTTCCTTCCAATAAAACTTTTGACAATTCTATAAAATTTCAAGAAACAAAAAAAGGCAAAAAGACAAAGTATAAGTTCAACAAAATCGATCAAATCATATACTATACAGATTCTGGCAATGAATATCTTTTTGAACGAAGAAAACGAACAATGTTGTACGGTTCAAAGGAAAATATTAAAAGCCGTACTCCTAAGAAAAAACATTGGTTTTTAGTTGTGTTTTCTAATCCTATAATCAGCTATTACTACTCAGGAGACACATATTCCATTAACAATAGAGATCATTTAATAACAAAAATATCAGATGGTGGCACTTGGGCTTCAGTCAACCTCTCACTTAAACGACAAAACGAAGAAAACCCTACTCTAATAGGCGCTTTTAACTATGGAGCACACGTATTTGGTACAGAAAGAAGATTTAGAAAACATACTGCTCATTATTTTAAAGATTCACCCGAACTTGTGAAACGTATTCAAAATAAGGAATTCAAAATCAAGGACATCGTGAAACTATTAGAAGTATACATTCAATATAAGGTTCCTTCTGAAAACTAACCTTTATATTCCTTATAAAGAATTTCTTAAATTAATAATATTACGAATATCACAACAAACAATTAATTTCAAGTGTTTTTTTTGCCGTACATGCAGTATTAATTAGGTTTTCTTAAATTTATTTAATTTGATATGCGTGCATAAATTTTTAATTCGAAATAATTTAGTAATTTCGTAACGAAAAATAATAAACTCCTATAACTTTATAAAAATGAAAATATTAGTTTGCATCAGCCACGTGCCTGATACTACTTCAAAAATCAACTTTACAAACGGCGACAGTGAGTTTGACACCAATGGTGTGCAGTTTGTAATCAATCCTAACGATGAATTTGGTCTTACTAGAGCTATTTGGTTTAAAGAAAAGCAAGGAGCTAACGTAACAGTTGTTAACGTAGGTGGCCCAGACTCTGAAGCAACATTAAGAAAAGCACTTGCAATTGGTGCTGATGAAGCTATAAGAATTAACGCTAACCCTACTGACGGTATGTTTGTTGCAAAACAAATTGCTGAAGTTGCAAAAAGCGGTGGTTATGACCTTATAATTGCTGGTAAAGAATCATTAGACTATAACGGAGGTATGGTACCTGGTATGCTATCTGCATTATTAGGATATGACTTTGTTAACTCTTGTATCAACCTAGACGTTGACGGTACTGATGCTAAAGCTGCTAGAGAGATAGATGGAGGTAAAGAAATACTTAGCGCTAAGTTACCACTTGTAATTGGTGGACAAAAAGGGCTTGTTGAAGAAAAAGATCTTAAAATACCTAACATGAGAGGTATTATGATGGCTAGACAAAAGAAGCTTAATATAGTAGAAGCAGTAGCTGCAGACAACAGCACTCAAGCTGTAAAGTTTGAAAAACCAGCACCTAAGTCAGCAGTAAAACTAGTAGATGCAGATAATCTTGACGAACTAGTTAACTTACTACATAACGAAGCTAAGGTAATTTAAATCATTCATTCAAATTTTTCAAATTAAAAAGACATGTCAATTCTAATATATGCTGAGTCAAGCGAAGGGAAATTTAAAAAAACAGCCTTTGAACTTGCTTCATACGCAAAAAAAATAGCAACAGAAAGTGGTACAACAGTAACTGCAATAGCATTCAACACAACTGACACTTCAGCGCTTGGAAACTATGGTGTAGACAAAGTACTAACTGTAAACTCTGACAAACTTAGCTCGTTTAACGCTAAAGCTTATGCTGACGTAATTAAACAAGCTGCACAAAAAGAAGATGCTAAAGTTGTATTATTCTCTACAACTACAGATAGCTTATATGCTGCTCCACTTGTGGCTGTAGCACTAGATGCAGGTTATGCTTCTAACGTAGTTGCATTACCAGAAAGTATTTCTCCTTTCCGTGTAAAAAGAAACGCTTTTTCTAACAAAGCATTCAACATTACAGAAATAAATACTGACGTAAAAGTACTAGGTATTAGTAAAAATTCTTTCGGACTTGTAGAATCGGCTTCTAGCCCTACTACCGAAGATTTTTCACCATCTTTAAACGACGGTGACTTTAACGTAAAAGTAGAGTCTGTAGAGAAAGTAACAGGAACAGTAACTATTGCAGATGCTGAGATAGTAGTATCTGGTGGTCGTGGTCTTAAAGGGCCTGAAAACTGGAACATGATCGAAGATCTTGCTACAACATTAGGTGCAGCAACAGCTTGCTCTAAGCCAGTATCAGATCTTGGATGGAGACCTCACAGTGAGCACGTTGGTCAAACTGGTAAGCCAGTAGCTGCTAACCTGTATATTGCAGTAGGTATATCTGGCGCAATACAGCACATTGCAGGTATTAACTCATCTAAAGTAAAAGTAGTTATAAACACAGATGCTGAGGCTCCTTTCTTTAAAGTTGCTGACTACGGAATTGTAGGTGATGCATTTGAAATACTACCTAAACTGAACGAAAAATTAAAAGAGTTTAAAGCAAATAACTCATAATTTTATTATAAATTGTGCCCAATAAAAGGGCTATCCCAGCAAGGATGCTTTATCTTTGTTAGGATAGCCTTTTTTCAGTTATAGTCGAAGATTATTATGAGCTTAGTAAAACTAACGATAAAGGGGATTTCATATAGCCAAACACAAAATGGCGCATATGCACTAATCCTTAATGAAGTGGATGGAGAACGAAAACTACCTATTGTTATTGGTGCTTTTGAAGCCCAATCAATAGCTATTGCTCTTGAAAAAGAGATTAAACCGCCTAGACCGCTAACACACGACCTTTTTAAAAATTTTGCCGACCGTTTTGATATTATAGTTAAGCAAGTTATAATACATAAACTAGTAGACGGTGTTTTCTTTTCGAGCGTTATTTGTGAAAGAGATAAAATTGAAGAAATTATAGATGCACGCACCTCTGACGCTATTGCATTAGCATTACGATTTAATGCTCCTATTTTTACTTACAAAAACATTCTTGATAAAGCAGGTATTTACCTCAACCTAAAACCTGATAACGAAGATGAGGAAGCAGAGGTTGATGATGTATTATCAGAACCACAAACGTTTGGTATAGAAACTGTTTCTGGCGAAGGATACTCACAATATAGCTTGCAAGAACTAAATGACATGCTAGAGGGCGCAGTACAAAATGAAGACTACGAAAAGGCTGCTAAAATTCGTGATGAAATATCAAAGAGAGAGAGTTAATACTCTTTCGATTTAAGCACAATAATTACAGCCAACTAAATTTCTAAATACAAGAAGAAAGATGAAGCAGTATCACGATTTAGTAAAACATGTTTTAGATAATGGTAACCAAAAAGGCGACCGAACTGGTACAGGAACAATTAGTGTTTTTGGCTATCAAATGCGTTTTGATCTTAGTGAAGGGTTCCCCCTAGTTACTACTAAAAAGTTACACTTAAAATCGATTATACACGAACTGCTTTGGTTTCTTAAAGGCGACACTAACATTGGTTACCTAAAAGATAACGGCGTAAAAATATGGGATGATTGGGCTGATGAAGATGGCAACCTTGGCCCTGTTTATGGGCACCAATGGCGCAATTGGGATAGTAAAGAAATAGATCAGATTACTGAGCTAATAGAAACTTTAAAAACTAACCCAAATAGCCGCCGTATGGTTATCTCGGCATGGAACCCTAGTGTATTACCTGACACTTCAAAATCGTTTAGCGATAATGTAGCCGAAGGTAAAGTAGCACTTCCGCCCTGCCATGCATTCTTCCAATTTTATGTAAACGATGGTAAGTTATCTTGTCAACTATATCAGCGTAGCGCCGATATCTTTCTAGGAGTACCGTTTAACATCGCTTCTTACGCATTACTTACTATGATGATTGCACAGGTTTGCGGACTTGAAGCTGGTGACTTTATTCACACTTTTGGAGATGCACATATCTATAACAATCACATCGATCAATTAAACCTACAGCTTAGTCGTGAGCCAAAGCCATTACCTAAAATGGTATTAAACCCTGATGTAAAAGATATTTTCGACTTTAAATTTGAAGATTTTACGTTAGAAAATTACGACCCGCATCCACACATAAAAGGAGCTGTAGCTGTATAGTATTTTTCATTACCTTTATTTAGTAAAAATAATAGGACATGGAGAAAGACCAAAAAGAACTATATGAGTATGCCCGAAAACGTGTAAAGCAAAAAAAGCGTGTATACTTTCACTTTATCCTCTTTTTTGTAGGTAGTATTTTTCTTTTTATCATTAATAAACTTCTCAATGTAAACCCAGACCACGATTGGTACCTTTGGGCTATTACTGCATGGGGATTTTTATTTATACTCCACTTTATAAAAATATTTGTTACCGAAAGCTTTATTAACAAAGACTGGGAACAAGAACAAATAGAAAAGCTAGTAGCACGACAACAACGTCGCATTAATCAGCTTGAAAAAAAATTAGACAACACTAACGACACTACTACAACATAATGACTATTACGCTTATTGCTGCTGCTGCCGAAAACAATGCTCTTGGTAAAGACAATAAAATGGTTTGGCATTTACCTGATGATTTTAAGCACTTTAAAAAACTGACTACAGGACATGCTATTATTATGGGGCGCAAAACCCTTGAAAGCATGAATGGTCCTTTGCCTAAACGTACCAACATTGTTATTACACGACAAAAAGATTACACTTACGACGGCTGTACAATAGTACACAGTCTAGACGAAGCTCTTGCTGTTTGTAATAACGACGACGAGGTTTTTATTATAGGTGGTGGCGAGATATACAAACAAGCTATTGATAAAGCCGACAAAATAGAGCTTACCCGTGTACACACTACTACAGATGCTGACGCATACTTCCCTGAAATTGACACAATCAAATGGCAGCTTACCAAAGAGGAGTATCACTCAAAAGACGAGAAACATAAACTAGACTTTACTTTTCAAACATGGATTAAAAATAATTAACACATTATATTTAGAAATGGAAAGTATTATAAAATATTTCAAGGATAATTTAAAAATCGACTTATCAGATCTATCACACCCCATTTCCTCTAAAATAAATTCAATTTATACAGCAGAACAAATTGAAAGAAACCAAACACTAAACTATCTCATGACATTAGGTCTTTCTTTAGAAGACATTAAGGAGCATGACAAGTCAATCTACAACCATTATATCCAAAAAATAAAAAACAATAAAGACACCTCTGTTCACGGTCATATTTTTGAAATTAATCAATGCGCACTACTTATTAACAAATCTATTTCCAAAGGGTTAAGTTTTAAATTCGGAGACCATAATAAAGGAGAACCCGATTTCATAATCGACAACTATGGATTCGAAATAACTTCCGTTAGGTTTTCAGATGAATCAAATAGAAATAATCCCGGTAAAAAATTATTAAAAAAATTTAGAGACAAAAACAGAAAAACCTACACTTCTAGAAACACAGCTTTATTGATTGAAACTAGCCAAATTAGTTATCATGCCTATAATGAGCCTGACAAGATCAATCTTACTTATGAAAAATTAACAGAGATAATCATAGAAGAGTCAAAATTTGGAATTGTGTTATTACATATAGAGTGGATTGAAAACGAAAACCATCAATTTATGGTCTATCCAATATACTCAAAAGAGTGTAACCCTATACTAAAAGACTTAATTACAAACTCTCTCATTATAGAAGAAAACCCAACTCTTAAAAAGGAAGCTTACCCTTCTAAAAATTAATCCGCAAGTTTCAGATTTTATAACTACATTATAACTTAGATATTTGTATCAATAAAATTGAAATATCATGAGTGTAGAAGAAAATATTAATTACACCCGTATTGCTACCGCAATAGAGTATATTAAAGATAACTTTAAAGACCAACCTAGTCTAGATAGCATTGCAAACAAAATACACTTAAGCCCTTTTCATTTTCAGCGATTGTTTACTGATTGGGCAGGCACAAGCCCTAAAAAATTCTTGCAATACATTAGCATTGAGCATGCAAAAAAATTACTAAAAGAAAACAACGCTACACTTTTTGAAGCCGCTCACGAAACAGGCTTATCAGGCACTAGCAGGCTACATGATCTTTTTGTAAGCATAGAAGGCATGACTCCTGCCGAATATAAAAACGGAGGCAAAAACTTAACCATAAACTACAGTTACACTCAAAGCCCTTTTGGTAATATTATTATTGCATCTACACAAAAAGGTGTTTGCTACATGGCTTTTTACGATAACGAAGTACAAGCACTTTCAGAACTAAAAGCAAAGTTTAATACTGCTACGTTTGATAATAAAACTGATTTATTACAACAAAATGCATTGTCTATTTTCGACAACAATCAAAACAGACTACCTGAAGTTAAGCTTCATTTAAAAGGCACCGATTTTCAGCTAAAGGTTTGGGAAGCATTATTAAAAATACCAACAGGGCGATTATCGACCTATGGCGCTGTAGCAACAGTTATAGAAAAACCAACTGCATCGAGAGCCATCGGCACAGCCATTGGCAGTAATCCTGTAGCATTCCTTATTCCATGCCACCGTGTAATACAGTCCACAGGTAATATAGGCGGCTATATGTGGGGCAACACGCGTAAAACAGCTATTATTGGTTGGGAAAGCGCTAAGTCTGACCTTGAAAATACCATGCCATGAAAAGTATCACTACAAGAATAGCGGCTATAGACTGGCAAAAGGTAACCGAAGAAATGCACCAGAGAGGGTATTGTATTATTCCTAATCTTCTAAATAATCAAGAATGTGAGGATCTAAAAGAAGATTACAACACACCTGAACTTTTCAGAAAGACAGTTACAATGGAGAGACATCGTTTTGGACTAGGCGAATATAAATACTACAATTACCCATTACCTAACATAATACAATCTATACGAGAAAGCATTTACCCGAACTTGGCACTTATTGCAAACATGTGGATGAAAGCATTAAATATAGATAAGCAATTCCCTCTTATACACGAAGAGCTTTTAAAGCAATGTCATAACAACGATCAAAAAAAAGCAACTGCATTAATTTTAAAATACGAGATAGGCGGATTTAACACATTACATCAAGATCTATATGGCGACGTCTACTTTCCGCTTCAAACAGTATTATTTTTAAACGAACCTGATGAGGATTATACTGGCGGAGAATTTGTATTAACAGAACAAGTACCTCGCGCTCAATCTAAAGCTATCGTATTAAAACCAAAAAAAGGAGATATACTTTTATTTACAACGAACTTTAGACCTGTAAAAAGCACAAGAGGCTATTATCGCGCTAACATGAAACATGGTGTTAGCGAACTGCATAGTGGTAACAGGTTTACATTAGGCATTATTTTTCATGATGCTACAAATTAAGAACATCTATGATAGAACATCTTGAAACAAGTGAGCAGCAAATAAGAGCATTAATAAAAAACCAACATATTCTTTATGGAGGTAATCGAAATTTAAAAATTTACGGAACTTTGCAATGCAAGTCAGGAAAACGAATGCATCGTAAAAATCGTGTGTTTTTCACCTCAGAGAACGAAGCTCTTACACAAGGTTATAGACCATGTGGGCATTGCATGAAAGCAGCTTATAAAATTTGGAAAAATGGACTTATTCAATAACAAACCTAGTAATGAAACTAATCTATTGCCTTATGATGGTACAGTACATCATTATGGCACCGTATTTACTAAAAAGGAAGCGGATCATTATTTAGATTATTTACTAAATAGTATTGAATGGAAAAATGATGAGGCTATTATTTTTGGTAAACTTATAACTACTAAACGAAAAGTAGCTTGGTATGCAGAGCAACCTTTTGAATATACTTACAGTAAAATCACAAAAAAAGCATTACCCTTTACCGAGGAACTAACCAAATTAAGAAACATTGTAGAGCAGCACACTGGCGAAACATACAACTCTTGCTTACTTAATTTATATCACGACGGCAGCGAAGGGATGGCATGGCACAGTGATGGAGAAAAAGATTTAAAGAAAAATGGAGCTATAGGCTCATTAAGTTTTGGAGCTGTACGTAAATTTGCCTTTAAGCATAAAGAAAACAAAAAAACAGTATCTGTCATTTTAGACCACGGTAGCCTGTTAGTAATGAAAGATACTACTCAAACCCACTGGCTACATCGTTTACCGCCTACAAAACTGGCAAAAACACCTCGTGTAAATCTTACCTTTAGAACTATTATGCGCTAAAACAACACTATAACGCAACATTTTTATACATAGCAGGGTGGGTAAAACTAATTATAATCTGTTATTATTAAAAGTTCTCTTATCTTTGCACAAAATAAAAAAATGCCAAAAAGCGTAACTCCATATAAAGGCTCTGAACTGGGTAAAAAAGAGCAAGTTGCCCAAATGTTTGATACCATTTCTGAAAAATATGACGGACTAAACCGTGTAATCTCTTTTGGTATTGATGTAAAGTGGCGAAAAAAAGTGCTAAAAATGGTAGCCGACACTAAACCTGAAACAATACTTGATATTGCTACAGGTACTGGTGACCTTGCCATTTTAATGACTGACACCTCTGCAACTGAAATTATTGGAGCTGATATATCGGCAGGAATGCTAGATGTAGGACGCAAAAAAATAACAGAACGCAAACTGGACAACAAAATACAAATGGTACTTGCTGATAGTGAAAACTTACCATTTGACGATAACTATTTTGATGCTATAACAGTTGCCTTTGGTGTTCGTAATTTTGAAACTTTAGAGAAAGGACTTTCCGAAATTTTAAGAGTTTTAAAGCCAGATGGTATTTTTGTAATACTAGAAACCTCAGTACCTACAAAATTCCCTTACAAGCAAGGATATAATTTTTATTCTAAGTTTATATTACCTACTATTGGTAAATTATTCTCTAAAGACAAGTCGGCATATGCTTACCTTAGTGAATCGGCTTCAGTTTTCCCTCATGGAGAAGCTTTAAACAATATTTTGAGAAAAACTGGGTTTATAGAGGTACAGAATTTACCACAAACGTTTGGTGTGGCGACTATTTATTCCGCTTCAAAAAAATAAAATGAAAAAACTGTTTCTATATATCGCATTGCTCTCTGGGCTACTTTGTAATGCACAGTTTGGTACTGATGTATTTTCTAAGGACCCTATTGTCAATCTAGAAAACTTTGATAAACAAAGAGTACACTGGGGATACTTCCTTGGCTTTAATAACTATGGTTTTAAAATAGACTATAAAAACGATCCTGGTGTAGATGTAGAGGTTAAAAACACTACAGGATTTAACGTAGGCCTTGTAGGTAATTTAAGGCTATTTGAATATTTAGATTTACGCTTTGAACCAGGACTTTACTACACACAGCGAAATTTAAGTTTCCCTGAAGTAGAAGATGATTTTGACAAATTAAGAGAGGTAAAATCTACATATATCCACTTCCCTTTACTACTTAAATTCTCTGCTAAAAGAACAGGAAATATAAGACCTTACCTCGTTGGAGGTTTTTCTCGAACATTAAATTTATCTAGTAACGAAGACTCGCAAGACGATAACCTTACTGATGTTTTTAGAATGAAGAAAATGACCAATAACTGGGAAATAGGTTTTGGTATCGATCTTTATTTTGAATATTTCAAATTCTCACCTTCAATACGTGGTGTTTTCGGCCTTCAAGATGAGCTTGTTCGTGATAACGATCCTAATAGCCCTTATACTGGCAATATTGAATCGATGAGAACACGTGCTGTATTCATTAACTTTACATTCCACTAAGACCCTCTACGAAATTCACTTAATACGATTGCTGCTGCTGTAGCTACATTAAGGCTTTCTGTTTCTTGTAGGCTACCAAATCTTGGTATAGCTATTTTATCAGTAACTTTTTTCTCTATAGCTTTTGATATACCATTAGCCTCATTACCCATTACAATAATTCCTTCTTGAGGTAATTTTTGAGTATATATATTTTTGCCATCCATAAAAGTTCCAAAAACAGGTAAGCTAGCATTTGCTAAATAACCTTCCACATCAGTATAAACTACATTAACCCTAGCAATACTTCCCATAGTGGCTTGTACTACCTTCGGGTTATATATATCTACACTCTGTTCTGAACAAATCAAAGTTTTTACACCAAACCAATCACATAAACGAATAATAGTCCCTAAATTTCCTGGGTCTCTCACATCGTCTAGCGTCATTATTAATCCTTTATCTTCTATTTTTTTATCATCAGGAATTTTAAAAATGGCAAGACAATTGTTAGGTGTAGTAAGAGCACTTATTTTTTTTAATTCTGCTTCGCTTATTTGCGTAACTTTATTATTTGTAACACCATTAAAAACAGGCTGTGTAGTGTAGAGTTCTTGTAGTTCGAAATTGGAATTGAGTAATTCCTGTACTACCTTTGCTCCCTCAGCAAAAAACTGCTTATATTGTTTTCGGTATTTTTTTTGCTGTAAACCTGTTATAAGCTTAATTTGGTTTTTACTAACCATAAAAAATGTATCTTTAAATTACTATTTGGCACTACCGTATTGAGAAATAAAGCAACAAAAATAACACTTATTATATTATCGGGTTTGTTTTTATATTCATGTTCACTCACAAAACGTGTTCCTGAAGAAAAACATCTATTAACCAAGAACGATATACAGGTAAATGAGGAGTCTAAAAACGACGAAGCCTTAAAGGATTTATTATATCAAAAACCCAACAGTACCATATTAGGATATAATCTTAGGTTACACCTTTACAATATAGCAAAACCAGACCCTGACTCCTCCTATAAGGCATGGCTAGAACGCAAACCTAACCGCCATAAAACCATGAGTTCGTTATTATCTGAAAAACAGGTACAACGACTAGGAAATTCATTTATAGTCTCCGGATTCAGCAATTTCCTTAAAAAAGTAGGAGAACCACCTGTAACAGTAGACCCTGAAAAGGTAACAAAATCAGCTAATAGGTTAATGGCTTATTATTACAAACAAGGTTTTTTCCGTACAAAAATTGGTTTTAGCATTGATACACTCGGTAACAAAAGAGCAAAAATTAATTATAAAATCACAACAGGAAAACCTTATATAGTAGACTCTATAGATACTTATATAGACAGCCCTGTACTAGATAGTTTATACCAAACTACTAAAAAGAATTCTTTAATAAAGAAAAACAAACAATACAACGAGGTTGACTTTATACAAGAGCGAGAACGCATTACATCTTATTTTAGAAATAGAGGTGCTTATACTTTTGAGCCAACTAACATCTCTTATACAATAGACACTGTTGACACAAACTACAAAGCAAATGTTGACCTTAATATTGACAATGAAACAATAAGAGAAGGAGATTCAAGCTATACTCGACCTTTTAAATTATATAAAATAAGTCAAGTAAATATTTACACTAAAAACTTTGGAGATAAAACTCAAAAAATCGACAGTGCATCTTATAAAGATTTTAAAGTATTTAGCGCCGGAAAACTTAATTACAGACCTAAAGCTTTAACAGATCCTGTTTTCATTACACCTGGTGATTTTTATGCTGATTCTAGTAGAGTACTTACTTACCGCTATCTTAATAATTTAAGGATGTTTAATTATCCTAAAATACTATATAAAATAGATAGCACTGATACTACTGGTAGATCTCTTATCACAAATATTTACCTTAACCCTAAGGATAAATTTAAATTTTTATTATCCGGAGACATAACACACTCTAACATACAGGACATTGGACTACAAGGACGTATGGGAGTTTCTATTCGTAACCTTTTTCGTGGTGCCGAAATTTTAGACCTTACTTTAAGGAGTAATATTGGTTCGTCTAGTGATCCAGACATAGCTGAAAATACATTTTTCAACATTCAAGAGTATGGAGCTGATGCAAAACTTAGTTTCCCTCGCATCTTTTTCCCTCTTAATACTGAGCGTATCATTCCCAAAAACATGATACCCTCTACACTATTTAGCTTAGGTATTAGCCGACAGAAAAACATAGGACTTGATAAAGAGAACTTTTCTGGAATACTCAACTATAATTGGACTCCTAAAGAAAATGTATCTTCACGTTTAGATCTTTTCAATATTCAATATGTACGAAACGTAAACCCTACAAATTATTTTAATGTATATAATTCATCTTACGACAGACTTAATGATATTGCCAATGATTATGTTGGTCAAGTAGACCCTGATTATTTTGTAGACAACAACAACCCTAACAGAACATTAAAAATAGAAAGTGGTACAAATGGTTTTATTAATGATGTTAACAATAACAGCATTACTGTAACAAATAATGACCGAAATGATGTACGTAGTATCGATGAACGTAAAAAAAGATTGACTGAAAACAATTTAATCTCTTCAACAAATTTCACTTATACCACGACTACCAAAAAAGGAGAGTCTGATAATGCTTTTTATGTTTTTAGAACAAAAATAGAAACAGCTGGTAACACGCTATCACTAATATCTGCACTTACAGATAACGGAAAAAGAAGTAGTAGTGGTAATAAAACATTTTTGGATGTTGAGTATGCACAGTACATTAAAGGTGAAGTAGATTATGCTAAACACTTTGATTTAAGAAAAGGAAGAGTTCTAGCAATGCGTGCCTTTTTAGGGCTTGCTGTACCTTATGGGAATTCTAAGTCAATACCATTTGCGCGTAGTTATTTTGCCGGCGGATCTAACGACAATCGTGCATGGCAATCCTATAGTCTAGGACCTGGTAGAAGTGGTGGACTCAATGACTTTAATGAGGCTAACTTAAAAATGGCTTATAGTGCTGAGTTACGATTTAATATATTTGGACAGTTATACGGTGCCATATTTGGTGATGTAGGTAACATTTGGAATGTTTTTGACAATCAAGAAGACAAAGATTATACTTTTAACGGGTTAGATTCTTTTAAAGACCTTGCTGTCGGTACAGGGTATGGTTTTAGATATGACTTCAACTTCTTTGTAGTACGTTTAGACCTCGGATATAAAACCTATGACCCTGGCAGGGCAGTGAATGACAGATGGTTTAAAGGAAATAATTTTTCAAAGACTGTCTACAATGTCGGAATAAATTATCCATTCTAAAATTAAAAATACTATTTTTGTCCATCGAACTCTAAAATCGAAAAACAATGGCTCACAATATTAAACCCGGAGTAGCTACCGGAGACCAGGTACAGGAGATATTTAAATATGCCAAAGAAAAGGGGTTTGCCCTTCCGGCAGTAAACGTTACAAGTTCTAGCACCGTAAACGGTGTGATGGAAACTGCTGCTAGATTAAACGCCCCCGTTATCATTCAATTTTCTAACGGTGGTGGATATTTTAATGCTGGTAAAGGTCTTTCTAACGAAAACCAAAAAGCAGCTATACTAGGTTCTATCTCTGGAGCACAACACATACACACACTTGCTGAAGCTTATGGAGCAACAGTAATTTTACATACAGACCACTGTGCAAAAAAACTTTTGCCTTGGATAGACGGATTACTTGATGCTAGTGAAGCACATTTTGCTGCACATGGTAAACCACTATATAGCTCTCACATGATTGATTTATCTGAAGAGCCTATTGAAGAAAACATAGAGATTTGTAAAAAGTATCTTGCTAGAATGAGCAAGATGGGAATGACTCTTGAAATTGAGCTTGGTATTACAGGTGGTGAAGAAGATGGTGTAGATAATACTGATGTAGATAGTTCTAAACTATATACTCAACCAGATGAGGTTGCTTATGCTTATGAAGAGTTAAGTAAAGTTTCTGATAAATTCACTATCGCTGCTGCCTTTGGTAACGTGCATGGTGTTTACAAACCTGGTAATGTAAAACTTACTCCAAAAATTCTTAAAAACTCTCAGGAGTATGTACAAGAAAAATTTAGCACAGAGGCAAACCCAATAGACTTTGTTTTCCATGGTGGTTCTGGTTCTACACTAGAAGAAATTAGAGAAGCTATTGGTTATGGAGTTATCAAAATGAATATCGATACTGACTTACAATACGCGTTTACCGAAGGTACTCGTGATTATGTAATCAATAAAGTAGAATATCTTAAAACACAAATAGGTAACCCTGATGGTGATGATATTCCTAACAAAAAATATTACGACCCAAGAAAATGGCTTCGTGAAAGCGAAATCACTTTCGGGAAAAGACTTGAGCAGTCTTTTAAAGACCTTAACAACGTTAACACATTATAAAGTTACACACTTCAAGCTGTTACGTTATTACCTTAACAGCCTAAAGTTATTAATTAAATTGAATATATATGGCTTGGTTTAAGAGAACGGAGAAAGGAATACAGACACCAACCGAAAATAAAAAAGATGTACCTAAAGGATTATGGTACAAATCACCTACAGGTAAAATTGTAGATGCTGAAGAGCTAGAAAAAAACTTCTACGTAAGTCCTGAAGATGGTTACCATGTTCGCATAGGTAGTAAAGAATATTTTTCTATCCTTTTTGATGACAATGAGTTTGAAGAGCTTGACGCTAATATTACATCAAAAGACCCATTAAAGTTTGTTGATACTAAAAAGTATAGCGACCGTCTTAAAGACGCTAGCGAAAAAACAAAACTTAAAGATGCGGTAAGAACTGCCGTAGGTAAATCTAAAGGAAAAGACCTTGTAGTATGCTGTATGGATTTTGCATTCATTGGCGGATCTATGGGAGCCGTAGTAGGAGAGAAAATTGTTCGTGGTATAGATCATGCTATCAAAAACAAGTTACCATTTGTAATGATTTCAAAATCAGGTGGTGCTAGAATGATGGAAGCAGCAATATCACTAATGCAACTTGCTAAAACATCGGCTAAACTATCTCAACTTGCTGATGCCGGTTTACCATACATATCACTATCTACAGACCCTACAACGGGTGGTACGACTGCATCATATGCTATGTTAGGTGATATTAATATCTCAGAACCTGGAGCGCTTATTGGTTTTGCAGGGCCTCGTATCGTAAAAGATACTACAGGTAAAGAATTACCCGAAGGTTTCCAGACAGCAGAATTTGTAATGGAGCATGGTTTTCTTGACTTCATTACACCAAGAAAAGAACTTAAAAATAAAATAAACCTTTACATCGACTTGATACAAAATCAAGAAGTTCGATAAGAAAAATATTTTATCATATAAAAAGAAAGCCCTATACTTTGTATAGGGCTTTCTTTTTATATACAACCATTTAAGCTTGACTAAGCCACTTTATCTATCAATAAACAAATCACCTTAAAGCATTACAATTATTTATAAAATAAGGATATTCAGAGTATGTTGTAATATATGTTTTATCAGATTGACCAGGAGTCCCAGTACCAGTAAGAATCGACAAATGGCCATTAACATCTGAAAGAAAATAACAAAATATTATATCGTGCTTAGTTGTTTTAAGAGTAGATATAGTTTTTAAGCCAGATCTATCAATACTTTTAAAAGAAGACTTACAGTTTTCTATAAATTTATTTTCTCCAACAAAAACTATGGTATCATCATTTTTATTTCCGTAATACAAGGTATAATCATCATACTCTTTTTTATCAAAAACTTTAAAAAGATCATTATTATACTTTTTACTAGCACATGACAGTAGTATAAATAACAACAAAGAGAAAAAAGAAAGTTTCAATTTCATACTAGTTACATAATAAGGTAATCAAGATATTAAAAACTACTCGAATCAGCACTATTAGGAACAAAAGCAGGAAATGAATAAATATCTTCTTCTTTTAATTTCCTTCCGCATATAGAACACCCCATACCCTCAATAAAACCGCCATGACTTTATTAATTAGAGATTACATACCGCTCCTAATAGCCTCAACAGGGTCAAGTCGAGATGCTGCTATAGCAGGCAATATACCCGAAAGCAAACCTATAAATGCAGCAAGCCCTGTACCTAACATTACGTTAGAGAAGCTTAGCACAAATTCAAACTCTAGCGCATTAGTTAACATAATAGCAATACCCCAAACAAGTAACATACCTACTACTCCACCTATTACAGAAAGTATTACAGCCTCAAACAAAAACTGAAATAATATAAACCTGTTTTTAGCACCTAGTGCTTTTTGAATACCAATAAGGTTAGTACGCTCTTTTACCGAAACGAACATAATATTAGCAATACCAAAACCTCCTACTAGCAATGAAAACCCACTAATAATCCAACCTATCATATTCATTTGTCCAATAATATTATCTATAAGATCAGTAAACCCTGCCAATATATCTATAACAAAATTATCAATATCTCCTGCTTTTATCCCTCTATAAGAGCGTAATTTTTGAGTCACCTCAGCTTTAACAGCCTCAGCATCTGCACCAGGGTTTGGTTTTATTATAATAATTGGCGTCATAAAATTATTATTATCACCATACATACGCCTCAAAAAATTAACAGGCATAATTACAGCCGTGTCATTACTCTCGCCAAACATACCTTGCCCTTGTTTTTCTAACACTCCTATTACGGTAAATTTCTGACCATAAATCCTTACTTTTTTACCTATAGGATTTTGATTATCAAAAAGTGATTGCGCAGTTTCATACCCCATCACCACTACTCGTGTCCCCGAGTTTGATTCTGATTCATTATAAAAACGCCCATACTCTATTTTTAAGCTCTGAATATCAGCAAACTCAAAAGAAACAGGCACTACATTAATACCACTTACTGAATTATTTTCATACTTAACAGTTTCGCTACTAGTAAAAATCTGAAAAGCCATATACTCTGCTGATTTCACCGCACCTTTAAGGTATTGATATTCATCATACTTAACATTTGGAAATTGTTGACGTTTCCAACGAGGAATCTCTGAAGGACCAAAAGAAAATCGTTTTAAATACATCGTGTTTTTATCCACGCTACTTAAATCTGATTTAATTTTTCTATCTAAAGAATCTACTGCTGCTAATACAGCAATAATTGAGAAGATACCAATAGTAACCCCTAACAGTGAAAGAAAGGTTCTTAGCTTATTATTTCGTAATGCATTTAAAGCAAATGCAAGACTTTCTTTTAGTAATCGAAGGTATAAAAGCATGGCAATTTATTTGTCTTCTGTAAAAATCCATATTTTTTTATCAAAAACCTAAAACATCAAATAATAAAATAAAAAAGGAGCGAATTATACAGGCTATCTTTTTGAATGTTAAGCTTGCATTAACTACTTTTGTATGCTTAAACACAACTACACAAAATGAGCACACAAAAAAGCATTTCATCTGCATTAATATCAGTATTTGACAAAGAAGGTTTAGAGCCAATAGTACGTAAATTACACGAACATTCGGTAACAATCTACTCTACTGGAGGAACAGAGGCTTTTATTAAAGATCTTGGTATACCTGTTGTGGCTGTAGAAGATGTAACTTCTTACCCATCAATACTTGGAGGTCGTGTAAAAACACTACATCCTAAAGTTTTTGGAGGTATTCTTAACCGCCAAGACAATGAGCAAGATGTACAGCAAATGCAAGAATACAACATACCACAAATAGACTTGGTTATTGTTGATTTATACCCTTTTGAAAAAACAGTAGCTTCGGGTGCGCCTGAGGCTGACATTATAGAAAAAATAGACATCGGTGGTATATCGTTAATACGTGCTGCTGCAAAAAACTTTAAAGACACTGTAATTGTAGCATCTGTAAACGATTATAGTCTGTTTTTAGACACAATTACTAAAAATGATTGTGCTACAACAATAGAAGAGCGTAAGTTATTTGCTTCAAAAGCATTTCATACTTCATCGCACTACGATACAGCTATATTCAATTACTTTAACACTGATGAAACTATTTACAAAACAAGTGTTGCTGATGGTAAAGCACTTCGTTATGGAGAGAACCCACACCAAAAAGGATTTTTCTTTGGGGAGTTTGATAAAATATTTGACAAACTACACGGAAAAGAATTATCATACAACAACCTACTTGATGTAGATGCTGCTGTAAACTTAATGCAAGAGTTTAAAAACGATGCACCAACATTTGCAATATTAAAACACAATAATGCTTGTGGATTAGCTACAAGAGAAAGCGTAAAAGAAGCTTACCTTGATGCTCTTGCTGGCGATCCTACATCTGCTTTTGGTGGTGTATTAATTTCGAACACTAAGATTGATGTAGCAACTGCCGAAGAAATTCATAAACTTTTCTGTGAAGTAGTTATAGCACCAGGTTATGATGAGGATGCTAAAGCAGTACTACAAGGAAAGAAAAACAGAATACTATTAGTACAAAACGATATCGCATTGCCTACTCAACAAGTACGTACTTGCCTTAACGGATTACTAATACAAGACAAAGACAACATTACAGATAGTAAAGAGCTTTTAAAAACAGCTACAACAACTGAGCCTACAGCACAGGAAGTTGAAGACTTATTATTTGCATCAAAAATATGTAAGCACACAAAATCAAACACTATAGTATTTGCAAAGAATAAACAACTTTTTGCATCAGGTACAGGGCAAACATCTCGTGTAGACGCATTAAGACAAGCTGTAGACAAAGCAGTATCATTTAAATTTGATCTTAGCGGAGCTGTAATGGCTAGTGATGCTTTCTTCCCTTTCCCTGATTGTGTAGAACTTGCTAAGAATGCAGGAATTACAGCCGTGATACAACCTGGAGGATCAATAAAAGACCAATTAAGTATCGACTATTGTAACGAAAACAATGTTGCGATGGTATTTACTGGAACACGTCATTTTAAACATTAATTTTACTACTTTTGTAAGCTTAAGTACTTATAAAATACCAACCCCTAAACACATTACAGAAGTATGGGATTTTTTGATTTCATGACCGAGGACATTGCGATAGACCTTGGCACCGCTAATACCCTTATTATCCATAACGATAAAGTCGTTATAGACAGCCCCTCTATAGTAGCACGAGATCGTGTTTCTGGTAAAATAATTGCCGTAGGTAAAGAGGCTAACATGATGCAGGGTAAAACGCATGAAAACATAAAAACCATACGCCCGCTTAAAGATGGGGTTATTGCTGACTTTGATGCATCTGAAAAGATGATAAGCTTGTTTATAAAAAGCATCCCAGCATTAAAGAAAAAACTCTTTACTCCTGCACTACGCATGGTTATCTGTATCCCTTCTGGTATTACCGAGGTAGAGATGCGTGCGGTAAAAGAATCGGCAGAAAGAGTTAATGGTAAAGAAGTGTATCTTATACACGAGCCAATGGCAGCAGCAATAGGTATTGGGGTAGATATTATGCAGCCAAAAGGTAATATGATTGTAGATATAGGTGGTGGTACTACCGAAATTGCAGTTATAGCACTAGGTGGTATTGTATGTGACAAATCAGTTAAAATTGCAGGAGATGTTTTCACTAATGACATTGTTTATTACATGAGAACACAACACAACCTTTTTGTGGGTGAAAGTACTGCAGAGAAAATAAAAATTCAGATAGGTGCTGCTATAGAAGATCTAGAAACAGCACCCGAAGATATGTCTGTCCAAGGACGTGACTTACTTACAGGGAAACCTAAACAGGTTGAAGTATCGTATAGAGAAATTGCAAAAGCATTAGACAAATCAATACAACGAATTGAGGATGCTGTAATGGAAACATTATCGCAAACACCTCCAGAACTTGCCGCCGATATTTACAATACTGGTATTTATCTAGCAGGAGGAGGGTCGATGCTAAGAGGTCTTGATAAACGAATATCTCAAAAAACAGATTTACCTGTATACATCGCCGAAGACCCTTTAAGAGCCGTTGTGAGAGGAACAGGAATATCACTAAAAAACACACAAAAATTCAAGAGTATACTCATAAAATAAAGACTTAAAAAATGCAGCAAATATTAAATTATATATTAAAAAACAGTATTCTATTACTGTTTTTGCTGCTTTTGGGTATATCGTTAACACTTACTATACAGTCACATTCTTTTCATAGAAGCAGAACGATATCTTCTACAAATGCTGTAACAGGTTATCTATTTGGTGAAGTTAATAGTCTAGAAGAATATCTTGATTTAAAAAATCAAAACGACAAGTTAGCAGAAGAAAATGCGCAATTAAAAAAACTACTTTTTAATACGCAAGACACGCTTAACACCTCAACTACAAACATACCTGATGTAAAAGGTAATTTCAATGTAATACAGTCGAAAGTAATTTCGAACCCATATAACGCACACGAAAATTACCTTACCATAAACAACGGTACAAACGACGGTGTAAAACCCGATATGGGAGTAATAAGCAGTTTTGGTGTAGTGGGTATAGTCGAAAAAGTATCTCCAAAATATGCTACTGTAATAAGTTTACTTAATACTAAGTTTAAACTTGCTGCAAAAATAAAAAAGAGTAACCATTATGGCTTCCTTACTTGGGATGGTAAAAATGCTGGCTATGCTCAGCTTATAGATGTACCAAGGCTAGCTGTAGTAAAAAAAGGAGATACAATAGTTACTGGTGGGCGTTCAGATATATTTCCAGAAAACATTCCTATTGGCACTATTGATAAAGTATACATCAACAAAGAAACAAACTACTACACGCTTAACGTAAGACTATTTAATGACATGACGAGTCTTGGTCATATATACGTTATAGAAAACGAAGACAGAAATGAAATAATAGAACTAGAAACGGAAACTAAAGATGAATAGTACAGTAATATCAAATAGCATCCGTTTTATCATTCTACTAGCATTGCAGGTAGTTATTTTTAATCGCATAGACCTTTTTGGCTTTGTAGACCCTTACCCTTATATATTATTCATATTACTTTTCCCTATAGATGGTAACAGGTCATTATTCTTAATATCTTCATTTTTATTAGGGCTCAGTGTAGATATGTTTTTAAATTCTGGAGGAGCACACGCAGCTGCTTGTGTTACACTTGCCTATATGCGCCCTACTATATTTAAATTCTCCTTTGGTATTAGTTATGAATACCAAACCATAAAAGTAGACAACAAACTATCTTATGAACGGTTCTCGTTTATGTTAATATCAATTGTATTACATCATTTTATCCTCTTCTTTTTAGAAATATTTAGATTTGATTTAATACTCGATATTTTACTACGAATAGGTTTATCTGTAGTATTCACACTTATACTCTGCATTATAATTATATACCTAATAAAGCCTAGTAAAGAATGAGAAAGTTTTTATTACCAACACTCATTATTGCATCAGCTTTACTGATATTAACAAGGTTATACTATTTACAAATACTTGATGATTCTTACATTAAGAAATCAGAGAATAATGCTGTAAAAATAAAATATCAATACCCTGAACGTGGGTATATATACGACCGTAATGATGTACTAATGGTTGCCAATCAACCCTCTTATGACATTATTATCACACCTAATGAAATAGAGAAAGATATTGACACGCTCGAAGTATGTCGATTATTAAATGTTACCCCAGATTATTTTTGCGAACGTTTAAGAAAGGCACGAGTATATAGTCCTAGGCTCCCTTATACCTTTTTATCACAGCTTAACAAGAAGGAATTTTCTGCCTTTCAAGAAAAGATACGTCGATTTAAAGGTTTCGACATTGTAAAACGCTCATTACGAGACTACCGTATTCATGCAGCATCTAATGTTTTTGGATATATAGCACAGGTAGGAGAAGCAACTATTGATAAGAACTCTTATTACAAAAGTGGTGACCTTATAGGTAGACAAGGTGTAGAGCAGGTATATGAAGAGGTTTTACGTGGTAAAAAAGGAACAAAACGTATTCAAAAAGATCGTTTTAATCGAGAAATAGGTCCTTTTAAAGGTGGTATTTATGATACAATATCAGTAAAAGGTAAAGATATTACATTAACACTTGATAGTAAACTTCAAGAATACGGAGAGTCTTTAATGTTTGAAAAGCGAGGAGGTATTGTTGCTCTAGAACCTAAAACAGGTGAAATACTAGCACTTGTTACAGCCCCTACTTATGACCCCTCTTTATTAGTAGGTCGTAATCGTTCTAAAAACTATAGACTACTAGAGAAAGACACATTAGGTATTCCATTATACGATAGAGGTCTTTTAGCCGAATACCCTCCAGGTTCTCCCTTTAAAATAATCACTGGGCTTATTGGACTACAAGAAGGCGTTATTAATGAATATACCTCTTTTAAATGCCATTACGGGTTCAGTTATGGTCGTGGCGCATTTATGAGGTGTCATGATTTTGGAAGAAATAAACTAAATGAAGGAATTTTTCAATCGTGCAACACCTACTTTGCTAGTACGTTTAGGCTAAGTATAGACAAGTATCCTACACCTGAGCTGGGTATAGAAGCATGGGGTAACCATCTAAAAAGTTTTGGGTTAGGAAATTATCTAGGTTACGACTTACCTCCTGGAAGAAAAGGACTTGTACCTGATGCTAAACTTTATAAAAGATACTACCCAAGAGGCGGATGGAGAAGCTCTACTATAATATCAAATGCCATAGGCCAAGGAGAAATCTTAATGACTCCTATTCAATTAGCAAACATGATGGCTACCGTAGCCAATAAAGGTTACTACTACACCCCTCATATCATTAAAGATATAAAAGGGCAAAAAATAGACGAGAAATTCACCACTAAGCATACAACCAGTATAGATCAAAAACATTTTGAACCTATTATAGAAGGGTTACATGATGTGTATAACTTAGGGACAGCTAAAACACTACAAATAGAAGGCATTGAAATTTGTGGAAAAACAGGTACTGCCGAGAATTATACTAAAATAGATGGTGTAAAAACACAACTTACTGACCACTCTATATTCGTAGCATTTGCACCAAAGGACGATCCTAAAATTGCCGTTGCTGTATTTGTAGAAAATGGTTACTGGGGAGCACGTTGGGCAGGTCCTATAGCTACCCTTATGATAGAAAAATATCTTAAAGGTACTATAAGCCGAAAAGATCTTGAGGTAAAAATGCTTACAAGAGGACTTAAAGAGGAGTATAAAAAAGTAATTAGTGGTAAACCGTTTAGTATAAATCAATAATGAGGAGTCAAAGTGTAAGTAATAGCATCGATTGGGTTACTGTTTTATTATACCTCATCTTAGTTACACTAGGGTGGATGACTATTTATTCTGCTTCATTACCTGAAGAAACAACCTCCTTTCTTGACTTAAACCAGATATATGGTAAGCAACTATTATTTATAATATTATGTGTACCATTAATATTCATGATACTCGTTCTCGACAGTAAGATATATGAGAAATACGCCTTTATATTCTACGGCAGCTCCATTATTCTACTAGCAGGTCTATTTGTATTTGGTAAAACTATTAAGGGGCAAACTAACTGGTATTCCTTTGGAGGCTTTGGTCTACAACCCTCTGAGTTTGCTAAAATAGCTACTGCCATACTACTCGCTAAGTACCTAAGTTACTCACAAATAGAGCTAAAAAAAATTAAGCATCAATTTTTAGCTTTTGGTATTATACTATTACCTGTACTACTTATTTTAATGCAGCCTGACGCTGGTAGTGCCATGATTTTTATAGCTCTTATACTCGCTATATATCGCGACGGTTTACCAGACTGGTATCTCTGGACAGGGTTTATTGCTATCGCTTTATTTATCGCTGCAAGGCTCACAAAATGGCAATTTGTAATCGCGGCAGTTGGTCTTATAATGCTACTTGTTTTTTTCCTTTCTGATAGAAAAAAGAGAAGTGCAATAGTACATATACTTATCTTTCTTACTATATCAGGATACACATATTCGACTAACTTTGTTTATGAGAATGTATTAAAATCTCACCAAAGAGAAAGAATTGATGTACTATTTAATGAAGAGGTAAATCAGCAAGCTGAAGGATACAATCTTAATCAATCACTAATTGCGATAGGTTCTGGTGGATGGACAGGTAGAGGCTATCTAGAAGGCACACAAACCAAAGGTAACTTTGTACCTGAACAACATACTGATTATATTTTTACTACCGTAGGTGAAGAATGGGGTTTTGCAGGATCGGCAACTGTAATAGCCCTTTTTGTAATCTTATTTATGCGTATTCTCTTCCTTGCCGAAAGGCAAAAATCGGTATTTAGCAGAACATATGGTTACTGTGTCGCCGCAATATTATTCCTGCACTTTTTTGCTAATATTGCGATGCTTATTAAACTATTCCCAACCATTGGAGTACCACTACCCTTTTTCTCTTACGGAGGGTCGAGTCTATTCGCCTTTACTATATTGCTGTTTATTTTTATAAAACTCGATGCTAATAGAGTAAACGAGTGGTATTAAAATTACAATAAATCGAGAATTTCTTGAGCTTTATGAGTTATAAGAACCCATTCAGGATCATGTAATATCTGATCTCTAAATCCACCCTCACGATCATAGTTCTCTATTAGTTCGTCTAACTCTATGAGTTTCCTAGATAGTTCACTTTGACTATCTCTCTTTTTTATTTCTTCAATATAACACTCAAAGCCACAATCGTAAAGAGTATTAACTTCTTCATCAAAAGAGGAAACACAATTTGGTATCTTACCATTCCATGCTAACTTTTGCTGTTCTAAATCAGCTAAGCATTTTAATGAAAAAATAAAATTATCATTCACCTTCATTCTATATAATTATTCCGATTTCACATCCAACGCATCACGTAGCGCATTACCCATCATCATAAAAGCAAGTACTAATAAAAGCATCGCAATACCAGGTGCAAGAGCCAAGTAAGGCTTCCCTAATATTATATAGTTGTAATGATCTTTTATCATACCTCCCCAACTTGGTATTGGTGGTTGTGCCCCAAGTCCTAAAAAGCTAAGTCCACTTTCTACCAATATAGCCGAAGCAAAGTTTGCTGCTGATATTACAATAACTGGCGCCATACTATTAGGTAGTATATGGCTAAATATAATTCGAGTGTTACTATACCCTAAAGCACGGGCAGCCGTAACAAATTGCATTTGTTTTAAGCTCATAACCTGCCCTCTTACTACACGAGCTACCTCTACCCACATGGTTAACCCTACCGCTATAAATACCTGCCAAAAACCTTTACCAAGCGCTAATGTTATAGCAATAACCAATAACAAGGTAGGTATAGACCAAATAATGTTTACTAGCCACATTACAAAAGCATCTACTTTACCACCAAAGTAACCTGCTATAGCACCAAAAAATATCCCAACAATAAGCGATATAAACACTGCTACAAAGCCAATAGCTATAGACACTCTAGAACCTACAATAAGTCTACTCAACAAATCACGACCTTGACTATCTGTACCTAAAATAAATTTTTGCCCTTGTATATAATCTTGCTCAAAAGTCGCCTTATTCACATTAACTCCATAACTAGATAACTGAATTGTTTTAATTACTGCAAGTGATGAGTCATCAGTATATTCAGTATATACCAAGTCATCACCTTTAATATTATAATTAAGTATCGGAACTTTAGGTGTAACAACTGTTGTTCCTGCAAAGTAATCAGTCCAGCTAGATTCTTGTTCTATATCTGCTTGCTGAGGAAGCATTAACATGGTTACCGTAAACCCCGGAGATTTAGAACTAAGCGAAAGATCTCCCCAGTTTGCATTTTTTGTTTTATCAGGTGCTAGTACATAAGCAAATACAGCTACAAATAACAGCAACACGACAAACCAAAAACTTAAAACGCCCCAAAAATTCTTTTTGAATTTTTGGAGCGCTAAGCCTGTAAGCGATTGATTGGATTTATCCATTCAATTATAATTATTTTGTTTTAATCATTTTCCCTTTTCTTGTTACCGCAGCACTTTTACCAGAAGATTTTACTTGCATATCTTCTAATACATTAAGCGCTTCCTCAACATAAATATCGTTAGAAAGACTTTCATACCATCTTTGCTTTTTCTCCGCAAGTGATGGTTCTTTCTCAAAAATTTCCTTTTCATAAGGTAATGCTTCAAACTTAAGATTGTTTTTATAATCCTTAAGCGCTTTAAACTTTTTAGTTATAGCTTCGTTTTTAGCACGCTCAGCTTTAAATTTCTTTATATCTAAATCGTAAGTAGTATCATCTTTTTGCTCATCAATCCATTTAGCATTTTCTTCTACTAATTTAAATTGAGGATTATTTGACATTCTTTGCTTACTTCTTGCAATAACAGGTGCAAAATTATTTTTTGCTGTATCATAATCAGCAGGAGCTATTTTATCCCAAGGCATTGCATTATCAATATCACGCTCTCCCATATCGATATAAAAATATCTGTTTGGCATTAAAATATCACTATTAACCCCTTCACGTTGTGTAGATCCTCCGTTTATTCTGTAAAACTTTTGAGTCGTTGTTTTTAACGCTCCAAGATCTCCCATAGAGTTACTTCTTACAAACTGATTTAAATCAATAACATTTTGAACAGTACCTTTACCATAAGTATGGCGGCTACCCATTATAAGCCCTCTATTGTAATCTTGTATTGCTGCTGCAAATATTTCTGATGCTGATGCTGAAAAATCGTTTACTAAAACTACAAGAGGTCCATCCCATTGCACTCTAGAGTCTGTATCTTCTAACACCTCTACTCTACCATTATTACTACCATCATTAGCTCTAGATCGTACTTGTACTACTGGCCCTTCATCTATAAACAACCCTGTAATATCTACAACTGTTCTAAGCGAACCACCACCGTTATTTCTTAAATCCATAACGATACCATCTACTCCATATTCTTTTAGTCTTTTTACTTCAAGTGCAACATCTTTAGCTGCATCACGACTATCTTTATTTTCAAAATTGATATAGAACTTAGGCAAGTTAATTACACCGTATAATTTTCCATCTTTACGTACCACACTAGATTTAGCATATGTCTCAGCTATCTCTACTACTTCACGCACAATAGCAATCACATCTATAGTACCATCCACTTTTTTAACCGTAAGACGTACCTCTGTTCCTTTAGGCCCTTTTATTTTCTTAACTACATCATCAAGACGCATTCCGCCTATATCTATAGGGTCGTCACTACCCTGAGCAACCTTCATGATAAGATCTCCTTGCTCTAATTCTTTCCCTCTCCATGCTGGCCCACCAGGTATTAATTCTGATATTTCAATATAGTCACTCTTCTTTTGTAGTCTTGCTCCAATACCTTCTAGAGAACCTCTCATACTAATATCGAACTTCTCTTTATCGTCTGGTGCAAAATAAAAAGTATGCGGGTCAAATCGTTCAGCAATTGCATTAAGATACATACTAAACCAATCTTCACGATCTAGCTCTTCTATAAACTTAAAGTAATCGTTTAATGATTTTAGTGTAGACTCTCTCGATTCTTTTTCTAGTTCTGTAAATGTTTTCTTTACAATAACATCTTCTTTCTTCTCTGTAGTTTTGTTATCTTTTGCAGGAGTATCTTGTAACTTCTGCTTATCTGTAACACTAGAAAGCACTGAAAGTTTCAGTTGTTTTTCCCAACGCGTTCTTAAAGCATCATCATCCGCAGGGTAAGGTTGCTTTTCATAATCAACATTAAACTGCTCATCTACATTAAAATCGAATGGTTTAGCTAAAATTTCTTTATAAAAACCTTTAGCTTCATTCATTCGCTCTACCAATCTATCATGAGTAAGGTCGAAAAAGCTTAAATCTTTATTTAAAATCATATCGTCAATTTGCGTTTCATATTTCGCAAACTCTTCGATATCCGATTTGATAAAGAAACGTTTTGAAGGATCGATGCTCTCTAAGTAACTTTTATATATTCCTTTTGAGAAATCATCATTTATATCAGATGGACTATAATGCCCTTTTTCTACAACAAACGTTATCAACTCTATTAACAACTTATCTTTTCCTGGGTCAGGAGCTCCCTGCTTTGGCATAAAGCTCAGTAATGCTACTGCGAGTACAGCAACAAATGTCAATATCTTATAGTTTCTTTTCATATATCGTAAAATAGCGTTCATTAAAAAAAATAAGTTTACACAAAAAACTGTGCCAAAAATGATCTAATTAAAATATCAGGCGATATTTCAGAAATAGCTGAATATAAATTTATGTATTTTAGCAAATGTAAAAATACGACTCTTATTTTTAAAAAATGCTAAAAAATGACTAAAAAACCGCTTATACTGATAACAAACGACGATGGTATATCTGCTCCTGGAATTAGAGCGCTTATAGATGTAATGAAACAAATTGGTGATGTAGTGGTGGTTGCTCCAGATAGTCCTCAATCGGCAACTGGTCATGCTATAACTATAAACAGTACATTATCTATTAATAATGTGCATATGGATCCTGACTTAGATCAGGAATATAGTTGCTCTGGAACACCTGTAGATAGTGTAAAATTTGCAGTACACGAAATACTAAAACGTAAGCCTGACTTATGTGTTTCTGGTATTAATCATGGCTCTAACTCTTCTATTAATGTTATTTACTCTGGTACTATGAGTGCTGCTGTAGAGGCTGGTGTAGAAGGTATTCCTGCTATTGGATTTTCTTTATGTGATTATGACTGGAATGCCGATTTTGAACCTACTAAACCTTTTATAAAGAAGATAGCTCTTGAAGTGCTTAAAAACGGATTACCAGAAGGGATTGTACTTAATGTAAATTTTCCAAAACTAAAAAAGGAAGCGATTAAAGGAATAAAAGTATGCCGTCAGGCAAAAGCAATATGGGAAGAACGTTTTGACAAACGTACCAACCCACAAGGGAAGAACTATTATTGGCTTACTGGAGAATTTGTAAATCTTGATAATGGCGAAGATACTGATGAGTGGGCATTAGCACACGATTACATCTCTATAGTACCTGTTCAATTTGACCTTACAGGGTATCATGCCATACAGCAGTTAAACAACTGGAATTTGAATGATTCTAATTAACCAGTAGTGTTTTGCTATATGACTATTTAATTTATCTTTACGAAAACGTTAAAAAATATTTACATGAAAAAGTTAGTAGCACTTGCTGCCGTAGCATTTTTAAGTTTATCATGCTCAGATGAAGACAACACAGTAGTAAACACAGATGAAGAAATTACTATAGATGGAACATGGAACTTAACATCCTTTAACCTTGAACAGGCAATAGATCTTAATAACGACGGAACGGAATCTACCGACATGATTGCAGAAACAGGTTGTTTTAACAATTCAAGCCTTGTTTTTGATACTGAAGATAGTGTTTTAATGAATTTTCAAGAAATTGATATTGATTTAGACATTGTAACTGGAACAGAGGATATGTATGAGTTTGCTATTGAATGTCTAGATGCTATTACAGAAACTGCAACATATAATGTTGTAGGTAATCAAGTATTTATTACTATACAAGATGAAGATAATAGTGATCTTGAAGAAACAATAATCCTTACACAGTCAGAAAACACACTAACAGTTACTATACCTGAGTACACTGAGATACCTGATTTGTTTAACGATGATGAGGAAAATGACGAAGAAGACATCGAAGATAACGGCAATGAAGATGAAGAAGAGGATGACAATGCAGATGAAAACGATAACAATGAAGAAGATGGAGAAGAAAATGATGATGAAGAGGATGATAGTGTAGATGAGAACGAGGAAGAAAACGAAGAAGATATCGAGGAGGATGGTAATGAAGATGAGGACGAAGATGACAGTGAAGAAGCTGTATTCTTAGGTGCAACACTTATATTCACAAAACAGTAATTTATATACTATAAATCATTAAATAGCCTGTGCATTGCACAGGCTATTTTTTTATATACCTATTACAAATAAAATAAACACTATTTTTGAGGCATAAATTGAAGCCATGAAATATTACATAATAGCTGGTGAAGCATCGGGCGACTTGCACGGAGCAAACCTCATGAAAGAGTTATACAAACAAGACCCGCAAGCCGAGATACGCTTTTGGGGTGGCGACCTCATGCAACAAGCAGGAGGTACACTTGTAAAACATTATCGTGATCTTGCTTTTATGGGCTTTGTAGAGGTATTACAAAACTTAAATACCATACTAAACAACATAAAGTTTTGTAAACAAGATATCGCATCTTTTAATCCTGATGCTATTATATTTATAGACTACCCTGGCTTTAACATGCGTATTGCAAAATGGGCACGTAAAGAAGGTTTAAAAACCCATTACTACATATCGCCACAAATATGGGCTTGGAAAGAAAACCGTATTAAAGACATAAAACGCGATGTCGATAAAATGTACATCATCCTTCCTTTTGAGAAAGAGTTTTATGAAGCAAAACACAACTTTCCTGTAGAATTTGTAGGACATCCACTTATTGATGCTATACAAAATAGATCTACCACTAATAAAGAAGCATTTAGAAAAGAACATAACCTTGATGACAGACCTGTAATCGCACTTTTACCTGGTAGTAGAAAACAGGAGATTTCAAAAATGTTATCTATAATGTTATCTATAGTAGATGATTTTAAAGACTATCAATTTGTAATTGCTGGAGCACCCAGTCAAGAATATTCTTTTTACGAGCAGTTTTTAGACAAAAAAAGCATTCACTTTGTAAGTAACAAAACATATGACTTATTAAGCATTGCTCATGCTGCCTTAGTAACATCAGGTACTGCAACACTCGAAACCGCTTTATTTAAAGTACCCGAAGTAGTGTGTTATAAAGGTAACTGGATCTCTTATCAAATAGCAAAACGTATTATTACGCTTAAATACATATCGCTAGTAAACCTTATAATGAATAAAGAGGTTGTAAAAGAACTTATACAAGATGACTTCAACAAAAAAAGCATTAAAGCAGAACTAGAAAAAATACTCGACGCTAAACATCGTGAGAACTTATTACAAGAATATGACAATTTAGAACAAAAATTAGGAGGTGCAGGCGCTAGTGCTAATACTGCCAAATTAATTATTAAGGAGATAAAGTAGTATTTTACCTTCGTTTTCAATTTTTTATATATTTGTACGAATCGTTTTTTAACTGATTAACAACATCTTGAAAAAGACATCACATATAATATTCTTCTTATTCCTTTTTGTTTCTTGGCAATCATCAGGGCAAATCATTACATCTAAAAAGGAAGCCTTAAAAAAAGGACTATACTCTTATGTAAAAAAAGAGAATAATATTAATACTGACACTGTTACTATTAAAACGGAACAATTGTATAGTAAACCTACTCTAGGGAGTGTCACAGCTACTAAAAGTAACGATAGCCTTACTACAAATGAAGATCGATTAGATATTGATTTCACTCCTACATCTAGCGAAGGTTATCTTGCACAACAGATAATAAATAACGCCATGGAATTTGAAGGTGTTGTTTATAGGTCAGGAGGTACTACAAAAAATGGTGTTGATTGTAGTGGGTTAATCTATACATCATTCAACACTTTTGATTTTTCACTACCTAGAACTTCAAGAGAAATGGCTGAATCTGGTGAAGAAATAGCTCTTGAAGAAGTTAAAAAAGGTGATTTACTTTTTTTTGCCACTAAGCGCAAAAAGAGAATAAACCATGTAGGACTAGTTACAGAAGTAACACCCGATGGAGAAGTAAAGTTTATACACGCCTCATCACGATTAGGTGTCACGGTTTCTTCTATGTATGAAAGTTATTATAAAAAGAAATTCATACAAGCCAATAGGGTTATAAATACTAATTTATAGTTGTAAATAATAACCTTTCAATATCGCTGTATTTATGAAGATATTGAAATACCCTATTATTCCCATAACCACAACACTAGCCATAGGTATTGCTGTAGGCGCATATAGTAACCTCCCTTTATTCACCACATATATAGCCACAGGAGTATCATTTCTACTATTTGTTACATCCTACTGGCTTTCGGCTAAAACCTTCGTTCAAAAGCCTTATTTCAGCATAAGCACTTTACTACTGGCTTTCTTTACAGGTTTACTAACCTTTTCATTACATCATCCCCCTAATTCTCCTACACATTACAGTAATGTATTAACCGCAGGTGAAGCGCCATTAATAAAAGGTTATATAGCCGAACGGATAAAACCCAATGATTTTAATGAGAAGTATTACTTAAAAGTACAATCTGTAAACAAAAAACCTGCTACAGGTAAAATACTAATAACAGTCCCCATAAAAAGTCACCCCTTACTATTCCTCGCTGGCGATGTTATAATTATACATGACACTCCAAAACCTATTACTAAGACACTAAACCCTTATCAGTTTGATTATGCCGCTTATATGGAAAAACAAAATATTTTCCATCAAGTAAAATTGAAAAAAAACTATATAACAGCAGGGCAGGTTAAGAACTTTGATTATTACATTGACAGCTTCCGTAGAGAGCTTATATATAGTTTTGATAATCACAACTACAGTCCGCGAGTAATGAATGTGGTTAAAGCATTACTATTAGGGCAACGACAAGACATTGATAAAAATATTAAAGCTAACTATATCGATGCAGGTGTAATGCACATACTCGCCATTTCTGGGCTTCACATTGCCATACTATTCTACATGATTAGCCTTATATTAAAACCCCTAAATCGGTTCAATAAAAAAGGTAAACTAATACAGTTACTCGCTACATTAGCTTTCTTATGGTTTTTTGCTATTATAGCAGGGTTATCAGCATCAATAGTACGTGCGGTAGTAATGTTCAGTTTTGTAAGTATAGGGCTTTATTTTAACCGTAATGCAAACACTTTTAACTCTATTGCTGTATCTATGCTAGTATTGATATTAGTAAAGCCTGCATTTCTATTTGATGTAGGTTTTCAGCTTAGTTATGCCGCTGTATTCTCGATAGTGTGGCTACAGCCATTATATCAAAAAATAAAAGTTTCGAAATACAAAGCTGTTAATTATTTTATCGACATTATAGTAATATCCTTAGTAGCACAACTGGGTGTACTCCCTTTAAGCCTATATTACTTCAATCAGTTCCCACTACTCTTCCCTATTGCTAATATTGTAGTCATACCAATTGCAACACTTGTTTTAATACTTGGCATTATAACATTAATCTTCAATTTTATTTACAATGAATTTGCCTTACTACTTGGAGAGGTTTTAGAATTTCTAATTTGGTCTATGAATAGCTTTATACAATGGATAGCTTCTTTTAAAGACCTTGTTATTAAAGATATTTCTTTCTCACTTCTACTCACTATATCACTTTATGCTATTATAATATCTGGAGTATTATGGTCTTTCAAAAAAGAATACAAACGTATCGTTATAACATTATGTGCTGTATTATTATTCCAATTTATATATATAGCTACCAAATGGCAGGCTAACAATAGTGAAGAACTCATAATATTCAATAACTGGAATAATAGTTTAATAGCTGCAAGAAAACAAAATACTATTACTTTCTATAGTAACGACAGTCTTGTTACAGAAAGCTACAATGCTAAAGCTTACATAAAAGGAAGTTTTAGCGATAGTATTAACACGACTTCATTACAAAACACGCTCTGGTTTAAGCAGCACAAAATACTACTACTTGATAAAAAAGGGATCTATAGTAAAACGATGCAACCTGATATTGTGCTGCTAACAAAGTCATCTAAAGTAAATTTAGAACAGTTATTACAAGAAGTTAAACCCAAGATAGTAGTTGCTGATGCAACCAACTATAAAACTTTTATTAAACGTTGGGAAATAATATGTGAAGAACAAAAAATCCCTTTTCATGCTACTGCCGAAAAGGGATTCTATATAATAAAATAATAGTACTCTTAATTTCTATTTCTTAGAGTTCAAGATTCTTTTTGCCTCTTTTAGCCAATTTGAAGGACCTCCTTTAACATAACCAACACTTCCTAATGCATCAAAAGCTATACCTCCTGTTGCTTTCTCACTACCGTTTGCAAACCAAATTGTAGGATAACCTCTTACTTTAAAAAATTGATTAAGTTTAGCATTTTGTTGCTTTAACTCTAAAGATTGTTTTGTTCTTCTAGGAAAATCAAGTTCTACTAAAATAACATTTTCTTTTGCCCATTTTTCAAATTCAGAAGTTTTTAAAACTTCTTTTTGTAAACGAACACACCAACCGCACCAATCGCTACCTGTAAAAAATAATAACAACGGTTTTTTAGTTTCTTCAGAAAGTTTTGCTGCCTCCTTAATATCAGTATGCCATTCAAGTGTTTCTTGCGCTTGTATCGTTAAACTTCCTAAAGCAACAAAAAGGACTAAAAGTAACTTTTTCATATTTCTTATATTTAGTATCTCCATCATTCTTTATAAACAATGGAGACACATTATTATATATTATTTTGCCTTAAGCGCCGACATTAACTGTCCTGGCTTACGGTAACCAACTATAGACTCTTGAACATTTCCTTTACTATCAAAAATAATCATTGTTGGATATCCTTGTAACTTAAGAAGCTTAGTAAATTGATGTGCAGAATTTCTACCTTTCCTATTAGGCACATAATTAGGGTTAGAATATTCTTTCCCTTTATAAGTGACCTCTTCAGTTCCTTCTGCATTAAATTTCACAGCATAGTAATTAGCGTTAATGTGCTTTACCACCTCTTTATCGTGAAAAGTATTTTTGTCTAACATTTTACAAGGCCCACACCATTTAGTATATACATCCATAAAAATAGGCTTCGCTTCTTTTTTCTGTGCTTCAAGCGCTTCGTTTAACGACATCCACTTGATTTCTTGTGCTTGCGTTACCATAGTACCTAAGGCAACAAACAAGATTAGAAGTATTTTTTTCATATTATATAAGTTTTAAAGTGACTGTATAACCAAAAACAATGCCGAAAAAATTATCGTACACCGTGCATTAATTTTTTAAGTACAGGGTTTAAAGCCATTACTACAAGTCCTGCTGCAATAGGTACAACTGTAAATATTAAGAAAAACGTAGATAACGAATACTCCTTAGTAATATTTTCAATTTGCCCTCCTAAAATAGCAGCTAACTTATTACCTATAGCAATTGCCAAGTACCACATACCAAACATAAAGGCTATCATTCTTCCTGGAACTAGTTTAGACACATAAGAAAGCCCTACTGGCGAAAGGAATAATTCCCCTAGAGTATGGAATAAGTAAGCCAATACTAACCAAACCATACTAACTTTTACACCCTCTACAAGACCATGAGATCCAAACGCTAATAGACCAAAACCAATAGCCATTACTATAAGACCTAAACCATATTTAACGGCTGCACTAGGATTATATTTACTATCCCATATTTTAGATATTGAGGATGCAAACGCTATAATAAAGAACGAATTCAAGATACTAAACCATGACACTGTAATCTCAGAAGATTCTGCTGTAAAGTACTGATACAACATCCATACTGCTACACCCCATACTCCAAGAAAGCATACTGCAAGTACAATATTAGCTCCCGGTATTTTTGCCCAAGTTTGCTTTGCAAGCATTGCTAATACATATGTTATTATAACCAATGGCACAATCGTTAGTAATGTATTAACTATATTAAATATTGTTAATGAACTCCCCTCTAATGATCTATCTACACTATCTCTTGCAAAAAGAACTAATGATGAAGCTCCTTGTTCAAAAGACATCCAAAAGAAAACAGTAAAAAATGCAAAAACAATAACTGCAATCATCCTATCTCTCACAACCTTTGTATAACGAGCAATTCGAGAAACTACAAGTATTAGGAATAATATTAATGCTCCTAATACTACCACATTTTGTCCATCAATTCCGTTTACTTTAAAAGGGAACATATTGATGTTTCCGATTTTAGAAAGAGGATCATTAAACGCATACAAAAGACCTACTATAGTTGTAATAACTATAAGTATTTTATCTACCATTGTAAATGGATTTCTCTTGTCTTCATCTTTTGACGATGTTTTAGCAGCCTCTTCAGCAGCTATACGATCTGCTTTAGATGGCACCTCTCCTATTCTACCAAATAATGGTTTTGCTAACCAAAACTGTAATGTACCAAAAAGCATAAACACACCTGCAAGACCAAAGCCCCAAGCCCATCCTACACTTTCTGCTAGGTAACCACAAAGCATCATCCCGAAGAAAGCACCTGCATTTACACCCATATAGAAAATAGTATAAGCTCCATCTTTTTTCTCTGGATGATCTTTATACATTTCAGAAAGGATCGATGTCATATTAGGTTTAAAGAAACCTGTACCTAAAACTAATAGACCTAAACCAAAATAAAGTGAAAATTCTGTTTCTATCGCCATGGAGGCGTGACCTAAAGTCATTATTATAGAACCAATAACTACAGCCCAACGATAACCTATGTATCTATCTGCAAGGATTCCTCCAAAAATAGGTGTTATATAAAGTAACATAGCATAAGTACCATATAATGCTCCTGCATTTTCTGCCGACCATCCCCAACCAGGATTGTCGCTAACTATAGCCATTGTTAAAAAGTTAATTAACAAAACACGCATTCCGTAAAACGAAAAACGCTCCCACATTTCGGTAAAGAATAGTACAAACAGCCCTGCTGGATGTCCTAATACATTAGATTTAAAAAAATCATTCGACGTCGTTGTCTCCATTTATATAGTAGTTTCAATTATATTCATTATTATTCTATTGCTCATTGTCCTCTGCTCCGTGTGTAAGCCTTTTTAACTTCTTAAGGAATAACAATAATAGGAGTCCAAAGGCAACCGTAAATACAGTAAGCCACATAAAGGTTTTATACTCTTGTTCATTTTGTTGCTCTTCTAACACAAATGAAACACCGTAATTTTTTCCATCTCCTTTATTCTCCGTTTTCTGAGCTGCATCTTTATCTTTCTCAAATATTAATTTGGCATGATAAGGATTCTCTTGAGTTATATTGTTCTCTTCAAGTACTTTTTTAAGCTCAAAAGTATTAGAATTTTCTTCTTGAGATAATTTAAATAAATCATTTAGATTATCACTTGAGCCAATTTTATGAAATTGCACCTCACCATCTGCAAGGTAAACATCACTCTTAATACTAAAATTCTTATCTAAATTTATAGGGTAATCATAAATTTTAACAATTTCTTTCTGTGCATTTTTAACCTCAATAGTGTCTTTACTCATAAATGGTATTACCTCTTCTTTAGAGACTATCATTTCACCTCCAAAAGGCTCTAATTGAGAAGCTTCACCGATACTACCTGCTAATTTGTTTCCAAAACCAGTAGCAGCAAAATAAACTCCCATCATAATAGAAGCATATTTTAGCGGAGCTAATTTAGTTATAAATGATAATGCTACCGGAGATGTACAAAGCTCACCAATAGTATGGAACAAATATGCTAAAAACACCCACATCATAGCAGCTTTACCAAAAGTCTCGGCTCCAGCTTCTTTAGAAGCAAACATCATAAAGACATAGCCAAGTCCCATGATTACAGTACCTATTGCCATTTTATATATAGAAGAAGCTTCTTTTCCTTTCTTCTTCATCCATAACCAGAAACTACCTACAATAGTCCCAAAGATGATAATATAACCTGCGTTGAGCGATTGGAATACCGCTGCTGGAATTTCTTTAAGCGAACTCAATCCAATAGTACGATCAACTTTTGCGTCAGTATAAAGATTCATTAATCCTCCAGCTTGCTCGAAAGCTCCCCAGAACACTACCACTATCAAGAATGATATTAGCAATACTACTACTCTATCTTTCTCTATTTTATTTAATGGGCGTTTAGCGGCTTCTTTTTCAGTTTCAGAAACTTCTGTTCCTCCAGAAAATTCACCAACACCTTTAAGGTAACGTAGACCCCATATGTATACAATCTGCCCTAGTACCATACCGATACCAGCAAGACCGAAACCATAATGCCATCCATATACATAAGCAACTAACCCTACAGATATACTTGCCAAGAATGCTCCAATATTAATACCTATATAAAAAATAGTAAAACCACTATCTCTACGAATATCTCCTTCTTTATAAAGCCCTCCTACCATGGTAGAAATGTTTGGCTTTAAACCACCAACACCTAAAATAATAAGTAATAACCCTGTAAAAAACGCCCAATCTTGAGGTATTGCTAATACTCCGTGCCCAATACACAAAAGTAAACCTCCTAGCATTACTGTTTTTTTCTGCCCTAAAAATTTATCCGCAATCCACCCGCCTGGTATTGAAGCTACATATACTAACATAGTGTACCATCCGTACAACCAAAGCGCATCTTTATTACTCCAACCTAATCCAGGATCAACTGCAGTAGCTGAAGTTGCGATATAAAGGGTTAATATACCCCGCATTCCGTAATAAGAAAAGCGTTCCCACATTTCGGTAAAAAACAATATAAATAATCCCGCCGGATGCCCGAAGAATTCTCTTTCGTGTGGTTGTTTTGCTAGTGTAGACATATATTATAATTTCTCTTTTATGAAGTTAGCCATCTTAGTATAAAGTTGTAATCGTGTAGCTCCGCCATATATCCCATGATTTTTATCTGGATAAATAGCCCAATCAAATTGTTTATTTGCCTGTACTAATGCTTCTACCATTAGCATGGTATTTTGTACATGTACATTATCATCAGCAGTACCGTGTATTAATAAATACGATCCTTTTAATTTATTTACGTGGTTTATAGGCGAGTTCTCATCATAACCTGAAGCATTTTCTTGAGGTGTTTGCATATAACGCTCTGTATATACTGTATCATAAAAACGCCATGTTGTTACTGGTGCAACTGCAATAGCCATTTTAAACACATCATTACCTTTCAAGATACAGTTAGATGACATAAAGCCTCCATAACTCCAACCAAATATTCCTATACGAGAAGCATCAACATAATTATACTGCCCAATTACTTTTGCAGCATCTATTTGATCTTCTACTTCATATTTACCTAATTCTTTATAAGTAACTTTTTTAAATTCAGCTCCTTTAAAACCAGTACCACGACCATCTACACAAGCTACGATATAACCTTGTTGTGCTAGCATCATAAACCAATAGTCATTATAACTGTTCCATTGATTTGCTACTTGTTGCGATCCTGGTCCACTATACTGGTACATAAATACCGGATACTTTTTGTTAGGATCAAAATCTGCTGGTTTTATCATCCAAGTGTTTAACTTATGACCTTTTGGTGTAGTTATTACCGTAAATTCTTTTGTAGGCAAATCATATGGTTTTAATCCTTCTGCTAAAGCATTATTATCTAGTATTTCTTTTACTAGCTTACCATCTTTTGCTTTATGTAAAGTATACTGAGTAGGTGTTGTAGTGTTAGAAAAAGAATTAATAAAATAATCAAACTTAGGGCTAAAAGTAGCATCGTTTGTACCTGTTTGTGGTGTTAAACGTGTTTTCTTTTTACCTTTAATATTTATACGGTACACATCACGATTAATAGAACCATTCTCTACTGATTGATAAAAAATGTTTTTTGTTTTTTTATCAAAACCATAATAAGCTGTTACTTCCCAAGCTCCTTTAGTAACTTGCTTTATTAACTTCCCAGTTTTCCCATAATGGTAAATGTGGTTATAACCATCTTTCTCACTAGTCCAGATAAAGCTGTTATCAGCAAGAAAAGTAAGATTATCAGTAACATCAACATATGCTTTATCTTTTTCGTTAAGTATTCCTGTAGCAGTACCACTATTAGCATCTACAAAAACAAGGTCAAGGTTATTTTGATGTCTATTCATCAACTGAACACTTAGCATTTGTGCTTCATTAGTCCATTTTATACGTGGAATATAGTAAGCGTTAAAGTTATTCAGATTAACTTTTTTAGTAGCGTTCTTATTTACATCATAAACATGTAAAGATACTTTTGAGTTTTTCTCTCCTGCCTTTGGATATTTAAAAGTATAAGGTTGTGGATACAACCCTTTATTATAAACATCCATAGTAAACTCTGGCACTTCGGTTTCATCAAAACGAATATATGCTATTTTATCACCTGTAGCATTCCAATCGTAAGCTCTTACAAAAGCAAATTCTTCTTCGTAAACCCAGTCAGTAATACCATTTATTATAGCATTCTTTTTACCATCGTTAGTAATTTGAGTTGTTTTTTTAGTGGCTACATTATACACATACAAGTTATTTTCATATCCGTATGCTATTTTAGAGTTATCAGCAGAAAAAGTTGGTTCTTGTATCTTAGAGTCTCCAACTTTAGATAACGTTTTAGTAGCAATATCATAAATAAAATAGTCTGCCGTAAAAGAATGACGGAATATATATGCTGAATTAGTAGCTATTAATATCTTCTTTTCATCTGGACTAAAAGTATAACTATCTATACCTTTTAGTGCCGAGTGATCTTTAGAGTCTATTAGAGTACTTACTTTTTTTAGTGTAGCAAAATCATACAAATCTATCTGTGCAGTTCTTGTACTCCAATTGACATTGAGTATTGTGTACTGATTTGTATTTTTCATGGCATTAAGCTCATCCATACCCTGTGTACGGAAAGCGCCACTCCAAATTTGCTCTAACGTTATATCTTGCTGTGCAATTACTGGCAACGTTGCCAATAAAAATAAAAATAATGCTCTTTTAATATGATTCATTTTGTAGATGGTAAAAAACTCCCAATTTTAGTGAAAATTTATGAATTATACAGCCTTTTTTTTGTTAAATGCAATATTCATGTTAATCCCCTATTGTAATAATTTAGTAAATACAACTGCTATACCTTACCTTTGGCACCAATTAGTATTTTAAGTAACTTGAAATGAGTAAAGCAATAGCTGGGTTTTCTAAACTGAGTAAAGATCAAAAAATAGCATGGATTGCTAAGGAATATTTTTCTAATCCTGAAGAGGCAACAACTTTAATAAGAAAATACTGGAATAATGATCCTAAATTACAAAAGTTGCATGATGAATTCATCGAAAATACTATAACTAACTTCTACTTACCGTTAGGAGTCGCTCCAAATTTCACAATAAACAACGAAATTCACACGATACCAATGGCTATCGAAGAAAGCTCTGTAGTAGCAGCAGCCTCTAAATCAGCTAAGTTTTGGGCTACACGAGGCGGTTTTAAAGCTACGGTATTAAATACCGAAAAAATCGGGCAAGTACACTTTATATACAAAGGTGATATATCAAAATTAAACTCGTTTTTTACGACTATAAAGCCACTATTCTTCTCAGAAACCAACAGTTTAACAGCTAACATGCAAAAGCGTGGCGGAGGAATATTAGACATCGAACTACGCGATAAAACAGATCTTTTACCAAACTACTATCAACTACATGTTACTTTTGAAACTGTAGATAGTATGGGGGCTAATTTTGTAAATTCATGTTTAGAACAATTTGCCAAAATACTTAAAAACGAAGCACAGAAAAATCAAGATTTTACTGAAGAAGAAAAAGGCTTACAGGTTGTAATGAGCATACTTTCTAACTACGTACCAAATTGCGTGGTTCGTGCCGAAGTATCTTGCCCTGTAGCAGACTTAAATGAAGATAAAAATATCGCTCCTGAGGAGTTTGCAGAAAAATTTATAACTGCTGTAAAAATTGCAGAAGTAGAACCTTTTAGAGCCGTTACACACAACAAAGGCATCATGAATGGTATTGATGCTGTTGTGGTAGCCACTGGTAACGATTTTAGAGCCGTAGAGGCAGGCATACATGCCTATGCGTCTAAAGATGGTAAATACTCTAGCCTATCGCATGCTACTGTCGAAAACGGTATTTTCAGATTTTGGATAGACGTTCCACTAGCATTAGGTACTGTAGGGGGGCTTACGTCTTTACACCCACTAGTAAAACTATCGCTAGAAATGCTTGGCAAGCCTTCTGCTAAAGAATTAATGCAAGTAGTAGCTGTAGCTGGGCTAGCACAAAACTTTGCAGCACTACGCTCACTAACAACAACAGGAATACAACAAGGGCACATGAAAATGCACCTAATGAATATATTGAACCAACTAAATACAACTGAAAGCGAAAAACTAGAAGCTGTTAAACATTTTGAAAAAAATGCCGTAAGCTACTCTGCTGCCGCTGACTTTATAACAGAACTAAGAAAAGTAACACTTCAATAATTGAAAAAGACTTTTTACAGTAACGGAAAACTATTACTAACTGGCGAGTACACAGTATTAGATGGCGCTAAAGCTCTTGCATTACCCACAAAATACGGGCAATATTTACACATAACTCCTAGCGATAGTAAAACAATAAAGTGGAAAAGTCTAGATGCCGACAATAGCATTTGGTATGAGAATGAAATTGCTATCAGTGATATTGTAAACAATATTATCACTAGCGATAATAGCGTTACACAAACACTCATTACCATACTACATGAGGCACACACAGGGAACCCTAGTATTCTAAAAAACTCTAACGGTTTTACTATTACAACCGAGCTAACTTTCCCTAAGCATTGGGGGCTAGGCACATCTTCTACCCTAATTAACAACATTGCGCAATGGTTCTCCATTGACGCCTATCAACTATTATGGAAAAGCTTTGGCGGGAGTGGCTATGACATCGCTTGCGCACAACATAACACTCCAATAATATACCAAATAGTCAATAACAAACCTGTTGTCACACCTGTAAGCTTTATACCTGATTTTACAGATAAATTATATTTTGTATACCTAAATCAGAAACAAAATAGCCGATCAGCAATCATATCTTATCGTGAAAATAAAAGTGATATTAGCAATACAGTTGCTTTTATAAACACTACAACAGAAACATTGCTAACTTCAGAAACAGTAAATGAATTCGCCTTGCTATTAGAAAAACATGAAACAGTAATGAGCCCGATCTTAAACACTGAAACAGTAAAAGAGGTTCGTTTCTCTGATTTTAATGGCATATTAAAAAGCCTTGGCGCTTGGGGTGGCGATTTTATCTTAGCTATCGCTAAGGACAACCCTATAACATATTTTAAAGACAAAGGCTATACTACCATTATACCATACAAAGACATGATATTATAAAATAAAAAATCCCGCAAATGCGGGATTTTTTATTTTATAATAGTACTAAGTTCTTAGTTAAACTCAGCTCTGTTATCTTCAATTTCAGCTTGATCTTTAAGTGCATTTGTTAATCTAGACTGTACACTATTTCTAGCTTTAGTCTTCATACCACTTATTACACCATTATAGTTTGGTAATTCAGTAGCCTTAGTAAAAGAAGTTCTTTTTACCATAAATACTCCTGTTTTCCCTTCTATAAGACCTGAATCTTTTCCGTCTTCTAAAGCAAAAGCAACACCTACTACTTTTGGCTCTGAACCAACACCTGTAATAGCTGGACGAGCAAGTACTATGTCTTTAGCTTTACCAATACTAGACCCTGTATTCTTAGATACTTCTTCTACAGTAGCACCTTCCATTTTGTCCTTCATTATTAAAGCTGCCTTCTTTTCATTCATAAGAATTGGTAAAACTTTTGTTTTAGCTTCTTCTATTGATAAAAGACCTTCTTCATTCACGCTCTTAACTCTTACAATTAAGTGACCTTGAGAAATATCAAATTTCTTAACATCTCCTTCTTTAGTATCTTTATTGAATGCCCAACGTACAATACCTCTTTGTGCACCTATACCTTGAATATTCTCATCATTAACACCTAGTTTGTTAACTGCTTTTACCTCAGCATTTATTGCTTTAGCAAGCTCTTCAAATGGAGTATCAGTATCTGATGCATCCATTTCTAACTTAGTTGCTTTAGTAAACACATCGTCACTTGTTGCTTCAGATGGTTGTATTTTCTTAGCTACAGTAGCAAGCTGTACAGCATCATACTTATCAAGTACTTTTATAACGTGGTATCCGAAATCTGTTTCAACTACACCAACTTCTCCAATTTTATTATCAAAAAGGAATGCATCAAACTCAGGAACCATTTGCCCCTTAGATACGTTATCATAAATACCGCCTTTATCTTTAGATCCTGGATCTTCACTGTTTTCTTTTGCAAGTTGAGCGAATGAATCTGGATTAGCTTTTACTTTCTTAAGGATATCATCAGCTTTTGCTTTTGCTTCCTCTTTAGTCATTTCTGAAGGCTTTGGCGCTTTAGTTCCTTCAAAAGTAACAAGGATATGGCTCACCTTAGCAGTAGAACCTGGCTTTCTCGCTATCATTTTAGTTAACTTCTGGTATCCACCATCTAGATAAGGACCAAATACAGCACTATCTTCTAGATTAAATATTTGCTCTGCAAATTCTAATGGCAAGTTACTTTTAGCTACATAAGTAGTATCATAAGGAATATCCGAATTAGCATTTACAAATTCTTTGATATTTTCTACATCACCTCTAAAACCTGCAATAGTATCATTAGACTTTGTTGTCTCGTTATATACTACTCTTGGTAAAAGTAAGCTATTGATTTCTTCTCTAATATCAGCCTCATCTTTTGCAGAAGCTTTATTTTCGATAAGAACATATTCTAAATCACGACTTGCATCAGCTTTATACTTCTCTTCATCATTCTTCATGAAAGCGATCATTTCTTGATCAGAAACAGTAACTTCTTCATCATTGATTGTACTGTAAGGAACATATACATAATCAAAAGAAGCTTTATCGTTCTCTAAGTTATATTTTGCTGCTCCATCAAAAGTTGTAGTAACTAAACCAGCTTTCACCATTGTAATGTAAAGTTGCTTTTTAGCTGCATTTTCTACAAGCGGCATATTGCTCTCAACGTTTCTCCATTGATCCTCGTTAGTATTCTTCATATTCACAAGAAACTCATTGAATTTTGCTGGATCAAACTCACCTACTGCATTTTTAAACTGTGGGTTTTGTGCAACCGAAGGATCTTGAGCATACATATTGTAAACATGATCTTTACCTACACGAATACCAGCTTGTTCAAATCTTTCTGCATAAAGAGCATTTTCTACTTCTTGATTCCAAACTGAGTTAGCTGCCTGTGTTGGGCTAACACCTTGCTGTCTGCTTTGAATATTGCTAACTTTTTGAAGAAACTCACGAACAGGAATATCTTTACCATTAACACTTCCTATATTATTGGTTACTCCGAACCCTCCACTATTTATAATATCTCCTACTATAAAAGCAAGCAAACAGAAACCGATAACAAGTATCAGAAGTAGCGAACGCTGTCTAATTTTTGATAAAACTGCCATTTTTATTGTTTATTATATTTCATATTAGTGGGCGAAAATACAATTATCTCTTTAATAATAAAAGAGGTAAAGTTATATTTTCAAAAGTTTTTACTTATTCTTTAACAATTGTAATTTAATAAGTTCTATTTTTTTATTAGAAGCTTGTTCTACGGTAACCTCAAAATCGTCAAGCCTTATTTTATCGCCTGTCTTAGGGATTTCTTTTGTGTTATGCACTACAAAACCGCCCAATGTTACATAAGAATCTAACTCTGGTAGTGCTAGTTCATATGTTTCATTTATATACTCTACATCAAGCCTTGCCGAAAACAAATAAACTCCATCATCTACACGTTCCTCTATTAGTTTTTCTTCTGCATCATGCTCGTCTTCTATCTCTCCAAAAAGCTCTTCGATAATATCTTCAACCGTTATAATACCCGAAGTTCCTCCATATTCATCCAATACTACTGCCATACTTTTCCTCTTTCGTGTTAGTATATTAAGTAGTTCTTTTATATAAATTGTTTCAGGAACATAATCGACTAGAATCATTACATCCTTTATTGTTTTTGGCTTTTTAAACAACTCAAAAGAATGTATGTAACCCACAATATTATCTAACGTATCTTCATATACAATTACCTTTGAATATCCTGTACTTACAAAAAGATCTCTTAACCCCTCAACAGGATCATTAAGCTCAACCGCTGCAATTTCAGTACGAGGTGTCATTACCTCACGTGCTTTAAGATCTGAAAACTCTAATGCATTTTGAAATATTTGTATTTCAGAATCCATCTCTTCTTGGCTATCTACACCATTAATTTGTTCAGTAATATAATTACCTAACTCGCCACGTGTAAAATAAGCTTGTCGTGCATCCCCTTTTGTACGTAATATTTTCAATAAGATAAAATCTGAAATTTTAATTACAAAAAGAGAAACCCAATAAAAGAGTACATAAAAGACATAAGCTGGAAGCGCAAAAAATTTAATCAAAGTATTAGCATATACTTGAAAGAAAAATTTTGGTAAAAACTCAGCCGTAAGAAGTATTACAAACAACGAAACAACAATTTGTAATAACACAATGTAAAACGAATGCAAATCCCACCCTAACATTACAATCCACCTTATCACCATAGCTCCCATATGGTAGCCATAAACAACAAGCGCAATACTATTACCTACAAGCATAGCGGTAATAAATTGCACAGGACTTTCGGTAAGTTTTGTGAGTATTCTAGAAATTAAAGTTGTCTGCTGTTTCTCAACACCCAGATACACTTTATTTGACGACACATAAGCAATCTCCATTCCCGAAAAAAAAGCTGAAAGGAACAGACATGTTATGATTATCGCGATTTCCATATTGTATTAATTATCGTCTTTTCTTTTCCCGAACTTTTTAGCATTACGCAGCCTAAAGAAAAACAAGAAAATTGCAGTTGCTGCAAAGAAGAACATGATAACACTATCTTCTCCAGCATTTAGCGCCATAACACCTTGATAAATGAAAAAAATTGCTGCTGCAAGATATATATACGCTGTAAATTTAAGATAACCCATTTTTATTAATTCTATTCTACATTACTAATTTCACCACTATTCCGTTGCATATTAAAGATTTTAAAATCTTTACTAAAATCTATACCCGGACCTTCGAGGTAACTATCCTCTCCATCTGTAAATTTAAACTTTTTTTCGGTATAAAACCATTCGTTCTTCTGATCATAATACAACTGTGATGTTTGCAGCTCCTTACCATCATAAGACGTTATTTTTACATTACCCTGTAAATCTATAATATGAGTATTAGCATAATTAATAGCATAATCTGCCACTACATAACTATTATTACCACTATCATCAATCAGTGTTAAATGTACTCCTTCTGGAAATTCATTAAACTTATAATGAAGATTAGAGTAATCAAGCATAAGTGGACTCACTAATATAGCTTTTACTTTACCCGAATCGGTATATTTTAAGTTAATATTTTCTGCCTGTACCGCAGGATTAAAAGCAACAGTATTTATACGCTGTACATCTTTAATATTACTATCGCATGACGAAAAAACCACGACAAAAATCGTGGTAAGTATAATACTGCCTAAAAACTTCTTTTTCATTATTTCATTTTTGGAAGTTTAACCGTCTCATTTATCCAGCAACCATACGTTATTTCTTTACCTCTTCTGTAACCCGCTGCTTTCGCCTCACTTTTTGACGGCAATCTTTCACCATATTGCTCCATTAATGCAGCAACAGTAGGCTTATATCTCTGTTCAGCATCTTCTGCTTTTTTCGCTGTTTCCATAGCTAAAAACAACAATGCCTTACGTTCAAAATCAGTAAGATCACAACCTTTTGTTACTGAAGAATACATTGCTGCTAACATCAAATAAGGCTTCCCAAACTCAGGATTAGTCTCTGCTGCTTTCAATGCATATTTTTTAGCTTCTGCTTTATCAACACTCCTGTATGTTGATGCTATTTTATAATACTTATCAGCTTTACTCTTTATATCATTATCCATATTCGCAGCCTGGTCGAAATACTTTACAGCTTCTTTAGCATTACCACGTTTAAGTGTTATAACACCTAGATTGTAAACGGATTCCATTGTAGGACGAAGTTTGTATAGTGCATTAGCTACTTTATACAAAACCTCATCATTATAACACTTATTATTATACATTACGACAGACACAGCCTCTAGCCACGCTACATCTTCTTTATGTTTAGCATAACTTTTACCATAATATTCTGATAGTATTTCGCAAGAAAAATGCTTTGATGCCATAATGCTAATATTATCAGCCACCGCATCTAAAGCATCTATGGCTGGCTTAGCATCAGCAATAGTTTGTTTCTCTTCATCTGTAAGCATTTGCGTTTCTTGCTTTTCTAATAAACTCGCCTTTAAAGCAATTAATTCATTTTGAGCATAGGCAACTTGCCCAGCAATTGCTGCATATTTTTCTACAAAATCTTTTTGCGTTATTGTTGTTTCTTCTGATTCATATTGATCGAAGTACAATATAAAGTAAGTCTGTAATGCATCATAATCAATAAACTTTTTTTTATGTGTATTAAAGAAAGTATCTAACATTTTGTACACCTTCGCATCGTCTGCTAACTTATGTTTTTTAAGTAAAAGTGCTTTTCTTACAACACTACCATTACCTGGAAAACTTTTCTCATAATCATCATAAATAGAGATTAGAGTTTCTATATTAACCTGACTATCTTCGGGTGTACGAGAAGTTCTTATTTTATAACTATATACTTCCTCTGCATGAGTATAAATTTTAGCATCAAATTTTGGACATTCTTTTAAAAGAGCCTCTAGCAATCCTTCAGCATCACTATATTCTCTAGTCTTCACCTTCTCTTCATATAGCGCGAATTGATCTTCGCATTTCGAAGATTGTGCCACAGCATTAAACACAACCATGTTTAATACTATTGTTACCAGAAAGACTAACCTCTTTTTCATAATCCAATAGTTTTAATTAATTATACTTTCTCTTCACAAACCATCTATCATTTAAAGAAAGACTAATAAATACATTTACATAATTCTCCTCTATCAGGTTAGCTTTTGTAGTACCTCTTTTACCTAACTCTACACCTAAATTAAGAGTAGAAGACAAGTAATTCAATGGTAAACCCATACCTAACGAAAGACTATAATCATTAATAGACTCATCATTTATTACAAGTCCAGTTTTTTCCATTTTAACACCACCTCTATATGTTATTCTATTAAAATAACTATTATACGATCGGTGCTTTGGTGTGAAATATCCACCTAATGATATTTTATGAGATGTTTCAAAACTTGTTGCAGTCACATCGTCAAAACGGTTACCTAGCTCATTACTCTCCTGAAAAGTATATTCTAAACCTGCAAACCACTTTGTTTTCATCCCTAAACCTGAACCTATCGTAAACTTAGATGGTAACTTCACATCATCAGAAATTGTTAAAACATCTATTTCATCTACAACTATCTCTGTTAATCTATTTGTGTAAGTAATTGTTGCCAACTTTCTTTCTACATTGCTCGTTAATGTAGCCGATGGAGTATAAGTAGCACTTGTAATCCAATCATATTTCTCATTCAATTTTGTCTGATACATCGCTCCTATATTAAAAGAGAAACCATCGTAATCAGCTATATTCAATTCACGAGTAGGATATTGAACTGGAACGCTTGGTAGCGAAACTACCGATTTCGTTTCGATTGTTCCAAAATTATATTGTGCATCTACACCAAAACTAATTTCTGGAGTAACCTTATAAGAAACTCCTGCAAAAACACGGTTAATACCTCCTTCTCCTTCAAACTGTGTATAACGCTCTACATCATCACCACCTACAGCCGTATTTTGTATTCTATACCCCACAGTACTATAAGGCATAAGCCCTGCTGCAACAGCAATTTTTTTAGAAACAGGTACTGCTAGCGCTATAAAGTCAAGCGTAGTCCTGCTCGATTCGTTTTCTGCATCATCTGTTTTAAAAGTAGTTGATGATGTACTCCCTCCTATAGTAAAAGTTGTATACATCAAAGAGCTATATGACGCTGGATTCTTCAAATTAAGATGAACACTATCTGCCAGAATACCCAATTCTCCCATAGCTCGACTCTCCGAAGTCCCTTTAAATTTTAAATCTCCAATACCATAATATGAATAAGGAGAAGAACTATTTTGCTGTGAAAAAGCTACTGCGGTAAAAAGCAGGCAAACGCCTACAATAAATCTTTTAATCATTTTCGATTTGTATAGTATATAAATATAATTTATTCAGACTTTCTAACAGAAAATTTGAATTCGCAAAGATGGTGTTTTTTAATCTTTTAGCCAAAAATTCGGCATCGCCTCCTGTCAATATTATTACCATATTAGCATACTGTTGCTCATACCTGTGTATAAACCCCTCTATTTCATAAAGTAAACCATTAACTACCCCCGAATGCATTGCACTTTCTGTACTATCACCAACATAACCCGTTGGTATTTCTGGATATAACAACGGAAGTTTTGCCGTAAAATTATGCATTGCCTTATAACGCAATCTTAACCCCGGAGATATTGCACCACCAAGGTAGTTATCATCACTATCTACAAAGTCATACGTAACACACGTTCCAGCATCTATCACCAATCTATTTTGAACAGGAAATTGCAACACTGCTCCCGCAGAAAGCACCATTCTATCTATACCTAAAGTCTCTGGCGTAGCATAACGATTATCAAAAGGAAAACGTGAATCATGGTTTATAACCGTTAAGCCAGTACAGGACTCTAACCATAATAACAAATCAAAATCGTCTTTCCCTACCGATGAAAGCACAATTTGGGATATCTCTGCAAACTCTTTTAAAATTTCTGTAATTTTTTTCTCAGCATCTACTCGATCAAAAATAAACTTACCCAACACCTCATCTATCTCAAAAACAGCTGCTTTAATTTTCGTATTACCAATATCAACAGTTAAAATCATTTTCTCTTTATTAGCCCCGCAAAGGTACAAATTGATTTTTTTTATTTTTTGTTTTGGATAATCTAAAAATGGTTCTATATTTGCACCCGCATTCAAGCAATAAGGTACGGTACCTTAGCTCAGTTGGTAGAGCAATGGACTGAAAATCCATGTGTCCCTGGTTCGATTCCTGGAGGTACCACAAGAAACAAGCCTTGATTATCATTTAGATTTTCAAGGCTTTTTCATTCTTAAAATATTATTGCTTTTGCAAATCCATACCATTACAATGGTACCTTAGCTCAGTTGGTAGAGCAATGGACTGAAAATCCATGTGTCCCTGGTTCGATTCCTGGAGGTACCACAAAAAAACCGCTCAATGAGCGGTTTTTTTTATTTTCACCTATCTATACTCAGGGTTATCAAAACCCCATCTTTTACCATTATCCCAACCTTTTCTAGAGTTACCATAATCAGGGTACCCTCCATTTGTTTTAAGCATCTTGGCAAGGTGTAATAAATTATACGTCATAAACGTAGTGTTACGGTTAGTAAAATCGTTTGTTTTAGCATTAGCCTCTTCATCAAGATAACTTGGCCCAGGCCCTACCTCGCCTATCCATCCACAATCTGCTTGTGGTGGTATAGAATACCCTATATGTTGCAATGCATAAAGCAAATCGCGAGCAATGTGTTTTACTCCATCTTCGTTACCCGTTATTACACAACCACCAGCTTTACCGTAATATATATACTGCCCTCTATCATTCATTTCACCACTAAGACTATACAGACGCTCTATTAGTTTTTGTGCTACTGATGACTTTTCTCCTAACCATATTGGTGTACCAATAATTAATATATCGGCATCTAATACTTTTTTAGAAAGCTCTGGCCAATCATCTTTATCCCAACCTCTGGTAGTCATGTCTGGATATACACCTGGAACAATATCATAATCTATAAAACGAATCAGCTCAACATCCACCCCCTCCTTTTCCATGATATCCATAGAAACTCGCATTAAACCTTCGGTATGACTTATTTCTGGCGACTTCTTTAAGGTACAATTTATAAACACAGCCTTTAACTCACTAAAACTATTCTCCATGATTTTATATTTTATTTTAATATGATTAATTGAACACCAAACACAACAACATGATTTTCAACACCTATCAAAATAAAATTACTATTTAATAATCAATTACTTAAAGTACTAATTGAATTTTATATAAACTTTATCATATACCGGTCCTCTATTATAAAATAATCTGAAAATATAAACTCGATACTGCTATTTGATTTTAAGTAACTTTACCCCTACTAAATCATCAAGACATGAACGAGCTAAATAAAGAAACTAGCCCTTACTTACTACAACACGCTAACAATCCTATATACTGGAAAGCTTGGAATGAAAGCGCATTAGCAAAAGCACAGCGTGAAAACAAACTAATTGTAGTTAGCGTAGGGTATTCTGCTTGTCATTGGTGCCATGTTATGGAGCATGAAAGTTTTGAAGATGAAGAAGTAGCTACAGTAATGAACAAAAGCTATATTTCTATAAAAGTAGATCGTGAAGAACGCCCTGATGTAGATGCTATATATATGAAAGCTGTACAATTAATGACTAGACAAGGCGGGTGGCCTATGAATGTTGTTTTATTACCTGATGGCAGACCTGTATGGGGTGGCACTTATTTTAAAAAAGAAAACTGGATCGCATCGTTACAGCAACTACAGGAAATGTACACTACAGATCCTAACAAAATGGAAGAGTATGCCGAAAAACTGCATCAAGGTCTTGTTATAATGAACCCTATTGGTAACGAAAATGAAACAGCGCTATCTGAACCTGAGAATATAAAGCCCATAGTCGAAAAATGGGCTAAGAGTTTTGATGATGAATATGGTGGATATGCTCGTGCACCCAAATTCATGATGCCTAACAACTATTTATTCTTACAACGATATGGCTACCAAACTAAAAATGATAGTCTTTTAAACTTTGTCGACTTAACATTAACCCGAATGGCTTGGGGTGGGCTTTTTGATACTCTTGACGGTGGTTTTTCTCGTTATTCAGTCGATTTACGTTGGCATGTGCCACACTTCGAAAAAATGCTGTATGATAATGGTCAATTAATGAGTTTATATGCTCAGGCTTATAAGCACACTAAAAACTCACTTTATAAAGAAGTATTAGAAAAAACACACCGTTTCATAAACAAAGAGCTTACTACAAGCAATGGAGCGTTTTATAGCGCTCTTGATGCTGATAGTATTAATGAAAAAGGAAAACTTGAAGAGGGGGCTTTTTATGTATGGAGAAAAGAAGAGTTACAAAAATTACTTGGCGATGACTTTACTCTATTTTCTGAAGTTTTCAATATTAATGATTTTGGTTTTTGGGAGCACGATACATTTGTCTTAATTCAGAACAAACCTCTAGAAGGAATTGCATTAACAGCAAACATTACGCTCGAAACTCTACAACAGAAAAAGCAAGAGTGGGAAAAACATCTATATAGCATAAGAGAGAAAAGAGAAAAACCAAGACTTGACGACAAGATACTTACCTCTTGGAACGCTTTAATGCTAAAAGGATATATTGACTGTTACACCGCATTAGGAAATCAAGAATATTTAGATATCGCGCTTAAGAATGCATTGTTTATTATAAACAACATGTGGCATGAAGATGGACATTTATGGCGCACCTATAAAAATGGAGAAGCCAAAATAGATGCTTTTCTTGAAGATTATGCTCTTACAGCAGATGCTTTCTTAGCGCTATATCAAGCCACAATGGAGGAACAATGGTTATTGTACGCTAAACAATTAACCGATTATTGCCTTGAAAACTTTTATGATGATAAACAACAGTTTTTTAGCTTTAATGCTATTACTGGCGAAAAACTTATAGCACCTCACTTTGAAACAGAAGATAATGTTATTGCTGCATCCAACTCCGTACTAGGCAATGTACTTTATACATTAAGTATATTATTCAACAACTCTTATTATGAAAAAGTAGCATTACAAATGCTAAACAATATTATACCAAATTTAGATTATCCATCAGGATACTCGAACTGGTTAAACCTATGGTTAAACCTTTCTACAGAAAATAAAGAGTTAGCAATATGTAGTACAAACGCTACCGAAGCAGCCAAAAACATTAATAGTGAATATCTCCCTAATGTAATTATAGCGGGTTGTGGAAAAGAATCGAGAGTACCTTTTTTAACCAACCGATTTATTGAAAACGAAACAACCTTTTACGTCTGTAAAAACAAAACATGTAATCTACCTTCATCATCTATAACTGAAACTTTGGAACAGCTTAAACTTTAAAAAATACTCTAAAATCTTCTATATAAATCATTTTGTAAAATATAGTATTAAACAGTACTTTTGCCGACCTCTTTTGAAAGAGGTAATAAACGCATCCCAAAATTTAATATCTAAAAAACAAAATGGACGATTTCAATGTTATTCTCGAAAGGTTAAATGAAAGTATTACCAACTTTTTCCCTAACCTAATTAAAACTGCTTGTATATTAATAATAGGACTTATTGTTATTAAGTTTGTAAAGTGGTCAATGAAAAAGTTAATGACTCGCAAAGAGGACATGGACCCTACCCTAATAAAGTTCACCATGGATATTTTAACATGGGGATTAAGAGGGTTACTTTTTATTATGATAGTAAGTGCACTAGGTGTAGAAACATCTGCATTTGTAGCATTACTAGGTGCTGCCGGTTTAGCCATTGGTTTATCACTACAAGGGTCACTATCTAACTTTGCAGGAGGTGTACTTATTATGTTATTTAAACCTTTTCGTGTTGGCGACTTTATTACTGCTCAAGGAGAAGGTGGTACTGTAACAGAGATACAAATATTGTATACTAAACTACTTACAACAACTAATCAGGTAATATTCATTCCTAACGGATCATTATCTAATGGTAACATCACAAACTTTTCTAAAGAACCTATCAGAAAAGCAGACCTTACTATAGGTGTAGGATACAACAGTGATATAAAACAAGTAAAAAACACGCTTGGACGTATTATAGCTATGGATAAAGCTATATTAAATGATCCTGAACCAATTATACGTGTAAAAGAGTTAGCTGATAGCTCTGTTAACTTTCAAATTTTCGTATGGTCAACTAATGAGGATTACTGGCAAATGCTATCTGACTTTAAAGAAAACACAAAAATAGAATTTGATAAAGAGGGTATCGAAATACCATTCCCACAACAAGACTTAAATATTAAAAGCCTACCTGAAAAGAACTTATAATATTTTTAAAAACATATCGTTTTGTTAAATATCAAAAGAATCTAAGCTACAAGAGATATTATTTATATTTTTGAACCTCTTAAAAAACTATTGAAAATGAAAATTAAAGGATTACTTGCTATTACTGCATTATTTGCAATGTCAGTTGCAAATGCCCAACAACAGACCTACATAAACCAATCAGGTGGTTTAGGGTACATGTATACTAAAAAAGCAGAAAGTCAGCCTGCTACTGGTAGCCAATACTACATCGAATCGTTTAATGCTGCAAAGATTGATGACTCTAAAGAGATAACTCTTGTAAGGTATAATGCTAACTCTGATGAGATGGAGTTAAAAATACATGAGGAGATCGTAGTGTTAGAGCCAAAAGACAACATGTTAATTAAGCTTGTTAATAAAAAAGCTAATTATACTTTTGTTCAGTATCTAAACAAAGACAATGTAGCGAGTCAAAACTACCTTGTTTTAATTAGTGACAACTCTAACTTAAGAATTTTTAAGCGTGAGCGTATAAAATTCATACCAGAAGAAGAGGCTAAAGGTGGATATGATAAATATAAACCTGCTCGTTACAAGAAACAAAGTCCTGAATACTATATTCAACTAGACAATGGATCTATTGTATACATGCCAACAAGCAGAAAGAAAATAATGAAACTTATTCCTGGAAAAGGAAAAGAGATTAAGGCATTTATGAAAGAGAATAGAATAAAAACTAGTAGAGATAAAGACCTGAATAAATTAGGTAACTTTATGAGTACGTTACTTTAATAGAAAGGATTATCTATTCATAACAAAGTCTTTCAAATAAAAAGGTTCAAAATAAGCGACATCAACAGTGTCGCTTTTTTGTTGCTTATCATAAGATAAAGCAGCCATTTCTCTAGAAGATGGGTATATAATATTATCATGATACACAAAGCGATCATTAGATAGTATCTCTTTGCACTTCTCAGCGCCATCTCCCACTAAGTGACAAATACCCTCATATTCTAAAAATGATTCCTCGGTAATTATTTCAGCCTTAGTATCGATTATTTTAGAGTAGTTTGTATCAAAAACAGCACTATACACCTCCATACGTCTAGCATCTATCATAGGAATGATACTACCTTCTGTTATTTGAATTTTACGTGCTAAAAGCTCTAAAGTATCAATCGCTATTAAAGGAAGGTTTAATGCATAACAAAGTCCTTTTGCTGCAGAAACTCCTATACGTAACCCTGTATAGGACCCTGGCCCCATACTAACAGCAATTGCCTCAAGATCTTTAAATGCACTATTTGTTTCTTCAAGTACCTCTTGCATAAAAACGTGTAGTTTTTCTGCATGGCTATAGCCTTCACTAGCAAACTCTCTTATTGCAGTAACTTTACCGTTTTTAGCCAACGAAACAGAGCAATTTTTTGTTGCTGTTTCAATATTAAGAATAAACCCCATCAATCCTTTCTAGTTAATCTTCTTTCTTCTTATCTTTTACTCTTACTTTATCGTTTGCTGATAGCTCTTTAGTAACGGTAGAATAAGGGCCTGTAACAACCTTTTCGCCTTTTTTAAGCCCTTTCGTTACTTCAATATTTGTATCATCCTGTATACCTGTTTTAATAGGTCTTAAAGCTACAACACCATCTTTTTCTATAAAAACACATTCAAATTTCTCATCTGTATTTTCTTCTCCTTTTTCTTTCTTCTCACGGTCTTCAAGCTCTTTCATTATATCTTTCTTAACCGATGTAGTATCTGACTTTACAACCACTGCACTAATAGGCACAGCAATTATATTTTCTTTCTTTTCTGTAATAATATCTACAGTAGCTGTCATACCTGGTCTAAACGGAGAATAGTTTGCAGGCTTACCTTCTGTCATTTCAGCATACGATTCTTTATTGATACGAACCTTTACTTTAAAGTTTGTTACTTGGTCAGCAGTTAGGTTACTACTTGCCGAGTTTGATATACTTGTAACCTCTCCTTTAAACACTTTCTTTAAATAAGCATCAACCTCTATATTAGCTTGATCTCCTATTTCTATCTTAACAATATCATTCTCATTTACATCTACCTCTACCTCCATATTATCTAGGTTTGCAACCCTTAATATTTCAGTTCCTGTCATTTGCTGTGTACCTACTACTCGCTCACCAAGTTCTGCATCAAGTCTAGATATTGTACCATCAACTGGAGAGTATATTGTAGTTCTATTCAAATTATCTTGCGCTTCAGTAACTGTTGCACCAGCACTCTGAACACCGTAGTATGCAGATTGTTTTGATGCTTGTGCTACCTCATAAGCAGAAACAATTCTATCCCATTCTGATTTTGAAATCACACCTTTATCAAAAAGTGTTTTATTACGATCGTAATTTGCTTTCGATTCTTTTAACTGTGCTTCTGCTTGACTTAACCCAGCCTTTGCTGTAGATAGTGATGCTGCACTACGACTAACACCTGACTCATATAAATCTGGGTTAATACGAACCAGTAGTTGTCCTTTTTTTATAACCTGACCTTCTTTTATAGGAAGTTCTATAATTTCTCCTGAAACCTCTGATGACATTTTCACCTCTACTTCAGGTTGTATTTTACCCGTTGCCGAAACAGTTTCTGTTAGTGTTATTGCTTTTACAGAGGCAATTTCTACCTCTTTACTTTCATCCCTATCACCAAATGCTCCTGACTTGCTTAATATAATTAACGTTCCTATTATAAGTGCTGCACCTCCTAATAGATAGTATAATGTTTTTTTTGACATAGCTTCTTTTGCTTATTGTTGTTGAATGATTGGTATACCGAAATAAAACTCTAAAACTTTCACCTTAAAGATGAAATCATATTTTGCTCGTATTACGCTTGATTGCGCACTAACTGATAATGTTTGTGCTTGATTAAAATCAAATATATTAATAAGCCCTACATCATATCGTTGTTGAGCATATTCTAATGATTGTGATCTCGCTTTTGCAGCAGAAACTGAAGCATCATAAGCCTTTAAAGCTCCTATTGCATCAGTATAAGCTGTATAAATATTTCTTTCTAAACCTAGTTCTTGTTCTTCTAGAGTAAGTCTAGATCGCTCTACCGCCACCTTAGCTCTCTCCACACTATTCCTTACAGAAAATCCATTTAATATTGGTATCGATAATTGAAGTCCAAAAGAGTGCCCTTTATTATCTGAAACCTGATTCCAAAAAGGAGCTGGATTACTATATGACACAATTGGCTCACCCGTTACCGGATCGTTACTAAAGTTTGTAACATCATTATGGCTTACCGAACTATTAAGGCTATAAAAACCACTTAATGTTGGTTGATAGGATGACTTAGCAACAAGTACATCTTGCATAGCTACTTCTAGGTTAGCACGTGCTACTTTTATTACTGTTTGCTCTTCTTTAGCTTTATTATAAATTGCTTCGGGAGTTTGTAATAAAACTTCGCTTTCTTCTTTATTATACTCTTCGTCTGCTACATCAAAGTTTCTAAAATCTTCTATTTGTAACAGTTGTGCAAGGCTCAATCTAGATATTAACAATTGATTTTCTGCCTCTATAATTTTTTGTCTATCCGCTGCTACTGTAGCCTCTACATCTAGCAAGTCACCAGGAGGTATTAAGCCCCCTTCTAACAACTGCTTTGATCGTTCTTGCTGAATTAAATCTGTAGTTAATTGTTGATTTTGTACTCTTAGGTTTTCTCTATTAAATAAAATTTGTAAGTAAGCGTTAGCAACATTTAGCGCTATATCTTCTTGCATTTTTTTAATATTATACTGACCTGCTAAAATATTAAGTTTAGCACGACGAAGATTTCTTTGATTTCTAAGTCCGTTATAAATATCAATACTTGTACTTAAACCTCCATTAGTATATTCTGAAGTCGCATTTTGTGTAGTATTGGTAACTGGGTTAACCACAAGACCAATATTCCAAGAGTGACTTGCACTAAAATTAGCCCTAGGTAAAAAGTTACCATAAGCACCTTTTTTATCTATTTCGGACAACTTCATATCTAACTCACTTCGTTTGATAGATATGTTATTTTCTAATGCATATTCTACACATTCTTGAAGTGTCCACTTTTTTACTTGTGCTTGCGAAAGCGTAGAAAACAAAGTAAAAAATAGTAGAAATAGCGCCGTTATTTTGCTTCTCATAATTAGTCAGCTGATGATTTTACAAAGGTATTCAAATTATCTATAGCAGAGACTACTCCCGCTACACACTCATTAGACTTATTGCAACTCATTTTGTTACAAAATTCCCGCAACAATTATAGTCACGTTATAATTATTTTAAACATCAAGTAAAATTAATTTTCTTGAGCCTGTTTTTTCTTCTTCAACAATCTATATATAGCATAAGCTACTAATGCGACAAGGAGGTAAGGAAATATCATAAGATACACGATACCATCATTAACCGCCTCTGGCTTTATACCACTATCACTACTCTCTAATGCTGCACGACACATGGCACATTGTGCATTTACTGACACAGCAGTGAATAGCAACATTAAAACATAAACAACATTTTTCATTCTCACTTCATTTATATCTTACTAATGTACATAGTAAGGTGATATCATTAAATACACTACTACTCCTGTAACTGCAACATATAACCATAACGGATATGTTATTCTTGCAATTTTTTTATGTCGCTCAAACGATTTTGTAATCGCTCTAACATAGGTAATCAACACAAAAGGTATAATTACTACAGAAAGTATTATATGCGTTATCAGTATAAAATAATATATATACTTTATTGTTCCTTCTCCTCCAAACTCAGTAGAATCAGATGTCATATGATAAGCTACATACATTACTAAGAATGCAACAGATAAGCTTATAGCAAACTTCATTAAGTTTTCATGCAGTTTTTGCTTACCATTTTTTATAGCCATTACAGCTGCTACAAGTACTATAGCTGTTAGCCCGTTTACAGTAGCATATATAGGTGGTAAAAAAGAAAGCGGTTCTACATCAAACCCTAGCTTTTTTAAGTTAACACCAAATAGTGCTGCTACCGCTAGTGGTATAACCACAGAGAGTACTACTATTAATTTATTGTATTTATTCTCTTCTTTGTTTTTTATAGCGTCTCCCATTACTCGTCTAATAACTTCTTAATATCCTCCTTTATTGCCTGCACACCTTCGTCTGCAAGTCCATCATAATATAAAATAGGGTTACCGTGTTCATCTTTTCTACAACGGATAACACCATCTTTATCTATTAATGCAAATAGACCTGAATGTTCAAAACCTCCAGGTACTTTATTATTTTCACCAGCATATGAGTTAAAACCACTTATTGCTAGATTAAAAATATAATCTTTATCACCAGTTAAAAAATGCCAGTTAAAGTGCTTTACACCTAAATGTTCTGCATGCGCTTTTAAAACTTCTGGAGTATCATTTTCAGGATTAATAGTAACCGATGCTATACCAAACTCAGGATTACCATAGTACTCCTTTTGCAACTTCAACATATTCTGATTCATCTTTGGGCAAATAGTAGGACAAGTAGAAAAGAAAAACTCTACTACATATACTTTACCTAGATAATCTTTATCTGTAATTGTTTTATTGTTTTGATCTGTCAACTCAAACGAAGGCACAGGCCCCATAGAAGCCAAGTCTGATTTTTGAAATTTTGAAATAATTTTTGGCACTGCCCATATCCCAAATATCAAGATGATAAAGGATATACCTATATATGATTTGTTCTTCATGAATGTTAAATTTTCCTTTTATTGTTCTTCTTTAATGCTAAACGATATTCTGCAAGTATAATTCTTACATCGTCCGTCATATCATTATGAAGATCGGCAGCAGATATTGTATTATATCCCTCCTTGTACTCTTCTTCTCCCTTAATGTTCTTTCCTTTTCTACCGCGAAGATTTAAGTCTTTATCGATAATAAAAACATTAGCTGTACCTAGTTTCTCATCTAAATCTCCTACAAGTTGTAAAGATTCATAATAGTTATAAAGTACATCTGGAGCTACAAATAGAAAATGCCATCCAGACATATCTGAGATTTGCCCTAACTCTACTAAGAGTTGTTCAGCCTGATCTTCTGTTCCCACAGGAGCAATCATGACCATTTGAAAATCGGTAAACTCTCTGTTTTTATTATATATTTTTTGATTTAAATTGAAAGCATTCCCTTTATTATATAAAATATCTTTTCCAGGAAAACCAAGTATGGTTATTTTTTCTTTCAACTGTATTGGTTCACCAGATAATGTTCCCCCTTTTGGTAGCTCATTAATATTAGCTGTTACAATAGGTAACTTAGCGAAGGTATTAACTCCAGAAGCAAAAAAAAGGTAAGCAACAATGGGTAAGGCAAACAGAACGACAAGTACAATTGTCTTTTTCATATAAGAGTCTTTATGTATAGTACAAAAATAAAAAAAGGCGGTTTAAAAAACCGCCTTTTTTTATAATAATATGTTTCTTAAAAATGCCATTTGTATGGCGAGTTATGAAACACTTCAAATACATAATTCCCTTCTACAAGTAAGATGAACACTAAATAGAGAATTAAGAATACTAACGGCGCCACTATAGACCACCTTAAACTTCCTTTTTCTCCCTCAAGGTGCATAAACGCCCACATAATGTAGTATGCTTTTACAACCGTAAGGATGATGAATAACCAGTTAAGTAAATTCATACCTAACAAGTCTGTCATATATAATGAGTCTGGTTTGATAATACCAAATATAACCTCTACGATAGTTATAACTGATAGTATTCCAAAAACCAACCATATTCTTTTAATATTGGATCCGTCGTGTGAATGTCCCATCTTTATTTCTTTTAATTTTAATTAAACTAGGTAGAAGAATGTAAATACAAATACCCACACTAAATCTACAAAGTGCCAGTATAAACCAACTTTCTCAACCATCTCATAGCTCTTTCTCTTCTCATAAGTTCCTAAAAGAACATTAAAGAAAATAAGAATATTAATTACAACTCCAGAGAATACGTGGAAACCGTGGAAACCTGTAATAAAGAAGAAGAAGTTTGCAAAAAGCTTATGCCCATACTCATTTCTTATCAAACTTGCACCTCTCACTACGATTTGAGCATCTTGCAAACTCGCTAGAGACGCCTCACGTGAAAGTACTGTTTTTGTTTTATCTTCTTTAATAAACTCTGTTCTTACTAAAACATCAGGATGTGCTTCAAAACCTTTTACTACTTCCTCAACAGTATATTCACCTGCAGGAGCACTATCTTGAAACCATATACCTTTACTTCTTGTATCGTCAGCTCTTTCAGTTGGAATAGTAGCAGCAAAATCATCAAGACTAACTCTTTTACCATCCGTATCAACAAACTGTAGTATTGCACCACCAGTAGTCTCTACAGCACCATACTCACCTTTAATAAAGTTTTTCCACTCCCAAGCTTGAGAACCAAGGAATATAAAACCTCCAACAATGGTTAGTAGCATATAAACGGCTACTTTCGTTTTCTTCATTTGGTGTCCTGCATCAACCGCAAGTACCATTGTAACTGAAGAGAAAATTAGAATAAAGGTCATCAATGCAACATAGTACATTGGTGCATCCACACCGTGTAAAAACGGGAAGTGGGTAAATACCTCATCGGCGATTGGCCATGTTTCTAAGAATTTGAATCGAGAAAAGCCGTAAGCTGCAAGGAATCCAGAAAATGTTAGGGCATCTGATACGATAAAGAACCACATCATCATTTTCCCGTAACTCGCTCCCATGGGTTCGTTTCCTCCGCCCCAAGTCTTACCTGTAGTAGCTGTTGTAGTAACTGTCGCTGCCATATAGTGTTAAGTGTTAAAAAGTTCCCAAATTTACATTTTTTTTCTATTAATAGAAATAGAAAAACAAAAACAAATATACCCACAAAATATCAAGAAAATGCCAGAACATTGCACCTAACTCTATTCCAAGGGTTTGAGATGAATTGTATTTTTGTTTAAAATGATTATAAATTACAACTAATAGTACAATAATACCTGCAAACAGGTGTGCTAGGTGTAATACTGCAACTATATATAAAAAGGATGTAGTAACAGTACTCTCGGCACCTGTAAAGTAATACCCTGATGCTACAACCTGAGAAAAGCCATAAAACTGAGCAATAACAAATGTTACACCCAGCCCCAACGTTACTAAAAGTAATGTTGTAGTAGCCGATCTATTTCCTTTTTTCATGGCGTTTTTTGCCATATGAAACGTTAGACTACTTAGTAGCATAACAATTGTACTTATTATGAAAGCATTTGGCAGCACAAACTCGTTAAGCCAGTCTGGTCGAGAGGTACTCACCACATAAGCACTTGTAAGCCCTGCAAACATCATAAACATACTTACCATAGCGAACCAAAGCAACATTTTTGACGATCGTCCTTTTCTTTCGTTATGCTCTTCTAATGACATTTTCATTTCCATATCTTATCGAATAAATTTATCTAAAACATATATTACTTGCAGCAACGATATATAAGACACACTTACAAGCATTAGCTTGCGTGCTGCTTTTGCATCCATTTCTTTATACAGCTTCACAGCATATACTAACATCCATAACCCCAATAAAAATACAACTCCTGCCGAAACATAACTAAGTTGTAATCTACCAGTAAAACCTGTAACAGGTAATAATGATGCTATAATTAACCAAATTGTATATAATATTGTTTGTAATGCTGTCTTTTTATCTTTCTTACCTGTAGGCAACATAAAAAAGCCTGCTTTTTTATAATCGTCAAACAAGAACCAACCAATTGCCCAAAAGTGAGGGAATTGCCAAAAGAACTGAACTAAAAATAGTGTTCCTGCCTCTATACCAAAATCGTTAGTAGCAGCAACCCATCCTAACATAAATGGTATAGCTCCTGGAAACGCCCCTACAAATACCGAAAGAGATGTCATTCTCTTTAACGGAGTGTACATACTAACATATAAGAATATGGATATAGCTCCAAACATTGCCGACTTAGCATTGATACTATATAAAATACCTACCCCTAATATTGTTAATACTGTACCTAATAAAAAGGCGTTACGCACTGATATTGCTCCTGAAGGTAAAGGACGATTTTTAGTCCTATCCATTAAGGCATCGAGATCTTTTTCTATAATTTGATTGAAAACATTTGATGCTCCAACCATACAATAACCTCCTATTGTAAGTAGTATAAGTGTTATCCAGCTAAATGGATAAGCATCAGAAAAGCCAAGGAGATATCCTGCAACAGATGAAAACACAACACTAATAGCTAACCTAGCTTTAGTTATTGCGACAAAATCTGCAAAAATTGACTTTATAGAAACTTGATTTTCCGTACTATTCAAGGTGATTTTCATGAAAATTAAAAACTGGCGCAAAGATACTTTAAAAAAAACATTTCATCAACATGAATAATCTTAAAATGAATTTTGAATAAATTTTCAAAAAAAGCATTTTTTGCACGCAACCTTTTTACAAAGTGCGCATCTTAACAATATAACGGTTGATGCAACTACTGTTATAATGATAAATTTGGGAGAATTGCTATGAAAGGAAAAGCCTTCTTGTGTACACAAGAAGGCTTTTTATTTATATAGATACGATAAATTAATATCCATCACTAGCATTACCATCACTCACAATTGCTTTAGCCGATGATGTACCGATTCTTTTTACACCTAGTGTTATCATTTGCATAGCCTCTTCATAGGTACGAACCCCTCCTGCTGCCTTTACAGATAACGGAAATGAATTTTCTAGCATCAACTTAATAGTTGGTACCGTAGCTCCATTAGACTGCCCATCCGTTGTTTTATAAAAACCTGTAGATGATTTTACAAAAACAGATTGATAATGTTCTTCTTCAAAATTAGAAAGCACTACGTTTTTAATTAAAGCACTCAACCGTACTATCTGCTGATTGTTTAATGCCGCCACCTCTATTATCCATTTCACAATCTTATCATTCGCTAAACCCAACTTTGTACAAGCTAACACTTGCTCTTTAACATCTGCAATTTTACCTGCTTTAAAAGAAGTATAATCTACTACAAAATCTAAATCGTCAACCCCATCTGCAATTGCTTTTTCGGCCTCTTGTAGTTTTTCTTGAAGCGCACCTCTACCCTCAGGAAAATCGATAACAGTTCCTACCCCTACTTTTACATTAGCAGTTGTTATTTTCTCTTTTGCCAGTTTTACCATTTCTGGTCGAATCATTACAAGTTTAAACTGCTCTTGTATTGCTTCGTCCACAATAGTATTTACAACCGTTAAATTTTCGGCCTCAGTAAGCTCTGCTTGTGTAGCTGTTTTTAAATAAGTCGAATCTAGATATTGCTTTAACTCCATAATAACATGATATAAAAAAATATCCCTCCGTTTATAGCGGAGGGATAATATATTATTTTTTACTCTTTTGTATTAACCATACCAAAAATATTGCTGCTATACTACCTAGAGTATTAAACACAATATCCATAACATCGGCTTCTCTACCTTGGGTAAATAACCCTTGCGATATCTCTACTAGTGTACCGTATAAAAAAGCAAAAAACATTGCCAAAAACTTCATACGCCTAAGAGTCATTTTACCTCTCAACTTAAAGTAAGCATACCACAATAAGGTAAACACAAAATAGAATACAAAATGACCGTACTTATCTTTATTAGGAAGCTCAAATTTATTAACCTCCCCTAAATTTTCTGTACTCACTAAACATAAAACCGTTACAAGTAACGTCCATGCTATAGCAGCCCAGAAATAGATATTACGCACCAATCAATTCTTTATACTGCTCATCACTTAACAGCTCTCCTACTTCATCAGTATTAGTAAACTTAACTTTAACCATCCAACCTTCGCCATAAGCATCGTTGTTTACATTTTCTGGTGTAGTTTCAAGCTCTTCATTAAATTCTATAACTTCACCTGTTAAAGGCAAGAAAAGATCTGATACTGTTTTTACTGCTTCTACTGTACCAAAAACTTCATCCTTATCAAGTGTTTGATCTAGTGTTTCCACCTCTACATATACAATATCTCCTAATTCTTTCTGAGCAAAATCAGTAATACCAATTGTTGCAACATCTCCTTCTATTTTAACCCACTCGTGGTCTTTAGTGTACTTTAATTCTGCAGGTATATTCATGTTGTTTGTTATTTATTTTCAGCAAATGTATGTTTAAATACGATAATTATAAAATGAATCACATCAATTAATTTCCAAAATTATATCTCAGGGTAAAGCCTGTACGGATATTTGTTAATGGATATGATGTAGATATAACCGCTTTTGAGAACGAATGATCATAGTAGAATATCGCAGTAAGGTTTTTACTAAACGAGTAATCTGCTGTAAACTTAATAGACCATATATTTTGTCCTCCACCAAGCTGATTATTATCATAATCTAAATAACGTACTATAGTTTCATTCTTTCTTAAAGAGAAATCAGCCTTAAGGTTAATATCACTCTTAATAACATTAGTTGGGTTATCTGCAAGGCTAGAGTTAATTCTAACATCTTTTATACGATATCCTAAACCAATGATATATTCATTTCCTTTCACCTCTGTTAATAAGTTATTATCAAAACTCATATTCAGTGTTCTATCTTTTCTAACCTCTGCTAATATCTTAATAGAGTTCTTCATCTCGAAGTCTATCCTTATAAGTGGGTTAAACTGCTCTGAAAGGTTAATGTTTGATATAATATGCTCTGAATAGAAGTTACCTACACCATCATTATCTTGCCCTGTAGGGTTCTGGTCATATTCAAAGTTAGAACGGTATGCATTAATATTATATGATGCTCTATAACCATGCTGAATAGAAAATCTTCTAAATCTTTCTTTAAAGAACTTATAACGCATAAGCCCCGTATATTTAACTACCCAGTTAGGTAATGGTGTATCACGGAAAGGGCTTGTTGAAACCTTACCTGCATCTTGCCCAGAGTATGCTGCAAGGAAAGAAGGCAATAATACTCTTTGACTGTTTTTACCGAAGCCTACAGGGTATCCAATATTTGCATCACTAAAATCACTCGCTGGTTGCCCTGCATCTCCATATCTCGGGAAATCTGTAGTTCCATAAAACTGTTCTGCAAGTCTATTTGCAACTATAATTCTATTTGACCTCATTTGATCAAATGCCTCAGACCCATTAACATCACTTGCTTTAAATGCTGTTTTAATTAGAATTGTAGATGTCTGGAAGTTACCATAACTATATGGAGATCGTGCATTATACACTCCATCACTAACATCATATTGCTCAGAGTAATTGTCTGACTTAGACCTATCAGCAGTAAGGTCTATTTTCAAATCAGGGAATAAACTTATAGATGCTGTAATATTAAGTAACTGTGTTTTTACTTGTGTAAAGTTCTGATTGTACTCAGGGTAATTAGTAAGGTAACCATTCTTAGCTGCTTCATATCTTACATCAGCATCTTGACTACCCAAGATAAATCCTAATGTTGGTTTTGATGTACCTAAGAAACCTACACTTGGCAAGAAACCTGGTAATGCTGTACCACTAGTCTCGGTATAATTAACTTGAATATTTTTAACACTTGTTGCTACACCTACTAATCCATCTAAGAAAATATTACCTCCATCAGAAGATTTCTTTTCAGACTTAATTTTTTGCCCTGGTCTTGGCGGCCCTTTTGGAACTGCATTTCTAGGCTTTTTCTTTTTAGCTCCAAGTCCTATATACTTATAAAACGTATCCATATTAAAGGCTGCGTTTAGCTTATGTGAGCTCGAATTCTGTATTGTATTACCTAATTGATATGTAAAGTTATTCTCATCTACAACTTGCGATAATGCATCAGATGAACGTTGCCAGTTATACGTCCCTGAGTAGGTATAAGTAGACTTTACAAACTTAAGTGCTGGTATTTTATTAATTGGCAAGTCGTAATTAAATACAAATTGTTGTGTATGAGTATTTGCTTCTCCTGTATCCCAGAAGCCTTGCCAAACATTATAATCCTCTATAGGAGCACCATCTTCATCTAGATAATTTCTTACTATATTACTAGTCGCTACTGTATAGTTAAACTTAAGTGCTTTCGTAATGTTATAATTTAAACCATACTGATAGTTAAAGAAGTAATTTCTTCTATATAGTGGGTTAATAGGAATACCGTCTACATCTACATTTCTGTATTGTTGTTTACTGTATTGCCTCATAATATTAGAGCTAAACGATATGTTAGTAGGAAGATAGTTAAAGTTAAAATCTCTAAGTAATTTCCAGTAATCGCTTTTCTTCATAAAGCCTGTTTTCTTAAATGGCTCTATTGGCTTACTCTTAAATGCAAAAGTATAATCAGCACTAACTCTAACATCTTGTTCTAATAAATTCTCAATCTCATAATCATGGTGATCTGTTTGATTATAAGAGTACGATAATGTTATATTTTCTGGATCATAAAAACGTTGCTTCTGATCTGGAGCACGTTCTTTTTTAACCCCTATAAAGTTTATACTTCTTCGCTTAGTATAATCTATAGCTCTATTTCTTAAGTTTTCTTTTTCAGCCTCACCATCCGTTTCATCTATAAGTTGATCTAAACGTACATCTTGATAGAACGGATCATACTCTGGTGTTATAGTCTCTTCACCCACACCATAGTTAAACGGTAAAACAATCCCCCATTTCTTAGGTAGTAGTTTACCTAGATTAACATTAGTAACAAGATCATACTGCTTAGTATCTTCTCTACTTCTTTCATTAGGGCCTTGTTCTATTGTACCAAAACCTATTGTACTAATACTTCCTGTTGCAGACACTGTAGCAAAATCAGCAAAATTAGCATCTACATTAGCAACAGCAGCCATACCACCATTATTATCCATATCACTAAGACGAAGCTCATTAAACCAAACCTCTCCTCTTAAATTTTTAGCCCCCACTTCTCCCGGTAAATAACCATTTTTCACACCTAACATTAATGTTCTAATGTACCCAAAATTAGGGTTACCTTTTATACCAATACGTATTCTGTTATCAGGGTCAGAACCTGGATTAAGTTCATTAAGCTCTACATAAACTATCCCTAGTGCATCAGGTGCTGGTGCTGTACCGTTTAATACTGCAATTTTTAATTTTGTAAGCGCGTCTAACGGTAAGTTTATTTCATTTTCTTTTGGCCATACCTGTTCCGCAGTTCTTTCATTTTGCCCTGTAACTCTTAGTTTAATTTCTGCCTGATAGAAATTATCTACAAAGTCATTACCAAAGCGTAAGAAAGCTTTCATCTCATCATCTAGCAATGGCGTAGTATCTGTAGGAAGTGCTTCAGCATGTAAAAACATTCTTAGTTTTTTGTACTGACGCATATCTACGTTTACATTTTTAAATACCGCACGAGAATCATTAGGCTCAAGCCCTCCATCTCCAGCTCCATCTGCTGAATATACTCGTAATGAAAGTGATTGCTCATTTTGATTAATAATAGCATTATTATTATACAACTGTTCTCTTTGTACCCCTGGCGGTGTTACATAAGGAATAGGAAAACGATCTCCGTTTTCTTGTATATTAAGTGCTACAACATCAAAACCTGTATTATCTAATTCATCTTGCTCATTTGTCTCTTGCGGGTCTAATGTATTTGTAAACCTTCTCCACTCTCCACGAACAAGATCTAATGCTCCAAAACGTAGTGTAATATCACGTTTAAACCCTGTAACAAACATTCTCATAAAACGAATAGAACGTACACTGCTAATTCCTCCTACCTCTTCACGTAATGGTCCATCAATAGGAATTTTATACAATAACCATCTACCACTAGCATTATCACCATTAGGTAATTCTACATTTGTAAATGGTCTTACATCTACAAGATAATCTTGCCCTACAATAGCATTAGGCCCAATAGGCACTTTATATCTATAGTAAGCATCAATCGTATTCATGGTATTATCTCTATTCACATCCTCAGTATCAGGAAGTGTAGTAGAACCTCTATCATTATCACCTACATCTACAGGAGAGTTACCTTCTGTTCCATTATAATTTTTATACCTATTAAGTACATCACCATCTGCTGCTAAGTAGAATTGATAGTTATCTGCTGAAGGATCTTCTGGGTTAAACCCTGGGAATTTGACTGCTTCTTCATCATCTGTTAATCCATCAAAACCTGCATCTTGCAATTCTCTATTTCCACCATCAGTATCAAAAGCGTAAATTAATGATTGTGACACAGGAACATCTCCCCATGCACTACTAAATACAGGCTGAGTGCTACCTACACCAGGTAAACCATTCTCATACTGTTTTCTATTATCTCTTAACACATCCTCAGATATTTCACCAAGATTTATTTCTAATGTACCTGTATTATCAGGATCTGCAACACCTGGTGTTCCATCATAAGGGTCAAGTACCCAAAACTGGATATACTCTACATTTGTTTGTTCAAAATTAGTTGAATTTATAGAACGCATTATACCCGCCCAGTTTGTTTCAGCTTCTAATTCTGTAAAACTATCATCGGCTTGTGCTAATGGGTTATAGTTATAAGGCCCACGTTCTTGTGGATAATAACTAAGGTCTAATGTATTTACAACCGTAGTTTGTCCTATTGCTACATCAGTAGCTGGATAAAGCTCATTATAATATACACGTCTCGTTTGGTTAAACGAAAGATCTTGCGGACTAATACCTCCTGGACGTTGAGTACTATAAAATATTGGGTCAATACTATACCAAGCTAATTTTGCTCTTTTATAACCATACTCTAAATTATCATTAGGGACTATGTCATTATCAAACACGGTAACTGGTGCACTTGACAGTGTCCACCCTTGCGCCGATCGCATATCTATATTTGTCTGCGATCCTTCAAAATCATCTACATATGTAGTAGCTTCTCCTCCAAACTGATCTGCTTTAGATGCTCCCGGTTTTAAATAAGCAATTTCTCCTCTAAATGAAATATTAGAAGGCACATCGGTATCTAAGTTTGGCAACTTATTAACCAGTCGTGTAAAGAATGGTACCTCTGTAGCATAAGCTGTGTTTAGTCCGAAAATAGTATTATTCACTGACTCTTGTCCGTAATTTGTTTTTTGTGTAAATGGTCTTTCAGACATATTCAATAAAGTAGCTCCTACTAAGAACTTGTCTGTAAACTTATGCTCTATATTAAATCCTGCAAAACGCCTTGTTTGTTGCCCAAAAGTAGCATTATTTTCTACTGAAACTTCAACAGGAGTATTCGAGTTTTGCAACGAAGGATCTAATATTTGTACTCTACCTAATTGATAGTTCACAGTATAGTCTGTTCCTTCTACAAGTGTACGGCCTCCAGCAGTAACAACAACAGATCCCTGTGGAACATTAAATGCTCCTAAAGATATACCGTTACCTCCTGTAGATTTGAAACGCCCTTTTAACTGAAACTTATTCTTCTGACTATCCTGCAATGCATCAGCATTTGTAGTTTTATATAAACTACGATATACATAACGTTTCTGATTCGCATTAAATGTGCTTTCATCATCGTCATTATCATATTCCTCTGTAGGGTCATCTGTAGATAATTTATTAAATAGATATTCTCCAAAAGGCTCTACAGTAGTAAACATTACTCGTCCATACTGAGTATCTATAGTAACCCCTGGTACAAAATCAAAGAAACCGTCTCCTCCTACCTGAGGGTCATTTGTATAATTTAATCTATCTAAGTTAAACACTCGCATTAATGGAGTATCGGCAACATCAGCTGGTAATGGTATAGAAGGGTTACCTGGTGTAGCTGGTGCTGGTGTAATATAATTTAACGGCGAAGGATCTGTATACAAGATATTAAAACGAAAATCTTCTTGAGACAGCTGATAAGCCCCAGGTACCTGATAAATATTCTTCATCATGATATCCCAAACTGGTTCATTTACATTAACCAAGTTACTTTTCAGCATTTTAAGTATCAAACTCTGCGTAGCAATTGTTTCTGTATTTCCATCCACATCATCACCTACAACAGTTGCGTCAACACCATCTGTACCAAATTCACCTACTTGATACACTTCTCCTCCAATAGTATATTGATAGGCTACCGCTAAAACTTCGTCATTATTTAAACGTTGATTAAGTGATATATAACCTAATTGAGCGTTATAAGTATATTCGTTTGTGGATAGTTTACGAGCATTCTCTAGCTTAGAATAATCTCTACCTTCATTGGCATCCAGTCCATTTGTAAAACTAGAGTTAGAAACCGTTACAATTTCTCTTATACTAGGCGCTAACCAACCACCCCCTGAAGCAATTACCTCTGGGTTTAACTTGTTATTCGTATTATCTGGTGGTGTATTTGGTGCAACATTAAAGAATCCTGCAGCAGTAAAATCAGCAAAACCTACTGTTTCCTCTGTGTAATCTTGTCCCGTATTACCTTCAACTGTAAATTTTGTAAGTTGCGATTCACCTAAATCCTGAATAGCAATAATATTTCTAGAGTTATTCTCTGTAGCGTTTATTCTATTTTGTCTATTAGTCACCCAAACTTCCATACGAGTAATCTGTACTCTACTACTAATAAGAGGGTAGCTTCGCATTGCATAGTCATATTGATTTCTGAAATATTGCGAAAGGAAGAAGTGTCTATCCGCATCATAATCTAATGCGAAAATTTCAAAATCTTGAACAGTTCCACCACCTTCGGCAGTTACTGTTTTTGTTTGCGATTTTTGTTCTGAGAATATTCCTGTAAAAGTAGTTTTACCAAATTGCAATTGCATTTTAACCCCAAAAAGACTTTGTGCTCCTCGTATTAAAGAATTTGATAATGGGAAACTAACATTACCTACTTCTATTTTTTGGATAATATCATCCTCTGTAGGTGTATATTCTAATTTAATTAAATTCTGGAAAGCAAATGTAGACTCTGTATCATAATTAGCTGTAACTGCTAACTTAGTACCCACCTTACCTTGAAGGCTCATACTAATACGTTGATCAAAATCAAATGTAAAAGTACTTCTATTTCTTGGTGATAAAGATGGATTATCTTGCTTTGTAAAACGCACTCCAAGATCCATCTCTACAGATCCCTGTGGTCTTACATCAATAGTATTACCTCCAAAAACTGTTTCAAAGAATTTAGAGTTAACATAATAACGAGGTAAAAGATCTCTCTGCTCCTCTTCACTACCCTTACCGTCAATTGCTCTAGATTTTTGCTGGTAGTACTCACGCATTGATTCACGTAATACTAACTCATCATACTGTTCTGGAGTAAGTATAATAGGGTGATTTATATTAAACCCTTCAAACTTCTTAGTATAAATATAACGGTTTGTAACAGGATCATAAGTATAAGCCTCTACTATACTTCTAGGGTTCGAAATTTCTACCTTACCTGTATTATAACCTTTTATAGTATCTCTTGCCGCCTCTTCCTCTTCATCAGTTATTTGTGCTTGCGATGCTATACTAAAAAATAGCAGCATTGCCGAAAGCGTATATTTCAAGTTACTATAAAATTCTTTAGAGTATTCTGTTTCCAAGGATTATAAATTTTTTAATGCTTGTTTTATAATTGATTCTACATTAGCATCGGGAGTTACTTTAACAATTTTATCTATAGCTTTTTCTGCCATCTTTTTGTTAAAGCCTAATACCTCCAAGGCTGATAACGCTTCATCTTTGTTTGTATTGTAACCTGCAACAGAAACTTCCTCTAAATCGTATAGTTTTAACACTTTATCCTTTAAATCGAGTATAACACGTTGTGCTGTTTTAATACCAATTCCTTTTATTGATTGTATAGTAGCCACATCTCCTGTACCAATAGCATTTATAATTTGCTTAGGGTCTAACGACGACAACATCGTTCTAGCTGTACCTGCCCCCACACCCGAAACCGATATAAGAAGTTTAAAAAGCTCTCTTTCAGACTTTTCAACAAAACCATAAAGCGTGTGCGAATCTTCCTTAACTAGAAGGAAAGTAAACAATTTTATGTTTTCTGAATTAGGTAGTAAAGAGAATGTATGTAACGATATATTTATCTGATATCCCACACCATTACAATCTATCACCACCTCTGTAGGTAATTTTTCTACTAGTCTTCCCTGAAGATGTGCTATCATAGTCATTTTTTAATCTTCCCCAAAAATACTAAAATTCTTTAATCTTGAGCACTATCTCTGTTTAGATAATTTTAAACGTTTTTCTTTCTCCTGAGCATCCACTACAGCCACTGCTGCCATGTTCACCATTTCTTCTACACTAGCCCCTAACTGAAAGATATGCACGGGCTTATCCATCCCTAGCATAATAGGACCAATAGAGACTACTTTGTTAAGTTCTTTAAGCAATTTATACGTTACATTCGCAGCATCTAGGTTCGGAAATATAAGAGTATTCACCTTTTTTCCTGCTAATTTAGAAAATGGGAATTTGTCTTTATGCATCTCTGAATTCAAAGCAAAATCAGCTTGCACCTCTCCGTCAACAATAAGATCTGGATGATTTTTATGTAAAATCGCTACTGCTTCACGAACTTTATTTGGGCTTTTATCTGATGATGAACCGAAGTTAGAGAATGAAACCATTGCTAAAACAGGCTCTATACCAAACATTCTTACCGTACGCGCTGTCATTAATGCAATCTTTGCAAGATCTTCGGCTGATGGATCTGAATTAATAGCTGTATCTGACAAGAATATAGGGCCACGCTTAGTCATCATCATATTAGTTGTCGCAATTTTAGATACTCCATGCGCCTTACCTATAAGCTGCATTATCGGCTTAACCACCGACGGATACCCTCTAGAGTAACCCGTAACCATAGCGTCAGCATCTCCTTCGTTAACCATCATTGCTGCAAAATAGTTACGCTCACGCATCCATTTTTGAGCATCCAATAATGTTAAGCCTCGACGTTGTCTTGTTTTCCAAAACACCTCGCTATAACGTTCTCTCTTACCTTTCTCTTCATCTGTTTTAGGATCTATAATTGTAATATCATCACTAATACTAAATTCTATCTCCTCCATCAACTCCTCGATAATTTCTTTACTACCAAGAAGAATTGGCTTACCTATTCCCTCTTCATGTACTATTTGTGCCGCTTTAAGAACATCTAAATGATCTGCTTCTGCAAAGATAATACGCTTAGGGTTTGTCTTAGCCCTGTTAGTAAGTAAACGAATCATTTTATTATCGTTACCTAGTCGCTCTAAAAGTCCCTCTACATATTTATCCCAATCGTTTATTGGACTTTGTGCTACACCGCTATCCATCGCTGCTTGTGCAACGGCAGGTGGAACAACAGCTATAAGTCTAGGATCAAACGGTTTTGGTATAATATAATCTCTACCAAAGTTTAACTTCGTTTCTCCATAAGCAATATTCACTTGCTCTGGCACAGGTGCTTTTGCTAAATCGGCTAATGCTACTACAGCTGCCATTTTCATGGCTTCGTTAATTTTTGTAGCTCTTACATCAAGCGCCCCTCTAAATATATATGGAAAACCAAGTACGTTATTCACCTGATTAGGGTGATCTGATCTACCTGTTGCCATAATAATATCATCGCGAGTTGCTATAGCAAGATCATAATCAATTTCAGGCACAGGGTTTGCCATTGCAAACACTATAGGGTTACTATTCATAGTAAGCAACATTTCAGGTGTAAGTATATTACCTACCGAAAGCCCTAAGAATACATCAGCTCCCTTTATAGCTTCTGCTAAAGATAAAGCATCGCTATCTTTAGCATATTTTTGTTGTAATATCGAAAGATCGGCACGGCTTTTTACAAGCATACCATCTTTATCAAACATTATTATATTTTCTTGTTTTACTCCTAGCAAAAGGTATAAGTTAGCACATGCCATTGCTGCCGAACCAGCACCAGACACAACTACTTTCACTTCATCTATTTTTTTATCTGCAAGCTCTACTGCATTTAAAAGTGCTGCCGAAGATATAATGGCAGTACCATGCTGGTCGTCGTGCATTACAGGAATATCAAGTTCTTCTTTTAGTCTTCTTTCTATCTCAAAAGATTCTGGAGCTTTAATATCTTCAAGGTTAATACCTCCAAATGTAGGTGCTATATTTTTTACTGTCTCTACAAACTTGTCTATATCTTTTGTATCTACTTCGATATCAAAAACATCAATATCAGAGAATATTTTAAACAGCAAGCCCTTTCCTTCCATTACTGGTTTAGAGGCTTCAGGACCAATATCTCCTAATCCTAAAACGGCTGTACCGTTAGATATTACAGCAACTAAGTTACCCTTAGCTGTATATTTATAAACATTATTTACATCTTTAGCAATCTCTAAACAAGGCTCTGCAACACCTGGGGAATAGGCTAATGACAAATCTCGTTGTGTAGTATATTTTTTTGTAGGAACTACTTGTATCTTACCAGGCTGGGGTTTAGCATGATACAATAATGCTTCTCTACGTTTACTGTATTGATTCATTGTGGTATTTTTTTAAGACGACTTACAAAGGTAACTCTCTGCGCGAAATTTAGAAATTTTTAATGCTATTCTTTCAAAAAATCTATATTTCTTTTAAGCCCCTCAAATTTAGTTCGTTTTACAGCCGACTTTTTAAATACCGCTCTAAAAGTATCTTCGGTTATTTCTTCCCAGTCCTTTTTTGTCATCGACAATAAATCAGGATGCGGATTAAATAACGGTTCACTATGTGGTTTAGAAAAACGATTCCAAGGACATACATTTTGACACACATCACACCCAAAAGCCCAATCGTCAAATTTACCTTTCATATCTTGTGGTAAATTATCTTTAAGCTCAATAGTAAAATAAGATATACACTTACTACCATCTACTACATAAGGCTCTACAATTGCTTCTGTAGGGCAAGCATCTATACAGGCTGTGCAAGAACCACAATGATCGGTAGTAACGGTGTCATACTCCAAATCTACATCCACAATAAGTTCACATATAAAAAAGAAAGAGCCTACTTGCTTACTTAATAAATTGCTATGCTTACCTATCCAACCCAATCCACTTTTAGCCGCCCAAGCTTTATCCAGTACAGGTGCAGAATCCACAAAGGCTCTACCTCCTACTTCACCTATTGTAGATTGCATAGAGTGTAATAGCTCTTTAAGTTTTTCTTTTATCACAAAATGATAATCCATACCATAGGCATATTTGGATATCTTATAGCTTTCTTCTACCTGAGTAGCTTCGGGATAATAGTTTAATAGTAACGAAATAACACTTTTAGCACCATCTACAAGCAAGGTTGGGTTGAGGCGTTTATCAAAATGATTTTCCATATACTGCATCTGTCCATTCTTGTTTTCTTTTAACCACCTTTCTAATCGAGGAGCTTCCTCTTCTAAAAAACCAGCTTTAGATATACCACAAGAAAGAAAACCGAGGCGTTTAGCTTCGGTTTTTATAAAATCAGTATATTTCTGTTTGTTATCTATCATAAACAATCATGTTACTGTAATAAACTAAACACAATAACATTTGATGTATTATTAATCGAATAAGCTTTGACCTCCTAGCTTAACTCTACCTAAGTGTTTATACGCCTTCTCTGTTACTTCCCTACCTCTTGGTGTACGCATTATAAAGCCTTCTTGTATCAAGAATGGCTCATACACCTCTTCTATTGTTTCACTACTCTCTGACACTGCTGTAGCAAGCGTAGAAAGCCCTACAGGCCCACCTTTAAACTTATCTATTATTGTGGTAAGGATTTTATTATCCATTTCATCAAGCCCATGTGCATCTACATGCAATGCTTTAAGCGAATAACGTGCTATCTCAATATCTATCTTACCGTTTCCTTTTATCTGAGCAAAATCTCTAACACGACGCAGCAGTGCATTTGCAATACGGGGTGTACCTCGGCTGCGTCCAGCTATTTCTATTGCTGCCTCCATAGTAATAGGCATATCTAGTATAGCCGAACTACGTTGCACAATTGTAGTAAGCAACTCGGTAGTATAATATTGTAACCTACTCGATATACCAAAACGAGCACGCATAGGCGATGTTAGCAATCCTGAACGTGTAGTTGCTCCTACAAGTGTAAAAGGCTCTAAACCTATTTGCACAGAACGCGCATTAGGTCCCGATTCTATCATAATATCTATTCTAAAATCTTCCATAGCCGAATACAAGTATTCTTCTACTATAGGACTTAAACGATGAATTTCATCTATAAATAAAATATCACGTTCATCAAGGTTTGTAAGCAACCCTGCAAGATCTCCTGGTTTATCTAAAACAGGTCCTGATGTTATCTTGATTCCCACCTCTAACTCATTAGCTAAGATATTCGCCAAAGTTGTTTTACCTAATCCTGGAGGACCATGAAAAAGGGTATGATCTAAAGCCTCACCTCTTAAATTAGCTGCTTCTACAAATACTTTTAGGTTTTCTAACACCTGATCCTGACCTGCAAAATCGTCAAACGAGAGCGGTCTTAATTTTTTATCAAGATCAAGCTCTTCGGGATTATAATTAGTATTGGTCGGGTCTAAATTTTCGTTCATAGCACAAATATACTTGAAAAATGAGTAATTACATCTGATAACCTTCGCCTAGTATACTATACTATTCAGGATGGTTATCGATATACTTTGCAACATAAGAACATAGCGGTACTACAGTAAGCTTATTATCTCTTACATACTGCAATGTCTGACTCACCAAACTTGAAGCAGCACCTGTACCTCTAAGCTCTTGCGGTGCTTCGGTATGGGTAACAAATATCTTATCCTCTACTCTATAATATTCTAAAAAAGCAATGACACCATTTATCTCTAACTCAAACTGATTTTGAGATTCGTTTATCCTAAAGGTGGCTTCTGATTTACTCTGCATACTTCATTTTTATATAAAGATATTGTATTTATAACAAACAAAAAGCCTCTCCAAATGGAGAGGCTTTTTTATATCGTGAAAGATATTTTAGTGATGAAGTTCTTCTTCACCATCTTTCATAGGAACGTTTTGAGGCACAAAGTCATCATCATGACCTGGCTTACTGTAATCGTAAGGCCATCTGTGTACTTCTGGAATTTCACCTGGCCAGTTACCGTGTATATGCTCTACCGGAGCAGTCCACTCAAGAGTATTAGATCTCCATGGGTTCATTGGCGCTTTCTTACCTCTAAAGATACTGTAGAAGAAGTTCCATAAGAATACTATCTGGAATGCTGCACCTACAATAGCAAATATTGTAATTAGTACGTTAACATCTTGTAAATCGTCAAATAATGGGAATGCCGTGTTAGTATAGTAACGTCTTGGAAGACCTGCCATACCGATGAAGTGCATTGGGAAGAATACTCCGTAAGCACACACTACAGTTACCCAGAAGTGAATATAACCAAGATTCTTATTCATCATTCTACCAAACATTCTTGGGAACCAGTGGTAGATACCAGCAAACATACCATATAGTGCAGAGATACCCATTACTAAGTGGAAGTGAGCAACTACAAAGTAAGTATCGTGTACATTAATATCTAGTGTACTATCTCCAAGTATAATACCTGTTAAACCACCCGTGATGAATGTAGATACAAGACCTATAGAGAATAGCATTGAAGGATTAAGCTGCAAGTTACCCCTCCATAATGTTGTAATATAGTTAAATGCTTTTACAGCAGATGGAATCGCAATAAGTAATGTTGTAAAGGTAAATACTGAACCTAAGAATGGATTCATACCTGAAACGAACATGTGGTGACCCCATACAATTGTAGAAAGGAATGCAATTGCTAATATAGAAGCAATCATGGCACGGTAACCAAAAATTGGCTTACGTGAGTTAGTTGCAATAATTTCTGATGTAATACCTAATGCTGGTAATAATACAATGTATACCTCAGGGTGACCAAGGAACCAGAAAAGGTGTTCAAATAATACTGGCGAACCACCTTGATAATGTAATACTTCTCCTGCAATGAAAATATCAGAAAGGAAGAAAGATGTACCAAAACTTCTATCAAATATAAGCAGTAATGCAGCAGATAAAAGAACTGGGAAAGATACAATACCAATTACGGCAGTAATAAAGAATGCCCATATTGTTAATGGTAGTCTAGTCATAGACATACCTTTTGTTCTTAAGTTGATAACTGTAACAACATAGTTAAGTGATCCCATTAATGATGAAGCAATGAATATTGCCATAGACACTAACCAAAGCGTCATACCAGCACCTGAACCACCAATTGCTTGTGGTAATGCACTTAATGGCGGATATATTGTCCAACCAGCAGATGCAGGTCCTGCTTCAACAAATAATGATATTATCATTATTACAGAAGAAAGGAAAAACATCCAATATGATATCATGTTCATAAAACCTGATGCCATATCTCTAGCTCCAATTTGTAATGGAATAAGAAGGTTACTAAAAGTACCACTCAAACCTGCTGTTAATACAAAGAATACCATTATAGTACCATGTATTGTAACAAGAGCTAAATAAATATCATTACGCATAACTCCATTAGGAGCAAAATCGTCACCTAAAAGCACCTTAAAAATCGTAAACGACTCTTCTGGCCAAGCAATTTGCATACGGAATAATATTGACATCATAATACCAATAATACCCATAATGATACCTGTAATAAGATATTGCTTAGCAATCATCTTATGATCGATACTAAAGATATACTTTGTTATAAAAGTTTCTTTATGATGGTGATCATGAGCATCATGCTCACCGTGTATTTCTTGTCCTACTGCTGACATATTTTTTTAATTTGAAATATATTAAAAAAGATTATTTTCTTATTAGTGTTTAGCTACTACCTCTTCTACTTTTGTTGAATCGATGATTATCATTTCTTCAGTCTCAACAATAGTATCCATAGGAGCTGGAGGTAGAACCTCTAGTACTTCTACTTCTTCTTTAGCTTCTTCTTCAGTACCTTTTACAGTTGCTCCAAGTGTTTTCTTATCCTCTAACCAAGTGTTAAAGTCAGCCTCTTCATCAACAACAACTTTCATTTGCATGTTGTAGTGAGAAGCACCACATATCTTGTTACATAGTAATAAATAATCAAACTCATAAGGATCTAAAGCAGATTCTCCTTTAGCAATTAGCTCAGCACTTTTCTTAGATCTGATACTATTAATATTAGACACTTTAGTAACTATATCAGTATCGTCACGCATCTCCTCTGTTGTAAGAATTGGAGTGAATGCAAACTGTGTTACCATACCTGGAACTACATTCATTTGCGCTCTAAAGTGAGGAAAATATGCAGAGTGTAATACATCTTGAGAACGGAATTGGAAAACTACCTTTCTACCCTTTGGTAAGTGTAATTCAGTAGCAGTAATATCATCCTGTGCATTAGGGTCAGACATGTCTACACCCATTGTATTAACACCTTTTATATATCTAACATTTGCCTTACCTAGTTCGCCATCCTCTCCAGGGTAACGTACTTCCCAACCAAACTGCTTAGCATACACTTCAACATATAAAGCTTCTTCTTTTTCATCATCAACAAACATGATATCATTCCAAGCATATAGTCCGTAAAGAATAAGAACCGTTAGTACAATAACTGGAATAATAGTCCATATAAACTCTAACTTATCGTTATCTGCTAAATAATATGCTTTTCTATCCTTACTTCCTCTGTATTTAAACGAAAAGAAGTGTAGTAAAAACTGTGTTATAGTTTGTACTGTAAAGATAAGCCACATAGAGATAGACATTAATGTGTCATACTGTGCACCATGCTCTGAAGCAGGAGTACCAAGTACTAAATGACCCCACTTAATAAGAGAATAAATTGTAAAAATATAGATGAAGCCTACAAAAGCAAACATCAAGTAACCATTAACATTATTATCCTTATCATTAGCAACCTCAGTATTTTCGTCACCAGTTGCCGCTCCTAATTGAGTAAGATGGAATATTTTAGTTAATTGCCATATTGCAATACCTAATAATACTAAAACTGCAATTATCAATAAACTCGTCATTTGTTTATTTCTTTAAATATTAATAATGAAAATGCTTACTCTCTTCTATTAACGGGTTACGTTTCGCTAAAAGAGGTGCTTTTGTTAGCGTTGTAAAGACAACAAATATAAATAATCCTAAGAATAATAATACAGATGAAATCTCACCTACACCAATATACCACTGATCTCCTACTGTTGCAGGCATAATCATATTGAAGAAATCAATATAGTGACCAGAAAGGATAACAATACCCGCCATAACTATAATCCAAGAAAGACGTTTAAAGTCAGTGTTTATAAGTATAAGTACAGGGAACAAGAAGTTCATTGCAACCATACCAAAGAATGGTAAGTTATACTGCTCTATACGTGTTACATAATAAACAATTTCTTCGGGTATATTAGCATACCACATAAGCATAAATTGAGAGAACCAAAGGTACGTCCAGAAAATACTGATACCGAACATAAACTTAGCTAAATCGTGTATATGACTTGTGTTTACATACTCTAAGTAACCTTTACCTTTAAGGTATACTGTTACTAAAGCAATAGTAGTAATACCACATACAAAGAAGCTTGCGAATACATACCATCCGAATAGTGTACTAAACCAGTGCGGATCAACCGACATAATCCAGTCCCAAGACATAATAGACTCAGACACTATAAAGAATACTAAGAATCCAGCTGATGCTTTGAAGTTTTTCTTGTAGTATGTATTATCAGTAGCATCATCTTGTGCTAAAGAGTTCTTTCTAGAATATTGACGGTATAATACCCATCCTGCCATAAAGATTACAGCTCTTATAAGGAAGAAAGGACCATTAAGGTACCCTGACTTAGCTTGAATTAGATGATCGTCAGCAACAACCGTTTCATCCATCCAGATGAATAAGTGATGCCATCCCATTACTCCTGCTACTAATATTAGAAGAATAATAACCATACCAGGTAAAAGATAACCTGATATACCTTCCATTACTCTAAATAATACAGGAGACCATCCTGCTTGTGCTGCATTTTGTATTGCATAGAAAGCTAATGCTCCTAAAGAAAGTAATCCAAAGAATAAAGCTGCTACGTATAATGCTGCCCAAGGCTTATTTTGTAATTGGTGTAATACATGCTCTAAATGCTCATGATGCTCATCATGATGTATTTCTTCTGCATTATGATCTTTAGCACCATGACTATCTGAAGCTGCTGCATGTGCATCATGACCTTCATGTCCGTGTGCATCATGACCGTGTGCATCCTCACTCATTGCCGCAGCATCGTGATGATCAGCATCACCGTGATGACCACCGTGTGCGCTCTCTGCTGCCAATATTTTTTCAACGTCTTCAACCGTTTTTGGTGCAGTAAAAAAACTATAACCTACCCCAAGCATACCTAATACAATCAGGACTAAGGAAAAAGTTTTTAATTTACTTGAAAATGTGTACATATTATATGCTTTCAGTGTTCTACAATTTATAATTCACTCCTTAACTTCAACACGTAGTCAGTAACTTGCCAACGCTCTTCTTGAGATAATTGGTTTGCATGTGACCCCATTGAATTTAACCCATAAGTTACTACATGGTAAATACTTCCCTCGGTAACATCTCTATCTTTATAGTTAGGTACACCAAGAAATTTTTCTCTCTTCACAAGGTTTCCTTTACCATCACCTTTATCTCCGTGACAGATAGAACAGTATATAGTATACAATTCTTTAGCTCTATCAGTATCTATCATAGTAGAATCTAGTGGAGACATAAGCTCAGCCTTTGCAAGGTTATATCCTTCTGTAGTATCATCATATTCGTATGGAGTGAACCCCCTAGGTATAGAACCTTCTGCAGGAAGTTGTCCTTCTTTTCCATTAGCAAAAGCCGAAGTTTCTCCATAAGTTTCATATGGTACTGGCTCATACATATTCGGGAAATACTGGTAATTCGGTGCTGACTTATCGAAGCAGCCTGTAAATACCGATGCTACAATTACCAATAATGCTGTTTTATATAACGCTTTCATAATCTGTTAATGCTTTTCAATTACTTTTACTTCCACAGCTCCTGTGTTCTCAAAGAATGAAACTAACTGATCCTCGTCTCCGTGAGCAGCAACTTCCATTAAAAAATGATCATCCGTAGTTCTTACATCAGGATTTTCAGCTTCTTTAAATGGCCATAATTTACTTCTCATATAAAAAGTAATAACCATTAAGTGAGCAGCAAAAAATACTGTCATCTCAAACATTACCGGTACAAATGCCGGCATATTCTCTATATAACTAAAACTAGGCTTACCACCAATATCTTGAGGCCAGTCAATAATCATCATGTAACGCATCATTGTTGTCGCTACACTTAAACCAACTAAACCATATAAGAACGAAGCAATAGCTAATCTTGTAGGAGCAAGTCCCATGGCTTTATCCAAACCGTGTACTGGGAATGGTGTATAAACCTCTTCAATGTGATGATGAGCAGCGCGTGTTTCCTTTACTGCATCCATCAGGATATCATCATCATTGTATAAAACATGTATAACTTTATTACTCATGATCTCTTAATGATTTTCTGAATGTGAATTGTTTTCTCTTTGTTTCTTATATGTCTCACTAGAAGTCTTCATAATTGATTTAACCTCTGCTTGTGCAATTACTGGGAAACTTCTAGAGTAAAGTAAGAATAATACAAAGAAGAAACCAATAGTACCGATAAAGAAACCAGCATCTACAAATGTAGGTTGGAACATAGTCCATGATGATGGTAAGTAATCTCTATGAAGTGATGTAACAATAATTACAAAACGCTCAAACCACATACCAATATTTACAACAAGTGATATTATAAACGAAGCCATAATACTAGTTCTAATCTTTTTAGACCACATTACCTGCGGAGAAACCACATTACATGTCATCATTAAAAGATAAGCCCACCAGTAAGGTCCTGTTGCTCTATTAAGGAAAGCATACTGTTCATACTCAACACCAGAATACCATGCTATGAAAAGCTCTGTAATATAGGCTACACCTACAATAGAACCTGTAATCATAATAATGATGTTCATTAACTCAATATGTTGAATTGTAATATATGCTTCAAGATTAGATAATTTTCTCATTATAATAAGCAGTGTGTTTACCATTGCAAATCCTGAGAAAATCGCTCCCGCAACGAAGTAAGGCGGAAGTATAGTTGTGTGCCATCCTGGTATTACCGAAGTGGCAAAGTCAAATGATACAATTGTGTGTACTGAAAGTACAAGAGGTGTTGCTAATCCAGCAAGCACAAGAGAAACCTCTTCAAAACGTTGCCAGTCTTTAGCTCTACCAGTCCATCCAAAACTTAATATAGAGTAAACTCTTTTTGTAAACGGAGTAATAGCTCTATCACGTAGCATTGCAAAATCAGGAAGCAAACCAGTCCACCAGAAAACTAGCGATACAGATAAGTAAGTAGAAATTGCAAATACATCCCAAAGTAGTGGTGAGTTAAAGTTTACCCATAATGAACCAAATTGATTTGGTATAGGCATTACCCAGTAAGCTAACCAAGGGCGACCCATGTGGAATACAGGGAACATTGCTGCCTGTATTACAGAGAAAATGGTCATTGCCTCTGCCGAACGGTTAATTGCCATTCTCCATTTTTGACGGAATAATAATAGTACCGCCGAAATAAGTGTACCTGCGTGACCGATACCTACCCACCAAACGAAGTTGGTAATATCCCACGCCCAGCCTACTGTTTTATTTGATCCCCAAGTTCCAATACCTGTTCCTACAGTATAAGCGACACAACCAACACCCCAAAGGAAAGCGGCAAGCGCAATAGTGAATGCAATCCACCATTGTTTGTTAGCCCTGCCTTCCACTGGCTTTGCAACATCAACTGTTACATCGTGATAATTTTTGTCACCTATAATTAAAGGTTTTCTAATGGGTGCTTCGTAATGAGACGACATATCCTTTATCTTGTTTCTTAATTAATATTATTTTTCTGTATTCCTTACTTTAACTTGATAGAATACATTTGGCTTAGTACCAACGTGCTCTAATAAGTGATACATTCTGTCATCCTCTTTTAATTGAACAACTGTATCTTCTTCATTGTTAACATCTCCAAACACCATTGCTCCAGATCCACACGCTTCTGTACATGCTGTGTAGAACTCATCCTTATTAACTGGACGACCTTCACGCTTAGCGTTAAGGATAGTAGCTTGTGTCATTTGGATACATAAAGAACATTTCTCCATAACTCCTCTAGAACGAACGTTAACATCTGGGTTTAACACCATACGTCCAAGATCATCATTCATATGATAATCAAACTCATCATTCTTATTATAAAGGAACCAGTTAAATCTACGTACTTTATAAGGACAGTTGTTTGCACAGTAACGAGTACCTACACAACGGTTATAAGCCATTTGGTTTTGCCCTTGACGACCATGTGATGTTGCCGCAACTGGACAAACAGTTTCACAAGGTGCGTGGTTACAGTGCTGACAGAATACTGGCTGGAATGCAACCTGAGGATTTTCTGCTGGATCTTCCATAGCATCAAAAGTATCTATAGAATCCATTAAACCAGAAATATTCTCTTTTGTTTCTACATCACCTGCAAAAGTATCATCAGATGAGTAGTATCTATCAATACGCAACCAGTGCATATCTCTACTTCTTCTTACTTCTGATTTACCAACTACTGGCACATTGTTTTCTGCGTGACATGCTATAACACATGCTCCACAACCTGTACAAGCATTTAAATCAATAGAAAGGTTAAAGTGATGCCCTGTAGTTCTATCAAAAGTCTCCCAAAGATCTACTGACGAAGCAGGAACCTCTTTGTGGTCTAATGACACAACTGGAATTATATTCCATTCAGCAGCATCTTTATTATTAAATTCATTAAGAGTAGTTTCTTTGATGATATCACCTCTACCCATTAATGTATTATGTAACTGAACACAAGCAAACTCATGATCTCCTTCAGCCTTAGCAAGACTTACAGATTGTACTGAGTTAAAGTTGTTGTAAACCGCATAAGCATTTACCCCTACTTTCATCTCCTCTTTCATAGCAGCCTTACGACCATATCCTAGAGAAAGACCAACAGTACCTTTTGCCTGACCTGGTTGTATAATTACAGGAACATTTTCTACCTTTTTGCCATTAACATCCATAGTAACAGTGCTACCATTAAGACCTCCATTAGCAACATTATAATTCTCAAGACCTAACGCATCAGCATCAGCCTTAGAAATTGTTAGGTAGTTATCCCAAGATGCTCTTGTAAGAGGATCAGGGAACTCTTGTAACCATGGGTTATTAGCCTGCTGACCATCTCCCATACCTGTTTTAGTATAAAGCACTAGCTCTAATTTACCAGCAACAGCTTTCGCTTTTGCCAATTTAGAAGCAGCTCCACTAAAGTCAGTATCATTTGCTACAGCTTCAAACATTCCTTCAGTAACAGCAACACCATCATGAACTATTTGGTTCCACGACTTGTCACCACCTTCAGTAGCGTAAGAATCTTTTAAGTAATCGTAATATGATTGAGAATTACCAGACCACGTTAATAGTGAATCTTGTAATTGTCTTGTTTTAAATAACGGACGTATCGTTGGTTGAGTAATACTGTAGTATCCTTTTGCCATACTTACATCACCCCATGATTCTAGGTAATGTGGAGCGGCAGCAGCTACAGTAGTTAAAGATGCAGTTTCATCTTCTTTCATAGAGAAAGAAACAGAAAGCTTCACCTTCTTAAGCCCTTCAACGAAGTCAGCACTATTTGGTAATGTATAAACTGGATTAACACCACTCATTACAAGAGTGTCTATAGATCCTGATTTCATATCATTTACCAACTGCGCTACAGCTTTAGCATCTCCTTTTCTTACAAGGCGAGCATTAACTGGGTTGAACGCTTTAGATTGTAATGCATTGTTAATTGCTAAAACAAGTAACTGAGCATTTACATCATCTAAACCTGAAACTAAAACCGCTTTAGAACCAGCAGCTTTTAATTCTTTTGCTGCTTTAGCAACAGCAGCTTTATTTGTAACAGCAGGAACACTTACCGAATCACCTGTAACAGCATTATAAAGTGCTACAAGCGCATGTTTTTGTTCAGTTACCGTCATCGGGACACGAACATCAGCATTAGCACCAGATAATGACATATTTGCCTCCATCTGTATATGCTTAGACATTTTACCATTTTTAGGTATACGTCCTTCTGCATATCCTGAATCGCTACCACCACCTTGCCAGTCGCCAAGAATATCAGCTCCTACAGAAACGATAACATCTGCTTTAGAAAAATCATAGTCAGCAAGAGCTCTCTCACCGTACACCATCTCAAAAGCATCTAACGCATCTGATGCCGAAACAGCATCATAAACGACATGCTTAAAGTTAGGGTACTGAGCACCGAACTCTGCAATTAATTTATCAGTAGATGGACTAGCCATAGTGTTAGTTAACAACACTACCTGCCCGCCAGAAGACGCAGCATTAGCTAAACCTCTCTTCACCTGAGCATCAACAGCTTCCCAAGAAGCAGGTTTCCCACTCACCATCGGCTCTTTCAAACGCATACTATCATATAATGATAATACTGAAGCATACACTCTTGCGTTTGGCTTAATTTTAGAACCTGGAAGATTATTGTTTTCTACTTTGATAGGTCGACCCTCACGAGTCTTAACCAATATATTAGCGAAATCAAATCCATCAGCTATAGTTGTCGCATAATAATCAGCAACACCAGGAACAATCTCCTCTGGTTGAACAACGTAAGGAATAGACTTGATAACTGGACCTTCACAAGCTGCAAGCGATACCGCAGCTGTACTGAATCCAACATATTTCAAAAAGTCACGACGGCTTGTTGATGAAGACGATAAAGCCTCTTTATCACCAAGAAATTCGTTAGTCGGAATTTCTTCAACAAACTCATTGTTTCTTAGCGTCTCAACAATAGAACTGTCTTCTTTCAGTTCTTCAACACTTTGCCAGTATTTTTTGTTTGATGCCATGTTATATATAGATATTAGCTTCTTTAATTTTTATTAATAGTGACATTTACCACACTCAGTACCACCCATGTCAGCAGCGGTAAGTTTCTCTCTACCATATTTCTTGGCAAGTTCATCGTGGATTTTCTCGTAGTACTCATTACCCTCAACCTTAACATTAGTCTCACGGTGACAGTTAATACACCATCCCATAGTTAAAGGAGCATCTTGTTTCATTATCTCAAACGTCTCTACAGGACCGTGACATTTCTGACAATCTACACCTGCAACAGAAACGTGCTGTGAGTGGTTAAAGTAAACAAAATCTGGAAGATTATGTATCCTCACCCATTTCACTGGTTTCTCTTTACCCGTATAAGCCTGAGCTGATTTATCCCAACCTACAGCGTCATACAGTTTTTGTATCTCAGCAGTATAGAATTCTTTAGAATACTCTACGTAAGTAGAATCTTTACTTCCTTCGAATTCAGATATATTCTTATGACAGTTCATACATACATTAAGCGATGGTATACCAGATGTCTTACTAACTCTTGCAGAAGAGTGACAGTATTTACAATCTACACCATTTTCACCAGCATGTATCTTGTGAGAGAAATGTATTGGTTGTATTGGCTCGTAACCCTGATCTACACCTACCTGCATTAAGTAACCATACATAAAGTAAGCACCCGAAAGCAATAAAAGTATAGCAGTTACAAGAACCAAGAATTGATTTCTAGCATATGCTTGCCATATAGAGATAGATGATTCCTCTTCAAGATTAACACCATTTGCTTCAGCAACTCTTCTTAATGTCTTATTAACTAAAACAAGCATTACAACAAGCACTAAAAACACAAGCACTAAAGCTCCTAAAATCAATGCATTATTAACATTACCACCAGAAGCAGGATCAACAACCGGACCACCTGGAGGGCCAGCAACAACAGCTTTAGGCTCTGAAGTATACGCTAGTATATCATCAATATCTTTATCAGACAATTGAGGAAATGCAGTCATTACTGATTTATTGTTCTCTTCAAACAATTTAACAGCAGTTGCATCACCAGATTTGATCATCTCACTACTATTCCTAACCCAGCTATAAAGCCAAGCCTTATCATGCTTATCAGCAACACCCCTTAAAGCAGGACCTGTAGCTTTTGCATCTAGTTTGTGACATGCTGCACATAACGAATTAAACAGCTCTTTACCTTTTGCCGGATCGCCTGCGCCTGCTGCTGGTGCCGCTGCTGCTGCCTCCTCTACCGGAGCAGCCTCAGTTTCCTGTGCATTTGAAGCGAAAGAAAAAGATAGCGAGAACGCAAGACAGAATAATAAAATTCTTGTAAACGAAGTATGGTTACCCACTTTTTTCATATTAAAAATGATTATCGACTTTTTGTTTAGTTATTATAATAATACAACCACTAAAACGTTGTACTTTTTTAAAAACTCCCACAAAAATACGACTTAAGAATTATTCTCAAACCTTAAACAAATGTTAAGGACTAATTTGTAATAATTCTAAATAAACACAAGAGCCTTAACTGAAATAATATATTGTATTTTTGCATCAAACTATGTTCATTATGAGAATTTTAAAAATAAGAGACATTTCTATTGTAGTACTTTTCGCAACACTATCTACAGCTAAATCCTTCGCTCAAAAAAGCGAAATTAACATCCAACAGGATGAAAAATTCGTAAAACTGTTAGAAGACAAGCGAAAAATCAACTCATCTATAACTGTTAACGATCGTTACAAAATTCAAATATTTTATAGCGACAGTAGCAGCGAAACTAAAAAGACATTAAAAGAGTTTAGGAAAGAATTTCCTGATATAAGCAGTACGATAATATTTGACAGCCCTACATACAAAATATGGGCTGGCGGCTTTAACATGCGAATTAACGCCGAGAGAACTCTTAAAACGATAAAAGAAACATACCCATATGCACTACTTATAAAACCTAATAAGTAAGCAGCAAATTATACTCACATAAAAACGAAAGCGTCTTGAAATTATCAAGACGCTTTTTTTATATATAAAGCTAGATATAAACCCCTTTAGAGTTAGCCCTAAAAGAACAACCTTATTCACTCAAACCAACCTCTAAAGTATGAGTCAGTGTTCCTTTTATTGATTCAAAAACCCACAAAAAAGCCCGATTGCAATTGCAATCAGGCTTTTTAATAGTATTCTATTATATCAAGCTTATTTCAGCTTCTTTCTAACTTCTACTTCTTGATACGCTTCAATTACATCAAGCTGTTGTAAGTCGTTGTAATTCTTAATCTGCATACCACAGTCATACCCTTTAGCCACCTCCTTAACATCATCTTTAAATCGTTTTAAGGCTGCTAGTTCTCCAGTGTATATTACTACACCTTCACGGATAAGTCTAATTTTAGACGATCTGAATATCTTACCATCTGTAACCATACACCCTGCAATAGTACCAACTTTAGAAATTTTGAATAGCTCTCTAATTTCCGCAGTACCTGTAATCTCTTCTTTCATCTCTGGAGATAACATTCCCTCCATTGCATCTTTAAGATCATCAATTGCATCGTATATAATTGAGTAGTTTCTGATATCAATTTCTTCCTTATCTGCAAGTTGTCTTGCCGAAACAGATGGACGAACATTAAATCCGATAATAATCGCATCTGATGCAGAAGCAAGCAACACGTCAGACTCGGTAATAGCACCTACTGCCTTATGTATAATGTTAACTTGAATTTCTTCTGTAGATAGTTTAGAGAACGAATCAGATAATGCCTCAACAGATCCATCAACATCACCTTTAAGGATAATGTTAAGTTCTTTAAACTGACCAAGAGCAATTCTTCTTCCAATCTCATCAAGTGTAATATGACGTTGCGTTCTTACAGATTGCTCACGTATTAATTGAGTACGTTTTGCAGCAATTTGCTTAGCTTCTTTCTCGTCTTCAAACACTGTAAACTTATCACCTGCTGTTGGTGCACCATCAAGACCTAATATAGATATTGGCGTAGATGGCCCTGCAATCTCAATGTTTTTACCACGCTCATCATGCATCGCTTTCACTTTACCATGATGCTTACCTGCAAGTACATAATCTCCTAATCGTAATGTACCACCCTGTACAAGTACAGTTGCTACATAACCACGTCCTTTATCAAGGAACGCCTCTACTATAGTACCTACAGCTGCTTTATCTGGATTCGCTTTAAGATCTAATAATTCTGCCTCTAGTAATACTTTTTCTAAAAGCTCTTTTACACCTGATCCTGTTTTAGCAGAAATATCGTGTGATTGTATCTTACCTCCCCAATCTTCTACAAGAAGATTCATGGCTGCAAGTTTTTCTTTTATCTTTTCAGGGTTTGCTGTTGGCTTATCTACTTTATTTATTGCAAATATAATAGGCACACCTGCTGCTTGTGCGTGATTAATTGCCTCTTTAGTTTGTGGCATTATATCATCATCCGCAGCAATAACAATAATAGCAACATCGGTTACTTGAGCACCACGAGCACGCATCGCTGTAAAGGCTTCGTGACCTGGTGTATCTAAGAATGCTATTTTTTGTCCGTTTTCTAACTGTACTCCATAAGCACCAATGTGCTGTGTAATACCTCCAGATTCACCTGCAATTACATTTTCCTCACGGATGTAATCCAGTAACGATGTTTTACCGTGATCTACGTGACCCATTACTGTTACAATAGGAGCTCTAGAAACTAGATCTTCTTCTTTATCTTCTACAACTTCCATTGACTCCTCAATATCTGTTGTAATAAATTCTACTCCATACCCAAATTCTTCCGCAACAATAGATAATGTTTCTGCATCTAAACGTTGGTTCATGGTAACCATGATACCAAGCGACATACATGCTGATATTACTTTAGTAATCGAAACATCCATCATGGTAGCAATCTCACCTACAGTAACAAATTCTGTTACTTTAATAACCTTACTTCCTTCAGTTAATTCGCGTTGTTCATCATCAGATTTTTGACGGTGACTATCACGCTTATCTCTTCTGTGCTTCGCTGCTTTAGATTTACTTCCTTTACCTTGAAGCTTCTCAAGCGTTTCACGAATTTGATTTTTAACTTCTTCTTCTGTAGGCTCAACTTTAGCAACAATTGCAGGACGTCTTCCTGGTGTTATTTTAGCTCCACCTCTATTTCCGCCTTGTCTATTTCCGCCTTGTCTATTACCTTGACCTCCCTGACCTTGCGGCTTAATAGGAACTCTTTTTCTCTTATTTTTATTAGCCTGATTAGGCTTTATAGCAGCCTTCGGCTCTTCTTTCTTCTTCTTAGGTTTTTGAAACTGAGTAAGATCTATGGTCTGACCAGTAAACTTTGTACCAGAAAGTTTCTGATACTGTGTTTTTATCTTCTCATCCTGTTGCGCCTGCTCTGTAGTAGTAGCTGGTTTTGCAGGAGTTTCCTTTTCTTTCACTTCTGCTTCTGGTTGTTTATTCTCAGTAGCAGGTGTGTTTTTAACAATCTTAGGATTTTTAACAATCTTAGGTTGTCTTGGAGCTTCTTTAGTTATTGCAGGTGCCTTTTTAGCTTCTACTTTTGGAGTCTCAGCTTTTGGAGCTTCAACCACCTTAGGCTTTTCTACTTTCACTATTTTCGGAGCTTTAGGCTCTACCTTTTCTGTTTTCGGAGCTTCTACTGGTTTAGCTTCAGCCTCAGCTTTTGGAGCTTCAACCATCTTAGGCGTTTCCTTAGTAGCTTTTGGCTCTTCTACTTCTGGAGCTGCTGCTTTTGGTTTAGATTGTTCCTCTTTTTTAGGAGCGTCTGAAGAAGACTCCTGAGCTTTTTTAGAATCAAGATCTATTTTACCAACAGCCACAGGCCCTGATAGGTTAGCCTTAGCTTTTACAACTTCTTGCCTTTTCTTTTCTTTCTCCTCTTCCTGCTTTCTCTTCTCTTCAATCTCAACACGAAGCGCTTCTTTCTCCTTCCTCTTCTCTTCACTCACCTCTAGAGAAGCTTCTTTCTTTCCTTTGTCAGCAGAGAATTGATTGTAAAGGGCATTACGCTCATCGCCAGATATCTTCGCGTTAGGACTCGCCTCTATTGAGTAGCCCTTGTCCTTAAGATATTCCACAGCCCTATCCAGCGAAATATTTAATTCCCTTAAAACCTTATTTATTCTTATTGCTCTTTCTTCAGACATACAATCTTTTTAATATTATCTTCTTTGTCGTAATGTTTACATGCTAAACTTACTCCTCAAATTCTTCCTTAAGTATCTTTACTACTTCAAGAATAGTTTCCTCCTCAAGATCAGTCCTTCTTACAAGGTCTTGTACATCTTGGTTTAGTACGCTTCTTGCAGTATCAAGACCAATCTTCGCAAACTCCTCTATTATCCAAGCATCAATCTCGTCTGAGAACTCTGTCAACTCAACATCCTCGTCCTCTACAAGATTACCTTCTCTAATAACGTCAAGCTCGTAACCACTTAAAAAGCCTGCTAGTTTTATATTATGTCCACCTCTACCGATGGCTTTAGAAACTTCTTCAAGTTTCAAGAACACTTCTGCTCTTTTATTTTCTTCATCTATTTTTATAGATGATATTTTTGCTGGACTTAATGCTCTTGTAATAAACAACTGTGTATTAGTTGTATAATTAATTACATCAATATTTTCATTACCAAGCTCACGCACTATGCCATGTATACGTGACCCCTTCATTCCAACACATGCCCCTACAGGATCTATTCTATCGTCATAAGAATCTACAGCTACTTTTGCTTTTTCACCTGGTATTCTCACAACTTTCTTAACAGTAATAAGTCCGTCAAACACTTCTGGAATTTCTTGCTCGAATAATCGTTCAAGGAATTTCTCTGATGTTCTAGACATTATAATCTGCGGCTTATTCCCTTTTAATTCAACATTTTCGATAATACCTCGAACGTTGTCTCCTTTTCTGAAAAAATCAGATGGAATTTGTCTGTCTTTAGGCAATACAATCTCATTCCCTTCATCATCCACCAAAATTACGGCTTTTGGACGAACATGGTGCACTTCGGCAGTATAAATATCACCGATAATGTCTTTAAATTGCTTATATAGATTGGTATTATCGTGTTCGTGTATTTTAGAGATAAGATTTTGACGTAATGCTAGTATAGCTCTACGACCCAAGTGTATTAATTTTACTTCTTCAGAAACTTCTTCACCTTCTTCAAAATCAGGCTCAATTTTAGTCGCTTCAGCAAGTGATATTTCTTGGTTAGGATCTTCTACTTCACCATCAGCAACTACTATCCTATTCCTCCATATCTCCATATCCCCTTTATCAGGGTTTATAATTATATCAAAGTTATCATCAGAGCCGTACTTCTTCTTTAAGGCATTCCTAAAAACATCTTCAAGTATCGCCATAAGGGTAACACGATCTATAAGCTTATTATCCTTAAACTCCGAAAACGAATCGATTAATGCGATATTCTCCATACCAACTATCTATTTTTTAAAATTTTATTACAGCAACAGCCTCTTTTATCTCATCATAAGGTATCTCTGCTCTTTTTTTCACAGTTACCTTACCTTTCCCTATTGGTTTTGGTTCGCGGGCTTTCCACTCCAAAACAATAAACTCATCATTAACCTCAGTAAGATCAGCTTCAATCTCCTGATCTCCAGAAACCACTTTTAACTTTCTACCAAGGTTTTTTGCATATTGCCTCTTGTTCGTTAAAGGTGCGGTTGCGCCTGCAGAAGCCACTTCCAATCCAAAATCATGCTCATCCCTATCAAGGTTATGCTCTATAGCACGACTAACATCGATACAATCTTGCAGATTCACTCCATTATCGCCATCTAGGGTTACTGTGATTTTATTAGAATCTGTAATCGTTAGGTCAATAAGAAAGAGCGAAGGGCGTTCCTCAAGAGCTGTCTCGAGCAAACTACTCACTTTCTCTCTAAACATCATATTATTTATAAATTCTGTATAAAAAGAGGGGACTAAAGTCCCCTCATTATTTAGCTTTCCGTTAAATAACCGTGCAAATATACTAATTATTTTTTATATATTGGAAATCATTGGATAATGTAAAAATTATTCTTACTTTTATATTATTAAAATGACTTACATTTTTGTTAAAATTTCAGATCTATACTAATCATTATGAAAAAAATCCTAGTCCCAACAGACTTCTCAGAGCATGCTGAACATGCACTAAAAGTAGCTGCTCAAATTGCACGTAAAAATAATAGCGAAATCTATCTACTTCATTTACTTGAACTTCCTAGTCATGTAGGTGATGATGGTATAGGTGAAAGCAACGCTGTAGGTAGTAGCGCAGGTGTACCTGAAGTTATGTTCTTCATGAAAAAAGTGCGTGAGCGTTTTGCTGCTCTTGTAAGTGCTCCTTACCTAGAAGGCATTAGCATTGTTGAAGCAATACAGTTTGAAAAAGCCTTTGATGGTATTATAAAGCATAGTAAAGACCATAATATTGATCTTGTAGTAATGGGATCTCATGGAGCAAGTGGTTTTAAAGAAATGTTTATAGGATCTAACGCTGAAAAAGTTGTTAGAACATCTGACGTACCAGTATTAGTTATAAAGAAAGACGAAGGTGAGTTCAACCCACAGAAATTCGTTTTTGCTTCTGACTTCTCTGATGAAATAAGAAAACCTTTTGCTAAAGTTGTTGAATTTGTAAACACTTTCGACATGGAGCTTGACATGGTTTACATTAACACGCCAAGTAGTTTTAAATCTACTCATGCTGCTGAGAAATTAATGGATGATTTTGCTAGCGGATTTAGCATCAACAACCTTGACAAATACATCTATAACGATGTGAATGTAGAAAAAGGAATATTACACTTCTCTAAGAGTATTGATGCAGACATGATTGGTATGTGTACTCACGGAAGACAGGGACTTGCTCACTTCTTTAACGGCAGTATCAGCGAAGACTTAGTTAACCATGCAGTAAAACCTGTGGTTACTTTCAAAATATAACTTCTAGAAGAGTATATACATAAAAAAGCCTCTCAAATATTGAGAGGCTTTTTTTGTTGGCCCACTAGGTCTCGAACCTAGACTCTTCTGTACCAAAAACAGACGTGTTACCAATTACACCATAGGCCATTCTTCTTCATTGCGGGTGCAAATATAAGACACTTTTCCCCTTTTGCAAAATTTTTTTCCAAAAAAATATTAAAATCTTATTTTAAACGTTCTGTAAGCAATATATAGTATTATTGTAAGAATATATAAGTAATTATAAATCAGACTATGCAAAGTTTCAGTTTTAAAAAATGGAATTTAATTATTGGGTGGGCTATTTTTTGTGTCGCCTTTATTGTATATACACTAACTGTAGAACCCTCTGTTAGTTTTTGGGATAGTGGCGAATATATCGCTACCTCAGCAAAATTACAGGTAGGGCATCCGCCAGGCGCACCCTTGTTTCAAATTATAGGAGCATTTTTTGCAATGTTTGCTAATGGCAAGGAAAATGTCGCCTTTATGGTTAACATGGTATCGGTAGTTTCGAGTGCATTTACTATACTTTTCATGTTTTGGTCAGCTACGATATTACTTAAAAACTTTGTTTCAGGGTTTTCATCTCTTACAAAGCAAAACAATATCATGATTTTGGGTAGTGCTGCCATTGGTAGTCTTGCCTTTGTATTTTCTGATAGTTTTTGGTTTAATGCTACCGAGACAGAGGTATATGCAATGGCTTCATTATTTATAGCATTACTACTTTGGGCAGGGTTACGCTGGGGCGAGGCAATGCATTTACCTAATGGTAATCGTTGGTTATTATTAATCTCACTATTAATAGGACTATCGTTTGGGGTGCATTTTTTAGCATTACTTACTATTCCATCTATAGGACTTATTTATTACTTTAAAAACTACAAAACAGTAACTATAAAAAACTTTGTTATAGCTAACATTGCTATAATAGGCACACTCCTATTTATATTTATGTTACTAATACCCTATACACTAACTCTATTTTCAAAAGTAGAATTAATAATGGTTAACTCATTAAACTTACCATTTAACTCAGGTACAATTTTTATGTTCTTGCTATTTGCAGGGCTATTTTACACAGGGCTACGCTACACTCGCAAAAAGCAATTACCACTATACAACACAATGCTACTTTGCCTGTTATTTATATTTACAGGATTCTCTACTTGGATTTTACTTCCTGTACGTGCAAATAGTAATATCGTTATTAACGAAAATGCTCCTACCGATGCAACTGAGCTACTGGCCTACTACAACAGAGAACAGTATGGTGAGCAAAAGTTATTTTATGGAGGTATGTATACAGAAATGTATTCTGGGCTAGACAAAAAAACGCCTTATGTAGATGCTAAACCTAACTATGAGCGTGATTACAATACAGGAAAATATGTTATTGTAAATGATTATAAAAACGCAACACAAAACCTTGACGAGAATCATAAAGGTTACCTTCCAAGAATGGTTCATGAAAAAAATGCTGCTAACTACATGGCATATGCAGGGCCACCAAAATTTAAGATAGACCCTAATTATCGATTTGAAGAGGACTTACCTTATCTTGGGGTAGATGTATCTCAACTTAGTGAAGAAGATACTGCACGAGCAGCATCTCAATTAAAAGATCAATTACGAAATGTTATTACCGAATTTAAGTCGGCATACAAAAAGGGTGAAATTGATAATGATGACTATAATTCGTTTTTACAAAGCTACAAGCAATATCTTGTTATAGATAAACCTACACTAGCACAAAACCTAAGTTTTATGGCTAACTATCAGTTTGGGTATATGTACTGGCGTTACTTTATGTGGAATTTTGCAGGACGTCAAAATGATGTACAGGGTAAAGGAGATATACTAAATGGTAACTGGGTAAGTGGTATAAAAGCTGTAGATGAAATGCGACTTGGATCGCAGGAGTACCTTACCCAAGATATGCTAGGTAATAAAGGAAGAAACACTTATTATTTTATACCATTATTACTAGGGCTACTAGGTTTAGTATATCATGCTAAGAAAGATGCTAAGAGCTTTTATATACTGCTAACTCTATTTTTATTCACTAGCCTTGCTGTAAAGATATTCTTAAACGAAAGCCCTTTTGAAGTTCGTGAACGTGATTATGTACTGGTAGGTTCATTTTATGTATTTGCTATCTGGATTGGTTTTGGGGTATATGCTTTATATGACATTCTTCAAAAATATGTGCAACCAAAACTAATCGCTCCTGTAGTGCTAGGTGCAACATTATTAACAACACCTGTACTTATGGCTAGTGAAAACTGGGACGATCATGACAGGTCTGACCGTTATACTGCACTAGCAATGGCAAAAGCTTACTTAAATTCGTGCGATCCTAATGCTATATTATTTACTATAGGCGATAATGACACTTTCCCGTTATGGTATGCACAAGAAATAGAAGGAATCCGTACTGATGTTAGAATAGCATGTAGCACTTATTTGCCTACTGACTGGTACATTGATCAAATGAAAAAGCAAGCCTACGATTCTACTCCATTACCTATATCGTTAATGCACGAGCAGTATCGTGATGGAACAAGAGACTATATGCTACACAACCCTAAAACGGATGAGCGAATAGACATAAAAGATTTTATAGCATTCTTATCGCTTGATAACGAAAGAGCTAAACTAGACATGAACAATGGACAAAGAATACACTACTACCCTACAAATAAAATACGTATCCCTGTAGACAAAGAACAGGTTATCAAAAATAAAGTTGTAGCACCACAGTTTTACGATTCTATAGTACCATACATCGATATTGATTTACCAGAGGTATTATACAAGCACAACTTAATTATGCTTGACATTATTAGTAACACAAATTGGGAGCGACCAATATATTTTTCTGGCGGAAGTCCAGATGATGAAGATTATGCTTGGTTAAAAGACTACCTACAATTAGAAGGCATGACCTATAAGTTTGTACCTATAAAAACCGAAATGACTGAGGAGAACCCTATTGACATTGGGATTGTTGATAGCAAAAAAATGTATGATTCGGTTATGAAATGGGATTGGGGTAATAGTAATAGTCCAAATGTATATCATGATCCGCAAACATTACGTAATAGCATTACTTTTAAAAGAAACTTAGTTCGCCTTTCGGATACACTTATTAAAGAAGGTAGTATTGAAAAAGCCACGAAAGTAATAGACTTAGCATTAGAGAAAATGCCTGTAGATTATTATAAGACTTATTTTATAGATGAATCTCTTGCCGATGGTTATTATCGTGTAAGCAAAAAACAAAAAGCAAGAGAACTATTATTACACTTAGCAGGCAAGTATCAAGAGAGCCTGACGTATTATAAATCATTAGACCCTTCGATACAAAACGATTTATACTACCCAATAATTAGAGATATTGAAAGCTACAGAGGATTGCTACTTGTAATGAAAGAGAATAATGATATGGAGTTTTATAACCGTCATAAAAAAGACTTTAACCGTTACAACAAAATGTTTGCACGCTTTGAACGAGATAACGAATAACACCAAAAAGACACAAGAAGGGCAATGCATAATGCATTGCCCTTACTTTTTATAATCCTATCGAAAAAAAAGTGACGATATAATAACCTTAAACAAAAAAATAGTTTCTTTGCAATACTAATAATTTGGCACAAATTACATTACATGATAACATTCAATTTTAAGAAATGGAACACCCTGCTTGGCTGGTCTGTATTTGCTATAGCACTGATTGTCTATTCGATAACTGTTGAACCAACTTTAAGCTTCTGGGATTGTGGCGAGTATATTGCTACAGCTGCTAAACTAGAGGTAGGTCACCCGCCAGGAGCACCACTTTTCCAGATGATTGGAGCTTTCTTTGCTATGTTTGCTATTAGCCCAGATAAAGTTGCGCTCATGGTTAACATGACATCGGTAGTATCGAGTGCTTTTACCATACTATTCATATTTTGGTCTGTTACCATTATACTTAAAACAATAATTACTCGCTTTGGCGAATTTAACAACAACAGTGCTATTGCCATTTTAGGTAGTGCTGCCGTGGGGGCATTAGCCTTTACATTCTCTGATAGTTTTTGGTTTAACGCTACTGAAGCAGAGGTATATGCTATGGCATCGTTATTTATGTCGCTTTTATTATGGCTAGGACTACGTTGGGAACAAGACATGCACACACCACGAGGTAACAAATGGCTACTAATAATATCGTTAGTTATAGGTCTATCTTTCGGGGTACACTTTATGGCATTACTAACTATACCTGCAATAGGGTTTATTTACTTCTTTAAAAATTATGAAAAAGTAACCGTTAAAAACTTCGTTATTGCTAATGTTGTTATTGTAACAATACTACTATTCATCTTTAAATTACTATTGCCATACACAATGGCACTTTTCGGGAAAACTGAAATATTCGTAGTAAATAGTTTAGGCCTACCTTTTAATTCTGGTACTATTTTCATGGTACTTGTTATTGTAGCTTTCTTTTACTTTGGCCTTAACTATACTCGTAAAAAAGAGCTTCCGCTATACAACACTATACTACTTTGTGTATTGTTTATACTTATCGGATTCTCTACTTGGTTAATGTTACCTATTCGTGCTAATGCTAATGTTGTTATTAATGAGAATAAACCTTCTGATGCTGCCGAGGTATTAGCTTACTATAACAGGGAGCAGTATGGAGAACAAACGTTATTTTATGGTCCTATGTTCTCTGATGCTTATGCAGGCTTAGATAAAAAGAACCCGTATAGCGATGAGAAACCTAACTACCAAAGAGATTACAAGACAGGGAAATATATAATTGTAAACAATTATAAAAACGCCAAGCAAAATACTGATGATAACCACAAAGGTTTTATGCCTAGAATGTGGAGTACAGAACACTCTGCAAACTACATGAGGTATTCTAAGCAACTTAGCTTTAAAATAGATCCTGCAATAGATTATGATAGAGAGTTAATGAGTTATGGTATCGACCCTGAGCAAATGACAGAGGAAGAATACTATCAATACATTGCCCAAATAAAAGGTGGATTACAAGAAACAATTCGTGATTTTAAAGCAAGCTACCGCTCTGGAGAACTTGACCTTGACGATTATGATAGTTTCCTTAAAAACTATGGGCAATATCTTGTTATCGAGAAGCCATCCTTTATGGATAACATGAGTTACATGTTCAATTACCAATTTACTTACATGTATGGTAGATACTTTATGTGGAATTTTGCTGGTAGACAAAATGATATACAAGGACGAGGCGATAACCTTAACGGTAACTGGATAAGTGGTATTACTCCTATTGATGAGGCACGACTTGGATCGCAAGAGAACTTACCTACTGACCAAAAGAACAACAAGGGTAGAAATGTTTATTACCTTTTACCTTTAATTATTGGACTAATTGGTGTGGTATACCATGCTACTAAAGACGCTAAGAGTTTTTATGTATTACTGATACTATTCTTATTTACAGGATTAGCCCTAAAAGTATACCTTAACGAACGACCTTTTGAGCCGCGCGAAAGAGATTATGCCTTAGTAGGTTCTTTTGCTGTATTCTCTATGTGGATTAGCTTTGGTGTATATGCTATTTATGATATTATTAGAAAATATATTACACCCAAAATTGCTGCACCAGTAGTTATTGCCGCAACATTATTAGCTGCACCTGTATTAATGGGGTCTCAAAACTGGGATGATCATAACCGAGCAGGACGTTATACCGCTCTTGCGATGGCAAAAGCTTATCTATCATCTTGCGACCCTAACGCTATATTATTTACCATTGGAGATAATGATACTTTCCCACTTTGGTATGCACAAGAGGTTGAAGGTTACCGTACCGATGTTAGAATTGTAAATACTAGTTTATTTATGACTGACTGGTACATCGACCAAATGAAAAGACAGGCTTATGAGTCGAAACCAATGCCTATATCGTTTACACACGACCAATATGTACAGGGTACTAGAGACTATATGCTACATATACCAGAAACAGACGAAAGGTGGGACATTAAAACGTTCCTTACTTTCTTAGGTTCAGATGACCCTCGTGTTAAAAAAGAGCTTAACAATGGGCATATGGTAAACTATTACCGTACTAACAAAATAAGATTTAATGTAGACAAAGAGAGTGTTATTAAACATAAGGTTGTAAAACCTGCTCAGTACGACTCTATCGTTCCTTATATAGATATTGACATTAAAGGTGATGCATTATACAAAAACCGTTTAATGATGCTGGACATACTTGCTAATAACAACTGGGAGCGCCCTATTTGTTTTACAGGTGGTAGTTTTGGAGATGATGATTACCTATGGATGAAAGATTACCTACAACTAGATGGTATGATATTTAAACTTGTACCAATACGCACAGCCATTCCTAAAGATGGTAGCCCATTAGACATGGGAGCTATTGACTCTGAAAAGATGTATGATATTGTAATGAGTTGGGATTGGGGTAATGGAGAAGATCCTAATATATATCATGATCCTGAAACGCGTAAAAACAGTATTACTTTCCGTACTAACATAGCTCGACTAATGGAAGTACTTATTGAAGAAGGGAAAGAAGAAAAAGCGAAAAAGGTTATTGACCTTGCTATGACAAAAATGCCTTTAGAATATTATGGATATTATACGCTTGTAGAGCCTTTTGCAACGGGGTACTACAAAACAGGCAATAAAGAAGAGGCAAGAGTTTTATTAAACAAGCTTATTCTAAAATATCAAGAAAACTTAACATTCTATAAAGGGCTTAAAATAGCCGTACAAGATTCTTATCATGTTGATATTATTACTGACATAGAGCGTTATAGAAGTTTACTATGGATAATGAAAGAACAAAAAGACACAGGGTTCTACAACAAAGAAAAAGCTGATTTTAATAAGTATAATAAAATGTTTAAACGCTTCGGCAGAGACAACGAATAATACTTACAAAATAATACGTAATTTTGAGAGGCAGTACTACTAGTACTGCCTCTTTTTTATTCCAAAAAAACAAGAAACTATGCTATACTGGGTAAAAACACGTTGGTTCATCAGGAAGATATTTCCTAACTACATATGGCATATACCTAACAATCAAAAAATGGTATATCTTACTTTTGACGATGGCCCTACTCCTGAGGTTACCGAATGGGTACTAGACCTCTTGAAAGAGCATAATATTAAAGCCACTTTCTTTTGTATAGGCAATAATATAGAAGAACACCCTGATATATTTAATAAAGTAATTGAGAACGGACACGCCATAGGCAACCACACCTTTAACCACCTTAATGGCTGGACTACAAATAATGATGTATATAGAGAGAATACTGAATCTGCGGAAAACGCTATAACAAATCGACACCCTGAGTTTACAAACACAAAGCTATTTCGTCCGCCTTATGGCAAACTGAAAAAAGTGCAATCTCGCTATATACGAAATAAAGGATACAAAGTAATAATGTGGGATGTATTGAGCGCTGATTTTGACACGGCAGCAGTAACTCCTGAAAAATGTTTAAAAAATGTGACTGATAATACCGAAGAAGGCAGTATTATTATTTTTCACGATAGCGTGAAAGCCAGCCCTAACCTTAAGTATGCACTACCAAAGACGATAGAACATTTAAAAGAAAAAGGGTTTCGGTTTGATAAAATTAATTAAACTTTATCTTGTACTAATGCTATAATACTATTTGCATCAAGCTCTCCAGATTGTCTCCATACCATCTGACCATCTCTATAAATCATAAGTGTAGGAAGCCCTTTTATTCTTAGAGCATCTGCTAACTCTTGATTTTTATCTACATCTATTTTTATAACTTTTGCGCTATCACCAAGTGCAGCAGCTACATCTCGCATTACAGGATGCATTAATACTGATGGTTCATTCCACTCTGTATAAAAATCGATCAGTACCGGTACTTGAGAGTTTATAAGTTCTCCGAATTTTGACATAACTTAAAATTTAAACCGACCTAAATAATACTTTATAATTATATTAATCTACACAAATATAACAATTTTAGCAACCTACGCTATTTTTGAGCCTCTTTTTAACTCTAAAACAGTGATTTCTGGCCATATCCCTACTCTACCTGGGTAAGCATGAAAACCAAAACCTCTATTTACATAAATATAGCGCCCTGCATTCTCATATAGTCCTGCCCATTGTTTGTATACATATTGCACCGGACTCCACTTTAAAAAGCCTGGAATTTCTATACCAAACTGTAACCCGTGTGTATGACCACTAAGGGTAAGATGATAATTATTTTTATCATTCTTTACTTCATACTCCCAGTGCGAAGGATCGTGACTCATTAGAATTTTAAAATCCTCTGGTGTCAACCCTTCTGAGGCTTTAGGTAAATCACCCGCTTTTTTAAAGTTGTGCCCCCAGTTCTCTACTCCTACTAATGCTATTTGCTGCCCTTCTTTATCAATTTTAATATTCTCATTAAGCAATAGTTTAAAATCAATTTGACGGTGCAAGTCTTTTATTGCTTCAAAATTATCTTGCTTTTCTTTATCTGTATCCCAAGTAACATACTCTCCATAATCGTGATTACCCAATACAGAGTATTTACCTAACCTTGGCTTCTCTATTTTCTTAAAAGTATCTATCCAAGGGTGCATCTCTGTAGCGTGAGTATTTACAATATCACCTGTAAATAATATAATGTCTGATTTTTGCTCATTAATAAGATCTATAGCATGAGCGATCTCATCAGGATCGTCAAAACTACCACTATGAATATCGGATATTTGAGTAATCGTCATTCCATCAAAATTTTCAGGTAAATCTGGATAGTATATTGTTTTCTTTTTAACCTTAAAATTATATTTACCCTTACTCATCCCGTATAATAACGAAAGGAATGGTATAGCGGCAATACTTAAAGCTGCCTGACTAACAAATTTTCGTCTTTCATTAAAAAACGACTCATTACTGTTACCTAAAAACTCTCGCATTATCCCGCCTATAATACGAGTAATATCTTCTCCTAATAAAAAAACCGTGATTACTATTTTAGGAATATAGGTAGCCAATAGTAGCCCTATTGTAAACAAACTCTGTTTGTTTTGACCGACACTTCTATCAAACTGGCTGAATGAATAGAAGATATAAACCATTATAAGAAATGATATAATTTGATAACCCCATAAAAGCCAGCGTAGTTTGCTAACCGTGCGTATTGCCTGAAAGGCATAGATTTCTATAATTGCTATAAAAACGAATAATAATATCCAACGAAACATTTGCTCTGATTTAATATACAAAGAAACGAATAAAGCCGATAAATGTTACAGCAAAACAAAACACTAAGATAACTTTAGCATTTATACCTTATAAGGAACTTTATATTCTGCATCGGTTTTTTTACTTTTACAGACTAATCTATTTTTTCATGTCACAGCAAAAACGACTTTTTCTACTTGATGCCTACGCCTTAATATTTCGTGGTTATTATGCTTTTATAAAAAATCCTCGAATTAACTCTAAGGGTATGGACACCTCAGCGATTATGGGGTTTATGAACTCGTTGCTTGATGTTATAAAACGTGAAAAACCAGATCACCTTGCTGTAGCTTTTGATAAAGGCGGTAGCGCAATGCGTACTGAGATGTTTGTAGAATACAAGGCAAATCGTGACGAAACACCTGAAGCTATTAAAATAGCAGTGCCTTATATACAAGATATATTAAAAGCCATGCACATTCCTATTATAGAAATGGCAGGTTTTGAGGCCGATGATCTTATAGGTACTATAGCCAAGCAAGCAGAAAAAGAGGACTATAAAGTTTTTATGGTTACTCCTGATAAGGATTTTGCACAATTAGTGTCTGAAAACATATTTATGTACCGCCCTGCCCGTATGGGTAACGGTATCGAAATTTGGGGTGTACCCGAAGTATTAGAACGTTTTGAAATAGAACGACCTGAGCAAGTAATAGATTACTTGGGTATGATGGGTGATGCTGTAGATAACATACCAGGATTACCAGGCGTGGGAGACAAAACAGCCAAAAAGTTCTTGAAGCAATATGGTAGCATGGAAAACCTTTTAGCCAACACACACGAGCTAAAAGGAAAAATGAAAGAAAAGATTGAGGCTAATGCCGACAAAGGTATTATGTCGAAAAAATTAGCTGCTATTATTATAGATTGTGATGTTACCTTTAACGGAGATGATTATGAACTTTCTAGACCTGATACTGAAAAGGCAGAAGTTATTTTTCAGGAGTTAGAGTTTAGGAGAATGATAGAGCAGTTTCATAAAATATTCCCTGCTGAGGGAGCTCAAACTGATGCTACCCAAGCAGCTCCTGCAAAAAGTGCTGCAAAAAAAGAACAAGACGATCAGCAGTTTTCATTATTTGGTGCGCCTGCCACGAACGATGCTAACACACCAGAAGAAAGCTTTTATAAAAAACTAGATACTAAAAATCACTTGTATCAAGCGATACAAGGTAACATAGGTGTAGGTTTATTGGTTCGTGACCTATTACAACAAAAAACAGTATGTTTTGACACCGAAACTACAGGTATAGATGCGCTTACTGCCGAGCTTGTAGGTATATCGTTCTCTTGGGAGACTGGTAAAGGGTTTTATGTACCCTTCCCAGAGGATAGAGATGAAGCGCTAGCTTTACTTGAAAAATTCACTCCATTTTTTGAAGATGAAAATATCGAGAAGATTGGGCAAAATTTAAAGTATGACCTTAAGGTATTAGCTAACTATGGTGTTACCGTAAAAGGAAAATTCTTTGACACTATGATAGCACATTATCTTATTAACCCAGATATGCGTCATGGTATGGATATACTAGCTGAAACATATTTACAATACTCGCCTATGCCAATAGTAGAGCTTATTGGTAAAAAAGGGAAGAACCAAAAAAGCATGCGCGATGTAGCAATTGATCTTGTAAAAGAATATGCTACAGAGGATGCTGATATTACCTTGCAACTAAAAGAAGTTTTTGAACCTCAGCTAGAAGAGGCTGAAACTAGAAAACTATTTGATGAAATAGAAATACCATTAATGCCTGTACTGGCTGCTATGGAACGTGAAGGTATTAACCTTGATACTGATTTTTTAAAGACATTATCAGACGAGTTGGCTACTGATATAAAAGAGCTAGAACAAGGGATATATGAAACCGCAGGCGAAACATTTAACCTTGCATCGCCAAAACAACTGGGTGATATACTGTTTGATAAACTAAAGCTAGGTGGACCAAAACCAAAAAAGACAAAAACGGGGCAATATGCAACAGGCGAAGAGATACTCTCTTACCTTGCTAAAGAAAACCCTATAGTACAAAATATACTCGACTGGCGACAGCTTGTAAAACTACAAAACACGTATGTAGATGCTTTACCACAACAGGTAAACGAAAAAACAAAACGTGTGCATACCGACTACATGCAAACCGTTGCTGCTACAGGACGCCTTAGCTCTAACAACCCTAACTTACAGAATATACCTGTACGTACAGAACGTGGTAGACAAGTACGTGCTGCATTTGTGCCTCGTGATGAAAACTACACCCTACTATCTGCCGATTACTCGCAAATAGAACTGCGTATTATTGCTGCACTAAGTGGCGACCCAGAGATGGTAAACGCTTTTAAAAACGGAGAGGACATTCACGCATCTACCGCTGCAAAAGTATTTAATGTAGCTTTAGAAGATGTTACTCGTGAGCAACGAAGCCACGCCAAGACAGTAAACTTTGGTATTGTATATGGTGTATCAGCATTTGGGTTAAGTAATCAAACATCGTTAAGTAGGTCGGAATCGAAAGAGCTTATTGATGCTTACTACAAAACCTACCCTACATTAAAGCAATACATACAAGACCAAATAGAATTGGCGCGCGAGCAAGGTTATGTACAAACTGTATTGGGTAGAAGGCGTTACCTAAAGGACATTAACTCGCAAAATGCTGTAGTGCGTGGTGCTGCCGAGCGTAATGCCGTAAATGCCCCTATACAGGGTAGTGCTGCCGATGTTATTAAAATTGCCATGATTAACATACAAAACAAGCTAGTTAACGAAAACTGGAAAAGTAAAATGTTACTACAGGTGCATGATGAACTTGTTTTTGATGTACACAATAGTGAACTAGAGCGCATTAAGCCCATGATTAAGCACGAAATGGAAAATGCCTTTAAACTAGATGTACCACTAGACGTTGATATGGGAACAGGTAATAATTGGCTAGAAGCGCATTAAACTTATAGCGCCTTTGCTATAAGTTTTTTAACTGATGCAAAAGTTGCACTAGAAAGTTCATGATCATCATAAATAATATTTGAATTATTCATTATAAACTCATAAAAATCTAGCTCTATAGATTTTTCTTTAGACAAAAACCTCTTATCAGATAGTAAAGAACTCGCTTCCATCCCTTCTCTGCTTATCATTAGACTTTCAAAATTTGTTGGGCAGATCGTTATCGACAAGCGATTATCTTTCATAGTAGTCCCATAATGTTTCAATTCATTAAAAGGACATTCTGACAATTCAATCCCTCCAATAGTAACTATATCTCGTAATGAAATTTCACCCGTTCTTTTCTCATAACTAATGCGGTTTAAATTCAATGCTTTTTTTTCGAAATTCAAAAAATCTTTAAAAAATAATGGATAAAACTCATGTAATATTATTAAATATAAAACCAATATCGTTTCAAAAAGACTATTAGGTTCTCTTTTCCTAACATCAATATTAGGTAAAACCTCATTCTTTAATAATTTTCTCTCTTTTATATTCCGAAGTATTTGATACTTATTTAAAACTTTTTTTACTCGTCTCGGGTTTGTAAATCCTATTTTCTGAAAAAAACCTTGAACAATAAAATTAATATGTCTACTCCCATTTACATTAAAATATTCTGTTCGCAAAAAATAATGGTTTATCATTTTTTGCAAACTATCATGTACAGGCATAGTAAAAGAAATATCAAATATTTTCTCTAAATACTCATTTGATTTTACGACTTCACCATATTTAGTTTTTACTGCTTCTTCAGCAGCTTTTTTATCTATACCGCAAAAGAAAATAGTTTTCTGCCCATAGGTAAAAAACAACTTAATAGCTGATAGCAGATTTAGAACTTGTTCGGGTTCGCATCGATCTAAATCATCAATAAAAACAATATTATATTCTTTTTGTGTACTTGCTTTAATCTCATCCTCTAATGTTTTAAATTCAAATTTAAATTGCTCTAAATCTTCATAAAAAGTAGACTCTTCTTCTTTTTCGAACTCTCCTATTAATTTAGAACCAAGTGAGGTCGCCTTGCCAAACCCTTTTAAAACTTTACCACTTACCTTTAAAAAAGCATCACAATTCAACTCTCCTTTGTTTTTACTTTTAGACACAATAACATCTCGTAAGGAAATTGCAAGATTATCATCCTTTTCATACTGCCAAGCCTCAAAAAAGTAAGTATTAAAACCTGCTTTAAGTTCTTTCTCCAAATACTTCATTAAGGTACTCTTACCGCTACCCCATTCACCATATAAGCTAAGCATTTTAATACGATTAAATTGATCTTTGTTACCTTTCAAAAAGGTTTTTATTAAGTCACCTTTTTCTATTAAGCCTAAGTAGTCAGTTTCTGGTGTAAGTTTTTCAATAGGTAGGTTGTCTAGTAAATTTAAGTCAGTCATTTTAAGTTGGATTTACCCAAAAATATAAATTTTTAAAATATGTTTTTAAATTCGTAACAAAACAAATAGTCATTAGTCTTATTTATATCTAAATTCATCATCATGAAAAAAATATTATTAGCTCTCTTTATACTAAGTATTGCTACAACAACTTTTGCACAAAGTGAAACTAGGTTTCAAAAAATTGATAGCCTACTAAGCTACTTTACTGCGAATGATAAGTTCATGGGATCGGTTGCTATACGCGAAAAAGATGATATTGCTTTTGCTAAAGCTTATGGTTATGCTAATCTTGAAACCGACACAAAAGCAGATATTAATACTAAATACAAAATAGGGTCTATTACCAAGATGTTTACCTCTGCTATTATATTTCAGTTAATAGAGAAAAAAAAGCTTACGCTTGATACTAAGTTATCCAAATACTATCCTCAGATTAAAAATGCTGATAGTATTACTATAAAAAACTTACTTAATCACACTAGTGGTATTTATAACTACACTGCTAATGATGATTTTATGAGCTATGTAGCAACTCCACAAACACGTAAAGCAATGCTAGAGCGTATCGCTAGTTTTGAACCTGTTTTTACACCTGGGTCAAAAGCTAGTTATAGTAATAGTAACTATTTATTACTTGGCTACATTTTAGAGGACATTACAAAAAAACGCTATAAAGATGTTGTAAACGAACGAATCGTAAAAAAACTAAAACTTAAAAACACCTATTACTTTGGTAAAATAAAGCCTAAGCGTAACGAGGCTTATTCTTATAGTTTTGATGGAAATGAATGGAAAAAGCGTGACGAGTGGCACGAATCTGTTGCCTATGCAGCAGGTGCATTACAAAGTACTCCTACTGATTTGACTAAATTTATTAGAGCTTTATTTGAAGGAGATATAATCAAAGAAGAGTCTTTAGAAGAAATGAAAAAAATGGATTTTGGTTATGGCAAAGGTATTTTTATAATTCCTTTTAGCGAACGAAAATTTTATGGTCACAATGGTGGTATAGAAGGCTTTATTTCGATATTAGCGTATTACCCTAAAGAAGGGCTAGGTATCGCTATGACTATTAACGGTGAAGGGTACGACTCTAATCAAATATTAATAGGCATATTGAGTAGTTATTATAAAGTACCTTATCGTTTCCCTAACTTAAAATCTGCTAAAGTAGATCTTGAAATTCTTAAAAGTTATGAGGGCACCTATGCTTCGTCAACTATTCCGCTAAAAATAACTATAAAACATGATGGCAAACAGTTAATGGCACAGGCTACAGGGCAAGGTGCTTTCCCTTTAAACCCTTTAAGTGATACTGAGTTCAACTTTGACCCTGCTGGTATTACTATTACCTTTAGAAAAGATGGATTTATAATAGAACAAGGGAGTACAGTTAACGATTTTACTAGAGAATAATTAAATACCTATAAAAAAGAAAGAGTCCACTATTTAGTGGACTCTTTCTTTTTTATACTGTTAGTTTTCGGGTAGATTCTCTTTGCCTTAATTCTGTTTTAATAACCTTAGTGTTATACACTGGTATTTCCTCCTCTTTAGCTTCAAGACGATTAATAAGCATCTCGGCTGCTGACTCCCCTATTTCTGGGCCATGCTGACTTACAGTAGATAGACTTGGTGTTAATCGTCTAGACCACACACCATCGGCAAAGCCTATTACATTAAGCTCTTCAGGTATCTTTATTCCTCTTTTAATAGCGTGTTTCATTACCATTACGGCTGCATGCTCATCTACTGCAAAAACACCATCGATATTCTTCTCAAAAAGAGCGTCTAACTTAGCATCAAATGCTTCTGGAGTATCAGTAAGAATTATTAAATCTTCATCTACTGTATAGTTGTTATCAATCAATGCTCTTTTGCAACCATTAGCACGTAACTTCCCTACACTTAAATTATCTATAGCAGAAAGCAATGCTATGTTTTTACACTCTAATTTCACTAGATGATTAACCGCATGTACTGCCGAATCAAAATCGTCTACAATAACTTTATCGCACTTTACCTCATCTAATATTCTATCGAACATTACAACTGGTATATCATCAGATATCGCCTCTTTAAAATGTTTAAACTCTCGTTTTGTTTGTGCTTCTTCTGATACCGATAATATAAAACCATCTACAGTACCATTACTAAGCATTTCCATAGCGTGAATTTCCTTTTCTAATGACTCATTAGATATACAGGTAATAACATTATACCCTCTATCATTTGCAGCCATTTCTATACCGCTAAATACTTTTGCAAAAAATGGATTAAGAATATTAGGGATAATAACACCTATAGTTTTAGTGCTCTTATTTTTTAAGTTTACCGCTACATTATTAGGCTTATAATTTTTAAGCTTTGCAAACTCTTGAACTCTTATTTTTGTAGGTTCACTAATTTCTGGGCTATTACTTAATGCCTTAGACACTGTTGAAATAGAAACGTTAAGTTCTTTTGCAATTTGCTTTAATGTAGCCTTTTGTTTCATGTAGAAAGGATTTAATTAAATGTAAAAAAACAAAAAAAATATGAGAAATAAACCCTAAATATACCTCTAAACTCATCTAAAACAGAATTTACAACACACACAACATACTTATAACCAAGGTTAAAACAATGTAAAGTAGGTTCAGAAGCCCCTCATGTTAAAACATTGTAAATTAACATTCTTACATTAAACACATATTTCAATACTCATAAAGCAACGTTAAATCAAGTAACTATAAATCTTGATTTTTCTACATTCGTTGTTATAATACATTTACAATTATGACAATACAAGATAAACTAAAAGAGTTCAACCTTACGTTACCTGAAGCATCTACACCAGGAGGGAGTTATACTTCGGTAAACATTCGTGGTAAAATAGCATATCTAGCTATTCAATTTCCTATAAACAACGAAGATTATTTATACCAAGGCCGATTAGGTGATACCCTAAACACAGAGGATGGTTATAAAGCCATGCAACTTTGCGCATTAAATGTTTTGGCTCAAATAGAAAATAAGGTTGGTTTTGAAAACATCGTTGGACTTAATCATTTTGATGCTTATTATCAAGCTGCCAATAGCTGGGATGATGCACCAATATCCGTAAATGGTGCTTCCGACTTATTTGCTAAGGTATTAGGAGATAAAGGTACTCACTCTAGAGCTATTTTTGGAGTAGAAACATTGCCTCGAAATTTCTCTGTAGGACTTACTTGCACATTCACTTTAGTATAATAAAAAAAGCCTCTGATTTCTCAGAGGCTTTTGTTTAAAGATCTTTTTCCATAAACACTTTCATTAAGCTATCTTTTCCTAAACTATCTAATGAAAAGTCATAATCTGCTTTATCCTTATCTGTAATTAATTCTCCACCCAACAATTCAATCATATCATTCAGCATTATCGGGCTTTTCCATTGTTGATATAGAGCCTGAGTAGCAAGGTTTGATATTTCTGAATTTCCTGAAACTCTAGCCTGCCCTGCTCCAAAATTCAACAACACAAAACTCTGTTCTTTACCCTCAGGGATTAACATACCTAATATTGTTTGCTTTTGTACTGACTGACACTTAACCTCAGCAAAAAGATTATCAGGTTTCATCATGTAATTATAATCCACACTATCACCTTTACCTATAACTATTTTATAATCACAATTACTAGAACCCAAAAACACATTACTATTAACAAGCGTTGGCATTGTTAAACCTTTAGATGCATATAAATATTCTACTGCACCTTTAGGTGCATCAGTAATATCACCTGAGTATAGTAAACCTCCATGTTGATTATACATAGAATTCCAACCTATTTTACCGCCAATATTTAATCCTGCCAAATCTATATCATTTGCACCCCAAATATTCTCCCAGTATACACCTACTGCTAATGCAGCACCATAAAACTTAGTACCTGTAGGAATATTATCTACATACATTTTCTCTGAAGTTGGTAAAGCAAACTTTACATCTCTTGGAATAAAAAATGTTTTACCAGATACATCAAACCTTGTTTTTAAATAATTTTCTAAAAGCTGATAGTTCTCCCAAACAACCTGTTTAACACCACCTTCTTTCACAAACGACTTTCCGTTTCTTACTCGATAAAGAAAAGAATTTTGACCATTAATTCTTGTATGACAAGCCGAAAGAGCTTTGAACAATGCAAATGGTGTAGCATTATCTAACCAGTAAATATCTGACTTAGATAACAACATGCTCGTAACATAGTTAAGAGGATTTACAACCATTGGCTTATGGCAAGTTTTAGACAGTTTTGAGATTTTATTAATAGTCTTACCACACTTAGGTTTAAAGGCTAAAAACAAAGGCTTAAAACGATTAAATATTTCTGCCATTTTTTCTAAACCAAACCTATCTAGCTGAACGGCTGGGTTAAAATTTGAGGCTTTAATAGCCGCTATTGTATCATCATTTTTAATTAATAAAGATTCACCTGTTGCTCTATAAATGATATAACGAAAAAACTCCATTGTTCCAGAAGGTAAAACACCATACATATCGGCAAGTTTTATTACTGCCTCTTTATTCTTAATGTTTTCCTTTCCTGTAAACTTAAAGCTCAATTCATCTACTAAAACCGATAAAACATCATCTAGTGTTTCTTCTTTCAAAGCAATACCTGACTGTAATAATGTTAAACATTTATTAGTCATTTCTGCTTCTGTGTAAGCTTTAACTACTTTAAAACAAACTTTAGATCCAGGCACATCTAATATCTCTTCAGGTATATAAATTTCATCTTGAAAACCACCCCCGTAAGTAGATATGTAATGCCTTATCTGGTCTATCCATAAACTCTCGCGAGAACCATAAAGAATTCTACTCCAAGATTTATGAAAAGTTTTATTTAAACCATAACCATCTAATTGATCATCTTTATAAAACTTAATAATTTCCTTTTTAGCCCACAATGCATTGGACTCTATTATAAAACCTTGCTCTGACACGAAAGGCTTATTTAGTGACTGTTTAGCAATAACTGCATTGAATAATTTTAATGTTTTCATTTTTGTAAAAAATAAGTGGGAAGTATTATCAAGTTGGATGTGAATAAATAGGAACTTCCTTTACCTATTTTAAAAAGACGAAGAGTAAAATAAACCAGTATCTCTTTCGAGTGCTGGATTCGAACCAGCATATAGGAACTCTTTTTGTCTTTAATAAATCGGCGAGAAGTAATATTATTGGAAAATTGAATAGGAACTTCTTTTGCCGATTTTTATGTTCTTTTTAATTACATTTCAAAAGTATAATCTCTGTGCGCAATCATTTTGCGTAGTTACTTTTTTGTTTCTTGTCTTTTCTTTTTTCGCCTTTTCCATGGTGCATTTTTTGACACATCACCTGCCATAATACAACCATAAGGTAGTACTTCATCAATCACCTTACCCAGTCCAAACTCATCCATTTGGTTTCTTACTGTGTCTGCATTTTTATAAGCACTTGGCAACTCTGTAATATCAATTTCATTAGAAAAAAATCGAACATCTAAACCTTGTGTTTCCTCTTCAAATATTTCTTTAAATGTTCCTTCTTTACTTTTTCTATGTTGCGTTCTACTAATATTTCTTCCTGCCCCATGTGGTGCAAAACCGAGGTTACCCTCGGTAGTTTCTCCATCTACAATTAATATGGGCTCTGACATATTTAACGGAATTAATCGTGGTCCTGTAATATCTGGCATAAACTTTTTATCTAGAGGTGTAGCCCCCTTGGCATGGTAAAATAAATCGCCATCTTTAAACACGAAATTATGCTCATTCCAAAATCTATTTTCCTTATTCCCCCCCAACTTTTCTAAAGTCGCATCGTGAATACATTCATGATTCTTTTTTGTCCATTTACGTATAATTTGCAATGCTTCCCAGTATTGTTCACCCTCCTCAGTATCAAAAGGTATCCAAGCATTTTGCTTTAATGTTTTTGGTGATAATTCTTTTCTAAATCGCTCAGCCACTTTCATTCCTTTATTGTATAAGTTTGCGCCAAATCCTCTACTACCATGATGTGTAACCATCATCGTATTTCCTGTTTTCTTAGAAATCCCAACGAACAAGAAATGGTTTCCGTCACCTTGAGTACCCAAGTGAGATCTTGCTATCGAAATACACCTTTGATCATTTAAGAAATAATTCGCTTCAATCTCAGCAAGTAAATCCATAGGGAATCTAAATTGTGTTTCTCTAGAACGTCCGCCAGGACCAAAATGAGTAATACTATGTGCCGCCTCTAAAACATCTTTAGGATTTGCCTTTCCAAAGTCTGTTAACATAACTGAACAGCAGATATCTGCACTATGCATACCTGGGTGAATTGCATTTTTTGCTACAGCTACTCCACCTACAGGTATTGTACCTTCTACCCCTGTAGGACAAGCATCTGGCATAATAGCACCTTTTACTAAGGTTGGGGTTTTCATCAATACCTCCATAGTACTAACTACTTTATCTACATTGACCTCTTCCAACTCATTCTCAGCTTTAATATTAACTGAGAAAGGTATAACTTCATCATGTAGGTCTATTGCAGGTGGTAATCTAAACTGTTCTAAATAGTCATTCAACGCATCACCTTCTAGTTGATTATTATTTATGTATTCCAAAGCTTCCTTCATCCATTTACCAGATCTGAAGCCCATATCAATTAATTCTTTTCCTGTTATATTTGTATTACTTTCCATTTTAAAATTCTTTAGGGAGAGCTCTGCCGACTCCTTGTTCGACAGAGCGCTACTGTTTAATCAAGTATAGTTTGTTTTGATTCCGATACAAATATTTCCACTCTACTGCGCAGTCTTTTTGCGTAGATGAAAATATTTACTATTTTTCTCAAAAAAATAACAAATGGCTGTTAACAAGAATGCTTTAATTCGTTATAAAACAATTGATAAATGCTTACAAAACATTTATCGTGAATGGACATTAGATGATTTAATCGAAATGTGTTCTAGTGCATTATATGAATATGAAGGAAAAGAAGTAAATATAAGTAAGCGCACAATACAGCTCGACATACAAATGATGCGTAGTGATAAACTTGGGTATAATGCTCCTATAGTAGTATATGACAAAAAGTTTTATAAGTATGAAGATCCTGATTATTCTATAACTGATATTCCACTTAATGAAAACGATATGAGTGTGCTTACTGAAACAGTAGAAATGCTCAAACAGTTTAAAGACTTTTCCTTATTTTCAGAATTAGGAGGAATTATTCAGCGACTCGAGGACAAGGTTTATACGGAGAAAACAAAACAATCAGCTATAATACATCTTGATAAAAATGAAGAGTTAAAAGGATTAGAACACCTTGATACACTTTATCAAGCCATACTCAAAAAAATAGTATTACGAATTACATACAAATCCTTTAAAGCTAGAACCGCTTCAGAAGTGGTTTTTCAACCTTATATTTTAAAAGAGTTTAATAACCGATGGTTTTTAGTAGGAGTAATTTCAGGAAAAGATACGGTTGTTAATTTTGCCTTAGACAGAATCATGAATGTTAGTTACGATTTAAAAATCCCTTACTTAGATAATGACTTTAATGGTGAAGAGTATTATAAAAACACTATTGGGGTTACTGTATTTCCTGAAAAACATGTTCAAGAGGTTCATTTAAAAGTAGATAAACACAATGCTCCTTATGTGCTTACAAAACCCTTTCATCATACTCAAGAAATATTAGAAAAACTAGGTGATGGTAGTATTATTATTAAGCTAAATGTACATATAAACTTTGAGTTAGAAAGACTTATACTAGGTTATGGAGAAACCATGAAGGTTATCAAACCTCGAATACTTAGACGAAATATCAAAACTAAACTTGAAAAAGCAGCTAAACTATATCAATAAAAAAAGCCTCTGATTCCTCAGAGGCTTTTTTGTTGTGCGGATGACAGGAATCGAACCTGCACACCGTGAGGCACTAGATCCTAAGTCTAGCGTGTCTACCAGTTCCACCACATCCGCGGTAATAATTAGCTGATAATTTTCATCTCATTATTGTGGGTGCAAATATACGCATGTTTTTCTGTTATACAAGCATCGAATGAAAAAAAATAATAAATATTTTTATGTAATTTTGACAATCAACTCTATATCATTAATTTTAAAATGGATAACATAAAAAGCTACGTACAGGAGCACAAAGAAAGATTTTTAAACGAGCTTACAGAATTACTAAAAATACCATCGGTAAGTGCAGATAGTGCTTATTCGCAAGATGTAATAAATACAGCTGATGCTGTGAAAGATAGCCTTAAAAAAGCAGGGTGTGATGTTGTTGAAATTTGCGAAACACCTGGTTACCCTATTGTATATGGTGAAAAAATCATTGACGAGAAACTACCTACTGTTTTAGTTTATGGTCATTATGATGTACAACCTGCTGATCCTATAGAGCTTTGGACATCTCCTCCATTTGAACCTGTTATCAAAACTACTGATATACACCCAGAAGGTGCAATTTTTGCACGTGGTGCTTGTGATGATAAAGGACAAATGTATATGCATGTAAAGGCACTAGAATATATGGTGCAAAATGATGCTTTACCTTGTAATGTAAAATTCATGATTGAAGGTGAAGAAGAGGTAGGATCGCCAAGTTTAGGCTGGTTTATAGAGCGTAACCACGAAAAACTTAAAAACGATGTTATATTAATTTCTGATACAGGAATGATATCTAACACACAACCATCTATAACTACTGGTCTAAGAGGTCTTAGTTATGTAGAGGTAGAAGTTACAGGGCCTAACCGTGACCTACACTCTGGTTTATATGGTGGTGCAGTAGCAAACCCTTTGAATATACTTGCTAAAATGATTGCCGAGTTACATGATGAAAACAATCATATAACAATACCTGGTTTTTATGACAAGGTAGAAGAACTTTCTCGTGAAGAGCGTGACGAAATGGCTAAAGCTCCATTCTCGCTTGAAGAATACAAAAAAGCACTTGATATAAACGATGTTCATGGAGAGGCTACTTATACTACTAATGAAAGAAACTCTATACGACCTACACTAGATGTAAATGGTATGTGGGGTGGTTACATTGGCGAGGGTGCTAAAACTGTAATTGCTAGTAAGGCTTATGCTAAAATATCTATGCGATTAGTGCCAGACCAAGATTGGGAAGAAATCACAGAGTTATTTACTAAACACTTTAAGAGCATTGCTCCAGAAGGTGTAACAGTAAAAGTAACACCTCATCATGGAGGTCAAGCTTATGTTACTCCAATAGACAGTACTGGTTATAAAGCTGCTGCAAGTGCTTATAACGAAAGTTTTGGTATCAAGCCAATACCTGTACGATCTGGAGGAAGTATTCCTATTGTAGCACTATTTGAAAAAGAATTAAAGAGTAAAACAGTAATGATGGGCTTTGGTTTAGATAGTGATGCTATTCACTCTCCTAACGAACACTTCGGGGTATTTAATTACCTAAAAGGTATCGAAACTATTCCATTATTCTATAAGTACTTTACAGAGATGAATAAGTAATAATCAATCTCAGAAACAATACTATTAAATCCGTCCAATTAGGGCGGATTTTCTATTTATTAAAATAAATATCTATGCTAAAACATTACAAAAACATTACCACAATAATTACTGTACTACTTTTATGCACTCAATTAAATGCACAAAACGACACTATTAAAAATAGTAATGAAGACGAAACCTCTGACTTAACACCTTATTTGGCTCCATCTCCCCCTTCTAAAGAAACCACCAAAGTAGTTTTTGAAAAAGACAAAGTTTATAACATCTCTATACTTACAAAAAAACCTAAGTATACTGACGGCGGTATACGTGGTTTTTATAATTATGTCGCAGAAAACTTTAAGATTCCCAAAAACAGCCCAAATATGGTTGCAAAAATATATGTGTCTTTTACGGTAGAAGTAGACGGCTCTATGTCTAATATTAAAGTATTAAGAGACCCTGGTTATGGCTTAGGTAATGAAGCTATTAGAGTTCTTAAAGACATTGATAAAAAATGGATTCCTGGTGAGGTGGACGGAAAAGCTGTACCTGCAAAATATAACTTACCTATAGTCATAAACGTTACATAAAACATTTAAATTCAGATTATAAAAGAACCACCCTATCGAGGGTGTTTTTTATTTTATAGCACCATAATAAAAAAACACATTAACTTTGTAAGCATCATAAATTAAAATCATTCATTGTGTTAAATCGTTTTTTTATCATCTGTTCTAGTTCAAAATTATCTGCTAAATATTTTAAATTCTTCGCTGTATGCACCATAATATTGTTTTCCAATCAAACAATAGCACAAAACAACAATGATACTGAGGTAGAGTATGATGAAATAGATACTCAAATAGAACCTGAAATAGAAGATCGAATTTATAATGTTTCAACACTTAGAAATCAACCTGAATATCCTGGAGGAATGAGACGTTTTTATATGGATATTCATAAATCTTTTAGGGTACCTGAAGGACTAACAGGGGTTTATAAAGTATACGTCTCTTTTGTTATTGAAATAGATGGTACAATGTCGGATATTAAAATATCTAGAGACCCTGGTCATGGTATCGGAGCAGAAGCTAAAAGAGTTCTCGAAAATATTGACAAAAAATGGATTGTTGCAAAAATTGATGGAGAACCAGTACGCTCACGCCATATATTACCTATAAATATAGATTATACAAGATAAATATATTTTTTATACTTATTTAAAACCACCCAATCGGGTGGTTTTTTTATTTAAGTTCCAACCTTTTTAAGAACATCTGCATCTTTATAAGAAATCACTAAATCTATTTTTTATGAAAAAGTTAATCACTCTTTGTCTTTTTACTTTTGCCTTACACAGTAATGCACAACTAATTGAAAAACAACTACACTTTAAAGCTCTAGAAACACAACCCGAATGGTTACAGGTCGAAAAAGAGAGTTATATTGGTTTTATAGATGCATCTGGTAATGAAATTGTACCACCTATATATAATGAAATAGGTGCTTTTGGTGAATATATCGATGGATGGGCATTAGTTGATAAAGATGGGTATTTAGGATTTATAGATCTTTCTGGTAATGAAACTGTAAAACCGCAATATGAAATGATCGATCATTCTGGTAAATTAAAAGAAGGGTGGTTATTAGTAAATAAAGACGGATATTATGGTTTTATAGATGAAACGGGAGAAGAAGTCGTAAAACCTAAGTATGATACTATAGAACCTCTACTACAAAAATTATTATAATACTTAAAAAACACTATGATCGAAACCGATCTTATAAATGGTTGTAAAAAACAAGACCGTCGCACACAGCAACTGGTTTACAACCGCTATGGTGCAAAAGTATTAGGTATCTGCCGTAGGTACATGAAAGACAGGGAACGTGCTGAAGAAATGGTTATGAACACTTTTTTATCTGTATTCCAGAAGATAGATCAATACAATAATAAAGGAAGCTTTGAGGGCTGGATTTTAAGAATTACTGTCAACTATTGCTTATCTGAATTGCGTAAAAAAACAAATTTCAATACTGAGATATCACATGATATTATTCAATTATCTGATAGAAATAATACACTTGATAGCATCGATCGTGAAGACATCGAAAAAATGCTCGCTACACTACCCGAAAGTGCTCGAATAATATTTAACATGCACGCTATAGAGGGATATAAGCATAAAGAAATTGCGGAGCAATTAAACATATCTGAAGGTACATCGAAATCGCAACTCAACTACGCTAAAGAAAAATTAAAAAAGACATTTTTTACTGAATTTGTTCCTAAAACTAAAAACTCATGAAAGACAAAGAGTTATATAATCATTTTAAAGATCGTAGCCATAAACTAGATGAAATGCCTAGTGATGAACTCTGGAACAACATAGCTAAAAAAATGGATAACGAGAATATGCCAAAGAAAAAAAGATTCACTTCTTTAATTGTAATAGCTGTTCTAACAATTAGCGTAATAGTTTTCTTATTACTACCTAGTAATGAAAAATCAACGGAACAAGAAAATGCACCTGCCAGCATTGTAGTTACAGACACATTAAAAACTTCTAGTGAAGCCATTATCAATAATAAAACTGCTGTAACAAAAGCAAATGAACAATCACCTGAGGTTAAAAAAACACTACAAATAGACACTACAACACTCACTATTAGAAGGGGTAACCACAAGGAGAATACAGCTATATTAGATAGCATAAAACCAAATACTAATAAAATTAAGCTTACAACTCAAAAATCAAGAAACCAAATACTTATAGAAATAGGAGAAAAGATAACTCAATTACAATTTGATAGTATTATAGATGCATCATTTAATGAATATAAAACAGCATACAATACCATACTACTTGTTCGTGCTCCAAACCTTAAACCCTACAGAGCAAGAATTAAAAAACACTCAAAACTACCTAATAAGGATACATTAACTAGGTTAATAAAATTCGGGCAAAAAAGAGACTCTATTAGTACATCCAAAATTAAACTAATAAACAGTAACATTCACGACGCTATACCTTAAACCTCTATCTCATTTATTTTTATAAATCCGTCATTGATAGGCGGATTTTTTCATTTACAACACCTCACTAAAACAGCTATTTACAACATCGTAACAAAAAACGCGTTAACTTTGTAAGCATCATCAATCAAAATCAATCATCATGTTAAAACGTTTTTTTATCACCTGTTCTGGTGCAGACAGGGCTATTATTTATAATTGTTCCGATGGAGAACAGAACAAATATGCAGGTATAGGTGCAACAGTTTTTTTTACTGCACTCTTAGCGTGGGTTGCTGCTAGCTATGCTCTTTATACTGTATTTGATAATATTTATATGGCCGCTGCCTTTGGGTTACTTTGGGGGTTACTAATCTTTAATCTCGACAGGTTTATTGTTTCTACCATTCGTAAACGCGATAACTTTAGGCAAGAACTACTGCAAGCCACACCCCGTATTATTTTAGCAATCATTATCGCTATAGTAATTTCTAAACCATTAGAAATTAAAATTTTCGAGAAAGAGATTGATACAGTCTTGTTGAAAGAGAAAAACAAAATGGCACTTGCTAACAAAAAGCAAACGACTGACTATTATGCTACTGATTTCAATAAAAACAAAGCGGCTATTGATAGCTTGAAATCTGAAATTGTAGCAAAAGAAAAAGAAGTAAACGCATTATACAGCATTTACATTACCGAAGCCGAAGGCACTAGCGGTACAAAAAAACTAGGTAAAGGTCCTGTGTATAAAGAAAAGCGCGAAAAGCACGATGCCGCCTTAGCACAACTAAATGCCTTAAGAGAAAAAAACACCGCTAAAATTGAAGCTAAGGAAGCAATGGCTTCTAGTTTACAAACAGAGCTAGATAATAAAATAAACGAATCGAAGCCCATTATAGATAAGTTCGACGGGCTAATGGCGCGAATTAATGCTTTAAACAAGTTACCGCTACTACCCTCTTTATTTATCATGTTACTGTTTTTAGCTATAGAAACATCACCTATTATTGCCAAACTACTTTCGCCTAAGGGAGAATATGATTTTAAACTTGAGGAGAATGAAATGGCTATTAAAACAAACCTAACACAAAACAATTATCAACGGGACTTGATGCGTACTACTGATGCTAAAATTTATGACGATGTATATGCTGAAATTAGAAGCGACAAAGAGCTCTATAATTACAAAAAGAAGAAGGCCATCGAACTACTCGAAATGCAAGCCGATAGTTTTTCTGAAAAACAAAAAAATATAATGTAACAAAAAGCCTCGCAATTGCGAGGCTTTTTTTATGCTGTCATTTCAATTTCTGCTTGTAGTTTTTTGGTAAGGCTTTTAAAAACCAATTCATACGAATGATCTATAAACTCCAATAATAACGATTGTGCAACATCACTATCTACCGTTACAGTGTTCCAATGCTTTTTACTCATGTGATACCCTGGTTGAACACCTTCATATTCTGCTCTAAGCTCTAAAGCACGCTCAGGATCACATTTAAGATTAATAGCTGCTTCTCCTTTTTCCCACCCGACTAATGATGATAAAGCAAACATTTTACCCCCTACTTTAAATACTAATGTATTTTCATCAAAAGGAAAATGTTCGGTAACACCTTTTTTAGCTAAACAGTACTCATAAAATTGTTGGATATTCATAATACTAACGTTCTAGTTTATACAATACAGGTTTACTTGGCGATGCATCATTTACAAACGACGCTATTTGCAAGTTTAATAAATAAGTACCATCTACAATAGTATCTGGAACAAAAATCAATTCGGTTATAGTAGCATCATGACGTGCATCATCATTCAGATTATTTACATCTTTCACGTTCCAAAATGCTTTATGCGATAGTAATTTACCATCATCTTTTTCCTTATCTACACTCGGTAAATCTATCAGTAAATGTTTAATACCACATTCCCTTATATAAGTAGCCGCAGCCTCTTCAAGATAAGGCGGATTGCTATTACTGTAATTCTTCGATTGCTTTACTACATCATTAGGTAAAGTACGAATTACTATTGCCTCAGGTGTTTTACTATTTAAAGCCGTTTCAACCTGTGTCTTTGTTATAACTAAATCTTCTCCTTGTGCTTCAGGTTGAATAGAGATTAATTCAGCGACAAAAAAGAACTGTTTTAATGCTTCATTAATGCTATAAAACGCTTTTGTAATATGCCCTAAACACTCGGTATGCGTACCATGACCATGTGGATTAAAAAATATATTATTAAAGTTAGTAGACGACCCCTCGCTTACTTTACCTACCCAGTCGCCCATTTTTACGGGTTCGATAACAGGTGCATCAATATACCACGCTATAGGATTATTTGCATTAGCCGATAGTGGTAAGGATATATCTAATGGTTTAGAAAGGTTGGCAACCGTCTCGTTAAAGTGTACTAACATGATATATTTTTTTACAAAATAAACGATTTGATTGATTTATACACTAAAAAAACTACGTTATTAAGCTACATAAAACAAATCACTAGCAATACCATCAGCTAAAAACTTACCTTTTCTAGTCGTTTTTACGATACCATCTTCAAAAGAAAGTAGCTCTTTATCTATAAAACTTGCCATTTCTTTAATAAGATAATCATGGTATAAGCTGCCAAAATCTTGTTGCACTCTGGTTACAGAAACACCCCAAATAGTACGCAAACCTGTCATTATATATTCGTTATAACGATCGGTTACAGTTAGTTCTTCCTCTTCAAGTGCCAATTCATTGTTTTGGATAGCTTTTAAATACAAAGCATTATTTGCTATGTTCCAACTTCTATTAACACCATTATAACTGTGTGCTGAAGGCCCTATACCAAGGTACTTTTTACCCAACCAATAGGCTGTATTATTTTGAGAAAAATAGCCCTGTTTACCAAAGTTAGAAAGTTCATAGTGTACAAAATCATTTGCTTCTAATTGGTCTACAAGCAATAAAAACTGTTCTTGTGCAGCTTCATCACTAGGTTGTGATATCATCCCTTTTTTCACAAAAGTGTGTAGTGCTGTTTTAGGCTCTACGGTAAGTGCGTAGCTCGAAATGTGAGGTACTCCAAAAGACAATGCTTTAGTCACATTTTGCAACCATCGCTCATTACTCATATCAGGAATACCGTATATAAGATCTATAGAAATATTATCAAAATGCTTTACTGCTTCGGCTATACACTCCTCCGCTTCTTTCGCATTATGAGCTCGATTCATCATTTTTAAATCTTCTTCAAAAAATGACTGTATCCCTATACTTAACCTGTTGATTTTACTTTTAGATAATGCTATAATTCTACTAACCGATAAATCATCTGGATTAGCTTCTAATGTAATTTCTGGATTAGAGGCTACTATAAAGCTATCATAAACAGCATCTATAATACGCTGTATCTCTTCATTCGATAAAACCGATGGTGTACCACCTCCAAAATAAATGGTTTGTATTACCTCATCCTTAAGTTCATCTTTACGAATGCTCATTTCAGAAATAATAGCCGTAATCATTTCATCTTTCTTTTTTAATGAAGTAGAAAAATGAAAATCGCAATAATGACAGGCTTGTTTGCAAAACGGAATGTGTATATAAATACCTGCGCCTTTATAATCAAGGGATTCTAGTAAATTTATATTTTCAGACTGATTATTTTCCATTCTTAGGTGTCCCCCCTTTTGTTTTTGGCGAAGCTACTCTCTTCTCATTTTGCTTTACAAAAGCATCCCAACCCGTATAGCTTTTACCTGCAACAATTCTGCCTGAGTTTAAAAAGTGGCATACTGCTGCTGCCAATCCATCTGTACTATCTAAATTCTTTGGTAATTCTTTAAGCCCTAAAAGTTGCTGAAGCATTCTAGCTACCTGTTCTTTACTAGCATTACCATTACCTGTAACCGCCATTTTTATTTTCTTAGGCTCATACTCTGTTATAGGTATTTGGCGCGATAGTCCTGCTGCCATTGCTACTCCTTGCGCTCTACCAAGTTTAAGCATAGCTTGTACATTTTTACCAAAAAAGGGTGCTTCTATAGCAATCTCATCAGGGTGATGCGTTTCTATAAGCTCTATAGTACGTTCAAAAATAAGTTTAAGTTTCACATAGTGATCATCATATTTTTTGAGTTGCAGCTCGTTAAGTTGCAAAAACTGCATCTTTTTATTCACCACTTTTATAAGTCCAAAACCCATAATAGTTGTACCTGGATCAATACCTAATATAATACGTTCGTTTGCCAATTTTATTTCTTTATTTTGCAGCTATGCTCACTATACCACGCAAAGCTAAACAATTCCTTACGGTTCTTACCAAACTTTTAATTGTTGGCGGAGCATTTTATTTTATCTACGACAGACTTGCTCATAATGAACAACTCGACTGGTCGCGGTTTACAACTTTATTACAACAAGAGCAATCATTTTGGTATGCTGGGTTATTACTATTGCTAACCTTTTTAAATCGTTTCATTGAAATTTTAAAATGGAAAAACTTAACCAACACTTTAAGTCCTACTTCTCTAGTACAAGCTACTGAGCAAGTATTGTCGGCTATTACTGTAGCACTGTTTACCCCTAATGGTATTGGGGAATATGCTGCAAAAACACTTTATTTCAAGAAAAAGAGCCGTAAACGAATTGTATTCCTTAACCTTATTTGTAATGGTATACAGCTTATTATTACTGTGCTTTTTGGAATAATAGGGCTTATTATCTTTAACATATTACACCCTGTACTATCAACAAAAGCAGTTTTAATTGTTATTGCTACATTAACTATTATTATCAGTCTTTTAGTTATAGGACGTAATTTTACTATAAAAGGCTATTCTGTGCAACAACTTACTTGTAAAGTTAACGAATTACCTAAAGCAGTACATCGTAAGAATATGCTATTAGCAACCATGCGTTATCTAGTACTAGTACATCAATATTACTTTTTATTTCTTCTTTTTGGTATTACAGAGTCTTACCCTATACTGTTAGCTACTATAGCGGGAACATATTTTTTAGGTTCGTCGTTACCTACCTTTCAGTTTTTAGACTTTGCTGTAAAAGGTAGTGTAGCCGTATTCTTTTTTGGACTACTTGGTGTAAATGAATGGATTGTGGTTTTTGTTGCAACATTAATATGGTTGCTTAATGTAGTTTTACCTGTAACTATAGGCAGTTATTTTGTATTTAAATTTAAAACAAAAACTACTCTACATTAAGAATTACTGGTAATGTAAATTGTGTAGTAACAGGTATTCCTTCTTTTTGGGCAGGCTCTATTTGAGGAAAATCTACTAAACGGCTTTTTAAAATACTATCTATAACCGCTTTGTTATAACTAACACTATCTTGTTCAAATCGTGGTTCAAACTCTAATCGAGAATCGGCAAATACAGTAACCTGTACACTAATGGTATCTAACTCTGGGTATAATACTGCTATAGTATCGGCATCTAGTTTTTCTTGCACCAATCTTATCATCGATTCAAAAAAGCATTCCTTTTGCTGTTCTTTATCAGTTATAGCGTCACAATCGGCTATAGAGGGGTAACTACTTACCTCTTTCCAGTTAATTTCTTCTAGGCGCTTGTTTACCAGCTCTTCTTTATCGGGTACTTTCTGATCGAACCACTGACAGGAGCTTATAAGGAAAAGCGAAAATAAAACAAGTGTTTTTTTCATTATCAAAAGATAAACCTATACTAAATATAGGTCAAAAATAAGGAAAATTAATGATGTGATAGGTATAAACCCACAAATGAAACTACTACATAAACCTTTGCTATTTACAGCTTAAAAGAGCGGCTCGGGAAGTTTAGCACATACATCGGGAATTATTTACAGTTTTTATGCCAGTAAAGCACAATACATTTGTAACCTCCATAATACTTATTAATATAAAATATAAAAACATGAACAAAACAAGTGCGTCATCAATTCGTAAATCGTTAGGCGGTTATTTAACAGTAATCATTACTACACTAACTGTTTTTACAGCAAGTGCAACAAGTAAGCTTGAAAATTATAGTATACAAAAAACGGTTTCTGATTCTATAAAAACAGTACATGGCGTACCTGTAAATCCTCAAGACATTAGCCCGTTACTTGTAGGGGAAAACATGCCACAACTACAGCTTACAGATGCTAATGGTAAAGCTTTTAATTTAAACGCTAACGTAGCAAAAAAGCCTACTATTGTTATTTTTTATAGAGGTGGATGGTGTCCTTACTGTTCTAGACAGCTTTCTGGATTACAAGATATAGAGGAAGAGTTAACAAAAATGGGATATCAACTACTTGCTATAAGTACTGATAGCCCTGAGAACTTAAAGAATACTGAAACTAAGGAAAAGCTTAATTATACACTATTATCTGATGCTGACTTGAATGCTGCCAAAAAATTTGGTATTGCTTTTAGAGCGCCAAAAAATTATGATTCATTTTTAGGTGATGCTTCTGGTGGTAAAAACATTCATAACCTATTACCTGTACCTGCTGTTTATATATTAAACAAAAAAGGAAACATTCGCTTTGAGTACATTAACCCTAATATTTCTCAAAGACTTAACGAAGGACTATTAAAAGCTGCGGCAGCTGCGCTATATAAAGAGCTGTAATATATTCAAAACTATATTATACAACGTGAAAAGGTCAACTCAATGAGTTGACCTTTTTTATTATGTTTTATCTAAATATTAATCAACCTTATAAGTCTTGTTTTGCTGTAAAGAGCAACCAGACTGTAATATTAAAATCAAAAAAGCCCCCCAAGTAAATGGAAAGCTTTTCATTGGTCTAACTACTAAACCTACCGCTCTCGCGGCATAAACAACACAACTAGTCTTAAATATTTTTCGGCGAAAAAAGCCTTTCGTTTTTATCGAAAGGCTTCCTCATCTTCTTATTATCGTTTGGCAAACAACATAAAGTTTATTTGCTTTAATATTCTTAATCTTTATTCAGAGGTCTAAAAAGATAAATCTATAATTTTCTCTAAATGAATACAGCGCAAATATATTCTAGTGAAAAACAATACACAAGAAAATTTCAACTTTTCTATCTCATAATCAAATAAGTAAGATTATAATATATTTTATTTAACCTTAGGGTAACCTACAATGTAGTTATCTTTTCATTTTTCAAAACTCAATTCATATATAAAATGCTAAACAACATTTATAAACTCTAAAAACATTAATAGGAAAGAGAAAAAACTTAAAATTTTAAACACAAAAAAAGGGAGTCAAATGACTCCCTTTCCCATTGTGCGGTCTGGACGGGATTCGAACCCGCGACCCCCTGCGTGACAGGCAGGTATTCTAACCAGCTGAACTACCAGACCAGCGCTCAATGCGGTTGCAAATATACAACTTTTTTTTAGATTACCTAAGGCTTATCAAAAAAGCCCTCCATAAAAATGGAAAGCTTTTCATTGGTCTAACTACTAAACCTACCGCTCTCGCGGCATAAACAACACAACTAATCTTAAATATTTTTCGGCGAAAAAAGCCTTTCGTTTTTAGTCGAAAGGCTTTCTCATCTTGCTACTGCGGTCTGGACGGGATTCGAACCCGCGACCCCCTGCGTGACAGGCAGGTATTCTAACCAGCTGAACTACCAGACCAGCGCTTGATTGCGGTTGCAAATATACAACTGTTTTCCGCTTTTGCAAAGCTTTTGAAGTAAAAAAAGTAAGAAATAAAACTCAACCTACCCAAACTTTTGTTTCTCAACAAGATATGTAGTTAATATTTTTTCAAAATTCTCATCAACCGATACTGGTACGTACTTAATTTTATACTGCATACACGTTTCGGCAACATTTTTAAAATATTTATCTACCTCTTTTTCATATTCTTCCTTTACATTATCGGCAAAAAGGTTCACCTCTTCGCCTGTTTCTACATCAATAAATTTTCTTGGCACGTTATCAAAGTCAAGATTGAACTCCGTTTTTTTATCTATTACATGAAAAAGTACCACTTTGTGCTTATTATGTTTTAAATGTTGTAATGCATTAAACAACTCTTTATTATCACCCAGCTGAAACATATCAGTAAATAATATAATCATAGAGCGACGATGCATCTTTTGGGCTATCTGATGTAAATAGGTAACCGTATCTGTTTGCTTTGTAGTTTTTGATGTAGCTAATACTTGCTCTAGTTTATTCAATAACATTCTATGATGTCTCCCACTACCCTTTTCGGGTGCATAAAACTCATAAGAGTCAGAATATATACTCAACCCTGCTGCATCACGCTGCTTTCGTAACAGGTTCATTAAAACTGCCGAGGCTAATACTGAAAAACCTATCTTACTTTCATAAAACTGCTGATCGCCTTTTAGTTTAGGGTAATGCATAGATGATGAATTGTCTAATATAATATGACAACGCATGTTAGTTTCCTCTTCAAAGCGTTTAGTATATAACCTATCCGTTTTCGCAAATAACTTCCAGTCGATATGTCGAGTGCTTTCACCTTGATTATATAATCGGTGCTCAGCAAACTCTGCCGAGAATCCATGAAATGGACTTTTATGCATACCAGATATAAAGCCTTCCACAATTTGATTAGCTAATAACTCTAAATGTGAAAACGCCGATATTTTTTCTAACTGATGTTCTATCTTCATACTCTCAAATGTAGGGAAAATGTAATTATAAATAAAAAGCCCCAACAAAAACTGTTGGGGCTTTTTATTTATTTAGTAAGCTACAATTATAGTAACGCGTCTATAGCTTCAGTGTAAGTATTTTTTGGAGATACACCTACGTGCTTCCCTACAACTTCTCCACCTTTAAATACTAATACTGTAGGTATGTTTCTTACACCATATTTTGCAGCAAATTCTTGCTCAGCATCTACATCAACTTTACCTACAACAGCTTTACCGTCATATTCTTTACTGATTTCGTCAATTATTGGACCTACCATACGACAAGGACCACACCATGCTGCCCAAAAATCTACTAATACTGGTTTGTCTGATTTTAATACTACTTCATCAAAAGTAGCATCTGTTATTGCTTGTGCCATAGTTTTGTTTTTCTTTTTAATTATTATAACAAATTTAAGTATTAAATTTTGATTGTCACATCAAGATTATATTAGATTTAACTATCTAAACATAGAAAAAACTTATTTCTGAATTTAATTCAATTTAAAGTTTACTTGCAAGCGTTCTAACTCATATAAAAGTTCGTTAGATATATTTATTTTTAATTTACGGCTTGGCATCGACAATTTTGTTGTCACCTGCACATCTTCTACATTAGTCATAACAGTAGCCTTAGCTGCTTCTTGCTCATCCCCGTCGTGTAAATCATCATTAGTTGTCGCCTCTACCTCTACTTGCCTAATTACTTTTTGCAACTCCATTACCTCAAATGTTATTGTATGATCACCTCTATTATTATTAAACAGTTGTTGTAACTCAAATATTAACTGTTCATTTAAATCGGCTACATTAAACTGTAGTATTAGTTTTTTTGCAAACGTAGTAAGTACATCTTGTAAATACTGTATTGCTACAAACTGAACCCTAGGATCTCCTCGTTTCCCTTCTTGATTTACCCAACCTTCTCGAACCATCAGCTTCATATAAGTAAAGTTATTAGGCACTAGAAAATGTCTAAACTTAAGGTACTCTTCACCATATATCCTAAACTCATGGCTTTCATCATACCCCTCAAGCACAAAAGACGCCCAACCTTTACCATTTTTGGCTACCCTATGTTGTACATCAGATATTATACCTCCTATACTCAAGTTTTTACCAACATGTCTTTCTAGATTTTTAAGTGAATCTAACTTGGAGTTACAAAAATATTTCATCTGGAATTTATAATCATCAAGCGGATGCCCTGATATATATATCCCTACCACATCTCTTTCTTGCGCTAATTTTTCCATAGTAGTCCACTCTTCACAAGGTGGCACTACAGGTTCTGGTATTTGCACCTCACTAGCTTCTCCAAATAAACTTACCTGCGATGAATTTTCATTTTCTTGAAACTTTGCTCCATATCGGATAGCTTTTTCTAAAAAAGTACTATTCTCTCCATCATCATGAAAGTATTGCGCTCTATGTGTATCATCAAAACAGTCAAACCCTCCTGCCAAGGCAAGATTTTCAAATGCTTTTTTATTTGCTGCTCTAAGATCTATACGTTTTGCAATATCAAATATCGACTTATATTTCCCTGTTTTTCTACCTTCTACAATTGTTTTTACCGCTCCAGACCCTACTCCTTTTATAGCACCCATACCAAAACGCACCGCATTTTGATCGTTTACCGTAAACTTATAGAACGATTCATTCACGTCAGGACCTAATACTTCTAACCCCATACGCTTACACTCTTCCATAAAGAAGGTTACCTGCTTAATATCATTCATGTTATTAGACAGTACTGCCGCCATATATTCGGCTGGATAGTGTGCTTTTAGGTAAGCGGTTTGGTAAGCAATCCAAGCATAACATGTAGAGTGCGATTTATTAAAGGCATAACTCGCAAAGGCTTCCCAGTCTTTCCAAATTTTTTCAAGCACAGTAGCATCATGCCCTTTTTTCTCTGCTTGAGATATAAACTGAGGCTTCATTTTATCTAGTACAGCCTTTTGTTTTTTACCCATTGCTTTTCGCAAAACATCGGCTTCACCCTTAGTAAAGTCTGCTAGTTTTTGCGATAGTAGCATCACCTGCTCTTGGTATACTGTAATACCATATGTTTCCTGTAGATACTCCTCACAAGCATCAAGATCATACTCTATTTCCTCTTCTCCATTCTTTCTTCTTACGAAACTTGGTATATACTCCAGAGGTCCTGGTCTATACAGGGCATTCATCGCAATAAGGTCACCAAATACAGTAGGCTTTAAGTCCTTCATGTATTTTTGCATACCTGGCGATTCATACTGAAATATACCTACGGTTTCACCACGCTGGAAAAGCTCATATGTTGCTACATCATCTATCGGGAAACTATCAGGATCAAGGTCTATCTCTCTTTTATATTTTACCAGTTTTACGGTATCTTTTATAAGGGTAAGTGTTTTTAACCCTAAAAAGTCCATTTTTAGTAGCCCTGCATCCTCCACTACCGAGTTATCAAACTGAGTAACATAAAGATCTGAATCTTTAGCTACTGATACTGGCACATAGTTCGTAATATCTGACGGGGTGATAATAACTCCACAAGCATGAATACCTGTGTTTCGTAACGACCCCTCTAATACTTTTGCTTGCTGTATCGTTTCTCCTCCTAAGTCATCACCCGTAGCCATCGAGAGTAACTCTTGTACTCTATCAAATTCATCAGCTCGCAATGCCCCTCTTAAAGCGGCATCGTCAAACTTAAATATTTTAGCCAGCTTCATGTTTGGTATTAGCTTGGCTATTTTATCGGCTTCGAACAATGGTAAATCTAATACCCTGGCGGTATCTCGTATAGACGATTTTGCTGCCATAGTACCATAAGTAATAATTTGCGCCACTTGATTAGCACCATACTTATCAATTACATAATCCATAACACGACCACGACCTTCATCATCAAAGTCAATATCAATATCAGGCATCGATACACGGTCAGGATTAAGGAAACGCTCAAAAAGCAAGTCGTACTTAATAGGGTCTATATTGGTAATCCATAAACAGTAGGCAACCACAGATCCTGCTGCCGACCCCCTACCTGGCCCTACCGATACATCTAGGGTTCTTGCTTTTGCAATAAAATCCTGTACAATAAGGAAATACCCTGGATACCCTGTATTCTGTATCGTGTTCAACTCAAAATCGAGTCGTTCTTTAATTTCTTCTGTTATTTCTCCGTAACGTCTTTTAGCTCCTTCATAAGTAAGGTGCTTTAAGAATTTATTTTCTCCACGCTTACCTTCGTCTTCATTATCTTCTTCAACTAAAAACTCTTCGGGTATATCAAACTTAGGCAGTAGTACATCCCTATATAAGGAGTAAACCTCCACCTTATCTACAACTTCTTGTGTATTTATAATAGCATCGGGTACGTCTTTAAAAAGACTTTTCATTGCATCGCCCGACTTAAAGTAATATTCATTATTAGGCAATCCGTAACGAAAACCTCGACCACGCCCCTTTGGGGTAGCTAATTTTTCACCATCTTTTACACATAATAAAATGTCGTGGGCATGGGCATCTTCTTCATTTACGTAATAGGTATTATTAGTCGCTATTAGCTTTACGTCATTTTTACGTGCTAATGTAATTAGTGACTGATTTACTCTATCTTCATCTTCCTGCCCGTGGCGCATTAACTCTATATAAAAATCTTCGCCAAAAATCTCTTTCCACCACAACAGTGCTTCTTCTGCTTGGTTTTCACCAATATTCAATATTTTATTAGGTACCTCTCCATAAAGGTTACCCGAAAGCACCATAATATCTCCTTTATACTGCTCTATTACTTTTTTATCTATTCTAGGCACATAATAAAAACCATCAGTATAAGCTATAGAAGACATCTTGGCAAGGTTATGATATCCGCTTTTATTTTTAGCCAATAACACAACTTGGTACCCATTATCTTTTCGAGTTTTATCAGTATGATCTTCACATACAAAAAACTCACAACCCACAATAGGTTTCATTGTAACCTCTTGCGGTTCTTCGCCATTTTCTACAGCTTCTTTATTTTTTGCTTCTGCTGCTTTGTTATGATTAAGAACATTACTTACAAAGTGAAATGCTCCCATCATATTGGCATGATCAGTCATGGCAACAGCAGGCATTTTATTTTTTGCAGCAGCTTGAACTAATAACGGCACTGATATAGTAGACTGTAATACCGAAAACTGTGTATGATTATGCAAGTGTACAAAGTCTACCTCCTTTAACTCCTCTATCGCTTTTGACGAAGGTGCTGATGGAGCATCAACTTTTTTTAATTTCTCCAGACGTTTTCGAATAGCATCTGAAGCTGCTTTTAGGTTAATATGCTTAAGCCCTATTAACTGTATTGGCTGAGAATTTTGCTCTTTAAAATCATGAAAATATGTAGGTGGTACATCAAGCTCTTCATGCGTATATACTTCTCGCTTTACTAACTCTAAAAAACAACGTGTTGTAGCCTCAACATCAGCAGTTGCATTGTGGGCTTCTCCAAAAGGTTCTCCAAAAAGATATTGGTGTAGCTCTGTAAGTGTAGGTAATTTAAACTTACCACCTCGACCACCAGGTAGTCGTAACATCTCGGCAGTAGTTTCGGTACAGGTGTCTAGCACCTTCATTGTAGCCAATGGACTTTGAATATCATATCGATGAAATTCACACCCCATAATGTTAACATCAAAACCTACATTTTGACCTACTATAAATTTAGATTTAGCTAATGCTTCATTAAATTTCTCTAATGCTTCTTTTAAAGAAATTCCATCTTCAGCCGCAAGCTCTGTAGAAATTCCATGTATACGCTCAGCATCATATGGTATATTAAACCCTTCGGGTTTTATCATATAATCTTGATGCTCTACAAGCTTCCCCATTTCATCATGAAGCTGCCAAGCAATTTGTATACATCTTGGCCAGTTATCAGTATCTGTAATAGGTGCATCCCATCGTTTGGGTAATCCGGTTGTCTCCGTGTCAAATATCAGGTACATAACAAACTTAGGATTTGAGGGTTATAAAGAATGAATCCCTAAAAAGGGTGTAGCTCAAAAATACATCTTTTTTTACTCTTTCAAAAAAACCTTTTATAAACAAAAAAACCACCCGAAGGTGGTTTTTAAAAAATCTTGCTGATATATATTAATATCCGCCACGGTCGTTACCTCCACGGTAACCGCCACCGCCGCCTCTATTGTTATCTCTACCAAAACTACGGTTTCCACCGCCTCTTCTTTCGCCTTGTGGTCTCGGCTCAGACTTGTTTACAACGATAGTTCTTCCTTGAACGTTAGCTCCGTTCAAATCGTCGATAGCTTTTTGAGCTTCTTCGTCATTTGGCATCTCTACGAAACCAAACCCTTTACTTCTTCCAGTAAATTTGTCTGTAATAATTTTCACAGAGTCAACTGCTCCATAAGCCTCAAAAGACTCTCTTAAATCTACCTCCTCAATACTGAATGGAAGGCTTCCCACAAATATATTCATAAAAAAAAAATTGATTGCAATTTATTGCATTAGTGTTATTGTACAAATGTAACCTTAATTATCAACAAAATACCCTTTTCTTAATAATTAATGTTATTTTAATATTGCAGAACAAAAAACCCTGTGAAAACAGGGTTAATGTAAAATCGTTTATTATACTGATCGATCTTTATGGTACTGCTTGAATAGGAACTTTATAAAAGAATCCTCTCTGAAAATTCACAGTCTCATCTGAACTACTAACCGCATTAAAACGGAAATTTCCTGAAATATACCCCTCAGCAATGTTTGTTTCAGTAGGATCTGCACTAATCTCAATAAGACCATTTCCTAAATCTGTGCCTGTTTGGTATTCCTCAACTAAAGCATCCGCTACCAACGAGTACGTAGCTTTATTACTATTATTTATTCCCAATTGGAAAGATTGTCCTGGCGTAGAACTTACAGTTCTTAGTACAACTGTTTCGAAACCGTTTGTAGCCTCTATAGTAAGAGAACTACCCACAATCATAGCTTTATACTCTGTTGCTTTCCACAATTCATTATCTTTCAAGGCTTGAACCGCTGGTGTGTTGAACTTCACATCTTCTTCACACGAGGTCATAGCTACCAACAACACTAAAAGTGACAAAAGTTTTTTCATTATTATATAGTTAGAAAAAGGTAAACCAAATTTTTACAACGACAAAAATAGTTTTTTATAGAATATATCCTAATATAAATAACAGAAATCATAAGAAAAATATAAAATCTGAAACATTTAAAACGTAAAATATATTAATTTCTTTTATTTAAAACGTCATTATAGTAAACTTTCTTATATTTGCACCCTTAATTAATCGAGGTCGGGTACCTCAAAACTTAATCATAAGATTATGCCTGTAAAAATTAGATTACAAAGACACGGTAAAAAAGGTAAACCTTTTTACTGGGTAGTAGCGGCAGACAGCCGTTCTAAAAGAGATGGTAGATTCCTTGAAAAAATAGGAACTTACAATCCAAACACAAATCCTGCAACTATAGACTTAAACCTTGAAAGCGCTGTACAGTGGCTACATAATGGTGCACAGCCTACAGATACTGCAAAAGGAATCTTATCTTACAAAGGTGCATTACTTAAACACCACCTTGATGGAGGTGTACGTAAAGGTGCATTAACACAAGATCAAGCTGACGCAAAATTTGCTGCATGGACTGAGGAAAAAGCTGCTAAAATAGCTGCTAAAGAAGAAGGTCTTAGTAATGAGCAAGCTGAAGCTAGAGCTAAAGCACTTGCTGCTGAGAAAAAAGTAAATGACGATCGTATCGCTGCTGCTAAAAAAGTAGAAGAAGAAGCTATCGCTGCTGAAGCTGCTGCTAATGCTCCTGAAGAGGAAGCTGCTGCTGAAGAAAACAACGAGGAAACTCAAGCTTAATTTAAAATTAGCGATATATGCGCAAAGAAGATTGTTTCTACTTAGGTAAAATCGCTAAAAAATTCAGCTTTAAAGGTGAAGTCTTAATCTATTTAGATACAGATGAGCCTTATTTGTATGAAAATCTGGAATCAGTGTTTGTTGAAACCAACAAACACTTGGTTCCTTTTTTTATTGTAAACAGTTCTATACACAAGAACAGTTTTTTGAGAGTTCGTTTTGAAGATATTGACAACGAAGAAGATGCTGACAATATAATAAACAACGAAATCTACTTACCCTTAACTCAGCTTCCTGAGCTAGAAGGGAATAAATTTTATTTTCATGAAGTTATCGACTTTCAAGTTGAAGACGAACGTCTTGGTAATGTAGGTAACATTGTAAGTATTAACGATAGTTCTGCACAACCTCTTTTTGAAATAAAAAAAGGTGACATCGAAATACTTGTACCTATGATAGACGATTTTATTGTAAAAATAGATCGTGAAAATAAAACAGTAATTCTTAATACTCCCGAAGGCCTTATAGATTTATACCTTGACAATTAAGGAATAGCTATATTCTTTCTTTAATTTCAAACACAAGCTATGAGCTCTTTTCAATTCAAACAATTCACTATACAGCAAGACCGTTGTGCCATGAAAGTGGGTACTGATGGTGTTTTACTAGGTGCATGGGCTACTGTAAACCACAACCCTTTTAGTGTTTTAGATATTGGAGCAGGCACTGGACTTATCGGTCTTATGATAGCACAACGAAGCAATGCTGAACAAGTTGATGCTATTGAGGTTGATGATGATGCTTATGAACAAGCTGTAGATAATTTTGAAAACAGTCCTTGGGGCGATCGACTATTTTGTTATCACGCAGGACTTGATGAGTTTGCTGAGGAAATGCAAAATGAGGAAGAGTATGATTTAATTGTATCTAACCCTCCTTTTTATAACGAAGATTACACAACTGGCGATGAGCAACGCGACAAAGCGCGCTTTACTACCTCTATGCCTTTTGACGAATTAGCCGAAGCTACCTCTGTACTACTTAGTGACAATGGAGTTTTTAATGTAATACTACCTTATAAAGAAGAAACTCCCTTTATTGCCATTGCAAAACAATTTGGTTTATCTCCTTTTAAAATAACACGAGTAAAAGGAACTCCAGAAACCGAAATAAAGCGTAGTCTTATCGCTTTTAAAAAACAAGAATCAGAAACTATTGAAACCGATGAGTTAATTATAGAAATTACTCGCCATCAATACACTCCTGAATATACCGCTTTAACAAAAGATTTTTACCTGAAAATGTAGTCATCATACTACTTACTGCATTATCACCAAAAAATGCAACAATTTTCTATTGATTTGTTAAGTTTGTTATTTACTTTTGTATCTATTAAAAACAAACAACAAATGAAACCCGATCTTTTTCAGGCTCCAGATTATTACCTTTTAGATGAGTTACTAACTGATGAACACAAAATGGTGCGCGATGCTGCCCGTGAATGGGTTAAGCGCGAAGTATCTCCTATTATAGAAGATTATGCCCAAAAGGCTGAATTCCCTAAACAAATAATTCAAGGACTTGCCGATATTGGTGCATTTGGTCCTTATATACCTGAAGAATATGGTGGAGCTGGTCTTGACCAAATTTCTTACGGGCTTATAATGCAAGAAATAGAAAGAGGCGATAGTGGTGTACGTTCTACTGCGTCAGTACAATCTTCATTAGTTATGTACCCTATATGGAAGTACGGTAACGAAGAGCAACGTAAAAAATATCTTCCAAAATTAGCCTCTGGTGAATCTATAGGATGTTTCGGTCTTACCGAACCTGATTATGGTTCTAACCCAAGTGGTATGGTTACTAATTTTAAAGACATGGGAGATCATTATTTACTTAATGGTGCTAAAATGTGGATTAGTAATGCTCCTTTTGCTGATATTGCTGTAGTTTGGGCAAAGAATGAAGAAGGAAGAATACATGGTCTAGTTGTAGAGCGTGGTATGGAAGGATTCACTACTCCAGAAACACATAATAAATGGTCACTTAGAGCTTCAGCTACTGGTGAACTTATATTTGATAACGTAAAAGTTCCTAAAGAAAACCTTTTACCTAACAAATCTGGTCTTGGTGCACCACTTGGTTGCTTAGACTCTGCTCGTTATGGTATCGCATGGGGTGCTATAGGTGCTGCAATGGATTGTTATGACACTGCACTTCGCTATGCAAAAGAGCGTGTACAATTTGACAAGCCTATTGCTGCTACACAACTACAACAAAAGAAACTTGCTGAGATGATTACTGAAATCACAAAAGCACAGTTACTTACTTGGAGACTTGGAGTTCTTAGAGAAGAAGGTAGAGCAACATCTGCTCAAATATCTATGGCTAAGAGAAACAATGTAGATATGGCAATAAACATAGCTCGTGAAGCAAGACAAATGCTAGGCGGTATGGGTATTACAGGAGAATATTCTATAATGCGCCATATGATGAACCTAGAAAGTGTTATTACTTATGAAGGTACACACGACATTCACCTGCTTATTACAGGTATGGATGTTACAGGTCATGCAGCATTTAAATAGTAATAGACTGGCATTATCTTTGCATTTATAAAATCAATGTAAAAAGGCTTCTTTATACAGGAAGCCTTTTTATTTTTACAAAAAAAAGAAAAAGCTATGAATACCGAAATCATTAACAAGAGTATCCTACCCCAAAAGGAACTCCTGCTAAACCACTCGCTCTATTCTAAGGTAAAAACCATAGAAGATCTTAAGTGTTTTTTGCAGGGGCATGTATATGCCGTATGGGATTTCATGTCATTATTAAAAGCTTTACAAAACAAGCTTACCTGCACTACCACACCTTGGATGCCTACAAGTAATTTACAAACAAGATACTTGATTAATGAAATTGTGTTAGCCGAAGAGTCTGATGACAATATAGATGGAGAAAAGCAAAGCCATTTTGAAATGTATATAGATGCCATGGAATCTTGTGGTGCAGATACAGCAGAAATAGCAACCTTTCTTGAAAATGTAGTTTCAACACAAAACATATTTGTTTCTATAAAACAAAGTGAGATACATGAAGGGATCAAGAGTTTTTTAGACTTTTCTTTCAGAGTTATAGAACACGGAAAAGCACATGAAATAGCTGCTGTATTTACATTTGGTAGAGAAGATTTAATACCAGAAATGTTTACGGCAATTATTAAAAACTTTCAAGCTAATTTTCCAGAAACAAACTTAGACAAGCTTGTTTATTATTTTGACCGACACATTGAGCTAGATGCAGATGAGCATGGACCAATGGCCATGCAAATGATTACTGAGCTTTGTGGAGATGACAAACAAAAATGGAAAGAGGTTGAAGAGGCATCTAAACTAGCGCTTGAAAAAAGGTTAGAGTTATGGAATGCTATAGAAGCAACCATGTTACAACATGACATGGCTACAGTATAAAAAAAAGAGATCTTAAATTATATTAAAACTCCCGATAAATATCGGGAGTTTTTGTTTTATAGAAATAACAACAAATGCTTTTTATTAGATTTAAATTAACGGAAAACGTTTTTAAATACTGCTAATAATAAATAACTTGCGTACTTTCTTTAACATATCCTTATTATATGAGAACTATAAACACAAAAGCATTATTTATTACTGTGTCACTGGCACTTACCTCTCTTGCGGCAAATGCACAAGAATTACCTAAAGTATTTGGCAAAACTATTAATGAGGCTTCAGTAAATAACGAGACAGGAAAAATACGTTGTGTTACTACAGAATATAAACAATATCTTGAAAATGAATCTTCAGAAAGAGCAACAAGTATTGCTTTTGAAAACTGGATGGCTCAAAAAATAGCTGAAAGAAGAGCAGCAAGAGGTACAGAGTCAACACTAAACACTACAGAGGTAATTACAATACCTGTTGTAGTACACATTATACATAATGGCGACCCTGTAGGTAGTAATGAGAACCTTGCCGATGCTCAAGTACTATCACAAATAACAGTATTAAATCAAGATTACAGAAGAATGGCTGGTACACCTGGCTACAACACTAATGCTGTTGGTGCTGATGTTGAAATTGAATTTTGCTTAGCACAAACTGCTCCTGATGGCTCTCTTACTAATGGTATAGATAGAGTAAACTTAGGACAATCTAGCTGGGGAGAAAACGCTATTGAAAACACATTAAAACCTAACACTATATGGGATCCTACTCAGTATTTTAATATTTGGGTATGCCGATTTGGCGGTGGTCTTTCTGGGGTGCTTGGTTATGCACATCCACCTTCAGGATCAGGACTTCCTGGATTAGACAATAACGGTGGTAGCGCTAACACTGATGGTGTTATAATAGGTTATGAATATTTCGGATCTGCTGCTTTATACCCTCAAGGAACATACGGAGGGCCTTATAATGGTGGTAGAACTACAACACACGAAATAGGACACTCATTAGGATTAATACACACATGGGGGCCTACTTTTAATAACAGTTCTTGTAATAGTAGTGACCATTGTGCCGATACTCCTACATCTAGCGGCCCAAATGGTGGTTGTAGCGCGAACTATAGTTGTGGTAGTAATGACATGATAGAAAACTACATGGACTATACTAATGATGCTTGTATGAATATTTTTACACAAGATCAAAAAGAAAGAATGCTTATCGTTATGGAAAATTCTCCTCGCAGAGCTTCACTAAAGACCTCAACAGTATGCCAAGTACCTGCTAGTAGAGAAGACTTTAATTTACTTAACGGTATAAACTTATATCCTAACCCTACACAAGATGTACTTAACATAGCAATAGCCAGCAACGAACTACCTGATAGTTATGTTATATACAACAACCTCGGGCAAACTATGGTTGAGGTAAATGTAACATCAGAAAACAACCTTAAACTTAATACATCTAATTACAGTAACGGCATCTACTTTATTAGAATTGAGAAGGGTAACGAATCTAAGGTACTTAAATTCATAAAGAATTAGTATTAACCTTTATATATACTTCATTTTAAATTAATTTAACATTTAAAGTTGAAACTTTAACTAAAAGCCCTGACGTTGTCAGGGCTTTTTAACTTTTGAAAGTTAAATGATTCTAAATAATTAAGTATTTTCGGCACATCAAATTTATATATAATCAATATTGATGAAAAACATTATATCAAAGGCTGCATTTTCGTTTATAGCCTTGGCTTTTGCTTTGAATAGCAACGCTCAAGAAAAGCAATCAAAAAAAGCTAGAATATTCGGTAAGAGTATTACCAATGAAGTAAAACAATGTGGAAGCACAGAGTATGAAGCATTTTTACAACAAGAAAACCCTAAGCGTGCTACAACTGAAAAGTTTGAACAGTGGATTGCACCAAAAGTAAATGCAATAAAAGCACAACGTTTAGCAGGATCAACACTGTCTACTAATGTTGTTGTTACAATACCTGTAGTTGTTCATATAATACATAATGGTGATGCTATAGGTACTAATGAAAACCTTGCAGAAGAACAAATACTTTCTCAAATCACGGTACTAAACCAAGATTTTAGAAGAATGATTAATACTCCAGGTTATAACACTAACCCTGTAGGAGCTGATGTTGAAATTGAATTTTGCTTAGCACAGCGCGACCCTAATGGTATTGCATCTACTGGTATTATTCGTTACAACTTAGGTAGCGATGGTAGCTGGGGTATGGAAGATATTGAAAACAACTTAAAACCTCAAACACAATGGGATCCTGAACAATACCTAAACATTTGGGTAGTAAATGACATGAGTACAGGTTTTGGCGAGCTTTTAGGTTATGCTCAGTTCCCTACAAACTCTGGACTTGATGGTATTGATGGACTTGGTCAAACTGATACAGCAAATACAGATGGTGTAGTAATAGGTGCTCTTTACTTCGGCTCATCTGACATTTACCCTGCTGGAACTTATGGTCAAATTCCAGGTAGTGATAAAGGAAGAACTGCTACACACGAAATTGGTCACTTTTTAGGGCTAAGACATATTTGGGGTGATGGTAATTGTAGTGTAGATGATTTTTGTGCAGACACTCCTGTTTCTGCTAATGCTAACTCAGGGTGTAACCCAGGTACAGATAGTTGCCCAGCATCACCAGGTCTAGATATGATTGAAAACTACATGGATTATACTTATGGTACATGTCAAAATGTTTTTACAATCAATCAAAAAGACAGAATTCTTGCTGTACTTCAAAACTCTCCTAGAAGATCTTCACTTACTACATCTTTAGGTTGTGTTCCTGGTATTACTTATGATCTTGATGGATCACTTAATATTAACAGTCTACAGAACGATAATTGTTCTAATATCATAACACCTTCATTTACGCTTACAAATGCAGGAAACAACAATATAACTGCCGCTACTATAGCTTACCATATCGATAACGAAGCTGATACTGAATATAACTGGACAGGAAACATTAGTAATGGTGAAGATGCTACAATAAACTTACCTTCACTTACAGTAGCTGGAGGGGAACATACAATAACTGCAACAATAACATTAATAAATGGGGCTGATGATCAATTAGCAACTAACAACTCTGCCACTACAGACTTTACAATAGCTAACAGCTTTGATACTACTCAAATTATTGTTACAGTAACGACTGACGACTATGGTGATGAAACTATATGGGCTTTACTAGATGAAAATGGCGACCCTATTATAGGCAACATTGACTTTGACAACCCTAACCCCGCTGATTTCTATGAAAGTAATCAGACATATACACAAACAATTGATGTAGAAGATAACCAATGTTATGCTTTTGGTATACTTGATACTCAAGGTGATGGAATTTGCTGTGCTTTCGGTGACGGTTCTTATACAGTAACAACAACTGATGGAACAGTAATAGCGCAAGGGGGAGACTTTGGTCAGAGTGAACAAACACCATTTGGTATTAACACATACCTGTCTAATGATAACTTTACAGCTGCAACAAGTAATATAAAACTTTACCCTAACCCAGCTAACAATACTATTAACATTAGTACAACAGCTGATTCTTTACCAGAAAGCTATACTATATATAACAGTTTAGGACAACTTATTGGTAATGGCAAAGTAACATCTAACGATACAAGTGTAGATATATCTAGCTATACTGATGGTATGTACTTTATGACTTTAACAAAAGGTAATAGCACAGAAACATTACGTTTTATAAAAAACTAATGTAATTAAAACCTAAAATGAACAATAGGTTTTACATAAAAATAAAAAAAGCCAGAACATTAATTTGTTCTGGCTTTTTGTTATTAACCCGAGCTAGCTTACTGCCTTGTATAGGTTTTTACAATAACATTTGATTCTTCTACAAAACGAAGTATAAGCGTATCATTATTTGGCGTAGAAATCTCTGCATTTCCAACACCTTCAATCGTAACAGAACTATTATTAACCGTATAATTGTGTGTTACAATAGAGCTTGTTTCACATACATTATCTGCATTAATTTCAAATACTGTTATAATTACTTCACTTGATGTATTATTAAATTCTAATGTTTTTAAAAGCTGACAGTCATCTAGATTATCGTTTACCCCATTTATAGCAATATTAGATAATCGCCATTTACCCACAATAAAGGTCTCGTTGATTTTTTTAAGAACATCATCATCACCACACGAAAGTGTAAAACTAAAAGTGGTAAGCACTAATAGAAGTAATAACCTTTTTTTCATTTTGCTTTTTTTTAGACTCCAAGAAGTCATTAGTATTAAATTCTAAGCAAAACTAGTTCAGGTTTAAGCTATGGAGGTTCATGATTGTTAAGTCTGAACAATTATGGACAACTCTTTTAGAACATTTTATTTTTTATTCAGCTTTTTGTACTCCGATGGGGTATATCCAGTCTCTTTTTTAAACCCAGTGTAAAATGCAGATTTTGAATTGAATCCAGCTTCAAGTCCAATTGCCAAAATATTGTACTCATTAAATTCATCCATTAACATCATTCTTTTAACCTCTTCTACCCTGTAATGATTCAAGTAATCCGAAAAACCCTTCTCTGATACCGCACTAATTATTTGCGAAAAATAACCAACACTGATCCCTACCTCACTTGCTATATCACCTCTACTCAACTTCGGGTTTTTATACAATTTATCTTCTTCAAAAAGATGTATCATTTTTTGAAAATATGGATTATCACTTTCTCCTTTAGTGCTACCTTTTAAAGGTTCTTTTACTTTCTCAACAACTTTTCTAATCTCATATCTATTTCTAGCTAATCGAAACTTATAAATTCCTTTATACCCAATCCAATAAAAAAGAGCATTTAAAAACAACCACAAAACAAAAGTATAATCACTATTAAAGAGATAATCGACTACCTCTAATACTATCCAAGAAAGTACTAGCAAGACATGAAAACCATAAAAAAGCCTAATCCACTTTGGGTCATGATTTACCACATGGGTATTCATAGTACTTTTCTTAAATAAAATAAAGTATTCTAGAATCAGGAAAACCACATTAAATAGTATCGCAAAATAGTACTCAATTTTATAAAAAGACGAGATCCAACCTTTATTAGGTATATCATATAAATCATAATAAAAATGACCGCCTATGTATAAATTTAATAGAAGAGAGAGTACAAATGGTAGCAGTAATAATAAATATCCTGCACCTAATTTTAATTTCGGATTTATAAATTTCAAATAATAGATAAACAACAATACAGGGAATAGCAGAACAAACTCTATATCTTCTATTATCCTATAATATGGATATTCATTATACCACCCATATTTTAATGCACAGTATTTAATATTAATAAAAACTCCTACTAGGAGACTAACCCCTAAATAAACATTAGTATTACTTTTAAAAAATTGCGAAAACAAAATAGTAATTGCAAAGATAAATCCTTGTAGAACTCCAATTAAAATTAAAAAATCTAGCACTCCAATATTCATTTTTGGGTATTACTTATTGTTTATATACAAATATATAATGAATTCGAATATTTACTTCAACATGATATATACAATTGTCATTTAGTATTCTGCATTAATACAAAAGAAAAAGCCCCTGCAAATACAGGGGCTTTTTTTATATTATAATCATAAATACTATGACTCAGGAGCTAATTCAATTTCAAGTCCTTCTAATTCTTCTGTTATTGGTATTTGACACCCTAAACGACTATTAGGCTTTACATGAAAGGCTTCAGATAACATTGCTTCCTCATCATCTGCCATTTCAGGTAACTCAACACCACTGGTTACATAGCATTGGCAAGAGGCACACATTGCCATACCACCACAAACACCTATAGTACCTTCTGGCGCTATTTCATAAGAACGACAAAGCTCCATAACATTCATAGCCATATCAGTAGGTGCCTGCACTTCGTGCAATACCCCTTCTCTATCGGTTATTTTTACAGTTATATCTTGTGCCATAATTACCCTATTGCTTTTACTACTTGCTTCTCTGCTTGTTTACGTGTACCATCAAAACCATCTACACCACTTACTGTAGTATATTTAAGCACATATTTTTTACCTGGGTTTAGCTTATTAAACACGCTTTGACACATTAATGTAGCCTCGTGAAAACCACACAGAATAAGCTTTAATTTACCTGGGTATGTATTAACATCTCCAATAGCATATACACCCTCGATGTTAGTTTGATAATCAAGTGCATTATTTACTTTTATAGCATTTTTTTCTATCTCTAGACCCCAGTTTGCAATAGGTCCTAGTTTTGGAGTAAGTCCAAACAATGGTATAAAGTAATCTGTTTCGATAGTTCTATGACCACCATCGTGCTGTAAATCTAATGCTTCAACACGTTCAGTTCCTCTAATACCTGTTATCTCGGCAGGAGTTATTAGGTTTATTTTACCTAACTGCTTTAGCTCTTGTACTTTTTCTACAGAGTCAAGCGCTCCTCTAAATTCATTTCTTCTATGTACTAGAGTCACCTCAGAAGCTACATCTGCAAGAAATACACTCCAGTCTAAAGCTGAATCTCCACCTCCTGCTATAACAACCTTTTTATCTCTAAAAAGCTCAGGATCTTTAACAAAGTACTCTACCCCTTTATCTTCATAAAAAGCAATTTCTTCTATTAATGGCTTACGCGGCTCAAAACTACCTAAACCACCTGCAATAGCTACTGCTTTTGCATGATGCTCTGTTCCTTTATTAGTTGTTACTATAAAAGTACCATCTTCTTGCTTATCTATCGTTTCTGCTCTTTCATTAAGCGTAAACCCTGGCTGGAACTGTTTTATTTGTTCCATCAGGTTACCGACAAGGTCACCCGCCATTACTGATGGATAACCCGGTATATCAAATATTGGTTTTTTAGGATATAATTCTGCCAACTGCCCACCTTGCTGTGGTAAAGCATCTATAATATGACATTTTAGTTTTAATAATCCTGCTTCAAATACAGCAAAAAGCCCTGTGGGGCCAGCGCCTATTATTAATATATCTGTTGTAATCATTTTTATTGTATGTTAAAAAACAGTTTCAAGGACAAATTTCCTTAAAACTGCTCTTTATTCCTATGACAAATATCAGCAAATGTATTTTACTGATATTTATCTTATTACTGTATTTACTCGGCTACGTTTACTACCGTTTCTATTTGCGGAACGTATTTTTTAATTGTAGTCTCTACACCTGCCTTCAACGTCATTTGATTTACACTACAACCTACACAAGCTCCTTCAAGACGCACCTTAACATGCTTATCTTCTTCTATTTCTAAAAGAGAAATATTACCTCCGTCAGATTCAAGAAACGGGCGAATCTCTTCAAGTGCTTTCTCTACATTAAGTTTAATTTCTTCTGATGTCATACTATTACTTTTTAGCTGCTGAACAGCCAGCCATTGTTGTTATTTTGATAGCCTCTGTAGGTGGTAAATTGTCATTTCTATCTACCGTTTCTTGTACTACAGATCGTGCCAACTCTTCAAAAGCAGTTTCTATAGGTGTTGCCGTTTGTAATGCTGCCGGACGACCATAATCTCCTGCTTCTCTAATACTTTGTACTAGTGGTACTTCTCCAAGGAAAGGTACATCTAAGTCTTCCGCTAAGTTTCTAGCACCTTCTTTACCAAAGATATAATATTTATTCTCTGGCAATTCATCTGGTGTAAAGTAGGCCATATTTTCTATAATACCTAATACTGGTACATTAATAGTATCTTGACGGAACATTGCTACACCTTTTTTAGCATCAGCAAGTGCTACTGCTTGTGGTGTACTTACTACTACAGATCCTGTTATAGGTAATGATTGCATTATAGAAAGGTGAATATCTCCTGTTCCTGGTGGTAAATCGATTAACATAAAGTCAAGCTCACCCCAGTCAGCATCAAATATCATTTGGTTTAACGCTTTAGACGCCATTGGCCCTCTCCATATAACAGCTTGTTCTGGCGATGTAAAGAAACCTATTGATAAAAGCTGTACTCCGTAGCTTAGTATTGGTTTCATTTTAGACTTACCATCTATCTCTACAGATATTGGTCGTTCTCGTTCTACATCAAACATTATTGGCATAGATGGCCCATAAATATCAGCATCTAATACTCCAACTTTAAAGCCCATTTTTGCCAATGCTACAGCAAGGTTTGCTGTTATAGTAGATTTACCTACACCACCTTTACCAGATGATACTGCAATTACATTGCTTATACCTGGAATTCCTTTTCCTTTTATCTCTGGTTTCTCTGGAGTTTCTAGCTTAATATTTACTTTAACCTTAGCCTCTTTTGCAACCTTATCTTGTATTGTTTTTATAATATCAGCTTCTGCACGCTTACGAACATGCATTGCCGGATTGTGCATTACTAATTCTACTACAACCTCATCTCCAAAGGTAAGTACATTACGTACTGCACCACTTTCTACCATGTTTTGACCTTCTCCTGCCAATGTTATAGTTTCAAGTGCTTTTAAAATTTCTGTTCTATCTAGTTTCATTGTGTTTATTGCTTTCTGTTTCAGCCTTTTAAAACAAGACTTCTTATAATTTGCAAAGATAGTGGTAAAACCTGATACAATAAAGCATGTGTTAAAAATTTATGACAAACTAAAAACATCTTATAATGCACCAAGAATAACAGCAACTTAGCTCCTTTTTAATAATCATTTTAACAAATAGTTTACATTTGTATAGATCATACTATTAATTATCAACTAAATATATTAAACATGAAAAAATTATTCGCAGAGTTTTTCGGTACTTATTGGTTAGTTTTTGGCGGTTGTGGTAGTGCACTATACGCAGCAGGGATACCCGATTTAGGTATTGGTTTTGCAGGAGTAGCTCTTGCTTTTGGTCTTACTGTTTTAACAATGGCTTATGCTGTAGGACATATTTCTGGAGGTCACTTTAACCCCGCTGTATCACTTGGACTATGGGCAGGAGGACGATTTCCGGCAAAAGATCTTGTACCTTATATTATTTCGCAATTAGTAGGGGGTGTTGCAGCCGCAGGAACATTATATTTAATCGCTTCAGGAAAAGAAGGTTTTGCCATTGATGCTACCCAAGCAGGTGCATTTGCATCTAATGGGTATGATAACTTATCACCAATGGGATACTCTATGCAATCTGCATTTATAGCTGAATTTGTATTAACAATGTTTTTCCTTTTAATAATTCTTGGCGCTACAGATAAGTTTGCCAATTCTGGTTTTGCCGGTGTAGCAATAGGGCTCGGGTTAACACTTATACATTTAATAAGCATACCTATCACTAATACATCTGTAAACCCTGCTCGATCAACATCGCAAGCATTATTTACAGGCGGAGAGTATATACCGCAATTATGGTTATTTTGGGCTGCTCCTATTTTAGGTGCTATAGCTGCTGGTTTTGTTTATAAAAACTTATTACAGAAAAAAGAAGAGTAACTATTAAAACTACTCGCAAGAAAAAAGGGAAGACTATTAATAGTCTTCCCTTTTTTCTTCATCTATATTTTCCATCGGATCCCAAAAATGTTCTTGAAAATCGACTACTTTATTATCTTCAATTTCTACCCCTTCACTTTCTAGCAGTTGTTGCATTAAGTTAATTCCGTCAAAATGATGCTTACCACTCAATAACCCTACTCTATTTACAACTCTATGTGCAGGTACATCATCTAGACCATGACTCGCATTCATAGCCCAACCTACCATTCGTGCCGAACGAGCTGCTCCTAAAAACTTTGCAATAGCACCATAAGATGTTACCTTACCATAAGGCACCAGTTTTACAACTTTATATACACGTTTAAAGAAGTTATCTTTATCTGACACTCTATTGTAGTTTTATCTTAAAATTTTAATCAGTGTAATTATAGAAACAAGCCCCGTAATACTTCCTAAAAAATAGTTGATATTCTTCATAAAGAACTCTGCCTTATGCTCAAATCGCTTAAACGATATAATATAAAGGTAGAATGCTAGAAAAGAACCTAAAACTGCTCCCATAACAAAAAGGAATATGAACAGTGGTGTAAAATAGAAATAACCATTTGTAGAGAGTGTAACACTCATAAACACATAGTATGGTATTGGGAAAAAGTTTAATGCCGAAAGTAATGCTCCTAAAAAGAACTTACCTCCACGGCTTTTTCTGCTCACCTCTGTTTTCTCTTTCTTCAACTTTGGCTTTTTAGCAATAAATAAAAAATAAAGCGTTAAAAGCCCAAATACAGCAAGTCCCATTTCTTGAAGTAGTCGTATAATATCTGGTCTGCTATTTATAAATTTCGCAAAAGAAACCGCTATATAAGTTTGTACAAAAATAACACTTGTAGCACCTAGCGCAAAAATAACAGCGTTTTGCCTGCCTTCACGAAGGCTTATCTTCGCAGCAGTAATATTTAAAAGCCCTGGTAACATAATACCAGTAATAGCCAAAACAAAACCTAAAACAACAGGCAAGACAACATCCATATTACTTTATTTTAAACTGTATATAAGTAATCGGTTTCTGTTTTTCTAGATATTGTTTTTCGTAAAACGTTTGTATAGTTGTAACAACTTCTGGAGATCCTTCGTTAACATATACATTATGATTTGCATATAAAACTTCGTGTCCTTCTCCATGTAACAACCCTAATGTATATCCATGCATAAACTCGCTATCCGTTTTTAAATTCATTACACCATCAGCTTTTAATATTCTTTTATAGCGTTGTAAAAAATCACTATTCGTCAAACGGTGCTTTGTACGCTTATATTTAATTTGCGGGTCAGGAAAAGTTATCCATATTTCTGAGACTTCTCCTTCTTCAAAAAAGTTTTCAATCAGCTCTATCTGCGTACGTAAAAAAGCTACATTGGTTATACCTTCTTCTATCGCCGTTTTTGCACCTCGCCAAAAGCGTGCTCCTTTAATATCTATACCAATAAAGTTCTTGTTAGGATAACGTTCGGCTAAACCTATACTGTACTCTCCTTTACCACAACCTAATTCTAATACAATAGAATTATCATTTTTAAAAAAATCACTCCCCCATTTGCCTTTAAGCTCAAAATCCTTTAAAACAGAATCTTCTCTCTCTGGCTGTATAACGTTACTAAACGTCTCGTTTTCTCTAAATCGCTTTAACTTATTTTTACTTCCCACAACTAAACTTAAAATTTTGGTAAAATTAGGGAAATATACGAGACTTATAATATTTTTAGATTGCACTTATTAAATAGTTATCAAAAAACTACATTTTGCAAAACAGGAAAAAAATTCTAGTAGCCCCTTTAAACTGGGGTCTAGGTCATGCTACACGGTGTATACCCGTTATTGAAGCATTAGAGAATCATGGTTTTGAGCCTGTAATTGCATCAGATGGTATTGCCCTTGCACTATTAAAAAAGGAATTCCCTGATCTTACTGCCCTAGAACTACCCCCATACCAAATAGAGTATGCTAAAAATGGTGCTTTTTTTAAGTTAAAACTTTTCATGCAGATACCAAATATGGTAGCCGCTGTAAGAAGAGAAAATAAATTAATTCAAAAACTTATTAAGGAGCACAACATCTCAGGAATTATATCTGACAATCGACTTGGTGTATTTTCTAAGAAAATGCCATCGGTATTTATAACACATCAACTTAATGTACTTACAGGTAACACAACTTGGTTTACCTCTAAGATACATCAGATGTTTATTAGAAAATATAAAGAATGTTGGGTTCCTGATGTACAAGGCACTCCTAACCTATCTGGAAAACTAGGACATATAGACGATAGCTCTCTAAAGGTAAAATATATTGGCCCGCTTAGTCGCTTGCATAGAAAGCAAACGCCAAAAAAGTATGACCTTATGGCTATACTATCAGGTCCTGAGCCACAGCGTACCATGCTAGAGGAACGATTAAGTGATGAACTTACTAATTATAAAGGAAAAGTTATCTTTATAAAAGGTGTAGTTGAACCTGAACAAAAAACATCTGTAGAAGGAAATATTACTTATTACAACTTCATGAATACTAGTGATCTTGAACAAGCCTTTAACGAAAGTGAAGAGGTACTATGCCGTTCTGGATATACCACCATCATGGATTTAGCTCAACTAGGTAAAAAAGCCTTTTTTATACCTACCCCTGGACAGTATGAACAAGAGTATTTAGCACACAAGCTAAAGAAAAACGGACTTGTACCTTATTCTAAACAGAATAATTTTAAGGTAGATGATCTAGAAAAGATTAAACTTTACAAAGGACTTAAAAACCTAGGTGGAGAAATGAGATGGAAAGATTTATTTAGTCTTTTCGAGGGTAAATGAGAATTCTGAACCTTCTCCATAAGTACTCTCAACATACATTTTCTCATCATGTCCTTCAATGATATGTTTTACTATAGCGAGCCCTAAACCAGAACCACCCACTGTGCGGGCTCCGCTTCTGTCTACTCTATAAAAACGTTCAAAAAGACGTGATATATGTTGTTGCTCTATACCCTCACCATTATCCTTAATTCTAACAATCACTTTGTTATTCACTAAATCCTCAACACTCACCTCTGTAGTACCATTTTCTTCACCATACTTTATAGAGTTCACTACAAGATTAGTAACAACCTGTTGGATTTTATCTCTATCACCAAACACCATAATTGGCTTTAAGTACTTCATGTCAAACATTAGCATGATACCTTTGTTGTCCGCTTTCATTTCAAGCATGTCGAAAACATTTTGTATCACCTCTATAATATTAAACTTGGTATGGTTAAGATTAAGATCACCTAGTTCTAATTTAGCAATCATATCTAAATCTTGCACAATATAAACTAGTCGTTCAACTCCTTTTTCAGCTCGTTGCAGGTATTTTTTACGTAATGTTTTATCACTCATTGCCCCATCAAGTAATGTTAGCAAATACCCCTGAACCGTAAATAATGGCGTTTTTAACTCATGCGAAACGTTCCCCATAAATTCTCTACGGTACTCTTCTCGCACTCTAAGTGTTTCAATCTCTATTTTCTTATCCCTCGCAAATTTTTGAACTTCGCGAGTAAGCGTAGCCATATCTGTAGTAATAGGTTTATTTCTTAATGATGCTGACTCTAGTAATGACACATCATCGTAGATTTTCTTTACCCTTCTATAAATAAAGTGCTCTACCCTGTATTGCAATACAAAGAATGAAAACACAAATAGCGATATTGAAAATATCGCTATAAAAGAAACACTAATCTCTGCAAAGAAATACAGTAGTACTGTAATTAAGGCTGCAGAGAAAAGTGTTATATATGATGCTGATTTTACAGCAAACTTGTATGATTTCTTAAAATTTATCGTCACTAAACTTCTAATTTATATCCAACTCCTTTAATAGTCTTAAAGAGTTCGTCTCCTATTTTTTCACGTAGTTTTCTAATATGAACGTCTATTGTTCTACCACCTACTACAACTTCGTTACCCCAAACCTTATCAAGAATTTCTTCTCTCTTAAATACTTTGCCTGGCTTAGAAGCTAATAAATAGAATAGTTCAAATTCTTTTCTTGGCAATACAATCTCACGATCTTCCATTACAATTTTATACTCTTCGCGGTTAATTTCTATATTACCCACTCTAAGTATATCGCCTTTCGCTTCATCATCTTTTAACCTTCTTAACAATGCCTTTACTTTACTTATAAGTAACTTTGGCTTAATTGGTTTAGCAATGTAGTCGTCAGCTCCAGCATCGAAACCTGCTACTTGAGAATAATCTTCACTACGAGCAGTAAGGAATGTAATAATTACATTAGTCAATTCTGGAATTTTTCTAATGTTTTCACAAGCCTCCATACCATCCATTTCAGGCATCATTACATCCATAATAATAAGGTGCGGAAGTTCTTTCTTAGCCTTAGTTACAGCCTCTTTCCCATTCTCTGCTGTAATAACATTATATCCTTCTTGAGTTAGGTTGTACCCTACTATCTCTAGAATATCCTGTTCATCGTCAACCAGTAAAATCTTAATGTCTCTTTTTTTCATAATGACACGGTGCATATTGTTTAGCGGTGGTAAAGATAAAGATAATAAAAAGCCTCTAAAACGTGTTAACTATAATTTAATCTCTTAACAATTTGGTAATAAATACTAAATTCAAAGGTAACCTTTTAGTAACATAAGGTTTGACAGGTTAAGGTTTCTTTGCATCAAAATTAAACTACACACAATGAAACTTAGATTTTTACTTATCTCTCTGTTTATCTTCACTTTAGGTTTTTCCCAAAATACCGGAACGATAACAGGAACTGTCACTGATAAGGACATGAATAACGAGACACTCCCGTTTGCCAGTGTCGCTATTAAAGGTACAACTATCGGCGCAAACACCGATATGGATGGGAAATATTCTCTAAAAGTACCTGCAGGAAATCACACTTTAGTATTTGGATTTTTAGGCTACGAAACTATAGAAGTTACTGTTGCTGTTGCTGCAGGAGAAACTAAGGTAATAAACAAAGCTATGACATCTACTAGTGTACAACTAGAGGATGTTGTTATAGAAAAAGTAATAAGTCGAGAAAAAGAATCAGCACTATTACTAGAACAGAAAAAAGCTGTTGAAATAAAGCAAAATATTGGAGCCCAAGAAATGGCTAGAAAAGGAGCTAGTGATGCTGCTGCTGCTGTAAGTAAAACTTCTGGTATTTCTAAACAAGAAGGTTCAGGAAGTGTATATGTAAGAGGGTTAGGTGACAGATACAATATCACTACCATGAACGGACTACCTTTACCATCTGACAATCCTGCTAGAAAAAACATAAGCCTTGAGATATTCTCTGCTGATGTTGTTGGGTACATTGGGATCGATAAAACATATAGTCTTAAAAATTATGGTGACTTTGGTGGAGCTAACGTTGATATTGTATCTAAAGATTACAAAGGAAACGGTTTCTTTGAAATTAGCGTAGGTTCTGGTTTTAACTCTAACGCTACAAACGAAGACAATTTTTACTTACAAGATGGACCAAGTTACACTGGATTTAGTAACCAAGAACAACCAAACAATCCATTAGAGGGGTATAACTTTGACACAAAGTGGAACAAACAAACAGTAACCCCTATAAATACTAGCATATCAGTAAAAGGTGGAGATTCTTATGATGTAGGTGAAGAAGGAAGAATGAGCTTTTTTGCTACAGGATCATTCGACAACAAATACAGCTATAAAGAAGGTATCGCAAGAGGATCTGTAAGTGCACAAGGTGTAGCTCGTAAAGATTTCAACTCTCAATTATATAGCTACACTACGAATACTACTTTAATGGGTAATCTTAACTACAAGATTAATCTTAACAACAAAATTAAATTCAACTCTCTATTTATAAACTCTTCATCTCAAAATCATGATGAGTACTATGGTGTAATTGATATTTTTGATAACGCTCCAAATGGTGGTGGTGTTGTTCGTAGATCTACTTTTGACAGAACTAGCTTATATGTTAACCAACTTTTAGGTACAAATAAGTTTTCAGAAAAATTTGATATTGACTGGGGATTATCATACAACTTTGTAAACAATGTGATTCCAGACAGAATGCAAAACACATTACGTCCTGTTGATGATAACGGAGATCTTTCTATAACACAACTTAATGACCTTTCTAACTCTGATAATAATAGATATTTCCAAGATCTTAAAGAGAATGAAGTTGCAGCTAACATCTTCACTAACTATAATTTCAGTAAAGATTCTGAAGAACTTTACAGAGGTAAACTTACTGTAGGATATAGCGGACGTATAAAATCAGTAGATTTTGAAGCTACACAATACAACTTTAAACTTGCTCCAGATAATATAACACAACCTATTGTAACGCTTGATAATCTAGACGATTATTTCACGCAAGCTAATTATGATGCTAACCTATATAGCATCGTAACATTTAGAGGAGGAAAGAATTTCGCAGGTGCATTAAGACCACAAACTTACAATGGAGATCAAAGCATACACGCAGGTCTTGTTTCTGGAGAATACAGAGTATCACCAAAATTCACTGTAATCGCAGGAGGTAGAGTAGAAGTTATACAACAAGACATTGACTGGGATACATCAATATCTCAAAATAGCAGCAGCCTTAGTACTACACAGTTTTTACCTAGCCTGTCTCTTAAATATGAAATTAACGATAAGCAAAACTTAAAATTTGCTGCAAGTAAAACTTACACACTTCCACAATTTAAAGAAAGAGCTCCTTTCTTATACGAAGAGGTTGTTCAGACTTACATAGGAAACGAAGATTTATACGAATCTGACAATTACAATATTGACTTAAAATGGGAGTTTTTCCCAGAGAAAACAGAGCTAATCTCATTTACTGCATTTGGTAAATACATTCAAAACCCAATAAATGAAGTAATAATAGCTTCTGCTACAAATGATGTTTCATGGATAAACACAGGAGAAAAAGCTACAGTTATTGGTGGTGAATTTGAGATTAGAAAAAACATCTTTAGCTTTAAGCATGGTGAAGACAGTATGCTAAAAAACACATTATCTTTTGGTGCTAATGCTACTTACATGTACCACAATCAAGATTTTGATAGAGAAAAAGTTGGTCGTGAAACAAGATACAATGTTGATTTTACAAGTGATGAAGGAGAACTTACTGGAGCTTCAGATTTATTAATAAACGGTGATATTAGTTACAACTACCAATTTAGTCAAGACAGAAACATTATGGCTACTGTTGCCTACAATTATTTTTCTGACAGACTATATGCCATAGGAACTAACAACAGAGGTGATCTTGTTGACAAAGCCGTAGGTACACTAGACTTTATATTCAAAACTCAGTTAAGTAAAAAATTAAGTATTGGACTTTCTGTAAAAAACATATTAGATCCAGAGATCAGAAGAATACAAGAAGTAGACCCTAGCGCTTCTTCTATCGGTGCTGATGAAATCGATGTTATATCATACAAAAAAGGATTGTTTAGTAAAATATCACTTACATATAAGTTCTAAAACACACTTAACGTTTAGGTAATATTAAAAGGAATTAAGGGATTGTTTATTTAACAATCCCTTAATGGTTAAGTAAACCTCTATTCATTAAATACAGATATTTTTGCGACAGTAATTTATACATAAACTTAAAAACACAACAAATGAAAAAGTTGCTTTTATCAATGCTTGCAATATCAGCATTAGCAGTTACATCATGCAGTAGCGATGATGACAACAACAACAACAATGACAACACAACAATTGACCCTACAGATTTTAAAGGAACACTTGTTGACGGAGATGTAGCTACACTTGATGCATCTGTAACTTACAAGCTTACTGGTTCTTTTGTAATTGGTGATGGTGCTCAACTTACTATTCCTGCAGGAACAAGAATCGAAGCAGAAGGTGGTACTAGCGCTTACATAGCAGTAGCACAAGGTGGAGAGATATTTGTAGAAGGTACAGCTACAAACCCTGTAGTTATGACATCTGCATCTGCAACTCCTGCTGAAGGTGACTGGGGTGGTTTAGTGATATGTGGTAAAGCAAACACTAACAAAGGTGGTTCTACTGGTCAAACTGCAACTTCAGAAGTTGGAGATTTAACTTACGGTGGTACTATTGATAATGATTCTTCAGGAAGCGTACGTTACCTAAGAGTAGAGTATACTGGTGCAACTTTTACTAACCAAAAAGAATTTAACGGTGTATCTCTTTTCGGAGTAGGTTCAGGAACAACTTTTGAGTACGTTCAGTCTTACAACGGTGGAGATGATGGTATTGAATTCTTCGGAGGAGCTGTAAACGGAAAGTACATCATAGCTGTAGGTAGTGGTGATGATTCAATTGACTTTGCTGACGGATGGAAAGGTACAGGAGAGTACTGGTATATAAAAGATGGTGCTAAAGCAGGTATCGAAGGTTCTAACAACGGTGATGACTTCGCTGCTACTCCAACAACAACTGCTACACTTAAAAACATCTCTGTAGTAGGTGGTGGTTCTGAAGGTGGTATCTACATCAAAGAAGGTGGTGGTATCTGGAATGTTGAAAACTTCTATGTTGATGGATACGAAAAAGGTATACACGTTAAAAACAGTACTGATGATTCTGTAGCTAACGCACACATCGATAATGACGAAATTACATTCTCAAATGTTAAGTTTGTAAATGTTACTGATGAGACTAGCTACGAAGGAACAAACACAGACTTCTATACTGTTGGCGAAAACACAGGTGCTGGTAATGGATCTGCTACTCCAGCATGGGCTACAGGTTGGGCTAGATTCTAATTAAGAGTCACTACATAATAATATACTTGCACCCTCCAAATTTTGGAGGGTGCTTTTTTTGGTATACTATTTGAATTATATTTTATATATTTACTTACCCAATCTTATTGTCATGACTAAAAAATACTTTTACATAATTATCTTAATCATTTTTTCTAGCCTAAGCCTTTCGGCACAAGAAACTAATGGAGGTAATAAAACAATAGAAGGTCTTAATATATACCCTAACCCTGCGGTAAGTACCAACAGAATATATATTACTTCAAAAAGTATTCAATCTAAGAAAATAGAAATCTATGATGTCTTAGGAAAAAAGGTACTACAATCAACGATTAACGGTAGAGAATTTAGTGTTACAAACCTTACTTCTGGTGTTTATTTTATAAAAATAAAAGAAGGAGAAGCTACTGCTACCAGAAAATTAATTGTTAAATAAATAACGAATCCCCTTAAAAACATCTTAATTAAATCTTCATTTTTTCATTAAATTAATATTTGTTACTATATTTGTTATATAAAGTAACTTAAATATTACGAATATGAAAAAACTTTACACATTATTATTACTATCTGCAACAAGCTTATCTTTTGCACAAACCCCCATAATTACAGGGATGCTAGATGGAGATTGCTCTGGTGGACACCCTAAAGCAATCGAAATTTATGCAGACGGTGCTGTTGATTTTTCTAACTATTCTTTAGAAAATCAAACAAATGCAAATACATCGTGGGGTAACACTTTAAGTCTTAGCTCTTTTGGAACTGTTACTGATGACTATATATATATTGTAAGCTCTGATGCTAACAACTCTTTTTCAAGTGAATTTGCTGATATCCCTGCTTCTAATATATTTATCACTAGTACAGATCAAGGAGCTCCTACACCACTAAACATTAATGGTGATGATAGAGTAAGAATAATTGACGGATCAATGACTGTAATCGATCAATATGGGGAAGAGGGTGTCGATGGAACTGATACAGCTTGGGAGCATAAAGACTCATGGGCTAGACGAGTTGACGAAACGGGTCCTGACGGAGCTGCCTTTAATACTGCAAACTGGACTTTTGGTGGTGTAGGTGCATTAGATGGTCTTGGCGCATGCCAAGGTGGAGATGCATTTTCTACTATCGTTCCTTTCGGGCAATATAGCCCTACTGCTGCAAGTGTAAAACAAAATAACATTTCAAGTATTAAAATATACCCTAATCCAGTCTCTGGAAATACTCTTAACATAACATCTAACGCTAATACAACTAAAACAATAGCAATATATGATGTATTAGGAAAGCAAGTAATAAACACTATAACTGATAGTGAAACAATAAACATTTCAGACCTAACTTCTGGTGTTTATATTGTAACAATTACCGAAGAAGGTAAAACCGCTACAAGAAAACTTGTCGTAAGATAAATTATATTAAATAATATCTAGAAAAGCTCCTCAAATGAGGAGCTTTTTTGTTAAATAACAATTTAGAAACATTAAATATCTAAGTCTTCAATACATTTGTGCAGAATTATAACAAAAACATTTGAAAATGAAAAAAATTTACTCATTATCATTATTAATGGTTGCTAGTTTGTCTTTTGCACAAACTCCAATAATCACAGGTATACTTGATGGAGATTGCCCAGGTGGACACCCTAAAGCAATCGAAATTTATGCAGACGGTGCTGTTGACTTTTCTAACTATTCTTTAGAAAATCAAAGTAATGCTAACACAACATGGGGTAACACTTTAAACCTTGCTTCTTTTGGAACTGTTACTGATGATTTCATATATATCGTAAGTGCTGATGATAATTCTGCCTTTTCTACTGAATTTGCAGACATCCCTGCTTCTAACATATTCATTACAAGCACAGAGCCAGATACTCCTAAGCCACTAAATATTAATGGTGATGATAGAGTAAGAATAGTTGACGGTTCTATGACTGTAATTGATCAATATGGAGAAGAAGGTGTAGACGGAACTGATACAGCTTGGGAACATAAAGATTCATGGGCTAGAAGAGTTGATGAAACAGGTCCTGACGGAGCTGCTTTCAACACTGATAACTGGACTTTTGGTGGTGTAGGTGCACTAGACGGTCTTGGTGCATGTCAAGGTGGTGATACATTCTCTACTATTGTTCCTTTCGGACAGTACACTCCTGCTGCTGCAAGTGTAAATCAAAATGAAATTTCAGGTCTTAAAATGTTCCCTAACCCAGTTTCAGGAAACGTTCTTAACATAGCATCTGATGCTAATGCATCTAAAGCAGTAGTAATATATGATGTATTAGGAAAACAAGTCATAAACACTGTAACTACAAACGGAACTGTAAATGTATCTGCAATTACAGCTGGTGTTTACATAGTAACAATTACTGAAGAAGGTAAAACTGCTACAAGAAAACTTGTTGTAAGATAATCCATTCTTTATTAGAATATCAAAAAGCACCCTACTACAGGGTGCTTTTTTATTTTATACCTTTACCACAAAATAAATTGCTTTGATAACTAGTCAGGATATATTTAATATCGCTTCAAAAAAAGAGTTCGAAAAAATCACGTTAAAAGTGTTTCGACAACAATATGATAACAACATCGTATACCATGACTTTTGTGACCTCCTAAAAAAAGACAAACAGAATGTTAAGACTATTAAAGACATTCCCTTTTTACCAATACAATTCTTTAAAACGAATACTATAGTAAGTAATCAAGATGCCGTACAAGCAACTTTTACTAGTAGCGGTACTACAGGAACAGTTACCAGTAGCCACCATGTTACTGATTTGAATTACTACGAACAAAGCTTCCGTCAAGCCTTCTCTCGGTTTTATGGCAACATAGAGGACTATACTATATTAGCCCTTTTACCCTCTTATTTAGAACGTGAAGGCAGCTCACTAATATATATGGTTCGCGACTTGATAGAAGGCTCTAGCAACCCTGATAGTGGGTTTTACCTGCATAATTATGATGAGCTTATCACTAAGCTTACGCAACTAGATAAAAGCGGAGAAAATGTATTATTAATAGGCGTTACCTATGCCCTACTCGATTTAATCGAAAAACAACCGTTTCAGCTTAACAACACCATCATTATGGAAACGGGCGGAATGAAAGGGAAACGTAAAGAAATGATACGTGAAGAATTACATAATACATTATGTAGTGGCTTTGAGGTAAACGAAATACATTCTGAATACGGAATGACAGAGCTTTTATCACAAGCCTACTCATTAGGTAATGGTATTTTTGAGTGCCCGCCTTGGATGGATATTCTTGTTAGAGATGCAGAGGATGCACTTAGCTATGTAGATTATGATAAAACAGGAGGTATTAACGTTATTGACCTTGCCAATATTAATTCTTGCCCATTTATAGCTACTCAAGATTTAGGAAAAAAATACTCTAACCAAACCTTTGAGGTTTTAGGTCGTTTCGACAATTCTGATGTTCGTGGCTGCAACCTTATGGTGTTATAACATCTGAATAACTTATAAATAAAAAGAGCGGCTTAATTAGCCGCTCTTTTTATTACTTTACTCTTAGTATATAATAATTCTTCTTCCCTTTTTGCAATAATACAAACTGGTCATTTATTAAATCATCTTTAGTAATACCATAATCGTCTTTTACTTTAGCTCTGTTTACTGAAATTGAATTTTCCTTCAGCGCGCGTCTTGCTTCCCCATTTGATTTCAAGAAGTTTGACTTTGCTACAAAAGCATCAATAATACCTAGTCCCTCTTCTACATCTGCCATCGATACCTCTGCTTGTGGCACACCATCAAATACTTCTAAAAAAGTAGTACTATCTAATTGCTTTAAATCATCAGCAGTAGATTTACCAAATAACACATTAGAAGCCTTTATTGCTTTTTCCAACTCTTCCTCAGAGTGTACAAATATAGTAACCTGTTCTGCTAACTTTTTCTGTAATACTCTAGCATGCGGAGCTTCATTATGCTCTGCTATTAACTGTTCTATTTCTTCCTTTGGTAAAAAAGTAAATATCTTAATATACTTTTCAGCATCAGCATCAGTAGTATTAATCCAAAACTGGTAAAACTTATATACTGATGTTTTATCAGCATCTAGCCATACATTACCACCTTCTGACTTTCCGAATTTAGAGCCGTCAGCTTTTGTAATAAGCGGGCATGTCATAGCATAAGCCTTATTACTACCCTCTTCATTCATTCGGCGCACTAACTCTGTACCTGTAGTAATATTACCCCACTGGTCACTACCTCCTAATTGTAACAAACAATTATGGGCTTTATGTAAATGGTAAAAATCATATCCTTGTATTAACTGGTATGTAAACTCTGTAAACGACATACCTGATCCTGCCTCGCCTGTAAGACGTTTCTTAACTGAATCTTTAGCCATCATGTAGTTTACCGTAATACGTTTACCTACATCACGTGCAAAATCGATAAAAGAAAACTCTTTCATCCAGTCGTAGTTATTTACTAGCACTGGTGCATTAGCATCGGTAGCATCAAAATCTAAAAAACGAGAAAGTACGTTTTTAATTCCGTCAACATTTTTTGCAAGCGCAGCCTCGTCTAACAAGTTTCTCTCATCTGATTTACCTGATGGATCACCTATCATACCCGTAGCACCACCTACTAAAGCATATGGTTTGTGTCCGCTTTTATATAAATGAACCAATATAATAATAGGCACAAGACTACCAATGTGCAACGAATCAGAAGTAGGGTCAAAACCAATATAGGCAGACGTCATCTCTTTATTCAGTTGTTCTTCGGTTCCCGGCATAATGTCGTGCACCATACCTCTCCATTGTAATTCTTCTACAAAATTTTTCATGCTTATTGTTTATTGAGCCACAAAAATACAAACTTGCCACTAACATGAGTTAAAAAAAGTGAACATCTGCTTATATTTATAACATAAAAATTATTTTTGCTACATGATATTAGTAACTGGCGGAACAGGCTTAGTAGGAGCGCACTTGCTACTTCAATTAGTAGAGGGCGAAAATAGTGTACGTGCACTCTATCGTACAGAAGCAAGTAAAACAAAAACTAAGAAATTATTTGCTCACTATAACAAACTCCCGCTATTTGAAAAAATAGAATGGGTGGAAGGCGATATAGTAGACATCCCTTCACTCGAAGCCGCTTTTGCTAATGTAACTTATGTATATCATTGTGCAGCACTTATATCTTTTGACCCTAAAGATGAAGAGTTACTTCGAAAAACAAATATAGAAGGCACTGCTAATGTAGTAAACTGCGCGCTTGCATTTAGAGTGCTTAAACTTTGCTATGTTAGCTCTATTGCCGCTCTGGGCGATTTAAAAGAACACGAAACCGTTATTACCGAAGAAACAGAATGGAACCCCGAAGCAACACATAGCGACTATGCCATTACTAAACATGGCGCCGAAATGGAAGTATGGCGCGCTTGGCAAGAAGGGCTTAAAGTAGTTATTGTAAACCCTGGACTTATATTTGGCTATGGTTTTTGGTCACAAGGTAGCGGCAGAATGTTTAAAGCAGTAAGCAAGGGGCAATATTTTTATACCAAAGGTGGTTGTGGCGTTATAGCTGTAGAGGATGTAGCCAACTGTATGACGCAACTTATGGATAGCGACATATCTGGAGAACGATATACACTTGTAGCAAAACAATTATCGTACAGAAAATTGCTGTTTATTATGGCTGACGGTATGGGTAAAAAACGACCTACTATATATGCCTCAAAATCATTAACATCTGTAGCGTGGCGTTTAGACTGGCTATTATCAAAACTATTAATGCGCAAACGATTAATGACACGTGCTATGGCTGAGTCATCTCATGAGCATAATAATTATGATAATCGTAAAATTAAAAAATCACTTAACTATACATTTATAGAGGTAAAAGCACATGTAAAGCAAATAACAAATGCTGCTATTACTTCTGGGCAGTTATAATAAAAAACAAAACCAGCCTTTAAGGGGCTGGTTTTAAATCTTTTATTTTTATTTCTTCTTCCTTAGCCTTTTCAATGGAATCGGCTTTAGCTTCGGCTTCTAAAATTTCTTCAATAGCTTCTTTTTCTTTTTTAACTCTCTCGCTTACTCTTTTATGAATACGTTCATAAACATCTAACTGAGAGGCATAATATATATGATTTTCAGCAAAAGTAGCACTATCAATATCATACTTATTATACACATAAGTTACAGGATCTACTTTGTTATCAGCCAATGTTTTTGGCTTAAACGACTGCATAGACTGCAACATATTAACATCATACAAAACATCAACCATCTTATCCTCACTAAGTAATGGTTTTGGTTCTTCAATCTTTTCTTCACCTTTTTTACATGCAAAAAGTGATAATGACATTAATACAAGAAATGCTATTTTTTTCATAATTATTCTCTATTAAAGAGTAATCGTTCGCCACAACGCACGTTATCTTTTACCTTAAAGTTATTGTAAACCATTTGTCCGTTTACAAAGGTATGGCTTATTCTCGATTTAAAGTTTGTACCCTCAAACGGAGACCATCCGCATTTATACAAGATATTTTCTTTTTGCACGTTCCATGGTAAACCTGGATTCACAATAACTAAATCGGCATAATATCCCTCTTTTATAAACCCACGCTTTTCTACTTTAAATATTTTAGCAGGGTTATGCGCCATCTTCTCTACAATACGCTCTACCGATATTTTATTTTGATGAAAAGCCTCAAACATTGCCACTACCGCATGTTGTACTAATGGGCCTCCTGAAGGTGCACTAGTATAAGGATTTTGTTTTTCCTCTAGCGTGTGTGGAGCATGATCTGTAGCAATAACATCTATTCTATCATCTAATAATGCTTTCCAAAGCTCTTCTCTATCAGCCGCTGTTTTAACAGCAGGATTCCATTTTATTAAAGAACCTTTTTTATCATAATCTGCATCAGTAAACCACAAATGGTGTATACATACTTCGGCAGTAATTTGTTTATCTTCTAACGGTATTTTGTTTGTAAACAATTCCGTTTCTTTTGCAGTAGATACATGAAACACGTGTAATCTTGCACCTGTTTTCTTTGCTAACTCAACCGCTCTAGACGATGATATATAACAAGCCTCTGCACTACGTATTTCTGGGTGATATTTCATTGGTATATCATCACCATATTTTTCTTTATACTTTGCAAAGTTTTCTCTTATTGTTGTTTCATCTTCACAATGCGTTGCTATAAGCATAGAGGTATTAGAGAATATTTTTTCTAACACAGCCTCATCATCTACTAGCATATTACCTGTAGATGAACCTAAGAATAGTTTTATACCTGCTACATTTCTAGGGTTGGTTTTTAACACCTCTTCTAGATTATCGTTAGTACCACCCATCATAAAAGAGTAGTTAGCATAAGAAACCTCTGCTGCTCTTTTATACTTATCTTCGAGTAACTCTTGCGTTACAGCATTAGGTACTGTATTAGGTTGCTCAATAAAAGATGTAATACCACCTGCTACTGCAGCACGCGATTCTGTTTCTATCTCTCCTTTATGAGTAAGACCTGGTTCTCTAAAGTGTACCTGATCATCTATAGCTCCCGGAATAAGATAGTTTCCCTCTGCATCTATAATATTTACATCTGCTGATTTAGGGCTTATGCTCGCTCCTATCTCTTTTATAAACTTATCTTCAATTAAAAGATCACCTTCAAAAATGGTTCCTTCGTTTACAATTTTGGCATTCTTAATTAAAATCTTGTTCATCTTTTGTTTATAGCTTGTTTAGCATTTTTTTTATCCTGAGTGTTATAACACCTAATATGGCTTCTTTAATAATGGCATTACTCATTTTTGACTCGCCTTTTGTGCGATCGGTAAATATTATGGGGATCTCTGCTAATTTAAACTTATTAGCGAAAGCACGATATTTCATTTCTATTTGAAAGGCGTAGCCTACAAACTTAATTTTATCGAGATTTATTGTCTCTAATACTTTTCTTTTATAGCAAACAAACCCTGCCGTGGCATCGTGTATTTGCATACCTGTAACTATTTTTACGTAAACCGATGCATAGTATGAAAGCAACACACGACTAAGTGGCCAGTTTACAACATTTACACCTTTACTATATCTAGAACCTATAGCCATGTCTACATTATCATGAACGCAAGCCTTATATAAATGCTCTAAATCTTTTGGGTTATGCGAAAAATCAGCATCCATTTCAAAAATATAATCATATCCTTTACCTATAGCCCATCTAAATCCATGTACATAAGCTGTACCCAAACCTTCTTTACCCCCTCTAACTTCTAAATAAAGTCTATCTGAAAACTCTTTCTGTAACTCCTTAACTTTGTTTGCCGTACCGTCAGGAGAGTTATCATCTACTACTAATACATCAAAACGGGTATGTAATGAAAAAACAGCCCTAAGTATGTCCTCAATATTTTCAATTTCGTTATAGGTAGGAATTATAACAATACCATCATTCATCAGTATCCTCAAATTTTATTGCAAAAATAATGTATTTCTAACGTCTCTTAGACAATAAAATTATAATAATATTTTTCACTGTAAAAATTAGTAATTTTACGCCCTATGATAGATTTTATTTTTAGCGAACGAACTATAGAAAATAAAGATTGGGCAACCATACTTTTTATTTTGTGTTTGGCATTAATAGCCATAAACAAAACTGTATCTAAAAAACGCTTTTCTGAGTTTATTAGACTCTTTTATTCTGATAAATACATAAAGGTTTATAAAGATGGAGGTAACATGCTGAATGGTTTTACTATATCGTTTTTTATAATACATGTAGTATCATTTACCTTTCTAATACATTTCTTATTAAGTTATTACGGTTTTTCTGACAAAATAAGTTTAATTGCATTTATACAAAACTTTACTTTTCTAACTGTTTTTATACTTGCTAAATATCTTATTGATAAAATTATAGCAACTGCTTTTGACATCGAAGAGTTTGGAGAGTCATTTAACCTGCATAAAGTTAGTTATCGTACCTACATCGGGCTCCTGTTATTGCCCATAACTGCAATACTTTTTTATAACGATACACCTCACCCATCTATTGTTTATACACTACTAATAGCTCTACTTATAGTTACCCTAATTTCCTACATTACATCACTTAGATTGTATCAAAGTTTAATACAAAGCAAATTGTTCTATTTTATTTTGTATCTTTGCACTCTTGAAATAGCACCCTATTATTTCATGTATTATTGGTTTACAAACAGTAAGTAAAAGAACACATTAAATATGAAAGTGAAAACAATTTTGGTTTCGCAACCGGAGCCTAAAGTAGAAAACTCACCATACTTCGAATTACAACAAAAGCACAAAGTACGAGTAGACTTTAGACCGTTTATTCATGTAGAAGGTGTAAGTGCTAAGGACATAAGACTGCAAAAAATAGATCTAAACGATTATACTGCAATCATTCTTACAAGCAAGAACTCTATAGATCATTTTTTCCGTGTAGCAGAAGAAATGCGTTTTAAAGTACCTGAAACTATGAAGTATTTTTGCCAGAGTGAGGCTGTTGCCTTTTACCTGCAAAAATATGTGGTATATAGAAAAAGAAAAATTTACGTGGGTCAGAAAAAATTTGCTGACATCTCTCCACTTATCAAGAAATACAAGGATGAAAAATTCCTATTACCAGCATCAGACCAATTAAATGATGACATCCCAACTACTCTTAACAGCCTTAAGGTAGACTGGACACCAGGTATATTTTACAAAACATTAGTAAGCGATTTATCTGACCTTAAAGATGTGTATTACGATATATTAACTTTCTTTAGCCCAACAGGTATTAGATCGTTATTTAAAAACTTCCCTGATTTTGAGCAAAACGATACTCGTATAGCTGTTTTCGGGAGCACTACACAAAAAGAAGCATTAGACAGAGGCTTACGTATCGACATAATGGCGCCAGCACCAAAAACACCATCTATGACAATGGCTTTAGAAAAGTACATTGTAGATGCTAACAAGAAATAACATTACCATCTCCCAGAGAGATTATATATCATAAAAAAAGAGCTACATTTTCATGTAGCTCTTTTTTTATGATAGCCAATTTCTATTACTTAAAAGACTCAAAAAAGCTACAGCCACATTATATAAAAACAAAAAAGCCGCTCTTAAAGAGCGGCTTTTTTTATATTTTGAAAATATTGTAATTATGCTAATGGAGCACCTGCAAGAATTTCTTCGTTTGCAAACTCTTCAAACTTCTCAAAGTTTTTCTTGAATGATTTAGCAAGCTCTTGTGCTTTAGCGTCATAAGCAGCCTTATCAGCCCATGTATTACGAGGATTTAATATCTCCGCTGGCACATTAGGACAACTTTGTGGTTTTGCAAGACCAAATACTTCATGCACTTCAAAACCTACATTATCTAATTCTCCGTTTAGAGCAGCAGTAATCATTGCTCTAGTATACTTAAGTTTCATTCTACTACCAGTACCATAAGCACCACCAGTCCAACCTGTGTTTATAAGCCATACATTAACTCCAGCATCCTTCATTTTAGCACTTAGCATCTCTGCGTACTTAGTAGGGTGTAATGGCATAAATGGCGCTCCAAAACAAGCTGAGAAGTTTGGTTGTGGCTCATTAACTCCAGCCTCAGTACCTGCAACCTTAGCCGTATATCCTGAGATAAAGTGGTAAGCTGCCTGACCTGGTGTTAATTTAGATATTGGAGGCAATACTCCAAATGCATCAGCAGTAAGGAAGAATATGTTTTTAGGATTCTTTCCTATAGAACCTGGCTGCACATTATCTATATGATATATTGGGTAACTAACCCTAGTATTAGGTGTAATAGAAGTATCTTCAAAATCTACTTCATTAGTACCTTCTTTAAAAATAACATTTTCTAAGATAGCACCTCTTTTTATAGACCTAAAGATGTCTGGCTCATTCTCTTCAGTAAGGTTAATTACTTTAGCATAACAACCACCTTCAAAGTTAAACACCGTGTTTTCGTTAGTCCATCCGTGCTCATCGTCTCCAATAAGTTTACGATCTGGATCTGCAGAAAGTGTTGTTTTACCAGTACCTGAAAGACCAAAGAAGATTGATGTATCTCCGTCTTCACCTACATTAGCACTACAGTGCATTGGTAAAGTATTCTTATCTACAGGTAAAATAAAGTTAAGCGCAGAGAATATACCTTTCTTCATCTCTCCAGTATAACCCGTACCACCTATAAGTGCTATTTTACGTGTAAAGTTTAATATTGCAAAATTGCTTTGACGTGTACCGTCTAGCTCAGGATCTGCCATGAAGCTAGGAACACATACTACGTGCCAGTCAGGCGCAAAATTTTCAAGTTCTGATTGTTCTGGTCTAAGGAACATATTATGACAAAATAAATTAGACCAAGGATATTCAGTAACCACTCTTACATTCAATCTGTAATTAGGATCTGAACACACATAACTATCGCGTGCAAAAATCTCTTTTCCAGATAAGTACTCAGTTACTTTATTATAAAGAGCGTCAAACTTGTCGCTATCAAAAGGAATATTAATATCACCCCACCACACTTTGTCTTCTGTGATGCTATCTTTAACTATAAAACGATCTTTAGGCGATCTTCCAGTAAATTTTCCTGTGTTAACCGAAAGCGCACCTGTAGAACTTTCTACGCCTTGTCCTTTTTCAATGGCAATATCATGAAGCTCATCTGAAGACAACTGATATTTAACATTCGCGTTCTTAATTCCCATGCTCTCTAACGAAATCGATTTCGTGAAAAGACCGTAATTCTCCATAACTTTAAGATTAAGTTGCATTGTTTCAAAGGGCAAATGTAAAAAATAATTTCTTAAATAGAATTAATTTACATATTGTTTTACCCCTTTCGTTTAATTAAATTTAATAACAGTATAATCCATGCGCTAATTAGTAATAATCCACCTATAGGTGTAATAAACCCTATCTTTTTAAAGTCGAAAGAGAATAAATCATTACACGCTAAAAAATAAATAGAAAAAGAGAAAAACAATACACCTACAACCACAAGAGAAAGTATTGTTTTCTTAGTCTTATCTGAAACTAAAGATGTAGTACCAATAAATAACAAAAAAAGTGCGTGATACATTTGATATTTAACCCCAGTTTCGAATGTTGCTAACATATCTGGCTCAAGTACTTTTTTAAGAGAATGAGCACCAAAAGCACCTAACACTATAGCAATTGCACCTAGTACCGCTGCAACAGATAAAATTTTTCTATTCATTTTTTTCATAAATTATAGTGTAAAATTAAAAAGTTTATAGAAATTTACACTTTAATTTTTTTAAAAAATATAACAAATCATTACATTCGTGTTATAAATAAGGGTTATGAGACATATTTTAATTATTGGTGCAGGACGATCAGCAACTTCACTGATTGAATACTTATTACAAAAGGCAGAAACCGAAGATTTACACATCACGATTGGTGACATCTCGGAAGAATTAGCACAGAAGAAAACTCAAGGACACCCAAGAGCGACTCCTATTGCTATTGATATTTTTAACGAAGAGCAAAGAAACAAACATATAAGTAATGCTGATATCGTAATCTCGATGCTACCTGCACATCTACACTATGAAGTAGCTAAAGATTGTGTAAAGCATAAAAAGAACATGGTAACGGCATCTTACATTAGCCCTGCCATGATGGATCTTGATACTGAGGTAAAGAAAAACGACCTCATCTTCATGAACGAAATGGGACTAGACCCTGGTGTAGACCACATGAGTGCTATGAAGGTTATAGATAGCATTAGAGATAATGGCGGTAAAATATTACTTTTTGAATCGTTTTGTGGTGGACTAGTAGCTCCAGAATCTGACAATAACTTATGGAACTATAAATTTACTTGGAACCCTCGTAATGTAGTTTTAGCAGGACAAGGCGGATCGGCTAAGTTTATACAAGAAGGTAAATACAAATACATACCTTATAATAAACTATTCCGCAGAACTGAATTTATGGAGATTGATGGTTTTGGCCGCTTTGAAGGCTATGCTAATCGTGACTCATTAAAATACCGTAGCGTATACGGACTAGACGATGCACTTACACTATACCGTGGTACTATGCGAAGAGTAGGTTACTCTAAAGCATGGAACATGTTTATACAGTTAGGAATGACTGATGATACTTACACTATCGAGAACTCTGACAAGATGAGCTACCGTGAGTTTGTAAACTCGTTCTTACCATACCACCCTACTGACTCTGTAGAACTGAAGTTGAGACATGTGCTAAAAATTGATCAAGATGATATACAGTGGGAAAAACTGATAGAGCTTGACATTTTTAATCCTAACAAAACAGTTGGCCTTAAAGATGCTACACCTGCACAAATGCTAGAAAAAATACTTAGCGAAAAGTGGACATTGAGCGAAGAGGATAAGGATATGATTGTTATGTATCATAAAATTGGGTACGAGCTTGATGGTAAAACAAAACAAATAGATGCTACAATGGTATGTATAGGTGAAGATCAAACTTATACTGCAATGGCTAAAACTGTAGGGCTACCTGTAGCAATAGCAGCATTACAAATACTAAATGGTAACATTACACTAAAAGGTGTACAACTACCTATACATAAACAAGTATATGAACCTGTACTTAAAGAACTTGAAGAACTTGGGGTTGTTTTTCACGAAAAAGAAGTTCCTTACATGGGATATAATCCTAACAATGTAGCGAGCTAAACCCTAATAACTAACTCAACCTTAAACCTCCTTGAATAACATTCGGGGAGGTTTTTTTGTATATCCGTATTTGTACCTGATTTAAAAAACCGTATTTACCCGCATTTATCAAGTAGTATTAATCCGTAAATTTATCATATCAATATATTGACAATCAAAACATTGGAAACGAAAACCAATTAAAAAAACAGGCGAAACCTGAAAAGCCTTATGAGTAGGGACTATAATTTTATACCAACAAGAAATTATGTCAACAGAAAAAGTTTTAGAACCGATTATCGCAGGAGGATGGAGTCCATACCGCCCAATTGATGCAAGAGAACAAGAGATATTTGACCAAGCTATGGAAGGCTTTGTAGGTGTTAAATATACTCCGCAATCTGTTTCAACACAAGTTGTAGCAGGAATGAACTATCGTTTTAAATCTCTAGCTTCTATGCCGCCTTCTGATGTGGTATGGGAAGCGATAGTAGAGATATACCAACCACTAAATGGTGGTAGACCGTATGTAACTGGTATTACTAGACTGTAAACTAAACTACATCGTGCAATAGATAGAAAGAGGAAACATCTAACACATCTTATCTATTTTACCAGAAAACCGCCTACTTGGGCGGTTTTCTATTTTTATTAATGATGTATCAATTTATTAATCTCTACCACCAAATATCATAAATGCCCAATATAACAATGAAGCTAAAGCTCCTATTGCCGCTACTACATAAGTACGTGCAGCCCACTTAAGCGAATCCTCAGCTCCTGCAAACTCTTGTTGCGTAAGCATATTTTCGGTTTTTAACCAGCTTAAAGCCCTATTACTAGCATCATACTCTACAGGTAGGGTTATAAAACTAAACAATGTAGCAATAGCCATTAGTATAAAACCTGCAATGGCTATATAATACCCGAAACCTAATTGTGAACCTATACCCAACAACAGCCCTATAAAAATAAGCGGTGTTGATAATCGTGATGAAATATTAACCATAGGCACTAAGTTAGAGCGGAATTGTAACATACCGTAAGCCGTAGCGTGTTGCACGGCATGCCCTACTTCGTGAGCTGCGACAGCGGCTGCGGCTGCATTACGCTGATTATATACCGCCTCACTAAGGTTTACTGTTTTGTTTGTAGGATTATAATGATCGGTAAGACTACCAGCGGTAGAAATCACCTTTACATCATATATTCCATTATCATTCAACATACGTTGTGCAATCTCTGCACCACTCATGTTATTACTAAGGTGTACTTTTGAGTAATGCTTAAACTTTGATTTTAGTTTAGAACTCACCAAATAACTCACTAGAGCAATAAGCCCTAATATTATATAATATCCTATCATCTTCTTTCTTAATTATTGTTTGGTAATATACCACAAATTTAAAGCCAATCTATACAGATTGGCTTTAAATGAATTTTTGTCACGATAAAACTATAGCATAAAGACCACTTTGGCATAAAAAACACCCAAATCACTCTCTTTTAAAGAATTACTAACATTTGCTACTTCTGATTTCCATTTACCACTTATTAAAGAAATATCATACCCTACATTAAGGCGTACAGGTGTATTACTTTTTTGAAAAGCTCCAAAAGCTAATGAAGGGCCTGCCAAAAACTGATTATTGTATAAACTAATATGTCCTGAGTGTGTAGCTGGGTTAAGATCATCTAAATCAATAACATTACCACGACTATAAAGATCGAATGTGTTATTTGCATAAGTAAGATCTACACCCGCAGAAAGCGAATAGTTACCTTTATTTAAAAACATATAATGCCCCCTCAACTTCATGTTAAGCATTAATCCAGTAACTCTATCGCTAGCCGTTTTTTTATCCATATACCCTGTACCAAACTCTCCATCTAAAGAGAAGCGTTTATACGTAAGATTATAACCTATACTAAGTTCAAACATTTCGCTAGGTAGCTCTGGCATTCCTGCTGCCTTAAGCTTATCGTTAATTTTATAATCGCCCGGCGCCACAACACCTAAACCAAGATACCAACCATGTTTAACCTCATCTTTAGTTTGATATATAGTAGTCGTACTAGTACCAGTTGCTGTGGTAGTTTTTGTGGTAGTCATGGTTGTTTCTTGTGCCATTACTACTGATTTAGCTCCTAATAAACAGATTGCTGCAAGTATAATTTTTTTCATTTTGTTTTGATTTTTAATTAATGACTGACTGGCTTGATCTTACCAAATTATACGCCAAAAACCCTTGTTAATTAATGTTAAAACGAAAAAAGCAGCAACCGTAGTATTACAGTTGCTGCTTTTTGAATTTATTGTCCGATATTAAGAACTATCCTACCAAGTTGATAATTTTACCTGGCACTATAATTATTTTTTTAGGTTCACGACCTGCAAGTTGTGCTACAGTACGCTCATCAGCAAGTATAGTTTTTTCTATCTCGTCTTTTGGCATATCTAGTGGTAGCTCAATTTTAAAGCGCATCTTACCATTAAACGATACAGGATACTCTTTACTACTTTCTACCAAGTGCGCAGGGTTAAACTCTGGGAATTTCACTTTTGAAATACTCCCCTCGTTACCTAACTGACTCCATAATTCCTCTGCAATGTGTGGTGCATAAGGTGATATTAGTATTGCCAATGGCTCAAGTATAGCACGCTCATGACATTTAACCGCTAGTAATTCATTAACAGCTATCATAAACGAACTTACCGATGTATTAAACGAGAAGTTCTCGATATCGTCTTGTACTTTTTTAATAGTACGGTGTAATATCTTGTAAGCTTCTTTACTTGGTTCTTTATCAGTAACTATACATCCGTTATCGTTAAAATATAACTTCCATAGCTTTTTAAGGAAGCCCGATACTCCTGTAATACCTGCGGTATTCCAAGGTTTAGCTTGCTCTAGTGGCCCAAGAAACATTTCGTACATACGTAATGTATCAGCACCATGCTCTTTACAAATATCATCCGGATTAACTACATTGAATTTCGATTTCGACATTTTTTCTACCTCACGACCTACAATGTATTTATCATTTTCATCTGTAAAAATATCATCTATATTCAGTCCACTATATCTATCCCCTTTTTTGAATCTCTCAATATCTAATTCGTTTGTAACTGGATCAACATATTCAACCTCTACATGAAAAGGAATAAAAGAAGTCGATTCTTGATTAAAAGAAACATCAACCCCAATAGATTTCAATTGATTCAGATGATTATCAATAATACCTGTAACTAGAGTATCATAATTACCTTTAATCGCCTTTTCATAAGAATCTTTAGGAATCACATATTTAGGCATCAATTTTATCCCCGTATCTGCAATGCTTTTTATTTTTTCTGGATTAACAATATTTAACCCAATTCCAAAACCATAAGCAAAAGCACTTTGCCCCAATATCATTCCTTGGTTGATCAGTTTCTTGAAAGGCTCTTCTTGTTGCACAAAACCTCTATCTTGTAAAAACTTATTCCAAAAACGGCTGTATAACAAGTGTCCTGTAGCGTGCTCGCTACCCCCTATGTATAAATCTACATTTTGCCAATACTTTTGGCTCTCTTCGCTTACAAACTCATTTTCGTTACCAGCATCCATATAACGCAACCAGTACCATGAGCTACCTGCCCAACCTGGCATAGTGTTTAGCTCTAATGGGAAAATAGTCTCGTTATCTATAAGGTCGTTGCTTACTACTTTATTTTCAGTAGTACTCCATGCCCATGTTGTAGCATTACCTAGTGGTGGTTGCCCATCTTCTGTTGGTAAATATTTTTCTACATCTGGTAAGCGTACTGGTAAATGTTCTTTATCTATCATTTGCGGCATACCATTTACATAGTACACTGGGAATGGTTCTCCCCAATAACGCTGACGGCTAAACACAGCATCGCGCAAGCGGTAATTGGTTTTACCCATACCTTGGTTTATTTCCTCTAAAGCCGCAATAGCTTTTTTAGTCGCTGCTTTATAATCTAACCCATCAAGAAAATCAGAGTTTTGTAATGAGACTCCTTCTTTACTTGCATAGGCTTCTTCACTAAGGTCTACACCCGCAAATATGTCTTTTATCTCGATATCAAAATGTTTCGCAAAGTCATAATCACGTTGGTCACCACAAGGTACTGCCATTACAGCCCCTGTACCATAACCTGCCAATACATAGTCACCTATCCATATTGCAATAGGTTCTTTTGTAAACGGGTGCTCGGCATAAGCCCCTGTAAATACTCCAGATATTGTTTTTACATCTGCCATACGGTCGCGTTCGCTACGTTTTGCAGTTGCTTCTATATATTGTGCGACTGCTTCTTTTTGTTCTGGTGTAGTTATCTCAGCTACTAGTTCATGCTCTGGTGCAAGCGTCATGAAACTAACCCCAAAAATAGTATCAGGACGTGTAGTAAACACCTCGATAGTTTTAGCATCGTGATCTTTTACATTAAAAGTTACGACTGCCCCTACTGATTTCCCTATCCAGTTACGCTGACTTTCTTTTAAAGAGTCTGTCCAGTCAACTTTGTTTAACCCTTGTAGTAAACGCTCAGCATAAGCCGAGATACGCATACTCCATTGTGTCATTTTTTTACGAATAACAAGGTGTCCACCTCTTTCAGAAACTCCGTTTACAATTTCATCGTTTGCTAAAACTGTACCTAGTGCAGGACACCAGTTTACCTCAGTTTCGGCAAGATATGTAAGTCTGTATTGTAATAATACTTTTTCTTGTTGCTCCTTGCTATAAGCATTCCAATCATTAGCTGTAAATGGCTCAATATTATCGTCGCATACTGCATTAATACCATCGTTACCATTAGCCTCAAACTTAGCTATTAGCGTGCAAATGCTTTCTGCTTTGTCAGTATCTATACTATACCACGAGTTAAACAACTGGATAAATATCCATTGTGTCCACTTGTAGTATTCAGGACTAGAAGTACGTACTTCTCTATCCCAATCAAATGAAAAACCAATCTTGTCTAACTGCTCGCGGTAACGTGTTACATTAGCCTGAGTAGTAACCGCAGGGTGTTGCCCTGTTTGTATAGCATACTGCTCGGCAGGAAGTCCAAAACTATCATACCCTTGTGGGTGCAATACATTAAAACCTTGATGACGTTTGTAACGTGCATAAATATCAGATGCAATATACCCTAGTGGGTGCCCAACGTGTAGCCCTGCCCCCGATGGGTAAGGAAACATATCGAGTACATAATACTTTGGTTTGTCAGTGCTATCTTCTGCTTTAAACGTTTTGTTGTCTGCCCAGTATTTTTGCCACTTGGCTTCTACCTCGTTAGGATTGTATTTCATTTTTATTTCAGTTCTTATACGCTTAGTAATTAAGTGTATTTAGTATGTTTTTTGTTTTGCTTTTATCAAGATAATTAAGCTCTTGACAGCTTTTGGCGCAAATTTACGTTTATTGTACGAAAGTCAAAACTTTGCTCGTTATAAACTATGTTTAACAAATTTCTTTATTATTTTTACCGCTAAATTCTAAACTATGGCATCATCTTTTGAGAAATTCCAGAAAAGACGGCTTCTTTCTTCTTACTTTTCGGTGGTACTAAGTATTTTTATAGTGTTAACACTACTTGGGGCTTTAGGGCTTTTTGTAATTAATACCGAAAAAATATCTGGTTACGTAAAGGAGAATATCCCGATGACGGTATTTTTTAATAAAGATACACAAGACGATGCCCTACAATCTTTTGGCGAAGAGCTAAAAGATGCTCCTTATATAAAAGACTACGCTTATGTATCTAAAGAAGAAGCTGCACAAAACAATAAAGACATCATGGGCGACTATGAAGCATTGCTAGATAGTAACCCTTTATTGAACTCCTATGACATACACTTAAATGGTGCTTATGTGCAAAGCGATAGTATAAAAAACATAGAAGTTGCTTTTCGTAGCAATCCTATGGTAGCCGATGTTACTTATGACCTTGTACTGGTAGAAATGGCTAACGAGAATATAAAAGTTATTACTTTCTGGATATTAATCATTAGCGGAGTATTAGCACTTATTGCCATGTTACTTATTAATAGTGCCTTAAGATTATCTATATACAACCATCGTTTTACTATAAAAACGATGCAGATGGTAGGGGCTACAAAATCGTTTATTAGACGACCATTTGTATGGCGTGGTATCAAGCTAGGAATCATCGGGTCGTTATTTGCCATTGCAGCACTTACTTGGTTTGTATATTACCTAGATACTGCTTTCCCTGTGCTGAACATTTGGGAAGACTGGCAGCCTACTGCCATAGTATTTGGAGGGGTACTTGCTTTTGGTATTGTTATTACTACTATAAGTACATTTTTTGCGACACAACGTTTCTTAAACTTAAGAACAGACGATTTATATTAACCTATTCTATTTTCAAATTAAATTTTAAGCTAAAGTGGAAAACAACAATCAATTAAAAACGCACTTCCTTTTTGAAAAGGTTAATTATAAAATATTATTTATAGGACTTGGAGTAATTGCTCTTGGTTTCTTATTAATGGCTGGTGGTAGTAGCGACGATCCTAAAGTGTTTAACGACGCTATCTTTAACTTTAGAAGAATACGTCTTGCACCTACTACAGTACTTATTGGGTTTGGTATTACTATATATGCCATACTAAAAAACCCAAACAGCAAGAACGCACCAACACAAAACGAAACCGAAAAACAAGAGAATAAATAATGGACTATCTTCAGGCAATTATTCTTGCTATTATAGAAGGATTAACAGAGTATTTACCTGTTTCCTCTACTGGTCACATGATTATCGCTTCTTCCTTTTTCGGGATAGCGTCAGATGATTTCACTAAACTATTTACTATCGTTATTCAGCTAGGTGCAATACTTTCGGTTATTGTATTATACTTTAAACGATTTTTTCAGAGTGTCGATTTTTACTTAAAACTACTTGTTGCTTTTATCCCTGCCGTAGTGCTAGGACTGCTGCTTAGTGATTTTATAGACTCTTTACTAGAAAACCCGATTACAGTAGCTGTATCATTAATTATAGGGGGAATTATTCTTTTAAGAGTTGACAAATGGTTTGGCGACTCTGAAAATACTGAAATATCATATAAGGATGCCTTAAAAATTGGTTTCTTTCAATGTCTTGCCATGATTCCTGGAGTATCTAGAAGTGGTGCAAGTATTGTGGGAGGTATGTCGCAAAAGCTTTCAAGAAAAGCTGCTGCTGAGTTCTCTTTCTTTCTTGCAGTACCTACTATGTTTGGTGCAACAGCAAAAAAATCATACGACTATTACAAAGCAGGCTTTGAGCTATCATCAGAGCAAATTAACCTATTAATTGTAGGTAATGTAGTTGCCTTTGTTGTTGCTATGTTAGCCATTAATTCTTTTATAGGTTACTTAAGCAAACATGGTTTTAAAATGTTTGGTTACTACCGTATTATTGCAGGAGTAGCCGTTATACTAATTCATTACTTTATTCATCCACTGATAGTTATTTAATGAGCGTAGAGAGTTTTCAGGACGGGAAAATACTATTAATAGACAAGCCTTTAAAGTGGAGTTCTTTTCAGGCGGTTAATAAGATAAAATGGAGTCTTAAAACAACTTTTAACTTAAAAAAAATAAAAGTTGGACATGCTGGCACACTAGACCCACTAGCTACAGGCTTACTTATAGTATGCACAGGTAAATTTACCAAACGTATTACCGAGTTACAAGGCATGGAAAAAGAGTACACAGGTACTTTTCATGTTGGCGCAACCACACCGTCTTATGACCTAGAAACGGAAGTTGATGCAACTTTCCCTACTGAGCATATTGATGAAAACCTCATCAAAAAGACTGTTTCACAATTTTTAGGGGAAATAGACCAAAAACCACCCATATTTTCGGCTATAAAAAAAGATGGCAAACGACTCTATGAGCATGCGCGAAAAGGTGAAGAGGTTGAAATTAAAGCTCGTAAAACTACCATACACGAGTTTGAAATTACACGTATTGCATTGCCCGAAATTGACTTTAGAGTAGTATGTAGCAAGGGTACTTACATTCGTTCTTTAGCTTACGATTATGGTAAAGCTTTACAATCTGGGGCACATCTTACAGCATTGCGACGCACTAAAATAGGTGAGTTCTCCGTTATAGATGCCATAGAACCAGATACTTTTGTAAATGAAATCCAACTATAATTTACTACGTCTCGTTTTTCTACTTTTAGCCATACCTGTTTTCTCCCAAGAAGACAAGCCCAAAACTACATTTATTACAGTAGGAGGAAAACCTAAAAAGGAAGAACAAACAAATAGTGAAGCCGTATTTACTACAACAGTCACTGAACCTAAAAAGAAAGAAAAAAAGAAAAAGAGAAGTTTTGCCCCCTTTATACAAATGGCATACTCTATACCTTTTAATACTATCCCAGAAAAAGACAAAAACAGCCCTTATTACGAAGAAGGTGATGATTCGTCTGACTTTAACATACCTGACGGAATAGGAGTACATTTTGGCTATGGAATGTTTTACAATTCCTGGATAGGCATTTCAGCAGACACAGGTATTGATTTTATAGGGAGTCAAAAATTAGTTTCGGCACCCGTTTATGGTACACTTACACTAACCCCATTTCAAAGTAAAAAAGGTGAACTATTACTTCAAGCTAGTCTCGGGCACGCTTTTGCATTAGGTCGCGGTAATCTTTCTGGCACATATCAAAAATACCGAATAGGAGGACGAGTGCTTAAAAATGGTATTTACATTTACTTTGAAGCAAATATTTACGGCTTCCCTATATATGAATATAAAGAGGCTGGAAGTTTTAGTATAGGAATTTGCGGTATAACTATTTTCGATTAATGAGATAAACTAAGAGCATATTAAAACCAAAAAACTTTGTAAATGAAATCCAACTTCAATTTACTATGTCTTGTATTTATATTTTTAGCAATACCTGTTTTCGCTCAAGAAGACAAAGATGATACTATATTCATAACAAGCACTAAAACCAGAAAGAAAGAGAAAAGTAAAGATGTATTCGTTCCGTTTACACAATTAGCATTCTCTATACCACTAAAAGCCACACCTGATAACGATTTTGATGATGATCCTGATAATGAAGTAAGTGTTTTTGACTACGTTTTACCTGATGGTATTGGAGCACATTTTGGTTATGGAATATTCTATAATTACTGGCTAGGTATATCTGCCAATGCAGGTGTTGACCATGTAAATAAACAAAGGCTTTTTGCAGCCCCTGTTTATGCCATGCTTACCATAACTGGAGATATAACTGACGAGAGGTCTATATTACTACAAGCAGGCTTAGGTCATGCTTTTGCACTTGGTCGTGGTGATCTTTCGGGAACGTATCAAAAATACCATATAGGAATAAGTGTTAGCGAAAAAATATATCTTTTCGCAGAAGCTAATCTTTATGGTTTTTCATTACCCTATCGAGATATTAATAAAGCAGGATCTCTTAACTTTGGTATATCGTTTTTAAACCTTATCGATTAATGAGACTATCCTTCCTTCTATTATTCATCACCCTTAGTATAACCGCACAGCAAGTAACATTGCAAGATGGCGACCTTATTTTTCAAGATATGGATTGTGGTCCTTTATGCGATGCTATAGAGGCTGTAACCGAAGGACATGAAGGAAACGACTTTAGTCACATGGGTATGGTATATCATAAAAACGATACTATATATATTATAGAAGCCGCAGGAAGCGCGGTAAGACTTACTACACTCACAGAGTTTTCTAAAAACACATCGAAGCCTATGTATATAGGTAGATTGAAAAAAGAACATCGTAAACTAATCCCTAAAGCTATTTCTTTTTCGCTGCAACAAATGGGAGTACCGTATGACGAGGAGTATGTTTATGATAATGGTAGTTATTACTGCTCTGAACTTATATACGACGCTTTCTTATTTGCTAACAATAACAAGGCCTTTTTTACTCTTTACCCAATGACCTACAAACAACCTAATACCAATGAATTTTTCCCTGCATGGATAAAGTACTACAAGAGTATAAACAAAAAAATACCAGAAGGGCTACTCGGTTGTAACCCTGGTGGTATTTCTACATCAAATAAAATTGAAATTATAGGAACACTAACTCCTTAACAACTTTTAAGACTGAGCTGCCATCGCTGCTTTTGCAGCACATTGCTCACGCTCTGCTTTTTCTAACAATGCCATTATTTCTTGCATAGTGCTAAGCCCTTTATCTTTTAAATACCATTTTTGCAATGCTGTTTTAGCATCTTCGTTAACTACACCAAACTTTTCTTTAGCGTCCTTAATTAATTGAGCCCCCCCAGTAGGCCGTGGCCCCCAGTCGCCTAAAACAGTATTATCCGCTGCATCTAGCAAAATTAGCTTTGGTATAGCTCTACCGCCATTAGTAAGAAAACCATCCATTAATTCACTATTGTCATCTCTAAGTACAATTCGCAAATTAAGATTCTCATTTTCTGACACCATCTTATCCATAACAGGCATTATTTGTGCAGCATCGCCACACCACCCCTCAGAAATAACTAATAGTGTATAATTACACTTTAAACCTTTTAGTTTCTCTATTACCTCTGGCGTAATTTTTATTGTTTTATCTAAACGTTTCATACGCACATCATTCAACGAACTATAGTTAGTTAAATCTTCAGATTGTGTATCTCCCGTAGATAATCCTTTTGACAATAAATCAGAAACATGGCTTCTGTATTCGGCATATGAATAACTATTCTCTAAGCCTTTATCGATATGTTTTTTCATATAATCTAGTTTTGTTATACACAAATTTACGGCGACATTTTACAGAAACAAAGCGCTAAATTTGAGAAAAAAACCGTATCTTAGGTAAGATAAATCCCAACTATGAAATTCGACGGAAGCACTATAGGACTTACACTTTCTGGGGGTGGTACCAAGGGTATTGCTCATGCAGGAGTGCTTAAATTTTTTGAAGAAGAAAATATTAAACCATCGCATATTGCAGGTACTAGCTCTGGTTCTATTGTATCGGCGTTATATGCTTGGGGTAAGACTCCCGAAGAAATACTAGAGTTCTTTAAGTCGATTTATTTTTTCCACTGGAAACACTTTACTTTTCGTAAAGCAGGTTTTATCGATTCTGATACTTTTAGAGGCTATTTTGAATCTATTTTTAAAGACGCAACCTTGGGCGACTTACCCAACAGAATACACATTACTGCAACCAACATTGTATCGGGTAAATTGCGCATTTTTGGTCCTGAGGTTAAAATTATAGATGCCATACTAGCATCCTCTGCTTTTCCTGGTATAATAACACCTTATAAAATAGATGGCAAGTTGTATAGCGATGGTGGTATACTAAACCACTTCCCTACCGATATATTACAAGGTAGATGCGAAATACTTATTGGCGTATATGTTAGTCCTATACAAAAAATAGAGGCTAAAGATTTAACTAGCATTAAAGCCGTTACCACTCGTGCTTACGACCTACTATCGGCAAATAACAATATGCAAAAATCAGCGCTTTGCGATTGGGTAATTAGTCCTGATAAATTAGCCTTATATAACACCTTTGAAACGAACAAGGTTAGAATGGATGAAATATTCAAAATTGGGTATAACGAAGCAAAAAAATCATATGGTAAACTTATCGTGTAGATGAGGTATAAAACTCTTTTTCTGAAAACATTTATTACTATATTTGCATCAGTCAAGAAAATCCTATGAAATACAAAAGAATTCTTTTAAAGCTAAGTGGTGAAGCCCTTATGGGTGACAGACAGTATGGTATTGATCCGCAAAGACTTGCTGAATATGCCCAAGAAATTAAAGACATATACGACAAAGGTGTAGAAATCGCTATTGTTATTGGTGGTGGTAACATCTTTAGAGGTGTAGCTGGTGCTAGTAATGGCATGGACAGGGTTCAGGGAGATTACATGGGTATGCTAGCCACTGTTATTAACGGTATGGCATTACAAGGCGCTCTAGAAGATGCTGGTATGCAAACAAGATTGCAAACCGCTTTAAAGATAGAAGCTATTGCAGAACCTTATATTAAAAGAAAAGCTGTACGTCACCTTGAAAAAGGACGTATTGTTATTTTTGGTGCAGGTACTGGTAACCCTTACTTTACTACTGATACTGCTGCTGTATTGAGAGGTGTTGAGGTAAATGCTGATGTGATACTTAAAGGTACACGTGTAGATGGTATTTATACTGCAGACCCAGAGAAAGATGCAAGCGCTACAAAATATGACACTCTTACTTTTGAAGATGTACTTAAAAAAGGTCTTAATGTAATGGACACTACTGCATTTACTTTAAGCCAAGAGAATGAATTACCTATTATTGTTTTTGATATGAACAAAGAAGGTAATCTTGTAAAAGTTTGCGATGGTGAACTTGTAGGAACTACAGTAAGCGTTTAATTTTTAACAGCATAAGAATTATTACACTATGGAAGAAATAGATTTTATATTAGATAGTACAAAAGAGTCAATGAATGGCTCTGTTGAACACCTAGAAAAAGAATTTTTAAACATTCGTGCTGGTAAAGCCAGTCCTGCTATGCTTGGTGGAGTTATGGTTGATTACTACGGTTCTCAAACACCGCTTTCTCAGGTAGCAAATGTTAATACTCCTGATGCAAGAACAATAACTGTACAGCCTTGGGAAAAAGCAATGCTACAACCTATAGAGAAAGCTATAATGATAGCTAACCTAGGTTTTAACCCTATGAATAATGGTGATAACATTATAATTAGTGTACCACCACTTACAGAGGAGCGTAGAAGAGAGCTTGTAAAACAAGCTAAAGCTGAAGCAGAAGATGCTAAAATTAGTATTAGAAATGCTCGTAAAGACGCTAATACTGAAATAAAGAAATTAGAAAAAGAAGCATCTGAAGACATGCGTAAGGATGCCGAAGATAGCGTACAAGAGCTTACCAACAGCTTTATTAAAAAAGTTGACGATTTATTCGATGTAAAAGAAGTCGAAATAATGAAAGTTTAATAAAAGCCCGCTTTAAAGCGGGTTTTTTATTTATATACTATCTTTGCCTGAAACAAATTATTGTTTCTTTCGTTTAGCATAAAAAGGTACATGAGAATCCTTACACTGTTGCTCTTCTTTATAGGCTTGCATTGTCAAGCACAATTTACCGTTACAGGTATTGTAAGGGATAGCAAGCATAATGATTTGCTGCCCTTTGCTACTATTACTACAGATAAAGGAAAAACTACAGTAACTGATGTAGACGGTAAATTTAAAACCAATGCTACAGCATGGTTTACCGTGAGCTACATTGGATACAACAAACAGAAAATTACTGTTGTACCTGGTAAGAAAAGCTATACTATTAACCTTACCCCACACACAAGAGAACTTGAAGAGCTTGTTTTAAACCAAGCTAACACTGCAAGTACACTTATACGAAAGGTTATTTTTAAAAAGCCAGAAAACGATCCGTTACAAAAACTAGAAAGTTTTCAATATAAATCTTACAACAGACTACTTGTTACAGCTAACCCCGACTCTATATCAGGAAAGCTAGATTCTATATATATCGACAAACGTATAGGTAGAAGGTTTGACAGAATAGACTCTACTAATTTCAAATTCAAAAAGATAGTAGAAAAACAACATCTATATCAAACCGAAAAAATCTCTGAACACAAGTTCAATAAAAAACAAGGACTAAAAGAAAATGTACTAGCCACCCGAATGGCAGGGTTTAAACAACCACTATATGAGATTATAGGCTTAACGTTACAATCTGAATCGGTATATGAAAACAGCATAGAACTAGTAGAAACTAAATATGCTAATCCCATAGCAGATGATGCTCTTGACAACTACAAATACAAAGTACTAGACACCATTGCCATAAACAAAAGAGATGTTTATGTAGTATACTTTACCCCCAAGAGAAAAAACAAAAAGAAAAAATTAGAAGGGTTACTATATATAGATCGCAATAACTACGCCGTTGCTAAAGCAATATTTAGAGCTAAAAACGCTCTTGATATTACCGCTACACACTCGTTTCGATACAATGAGAACTTAGAAATTTGGTTCCAAAAAGAAAATAGACTTAAAGTAAAAAAAGGGAATAATAAACACGATATTAAAATACTGGGAGAAACAATAAAGTTTGACGGTACGGATTTTGAAAAAAGCAATCGCGAAAAGGATGCATCAGACTACATGTACCTACTTTCAGAATCAATTAATTTTGAACGAGAATGTAATGTACCTGTAAACATTACTAATCGTGGTATTGCCATAGAAATTAAAAAAGAGGCTATTAACAGACCTGAAAATTACTGGAACCATTACCGAAGTGACACGCTAGATTCTCGAAGTGTAAAAACCTATATAGCACTCGATAGTATTGTTGCTAAAGAAAAGTGGGAGAAAAAAATATTTTTAGGTAAAAAAGTAATTAATGGCTACATCCCTATTAGTTTTTTTGACCTCGACTTACGTCATATTGCTAAATACAATAACTACGAAGGGTTTCGTTTAGGGTTAGGCGGTACAACCAATGATAAACTTTTTGAATGTTTTAGAATAAGTGGTTATGGTGCTTATGGTACTAAAGATGGCGAATTTAAATACAACATAGGGTCAGCAATTAGACTGAGTAAATTAACCAATTCTTGGATAGGTGCCTCTTATACTGATGATATTAGGGAGATTGCAAGCACATCGTTTTATACTGATAAAAAGCCTTTTAAAATTTATGACCCGCGCCCCATAAATATTTCTACTTTCTACAACCATCAAACATGGCAGACTTATGCCGAAAGTAAAATAATACCTAAAACAAATAGTCGAGTACAAATTACGCATGCAAGGGTTGACCCAAAATTTGATTATTTATATCAGCCCGATGGAGAGCAATACTCGCTATTTAAACTCACCACACTAACAGCAACCGTACAATGGAATCCGTTTAGTGATTTTATGCAAACTCCTAGCGGGCGAATAGAAGTAAACAAACACTTCCCGAAATTTGCATTTCAATACACCCAGTCAGTAGCTGGTATTTTAGATAGCGATTTAACCTTTAAAAAGTTTGACTTTAGGGTTGAAATGGAAAAGAAGTATCTTAATGGTCAAAAATCATCCGCATTAATACAAACAGGTATCGCTTTAGGCAACACACCTTTAACGCATTTGTACAATACCTCTCCTAACAACCTTGATAGAAATGGAGTATTAAGAAGAATTACTTTTGCTGCAAAAAACAGTTTTGAAACCATGTATTTTAATGAGTTTTTCTCTAGCGAGTACGCTATGCTACAATTAAAACACAGTATAGGTCGTTTTACAATTTTTAAAGCAATCAAATTATCACCCACACTGGTTACTCGACTTGCATGGGGAGATTTAGAGAAACCAGAAGAACATGAGGGTATTACTTATAACACTCTCAACAAAGGATATTATGAAAGCGGTATAGAGCTTAACGAGCTATTTAATGGACTTGGCCTTTCTGCTTTTTACAGATATGGTGCTTATCACTTACCACAACTTGACAGAAATATCTCTGTAAAAATATCATTTGTACTTAATATATTATAACTCCCTATTGTAGTATTTAATAAGAAACAGTTTCCTATTTATAACCTTATTGTAAAATTTATTAAATAGTAGGGCTTAAAATTCAACATTTTTATCGTTTTTAGTACATTTGCAGGCATTTATTCCCCGATTAAAAAGGGTAAGGTGTGTTTTGCACACTAATAACCAATGAATTAAATTTTAAAAAATGAGACATACTAAAGTTAAAGACCTGCTGAACAGCACTAAAGCGATTGATGGAGTATCCGTAAAAGGATGGATTAGGAGTTTTAGAAGTAATCGGTTTTTAGCAGTTAATGACGGATCTATTATACATAACATACAGTGTGTTGTTGATTTTGAAAACACTCCCGAAGAGACACTAAAAAGACTAACTACAGGTGCTGCCGTAGCCATTACTGGTAATCTTGTAGAAAGCCAAGGTGCAGGGCAAAAATATGAAATACAAATCACTAGCCTTGAAATACTAGGTGATAGTGATCCTGAAAAATACCCTATACAACCTAAAAAGCACTCTCTTGAATTTTTAAGAGAAAATGCACACTTAAGAGTACGTACAAATACTTTTAGTGCTATAATGAGGGTGCGATCTGTACTATCATTTGCAGTACACCAATACTTTCAAGATAGAGGATTTGCTTATGTAAACACACCTGTAATAACAGGAAGTGATGCTGAGGGTGCTGGAGAAATATTTAAAGTTACATCGTTACCACTAGAGAACGTACCTAAAACCGAAGAAGGAAAGATTGATTACAAGCAAGACTTCTTTGGTAAAGACACAAACCTTACGGTATCAGGGCAACTAGAGGCAGAAACATATGCAATGGCATTAGGAGAGGTTTACACCTTTGGCCCTACTTTCCGTGCAGAAAACAGTAACACATCTCGCCACCTTGCAGAGTTTTGGATGATAGAGCCTGAGGTTGCTTTTAACGATCTTGATGCTAACATGGATTTAGCAGAAGACTTTATAAAATATGTTATTCGCCATGTATTAGAAAAATGCCCAGACGATCTTGCTTTCCTTGACAAACGTTTAACAGACGAGGAGAAAACAAAACCAATGGCGCAGCGTAGCGAAATGAGTTTACTAGAGAAACTTAACTTTGTACTAGAAAACAACTTTAAGCGTGTAAGCTATACCGAAGCTATAGACATCTTGAAGAGATGTAAACCAAACAAGAATAAGAAATTCAACTATATCATTGAGGAGTGGGGTGCTGATTTACAGAGTGAGCATGAACGTTACCTTGTAGAGAAACACTTTAAGTCGCCAGTAATATTATTTGATTACCCTGCTGATATTAAAGCATTCTACATGAGGCTTAATGATGATGGTAAAACAGTACGTGCTATGGATATTCTTTTCCCTGGTATTGGTGAAATTGCAGGAGGATCGCAAAGAGAAGAGCGTCTTGATGTATTACAACAAAAAGTTAAGGACTTAAACATAGACGAAGAAGAATTATGGTGGTACCTAGACACACGTCGTTATGGTAGTGCAGTACATAGTGGTTTTGGTCTTGGTTTTGAGCGTCTTGTACAATTTGTATCAGGAATGGGTAATATTAGAGATGTAATACCTTTCCCTAGAACACCACAAAACGCAGAGTTCTAAAAAATTAAAACATACATACCTCAAAAACAGGTATTACGCCCAATACGTCATAATTTTATCTAAAAAGCGTAGGGATGTAATACCTGTTTTTTGTATTTTTATACAAGAATATTACTCGAATTATATATGTTAAAGCAGAATTTACAATTAAAACTATCTCAAAAACTATCTCCACAGCAAATACAGCTGATGAAGTTGATACAATTGCCTACGCAGGCTTTTGAACAACGACTAAAGGAGGAAATGGTAGAAAATCCTGCGCTTGAAAACGGAAAAGAAGACGAGTATGAAACTGATGAATTTGATAAAGACGAGTTTGACGACTACGACGATCAAGACAATGAAAGAATAGAGGCTGACGAGATAAATATAGACGAGTATCTTAGCGATGACGAGATACCCAACTATAAACTACAAGCCAACAATTATAGTGATGACGATGAAGAGAGAACAATGCCTCATGCAGCACAGGTTAGTTTTCATCAAAGCTTAATTGAACAACTAAACACGTTTATACTTAGTGAGAACGAAAGAGATATTGCCGAGTTTCTTGTGGGTAGTATAGACGACATGGGTTACATTCGTAGAAGTGTCCCTGACATTGTAGATGACATGGCCTTTACTCAAGGTATTTATACCGATGAGCAAACTGTAGAAAACATACTGCATATAATCCATCAATTAGAACCTGCTGGTGTAGGCGCACGCGATTTACAAGAATGTTTATTACTACAATTAAAACACAGAACTCCTACAGCCCCTATAGATTTTGCCATAGACATATTAGAAAACCAGTTTGATGCTTTTACTAAAAAGCATTACAGCAAACTGCTCCAAAAATATGACGCTACCGAAGATCAGCTTAGAAAAGCTATTGACGAAATAGAAAAGCTAAACCCTAAACCGGGTGGTGCTTATGCAAACAGCAATAAAACGGTAGAACATGTTGTACCTGACTTTGCTATAAAAATTAGAGAGGGAGAACTTGAACTTTCACTTAATGGTAGAAATGCTCCTGAACTACACGTCTCTAAAGACTATCAGGAAATGTTGCAAGGCTATAAAAATTCGAGACAAAAATCGAATGCTCAAAAAGATGCTGTACAGTTTATAAAACAAAAACTAGACTCTGCTAAATGGTTTATAGATGCTATAAGGCAACGACAAGAAACATTGTTTGTTACCATGAATGCTATAATGCATTACCAGAAAGAATACTTTTTAGATGGTGATGAAGCAAAGTTAAAACCTATGATACTTAAAGATATTGCCGACTTGGTTGGGCTTGATATCTCTACAGTATCGCGTGTAGCAAATAGTAAATATGTAGACACTCCTTATGGTACAAAACTTATAAAAGAGTTTTTCTCTGAAGCCATGAAAAATGACCAAGGAGAAGATGTTTCTACAATAGAGATTAAAAAAATACTTCGACTTGTTATTGAAGAAGAGGACAAAAAGAAACCTCTACCAGATGACAAACTTGCCGAAATGCTGAAAAGTAAAGGGTACCCTATAGCACGACGTACAATTGCAAAATATAGAGAACAACTAGATATACCTGTAGCAAGGATGCGAAAGAAAATATAATACATGAAGAGACTATCACTTCTTTTCTCATATGCTTTCAACCCGTTGCTTATACCTGTATATGCTACACTTTTCTACTTTTTAGTTACCATGAATTACTTTCATAAACACGAAATATACCTTGTGTTTTTGCAAGTACTTATACTAACAACACTATTACCCATATCACTATTCTACTTATTGCGTTCGTTAGGACTTATTCGTACCAAAATGCTATTAGACAGAAAAGAACGAAGATTTCCTTTAGCAATTTATGCTGTATTACTTTTAATACTAATAAAACATAGCTTCTCTACATTTGTAGTTCCAGAGCTGTATTACTATTTCTTAGGGAGTCTTATAAGTATTGCTTTTGTATTAATTATGCTACTATTAAGGCAAAAAATAAGCCTGCATGTAATGGGAGTATCATCATTAACACTTTTTGTAATAAGCATATCTACTTATTACCATACTCCTTTTTTATACTTAATCTCTTTTTTAATTTTAAGTTCAGGCTTTGTAGCCTCATCACGACTACAAGCAAAAGAGCATACCACTAACAGTATATTTTTAGGCGCTATAGCAGGAATAGTACCTCAAGTGGCATTATGGTTTATTTGGCTTGTACCTGTATTGTAATTACAGTATATAAAACATTACACCGAAGTTTACAGCATTAAGGTTTATTTCTTGTCCCCCACTCAATCGTGCCTCCTTTTCATATATCGGCGTTAAGCCATAATAAACATACAAGTTCCAAGTATTCCACCCCGCTGCAACATACGCGCCGTAAACAAGCTTATTAAGCCCTCTGTTATTAGTTACTCTAATATCTGCGCCATCTAAAGCATAAAACTGTGCCTTATTCCTTAAAAGATAGCTCACCTTAAAACCTGTATAAATTCTCCAGAATTTATGACTTTCAGCAGTTGAGTTACGCCAACGAAATTCTATAGGCAATTCTAAATAGTGAAGTACTAGCTTGTTCTTATCAAAATCAAGCGTACTTACTTGCTCATAAATTTTAGTTCCTGCATTTTCACTAACTTTTAGGTTATGTTTTATATTATAATAAGAATAGCCCAAACCTGCTGCTATGGCATAGGTTCTATTCTTATTAATAGGCATATCTCTTAAAAAACCAACACTCAACCCTGTAGAAAAAGAATTTTGCGAATAACCACTAGGTTTACCCTGCATTAACACATAGCTAACTGAAGCATAAAACTGATCTTCTCTATATTTAGAATAAACTACAGTAGTCACACTATCTTTTTGCACCTGTTCTAACTCGTTTGATTTTAAATCTTGAGCAAACGAAGTACTAATAATAAAACTAAGTGTAAATAAAAATAATAGCCGCATAGTGGTATAACAATTTGTATTACAAAGATGCAAAAGTTTACTTATACTTTATTGTTAGCATTAATCTTTTTAACTCTTATTAAATAAAACACCTAATGTTGCGTTAACTATGATCTTTATCATAACATACTTAACTTTTTGTCGTTATATTTGTGTAAATAACTAAAAGAAATATAGACTATGTTAATACAAATTAATACTGATAAAAATATTGAAGGACACCAAAGACTAGAAGAATACTTTACAGAGCAATTACAAAACTCTTTAAAAAAGTATGAAGATAGAATAACACGTCTAGAAGTACACTTGAGCGACGAGAACAGCACTAAAGGTGGTGGAAATGATAAAAAATGTACTATCGAAGCAAGAGCAGCAGGACTTAAACCAGTAGGTGTAGCAAGTCAAGCTGACACTATAGAGAAAGCTATTGTAGAGGCAACAAACAAAATTAAAAGTGCATTAGAAAGCACTTTTGGTAAAATAAATGCATACTAAAAATCAACTTTTCGATTTTTACAAAAAAGCTGCCAATGGCAGCTTTTTTATTTATACTATAGCGTTCCTAAAATTTTATCTAAAACCCACGATGTATGCGCACCTGTACTTCCTGTAGAAGGATGCTGCATATTACCCAAAAGGTGTTCGCGCATAGACCCCACATGATACAGTTGTATATTTTCAGGGTTTTCTATAAACACTTCTTCAGTACTATCATTAGTAATTAGTTTAATTGGGGTTTCTCCAAAAACCGAAAACACTATTTTACCTTCACTACCATATAGCTCGACTACGTCTTCTCTAACAGCAACACCAAAATTAAACGTTGCAGTACCTGTAACTCCACTATCGTGCAACCAGCAAGCTGTAATAGCATCTTTTGCAGTATACACCCCCTGTTGATTAACCGCTATACCCTGTGCAGTAGTTATGTTACCTAACATCTGAATAAAAAAATCGAGACCATGACTCGCTAAGTCATCAAAATAACCACCTACGGCAATTTTAGCATCCGTTCTCCAGTTGTATCTTTTTGCAATATCCACAGGAGATGGTGTTCTAGTAAGCAGCCATCTTATCTGTCGTGGTTCTCCTATAAGTCCATTATTAAGCCATTCTCTTATTTGTTTAAATCGTGGTAATGAACGACGGTAATAAGCTACAAATAACGGAAGATTCTTTTCCTCAAAAGCCTTATTCATTATAACACATTGTTCATGATTAAGTGCCATTGGTTTTTCTACACAACATGGCTTTCCTGCCTTTGCAACTTTAAGTGCATAATGCAGATGGCTATCTGGTGGAGTGGCTATATAGACTGCATCAACCTCAGGATCATTTATCAAATCATCGGCATCGTTATAGTATGTGGGTACATTATGCCTTCTAGCATAATCTGCTGCTTTATCAATATCACGACGCATTACTGCCTGAAGTTTAAAGTCATCTGTTTTAGTATAAGCAGGGCCGCTTTTACGCTCTGTTACATTACCACATCCTATAATACCCCATTTAATAACTGAATTCATCTATTCTTGATTTTTGATAATAAAAATATTGATTTCTTCTAAAACAATAACCATAACTAATACTAACAAAAAGTAAAGCCCCTGATGCTTTACAACATCAGGGGCTCCGTAAAATATTTGGTTGAATGAATGGTTAGTTCCTATCTTAAAATGCTGTACTTAATGACAGACTAAATCCTGTACTCTCTGGTACAAATCGGCATACACCTCCTACACAAACAAGACCTCCACGTTGTCTACCGTAGTTTACACCTACACGCATTGCTCCGTGACGGTAAGCACCACCCACATTGTAGTAGTGTGTTTGCATACTGCTGTCATCATTACCATAGTTGTAAATATCCCATACATAAAAAGAATATTTATCGTTAAGGTTAAGCTCTACTGTACCACCAGCCCAGTTTTTTCTGTCAGCATCTGCCCACATATGTTCAGCTTCAACACGTATCGATTTTGTAGTATCAAAATTATAAACAGCTTCTCCTGTTACAATGTTTGATTTTACAATCTCTCCACCCTGTATCCATTGTGTATTGTAGTATTGGTTTATATAGTAAAAGTTTGTAATAAGTGTTTCTGATACTCTTTTCTTGATTTCAACATTGTAATCAGAGAAATACTTCTCTCCTACACCAAAAAGGTCTGTATCATAATCTGCTGGCGCAAATCTATAATTACCCGGAAGATTGTACCAACTAGAAGCATTAAGTCCTATTTTAGTACCATACTTACCTCCTAGAGCACTTTCTTTTGGAATTTCATAAAAGATATCTATTTGACCTCCTGTTTCACCTGCTTTCATTATAGGTTCTCCAATAAAGTCTACTTTACCTTGTGCTTGGTATACATAAATATTAGCAAGGTTAGAGTGATGCTGCTTTGTTAATGCTGGCGTAAAGTTTAATACCTTATCATTAAAGTTTAAACTTGACGAGTTAGCATCTACAAAAGTAGGCTCTCTTTCTGATAGAAAGCTCATGTTTTCTATTCTTCTTACTGTAGCATCTATACCTAAACCGTTACCTGTATAACCAAAGTTTAAAAGAATAGCATTACCTGCTTTTACAAAATCGTTATTAATACGATTTTGAACATCTAATACTGCATCTTTTTGTTTGTAGTCATACTCTGCCGAAACGTAGAATGAGTTATGTATAAAGTTTACCTTACCCGCAAAAGCATTAGTAAGCTCATCAAATACAGGATCAGGAATATCTACTTTCTCATATCTTCCTACATAGCTAACACCAAAAGAAAGATCTGACTCTTCAAACTTAAGTAAGCTACTTACATTAAAATCTGAATCGAAACCAAATATCTGCCCTTCAGAAACGTCAAATCCACTACGTTGTTGTCCGTATAGCGCTGTAAGCTTTACATTATATGTTGGTGTATAAATAACTCTACCACCACGCAATGCTGTATTAATACCTAAAGCACGATCTTCCCACGCCCTAAGTAATAAACCACTACCAAATTGCTCATAAAAGTATCCAGCAGTAAGTTGTATTTTTTCTGTTTTATAATCAAAATAGTATGTACCTACATCTACTCCTTCATAACCTGGGTTATAATTTAATAGTGCATTTTCTTCATAAGCTTCAATTTGAAGACCTGCTGAAAAGTTACTATATTGAGCATTAGCTTGTAAGTAACTATTTGATCGTAATGGCTTTTCAGGATGATCTATCCCTCTACCACTATCATTTAGATACCATTGTGCATTCGACTCGAATCCACCATATACACGTACTTGTTCCTTCTCCTCTACCTCTTCTTCTTGGGCATAGAGCGACACTGTTGCTAATGGCAACAGTAAGAAAAGTAATTTTTTCATTATTTAAGCTCTTTCAATTTATTATAAAGTTCTATTTCTGCTCCTTGGCTATATCCATTGTGTACATAAACAACTTTTTTGTTCTTTACCACAACTGTATAAGGTGGGTTAACTACAGAAAGTGCTCTTTTAAGATCTTGATTAGTATCTAATAATACCTTGTAAGGCCATTTTTTACCATTAAGTAATGGTTTTACTCTTTTTTGAGTACGAGTATCATCTATAGAAATTGCAATAACTTCCATATTCATTTCTTTAGTCCAGTCAGCATAGTGCTCTTTAATAGCATCTAGTTCACTAATACATGGTGCACACCACGTAGCCCAAAATGTAAACACATATAGTTTATCTTTTTCTTTAAAACTGTTCTTTACATTATAAGTCTTGTTCTTAACCGACTTAATAGTCACACTAGGCATTGCCTTTTGCGCATTGGCAGAGAAGGTGATAAACAGAAATAGTAATAATAAATTTCTCATGTTAATTAGTTTTGTTTTTTGTTTCTTTCGAAAAATTAGTTTTGTTACCTCTTTATAATAACTTTAACACCAAATAGTATTCCAAAGTCTGAAAAAAGGGTTTGGAAGGCAATATTAAAAATTTTTTGACAGTATACCGCATTTTTTTTTAATTAGAATACGAAGACCATAAGTTTTAACAGTAATAACCTTTATATATGTCAACAAAACATCTTTTTTTTTAAAGAAATGAAAAATTTATCGTAAAAAGTTTGAAATATATTTTGGCCGTATGTCTTTTTTACATATTTTCGAAAAAAATTTCGTGTTCTCTTTATTTATTTGTTAAAAATCAAACAATTGTAAAGGATAACGTTATAAAAAACAAAACTAATTTTCAAAAGGAAAACAAAAATGAAAAAAACACTACTTACAGGGTTACTTGCACTAGCAGGGCTTACTGCTCAAGCGCAATTACCAGCGGGGAGTATGGCTCCAGACTTTACACTAACTGATATTAATGGTGTATCGCACAACTTACAAAGTTACCTAGACGATGGTAAAACAGTAATGATTGATGTTTCTGCTACATGGTGTGGTCCATGTTGGGGACTACATGAAAAACATGTAATGAGTGACCTATACTATTCTTACGGACCAGGTGGTTCTGATGAAATGGTAATTCTTTTCATAGAAGGTGACGGAAGTACTACTATGGCTGATTTAAATGGAGAAACTGCTGCATCTCAGGGTAACTGGATAGCTAACACTCCTTACCCAATTATTGATGACGCATCATTAAACACACCATACCAAGTTGGTGGTTTCCCTACAATGTACAGAATTTGCTCTGATGGAACAGCATACAACATGCCAAATTTGAGTAATACTACTACTGCTACTATACTTCCTCAAATTCTTGAATGTAACGCTCTTACTGGTTTAGAAAACCACGGAAAAGTATACAAAGGAGAGGTTAATCTTTGTGAGGCAACTGGTGCTTCTGACTTTGGGATAGAAATAAAAAATTATGGTACTAATGCAATAACAAGTGCTCAAGTTTCACTTATGGATGGTGAAACTGTAGTAGCTACACAGGATTTTTCAGGAAATCTTGCTGCTTACGCTACAGGATCTGTTGAATTTACGGATGTAACTCTTGATACTTCTATAGATTATACAGTACAATTAACACAAATAAATGGTGAAGCACCAGCTCTACCAGAAAGTAGCCTTAACACTAATGGTGTAGAAATTGGTCTTGCTGGTCAAGCTGATAACAACTTCATTGCTGTTCTTGTACATACTGATAACTACGCAGGTGAAATAAGCTGGGATATTAAAGATGCTGATGGTAATGTAGTTGCTAATGGTGGACCTTACGAAGCTGGTACTGATGACCAGTGGGGTGGTGGTGGACCAGATGCAAACACAACTAAAATGCATCTAGTATCAATTCCTGAAGGTACTGCAGAATGTTTCACTGTAAACATGTATGACTCTTTTAACGATGGATGGCAATATGGTTCTACAACTCACGGTCTAGAAGTAATATCTAACGACGTGACTGTATTTAGTTCTATTGTTTCAAACTTCGGAGGTGAATTATCACACCAAAATGCATTCAAAACAAACGGTGTATTATCTAACAACCAGTTAGAAACTTCAACTTTCTCTGTTTACCCTAACCCTTCAAACGGTGTATTTAACTTCTCTACTGAAGAAACTGTAGCTGTAACTGTTATGGATCTTACTGGTAAAGTAGTTTTCACTGCTGAGGAAATAAACAACGGTGACACTATGAACCTAAGCGCTTTACAAAAAGGTATGTACATCGCTAAAATATCAGGTGCTAGTGCTGAAAGAACTGAAAAACTAGTTATCAAATAATAGATAAAAAGTATTTTTATATCAGAATTTTATAAGAAAGCTATCGGGAATAATGTTCCCGATAGCATTTTTTACTTATAACACATACCCTTTAAAATAAATAAAAAATTAGTTATGAAAAAAATTATTCTTATTGCAAGTCTATTAATCTGCGGATTAACTCAAGCACAAGTAAGTGTATTTGGTGATGGTAATGAAATCAATGACGGGCAAATTATTACTGTAAATGAGCTAGGAAGTTCTACTCAACTAGATTTAGTATTCTCAAACACATCAACTGAATCAGTTACTATAAGAATGAAAGTTAAAAGTATTACTAACAACGTTGATGCTGGAAGCAACAATAGCTTACAACTTTGTGTACAACCACAATGTTTCAATAACATAAATGTAGATACTACAATACCAACTGTTGGAGTTGGAGTAACTATAGATGCTGGATCACACACTAATGGTGTAGATAATCACTTTAAAAACAGCCACCCAGGAGATGATACATCTATGCCTGTAAGTTATGAATTTGGTGTTATAACAGTAGATGGTGATGGTAATGAAACTAGTGAAATAATGTCATTCACATATACTTATGACGCTACTGCTGCAAGTACTACTGATTTTGCTGCTTTACAAAATGCAGGTATCTCTTTAAAAAGTACTATTATAACAAACAGTATTGAAATTGATGCTCAACAAGGTGCTTCTATGGAGCTTTACAACATCAATGGACAACTGATTAAAACAGTAGTTATTGCTACAGGAAATCAAGCTATCGACCTTTCTTCTCTTAACACAGCAGTTTATATTGCTCGTTTTACTACAGAGGACAATAAAACAGCTCAAATTAGAGTTGTTAAACAATAAGGTTAACAATATATCGCTAGTTTTAGGGATATTAAAAAAATTATAACAATGAAGAAGAGTTTATTTCTATTCATCGCATTCGCATCAATTCTATTTTCGTCATGTTCTTCTGACTATACGATATTAGAATCGATTGGGTCTACTATCCTTACAGCCGATAGCTCAGTAAAAACAATTAATGAGGATATCACTTTTACTGTAAAGGATAACGATGGTAACGATTTAACAGCAGAGGCAACAATTTATGTAGATGGCTCAGCTATAGAAGGAAACACATATACTTCTGCAACAGTAGGCGAGTTTGAAGTTACAGCTAAATACTCTGGAATTACTTCAGAGCCACTTACAGTTCGTTTTCACGATGGATCGGAAGTTATTTTCAACAGGCGAGTGCTTATTGAAGATTATACTGGTACTTGGTGCGGCTATTGCCCACGTGTATCATATGGTTTAGAGCTACTTAAAGAACAAAGTGATAATGTTGTAGCTGTAGCTATACACAGAGCCACTCTTAACACTAGCAGCGATAACTATGACCCGTACACTTTTGATTCTACTGAATTAGAAAACTTCATTAATGTACCTGGTTACCCAAAAGGGTTAGTTAACAGAATAACACAATGGGATTATCCTGAGCCAAATAACTTAAACCAAGTTATTTCACTTACTCAAGGAGACCCAGGGTTAGGACTTGCTATGAAAACAGTAGTAGAAGGAAACAATATATCATTAGATGTAAAGGTTAAGTTTAGTACTAACCATACAGGGCTTAAACTTGTTGTTTATGTTCTAGAAAATGGTCTTGTATACGAACAAACTAACTATACTGATTACTACGATAGTGAAGATCATATATATGATTTTGTACACGATCATGTACTTAGAGAATCTTTTACAAATCTTTTAGGAGATGCTATTGACAGTAGTAATACAGGTCAAACATTCACAAGGAGCTTTAATCAATCTGTTCCAACGACTGTTGAAGATGCTACAAAGCTTGAATTTGTTGCTTTTGTAATAGATGCTGATGGTAACGCTATAAATGTGAGAAGTGCACATATAGGCGAAGATCAAGAGTTTGAAGAGTTATAAAATATCATTTTATACTATAACGAAAAACGGCTACCATATGGTAGCCGTTTTTTATTTTTAATATCTTTACATTATGAGATATATAATTGCTTTTTTCTTTCCGTGGCTTTCTTTGTTTTTGCAAGGAAAGATTTTTTCTGGACTACTCTGTTTAATACTTCAGTTAACTATCATTGGTTGGTTACCTGCCTTTATATGGGCAGTAGTATCTTTAAATAGAATGTATGCCAATAGGAGAAATAGAGCCTTAATTAAGGCTATAAAGAAAAACAGATATCAACTACAATGAATCTAAGAGTTGCCAGACATACAAATAATCTTGATGAGATAATTATATTTTACAAAAACATCTTAAGCTTAGAGGTCTTAGGTTCTTTTGAAAATCATGACAATTATGATGGTGTGTTTATCGGGAATAAAAACATGAACTGGCATTTAGAGTTTACAAAATCAAATGAAGTTATAGATCATCAGTTCAATGATGATGACATCTTAGTTTTTTACCCTCCTACCTCTAGCATATACAATAAGATAATTGAGAACATCAATAAGCATAAAATTAAAGTACTGAAAGCTAAAAATCCTTATTGGCACAAAAACGGGATCTTAATTCAAGACCCCGATGGATACAATATAATAATTAGTGATCTTAAAATCTAAAATTACGACTACTTACTCAATGTCCATTTTAGAGCCTTTTCTTTTGTTGCTCTAAAAATTGTACCATGCTCCTCTTTTGGTTCATCTGAGTAGCTCCATTCTAGTTTATCAGGAGCGTTATTCTTCAACGTTTTGTTTAATGTATTTGTGTATTGCGAAATATCTTCTGCATTTGAACCTGCAAACCAAAGTTTAATTTCTTTATCAGGAAACTTGCTGAACATATCATCTGCATTTTTTACCAAATAGTGGTCATTCCACCACAAAGAAGGATCAAACGCTATATAAAAATCGAACAATTCAGGATCTTGCATAAAAGTTTCCATTACAAAAAGCCCTGATAACGATTCTCCAATAATCCCTTTTTTATCACTTACTCTATACTTATCGTTTATCTCGCTAAACAGTTCTTTCGAAATGAATGCCCTAAAATTCTTTGCTCCATCAGTTAATGGACAATATTGAGCATCATATTCTGATTCTGAAAAGCCTGTTAAATCACGTCCTCTTTCAGTATTCTCAATCCCTACCAAAATAACAGGAGAAATACTTTTCTCTTGTATTAGTTTAGAGATCGTATTTGCGATATGGGGAAAATCTTCTTTCACCCCTCCATCAGCCATATAAAGCACCGGATACGACTCTTCACTATCATTATACCCTAGTGGAGTCCAAACATTTATTACCCTCGCCTCCCCTACTTGTTTAGACTCTACTTTAAAAGTATCGTGATTTGGAATTGGGTCATCATGCATTTTTTGATTTCCGCACCCAAATAAAAAAACACTGATAATTGATAGTAAGACGTATTTCATTTTTTAGTTGATTTAGTTTAGTTATTTTATTGAAATATACGTTTCTACCTCAGCAGCATCACCATCATTATACTTCTTGCCGTGTACAGTAACATCTGCTCTATATGCTCGGTTAGAATCGCCAGATGCCCAAAGATCCATCCAAAACTTACCAATAGCCTCAGGCATTTTACCTTTAGTTACATGCTTTTCATGTTTACCTACAGTAATTTCTCTGCCTACAAAACCTTCTGGAATAGTTTCTAATGTGCTTACTGGTAAACCGATAATGGTAGTGTATTTCCCTGTATGGTCACTTTCATAATCGGTATAAACAGCATAAATATCATCACTCACTCTATTCGGAATTTGACTCTGAATATCTTCTCCCCAAAACTTACCCCATAATTTTTCAAGGTCTATAAATGACTGCCCGTTAGCATTAGTGGTTTCCGTGGCAATGCCTATTATTTTAAAATCGTCCATTGTTTATTGTATTAATTCAAAATTATATTTATCTAATTCGTTTCCATTTATAACTAAGGCTACTTGATGCTCACCTAAATGAAATTTTCTTGTGGTAATAATTTTAAAAGACTGTTTCCTTTCTATAATCGTAGTAGAGTCAGTCTCATAATCTTTCTCACTAATTTTAAACACCTTTGGAGCTAACTTTCCATTAGCTTTCATATAATAAATATTATACTCTAACCGGATTTTAGTAACCACTTCACTCCTATTTTCAAGCTCAAACCGAAATGCTAATGCCTCTCCTATTCTTACCCTTGAGGTTAAGAGATTAAAATTTTTAATATTAATATCTTTTATAGAACCAAAACCGAATAACCCCATAAGCTCTTGATTACCTTGTTTAAGCAAAGTTCTACAAGCATGTTTTACTACCCAATCGGTTTCTTTTGTTTCACCTTTCCAACGTTTAGCAGTTTCAATTACAGTTTCAGGATTATCCTTTGCTATATCGTTTAAATTATTGGCGACTGACCTTCGTACATATTCTGATGTATCATTTTTTAGATTTTCCAGAATTGGTAAAATTAACGTAGGATCTTTCTTTAAACCTGGTAAAGCCATTGCCCATGGTAAACGTGGTCTACACCCCTCAGAAGCCAATCGACGAACATGTAAATTTTCATGTTTAGACCATGCCAACATTTGCTTCATACCTTTCTCTGGATATTTGATAATAAACGGACGAATAGAAAACTCACAACTTGTAAATGGTGTGATTACTTCTGTTGCCATCATAGAAGTTTCAAAATCATCTAATCCGTATAACTCAACATAATCCGCTAAAAACATAAAGGCAAGACTATCATACTGACCTACTTTTACAGCTTTATCATCCCAAACACGCATAAACCTCAATAAGTCGGCAATATCCTTTTTATAGTCTCTTGAAAGTTGTTTATGAAGCACCTCTGTAGTGTGGCGCATACGCTGTTTAAGCTCGCGATCATCCCACGATGCATCAAAAATTTCAGTTAAAAATTGTTTTGTATTAAAACTAGTAACTACCTCAGCCATCACATTGGTAAACTGATCGAAAAACGCTTGACTGTATATATTTTTAAATGGTTCCATTACATTTTATTTTGGTTCTTCTCGTTGTTTTTAAGCTCAACAAGGCTCTTTTTATTGATAGCTCTTTTTATTACAGCAAAAATAAAACGTGCTAGTGACAACAGTATGTCAACTAGTATTTCATATTTACCCTTTTTAAAATATTGATTCATTTTGAAGAATGAGTTCATCAAATCTTTATATTAAAAGTGTAAATTTGTTTACTTCTCTTAATATTTACCACAATGGAAATCCCTGAATTTTACTTTAAAACAGATACTGAATGGCGAGAATGGTTACACCAAAACTACTCTAACTATAAAGGGATATACCTTATTTTGTATAAGGTAGAGAATGAAGAACCCTCTATGCGATGGGAAGAGGCTGTAAAAGTGGCATTATGCTACGGTTGGATAGACTCTACCGTAAAAAGTTTAGGGAATGGTAAACGTAAGCAATATTTTAGCCCAAGAAAGCCAAAAAGTATTTGGAGTACCCTTAACAAAAAATATATTGATGAATTAACAGAGTTAAACTTGATTCAACAAAGCGGTTTAGAGTCTATAAAAATTGCTAAACAAAACGGAAGTTGGTCTGCATTAGATGATATTGAGAAACTAGTGATCCCAAATAACCTACAACAAGAATTTGATAAAAATCCAACAGCTTTTGCTAATTATCAAAACTTCGCACCTTCCTATAAAAAAGGATATCTCTATTGGTTAGATACTGCAAAACGAGAAGAAACTAAAAACAAACGTATTACCGAGATTATTAAACTGTGCGAAGCTAATATTAAATCTAGAGATAAAAGATAAATTAGATATTAACAGCTTATAACTCTAGCACAAATTCTAGCATACAATGCATTACGTTTAACTCTTACGTCTAAACATTTGTTGTTACCTAATTGATAAGAAAGGTCATCAGCAGCCTCTGCAGATTTTGAACTTACACAAGATTCATCATAGCATTTACCATAACTTTTCCAGCCATCTCCTTCTTGACCTCCACACTTTTCATCATCAGTATCACCAGGCGAACTACTATATATTAATACTTGAGTGATTGGCTCAGGCTGTAAAGTTATTGTTTTATCAAAATCATTAATCAATATATTTACAGCAAGCTCATCCAAAATCAGTTGATTATTTTCGTCTAGATGAGATTTTAATTCAACCTCATATAAATCTTTAACAATACTATCTATAATAGAGTCTTTTTCAACGGCAGTTGTATACTCAAATATTATAGGTTTTGTAAAATCAACACGGAAAGCTTTCATACCTCCTTTAAGACCATTTGATATCTCCTCAGAAGTTATCCCATTACTTTGCTCTTCATGATGGTTAGTATCATCATTTGCACAAGAAGTTAACAATAGAGAAACTATAGCTGCTAAATAGATTAGGCTTTTTTTCATTATGTAGTAGTTTATTAGTTGGATAATAGCTAGCAATAATAATGGTATATTTTTTCACAAAAAAGCATTATTGGCTATAATCGATAAAATGCAAAAAAAACCTTCAAACCCCATTTACATTTATAAATAGTAATTTTCTTACTTCATTCATTTTCTTTGTAAAAGTTATAAAAAACAGTACTTTAGTATACAAACCTCCATCTAAATGACTAAAGAAGACTACCCCGAAAACCATCCACATTACATCTTATTTTATGGCGAAAAAAACACCGAAAACGATTGGTACACCTTAAACGAAAAGGAGGAAAAATATGGGATATCCAAAAAGTAAATGAGTTTTGGACAACCTTGCGCGCCGAAAAAATGGCAAAAGAAGATTACAATTTTAGCGAATTCATTTTCCCTGAATTTGCTAAAGAAAATTTTTGGACAAAAGGAACAGAAAAAATTTTTGATAAAGAGGTAGATTTTGAAAGCGCCACTTTTAGTAGCGGGGTGAATTTTAAAAACGTCACCTTTAGCAATGGAGTGTACTTTTATTGGGTCACCTTTGAAAGTAAAGTAAACTTTAATCGCACCATCTTTAGTGGTAGAGCCAACTTTAAATGGGCTACCTTTGAAAGCAAGGTGGACTTTAACAACACCTCCTTCAACGATATGACAATCTTTGAGAACGCTACCTTTAACGGTATAGTGTTCTTTTACAACACCATCTTTAGCCGTTGGGCCGTCTTTTACAATGTAACCTTCAGCAGTGAGGCGCTCTTTTACGATGTAACTTTTAGCAGTGAAACCCATTTTGAATACGCCACTTTTAGTGGTAAGACAGACTTTAATAGCACCATCTTTAGTAATGGAACGTACTTTACAAACACCACTTTTTAGCGGAAAGGCTGACTTTAACAGTACCATCTTTAGTGGAGAACTTTTTTTTGAAGAAATTTATTGTATTGGCAATGCTTATTTACAATTTGACAACACTAAATTCTCAAAGGTTTTTCCTACTCACTTTAAAAACATTCGATTTATAGCTACAATAGAAAATGAAGAATTTAAACCTCGTGAATCTGAAAACACGCCTACTATTGCTTTTAATAGAGTAATTTTCACCTCACAAATCGTTTTTCTAAGCTGTGATTTTAACTATATACAACTTACCGATTGCGAACTGACTAAAGCTACTATAGGTAATTGTGACTTCCCTAGAAAACAAAAAATATTCCGTATGCCTATTGGCAGTAACCGTATATTATTAGGTAATGAAGTTTTTACAATACAAATGCAAAAACAAATTGAGGAGAAAAATGTATCTGAGAGAAAAGATAAAGAAGCAGCGATAAGAAAGCTTAATGAAAATAAAAAAGAACATGAACCAGAAATTAAGCCCGAGCCTCTTTTAAAAAAAAAGAAAAAACGAAGACTAAAATATGAACATTATAATATGATGGCAGTAACCTACCGTCAGTTAAAAACTAACCGTGCTGATAATAAAGACTGGGCTACTGCGGGAGATGCTTACCGCTCTGAAATGGTAATGCGTAGAAAAGCTATAGTTCAGGAAATGATACTATACAAAAAACCCTTTCTGGTTATTAACTTACTTATTATTTGGTCGCATGATATTAAAGCTTATCACGCCCATTGTTGTGGTTGTTTACTGTATGGTTTCTATTTGGTTACGGGTATTATATACATGACGGCAGTACTAAATGGATTGCTTTAAAAAAAAGCACTAAAGCCATACTTATCCTCTCGGGTAGTTTAGATAAAAGTGATCCGTTATTTGGCTATATGGTACTAGAGCGCGTTATAGGCGTTATTTTACTTACCTTTTTTGTACTTGCCACTCGTGCTAGGTTAAAGCAATAAGCAGTATATAAAAAAATCCTGCGCTAATAATAGCGTAGGATTTTCATTAAGCAGAGAGGAAGGGATTCGAACCCTCGATACCCTTTTGGAGTATACACACTTTCCAGGCGTGCGCCTTCGACCACTCGGCCACCTCTCTAAATTTATAAGGTTGCAAAAATAAGATTAAAAAAGAGTTTAAAAAAATTATTATGACATTTCGCCAAACAATGAAGTCTCAAATAATTCTTTAAAATTTTCAGTAAGTATATCTTGACCTAACAAATACATCAGTTTTGTAATTGCTGCCTCTGTAGTAATATCTCTACCAGATATTACCCCTATTTCTTTTAAAGCCGTACTTGTTTCATATTTCCCCATATTAACACTACCTCCAAAACATTGAGTTACATTTACAATATGTATCCCTTTATCTATAGCTCTTTGCAGTTCTGCTATAAAATATAGTTCAGTAGGTGCATTACCCGCTCCATAAGTTTCTATTACCACACCTTTAAGATCGGGTGTGTTTAATATTGCAGTCAATACCTTATCATTCATACCAGGGAAAACCTTCATAATAACAACATTATTATCAAAGTTCTTAACCACCTTTAATGGTTTATTATGCAACGGTAACAATAAATCTTCGCTTACTCGTAAATGCACACCTGATTCTGCCAAGGCAGGATAATTAGGCGAACTAAAAGCATTAAAGTGTTCGGCACTTATCTTAACAGTACGGTTACCTCTATAAAGTTTATATTCAAAATATAAACATACTTCCTTAACTACAGACTTGCCATCATAGCTTAAAGAAGCTATTTGTATAGCCGTAATAAGGTTTTCTTTAGCATCAGTACGTAAATCACCTATTGGAAGCTGAGAGCCTGTAAGAACAACTGGTTTATTCAGGTTTTGAAGCATAAAGCTTAACGCAGATGCTGTATATGACATAGTATCTGAACCGTGAAGAATAACAAAGCCATCAAACCTATCATAATTATCTTCTACTACAGATGCTATTTTCTCCCATTGACAAGGCACCATATCAGACGAATCTATAGGCGCATCAAAAGACATCGTTTCTATAACACAATCTAAATGCTTTAACTCTGGTATTCTTTTTAATAGCTTATCAAAGTTAAACACCTTTAGTGCTCCAGATTCAAAATCTTTAACCATACCAATGGTACCACCGGTATATAACAGTAAAATATTGGGTTTAGACAACATCTTGATATTTCATTTTGTTCACTACAGGGTTAGCATACATTGCTAAAAACCCTTCGCGCAAAATTTCATTTCCACCATCAATACGCATTTCAAGTCTTCGCTCAAAAAGCATTTTTTCTTGTTCAGTATATTTATCTTTAAAACGATCTGTATCGTTTAATAAATCATATGCTATATAATTAGTAGACCACAACTTATAGTTAGTCAATATAGCATCATCTATTACTTGAGCTAGCGCTTGTATCTGCTTGTTTTGATTATCAAATTCAGCAGTAATAGTATCTAATTCATCACTTAACACATCTCCTATATGAAGGTGTATGCGCTTCTTCTGCCCTATTATACCACTAAGTAATGTGGTAAAATCTTCATTCTTATCCTTTACATATACCTCATCATTAGCTTCTGCTAATAGCATAGGCATTTTTAAAGCATCCGTAGGGTCATACTCATATGATATTGATACTGGTACTATTTTAACTTTCTTAAAATATTCCATCAAACTTTCACCTTCAGCACCCATAGCAAGCATCTTTAATACGCCTGGATGTGTTGCATCATTACCATCCTTAGTACGCCCTTCTCGTTGCGCTATCCAAACCGAACGGTTTTCGCGCAATAATAACTGGCACATGTACTCTGACATTAACTTAGAACTTTGCAATAGTTCTCTAGGAGGCAAGCCTCTTTGTACTACAAAATTTCTATTAAGTCGTGATAATGTATGTAAGAAAGGTTTTTGAACTAAATTATCTCCTATTGCTGATGCTGTCATTATTTGACCGTGATCGAATAGACTAACATTTAGAAGTGAAGTATCAAGTATTATATCTCTGTGGTTTGATATAAAAAGATAAGGCGTGTGTGCGTCTAGCTTATCGAAACCAGAGGTAGTAAGACCTTCTGAGCTTTTTTCTAGAACTTTTTGTACCGCAGAGTATATAAAATTGACCTGAAAATCACGTTTAGAATGTGTCTTTTTCAGTTGTTCTGCCCACACTTCGGGTTCAACATCTGGAAATGCAAAACTCATAAGCGCTTTCATCATCGGATGATGTAAAGCACCACATATAGCCTCATTTACTTCGCTATCATAAAGAGGACGGATATGATCAAATTTCGACATGTACTTCTTAACGTTAAAAATAATGCCACAAATGAACAAAATTTTTATGAATTTAACGGGATTTCTTTGTTAAAAACCAAAAATTGTTTTAGTATTTTCGGTCGTTGCAGCAGCAATCTCCTCAACACTCATGTTGTATATTGTAGCTAACTTTTCTGCTACAAGAACTGTATAACTACTTTCGTTACGTTTACCTCTATAGGGCACAGGGGCTAAGTAAGGAGAATCGGTTTCTAACACAATATTACTTAAATCTATTTCATTCAAGAACTTATCAATTTTACCATTCTTAAATGTAGCTACCCCACCAATACCTAATTTTAAATTATAAGAAATTGCTTTTTGAGCCTGTTCAAAACTACCCGTAAAACAGTGGAATATACCATGTAGTTCCTCTCCTTTTTCTGACTCTAATACCTCAAAAACTTCATCAAAAGCATCTCTACAATGAATATTAATAGGTAAATTATACTTTTTTGCTAATTGTATTTGATGTTTAAAGGCATGTTGCTGTTGCTCTAATCTTGTTTTATCCCAATACAAGTCGATACCTATTTCTCCTATTGCTGCAAACTTTCGTTTTGCCAGCTCAGTCTCTATATGAGCAATTTCTTCTTCATAGTTATCCTTAACATACGTTGGGTGCAAACCCATCATTAAAAACACATTTTCAGGATATTTAGCTTCTAAATCATACATCTGCTTGGTATAAGTAGAATCTATAGATGGTACAAACAATCGTTTTACACCTGCATCTATAGCGCGTTGTATAACAACATCACTGTCTTGCTGAAATTCTTCGCTATATAAATGAGTATGGGTATCTGTAAATATCATGAGCTATTTTTTTGCTCGGCAAACTTACAAAGTTGAAAACGCTTTTATAGCATATTTTAAAGTATTTTTGGGAAGCAATCAAATTGAAACGATGGAGAACTTATATGATACCTTAAAAAAAGAAGGGTATAAACGCATAAAATTTAAAATATCTAAAACGCAACATTTACTTATTAAGGCAAAAATAAACGGTGTAGTAGGCGATTTTATACTCGACACAGGTGCATCTAACAGTTGTATAGGCTTTGATAGTATTGAACATTTCAACCTTATTACTGCCGACTCTGACACAAAAGCTGCTGGTGCTGGTGGTGTGGGCATGCTAACACAAACATCCTCTCAAAACACTTTAAAAATGAGCTGGTGGACAGATAAGAATTTCTCTCTAGTAATTTTTGATATGTCGCATGTAAACTTAGCCTTGCAACAGTATAAAGCAAAGCCTGTACACGGTATTATAGGTGCTGATATCTTACTAAAAGGTAAAGCCATTATAGATTACTACAACAACTGCTTTTACCTTAAATAATACCACCCCAAACAAAGTAATACCCTTATTACAAAATAGTACTTTAACATAAAAAATCGCCTTTTCATCGAAAAATAATAATTTTTAACACTCATAATCAACACATTAGTAAATTTACCCTTGTAAACGATATAGACATGCTAGCTAAGTTTATCGCTTACATTCAATTAAATCCAACTAATTTAATTTATTATGAAAATCAAATCATTATTTAAGATTGCTCTTGCAGTCTTATTCTTTACTGCATGTAGTAGTGAAGACAACACGGTGAGTGAAAACGACAATTCATCAAGAAAAGAAAACCTTGAAGGTGAAGAAAATGCATTAAATGCTTTAGAAGACAGTAACAGGGATAACCTAAGACAGTATTTTAAATTTGACTCGAGAGAAGGAAAAGCCAAATTTATATCTAAAAAAGGAGTAGAAATGACTGTTTTCTCTGAAAATCTAACGGTTAACGGAGACCCTTATGAAGGTACTGTTTTTGTTGAATTCATCGAAATATTTGGTATAGGCGACATGGTAGCTACAGGAATGCCAACAATGGGTGTACCTGAAGGGCAAGCAAATGAAGAGTCTGAATTAGCTCCGCTTATTACAGGTGGTCAATTCTATATAAACATGACTACCGAAGAAGGACAGGATATAGATGACGGTGTACCTTATACACTAGATGTTCCAACAGAACTATCTGGTGGTGAAGGAGAAGATACTGAAGGAATGATTGTGTGGGTAGGTGATGAAGATGAAAATGGTGATGTAGTATGGGAAAAAGATACTGATGAGGAAGGAAATGAAAATGACGTACCTGTAGAAGATGATAGCTTTATTGTAGAGATGCTTAGCTTCGGGTGGGTGAATATCGATAAGCTAGAAAGCCTTGATGGTTTTGAAGAGTTTACAGGAATTTGGGTAGATGCTCCTGATGGCTTTAACGACACTAACTCAATGGTGTACATGTCTTACCAAGGTCAAATGAACCTACTTACAGGTTTTAACGATTTTAATTATGGAGTAGATATGTTTGACGATCCATATGACAACATTCCAGTAGGTGCACAATTCAATGTAATATTCACCTCTTCACAAGGAGGACAATGGATCATTGGAACACAACAGGTTACTATAGTAGGTAATGATGTTATTGTTTTCACACAAGCAGATCTTAGTATTGTTAGCGACCCTGCACTTATAGCAATGCTAAATAGCCTACCATAAACACAATAGTTATCCTTATAAACTATTTAAGTTTAAAGAAAACCCCGCTCAATGAGTGGGGTTTTTGTTATAAATAATGTCAAATATTTATAGTTTTATTAAAAAGCCAACACTTAGATAATTCTTACATTTTAACATAAAAAAATGATGTTTCATCGATAAAATAATATTTTACTAGGCTAAAATTTACATATTATTACTTTTACTATAGTTACAACAACAATATGCTAGCTATTATTTGTTGTAACATCCATCCAACTAAACTATTATTATTATGAAAACTAAATTATTATTTAAAGCTACAGTCGTAGCTTTAGCACTCTGTGCATGCAGTAGTGAAGACAACAATGATTCTAGTACTACTAACCTAGAAAGCAATTTTAGAAGAGATACTGGCGAGTATACAAATATCCAGAAACTACAAGATGAAGCTTTAAAAGAAATAACTCAATTTTTTGAATTTAATACCGATGTTCGAAACGTAACACTAGAAACAGATAACGGGGTTGAAATTGGCATTAGTACCTCAAGCCTTACCGTTAATGGGCAAAGAGTTCAAGGTACTGTAATAGTAGAATATGTCGAGATTTTTAAACGTAGTACTATGGCTATCGCCAATAAAACTACTATGGGTATAGCCGAAGAACAAACAGCCGAAATTCCAGGGGTAGATTTATGGCCATTAAAATCTGGTGGTGAGTTCTTTGTAAACATGACTATTAATGGCCAACAAATAGATGATGGTGCTAACATTACGCTTACTGTACCTACTGCCTTAACAGGCGGCCCAGACTCCGACATGAGTGTTTGGGATGGTGAAGAAACTAATGATGGTGATGTAGTATGGGATGAAGATGAAGAGAATGAACTTGGTCAAAATCAAGGTAACGAAGGAGGAGGTTATGAACTTAACCTAGATAATTTTGGATGGTCTAACATCGATCGTTTTTATAACTACCCAGACCCTAAAACAACCATTCAAGTAGATGTTCCTGCTGGGTTTGATAACACTAATTGCAACGTATATCTTGCTACACAAGGACAACAAAACATACTAGCAAGACTAGATACATACAACTCTGTAACCGAACTTTTTGGAGAGCATTACGGTCAAGTACCTGTAGGGCTTGACGGGTTTATTGTTTTTGTTTCGGGTACAACCTCTCAGTGGGAATATGCAATAAAGCCAGTAACCTTTGCACCTAATGATATTATAGTAATAGATACTGGAGATATAATGACAGGCTCACAAACTGACGTAGAGGCTGCCATAGACGGACTCCCTTAATATTTCATGACATTGTGGTAATGTTATAAAGCTGACCCCTGCTTAGTTATTAAGCAGGGGTTTTTCATGTCTATAACTAAACTAAAATATTACAACACAAAACAATACTTACGAGTTTTAGTACAAAAATCATATATTTGCTTCCATTTTTAAATTTAACGATTAAATAAACTACAACATGAAGAAATTATTTTTATTCTTAACAGTCTCTATCTTAACATTATCTATTAGTTCTTGTTCTGATGATGACTCAAACGCAACACCCAACAACTCTACTTATATTGCAACTGGATCTGTAACTATTAATATAGATGGTAACCTATTAACTTACAACAACATTATAATAACTAGTAATGGTGCAAGCGATATAAACATTACTGCATCGCAAGACGGAAGTTCTTCTGAGTTTTTAACTTTCTCAACAACTCTTGGAAATGTTGGAGCAGGAGTTATTAACAACCTTCAGATAGTTAGTGCTGATTATGAGCAAATTGTAGGATACACTTCTAACACACAAATAAACGGTAATAATACACTACAAAGTCTTTTTACAGCAGAACTTATCACTCCTGGAGGTGGATTTGACAACCCTGTAACAGGTCAAGGTACTATAAACATTGCATACACTGTGCAATAAAGAAGATTCTTTATCACAATAAAAAAAGCCCGCTCAATGAGCGGGCTTTTTATATATATATATATGCTTTTAAAACTCTTAAA
>MPCW01000022.1 GCA_001874325.1 Flavobacterium sp. MedPE-SWcel | reverse complement strand
AAATACTTGTAAGATTTAACTTTAAGTATAAATGAATAATTGAGTCTAGTTAATAAAATACTGATTATTAATATATTAAATATCATATTAATTTATTAGTTTAGTTGTGTTAAATTAATAAGCTGGCTTTTAATTATTGAAATAATATGTTAATTTGGCGCTCCAGCTTATTACTAAACTTATTATATCATGATTAAAAACTTACAATTCTTTTCGAAAAAAATCTTATTCCTTACGGTATTACTCGTGTTGGGGGTAAGCTCATGGGCACAAGTTGAAGACTTTACCGATGGGAATTTTACATCTAGTCCTGTCTGGACGGGTGATACCTCACTTTTTCATGTTATTACCGATGCTACAGTACCAGAAGGGACAGCTGTTACCGATGGTCATTTTCTTGCAGCTGATGTAAATCAAGGTAATATTACGTTAATGACAGCAAGTGATGAAGTTACCGAATGGGAATTTTCTATAGCTTCAGGAGATTTTAACCCTAGTGATTCTAATTATTTAGCAGTAATATTAATGTCTGATGTTTCCTTTTCTGGTGATATTGCAACAGCAGTGTGGGAAGGATATTATCTAGAATTAGGTGTAACAGGCTCTAGTGATAAACTTGAATTATGGAGGAAAGATGGAGCGGGTGCAGCAGTTGAGTTAGCAGAACTGTCTACTACTTCTTATGGATTAGGAGCTCTGGAGGCAGGTGTTAATGTTAGAATTACAAGAAGTGCAGCAGGGGAGTGGCAATTATATACATCGTCAGGTTTTACATATGATGCAGAACCTACAATTGCAGCAGGTCCTGCTTTTACAGATAACACTTATTCAACATCATCTTATTTTGGAGTTGCACAGCATTTTACAAGTACAAGTCAAGCAACAAGAAGAATTTATATGGATAATGTTTCTGTAGGTGGAGATGTTGCAGTTGCTACACCAGTAGCCTCAGCAGCAACTAATATTTCTTATACAGGTTTTACCGCAAACTGGGGTACAGTTGCAGGAGCTACGAGCTATACGCTAGATGTTAGTACAAGTTCTGATTTTAGTAGTTTCGTTTCAGGATATGAAGATCTAGATGTAAGTGATGTAACCAGCTATGCAGTAACAGGGCTCGACCCAGATACAACTTATTATTATAGAGTAATGGCTGTTGCTCCAGCCAGTACCTCTGGAGAATCGAGTGTTATAAATTTAACTACAGGTATACAAAATGTATGGGATGGAGCTGTGTGGACAGCAGGTTTTGTACCTAGTGTGATAGATGAAGCTATAATAGAAGGTTTTTATGACTCAGGAGTCGAAGGTGAATTCACCGCTTCAACAATGCTAATTAACCCGGGCGGTTCTATAGAAATATCTTCGGGTACAACTATTACAGTAGCTAATGGTATTAATAATACTCAAGCTGCCTCTGCTATTTTGATAGAGAATAATGGTAATCTAATACAAACCAATTCTAATGCAACAAACGTAGGTGGCGCACAAGTACAAAAAAGCACATCGTTATTATATCGATTAGACTATACTTTATGGTCGGCACCAGTAACAGGGCAAAATTTACAATCATTCTCGCCACAAACATTATCAAACCGTTTTTACGATTATGATGAAGCAACAGACTTTTATACAACGATAGATCCTAGTACAAATAGTTTTGGAACAGGAAGAGGTTATTTAATTCGTGTACCAGATGATCATGTTGCTTTTGTAGACTCAGGAACACCAGGAGAAGCTTGGACAGGAACATTTGAAGGCGCATTGCATAACGGGACAATAAACGTAAGTTTAGAGACGACCTCTAATGGATTTAACCTTGTAGGTAACCCATACCCGTCACCAGTAAATATAGCTGCATTTTATGCTGCTAATACAGGGGCAATAGATGGAGCATCAGCACTATATTTCTGGAGAAAAACCAATGACTCAGGCGCAACTACTTATGCTACTATAACAAATGGAGCTTATACTGCCAATGCAGCAGCAGGAGGCGATACAGGGTCTAGTACTTTTACAGGAGACTCAAGTAACTGGGTTATTAACCCAGGGCAAGGATTTTTTGTAGAAGCGACGGGAGCATCTTTAGAGTTTAACAATGAAATGAGAGTAGCTGTAAACAACGGTCAATTCTTTAGATCAGCACAAGATGAAATGGTACAAACATCACGTTTATGGTTAAATCTAGCATCAGAAGGTAAATTTAGCCAAATGGCAATTGTGTATAACGAAAACATGACATTAGGCCTAGATTACGGATGGGACGGAAAAGCGCTAGTAAATGATGGTGCAGTAACATTATATTCCATAGCAGCAGATACTGATTTAGCTATACAGGCTCGTCCAGCCTTTGATGTAGCGGATGAAGTAATAGTAGGTTTTTATGCAGAAGAATCAGGAACATATACAATAAGTATAGATCATGTAGATGGATTATTTACAGGAGATCAAGATATTTACTTAATAGATCATGTAACAGGACAGTTAATTGATATTAAAAATGAAGATTACCAGTTTGTAACAGAGGCAGGTACTATTAATGATAGATTCTCTGTAGTATACGATCAAGCTTTCTTAGGGATAGAGAACCCAGTGTTAGATGCTAATGAAGTTATAGTATATCAGAATAGTGGAAATATTACTATTAATGCAGGAGCGTTAGATATTACAACTGTAACTATTTACGATATGAGAGGAAGAACATTATATGTTAATAATAATGTGAATGCTACAGAAACGATAATCAGTAATTTAAAAACAGGACAGCAAGTATTGTTAGTTAATATTGCTACTAATAAAGGTACAGTTACTAAAAAAATAGTATTATAAACTTATAACTTAGTTAGATTATTAGGAGGAATAGTTTTCTCTTAAATTGGTAAAAGGTCAGTGCAATTGCACTGACCTTTTTTTTGTATAAGTTATAATTTAATAATTCGTAATGTTTGTTTGTTGTAATGTGAGATTATGTAATTAAATAAATGTTATTGTTTCATTTTTGTTAATAGATTGATCTTATGGGGTGTTTATTTTGAATTCGTATAGTTTAGAGGTCTCTTTTTGTAAAAAAAAACTGTAATTAAATTTTAAATTATACTTTTGTGCGAAATTATTTATATAAAATTTTAAGCCCCCTTTATGAAAAAAAATGTAAATCAATTTAGTCTAAAAAGTGTGTTTTTTACACTTCTATTTTCACTTATTTATGTTGCTGAAACAAACGCACAGGATTTTTATTCAGAGAATGCTGTTGTAAACGGTAGTGCTGCCGATGGCCTAAATGGTTGGACAATAGAACAAAACGGAGGAAACGGATGGCAAGCTTCTACAGGTAGTGGAACCTTTACTACTTCTTATGCACGAGGTGAAAAAAGTCAAGTTATAGATTTATCAGAATCTTTAGGTTTGAGTGATGAGTATATGGACACTGCACCAGCAATAACAATAGCTGATGATTATAGAGGTGTTTATACTTCTCCAGATGTTTACTTTCTTACTGTAGAGTTAAGAGGAGAGTCAGGTAATGTAATTGCAAGCTATAATACTGGCGATATTGGTACAATTGGAGCATGGCAAACAGCTAGCCATACTTTTACAGGATATGGGTCAGGTGTAAGAAGTGTTTATTTTTCTCACGGAGGTCAAGATGTTGAGTACTGGTGGGGATACTATGGTGCTCGTATGACTAATGCAGAAGTAAAAGTAAAACTTGTACCAGTAACTACAGCTGCAACTTATACTTCTAATGTAGATTTTACTGCTAATTGGGGTGTACTACCAGATGCTATAAGTTATAGACTTGATGTTAGTACTGATTCTAACTTTAGTAGTTTTGTAGGAGGTTACCAAGATTTAAATGTAGGAGATGTAACAAGTTATGAGGTAACAGGGCTAACGCCTAGCACTACTTATTATTATAGAGTAAGAGGTGTTTCTGATACAGAAACTTCGAGTAATTCTGATGTTATAAGCGTTACTACAGGGAAAAAGAAAATATGGAACGGTACTTCTTGGACAGCAGATTCACCACCAACGATTATAGATAAAGCAGTTATAAAAGGACTTTATGACACAGGAGTAGAAGGAGAATTTAGTGCATCTAATATTCTTATTAAATCTGCAGGATCAGTTGTAGTGTCTTCAGGGACTACATTAACTGTAGCTAATGAAATTAAAAATAATAACCATGCTAATGACTTTGTGGTTAAGAATAATGCTAATTTAATTCAGCTTAATCCTAATGCCGTTAATATTGGTTCAGTACAGATAGAAAAAGATAGCTCTCCATTATATAGATTAGATTATACATTGTGGTCATCACCTGTGTTAGGTCAAAACCTAAATTTATTTTCGCCTGAAACATTAACAAATCGTTTTTATAATTATAATGAAACAACGAACTTGTATAGTGCTGTAGATCCATTATTTAATTCTTTTGAAATAGGTAAAGGTTACCTAATTCGTATGGCAGATAATCACCCAGCATATGTAGATGCAGGTACACCAGGTACAGCATGGACAGGAATATTTGAAGGTACAATGAATAATGGTAGAATAGAAGTAGCAACTGAAACAAATTCAAATGGTTTTAATTTAGTTGGTAACCCTTATCCATCACCTATAAGAATATCAGATTTTTATGCAGCTAACTCAGCTACACTAAATACAGGGTCTGCACTTTATTTTTGGAGAAAAAGAAATGATCCTTTTGCTACAACATATGCTACTATAACAAATGCAGCTTATACAGCTAATACAGCAACAGGAGGAGATACAGGTTCGGATATTTTTACAGGAGATTCAAGTAACTGGGTTATTAATGTAGGACAAGGTTTCTTTGTAGAAGCAATTGGTTCGTCAGTGATATTTGACAATACTATGAGGGCAGATGTAAATAATGGTCAATTCTTTAGATCAGCACAACAAGAAACTGTACAAACGTCACGTTTATGGTTAAACCTTACATCTCAAGAGGGTAAATTTAGCCAAATGGCGGTTGTTTATAATGAAAACATGACATTAGGAATGGATTATGGATGGGACGGAAAAGCACTAGTAGCTGATGGAGCTGTAACATTATACTCTACAGCAGCAGATACTGACTTAGCTATACAAGCACGTCCAGCATTTGACGCAACAGATGAAGTAACAGTAGGTTTCTACGCAGAAGAAGCAGGTGTATATACAATAAGTTTAGATCACGTAGACGGGTTGTTTACTGGAGATCAAGATATTTATTTAATAGACAATGTAACAGGACAATTAATCGACATTAAAAATGAAGATTATGAATTTGCAACGGCTGCAGGTACTATTAATGATAGATTCACTGTAGTATATAATCAAGCCTTTTTAGGAATAGAAAATGTAGTTTTAGATGCTAATGAAGTAGTAGTGTACCAAAATAATGGTAATATTATTGTTAATGCAGGAACATTAGATATATCAGGTGTAACTATTTATGACATGCGTGGTAGAGTGCTATATACAAACAATAATGTAAATACTACAGAAACAGTAATTAACAATTTGAAGACAGAACAACAAGTTTTAATACTTAATATTACTACTGATAGAGGTATGGTAGCTAAAAAAGTAGTACTATAAACTGATAGCTTATTGATTATAAAAAAGAAACAATTTCTTTTTAACTTATATGTAAACCCCTTTACCAATTTGGTAAAGGGGTTTGTTTTTTGGTGTAATAAGCTATAATTTTTTACGATTTATTGATTGTATGTAGTTAAGGTGTTTTGTTTTTGTCATATTTTTAACATATTTTTAGTAGCTAAAGCCCTTGTTATGAGTAATAGAACTACCTTTCTATCGATTTTATTCTTTTTTATGTACAGTCTCATCGTCAACGGAAAGACTTTTGCGCCTATAAATGACAATTGTACTGATGCAACGACACTTACAGTAAATACAGGAGAAGATTGTGCTGTTGTAGCTACTACTTCGTTTTTAGCCGCGACTGTTTCGACGGAAGGTAATACTTGTACAGCCACTACAACTGGTGATATTTGGTATCAGTTTGTAGCAACATCTACATCACATACAGTATCCTTGTCAGGGTTTACAGGTACAGCACAACCCGTAGCAATGGTATTATATGAGGGAGCAGATTGTACCACATTTACTCAGGAATATTGCAGTATAAATAATGTTATAAATGCTACATCGCTTATTATAGGAGAAACATACAAACTTCGACTTTATTTTAATACAACAAATCCATCCCTTACAGGGACTACATTTAATGTATGTGTTACAACACCACCGCCACCAACAGATAATAATCAATCAGATTGTGTTATAACTACAGTTAATTTTGATTTTGAATTACCAGTTCCTGTAGCAACTACTTATCCAATATTTTTAAATCATAATGTAGTACAGGGTTGGCGCACAACGGCATCAGATGAAATAATAGAATTTTGGCCTTCACCTAACTATGAAAATGTACCAGCCTATAGTGGTAATCAATTTATAGAATTGAATGCAAATTTAGTATCAGGTGTATATCAAGATTATGAGACACCAGAAGTAACTACTTTTTCGTATGGTTTTGCTCATCGAGGCCGTCAAGGAACTGATACCTGTCAGTTGTTAGCAGGTCCTCCAGGAGGTCCTTATATTCCGGTAGGGTCACCTGTAGCAACAGGCAATTCAGATTGGAGTTATAACACAGGTACATATGATGTTCCGGTAGGACAAACAACAACACGTTTTATATTTCAGTCCGTTTCCAGTACAGGTGGAGCTAGTATAGGAAACTTTCTTGATGCGATAACTTTTACTGCTAATAATGGTATACTTTCAGCTAACCCATATTATATGAGTTGCGGCGATTTAATAGCTAGTGTTTCAGCTGCAGGTACAGGTACTTGGGTAGCACATACAGATAATCCTTCAGTTACAACTATAGCAGATGACTCGAGTAATGATACTACAATAACTGATTTTACATCAGATGGTCTTTATTATTATGACTGGGTAACACAATATTGTATTACTACATTAGAGATCTCTTTTTTAGGAGATGAAGTTCCAGAGCCTGTAGTGGCAGATGTAACCTATTGTTTAGGAGAAACAGCAGTACCGCTTACAGCAGAGGCGTTACCAGGAAATACTATTAACTGGTTTTCGGGTTCTGCACCTACACCTAGTACTACAGATGTGGGAACTACAAATTACTATGTAAGTCAATTAGCGCCTAGTGGGTGTGAAAGTATTGCAGCCCTTATAGTTGTTACTGTAAATCCTCCTGGAGATGTAGTAACTGATTTTACTTTACCAGTATCAGTATGTGCATCAGATGCTGTAGTACAGCCTTTACTAGCTACCGATTTTACATTGGGAGGAATTTATACAGCCGAAGCTGGACTTGCTATAGATGCAACAACAGGAGAAATAGACCCTGTAACCAGTGTTTCGGGGGATTATAATATAACATACACAATAGTTGCTAATGCTTGTACAACAGGGGGGAGTAGTACTGTACCGATAACGATAAACCCTTTGCCAGAAGCTCCAGACTTTACTTTAACTCATCCAGATTGTTTTACTAATACGGGGACTATAACTATTAACAGCCCAGTAGGAGCAGAGTATACTTACAGTATAAATGGTATTGATTATCAATCAGAAGTTACTTTTACTAATGCGCCTTCAGGAACTTATACATTATATGTACAAAATACAGCAGGGTGTATTATTACTGATGACTCAGTAGTTATTAATCCTACATTAATAGTACCAACTGCACCTGATGTTACTATAATAGAGCCTACCTGTACTATAGCTACAGGTACGGTTACTGTAAACTCGCCGATTGGAATAGAATATACTTATAGTATTAATGGAATAGATTATCAATCAAGCCCTGTTTTTATAGATGTAATATCGGGTAATTATACAGTAACAGTTCAAAATTTAAATAGTTGTGAAGCCACTACACCTATATTTGTTACTCCACAACCACTTACACCTATATCACCTACTGTTCTGCTAACACAACCAACTTGTAATATACCTTCAGGAACATTAACAGTTACTTCTCCGATGGGAGCAGTGTTTTTTTATAGTATAAATGGAGTTGATTATCAATTAAATAATACTTTTTCAGATCTACCACAAGGTAATTATACAGTAACGGTGATGAATAGTTCTGGATGTACTTCTAGCTCAAACAATCATATTATAAATGCTCCACCTGTTCCACTACCTTCACCACAATTATCGGCAGTACAACCAGATTGTTTTACAGATACAGGTATTATATCGGTGGCTTTCCCTTTAGGTACACAATATACTTATAGTATAGATGGAATTACTTTTCAAACAGGAACATTGTTTACCGATCTTATACCTGCAACTTATACAGTATTAGTTAAAAACACAGATGGTTGTGTTACAAATGCGTCTATAAATATAAATGCTGCACCAAATACTCCTGCAGTAGCAGATGTAGCAATATTACAACCTAATTGTGATTCTGATTTAGGTACTATAACTATTAATACACCTACGGGAGTAGGACTTACTTATAGTGTAGATGGGGTTACTTTTCAGCAAGGTACAGAGTTTTCAGGGTTAGCCTCAGGAGATTATACTGTAACGGTAAAAAATACAGCAGGTTGCATTTCAGTTACTAATCCAATAACTATAGATCCTTCGTTAGGAATACCAGAAGAGCCTGTTATTACAGCAATACACCCTACTTGCGATACACCTACAACAGGTACTATTATAGTTACTACTCCTGTAGGAACTGATTATACTTATAGTATAAATGGATTTGATTATCAAACTAATACAGATTTTACAGATTTAACACCAGGTGTAACCTATAATGTTACTGTGAAAAATGCAGTAGGGTGTACAACGACATCATTACCATTAACAATACATGATGCTGTCGAAGTACCACCAGTACCTACTATAACAATAGTACAAACAGATTGCGATCGATCAAGAGGGATAATAACAGTAGAAGCTCCAGTAGGAGATGGGATTAAATATAGTATTAATGGTATATCTTTTCAACCTAACCCTATATTTACTAACGTGGCACCTGGGTTGTATACTATAACAGTAAAAAATGCAGATGGTTGTACATCTTCTGATACTGTAGAGATATACCTATTATTACCAACATCAGACCCTGGAGTAGTAGATGGACCTTTACAGGTTTGCGAAGGTGAAATAGCACAATTTACAAATACCGTAGTAGGAGGTACATGGTCAGTAAGTGATGAAGATAGAGCTACAATAAATGATTCAGGAGAATTAACAGCAATTTCATCAGGTAATTTTAATGTATACTATACTTTTCAAAACCCTAATGAATGTCCTGCTATAGCTGAATTATCTGTTTGGGTAGTGGGAGACCCTACACCAGAACTTGATGATGTATATTTATGTTTAGATATAGAAACAGGAGAATATGCTACTGTTGATTTAGATACAGGACTTTCTGAAGCACAATATAGTTTTGCGTGGTATAAAGATGGAGGAGTGTTAACAGGAACAGGGAGTAATCGTACAGTTAACGAACCAGGAGAGTATAGTGTAGAAGTTACTCGCTTAACATCGGGATGTGTGGGAACAGCAACTGCAACAGTGTCAGTATCATCTCAAGCAGTAGTAAGTATTGTTGTTGGAGAAGATTTTGAATATAGACAAACAATAACTGTTGCTATTGTAGAAGGATCGGGAGATTATGAATATCAGTTAAATAATGGAGTTTTTCAAGATGAACCTATATTTACAGGCATAACACAAGGAGAATATACTATAACAGTAAGAGATAAAAATGGTTGTGGAGAAGTTACAACAGAGGTGTACGCACTTAACTATCCTAAATTTTTTAGCCCTAATGGAGATGGTGTTCGAGATACTTGGTTTATAGAAGGCTTAACTGGAAGAGAAACGGCTAATATTTATATTTTTGATAGATATGGTAAAGTTGTAGGAGCTGTAACACCAGGTATTACAGGTTGGGATGGTACGTTTGACGGAGAGGTCTTACCAGCAACAGATTATTGGTTTAAGCTATTTTATAGTTCATCAGATGGGATTCCCAAAGAATTTAAAGCTCATTTTTCTTTAATACGATAATTACAATCTATTTTTTATGGTAGCAAAGGGTTCTTTGTTTACACTGTTACAATTTCAGGTGAGATGATGTTTTCAAATACACCTTGTTTGTAACTAGTTGTAATAATGTGTTTCACTAAATTAAACCAGCTTGTACATTCATTTAGTATCCAAGCGTCTGAACTACATATTAATCGATCTTCTTGAACAAGAAATTTGTCAGGAGAGTATTCTAAATCAGCATCCCAAGAAAAGTTATGTTTCTCAGCTAACTCATAGCATAATACTTTTAGCTTTCCGCTGTTAGATATCGGTTTATCAAAAATCCAAACTACCTTTTTAATCTCTAGTGTTTCGAGTGTTTTACCGACTAGCAATAAGACTTCTTCTGTTTGATTTACTTTTCTGTATGTTCCATGTACTGATGATATGTCACGATAACAACCATCAAGCCCTTTAAATATATAACCTCCAGATAATAATGTTTCTAATAGAATTAAAATATTAAATCCGTCTAGATAAATTGTTTTGTTCTTTAAGTCAGTAGTATTAACTTCTTTATTCTTTCTATTTTGTATATCATTTGCGGAACAGGACATGCCTAGTAAAGCAGTTAACTGCCTTTTTGTAAGTCGATACCTGTTACCTACAAGTGCTAAAGATGATTTTGAAGGGTAGTCTCTACTTAATAAAAAATGTAAATCACTTAAGCCTTCTTGTAGTTTATTTTGTGCTATAGTAGTGCCAAATGCTTTATCATCTTCTGAGCTTTTACCTCTATTTTTTCCTGTTTTCGGAGAGTTTTCTTGCATGATATAAAGGTATTTAACAAAACTTTATTTCGACTGAATTTTTTACACATTAAATAATATTTAGATTTGGTGTAATATTTTTTTAATTAAATCTTAATAAAAACAATTAACAATTATCATGAAGATAAAATATATTAAACTCTTTTTAAGAATCACCATTGCATTCGGTTTTCTATCTGCGGTTGCAGATCGATTTGGGCTATGGAGCCCTAAAGTTTCAGCATGGGGCAACTGGAGTAACTTTGTAGAGTACACACAAATTATAAATCCGTGGATTCCTCATTCTGTAATAAATCTAGTAGCGGTATTAGCTACTTTTTTAGAAGTAGTTTTCTCTATAGGTCTTCTCTTGGGGTTTAAAACGAAGTTTTTTGCACAGTTAAGCGGTATTCTTTTATTATGTTTTGGATTAGCTATGGTTTTTTCTTCTGGTTTAAAAGGAGCGTTAGACTATTCTGTTTTTAGTGTTGCTGCTGCTGCCTTTGGATTGAGTATTATTAGTGATAAATACTTGGAGCTAGATATTTATGTAGAGAAGAGATTGAAGAGTATTTAGATGTAAAAAGAGTACTATTAATCTTTAAGATTAATAGTACTCTTTTTATTATTATTGATCTTTTTTATTGGTGATTAATAAAAAAGGGTATTAATTATTAGTTGTAAATAATGCTATGCTTGTTCCTCCGTTTGTAATTGTATTATCTGCATATTTTGCATATGGTCTAAAAAAGTAAGATGTTGAAGGTGTCAACCCTGTAATTATCTCTGTACTATAATTTGCTTGTAAAAGAACCCCTTGAATATTATTTCCGTTATAAGCCTCTATTGTATTGGTAATACTGTTAGAAAAATCATTGTTCACGCTGTATTCATAACCTATTTCAGTAGGTATTTCTTTTGAGATATTAGAAATGTTTACTGTAGGTGTAACTTCAGTTTGCGATATGAAAAAAGGTGTAGATTCAATTTCCAGTGTAATAGTTCTAGAAACACTAGCATCTACATCGGTACTTGCTAGAATTTCATTTCCATAAAAATATGTACCATCACTCATTTTAAAAAAGCCTCTAATAAAGTAATCATTTCCACTTGGAAGGTCTTCAATGTATCCAGTTAAAGGGTTGTTCCCTTGTGTAATAATTGTATTGGTAGAGTTTGCTGCTTCGTTAGAAGATGTGCTATATACAAAACCTCTACTTTCTTCTGCTCCGAAAGTTAGAATGTCATCACCTGTAATTGTGAAATCACCTGTAACAATTAGATCTACTGTTCCATCATAATTAATTAAAAAATCGGTATTTGTACTTGTAACAATACTTCTGTTATCTAGAAGAGGTGTTGTCTCATCATCACTAGAACAACTACTAAGTATTGTTATTAAAAGACATAGTGATACTACTTTAAATAAGGTTATAGTTTTCATCGTTTTTATATTTTATAATGTAGGACAAAGTTAATGATTAAATTATTTGCGATTAGCTTTCGATATTAAAACTAACAACTAGAGCGAAACTCTTGTAAGTAAGTTGCGTTAATAATTAGCTGATATTAAAAACATTCTTAAATAAAAAAGCACTGAAAATCATAAAGATTAACAGTGCTTTTTATTGGTCGGGGTGGCAGGATTCGAACCTGCGACCTCCTCGTCCCAAACGAGGCGCGATGACCGGGCTACGCTACACCCCGATTACGTTACATAAATATGTAGCTGTAATGCGGATGCAAATATAACACTTATATTTATTTTACAAAGCAATAGAGTTATTTTATTTTTGAATAATTAAAACCAATAATCTTGTATAGTTTTATTTTAATTAATAAACTTACATTTGCAATAAAACAAACAAAGCTAAATAGTAATTTTTATTATGTCGGATACAACTATAGAAAAAATCAAGTGCCTTATTATAGGTTCAGGACCTGCGGGTTATACGGCTGCTATATATGCAGCAAGAGCTGATATGAATCCTGTAATGTATACAGGTATGGAACCAGGAGGGCAATTAACAACTACTACAGAGGTAGATAATTTCCCTGGATATCCAGAAGGAATAGATGGACCAACAATGATGGTTCAGCTACAACAACAAGCAGAACGTTTTGGTACACAAGTACGAATCGGGATGGCTACAAGTGTAGAGTTTAGTAAAGAAGAAGGCGGATGGCATAAAGTAATTGTAGATAACAATAAAGAAGTTCATGCCCAAACGGTTATAATAGCAACAGGAGCAACGGCTAAATATTTAGGTTTAGAGAGCGAGCAACGTCTTAGAGGTGGTGGTGTTTCGGCTTGTGCTGTTTGTGATGGTTTCTTTTATAAAGGACAAGATGTTGCTATAGTAGGAGCAGGTGATACTGCTGCTGAAGAGGCAACATATTTAGCTAACATTTGTAAAAATGTTACTATGTTGGTGCGTAAAGATTACATGAGAGCGTCTAAAGCAATGCAACACCGTGTAGAGAATACTTCAAACATTACAGTACTATATAATAGTGAAGTAGACGAAGTTCTTGGTGAGCAAGTAGTAGAAGGTCTTAGAGTTGTAAATAACCAAACAAAAGATAAAAAGGATATTGCTATTACAGGATTGTTTGTAGCTATAGGGCATAAGCCTAATACAGATATCTTTAAAGGTCAGCTTGATATGGATGATACAGGGTATTTAATTACAGACCCTAAAACAACTAAAACTAATTTGCCAGGTGTTTTTGCTTGCGGAGATGTACAAGATAAAGATTACCGACAAGCTATTACAGCAGCAGGATCAGGATGTATGTCAGCTCTTGATGCAGAACGTTACTTAGCTACATTAGGTGATCACTAATTAGAATTTAATTATATATCATAAAAAAAGCAGCACTCTTAGAGTGCTGCTT
>MPCW01000021.1 GCA_001874325.1 Flavobacterium sp. MedPE-SWcel | reverse complement strand
AAATTAAAAAAACAATTTAAAATATTACTTAAATAATAGAAAATTATTAAAATAGAGAAATATAATTAATATTTTAATAACCTCAATAAACTAACTAACAGATATTTAGACGTTTGGTATGAAGTTGGTAAATATTAAATTGTTTCAGTATTGTAGTGATATAAGTTTGACATTAAATAACACTGGATTAGAAACACATTTTTTAAATATTACAAATTTAAAATAAGCTATAAATCTAAAAATTATGAAAAAACAAGCAACAGCCGTATGGAACGGCACAATCAAAGAAGGTAAAGGTCATCTAACTTCACAAAGCGAAGTTTTAAAGCAAACACCTTATACTTTTGTATCTCGTTTTGAAAATGGAACTGGCACCAATCCCGAAGAACTTATGGCTGCGGCGCATGCAGGTTGTTTCACTATGAAATTGAGTGCGGATCTCACCACTGCAGGTTACCATCCTGAGGAGCTGACAACAACATCAACCATCACGTTGAACAATGGTGTTATAACGAAATCAGATTTGGTTTTGACAGCAAGAATAACTGGAATTATGGAAGAAGAATTTCAAAAAATAGCAAAATCTGCTGAAGAAACTTGTCCTGTAAGTAATGCATTCAAATTAGGGATTACTTTGAATGCAACTTTAGTGTAAATAAGAAATAAGAAAAGATGACAAGCTTAAGATCAGATCTTATTATAAAGGAGATGAATAGATGCCAACTTCCTAGTATTCAAAAATGTAAAAAAGAGATAGAGGTTTGGGTAACAACTTAAGCCTCTATTGCATTTTTGGAAAACCTATTTAGTAAGATCTAATAAAACTCAATAAAAAGAAGTATTTTATAGTAAATGCTAAAAGACTAATGTCAATTCTACTTTAATGAGATATTTATGGATATACACCTATTGAAAATTCCCGAATCTTGTCAAAAATATCCCTTCTTAGGTTTTATTGCTATTTGTTTTGAACAAAAAACAATAAATAATTCTAAAATATTAGAAAAAGCTGATAAATAAGAAATAATAATCTCAAAAAAAGACTACCAAAACCATATGTATCAATATGTTAAGTGTTTGGCATGTAGTTAGCTTATAATATATATAAAAATCTATCAATGAGGCGAAAAGAGTTTATAAAAAACCATCATGAGTGGTTCACTTTTAGTTTTTGGTTTAAGTGTATTCCCTAATATTAAGAATGCTAATTTTTTAAAAAATAAAGAACACGAAAAAACCGGTTATAATCATTTACCTAATAAAGAAAATAAAACTATGAACACAGTACTTCATAAAGCAGATACAAGAGGAGATGCAAACCACGGATGGTTACACTCAAAACACACTTTTAGTTTTGCTAATTATCATAATCCAGAACGCATGAACTTTGGTGTATTGCGTGTATTAAACGATGATAAAGTTTCTGAAAGTATGGGGTTTGGTACTCACCCACATAAAGATATGGAGATTGTCTCAATACCATTAGAAGGTGATTTGAAACATAAAGACAATATGGGCAATGAAACCATAATCAAGTCTGGTGATATACAAGTAATGAGTGCTGGTACTGGAGTAATGCATTCTGAATACAATAATAGCCCAGATAAAGCGGTGAAATTTCTTCAAATATGGGTGTTTCCTAATAAAAATAGTGTGACCCCACGTTATGATCAAATTACGCTAGATGTAACAGACCGCCAAAACAAAATGCAACAAATACTATCTCCAAACTCTGAAGATACAGGTGTTTGGATTCATCAAGATGCATGGTTCAATATGACAAGTCTTGAAAATGGAAAAGTACTTACCTATACACTAAAAGACTCTGAGAAAAATGGTGTTTATGTTTTTGTATTGAAAGGAGATGTTACCATTAATAATCAAAGCTTAAATACCAGAGATGGCTTTGGTGTATGGGATACAAACAATTTGAATATTAAAGCAGATTCGAATACCGAACTTCTTTTAATGGAAGTTCCAATGAATTAATAAAAAATTGATTATAAATCAAATAAGTATAACTGTCAATAACGACACAAATTAAACTAAACATGAAAACATTTAAATTAACAATCGTGGCTTTATTTATAAGCACAATAACATTTGCACAATGGGATATGTACAATCCAAATCCCAATAACGACCCCAAAAATGCGTCTAAAGAGTTATTGAACCCAACGAATCACACGCTCCTATTAATTGATCACGAAAGTCAAATGGCCTTTGCTGTTGAGTCACAGCCTATTGAAGAGTTAAGAAATAATACAGGTTTGTTGGCTGCCTCAGCTACTTTATATAAAGTTCCTACAATTATTACAACCGTAGCCGAAAAATCTTTTAGTGGTCCTGTTTTTCCTGAGATTAGAGAATATTTTCCTAACGAGAAAGAATACATAGACCGAACCACTATGAATTCATGGGAAGATAAACGTGTTGTGGCGGCAGTAGCCAAAACGGGTAAGAAAAAATTAGTTATAGCCGGTCTTTGGACAGAAGTATGTACGCTTTCTGCTTCACTATCAGCTCTAGAAGACGGATATGATGTTTATGTGGTTGCAGATGCCAGTGGAGGAACTTCACAAGAAGCACATGATATGGCCATGACCAGAATGATTCAAGCTGGTGTTAAACCAATAACATCATTACAGTACTTATTGGAAATTCACAGAGATTGGGCAAGAAGTGATAAATATTTAGATGTTGTTAAAATTTCTAAAAGATATGGAGGTGCTTACGGTTTAGGTATTGATTATATCAAGACTATGAATGAATGGCAAAAAGAAAATCCAAGCAAACATTAATCAATAATAAAGCTCTCTACTTCAATAAGTAGAGAGCTTTTAAAAACAATTATGATGAAGCAGTTTATATTTCTTTTAATTTTTGTCGTTACGCTAGTTTCTTGTAAACAGGAAGATAAAAATGGTGTTGAGTCGGCAGACCTAATTGTTACCAATGCAAAGGTAGCCGTTATGGATAATAATAGAACAATTACAGAAGCCATCGCTGTAAAGGATGGAAAAGTTTTAGCTTCAGGATCTAATCAAAAGATTTTGATGTTGAAAAGTAAAAACACAAAAGTCATTAATGCTAATGGTAGAACCTTGATACCAGGTTTAAATGACTCTCACTTACACCTAACCCGTGGAGGAAGGTTCTTTAATGCAGAGGTACGATGGGATGGCGTAAAAACATTAAAACGTGCACTCGAAATGTTGAAAGAACAAGCAGCTAGGACACCAGAAGGCCAATGGGTACGTGTTATAGGTGGATGGAGCCCTTTTCAATTTGAAGAGAAAAGATTGTTCACTATGGAAGAGCTTAATGAAGCCACAGGCGATGTACCAACTTATATATTATTTCTTTACAGTCAAGGGTATCTTAATCAAGCTGGTTTAGATGCATTAGGTATTGATGAAAATACAAAAGCTCCGAAAGATTCCGAGTTTCAAAAAGGACCAGATGGTAAATTAACAGGAGTATTGATAGCCAATCCAAACCCAACTATTTTGTATGCACGTATTGGAAGTTTGCCACCATTAACACCGGAGGAAATGGCAAACGGGACAAAACAATTCTACAGAGAGCTAAACACTTTTGGAGTTACAAGTGGAATTGACGCTGGTGGAGGTGGTCACAAGTTTCCAAAAGACTATACAGGTACAAAAGCCTTAGCAGATAATGGTGAAATGCCTATTCGCTTATCCTATTTCTTATTCCCTCAAAACAAAGGTTCGGAGTATGAAGAGTTCCAGGAGTGGATGGCAAATAATGAGGTGGGTCATAATGGAGAAATACATTTAGATCACGGTTACGAATTAGAGGGCGGGGGTGAATTTTTAGCTTGGAGTGCTGGTGATTACGAAAACTTTTTAGCACCGCAACCATTACTAAATAGAGATAGACCTACATGGAGAAAGGATTTAAAAAGTATTGTACGCTTACACGTTGATAAAGGATGGCCATTTAGAATACACGCTACTTATGGAGAAACCATTTCTTTAATGTTAGATGTTTTTGAGGAAGTAAATGAAGAGACCAATGGACAGTTAGCATCAAAACGTTGGTTATTTGACCATGCTGAAACAGTAAGGATTGAAGACCTAAAGCGAATCAAAGCACTTAATGGTGGTATTGCAATACAAGCTCGTATGGCTTATGCAGGTGAAAATTTTGTAGAGCGCTATGGTGCAGAAAAAGCAAAACAAGCACCACCAGTAAAGAAAATGATGGAAATGGGGATACCAGTAGGTGCAGGTACTGACGGTACTCGTGTAGCGAGCTACAACCCTTGGCCAGCGTTGTACTGGTTAATAACTGGTAAAACAGTTGGTGATTTTCAGTTAGCATCAGAAGAAAACCAATTGACTAGAGAAGAAGCTTTGCATTTATATACAAAAGGTAGTGCATGGGTATCTAACGAAGAGACTGTCAAAGGCACATTGGAAAATGGTATGTATGCGGATTTTGCCATTCTTTCTGATGATTACTTCACAATTCCAGAAAAGCAGATTAACAATCTTAAATCTATACTTACTGTAGTAGGTGGCAATATAGTATATGGAGCCGAAGAGTTTAGTGAAATGAGTCCATCAATACCAGAACCTATACCAAGTTGGTCACCTGTAAAATACTTTGGTGGCTATCAAAACAATTAATTTAATAATACAAATTAAAATGAGCACAGCAGTAAAAACAATATGGAATATTGATACGGCGCATTCAGAAATCAGTTTTAAAGTAAAACACATGATGATTTCTACAGTAACTGGTCATTTTGAAGACTTTAGTGCAGCAGCAGAAACAAGTAGTGATGGTTTCATTGATGTAGGTTTTAGATTTAGTGCAAAAACAGGCTCTATCAGTACAAAAAATAATGATAGGGACACACATTTAAAGTCAAATGATTTTTTCAATGCTGAAAAATATCCTGAATTGAAGTTCAAGTCTAAATCTTTTGATGGTAGCACACTTATTGGAGATTTAACAATTAGAGATATAACAAAAGAAATAGAACTGGATGTAGACTTTAATGGAATAGCTGTAGACACTTATGGTCAAACCAAAGCGGGTTTTGAAATTAATGGAAGTATTAATAGAAAAGATTTCAACCTCACCTGGAGCGCTATCACAGAAGCGGGAAGTGTTGTAGTAAGTGATAATGTAAAATTAATTATCGACCTACAGTTTATAAAAACATATTGATTATTGGTTAGTTAGCATCTAAATGGGACTGGTTTAATATCGATTTCGGTCCCGTTTTAAAAGTAATTTGTGTGAATCATTATTGAAAATAAGTCAAAATGAAATTCAGTATTATAAAAATAGTAACCAAAGAAGCCAATAAAGATTTAGGACTTTTGGTGTTTAGAGTTTTAGCAGTGTTTTCATTACTTAAAACGCATGGATTGCCAAAACTTTTAAACTTTCAAGAAACTATAATCCATATCCCAAACCCATTGGGTCTTGGTGCTACTTTTTCAATGTACTATGCCATATTTACAAATGTTTTTTGTGCAATATTGGTAGCACTAGGATTGCTCACAAAGTTAGCAGCTTTCTTCATTATTACACTAACATTAAGCGGGCTATTGATTGTTCACATCAACGACTCCGTAAAAGTTCAAGATATACCGCTCATTTACTCTATAGTATTTGGCTTTATTACTTATATGGGAGCAGGAAAATATTCTTTAGACTATAAATTCTTTAAGTACTAAAATTAGTAATACAATGAAATCACAACTATTATATATAGTTCTTGCTATTGTAGCCGGTGCAGTTTTACCGCTTCAGGCTGGTTTAAATGTGCAACTTGGAAAATCTGTAAGCCAATCAGTATTTGCGGCTTTTGCATCATTCTTGGTTGGCTCTTTAGGTTTATTAATCTATTTGTTTATCATTAAGTTTGATTTCTCTTTGGTTGTAAATGTTAAATCAGTATCTCCTGTCGTTTGGATTGCAGGATTATTAGGTGCTTTTTATGTCACGGCTGTAATCGTTCTTGCTCCAAAACTGGGTACTACTTTAACATTTTCATTGGTAGTTGCAGGACAAATGGCTGTTTCATTAGTACTAGATCATTACGGTTTATTTGGCTTACCAGTAAAGACTGTTAATTGGCAACGTCTTTTAGGTATCGCTTTTTTAATTACAGGTGTACTATTAATTAGAAAATTTTAATCATGAAAAAAAGTAATTACTTATTTCTGTTTTTACTTTTTCAAATTTCTGTTTATGGTCAGGAGTTTAACCTATTGCGCCAAAATGACAATCTTGATGTTCTAGATAGCTTAAACTATAAATACCCATACCAAAAACTCAAGAAAATAAGCCTTACAAAAAACACGACTCTTTCTTTTGGTGGGAGCTGGAGATTTCAAGCTGAATCGTTCATTAATGAACAATTTCAAAAACAGAGAAACCAAGACAATATTTGGTACTTAAACAGATTTTTATTGCATTCACATTTAAATATAAATAATAGGCTTGAATTTTTTGCGGAATTAGGTAGTAGTTTGGCAACAAACAAAGATGAAATCAGTCCAGTAGATAAAGGGAATCTTTATGTAAATCAATTATTTGTAAAATATAAAATTACACAAAAATGGAATATTGCAGCTGGAAGACATAATATGCGCTTAGGGTCGGGTAGATTGGTCGATATTCGAGAAGGACCAAATGTTAGAAGATTATTTGATTTTGCAGAACTAAATTATAGAAGTAATAATTTTAATGCAAAAACATTTTTTTCTATTCCTGTAAAACCAAATTTAGAAGTATTTGATAATGATTATTTAAAGTTTTACGAAACTTTCTCCGGTATTTATACTACAAATAGTTTTTCCGAAGCAATCAATTTAGATGCCTACATTTTTCACCAAAAAGATGATGAAGCAACCTATAACAGCGGTATAGGAAATGAACGAAGAACATCCGTTGGTTTCAGGCATTTTGGGAGGTACAAAAGACTGTCTTATAATAATGAAGCAGTATATCAATTTGGAACGTTTGGAAATCAAAACATTTTAGCTTGGACACTTTCATTAAATTTAGAAATAGAAACGATTTTTTTGGGAAAAGAATTTGGTTTAGGTATTAAAACAGAAATTATAAGTGGCGATACCGACGCTATGGATAACAAATTAAATACATTCGATGCCCTGTATCCCCGTGGAGCATATTTTGGTCGGGTGGCGCGTTTTGGTCCCTCGAACTTAATTGATATTCATCCGTATATAAATGCAACTTTTAACAAGTTGGAAATTTCTTTCGACTACGCTGCCTTTTGGCGATATTCCCTAAATGATGGTGTATATGGTGCTGCATTAACTTTGGATTATCCAGATGTGAATAACAAAAGGTTTATTGCGCATCAAATAGGTACAATTCTCGGTTACCAACTTAATAAGTTTGTTTTCTTTGAACTAGAATCTAATGTGATTTTCCCTGAAGGCTTTCTCAAAAACAGTAATAGAGGCGACACCTTATATCATTTTGTGTTAACGTCTGAAATAAAATTTTAAAACTAAAAAACGATGAAAATACTATTAAAAGAACTCGATTCCAAAGGCTTTGCCATGGCAAGGGAAAATGATAAACGAGCAGGAATGATGACTTATTCCATAGCAGGAACAGAATTAATTATAATAGACCACACAGAAGTTGAGCCAGAGTTTAAAGGCAAAGGAGTGGGGAAACAATTGCTTTATAAAATCGTAGAAATGGCCAGAGAGAAGAACATAAAAATTTTACCCTTGTGCCCCTTTGCTGCTATGATGTTTAAAAAACTAGACGATATTAAAGACGTACTTAAATCATAAAAACAGTGAATTATGAATTCTATCAAAGAATATAAAAAAGACAGTGTAACGATACTCTGGAATCCAAAAAAATGTATCCACGCCGGGGTATGTGTAAAAACCTTACCTGGGGTTTACGATCCTAAAGCAAAACCGTGGATTACGCCAGAAAATGCTTCGGTAGAAGCTTTAAAAAGTCAAATAGATGCTTGCCCTTCAGGCGCTTTAAGCTATAAAGAAACTGTAGATGAAAACCAATAGATTAGAAGCGTTTAGTGATGGGGTACTTGCTATAATCATTACTATTATGGTACTGGAGCTTAAAGTTCCCGAAGGGAATGACATACAGAGCTTAAAACCCCTACTTCCCACCTTTATAACATATATATTGAGTTTTATATATCTCGGTATTTACTGGAATAACCATCATCATTTAATGCAAGCCTCCACTACAGTTAATGGCAAGGTATTGTGGGCAAATTTGCATCTTTTATTCTGGTTATCCCTATTACCTTTTGCAACTGGGTATATGGGAGAAAATCATTTTGAGAAATTGCCCACAGCTCTTTACGGATTTGTTCTTTTTATGTCAAGCATAGCTTGGCAGATTCTGGTACACTCCTTACGAAAAAATCACGCTACAAATGCCCTAATTCACAAAGTGTATACCAGTAAATTAAAAGTCTATTCTTCTATACTTTTCTACGCCATTGGCACTGGATTAAGTTTTCTTAATCCATTGATTGCAGTTGGCATTTACGTTTTAATCGCAGTGCTCTGGTTTATTCCAGATAGAAACTTAGAAAAACAATAATTCAATATAAAAAATATAAAATGACAGATCCAAGATCCCCCCTTCTTACTCAAAAACAAATCAGTAATCTTAAATTCTCAAACTAATGTCAAATATTAATCTCATCATAGAAGAAAGAGCGGCTGATATAGGAAACTTTATAGTAGGGCGCTTGTTGCCATTTCGTAAGAAACGAATGGTTGGTCCGTTTATTTTTATCGACCATATGGGACCAGTCAAGTTAAAACCGAATGAAAATATGGATGTAGATATGCACCCTCATATTGGATTATCTACTCTAACTTTTTTATTTGAAGGAAATGTATTTCATAGAGATAGTTTGGGTACTGCTCGAGAAATAAAGTCGGGAGAGGTAAACTGGATGACTGCTGGAAAAGGTGTTGTTCATACCGAAAGGACTCCAGATTACCTTCGGGACAAAGCCAAGCCCCTCCATGGCTTGCAGATTTGGGTAGCATTACCAAAAGAGGATGAGGAGTGCGAGCCTTCTTTTGCTCATATAGATGAAAATCAACTGCCTTCTTGGACAGAGAATGACGTTAGCTTTAAACTTATTGCAGGAGAAGCTTTTGGAAAAAAATCTCCCGTACCAGTTTACAGTGCTTTGTACTTTATAGAAGTCAAGTCAGTTAAAGCAAAAACTATTGATATAGGTAAACATTTATATGGTGAAAGTGCACTGTATATTTTAGAAGGAGCCATAAAATCTGAAGGGCACACGTATGGCCCCAAACAAATTTTAGTAGCTAAAAATAGTGAGTTATGTGATTTTGAAATCCAAGCAAATACTTCGGTATACATCTTTGGAGGAGAAATATTTCCTGAAGAACGTTTTATTGAGTGGAATTTTGTGGCAACAAATAAAGATTTAATTGAAAAAGCAAAAAAAGACTGGATGCAGGATAAGTTTCCAATGGTTCCAAACGAGACGATTAAAGTGCCTTTGCCACTTCCTAAGTTAAAAAAGTAATACTAATACAAGACAGATGAAAACGACAAGTGCAACAATTGGAAAACAAAAATATAAAACGGAGATACAAGCTCGAAACCATATCATTATGGCAGACGAACCTATAGGTGTAGGAGGGCAAGATTTAGGATTTACCCCTACAGAACTACTTGAGTCCTCTTTGGCAGCCTGTACAGCAATGACCATTAGAATGTATGCCGATAGAAAGGGATGGGACTTGGATAGGGTTGATATCAAAGTAGGCTTTAAAAGAAACATAACCACCCATCAAATCAATTTTACTAAAGAAATCCAATTGTTTGGTCAACTCAATAACGAACAACTAGAAAAATTGCTAGCAATTGGATCGAAATGTCCGATAGAAAAAGTAATTACCGGAAATGTTACAGTAGCATCTAAACTTATTTGAAATTATTAAACGAGTTGAAATGGTAAACATATCTCAAGTCATAATCAATAAAATACCTAACATGGTTTGGGCGAATTCGAGAAAACTGAAAGCTAGTATAAAAAATAAATAGGACTGTTTAAAGTTTAAGCAGGACTTATTCGTTAAAATTTTGTTAAACTCTATTGAAAACAACATAGGTGTTTAGGTAATTACCTAAATTTGTATTTGTAAAATTAATAGAACAATGAAATTATTAGAAATCATCAAGTCTTTGTCAAATGAAACACGTTTAAATATTTTGGAATGGTTAAAAGACCCTTTCAATCATTTTCCGGAAGAAGAATTAAATGATGAAACGCTAGTGTTAGGAGTATGTGTATCTGATATAGCAAAAAAAGCGGGAATGTCTGTTCCAACCGTTTCCGATTATTTAAAAACTATGTCTGCTGTCAATATATTGATTGCTACACGAAAAGGTCAATGGACGTATTATAAAAGAAATGAAAAATTAATCCAAGAATTAGGACAATATATTAAAGATAAATTATAAAAAAATTTAATTCAAGAATTAGATTTTTCCCTAATAACCTAATGTTCTAAAAGTATAAATTAATATAAATAAATTATGAAAGCAGCAATGTTACAAGAGTTTGGCTCTATTGAAAGTTTTGAAATTGCAGAACTACCAACACCATCACCTAAATCCAAGGAAGTTTTGGTTAAGGTTTATGCAACTTCCGTAAATCCTTTAGACTACCAAGTACGTCGTGGAGATTACAAAAATGAATTGGAATTACCTGTTATTACAGGTCACGATGTCTCAGGAGAGATTGTAGAACTTGGACCAGGTGTAGAAAATTTTAAAGTTGGTGATCAAGTGTATTATACCCCTGAGATTTTTAAGGGACATGGTAGTTATGCAGAATTTCATGTTGCCCATGAGTCTATTATAGCTATAAAACCAAAAAACATTAGCCATTTAGAAGCAGCAACACTTCCCTTGGCAGCAGGTACAGCTTGGGAAATGCTAGTTACCAGAGCACAACTCAAAATTAACCAAACCATTTTGGTGCACGGTGGTGCCGGTGGTGTTGGAATCCCAACCATTCAAATTGCTAAGGCAATGGGAGCAATTGTATATACTACAGCAAAAAAAGCGCATCATAAATTTCTTCTTGAATTGGGTGCTGACTTTGTTATTGACTATGAAACGGAAGATTATCTTCAAGTAATTAATCAATTAACAAACAATAAAGGAGTTGATGTAATTATTGACACCATTGGAGGAAATACACTTTCTGATAGCGGAAAAGTACTTAATCAGTTGGGTCAGGTAGTAACATTGGTAGATATAGAAAAACCTCAGAATCTTATTGCCGCCTGGGGGAAAAATGCGACCTATCATTTTGTTTTTACAAGACAGAATAGGAATAAATTGGATGAGTTGACCAAATTGGTAGAAACCAACAAATTAAAACCTGTTTTAAACAAAGTCTTCCCATTATCAGAGATTGGTAAAGCACATGGTTTATTGGAATACAGAACAGGTGACAAAGATTTCTATGGCAAAATTGGAATAGAGGTCGAAAAAGAACTATAAGTATTTACATCGAACAAAAGATTAATTGGTAGGCAACATTTTTTCTGCCTACCAATCATTCAAAAAAAACAAATATTATGAAACAGATAAAGTTATCGATAGCGTCATTTTTATTCCTTTTAATTAATTTAAATACAAATATTATGGCACAGACTATTTCAGGTGAAAAAGACCCAAATATTTCAAAAGATATCCGATTATTTTTAAAAGCATTAAACAGTGGTGATGGACCTCCGTTGGAAGCACTATCGCCTAAAGATGCTCGACAGGTTCTTGTAGGAGCTCAAAATTCAGTATCCTATGATTATAGTGATATTGAAGAATCAGAACGAGAAATTACACAAGATGGTCAAACAATCACTATTCATATCGTTAAACCAAAAGGTGCAAAAGCCAATTTGCCAGTATTTATGTTCTTCCACGGTGGTGGATGGGTACTTGGAGATTATCCAACACACAGGCGTTTAGTGCGAGATTTAGTAGTAAAAAGTGGTGCAGTAGCTGTTTTTCCAGATTACACTCCTACTCCTGATGCACAATTTCCAGTAGCAATTAATCAAGGATATGCTGCTACTAAGTGGGTTTCTGAAAATGGAAAGAAAATAGGTGTTGATGGATCTAGATTAGCCGTTGCTGGAAACAGTGTAGGGGGAAATATGTCTGCGGTGGTAAGTTTAATGGCTAAAGATAAAAATGGACCTAAAATAGCATTCCAACTGTTATTATGGCCACTTGTTGACGCTGATATGACGCGTTCATCTTACAAAACATTTGCCCAAGGGAGATTCTTAACTACGCCTATAATGAAATGGATGTGGGATATGTATATTCCTAATCCAGAAGAACGTAAGCAAAAATATGTTTCTCCAATTAACGCTTCATTAGAAGAGTTAAAAGGATTACCTCCTACATTAATTCAGGTTGCAGAAAATGACATATTATTTGATGAAGGCGTTGCATACGGTCGTAAACTAGATGAAGCAGGCGTACGAACCACTATTACAGTTTATAAAGGGATGATACATGATTATGGGATGCTAAATCCTTTATCACACATTCCGGGTGTACAGGAAGCACTCAGCCAAGCCGCAGCTGTATTACATGAAGCTTTGTTTAGTAAATAAGCTTTTAAGCTAAAATCTAACAGTGTGAGCTAAGCATAGTGAGTTATGTGGTTTTGAAATCCAAGCAAATATTTCGGTATATATCTTTGGAGGAGAAGCATTTCTTGAAGAACGTTTTATTGAATGGAATTTTGTGGCTACAAATAAAGATTTAATTGAAAAAGCAGAAATGTCTGTTCCAACCGTTTCCGGTTATTTAAAAACTATATCTGCTGTCAATATTTTGATTGCTACACGAAAAGGTCCATGGACGTATTATAAAAGAAATGAAAAATTAATTCAAGATTTCAGTTGGCCCTGGTTTATTGGAATCCAGAACAGGTGACAAAGATTTCTATGGCAAAATTGGAATAGAGGTCGAAAAAGAACTATAAGTATTTACATCGAACAAAAGATTAATTGGTAGGCAGCATTTTTTCTGCCTGCCAATCATTCAAAAAAAACAAATATTATGAAACAGATAAAATTATCGATAGCGTCATTTTTATTCCTTTTAATTAATTTAAATACAAATATTATGGCACAGACTATTACAGGTGAAAAAGACCCAAATATTTCAAAAGATACCCGATTATTTTTAAAAGCATTTGTAAGCACTATCGCCTAAAGATGCTCGACAGGTTCTTGTAAATGCTCAAAATTCAGTGTCCTATGATTATAGTAATATCGAAGAATCAGAACGAGAAATTACACAAGATGGTCAAACAATCACTATTCATATCGTTAAACCAAAAGGTACAAAAGCCAATTTGCCAGTATTTATGTTCTTCCACGATGGTGGATGGGTACTTGGAGATTATCCAACGCACAGACGTTTAGTGCGAGATTTAGTAGTGAAAAGTGGTGCAGTAGCTGTCTTTCCTGATTACCCCCCTACTCCTGATGCACAATTTCCAGTAGCAATTAATCAATTTCCAGTAGCAATTAATCAAGTTCCAGTAGCAATTAATCAAGGGTATGCTGCTACTAAGTGGGTTGTGAGATATGTATATTCCTAATCCTGAAGAACGTAAGCACAAATATATTTCTCCAATTAACGCTTCATTAGAAGCCTGTGAATCCTGATATAAAAGTACAATTCTGAAAGCAATTCACAACTAGAGGTAAAAGTAGTTCAAATAGAAGAAGTCTACGCGTCTAATAACCTTATCAAACTTTCCCAAAGTCAAGAGAATTTTTGGTATTTAATATGATTTAATTTGAATAAACCAATCTTTTTTTCACATCAAAAGAAACCATTTTAAGACATAAAATACTGTAATTTGTTTAACCATTGTTTAACCCGTAAAATAAAAAAAGACCTCTGATTTCTCAGAAGTCTTATATTTACTGTAGCGAAGACGGGATTTGAACCCGTGACCTCAGGGTTATGAATCCTGCGCTCTAACCAACTGAGCTACCTCGCCATTTTTGGTAATGCATTGTTATTCTCTCAATGCGGGTGCAAATATAAGACTTTATTTAAAGTCTGCAAATATATTTTTTCTAAAAAATAATTCTACCAAATACTTTTTTTTCACTATATATTATTCTATATTCGGAAAAATTTTATATACCAATGGACGAAAAAATAAAGTATGAACTTGAACTTCCGATAACTTCATCTCCTCAACTTTTATTTCAATATATATCAACTCCATCGGGGTTATCTGAATGGTTTGCAGACAATGTTAACTCTAGAGGTGAATTTTTCACTTTCATTTGGGATGATTCTGAAGAAAAAGCGAGAATGTCTTCTAAAAAGGCAGGAGAACGCGTTAAATTCAGATGGGTAGACGATAACAATGATGATGGAGAATACTATTTTGAAATAAAAATACTTGTTGATGAAATAACAAAAGATGTTTCTATACTAATTGTTGATTTTGCTACTGAAGATGATGTGGAAGAAGCTAAACAACTTTGGGAAAATCAAATATCTGATCTAAAACATGTTTTAGGATCTGTTTAGGATATCAATGCTATTAAAGTTATATTTGCCCTATTAAAAATAGGGCTTTTTTTATGATTAGTTATAACGGGAATTTAGTAGTTGAATCTGATATTATAATACACAAAAATAGAGCATTTCTTTATGGAGATGCCATTTTTGAAACCTTAAAGATTCTAGACGGAAAGGTACTTTTTATTGAAGATCATTACTTTAGACTAATGGCTTCTATGCGAATAGTAAGAATGGAAATACCAATGTATTTTACTATGGAATACATGGAAGAAAAAGTTCTTGAACTAGTACAAAAGCTAAACTACTCAAATTCTGCTCGTGCCAGACTTACTTTCTTTAGAAAATCAGGTGGTTATTACCTCCCTACTGATAATAATACTGAATTTATTATAACTGCTGATGTACTTGATAAACCAGTATATCAATTTTTAGAAGGCAAGTATGAAGTTGATTTATTTAAAGACTTTTATATCACAAAACAATTACTTTCTACCCTAAAGTCGACCAATAAAATGGTTCAGATTACAGGGAGCGTTTTTGCAAGCGAAAATGGCCTAGAAAACTGCTTGGTACTAAATAATGATAAAAACGTTGTAGAAGCACTACAAAGCAACTTATTCATGCTAAAAGGAAACAAGTTAACTACTCCTCCTATAGCCGATGGATGCCTTAACGGTGTTATGAGAAAGCAAGTGTTAGCAATAGCTAAGAAAAAAGAAGAACTTGAAGTTATAGAAGCATCTATATCTCCATTTGACTTACAAAAAGCTGATGAGTTATTTATTACTAATGTAATTACTGGTATACAACCTATTACTAAGTATAGAAAGAAAGAGTATGGTAATGATTTAGCAGCCGATTTACTAAAGAAGTTAAATGCTCAAATACGGCTAGGATTAGTTTAGAGTAGGATTTTCTGGAGCGTTAGACCATATTAAATAATCGCCACCTAACTCCATTATTTTTTCTTTCCAGAATGAGGTACTTGATTTACCAATAATTTTATTTTGGTAACTATTCTCAGATACTATCCAAGATTCTTCCTCCAATTCGTCTTCTAATTGGTGAGCATCCCAGCCAGTGTACCCTAGAAAAAAACGAATATCATTACTTTTAATCATTCCTTTATTTATTAGCTCTTTGGTAGACTCAAAGTCTCCACCCCAATAAATACCATTAGATATTTCTATACTATTAGGAATAAGTTCTGGAATGTTATGTATAAAATATAAGTTGTCTTGCTCTACAGGCCCTCCGTTATAAACTTCAAAATCTCCACTTATTTCAGGAATAAGATCTTTTATAACAAAACCCAAAGGTTTATTTAATATAAAACCTACGGAACCTTCTGTATTATGATCGGCCAATAAAACCACCGACCTATTAAATGATAGATCTCCTATTGTCGAAGGTTCTGCAATAAGCAAGTGTCCTTTTTTCGGCTGTGATGAAATCATAGGCGCTCAATTTGAAATAAATTTAGTTAAAAAAAACACGATTTCCAAAAATAGAATTAAGAAACCTCATAAAAAAAGCCTCTCAAATGAGAGGCTTTATATACTTAATAATTGTCTAATTATTTGTTAACAGCGCCTTCAAGTTCTGCTCCTGGCTTAAACTTTACAACGTTTTTAGCTGCTATTTGAATAGTAGCACCTGTTTGAGGATTTCTTCCTTCTCTAGCCGCTCTATTACTCACAGACCATGAACCGAAACCTACAAGAGATACTCTTTTACCATCACTTAATGCACCTTCTACATTACCGATAAAAGATTCTAGTGCTTTTTTTGCAGCACCTTTAGATATTCCTGCATCTGCAGCCATTGCGTCTATTAATTCTGATTTGTTCATAATAATTGTTATTAATTGTTTGGTTTAAATTTAATGTTTTTCCGTATCCTGTCCTACAAATTTAAAAGGAAATCCATACTACGCAAGTATTTTGCAATTTTTTAAACCCAATTGTTAATAACTTCATGTCATTTGTTAACAATGATGCTTGGAATTTCTAATTTTTCGTAAACCCTTATGTTTACTAACTATTTAGCCATAGCTTCCTCAGAAAACTTCATTCCGTTAAGCAATTCCACGGATGTCATTTTTTTCTTACCTGGAAACTGTAAATTGTTAAATACAATATAGCCATCTTTAACAGCAGTCTTAATTACTTTTTTATCGACAACTAATTTACCTATTTCTAAATCATGCTCTTCCTTTACAAAAGAAGCATTATAAACCTTTACATTCCACTCTTTATCATTATCAGCAATAAAAGTCCAAGCCGCAGGATAAGGACTTAATCCTCGTATAAGATTATTTATATCTTCTCCCGATTTTGTCCAATCAATTTGACAATTATCTCTATTTAATTTATAAGCCGTTTTAATATCACTATCTATAGGCTGAATTGTTGTTTCAACCTTTCCTTCTTCTACAAGCTTTAATGTTTTTAAAACAGTACCTACTCCTAATACCATAAGGCGGTCATGTAACTCTCCTGCTAACTCATTAGGTTCTATAACAACCTCATCTTTCAATATTATAGCGCCTGTATCTATCTTTTCATCTATAAAAAATGTAGTTACACCTGTAGTTTTTTCTCCATTAATAATAGCCCAGTTAATAGGAGCTGCACCTCGATATTGAGGTAACAATGAAGCATGTAAATTAAACGTTCCAAGTTTTGGCATTTTCCACACCTGAGTAGGCAACATACGGAAAGCGACAACTACTTGTAAATTTGCCTTTAAGCTTTCTAACTCTTCTAAGAAAGCTTCGTCTTTCAAGTTTGTAGGTTGTAATAGCTTTAAATCCTTTTCAAGAGCATATTCCTTAACAGCAGAAAACTTTACTTTTTGCCCCCTCCCTGCAGGTCTATCTGGAGCTGTTATTACCCCTACAATTTCATAATCATTTTGATATATAGCGTCTAGAATTCCCACTGCAAATTCAGGGGTTCCCATAAAAACAATTCGTAAGCGTTCCATTACTTTAAAGTGTATTGGTTATTTATATTTATTTTAATCTTTTCATTCTCCATTAAAACCTGTAAAACATGTACTGTTTCTTTAGAGGTTAACCCTAATTTTTCTTCTATTTCACGTGAACTATAAGGTGCTGCAACTAATAACTCCAGTACCTTATTCGCAAGGTCAGGTATACTTTTAGGCACTCTACTTTTAGTTATACAGTAAGAGCAAATTCCGCAATCGCTACTCTTTTCTTCTCCAAAATAATCTAATATTAGGCGCTGTTTACATCTAGCTTCGTTTTCTACATAATCAACAATAGCCTCAAACTGCCTTACTTTAATCTCATTCTGCTTTTCCAAAAAAACAGCTATTTTATTAATAGTAAGATCATCTTCTCTAACTTCGTTAAAGGTAAGACTACTATCACTCCCCTTACTAGTATAATTAATAACACCTTTCTGCTGTAAACGACTCATTAAGTTTAATAATTCTTGCTCTGACTTTTTAGATTTTTTAGTAATCAGATTAGTATTAATTGAGGTCTCCATATCAAAAACTCCTGCATAGTTCCTCAAAATAGCTAAAATTATATCTTCATCAGCAGGATTAAGGCTTATATATCGTAAAACCTCCTTACTAGGCAATAAAAACTGTAAACTTATATTTTCTGAAAAATGCTTTGACAAAGTAACAATTCCTTGCCTATCTAAAAATTGTAATACATTATATACTTTTACTATAGAAAAATCGTATTGCCTGCAAAACTCATTTATATTAAATAAAAAAGTTTCACCTATACCCTCTCCATAAGCTATCTGTAAATAACTATTTAATTTAGAGTATACCTTTTTCAAAAATTTTCTATCAGGTAGCACTTTTATAAATTGATTTTTAGTAACAGTGCTATCTGACTTATTTACTAATAACACAGCAAATGATTTTTCTCCGTTACGCCCTGCTCTACCCGCTTCTTGATAATAATTTTCTGGATTTTCTGGTAGCTGTATATGTATAACCGTTTTTACATTTGCTTTGTCTATACCCATACCAAAAGCATTTGTAGCTACTATTACTTGTACGCGTTCTTGCATCCAAGCATTCATGTTTGCTTCCTTTTCTTTCTCCTTTACCCCTCCATGATAATAAGTAGTCTTAAAACCTAATGATGATAATTGTTGGGAAACGTCATGACACGATTTACGGTTGCGAACGTATATGATAGAAGGCTGTGGGTTCTTTGTTAGTATTTGCTGTATTCTATAAAGTTTGTCTTCAGTTTCAAAAACCATATAAGCAATATTCTCTCTTGCAAATGACTTTTTATAAACAACTGGATTTTCTAACCCTAATTGTGTAATAATATCTTCCTGAACTCTTTTTGTTGCAGATGCTGTTAAAGCCAAAAAAGGTACATGTGGTAAATGTGTCTTTAGCTTTGCTATTTTGAGATATGCAGGTCTAAAATCATGTCCCCATTGCGAAACGCAATGAGCCTCATCTATGGCTACTATACTTATAGGTAGTTCTTTTATACGTTCAATTATCCAGTCAGCCTGCAATCTTTCAGGTGAAACGTATAAAAATTTATAATCTCCAAACTTACAATTATCTAACTGATCACTTATGGCATCAGACGACAAACCTCCCGTCAATGCAATAGCTTTAATACCTCTAGTAGATAAATTAACTACTTGATCTTTCATCAAAGCAATCAAAGGAGAAATTACAAGACATAACCCCGACTTCATCATTGTAGGTACTTGAAAACACACTGACTTTCCTCCGCCTGTAGGCATTAATGCAAATGCATCTTTACCTTCAAGCACAGTCTGAATTATTTTATCTTGCGGCTCTCTAAAGCTATCGTGTTGCCAATACTTCTTGAGAATATCAAGGGGTTGTTGCATATAATATTAAGAAAGATGCTCTAATATAAATAGAATTCTGTTATCGACAGTATCTTTTGGTACTTCTATTAATTCGTATCCATAATTTTTATATGTCTCTTGTAAGTGATCTGCTATCAGCTCAGCTTGCTCATAACTTTCATAACGAGCCTCATCTGCAACATATATTTCTTTCCAAGGTGGTAAAAAGAAAACCTTGGTATATCTATATTCTTTACAAGCATCTTCGAAAAAAGAAGGGTAAGAGTCTCCTATATAGTGCATATAAGCTAAAACATCAGGTAAACCACGGTCAATAAAAATAATGTCACTTTCATCTGCAATAGCAGCAGTATGTTGTTTTTTTCTACCTTCCAGTAACAATTCACTAAACAACAATGGTTTTTCAAGAAAAAGTTGTTCTATTCCTTGTCGCCTTGCTTCTAAAGTAACTTCTCTTGATATTTCCGGATAACAAGTATACCCTTTACCTATAAGTCCTTCTATAAGACTTGTTTTTCCAGAACCTGGCCCCCCTATTATTATAATAATTTCCTTATCCACATTATATATATATGCTACAAATTTACTTAAACCTATTTTATAATAAAAGGTCTTAACAAATTATAAAATTACAAGGGATCTATCTTTTAATAAAGTTAATTAAAATAAAAGTAATCAGTAATTAAAAACAGCACTAAACAATAACCTAACACTAAAGATTAAATCTTTATCTTAAAAAGTTATTGAATATGTAATATTTAAATAATCAAATAGTTACATCAACCATAAATATATACTATGATATATTTATTAACCTAAAAAAAACATATATATGTTTTTTTTTTTTGAATTATATACCTAATTTTGCTAAAGAAATTAAATCCCAAAAGTATGAAAAATTTATTTTTAAAATCTTATGTTATTCTCTTCCTTTTAGCAAGTGAATTTACACTATACGCTCAGTCACCTGGTGATGAAGACGGAAGTGGTCCTGGAGGTGTTGAAGGAGATGATCCTGTAGCTCCAATTAACACTAAACTTATTATTTTAGCTTTTGCAGCTGTTGCTTTTGCTTATTACTATTTTTCAAAGAGAAGTCAAAGAAACCTTACTTCAAACTAAATTTTGAAATTTAAGGATACTATAAAAAAAGAGAGTTTATTAATAAACTCTCTTTTTTTATTTACAAATAGTATTCTTTAATCTGTAAATCTTTCTAGAATACTATACTCGTTACTTAATTCAATATAGTAACAGCCTTGAGGTACTTCTACTTCAAACTTTTCTATATCTTCTTTCGAGTAACCCATTTTTAATAATTCGGCACTTGTATGCAAAAGCACGGGTTGATCTCCTACGTAGTATAGATTTTCGTCAGAACGAATAATTTCGGTTATACCTCCCGAAATCCCATAATCCATCGAGTTATAACGTAACTCTTTTTCAAGTTCTGCATCAGAGAGCTTATTAATCCAAGATTTAAGTTCTTTTAATTTCATCGCTAATAAGTAAAGTTAATTTATATAGGGAGCGGGGGCTCTTATCACAACACATGATAAATATAATTAATATAACGCAAAATTAACAATTTATTTAATAAAAACCCAGCACAATGTTGTTTTACAACAGAATTAACTATTCCAAATTATTGAATTAATAAAAATATCACTAACTTAAATATTAGAACTTTTATAATATATATGTACAATGAAAAAAATTGATTACAAGCATACTGCGTTTCATTCTATTATAGCATTCTATTTTATATGGCTCATCGTATTTATAGGACTTATAAGTACTAGTATTATAAATTTTTTAAAAAAAGAAAACAGTATACTTAATAATCTATTTATTAAACTAATACTATTAAATCTCATCATTGGTGGTATGCTGATTATAGTATATAGATTATTTAAAAATAAATCATCGTTAAA